>NZ_JAOWHK010000007.1:0-335 GCF_030332665.1 Citrobacter sp. Cpo090 | reverse complement strand
GCGGGAATAGCTCAGTTGGTAGAGCACGACCTTGCCAAGGTCGGGGTCGCGAGTTCGAGTCTCGTTTCCCGCTCCAAATTTAAGGCATCGGCAATAGCGGATGTCGGCTGTAAAGCCAGAAGATTTCGGCGCGTTAGCAAAGCGGTTATGTAGCGGATTGCAAATCCGTCTAGTCCGGTTCGACTCCGGAACGCGCCTCCAATTTCTTCCCGAGCCCGGATGGTGGAATCGGTAGACACAAGGGATTTAAAATCCCTCGGCGTTCGCGCTGTGTGGGTTCAAGTCCCACTCCGGGTACCATGGGAAAGAACAGAATAATCAAAGCAATAAGCAGT
>NZ_JAOWHK010000006.1:0-301 GCF_030332665.1 Citrobacter sp. Cpo090 | reverse complement strand
TTCTGGAACAACCAGTGTAGTTACTTCAGCGACCGCCTACCAATTGTCTGTTACTGACAGTAATGGTAGCCCGACCAGAACATTCACGTTGACTCTTGCAACAGTCAATGGGCCAATTATTACAGTGCATGAAGCCAATAAAATGTTAACTGCTGGTACTTCTACAAACTTTATTCCCGTTACTGCAACTTCGATGACAGGAGGCCACTTGACATTTAGTATATCGCCGGCATTACCGGCTGGTTTGGGGCTAAATTCTACAAATGGCACAATTACTGGTACTCCTACTGCTCCAGTAGGT
>NZ_JAOWHK010000005.1:0-2330 GCF_030332665.1 Citrobacter sp. Cpo090 | reverse complement strand
TTCGCCAAAACATCTTCGGCGTTGTAAGGTTAAGCCTCACGGTTCATTAGTATCGGTTAGCTCAACGTATCGCTACGCTTACACACCCGACCTATCAACGTCGTAGTCTTCAACGTTCCTTCAGGAGACTTATAGTCTCAGGGAGAACTCATCTCGGGGCAAGTTTCGTGCTTAGATGCTTTCAGCACTTATCTCTTCCGCATTTAGCTACCGGGCAATGCCATTGGCATGACAACCCGAACACCAGTGATGCGTCCACTCCGGTCCTCTCGTACTAGGAGCAGCCCCCCTCAATTCTCCAGCGCCCACGGCAGATAGGGACCGAACTGTCTCACGACGTTCTAAACCCAGCTCGCGTACCACTTTAAATGGCGAACAGCCATACCCTTGGGACCTACTTCAGCCCCAGGATGTGATGAGCCGACATCGAGGTGCCAAACACCGCCGTCGATATGAACTCTTGGGCGGTATCAGCCTGTTATCCCCGGAGTACCTTTTATCCGTTGAGCGATGGCCCTTCCATTCAGAACCACCGGATCACTAAGACCTGCTTTCGCACCTGCTCGAGCCGTCACTCTCGCAGTCAAGCTAGCTTATGCCTTTGCACTAACCTCCTGATGTCCGACCAGGATTAGCTAACCTTCGTGCTCCTCCGTTACTCTTTAGGAGGAGACCGCCCCAGTCAAACTACCCACCAGACACTGTCCGCAACCCGGATTACGGGTCTACGTTAGAACACCAGCCATTAAAGGGTGGTATTTCAAGGATGGCTCCATGCAGACTGGCGTCCACACTTCAAAGCCTCCCACCTATCCTACACATCAAGGACCAGTGTTCAGTGTCAAGCTATAGTAAAGGTTCACGGGGTCTTTCCGTCTTGCCGCGGGTACACTGCATCTTCACAGCGAGTTCAATTTCACTGAGTCTCGGGTGGAGACAGCCTGGCCATCATTAC
Organism: Citrobacter sp. Cpo090; assembly: GCF_030332665.1. Classification (NCBI taxonomy): domain Bacteria; kingdom Pseudomonadati; phylum Pseudomonadota; class Gammaproteobacteria; order Enterobacterales; family Enterobacteriaceae; genus Citrobacter; species Citrobacter sp. Cpo090. The sequence goes on along the minus strand of NZ_JAOWHK010000005.1, from coordinate 1,375 downwards.
GCCATTCGTGCAGGTCGGAACTTACCCGACAAGGAATTTCGCTACCTTAGGACCGTTATAGTTACGGCCGCCGTTTACCGGGGCTTCGATCAAGAGCTTCTCCTTACGGATAACCCCATCAATTAACCTTCCGGCACCGGGCAGGCGTCACACCGTATACGTCCACTTTCGTGTTTGCACAGTGCTGTGTTTTTAATAAACAGTTGCAGCCAGCTGGTATCTTCGACTGATTTCAGCTCCATGGGTAAACCACTTCACCTACATATCAGCGTGCCTTCTCCCGAAGTTACGGCACCATTTTGCCTAGTTCCTTCACCCGAGTTCTCTCAAGCGCCTTGGTATTCTCTACCTGACCACCTGTGTCGGTTTGGGGTACGATTTCGTGTTACCTGATGCTTAGAGGCTTTTCCTGGAAGCAGGGCATTTGTTACTTCAGCACCGTAGTGCCTCGTCATCACACCTCAGCGTTAATAAACGACCGGATTTACCTGGTCATTCCGCCTACATGCTTAAACCGGGACAACCGTCGCCCGGCTAACATAGCCTTCTCCGTCCCCCCTTCGCAGTAACACCAAGTACAGGAATATTAACCTGTTTCCCATCGACTACGCCTTTCGGCCTCGCCTTAGGGGTCGACTCACCCTGCCCCGATTAACGTTGGACAGGAACCCTTGGTCTTCCGGCGTGCGGGTTTTTCACCCGCATTATCGTTACTTATGTCAGCATTCGCACTTCTGATACCTCCAGCAACCCTCACAGGCCACCTTCAACGGCTTACAGAACGCTCCCCTACCCAACAACACATAGTGTCGCTGCCGCAGCTTCGGTGCATGGTTTAGCCCCGTTACATCTTCCGCGCAGGCCGACTCGACCAGTGAGCTATTACGCTTTCTTTAAATGATGGCTGCTTCTAAGCCAACATCCTGGCTGTCTGTGCCTTCCCACATCGTTTCCCACTTAACCATGACTTTGGGACCTTAGCTGGCGGTCTGGGTTGTTTCCCTCTTCACGACGGACGTTAGCACCCGCCGTGTGTCTCCCGTGATAACATTCTTCGGTATTCGCAGTTTGCATCGGGTTGGTAAGTCGGGATGACCCCCTAGCCGAAACAGTGCTCTACCCCCGAAGATGAATTCACGAGGCGCTACCTAAATAGCTTTCGGGGAGAACCAGCTATCTCCCGGTTTGATTGGCCTTTCACCCCCAGCCACAAGTCATCCGCTAATTTTTCAACATTAGTCGGTTCGGTCCTCCAGTTAGTGTTACCCAACCTTCAACCTGCCCATGGCTAGATCACCGGGTTTCGGGTCTATACCCTGCAACTTAACGCCCAGTTAAGACTCGGTTTCCCTTCGGCTCCCCTATTCGGTTAACC
>NZ_JAOWHK010000004.1:0-268 GCF_030332665.1 Citrobacter sp. Cpo090 | reverse complement strand
AGTAAAGGATGGTGGAGCTATGCGGGATCGAACCGCAGACCTCCTGCGTGCAAGGCAGGCGCTCTCCCAGCTGAGCTATAACCCCATCGTAAATGCTAATCTCTGTACCCTAATTCGTTTCCGGGCAAGGCGCGGTGGTGCGAAGCATACTGAAGTATGCGAGCATCGCCGTAACACAGCACGGAGGCGAATTTGGTAGGCCTGAGTGGACTTGAACCACCGACCTCACCCTTATCAGGGGTGCGCTCTAACCACCTGAGCTACAAGC
>NZ_JAOWHK010000003.1:0-200 GCF_030332665.1 Citrobacter sp. Cpo090 | reverse complement strand
ACGTCACCGTCGTATCCTGAGTCTGCCCGTTGATGCTGGCTGTCACCGTGATGCTCCCGGCCCGGGTGCTGCTGATCTGCATCTGGGCAACACCGTTTGCATCCGTTTGCACCGTCACGCTTTGCTGCCCGTTCGCCCCGGGATATGTGATGGTCACGTCCTGGCCGGGAAGCGCGTTGCCGTTGCCGTCCTGCACCGTG
>NZ_JAOWHK010000038.1:0-559800 GCF_030332665.1 Citrobacter sp. Cpo090 | reverse complement strand
TTTGGAGCGGGAAACGAGACTCGAACTCGCGACCCCGACCTTGGCAAGGTCGTGCTCTACCAACTGAGCTATTCCCGCATCACCAAGTAACTTTGTTAATCACATGATTTTGTTATCGTCTGGCAATCAGTGCTGCCGTTCGATGCGTTGCATTCTACTTACCTGACGCAATGAGTCAACGATATTTTTCACCACTTACGATCGTTTGCTGAAATTTGCGTCGAAACGATCACTGATCAAGCAAATCTCCACGTGCAGCGCTCAAATACTGGAACATTGACCACAAAGTCAGTATCGCAGCAACGAAGAAAAGTGCGATCCCAGCATACTCTACCCAGATATTTGGACGCCAAAGCAGCCAGGCCAGTGCAGCCATTTGCGATGTGGTTTTCACTTTACCGATCCAGGATACGGCTACGCTACTGCGTTTACCCAGTTCGGCCATCCATTCACGTAGTGCAGAGATGATAATTTCACGCGCGATCATTGTTGCGGCAGGGAGCGTCACCCACCAGCTGTGGTAATGCTCGGTCACCAGGACCATCGCGATAGCCACCAGCACCTTATCAGCGACCGGATCGAGGAAGGCGCCAAAACGCGTGCTTTGGTTCCAGCGGCGTGCCAGAAAACCGTCAAACCAGTCAGTGACCGCTGCGATACAGAAGATCAGCGCACAAACAAAGGGAGCCCAGGTGAATGGCAGGTAAAAAGCCAATACAAAGAATGGGATCAGGATGACGCGAAACAGCGTGAGCAACGTAGGGATATTAAATCGCATATGACGGATAACTATCTGTTGTCAGTGAAATTACCCCTATGTTGCTACAGAGGGCCTAATGTTTCAACGAGTAGAAGATCTTTTCTGCCAGAGCTTGCGAAATACCCGGCACTTTTGCAATTTCTTCGATACTTGCGTTACGAAGACCTTGCAAACCTCCCATATATTTCAACAACGTCTGGCGACGCTTTGGCCCGACACCTTCGATGGTCTCAAGCGTGCTGGTGCTTTTCACTTTCGCCCGCTTTTTACGATGCCCGCTAATCGCATGATCGTGAGATTCATCGCGGATATGCTGGATAACGTGCAATGCAGGCGAATCCGGTGGCAGGCTAAAGCCCTCACCTTCCGGCTCAAAGAACAGCGTTTCCAGACCGGCTTTACGATCGGCCCCTTTTGCCACCCCCAGCAAGAGTGGGTGCTGCTTGTCCCAGGGAACGTCCAGCTCAGCAAAAACGGCTTTCGCCTGCCCTAACTGACCTTTCCCGCCGTCGATCAATATGACGTCCGGAATCTTACTTTCTTCAATCGCCTTCCCGTAACGCCGACGTAAGACCTGATTCATCGCCGCATAATCATCTCCCGGCGTAATACCGGTAATGTTGTAGCGGCGATACTCTGCACGCAGCGGACCATTGTCATCAAAGACCACGCAGGAGGCTACCGTCTGCTCACCCATCGTATGGCTGATGTCGAAGCACTCCATACGCTTCACCGCAGGTAACTTCAATACGGAGGCCAGCGCCGTCAGACGTTGTGTAATCGTCGACTGCTGAGAAAGTTTCGTGGTGAGTGCCACTGCCGCGTTGGTTCGCGCCAGCTTCAGATAACGCGCGCGATCCCCTCGCGGTTTCGTCTGCACGTTAATCTTCCTGCCGGCCAGTTCAGACAGAGAGTCTGCCAGCAGAGTTTTATCGCTAAGATTAAAATCGAGCAGGATCTCCCCGGGTAAGGTACGCATCTGGCTCCCCTGCAGATAAAACTGCCCGACAAAGGTTTCGACGACCTCGCCGAGTTCCGTGCCACCGGGTACTTTCGGGAAATAGCTGCGGCTGCCCAGCACTTTACCCTGGCGAATAAACAGAACGTGCACACAGGCCATACCGGCGTCAAACGCCACGCCAATGACGTCCAGATCGTCTCCGGTATTAGAGACAAACTGTTTTTCTGTCACGCGGCGTACGGCCTGGATTTGGTCACGAATGCGCGCAGCCTCTTCAAACTCGAGATTTTGGCTGGCCTTTTCCATACGGGCGATCAGCTGCGTTAATACCTGATCGTCTTTTCCGGACAGGAACAGACGAACATACTCGACCTGCTGAGCATACTCTTCCTCACTCACCAGACCCGCAACACACGGACCGAGACAGCGGCCAATCTGATATTGCAGACAAGGTCGAGAACGGTTGCGATAAACGCTGTTTTCGCACTGGCGGATAGGGAATATTTTCTGCAACAGCGCCAGCGTTTCACGCACCGCATAACCGTTCGGGAACGGTCCAAAGTACTCGCCTTTGGCATGCTTTGCCCCACGATGCATCGCCAGACGCGGGTGGGTATCGCCGCTAAGGAATATAAAAGGGTAGGATTTATCATCGCGCAGCAATACGTTATAGCGCGGCTGATACAGCTTGATGTAGTTGTGCTCAAGCAATAACGCTTCGGTTTCGGTGTGCGTTACCGTGACATCAATCTGCTGGATTTGCACGACCAGCGCTTCGGTCTTGCGCGACGCAAGATTACTACGGAAGTAGCTGGAAAGCCTTTTTTTCAGATCTTTCGCTTTCCCGACATAGATAACCGTCCCGGCGGTATCGTACATACGATAGACGCCGGGCTGACTGGTCACGGTTTTCAGGAACGCTTTGGCATCAAACTGATCGGTCACTGGCTTGTTAATGTCTCCGCATTACACAGGCCATGGCGAATTGCCAAGTGAGTCAGCTCTACATCGCCATGAATGTTTAATTTACTGAACATTCGATAGCGATAGCTGTTCACCGTTTTAGGACTAAGATTCAGTTGCTCTGAGATCTCATTGACCTTCTGACCTTTGGTGATCATCAGCATAATCTGCAACTCGCGCTCAGACAAACTGGCAAACGGGGTTTCCGTTTTCTCAGGCTCAATCTGGCTGAGCGCCATTTGCTGAGCGATATCGGAGGCAATATAACGCTGCCCGGAAAAAACCGAACGAATCGCACTCACTACTTCCTGGGGGGCGGCGCCTTTGCTGAGATACCCTGCGGCCCCTGCCTGCATAACTTTTGCAGGTAATGGGTTTTCGGTGTGTACCGTCAGCATGATCACTTTAATGTCTGCCGTGGAACGCGCAATTTTGCGGGTTGCTTCCAGACCGCCAATACCGGGCATATTCATATCCATCAGCACAACGTCAACGGAATTTGAGCGGCACCATTTTACCGCATCTTCACCGCAGCACGCTTCGCCGACAACTTTTATGCCTTTTATATCTTCCAGAATGCGTCGTATCCCTGCGCGCACCAGTTCGTGGTCATCAACAAGAAAAACGTTGATCAAAGGAATATCTCCAGAATAGGGATAACGCTACCGATAGTTAATCGGTCCTATGTTAACGGGTTTTATCTCAACTTTGAAATGTAAAAAACGCCCGACTTTCGATTTTGCTCTCGTTTTCGGAAATTAGATTGTACGACGAGTGGAAACTTGCAGTCCTGACAGCCTTCTGCCACGGTTATATCTGCATAGCTGTTTCAGAATAGTGACAAAAAATTCATATTCCCCCGCTGAATGCAAAATAGGCAGTCAAAGTTGTAACAATAATTAACGAGGAAAATACTCGAAATAAACAACATGTGAAGAAAATATATGCACTGCAACATGTTGTTTATTTTAATGTCCACAACATTAGTCCGCGCAAAAAACAACCACAGATATTTTTAGCCTCGCTTATGGTATACTCCGCCGCCTTAGATTTGACATCGCACTTTTTCATTGAAACATAACGAGGAAAATAAATGAGTACGCCTGACTTTTCCACTGCTGAGAATAACCAGGAACTGGCCAATGAAGTCACCTGCCTGAAAGCCATGTTAACGCTGATGCTGCAGGCAATGGGCCAAGCCGATGCAGGCCGCGTGATTCTTAAAATGGAAAAACAGCTCGCGCTGATTGAAGATCAATCACAGGCTGCGGTATTTTCCAACACGGTTAAGCAAATTAAACAAGCTTACCGCCAGTAATAAGAAACCGGCTGATAGCAATGCTCTCAGCCGGTTTTGCGTCTGACACTCAGAACGATAATTTACTCAGATAAGCCCGGTTGCCGCGGCATAACAGGCTATCTGCGTTTTGTTTGGCGCATTGAATTTCTTTTGCATATTCTTCTGGTGGAAGTTCACTGTATTTTCGGAAATCGACAGAATGATGGCTATCTCTGAAGAGGTCTTCCCCTCTGCCGTCCATTTCAATATTTCCTTTTCCCGCTTGCTAAAACGCATCTCTGGCGCCATAACCATGTCATCTTCCAGCCGCGTCAGTACAGACAGACTTTCCCGTACCAGAAGCTGCATCCTGAGCTCCACTTCATCGTTTGCAAAGCGACTATTACGGATACTCGCCCGCGATACCGATAAAAAACCCAACGCCCGATTAGGCAACATTAGGCATTGCGTCATCCCTTTGCGTAAACCGTGATTGCGTGCGGCGTCCCACAAAGGTTGCGCATCGCGAAACAGAGTATCGTTCCAGGGTAAATGCCCCTGACTGAAGTTTTCAGGTTTCAGCACCGGATCAATGGCGAAATAATTTTCGGACTGATAATGCGCCACCCATGCTTTGGGATAGGTCGTATGAAGTGACGTTTTAGGTCGGGTAAAAGGTACCGGATGACGAACACAAAGCGCGTAAAAATCAAACTCTAAGTGCTGCGTCTGCTGCTGTAATTCATTATAGACATCCTCTGCCGCCGCCATTTCCTGAAAGCGTAACAGCATGCTCCGTCGCCAGGTGAAGAAATCATGATCCTGCATACTAAGTGGTAATGCCCCTGAGATTGATAATCATCCAAACATATGAAACAAGCTAACACATAAATGTATTTTATATATGCAAATTATCGGACAAATGAACAATTACTTGAGTATTACTCAACAGCGGAAGGAAGTAACAGAATCAAATGCTAATAATAAAGCAATAATTATAAATAGTTATGCGAAGAGCACTCGCCAGAAACAATCCCGGCGAGCGCTATATGCACTATTTATTGCATCAAAAACTTTTCAAGAAACTGACGGGTACGCGGCTGCTGCGGATGCGTGAATAAGGATTTTGCGGGTCCCTGCTCTACAATCCGTCCTTGATCCATAAATATCGCTCTATCGGCAACATCGCGAGCAAAGCTCATTTCATGCGTCACAATTACCATGGTGCGTTTTTCCTGCGCCAGTTGGCGGATGGTATTAAGTACCTCACCAACCAGTTCAGGATCAAGTGCGGAGGTCGGTTCATCAAAAAGAATAACCTCAGGTCGCATCGCCAGCGCCCGGGCAATCGCTACGCGCTGCTGCTGTCCACCCGATAAACGCCGCGGATAGCTGGTTTCTTTGCCCGCCAGCCCGACTTTCGCCAGCAGCTCACGCGCACGAGCTGTCGCTTCAGCTTTTGGTTCACCTTTGACTATCACCGGCCCTTCAATAATGTTTTCCAGCACCGTCCGATGGGGGAACAAATTAAAGTTCTGGAATACAAAACCGACGTGCTGACGTAACTGACGAATCAGCCCTTTCTGCTGAGTCAACGAACGCGCGGTATCAATGGTAATCTCACCCACTTTAATGGTGCCCGCCTCCGGTTGCTCCAGCAAATTAATGCTACGCAGCAGCGTGGTTTTGCCCGATCCGCTCGGCCCGATAATGGCTACTACTTCACCAGGTTTGACGTCAAGATCGATCCCATGCAGCACCGTTTGCCCATGAAATTTTTTGACCAGGTTTCTGACTTCGATAGCACTCATTTCGGCTCTCTCTCCTGGCGGTTCAGTTGTTCTTCAAAATAGTTTTGCAGCGCAGAAAGCACCGTCGCCATCACCCAGTAAATCAACGAGGCCGCCAGATACATCGTAAAGACTTCCAGCGTACGCGAGGTAATCAGCTGCGCCTGACGGAACAGTTCCGGAACCTGGATAGTAGCGGCCAAAGAGGTATCTTTCACCAGACTGATAAAGCTGTTGCTCAACGGCGGTAGCGCAACGCGTGCAGCCTGCGGCAGGATTGCCCGGCGCATGGTCTGCCAGCGAGTCATACCAATACTGGCCCCCGCCTCCCACTGCCCTTTGTCGATGGAAGATATTGCCGCACGCAGGGTTTCCGCAGCGTAGGCTGCCGTATTCAGCGACAAGCCAATCATCGCTGCCGGGATGGGATCTAGCTCAATACCAAACTGCGGCAGACCGTAATAGATCATGAACAGTTGGGCAATCAGCGGTGTTCCGCGAAAAATAGAGATATAAAAACGCGCCAGCCAGCGCACAGGCAGCAGCGGCGACAGACGCATCAGCGCCAGGATAAACCCCAGCACGAGGCCAAAAAACATCCCGCCGATACTCAGTTGCAGCGTAAAAACCGCGCCTTTGAGCAGATACGGCAGAGAATCAATTACCAGTTGGATACTTTCATGCATTAGCGTTTTTCGACCTGGTTGTTACACATGAGGATGGTAGGCAAACAGTGCAGGTGCCCCACCGGTATGAATAAAGAGGATTGGCCCTTCGTCTTTGAAGCGTTTCTGGCTGATACCGTCAATCAAACCCGCCATCGCCTTACCGGTATACACCGGATCCAACAAAATGCCTTCCAGGCGCGCCAGCAGTTTTACTGCCTCCATGCCTTCTTCGTTTGGCGTACCGTAGCCCGGCGCAAAATAATCGTCCCATAACAGAATATCCGCTGAGGCCGTCAGTTCCAGTTCACGGGCAATATCCTGCTGCAACGTTACAACTTTAGGCTTTTGATCGGCGACGCTGCGCGAGACGGTCACGCCGATAAGCTCGATATCTGGCATCAGTTGTTCCAGGCCCACGGCAAGTCCGGCATGCGTTCCCGCACTGCCCGACGCCACTACTACGGAAGAAAGCGCAACGGCCCCTTCACACTGCTGGGCAATTTCCAGCGCGCTTTCCACATAACCCAATGCGCCCAACGCGTTAGAGCCACCAACAGGGATCACATACGGGCGGAACCCCTGTGCTTCAATGCGCGTCGCCAGTTCCTGAAGTTGCGCATTCGGGTCGGTCAGCGCATCGCACATTTCGATCTGCGTATTAAACAGGTCCAGCAGCAGACGATTGCCATTGGTGAGATAGTTTTCCGCCGTGGTGCCAATCGGATTTTCCAACAGCGCCACGCAATGCAGGCCAAGCTTAGCCGCTACCGCCGCCGTCTGACGAACGTGGTTAGACTGGATGGCACCTGCGGTTATCAGCGTATCAGCGCCTTCACGCAGCGCATCAGCGGCCAGGAACTCCAGCTTACGCAGCTTATTGCCGCCCATGGCCATCGGCGTGACATCATCGCGCTTGATGAAAATATCGCGCCCGAGGTAGTCGGAGAAGCGTGGAAGATATTCGAGCGGCGTTGGCGCGCCAATAAATTCCAGACGTGGAAAGCGCGTTAAGTTATGCAGCGGCATACAGCCTCCGGTATTCGTTGTTGTGATGTTCTTTTTATTATGCACGTTCAGGCGCAATGAAATAAAAAAAGGCGCTGTTAAAGGCGCCTTTTTTTCAGCGGAAGACGATTATTTCGTCACATCCGCTCCAAACCATTTTTCAGACAGGGCTTTCAGCGTACCGTCTTTCTGCATTTCAGCAATGGCCGCATCAACCGCTTTCAGCAGATCTTCATTGCCTTTGCGCAGCGCCACGCCGGACTCCTGGCGCGAGAATGCTTCACCGGTTACAGCCAGCGTATCCTTGGTTTTCTTGACCAGATCCAGCGCCGCCAGACGGTCAACGAGAATGGCGTCGATACGGCCTACACGCAGATCCTGGTATTTAGTCGGGTCATCATCATAGGTACGAATATCCACGCCCTGCACGTTCTGGCGCAGCCACTCTTCATAGTTGGTGCCCAGGCCAACGCCGACTTTTTTACCTTTCAGATCGGCAGCAGTCTTAATAACACCTTCATTACCTTTTTTCACCAGCGCCTGAATACCAGAAACCGTATACGGGGTGGAGAAATCGTATTTTTTCTTACGTTCGTCAGAGATGGTCACCTGGTTGATGACCACGTCAATGCGCCTGGAATCAAGAGAGGCCAGCATACCGTCCCACTTGGTCGGCTTCAGGTTAGCTTTCACCCCAAGGTGCTTGGCCAGTTCCTCAGCGAACTCCACTTCGAAACCGGTCAGCTTGCCATCATCGCCCTGAAAACTAAACGGGGGATAGGTCCCTTCCAGGCCCACCAGCAGCGTGCCACGCTCTTTAACTTTATTTAACAGACCTTCATCTGCATAAGTTTTTACGCTCATTCCAGCGACAAGTGCAACAGCCATTACACCCATCAGAGCCTGACGTCCCAGAAGTGCTAATTTCATAGTTACCCCGAATATTGTCATTAGTGACTGCTATTTATGAGCATAGTGTAGAGCGCTTGTCGTGATCCACAAACACCACTCTGTTACACCTTATTCTTTTTTAATATATATCAGAACTGGCTGTCCAGGAGGATTTCTGCATATGTCCCATATGGGTATGGGCTTTGAACTGCTCATACTTACGCAAGGCGATGCGGTAATTGTTGGTGCTGGTTTCCGGCAGCCACGGGGCAAGGTTTTCGTCGAGGAACCCTTCCTGCAGCAGATCGTGAGAGATATTTTGTTCGGTCAGGTGATTCCCAAGGCGACGCAGGCGGACAACGTATTCACGTACCGTGCCGTGACTCATTTCGGTCTGCTCAAATAAAAACTGTTTAAAACCTATAATATCGAAAAAGTCGCTCTGCTCTTTGCAATGCAAATCACCGCAAAAACGACACAGTGCCACCCACTCTTTTTTCTCCTGCTCCCACTCGGCTTCATCCAACAAAGTGTCCAGGCGGGCGATGGCGATTTTATTCACAATTTGCCCGTGACGAACCAGCGTGATCCGGTCGAGCAACTTAAAGCAGTGGGCGCAATGCGTCTGGCTGTGTTTGAAATCTTTGAGGTAGCGGCTTAGAGGCCGTCTTTTTGATTGCTGCACCGTCATGAGAACTCCTGGTAGTCAATTCGTAATGCGGCATTGTTCAGGGGTAATGATGTACCCCTATAGCTTACCCAGCTTGGTGCGTAGACGTTTGATGGCCTGACTGTGCAACTGGCTAACCCGTGACTCCCCGACTTCCAGTACCGCGCCAATCTCTTTCAGATTGAGCTCTTCCTGGTAGTACAGCGTTAACACCAGCTTTTCACGCTCCGGCAACGCCTCGATCGCGTCCATCACGCGCTGGCGGAGGTTACCCTCAAGAAGCTGTTGTAACGGGTTTTCCTGCTGATGTTCTTCTGTCACCAGCTCAATACTATCGCCATGCTCTTCCCGCCACTCGTCATAAGAGAAGAGCTGGCTGTTATTGGTATCGAGCAACATCTGACGATACTCTTGCACAGGAATAGCCAGACGCGCCGCCACTTCTGTTTCCGTCGCGTTGCGCCCTAATTCCTGCTCCAGTTGTCCCATCGCCTGTGCCACTTCGCGAGCATTGCGCCGAACGCTACGCGGCACCCAATCCCGGCTACGTAGTTCGTCCAGCATTGCTCCACGAATACGCTGCACTGCGTAAGTGGTAAATGCCGTTCCTTGCAAAGCGTCATATCGGTCAACGGCATTCAATAACCCGATGCCGCCCGCTTGTAGCAGGTCATCCAGTTCTACGCTCGCCGGCAAACGCACCTGAAGGCGCAATGCTTCGTGACGCACCAACGGTACATAACGCTGCCACAGCGAGTGTTTATCCATTACACCTTCAGCGGTATACAGTGAATTCACGATAAACAGCCCTGCGTTAAATGAGTTATCGGCATGATTATCCGTTTCTGCAGGGGTTTTAATCGGGTGAATAGTGGGTGAAATGAGGGGTTATTTGGGGGTTACGGGTAAAGCTAAATATAAAAAACCCCGCCGGAGCGGGGTTTGTGTAGTAAGCGTAAATTAACGCAGCAGAGACAGAACGTTCTGCGGAACCTGGTTGGCCTGTGCCAGTACAGAAGTACCTGCTTGTTGCAGGATCTGTGCTTTAGACATGTTGGACACTTCGGTCGCGTAGTCAGCATCTTCGATACGGCTACGTGCAGAAGTCAGGTTGTTAACGGTGTTACCCAGGTTGGTGATGGTAGAGTCGAAACGGTTCTGTACCGCACCGAGGTCACCACGTAAGGTATCAACCTGAGCCAGCGCGGTATCAATCAATTTCAACTGGTTACGTGTTGCTTCGCTTGCCTGGCTTTGTTTAACCAGAGAAGCATTTGCAGTGCCTGCATTTTTAACGAAAGTGGTTTCGCCGCCTTCACTAACAACACCGTTAGCGTCAACTGTGTAATTGGTAGCACCGATAGCTAAAGCCCCACCCGTTTTAGTTGCTTTTGCCGCAACCAGGTCAGACTCTTTTGCTGCAACGTTGGTTGCATGAGTGGTCAGTTTGTTACTACCCGCAGCGCCCTGCTCATAAATGCTGCCACCAGAAAGCGTCATGGTACCACCGGTACCAGTTGTCGCTCCAGAAATGTCCATAGTAATGGTGGTACCATCAATAGTAGCGGTGAACTTACCGTTACCGTCAGTATTTGCTGTGTTTGTTGCAGCAGCAGTCCATTCGGTACCTTTAAAGGTAAATTTAGCGTTAGGACCGCCTGCAGTTACTGCAGAAGCGGCAGTAGCAGCTGCGTCAGCAGTAGCTGCTGTTCCTGGGTTAACTTGCGTGTTTGTAGAGCTAGCGGTCAATTTACCATCCGCAGCCCCAACAAAAGCCGCAGCAAATGTACCAGTGGTACCAACATCAATTTTGACAGCGCCCGATTTTACATCAACAGAATAGCTGTCAGCAGCCAGCTTATAGTTCATGGTACCCGTCGCGCCGAAATCTTTAACCATTTGGTCAGCAGTAACCGCTTTGTCGCCTGTTACGCTGAAAGTATTCAGGCCCAGCGTGCTGCTGGTGATTTCTTTCAGGTTAATGGAGATAGTTTCGTTATCGTTAGCACCAACCTGGATTTTCAGGGTGTTATCACCCGCCAGTACTTTCACGCCGTTGAACTGAGTCTGGCCGGATACGCGGTCGATTTCGCTCAGACGCTGAGTGATTTCAGCCTGGATGGAGCTCAGGTCGCTATCAGAGTTGGTGCCGTTAGATGCCTGAACGGACAGTTCACGTACACGCTGCAGGTTGTTGTTGATTTCGTTCAGCGCACCTTCAGTGGTCTGCGCGATGGAGATACCGTCGTTGGCGTTACGGGAAGCCTGAGTCAAACCTTTGATGTTAGAGGTAAAGCGGTTTGCGATCGCCTGACCGGCAGCATCGTCTTTCGCGCTGTTGATACGCAGACCAGAGGACAGACGCTCGATAGCGGAGCTCAGAGTAGACTGAGATTTGTTCAGGTTGTTCTGGGTCAACAGCGACAGGCTGTTTGTATTGATGACTTGTGCCATGATCTTTTCCTTATCAATTACAACTTGATGTTATTGGGCTGTTGCCCACGGTTTCTCACCGTAACCCATGTATCGGCACCTTAATTTCGAACTTTAGAAAATTTTTACTTTCTGTCGTTTTTTTTCTTAGCCCCTGAAATACCCTCTTTATATGCCATTATTCTGCGCATTATTTTTACAAAACTATCATTAAACTTTGCGCGCAGATTGCCGATAACCCGCTTAACTACTGTTTGCAATCACAAGGAATTAGGCATGCCTTCATTTACTTCATTGGGCGTCGGCTCAAACTTACCACTGGACACATTGCTAACAAACCTGACTACTGCTGAAAAAAAACGCTTAAACCCAATTACCCAACAGCAGAGTACGAATACGGCCAGATTAACCGCCTACGGCACGCTAAAAAGCGCGCTGGAAAAATTCCAGACGGCAAATACAGCGCTCAACAGCGCCGATCTGTTTAAAAGCACCACCGTAACCAGCAGTACAGAAGACCTTAAAGTATCGACCTCTGCCGGTGCCGCACCAGGGATCTATACCGTTAGCGTTACGCAACTGGCGCAGGCGCAATCATTAAGTACGAAAAGTGGAATCAGCTCAACGAAGGAAGCGTTGGGTGATACCTCCTCCGAAAGCCGCACCATTAAAATTGAGCAAAAAGGCCGTGAAAAACCGCTGGAAATTAAACTCAGCAAAGACCAAACGTCGCTGGAAGGGATCCGTGATGCCATTAACGACGCCGACAGCGGTATTTCCGCCAGTATCGTTAAAGTAAAGGAGAATGATTATCAGCTGGTATTAACTGCCGACAGCGGTGTCGATAATAAGATGACCATTTCCGTCAGCGGCGACAGCAAGCTTAATGACTTACTGGCCTACGACAGCACCGCCGGCAGCGGAAATATGAAACAGCTGGTGGAAGCCAAAAATGCACTGTTGAAAGTTAACGGCATTGATATTGAACGCCCAAGCAACACCATTACCGATGCCCCGCAGGGCGTAACGCTGAATCTGACTAAAGAAGTAACCGATGCGCGGATCACCGTCACCAAGAGCAATGATAAAGCAACAGAAGCGATCAAAGGTTGGGTGGACGCCTATAACTCGCTGCTGGATACATTCTCAACGCTGACCAAATACACTGAAGTTGATCCAGGAGCCGAAGCGCAAGATAAAAATAACGGCGCACTGATCGGCGACAGCGCGGTACGTACTATTCAGATAGGCATTCGCGCCCAGTTTTCCAACGGTGCCAGCGACGGTGCATTCAAAACGTTGGGTGAAATCGGTATTACCACCGACGGTACCTCTGGCAAGCTGAAAATTGACGATACTAAGCTCGAAAAAGCGCTGAAAGATAATACCGCGGCGACTCGCCAATTACTGGTTGGTGATGGTAAAGAAACCGGTATTACCACCAAAATCGCCACCGAAGTAAAAGGCTACCTGGCCGATGACGGCATTATTGACGTTGCCCAGGACAATATTAACGCCACGCTGAAAAAACTGACCAAACAGTATCTGGCCGTAAGCAACAGCATCGACGATACCGTCGCGCGCTATAAAGCGCAGTTTACGCAGTTGGACACCATGATGAGCAAGCTGAACAGCACCAGTAACTATCTGGGCCAGCAATTTACGGCGATGAGTAATTCCTGATAACACGAGGTAAGCATGTATACCGCGAGCGGTACCAAAGCCTATGCACAGGTCAGCATAGAGAGTGGCGTGATGAGCGCCAGCCCACATCAGCTGATTGAAATGTTGTTTGATGGCGCGAACAGCGCCCTCGTGCGCGCTCGCCTGTTTATGCAGCAGGGTGATATCGTCGCCAAAGGCGAGGCCATCAGTAAAGCCATTAACATTATCGACAATGGTCTGAAGGCTGGGCTGGATCAAGAGAATGGCGGCGAAATCGCCGCTAACCTGTCTTCGCTGTATGACTATATGATTCGCCGTTTACTGCAAGCTAACTTGCGTAATGATTGTCAGGCTATTGAAGAAGTCGAAGGGTTGCTCGGCAACATTGCAGAAGCCTGGAAACAGATCTCACCGAAAGCATCTTCCCAGGAGTCTCGTTAATGACCTCAGCCGTGGAGTTTATCAACCGTTGGCAGCGCATTGCGCTGCTCAGTCACTCACTGCTGGAACTGGCGCAGCGCGGTGAATGGGACCTTTTACTGGAACAGGAAGTTACCTATCTGCAAAGTATTGAAGTGGTCATGGAAGAGCAAACTCCACCAGGCATTACGCGAAGTATTCAGGACTTAGTGGCCGGGTACATTAAACAGACGCTGGATAACGAACAGTTACTGAAAACATTGTTGCAGCAGCGTCTGGATGAACTCAGCAACCTCATCGGTCAGTCGACGCGTCAAAAGACGTTGAACAACGCCTATGGCCGTCTTTCCGGCATGCTGTTAGTCCCCGACGCCCCCACTGCCCCATAATAATTTCCCGTCTCGTCTGAATAATCTTCCATACTCCAGAGGTCGGCCAAACGACTTCTGGAGCACGGAAGATGAAAAATCCCACGTTATTGCAGTACTTCCACTGGTATTACCCTGATGGCGGTCAACTCTGGCCCGAACTTGCCGAACGTGCAGGCGGACTGAATGACATCGGCATCAATATGGTGTGGTTGCCTCCCGCCTATAAAGGTGCGTCCGGCGGCTATTCCGTTGGCTATGATTCCTACGATCTGTTTGATTTGGGCGAATTCGACCAAAAGGGAACCGTCGCCACCAAATACGGCGATAAAAACCAGCTGCTGGCGGCGATAGACGCGCTGAAACACAATGATATTGCCGTACTGCTGGACGTGGTGGTTAACCACAAAATGGGCGCAGATGAGAAAGAAAAGATCCGCGTCCAGCGGGTTAACGCCGAGGATCGTACGCAAATAGATGATGAGATTGTCGAGTGCGAGGGCTGGACGCGCTACACCTTCCCTGCCCGCGCAGGCCAGTATTCACAATTCATTTGGGATTTTAAATGTTTCAGCGGCATTGACCATATCGAGAATCCCACCGAAGACGGCATTTTCAAAATCGTTAACGACTACACCGGCGAAGGCTGGAACGATCAGGTTGATGATGAGTTGGGTAATTTTGATTATCTGATGGGCGAAAACATCGATTTCCGCAATCACGCGGTGACTGAGGAGCTCAAATACTGGGCGCGTTGGGTAATGGAGCAAACCCAGTGCGACGGCTTTCGTTTAGATGCCGTGAAACATATTCCGGCATGGTTTTACAAAGAGTGGATTGAACACGTGCAGGAAGTCGCCCCCAAGCCACTGTTTATCGTTGCGGAATACTGGTCCCATGAAGTCGACAAGCTGCAAACCTACATTAATCAGGTGGAGGGGAAAACCATGCTGTTCGACGCCCCTTTGCAGATGAAATTCCACGAAGCCTCCCGTCAGGGCCGCGATTATGACATGAGCCAGATTTTCACCGACACGTTAGTGGAGGCCGATCCGTTTCATGCCGTCACGCTGGTGGCCAATCACGACACCCAGCCCTTGCAGGCACTCGAAGCCCCAGTCGAACCGTGGTTTAAGCCGCTGGCCTATGCGCTAATCCTGTTACGCGAAAATGGCGTACCGTCGGTGTTTTACCCTGACCTCTACGGAGCGCATTACGAAGACACCGGCGGCGATGGCGAAACCTATCCTATCGACATGCCGATCATTGAGCAGCTTGATGAACTGATCCTCGCGCGCCAGCGCTTCGCGCACGGGGTACAGACGCTCTTTTTCGATCACCCTAACTGTATCGCTTTTAGTCGCAGCGGAACGGACGAAGATCCCGGCTGCGTGGTGGTGTTGTCTAACGGCGATGACGGGGAAAAGACCATCAATCTCGGCGCCAATTATGGCAATAAAACCTGGCGTGACTATCTGGGAAATCGTGCAGAAAGTGTGGTCACCGATGAAAACGGTGAAGCGACGTTTTATTGTAACGGCGGGAGCGTCAGCGTGTGGGTGATTGAAGACGTGTTGTAATGTTCAACCCCGGTGGCCGGTGGCTACCGGGGCGTACAGTTTATGGCAGCGGTGTGGCCAGAGGCGTTTTCTTTAACGCGTCGGCACATTCCTGCGTCGGGCGATCCACCCGCTGCAGCGTCATACCGTCATATTCCAGCGTATTGCCTTCGCGCTCAATCTCGTACAGCTCCCGTTTCACCGTCACGTTGGTGAGATCGCCAGAGAGCATCGTCAGTTTCCCCGGCAGCGCGATCACCCGCTGCCACTGGCGACAATCCAGCGTATCGCCCTCTTTCGTTATTACCAGGCTGGCAATGGCTTCCGGGCTTACCAGACTGCGTTGTGGACCTTTTGACTGCCAGTATCCTTCCAGACCGGCTGGCGCTGGCGTTTTCACCACGTCGTTATAATTTTCTACTTCGGCGCATCCGGTAAGCGCCAGAAATACACCAACGATTGCTAATTTTTTCATCATTCATCCTGCATGCGAAGAAAATGGGATTGTGGCATTAAAGGCCTGATGTCGCCAGCCTTTCGGCAGCGTTGAGAAAGATTGATCCAGACGGTGTTACCTCTTATTACTCATAGTCAAAAATTCTGAACGGTGTAGTATCCACACTTCTTGTTACATACCTTCTGAGTTCAGAGGCACAACGCATGTCATGGCAACACTTCAAACAGGCCTGGTTAATTAAATTTTGGGCCCCCACCCCTGCGGTCATCGCAGCGGGTATTCTCTCCACTTATTATTTCGGCATTACGGGAACCTTCTGGGCCGTTACCGGTGAATTCACTCGTTGGGGTGGGCAAATCCTACAACTGTTTGGCGTGCACGCCGAAGAGTGGGGATACTACAAGCTGATCCATCTCGAAGGTTCGCCCCTGACCCGCATCGACGGCATGATGATCCTCGGTATGTTCGGCGGCTGTTTTGCTGCCGCACTGTGGGCCAACAACGTCAAATTGCGCATGCCGCGCAGTCGGGTGCGCATTATGCAGGCGATAGTCGGCGGGGCGATCGCCGGATTCGGTGCCCGGCTGGCAATGGGCTGTAACCTGGCCGCATTCTTCACCGGCATTCCGCAGTTCTCATTACACGCCTGGTTTTTTGCGCTGGCCACGGCCATTGGCTCATGGTTTGGCGCACGCTTTACCCTGCTGCCAATGTTTCGTATTCCGGTCAAAATGCAGAAAGTCTCTGCCGCTTCGCCGTTAACGCAAAAGCCGGATCAGGCCCGTCGCCGTTTCCGCCTTGGTATGCTGGTGTTTATCGGCATGATCGGCTGGGCGCTGCTCACCGCGATGGATAAACCCAAACTCGGTCTGGCGATGCTGTTCGGCGTTGGGTTCGGGCTGCTGATCGAACGGGCGCAAATCTGCTTCACCTCCGCCTTCCGCGACCTGTGGATTTCCGGTCGCACCCATATGGCAAAAGCGATCATCTTCGGGATGGCGGTCAGCGCCATCGGTATCTTTAGCTATGTGCAACTGGGCGTCGAGCCTAAAATCATGTGGGCGGGTCCAAATGCGGTGATCGGCGGCTTACTGTTTGGCTTTGGCATCGTTTTAGCGGGCGGATGTGAAACCGGCTGGATGTACCGCGCCGTTGAAGGCCAGGTGCATTACTGGTGGGTTGGTCTGGGCAACGTTATTGGCTCAACCATTCTGGCTTACTACTGGGATGATTTTGCTCCCGCGCTTGCCACCAACTGGGACAAAGTGAATCTGCTCAACACCTTCGGTCCGCTCGGCGGTCTGCTGGTGACCTATGTGCTGTTGTTTGCCGCGCTGATGCTGATTATCGGCTGGGAAAAACGTTTCTTCCGTCGCGCAGGGCTGACGCCTGCCAAGGAGTCTGTATGAAAAATATCGTACCTGATTATCGCCTCGATATGGTCGGCGAACCGTGTCCATACCCGGCTGTAGCCACGCTGGAAGCGATGCCGCAATTGAAGAAAGGTGAAATTCTGGAAGTGGTGAGCGATTGCCCGCAGTCAATCAACAATATTCCACTGGATGCGCGTAATCACGGCTATACGGTGCTGGATATTCAGCAGGATGGCCCAACGATCCGCTATTTGATTCAGAAGTAACTGGTTGCCGGATGACGCTACGCTTATCCGGCAAACATTCTCTGCACGTTGTCCCTACACCTGCATCGACATCACTTCCTGATACGCCGACACCAGTTTGTTACGCACCTGAATACCCATCTGCATCGATACCGACGCTTTTTGCATATCGGTCATCACATCGTTCAGCGCAATACCCGGCTCACCGAGGGTAAATTTCTCAGCCTGGGTACGGGACGCGGTTTGCACATCGCTAATCCTGTCTAACGCCGCATGCAGTTGTCCGGCAAAACTCACGGTCGGTTGTGGCTGCATATCCTGCATTTTTGCTGACATCGCCGTGGCCTGTAACTGGCTGATGACCCCTTCAATCCCCTGTATTGCCGACATTCTGATCCCCTGGATGATTTTTTACGTAGCTGAGATTACCAGTTAGTCAATAAGATAAAGGCGTTAAATAACGATAAAAAACCACGGTTTTTAACGCATAGAAAAATTCGAAACCGCAAATAATGAGACCGTCAATTTTTCGAGTTTGCTGACCCGGGAGTGAGTCTTGTTCCACTTTGCAAAAAACGCCGTCCACGATAAGCCACGAGGTGCGAGATGAGTGCGACAGCATCGACTGCAACCCAGCTTAAACCTCTCGAGTGGTTAAACCGCCTGCGCGCGAATCCCAGAATTCCTTTGATTGTGGCGGGAGCCGCTGCCGTCGCTATCATCGTGGCGATGGTCCTGTGGGCCAAAGCGCCTGACTATCGCACGCTGTTCAGCAATCTTTCCGATCAGGATGGTGGCGCGATTGTCACCCAACTGACGCAGATGAACGTTCCCTATCGTTTTACTGAGGGAAGCGGTGCTATAGAAGTTCCTGCCGATAAAGTCCACGAACTGCGCTTACGTCTGGCACAACAAGGCCTGCCGAAAGGCGGCGCCGTTGGTTTTGAACTGCTGGATCAGGAAAAGTTTGGTATCAGCCAGTTTAGCGAGCAGGTCAACTACCAGCGTGCGCTGGAAGGTGAATTAGCCCGTACCATTGAAACCCTGGGACCGGTAAAACGCGCCCGCGTGCATCTGGCAATGCCGAAACCGTCGCTGTTTGTGCGTGAGCAAAAAGCGCCTTCGGCCTCCGTGACCGTGAATCTTGAGCCGGGTCGCGCACTGGATGAAGGTCAGATCAGTGCAGTTACGCATCTGGTTTCCAGCGCTGTCGCCGGGTTACCGCCGGGCAACGTTACGCTGGTCGACCAGGCGGGTCATCTGTTAACTCAGTCAAACACCAGCAGCCGCGATCTTAACGATGCGCAGTTGAAATACGCCAGCGATGTCGAAGGCCGCGTTCAGCGTCGTATCGAATCGATCCTGTCGCCGATTGTCGGCAACGGTAACGTACATGCACAGGTCACCGCGCAGCTGGATTTTGCTAATAAAGAGCAAACCGAAGAACAGTACCGTCCAAACGGTGATGAGTCCCAGGCCGTGCTGCGTTCACGCCAGTTAAACGTCAGCGAGCAGATCGGGAGCGGAGCGCCGGGCGGTGTACCGGGCGCGTTGTCCAATCAGCCAGCACCGGCTAATACCGCGCCAATCGCTAACCCACCGGCTAATCAGCAAAATGCGCAAACCACGCAGACGGCAAATAACAACAATAATGCCGGTCCGCGCAGTACGCAGCGCAATGAAACCAGCAACTATGAAGTCGACCGTACCATTCGCCACACCAAAATGAACGTCGGCGATGTGCAGCGTCTCTCGGTGGCTGTGGTGGTCAACTATAAAACGTTGCCGGACGGCAAACCGCTGCCGTTAACCGCCGATCAGATGAAACAGATTGAGGACCTGACCCGCGAAGCGATGGGTTTCTCCGACAAACGTGGCGATACCCTGAACGTGGTGAACTCGCCCTTCACGGCGACCGACGATTCCATTGGCGAGCTGCCGTTCTGGAAACAGCAGGCCTTTATTGAACAGTTGATGACCGCTGGCCGTTGGTTACTGGTTCTGCTTGTTGCCTGGATCCTGTGGCGTAAGGTTGTTCGCCCGCAGTTGGTTCGCCGCAGCGAAGAAGCAAAAGCGGTACAAGAACAAACGCGTATCCGTCAGGAAACCGAAGAAGCGGTAGAAGTTCGCCTCAGCAAAGACGAGCAGACCCAGCAGCGTCGTACGAATCAGCGTCTGGGTGCAGAAGTGATGAGCCAGCGTATTCGTGAAATGTCAGATAACGATCCGCGCGTCGTGGCGCTGGTCATTCGCCAGTGGATGAGTAACGACCATGAGTAATCTTAGCGGTACCGATAAAAGCGTCATCCTGTTGATGACCATTGGCGAAGATCGCGCGGCGGAGGTGTTTAAGCACCTTTCCACGCGCGAAGTTCAGGCGCTCAGTACAGCGATGGCGAACGTACGCCAGATCTCCAACAAACAGTTGACGGAAGTGCTGGCCGAGTTTGAGCAGGAAGCAGAACAGTTTGCCGCGCTGAATATCAACGCCAACGAATATCTGCGCTCCGTGCTGGTGAAAGCGCTGGGCGAGGAACGCGCCTCCAGCCTGCTGGAAGATATTCTGGAAACCCGCGATACCACCAGCGGCATTGAAACACTCAACTTTATGGAGCCGCAAAGCGCCGCCGACCTTATCCGCGACGAGCATCCGCAGATTATCGCCACCATTCTGGTGCACCTCAAACGGGGCCAGGCTGCCGATATCCTGGCGCTGTTCGACGAGCGTTTACGTCACGACGTGATGCTGCGTATCGCCACCTTCGGCGGCGTGCAGCCTGCCGCGCTGGCAGAACTGACCGAGGTACTGAACGGCCTGCTCGATGGCCAGAACCTCAAGCGCAGCAAAATGGGCGGCGTGAGAACGGCGGCCGAAATTATCAACCTGATGAAAACCCAGCAGGAAGAAGCAGTTATTACCGCCGTACGCGAATTCGACGGCGAACTGGCGCAGAAAATTATCGACGAAATGTTCCTGTTCGAAAACCTGGTGGACGTCGACGATCGCAGTATCCAGCGCCTGCTGCAGGAAGTGGATTCCGAATCGCTGCTGATTGCCCTGAAAGGTGCCGAACAGCCGCTACGCGAGAAGTTCCTGCGCAACATGTCGCAACGTGCTGCCGATATTCTGCGCGACGACCTTGCCAACCGCGGCCCGGTGCGTTTGTCGCAGGTGGAAAACGAACAGAAAGCAATTCTGCTTATTGTGCGTCGTCTGGCGGAAACCGGCGAGATGGTGATCGGCAGCGGCGAGGATACCTATGTCTAACGAACTGCCGTGGAAAGTCTGGACCCCGGACGACCTCGCCCCACCGATGGCAGAGTTCGTGCTGGCCGACCACAGCGAAACGCCGCTGTCAGAAGAGACGGAAGAGCCCGAGCTTTCCGCAGAGCAACAGCTTGAACAACAGCTTGCGCAGCTGCAAATGCAGGCCCATGAGCAAGGGTATAACGCGGGGCTGGCAGAAGGTCGACAAAAAGGTCACGAGCAAGGTTATCAGGAAGGTCTGAGCCAGGGACTGGAGCAAGGCCAGAACCAGGCGCGC
Organism: Citrobacter sp. Cpo090; assembly: GCF_030332665.1. NCBI lineage: Bacteria > Pseudomonadati > Pseudomonadota > Gammaproteobacteria > Enterobacterales > Enterobacteriaceae > Citrobacter > Citrobacter sp. Cpo090. The sequence goes on along the minus strand of NZ_JAOWHK010000038.1, from coordinate 538,748 downwards.
GCGCAGCATGCGCCGATCCATGCCCGCATGCAGCAGCTGGTGAGCGAGTTTCAGAATACGCTGGACGCACTGGACAGCGTCATTGCCTCACGCCTGATGCAAATGGCGCTGGAGGCGGCGCGTCAGGTGATTGGTCAGACGCCTATCGTGGATAACGCTGCGCTGATTAAGCAGATCCAACAGTTATTGCAACAGGAACCGCTGTTTAGCGGTAAACCGCAGCTACGCGTCCATCCGGACGATCTCCAGCGTGTGGAGGAGATGCTCGGTGCCACTCTCAGCCTGCACGGCTGGCGGCTGCGCGGCGATCCGACGCTGCATCACGGCGGTTGTAAAGTCTCAGCCGACGAAGGCGATCTGGATGCCAGCGTCGCCACACGCTGGCAAGAACTCTGCCGTCTGGCAGCGCCGGGAGTCGTGTAATGACCACTCGCCTGACTCGCTGGCTCAATACGCTGGACAACTTCGAAGAGAAAATGTCGCTGCTGCCTGCAGTGCGTCGTTACGGTCGCCTGACCCGCGCAACCGGGCTGGTGCTGGAGGCTACGGGATTACAGCTGCCGCTGGGTGCCACCTGCGTCATTGAACGCCAGGATGGCAACGAAACCCAGGAAGTTGAAAGCGAAGTCGTGGGTTTTAACGGTCAACGTCTGTTTCTGATGCCGCTCGAAGAGGTCGAAGGCGTTCTGCCCGGCGCGCGAGTTTACGCAAAAAACATTGCCGGAGAAGGTCTGCAAAGCGGGAAGCAATTACCGCTTGGCCCTGCTCTGCTGGGTCGGGTGCTGGACGGTAGCGGCAAACCGCTCGACGGACTGCCCGCCCCGGATACCACCGAAACCGGCGCGCTGATTACACCGCCGTTTAACCCGCTGCAACGTACCGCAATAGAACACGTCCTGGATACCGGCGTACGTCCCATCAACGCGTTGTTAACCGTAGGTCGCGGCCAGCGTATGGGACTTTTCGCAGGTTCCGGCGTCGGTAAAAGCGTCCTGCTCGGCATGATGGCGCGCTATACCCAGGCCGATGTTATCGTCGTGGGCCTGATTGGCGAACGTGGCCGCGAAGTTAAAGATTTTATCGAAAACATTCTCGGTGCTGACGGTCGCGCACGCTCGGTAGTGATTGCCGCTCCGGCGGACGTCTCGCCGCTGCTGCGTATGCAAGGCGCGGCCTATGCCACGCGCATCGCCGAAGATTTCCGCGATCGCGGGCAGCACGTATTGCTGATTATGGATTCCCTCACCCGCTATGCGATGGCGCAACGTGAGATAGCCCTGGCGATCGGCGAGCCACCGGCAACCAAAGGTTATCCGCCGTCAGTATTCGCCAAATTACCGGCGCTGGTTGAACGGGCCGGAAACGGTATCCACGGCGGCGGTTCAGTCACCGCGTTTTATACGGTACTGACCGAGGGCGACGACCAGCAGGACCCGATTGCCGATTCCGCGCGCGCGATTCTTGACGGCCACATTGTGCTGTCTCGTCATTTAGCCGAGGCGGGTCACTATCCGGCCATCGATATTGAAGCCTCGATCAGCCGCGCCATGACCGCGCTCATTAGTGAAAAACACTACGCACGGGTGCGCAACTTTAAACAGTTGCTATCCAGCTTCCAGCGTAACCGCGATCTGGTCAGCGTGGGGGCGTATGCTAAAGGCAGCGATCCGATGCTGGATAAAGCCATCGCCTTATGGCCACAGCTGGAAGCATTCTTACAGCAAGGCATTTTTGAACGGGCTGACTGGGAAGATTCTCTACAAGCTTTGGAACTGATTTTCCCTGGTGTGTGATTAAGCAGGAGAGCATAGGTCATGGCACAACATGGTGCGTTAGCAACACTGAAAGACCTGGCTGAAAAAGAGGTAGATGACGCCGCTGTCTTATTAGGAGAGATGCGTCGTGGCTGTCAGCAGGCGGAAGAACAGTTAAAAATGCTGATCGATTATCAGCATGAGTATCGCAACAATCTGAATGCCGATATGGGCCAGGGTATTACCAGCAATCGCTGGATTAACTACCAGCAATTTATTCAGACGCTGGAAAAAGCGATTGAGCAACACCGCCAACAGCTCAATCAGTGGACGCAAAAAGTGGACATGGCGTTGAACAGTTGGCGCGACAAAAAACAGCGATTACAGGCGTGGCAGACGTTGCAGGACAGACAAACCTCGGCAGCGTTACTGGCTGAAAACCGTCTGGATCAGAAAAAAATGGATGAATTTGCTCAGCGCGCAGCTATGAGGAAACCCGAATGATTACTTTACCCCAACTGATTACCACCGACACCGACGTAGCCGCAGGTCTTCAGTCAGGCAAAGCGGTAGATTCACCCGAGGATTTTTTAGCGCTGCTGGCTGGTGCATTAGGTGCGGGCGACGCGCAGGGTAAAGATGCTCCTCTGTCGTTTGCCGACTTACAGGCGGCCAGCAGTAAGCTGCAAAAAGGGTTACTGCAAAAAAATGGTGATGCCACACAGTCGGTCAAATTAACCGATCTGCTGGCGCAACAGGAGCTGAAAACCGAGGCTTCTCTTGCCGACATGACGGACGCTCAGCAATTGTTGTCCGCCCTCACGCCTTCACTGAAAGCTAATGCTTTGACGACTCTGGGCAAAGTCGCTCAGCAGGACGAAAAAAATACTACGCTGAGTGATGACGATCTCGCCAACCTCAGCGCGTTGTTCGCCATGCTACCAGGACAACCGCCGGCTACGCCTGCCGTCGACAGCGCTCCAGCCCCAGTTGATGCCACACTTTCAGCGTTATCACGTGGCGCTGTACAGGGCGCGGCGACTGATAATGCAGACGAATTACTGCCGGGTGATGCCAAAAAAGGCAAAGCGGATGTCACGATTGCTGGCGGTGGTGCTAATCAGGCAAACAATCCAACATTAACCCCGCTGACGGCGGCGGTGAACGCCAGAGCTGAAATCGACAGCACCCCATCACCGACCAGCGTTGGTATGACTGCGGCCCCGCTAAGTGGTCCACCAACACACGCACAACCGTTACCGACGGCCGCGCCAGTGTTAAGCGCTCCGTTAGGTAGCCATGAATGGCAGCAATCGCTGAGTCAGCACGTCACATTGTTCACGCGCCAGGGTCAGCAAAGCGCAGAACTGCGTCTGCATCCGCAGGACCTGGGTCAGGTACATATTTCGCTCAAGCTGGACGATAACCTCGCGCAGCTGCAGATGGTATCACCGCACAGTCACGTGCGCGCCGCACTGGAAGCCGCATTACCGATGCTGCGTACGCAGTTGGCTGAAAGCGGGATCCAACTGGGGCAAAGCAACATCAGCAGTGAAAGCTTCGCTGGCCATCAGCAGTCTTCCGGACAGCAACAGCAATCTGGTCGTGCTCAAGGACAAGACATTTTTGCCGCTGAAGATGACGCAATACTGGCAACCCCAGCCTCGCTGCAAGCCGCTGCCCGCGGCGATGGCGCAGTAGACATCTTCGCCTAACGCCAGAGGTAGCATGATTATCCGCGTCTTTTCCACGCTTTGTCGTGGAGAGGACACGGGATAATCAGCCCATAAGCTGTACCGAAACAGGAAGCCCGTATCTGATGACTGACTCCGCGATTAACAAAAAAAGTAAACGCGCTATTTGGATCCCTCTGCTGGTATTAATTACCCTCGCCGCCTGCGCAACTGCGGGTTATAGCTACTGGCGCATGCAGCAGCAGCCGTCCGCCAGCGTCAAAGCGGAACCGGCTCCACCGCCAGCCCCGGTGTTCTTTGCGCTGGATACCTTTACCGTCAATCTGGGTGATGCAGACCGTGTACTGTATATCGGTATCACGCTGCGCATGAAAGATGAGGCGACACGTTCACGTCTTAACGAATATCTGCCGGAAGTGCGCAGCCGTTTGCTGCTGCTGTTTTCTCGTCAGAATGCGGCCACACTCGCCACTGAGGAAGGTAAGCAACAGCTGATTACCGCCATTAAAGAGACGCTGGCGACTCCGCTCGTTGTTGGACAGCCGAAACAGGTTGTCACCGACGTTCTTTATACAGCTTTTATTCTGCGGTAAAGACATGGGCGACAGTATTCTTTCTCAGGCTGAAATCGACGCATTGCTGAACGGCGATAGCGAAACCAAAGACGAACCCATTTCAGGTATCGCAAAAGAAAGCGATATTCGTCCTTATGATCCCAACACTCAGCGTCGCGTGGTACGTGAGCGTTTACAGGCGTTGGAGATCATTAACGAACGCTTTGCGCGCCAGTTCCGAATGGGATTATTTAACCTGTTGCGCCGTAGCCCGGATATTACCGTGGGTGCGATCCGTATCCAGCCATACCATGAATTTGCGCGCAACTTACCGGTTCCGACCAACCTGAACTTAATCCACCTGAAGCCGCTGCGCGGTACGGGTTTGGTGGTGTTCTCACCGAGTCTGGTATTTATCGCCGTAGACAACCTGTTTGGCGGTGACGGTCGTTTCCCAACGAAAGTCGAAGGACGCGAATTTACGCACACGGAACAGCGCGTTATTAACCGCATGCTGAAGCTGGCGCTGGAAAGCTACAGCGACGCGTGGAAGGCCATCAACCCGCTGGAAGTGGAATACGTTCGTTCCGAGATGCAGGTGAAATTTACCAATATCACCACCTCTCCGAACGACATTGTGGTGAACACCCCGTTCCACGTTGAAATTGGCAACCTGACCGGTGAATTTAACATCTGTCTGCCATTCAGCATGATTGAACCGTTGCGTGAGCTGCTGGTGAATCCGCCGCTGGAAAACTCGCGTAATGAAGATCAGAACTGGCGCAATAATCTGGTGCGTCAGGTTCAGCATTCTGAGCTGGAGCTGGTGGCAAACTTTGCCGACATTCCGCTGCGGCTATCCCAGATTTTAAAACTGAAACCCGGCGATGTACTGCCGATTGAGAAACCCGACCGCATTATTGCTCATGTGGACGGCGTGCCTGTGCTGACCAGCCAGTATGGCACCGTAAACGGTCAGTATGCGTTACGCGTAGAACATCTGATAAACCCGATTTTGAATTCGCTGAATGAGGAACAGCCCAAATGAGTGATATGAATAATCCGTCCGATGAGAACACTGGCGCATTGGACGATCTGTGGGCTGACGCGTTAAACGAGCAAAAAACCACGCCCACCAAAAGTGCGGCCGATGCAGTATTCCAGCAGTTAGGTGGCGGCGACGTCAGCGGTGCTTTGCAGGACATCGACCTGATCATGGACATTCCGGTCAAGCTGACCGTCGAACTGGGCCGTACCCGCATGACCATCAAAGAGCTGCTGCGTCTGACGCAGGGTTCGGTTGTCGCACTGGATGGTCTGGCAGGCGAGCCGCTGGATATCCTGATCAACGGTTACCTGATTGCCCAGGGCGAAGTCGTCGTGGTCGCGGATAAATACGGTGTGCGTATCACTGACATTATCACCCCGTCTGAACGTATGCGCCGTCTGAGCCGTTAATCATGAATACCCAGGCTACCGTTTCTCAACCCGCCGCCGTTCCTGGCTCACCGCTGGTGCAGGTAAGCGGCGCGCTGCTCGGGATCATCATCTTGATCCTGGCGGCGGCCTGGGTCATTAAACGTCTGGGGTTTGCCCCCAAAAGTACCGGTACACGCGGGCTGAAAGTCACGGCCAGCACCTCATTAGGTCCACGTGAGCGCGTGGTGATTGTCGAGGTCGAAGATGCCCGTCTGGTACTGGGTGTCACAGCCTCACAGATTAACGTCCTGCACACCCTGCCCCCGGCACCTGCCGATGCAGAAGAAAAAACGGCCTCCCCTGCGGATTTCCAGGCCATGATGAAGAGTTTGCTGAAGCGTCCTGGGAGATCCTGATGCGCCGTTTGTTATCCCTCACGCTGGCAGGCTTGTGGCTTTTCAGCCCCGTTGCCCTCGCCCAACTCCCGGGTCTGGTCAGTCAGCCGTTGCCGGGCGGCGGACAAAACTGGACGTTGCCCGTGCAGACGCTGGTGTTCATCACCTCGCTGACGTTCCTGCCTGCAATTTTGCTGATGATGACCAGCTTCACCCGCATCATCATCGTTTTCGGTCTACTGCGAAATGCGCTGGGTACCCCCTCTGCACCGCCTAACCAGGTGCTCCTGGGCCTGGCGCTCTTTTTGACCTTTTTCATCATGTCGCCGGTGATCGATAAAATCTACGTTGACGCTTACCAACCGTTCAGCGAAGAGAAGATCTCCATGCAGGAAGCCATGGAGAAAGGCGCCCAGCCGCTGCGTGAGTTTATGTTGCGCCAGACCCGTGAAGCCGATCTGGCACTCTTCGCGCGCTTAGCAAACAGCGGCCCGTTACAGGGACCAGAAGCCGTGCCGATGCGAATTTTGCTGCCTGCTTATGTCACCAGTGAGCTGAAAACAGCATTCCAGATAGGTTTTACCATTTTTATTCCGTTTCTGATTATCGACCTGGTGATTGCCAGCGTGCTGATGGCGCTCGGGATGATGATGGTACCGCCAGCCACAATCGCGTTGCCGTTCAAGCTGATGCTATTTGTGTTGGTAGATGGTTGGCAGCTACTTGTCGGCTCGCTGGCACAAAGCTTTTACAGTTAGAGGCGCGAAATGACTCCTGAATCGGTCATGATGATGGGCACAGAGGCGATGAAAGTCGCCCTGGCCCTTGCCGCGCCTTTGTTGTTAGTCGCTCTCGTCACAGGTCTTATCATTAGTATTCTGCAGGCGGCGACCCAGATTAACGAAATGACGCTGTCCTTCATTCCCAAAATTGTCGCGGTGTTTATTGCCATCATTGTTGCTGGCCCGTGGATGCTTAACCTGCTGCTCGACTACGTGCGTACGCTGTTCAGCAATATCCCCTATATCATCGGGTAGACAACGTTATGTTGCAGGTGACCAGCGTTGAGTGGCTCCATTGGCTGAATTTATACTTCTGGCCTTTGCTGCGCATACTGGCGCTCATCTCAACGGCTCCCATCCTCAGTGAACGAGCCATCCCTAAACGGGTAAAGCTGGGGCTGGGGTTGATGATAACCGTCGTTATCGCCCCGTCGATTCCCGCCGTTGACGTTCCCATCTTTTCTGTTGGCGCGCTATGGCAGGCAATGCAACAAATCCTGATCGGTATCGCTTTAGGCTTCACCATGCAGTTTGCGTTTGCCGCAGTACGTACCGCCGGGGAATTAATTGGCCTGCAAATGGGCCTTTCCTTCGCGACGTTCTTCGATCCCGGTAGCCGTCTGAATATGCCGGTTCTGGCACGACTGATCGACATGCTCGCCATGCTGCTGTTCCTGACCTTTAACGGCCATTTATGGCTGATTTCGCTGCTGGTAGATACTTTTCATACTCTGCCCATCGGCGGCAATCCGGTGAACAGCAATGCGTTTCTCGCGCTGGCACGGGCAGGTAGCCTGATTTTCCTCAACGGACTAATGCTGGCCCTGCCGGTAATGACGCTACTGCTCACGCTGAACCTCGCACTTGGTTTGTTAAATCGCATGGCGCCACAGCTGTCGGTTTTCGTCATCGGCTTTCCTCTCACTCTGACCGTAGGTATTTCACTGATGGCGGCGCTAATGCCATTAATTGCGCCATTCTGCGAACGATTATTCAGTGAAATTTTTAATTTACTGGCCGATATCGTCAGCGAAATGCCAGGAAAATAATAACCCTTAATTTTTATCCTGTTTTACTAAGGATTGTCCTAAATTTAAAAAGTGACAACATCCACCAGGATATCTCTGTCGCGGTTTATTTGTTTTTGCCTCACTCACATAACGCAACATTCACTTTACTTTAAGATGTTTCCTGGCAAATTATACGCAACTTTACGGGATAGTAAATTCGCCTGAAAAACAGCGAAAGCGTCATCTTGGGTCATTATTATTCCGTTTAGTTGTGATGAAATAATCAGGTAAGGGGAATTATCGTTACGCATTGAGTGAGGGTATGCCATGTCAACGATTATTATGGATTTATGCAGTTACACCCGACTAGGGTTAACCGGATATCTGGTAAGTCGGGGGGTGAAAAAAAGGGAAATCAACAACATTTCCAACGTTGATGAACTCAGTCTCGCCTGTGTCTCTCAACAACCTGCTGTGGTGTTTATTAATGAGGACTGCTTTATCCACGATCCTGCTAATAGCCAGCAAATAAAGCAAATCATTAATCAGCATCCCAGCACATTATTTATTGTGTTTATGGCAATTGCCAACGTGCATTTTGATGAATATCTACTCGTCAGAAAAAATTTATTGATTAGCTCTAAATCGATTAAACCTGACTCACTGGATAAACTACTTGGCGATATTCTGAAAAAAGAAGTAGATATTGCTATTGATGTGAATCTGCCGACATTATCATTAAGTCGAACCGAATCCAGCATGCTGCGAATGTGGATGGAGGGCCAGGGAACAATACAGATATCGGATCAAATGAATATCAAAGCCAAGACGGTGTCATCCCATAAGGGGAATATAAAACGAAAGATTAAGACGCATAATAAGCAAGTTATCTATCACGTTGTGAGGCTTACGGATAACGTCACCAATGGTATCTTTGTGAATATGCGCTAAAACGTTCTGACTGGTGGCGACTCCACCAGTCAGAATCAAACAGCGGAACTCATGTCACTCTACTTTTTCCACAAAGATACCATCCTGATGACCTGACTCATTAAAGAACCAGATACCGAGCGGGTAGTCTTCCAGCGAAACCAGGTACATGGTGCCTTCACTAAACTCTTCGATTGCCAGTACCACGCCCGGTCGACGAGGACCGCCGTCCGTTTTGACTGTGACCCGATCATTCACCTTCATAGTTTTCCTCCTGTGGCTTTGTGCCAGTGTAGAACAATTTCCTTTTTCTGGCAGCGCTGTGCACGCGCGATTGCGGGTTTTATCGACGGTCTATACTTAAGTTGTGCGTATTCGATGTTTGGGTACGCTCCCCCGGTATCCTTAACGCTTGAGAGGTATGAGGATGAAAACCGCGAAAGAGTACAGCGATACGGCCAAACGTGAAGTCAGCGTCGATGTCGACGCGCTGCTAAAGGCAATCAACGAAATCTGCGAGAGTGAAATTCATCGCAGCCAGGATGACCCGGAGCGCGTGAGCGTCGACGGGCGAGATTACCATACATGGCATGAACTGGCCGATGCGTTCGAGCTTGATATCCATGACTTTAGCGTGTCGGAGATCAATCGCTGACTGAGGGCGAAAAAAATCCCGGCCCTTATCGGGTCGGGATCAAGCTTGCTTATGCAAGAAGCACTTGTAAATTCGTTACACCAGAAAATCTGATGTGAACCAAACCTTATCTGCAATTTTTTTGCCTGACAAGTAAATAATTCTCACCGGAATGATAAATATAACTAATAGGTGAGAGATCACCTGGTTACGGTCGAGCAAATGTTCAGGCATCCTGACAGAGCTGTCTTCGCTCGCCCGGCACCACCAGTTCATCTTCACGGAATGCTTCCCGTTTAACGCCAAAGCCGTCGTACCAGCGACACTCCACCATTCCGCTGGCATACCCGGTAACGATCATACGTGGGCCACCCTCTTTGGAGGTGACTTCCTCACTGACAGAAAAGACCATACCTGCCTCCTGTATCAAGAGAAACCTTTACACCTTAGATGACAAAGAGGCGTTTTGCGTAATCAGTCCTGTAACAATTAGTGCGAAACTCCGCGCAGTCTGGCGACAGCTTTTGCCAGCAGAACGACAATCCCGCCGATGATAAATCCGAGCACCAGGTTAAGCAGGGTCGGAAGCATTAGCGAAATCAATGTACTTTGCTGCTGAGCAAAATGTTCAATCGCATGATGCAGCGGCGATATTCCGTGTACCACAATGCCGCCTCCCACCAAAAACATCGCCAGTGTGCCGACCACAGAAAGTGTTTTCATAAGCCAGGGGGCAACCACCAGCAACCCTTTCCCCAGAGACTGGGCAAGCAGGCTGCGCTTTTCTGCCAACCAGTACCCGATGTCATCAAGCTTAACGATAATCCCGACCAGGCCATATACGCCCACAGTCACCACTAACGCGATACCTGATAACACCAACACCTGATTCAGCAAGGGTGCGTCCGCGACAATACCCAGCGTAATCGCGACAATCTCGGCAGACAAAATGAAGTCGGTACGTATTGCCCCTTTGATTTTATCTTTCTCAAAGGTGAGTGGATCCTGTGCGGCCAGAGCAGTCAGACGCTGCTGACGCTCTTCCGGGCTTTCTTTGTGCTTACGCGCCTCCAGGGTATGCAGAACCTTTTCCACCCCTTCAAAACAGAGAAATGCCCCGCCTACCATCAATAAGGGGGTGATCGCCCAGGGAATAAATGCGCTTATCAATAATGCCAACGGCACCAGAATAACTTTGTTAACAAACGATCCTTTCGCCACGCTCCAGACTACCGGGAGTTCGCGGTTAGCCCGCACGCCCGATACCTGCTGCGCATTAAGCGACAGGTCATCTCCCAGCACGCCCGCGGTTTTTTTCGCGGCCAGTTTTCCCATCACTGAGATATCATCCAGCAGCGTGGCGATATCATCGAGTAAGGTTAGTAAGCTACTTCCTGCCAAAATTTTTACCCTCAATATTATTTTTTTGCAGTCATAAGTATGAAGTAAAACACGCCATGCTGAAACTGACCTTTCTGGTCAACAAGTTTTTAACATCGACACGTAATTATAAATCTCGCCAGTAAGATAGTTTTGACGTTTACTATGTTGCACCTTTTTATTTCTACCGTGAGGGATTATGCGTTTCAGGCAATTGTTACCGCTTTTCAGTGCGCTATTCGCGCTGTACATCATTTGGGGTTCCACGTACTTCGTTATTCGCATTGGCGTTGAAAGCTGGCCGCCGTTAATGATGGCAGCCGTACGTTTTCTCTCCGCGGGAATTTTATTAACAAGTTTCTTACTTATTCGCGGGCATAAGCTGCCCCCCTTACGCCTAATCCTGAACGCCGCGTTAATTGGTATCCTGCTGCTGGCTGTGGGTAATGGGCTGGTCACCGTCGCAGAACATCAAAATGTCCCTTCCGGTATTGCCGCCGTGGTGGTCGCCACCGTCCCGTTATTTACGCTGTGTTTTAGCCACTTTTTTGGCATCAAAACGCGCAAGCTGGAATGGTTGGGAATAGCGATTGGGCTAGCAGGGATCATCATGCTGAACAGCGGAGGCAATTTAAGTGGCAATCCGTGGGGCGCTATTTTAATCCTGATCGGTTCGATAAGCTGGGCGTTTGGCTCGGTGTACGGTTCACGCATTACGCTACCCGTTGGCATGATGGCCGGAGCCATTGAAATGTTAGCTGCTGGTATTGTGCTGATGTGCGCGTCGCTACTCTCTGGAGAAAAACTGACCACCATGCCAACATTTTCAGGCTTTATGGCGGTGGCTTACCTGGCCCTGTTTGGCTCCATTATTGCCATTAATGCGTATATGTTCCTGATCCGCAATGTCAGCCCGGCGCTAGCCACCAGCTATGCCTACGTCAATCCGGTTGTTGCCGTGCTGTTAGGGACCGGTCTGGGGGGAGAAAGACTGGCCCCTATCGAATGGCTGGCGCTCGGCGTGATCGTGTTTGCTGTGGTGCTGGTAACATTGGGGAAATACCTGTTCCCTGTTAAAGCGGACGCCGTTGCGGCCCCGTCGGAATAGACGTTACAATAAATGAATACCGAGAGTGTCGATCTGCGCGGTGTCGCCACCGCCGCAGATCCACTCGATGACTCGTTCAGATAACGCTTCATCGTCCAGCTTTTCGCGACCGCGCAGGGCGCACTCCCAGACAATCAGTACCCGCCAGCCCAAAACCCGCAACTTTTCACAATCCCGCGCATCACGTTGGACATTTTTGCCTATTTTTTCCAGCCAGAATTCCGTTCGTGTCGCGGGGACTTTGAAGAGATAACAGTTGTGATGATGCCAGAAGCAGCCATGGGTAAAAATCACACAATGATAATCATCCACCACAAAATCGGGGCGACCGGGTAACGTCGCATCCTGCACGCGAAACGTTACCCCCTGCTCTGTCAGCACGCTGGCAAGGCGTTTTTCAATTGCGGTATCGCGGGTAGCTATCGCCCGCATATTTTTACTGCGTGTTGCTTTATCGTGAACGTCTGCCATGCAGGTTCTCTTTCTCACGAATAGCAACCGCCTGTTTGATTTTCGGCTCCAGCAGCCTGGCCACCGCCGCAAATGCCGGAACGACCACCGAATTACCAAACTGGCGATAAGCTTGAGTATCTGACACCGGGATCCTGAACTGATAGCCCTGCGGAGATTCAAACCCCATCAGACGCGCGCACTCTCTGGGCGTAAGTCTGCGTGGGCGGTGTCGTTGATTCTGCGGATCGTCAAAATCTTTTTCACCCAGCGCCATATCCCAGCCACGGTCAATCAGGATCTCCGCCCCATCCTTATAATAACGCGCAGATAATGTGCGCGTTACGCTATCAGGGTTACCGGGATACACCATGCCATAACCAAATCCATTTCCCCGCGCCTGATGTTTTTTCGCATAACGATAGAGGTATTTCCACAGCACCGGCGTCAGTATATATTTCGCATCAACGGTCGGCTCAAGCAGTTCCGCCAGCGTCGTACGTCGCCGCGGATAACGCGTGACAATATCCCGCAGCGTGAAGTCTGATTTCAAATTCAGATCGCGCCGGAAGCCGACAAGCACGATACGTTCGCGATGTTGAGGCAAAAAATGTTGCCCATCGATAATTTTCGGATCGTCCGGACCGTTATCCGCCGCATCCGCCACGTCATAACCCAGTTCGTCCAGCGTTTGCATAATAATGCGAAACGTTTTGCCCTGATCGTGACTCTTCAGGTTTTTGACGTTTTCGAGCACAAATATGGCGGGCCGACGCGCGTCGATGATGCGCACCACATCAAAAAATAGTGTGCCTTGCGTATCACAGGCGAAACCATGGGCCCGCCCTAACGCGTTTTTCTTTGATACACCAGCCAGAGAAAATGGCTGACATGGGAATCCGGCCAACAGCACGTCATGTTCAGGTACATGCTGGCGAATATGTTCTGCCGCCTGCTGGTCACTCACCCCGTCATGATGGCTGAGTGTGATATCACGAATATCTTCATTAAAGCGGTGCTGGAGCGGATCGCAGTAATTGTTCGCTTTATAGGTGCGCACCGCATGCTTGTTCCACTCACTGGTAAACACGCACTGCCCACCAATCGCTTCAAAGCCGCGACGAATGCCGCCAATGCCGGCAAAAAGATCGATAAAGCGAAAAGCATAGTGCGGATGATGCGCAGGTGGTTTCGGCAACAAAGTATTCAGATGAATAAGCTCGCGGTCGCTGAGGCGATGCCATGTTTCATTAGCAACTACTCGCTTAAAGATGGCCGGGCTCCAGCGGTTCTCGCCAACGCCATTCAGATGAGCAACCAGCGTTTTCACGTCATATATTTCAAGCAACTTGGCCAACACCACCTGCACGTCGGCCTCGTTTTCATCTGTCATTGGGTTCATGGAGCCTGCTACTGAAAAATTATCCTGCATACATTTAACCGGCAGAAATGGATAACCGACAGATTAACATAAATTAGCACGGTTGACGTTTCAGCCGTACTGGCGACTAGCGTGCTTTAAAGGGTTGAATCGCGTCAAGATCCAGCATTTCGTATTCTCCTTTTAGCTCCGCACTCAGCTTCGCCATATACGTCAGTAAAAAATCCGCATTATGTTGCGCCAAATGCCGCCCTTGTTCGGTTTGCATCGTCAACGGCAACGTCAGTAACTTGGTCTGGAAGTGATCGAGCGCGTACTGTTTATCGTCAAGGCTACGCTTTCGGGCAAACGGATCTTCCGCATCAAACAGCGCACCCCCCAACGCCCCTGAAACGGCAAAGACGCGCGCTAAACCGATTGCACCCAGCGCCTCAAGCCGGTCTGCATCCTGCACGATTTTGGCTTCAAGGGTTTCTGGCGCAATTTTGGCGCTAAAACTGTGCGCCTCAATGGCATGACACACTGCCGATAACCGCTGTCGTGGAAAATCCGGAAAATCGCGCATCAAAACGCGACGTGTTTCCAGAGCTGCCAGTACCGACGAACGATGACGCTCAGGATGGTTCTTCGGCAGGCTGACGAGATCGTGGAAGTAGCATGCGGTCAGCACCACCAGCCAGTCCACAGTTGCATCTGTACTCAGCTTTTGCGCCGTCATCCACACACGTCGAAAGTGAAAGATGTCATGTGCAGCATCTTGTCCGGAATGGTTATCAGCTAACCAGGCTTCAAATTGCGACTGCCAGTCGTGCAGTTCCATGCTATCTCCCTTGGTAGAAAGAAAATCACCTTAGCAACAATTTTCATTGCAAACCACTGCCTGCCCCATTACATAATTAATTTTTATTATCACAACGAAAACAAAACCCTCATGAATTTATAAAACCCATAATTTCAATATCAACAACAACATTATATAAATAACAAAAACAAATTCCTCACACAAATAAAATACACATTATAAATAAATGATACGATATACATAACGCATTGATTAAAAATGATTTACACGACAAATGTCAATGTAACACACATACATTCATGGTTATAAAAGGACAATTTAGAAATATTTAGAAATATTTTAAATATATTTGTTACATGTTATATTTTAAATTAAATGAACTTCATAGATAGTATCAAAATGTAGTTACTTGGATAGTACTACATATTCATTTTAATTATCATGCAAAGGGAATACATAATGAAAAGAAAAGTATTGGCACTGCTTCTCCCTGCTTTATTAGCTGCAGGCGCAGCAAATGCGGCTGAAATCTATAATAAGAACGGCAATAAACTGGATCTGTACGGTAAAGTCGATGGTCTGCGTTATTTCTCTGACGATGCTAGCAGCGATGGTGATCAGACCTATGCACGTCTGGGCTTCAAAGGTGAAACCCAGATCAACGATATGCTCACCGGCTACGGTCAGTGGGAATATCAAATTATGGCCAACGGCACCGAAAGTGACCATGGTGATTCCTGGACTCGTCTGGGCTTTGCCGGCTTAGGTTTTGGCGAAAACGGTACCTTCGACTACGGTCGTAACTATGGCGTGGTCTACGACGTAGAAGCCTGGACCGATATGCTGCCAGAATTTGGCGGTGACTCCTACACCCAGACTGACGTGTATATGACTGGTCGTGCTAACGGCGTGGCCACCTACCGTAATAACGGCTTCTTTGGTCTGGTTGATGGCCTGAACTTCGCCTTGCAGTACCAGGGTAATAATGAAGGTAGCAGCTTAGGCCAGGAAGGTTCTGGTAACAGTGCAAACCGTAAACTGGCGAAAGAAAACGGCGACGGTTTCGGTATGTCCACCTCTTATGACTTCGACTTCGGTTTAAGCCTCGGTGCGGCGTACTCCAGTTCTGACCGTACTAACGAGCAAGTTGCTGCTGGTCGTGGCGATCGTAGCTATGCTAATAAATATGCTGGCGGTGAAACAGCGGATGCCTGGACCGTGGGTGCAAAATATGACGCCTATAATGTTTACCTGGCAGCCATGTATTCTGAAACCCGTAACATGACAGCATACGGTAGCGGAAAAAATAATGATGGCTCAGCAAAAGGCGGTATTGCTAACAAAACGCAGAACTTTGAAGCCGTTGCTCAGTACCAGTTCGACTTTGGTCTGCGCCCTTCCATCGCTTACCTGCAATCTAAAGGTAGCGATTTAGGTGGTCAGGAAGTCAGTCGTGGTAACTGGCGTTATGTCGACAAAGACCTGGTCAAATATGTTGATGTGGGCATGACTTACTACTTCAACAAAAACATGTCCACCTATGTTGATTATAAAATCAACCTGCTGGACGAAGACGACAGCTTCTATGAAAGCAATGGTATCGCAACAGACGACATCGTTGCCGTCGGTTTAGTCTACCAGTTCTAATTGACGCAAAAACAAGCAAGCCCGCTTCATATGAAGCGGGCTATTTTTGCGATGCTAAAGTGGAATAGAAGCTTTAAGGTAAAGCTGGGATCCTTCAGGCCGGTTGCGCACATCCATTTCTTTCTGCCATTTCAACGTCAGTAGCCAGCCCCTGTCGTTGGCATAACGGACAGAAGGACCGATTGAAAAGGCCTGCGATTTTGCTGAAGCTGAGTTTGGCCCATCATCATTGGTTGTCTGCATGAATGCGTAACCCCCAATTCCAACCACCCAACCATTTCCCACAGCCCATCCTAGGGCATAATCGGCATGAAAAGCCTGGCCTGACCGTGTATGACTCTCCTCGTTACGGAAATTAAAGTCATACATCATTTTGATATCCGCATTTACGCCCTTTTGTGGGATATAGCTAATTGCCCATACCGGCTGCACAGCCCAATAGTTTCGCCCCAGGCTTGAGGGATCATACCGGTCGTAATCACCTGTTGGCGCAAACAGATCCATCCCCAACACAAAGTGAAGATTGGGGGAAGGATGAAAACCCAATGCTGAACCCAGCGTGATATCCCCCAGTCCCTGGCTGGTATATTTTCGTCCATACGATTTAGCCGTGACATCAAGCAGCGGCAGGATAGAATGAAAAGCCAACTGTCCCCCCAGAAGATGCTGCTCCGTGACCCAAATAATGCGCGGCGCCAGGATATTAACGTTCATACTGAAGCCCGGCCCTGAAATATCATGTCCGTTGTTATCGCGCACGTGATCATACCTTGCGCTGCCTCCATACAGCAGAACATGTACGCCTTCGGCAGGAAGAGCCCCTGACATATAGTTTTCCAGACCATCAGGATAAATACCTGGCCCGTTTCCCTCGGTGGCAACCACCGAAGGTGCTGCGAGCAGAAAAGCCACGCCTGGCAAAATCCTTTTCATCCTCTTTATCATTTTGCTATCCATTAATACTGTTTACCTGAAGGAAATGCGGATCAATACCGATGCATACTGGTGATAACTGGACAAACTCATCTAAAACCCAGATTCTTATCCGCTATCTCTCACACCAGTTTTGGTAAAATATTCAGTACATTACCAAACCAACAGAAGATCACGACAATACCAAAAAGAATAACTACGGCAGGGATAATCCGACCTCCCCATACAGTAAATATTTGATTAGGGAATTTTTTCCTTGATTTCAATGCCAGCACCGCCGGAATAATAACAGCCCAGATCGTTGCACATAATCCAGCTCCACCGATCCCATAGATAAAGCCGTTAGGGAATAACAGATAAAGCAACGTTGGCGGTAAAAATGTCAGCATTACTGTTTTAAATCGTCCAAAATGAGAATTGTCGAACTTGAACAGGTCAGCAAGAAAGTCAAATAATCCTAATGTAACACCAAAGAAAGAACTGGCCACGGCTAAATTAGAGAAGACGAGCAAACAAAATTCAATTAAGCCACTCTGATTTGTTCCCAAAAAGGATCCCACCAAAGCATCAACATTGCCACCAGAAGCAATAATACCCTTGAAACTCTCACGAGGGATGTTACCCATCGTGCAGTATAGCCAGAACAAATAGATAACCAGTGCCAGAAAAGAGCCCAGTACAACACTTTTAATCAGTTTATCTTTTTTCTTTCCGTAGCAGATGATCAGACTGGGAATATTACCATGAAAGCCGAAGGAAGCCAGACATACAGGGATAGCCATAAATATGTAAGGAAAAAACGAACGACTCTCTTCGTTTACTTCACTCACACCACTTAAAATTGAGTAATCGACCTGGAAGAAAAGCGAACCAAAAACAATAACAAAAGCAAGAATTTTTATCCCAAGGAACAATGATGTAATTCGACTAGCGGCCAATGAACTAAACCATAATACAGCTGCTACAAACAGCGCAGTGCACACACCTATGATCCTTGGATTAACCTGGCTATCCGAATGCATAGATATCGTTTCACTAATAATGGCACCGTTTGCTGAAATATAGGCATAAGTCAATATGTACAAAACAAAGGCAACCGTCGCACCGCTGATTACATTCCATTTATTGCCAATCAAATCTTTCGTAATAGTATTAAAGCTAGAACCGACAGGATAATTTAAGTTTGCTTCCAAAAGTAATAATCCTGAATGCAACATTGAAAACCAGGATATAATTAGTATAAATGCGCCCCAAAAAAACCAGGCACCGGCAAGATCAACAGGTAATGCAAACATCCCTCCGCCAATTACGGTGCCGGCTATCACCATAATCCCCCAAAAGGATGAATGCTTTGAACTGGCATTTTCTTCCATACGAGCCTCTTATCATAAATTGTATATGTTCACTATCATATTATTTCTATAAAAACGTGAGCCATGAATGGCTATGGAATACAGCCATTCATGGCAAATAATTAACTATCAGATTTCTTTTAATTTGGCAGTAAAGTGACGCAGAACTTTAGGTTCATATGTAAAAGTTAATCCTTTAATATTTTTGGCATTTTCTTTCACATGGCTAAAGGCTTCAATAATGAAATCCATATGCGATTGGGTATATGTCGCACGCGGAATGGTTAAACGTAACAGCTCTGCCGGACACGGTAGCTGAATCCCCGTTTTAGGATCCCTGCCCAGTAAAAATGAGCCAATCTCTACTGCGCGAATGCCAGCGACTTTGTAAAGCTCGCATGCCAGAGCCTGTGCCGGGAATTGTTCAGCAGGAATATGCGGTAGTAATTTTCCTGCATCCACGAAAGCCGCATGCCCACCGGCTTGCTGACAGGTCACCCCAATGGCTTCAAGACCATCAACCAAATACTGAATTTGTGCAATACGATAGGCCAGCCAGTCCTGATTCATACCATCAGTTAGACCAACTGCCAGACGTTCCATTGCTCCGCCTTCCAGACCACCATAGGTAGGGAAACCCTCCTGCACCACACAAAGCGTACGGCATTCAGTATAGACATCAAAATAGCTGTCATCTTTAATACAGAGCAGTCCCCCCATTTGCACCATCGCATCTTTCTTCGCCGACATGGCCAACATATCGGCATATTTATAGGTCTCGCGGGTAATCTCCTCAATGCTCCAGCCTTTATAAGCAGCTTCCCTTTGCTGAATGAAATATGCGTTTTCAGCAAATCGGGCAGAGTCCATCACTACGGGAATATCGTATTTCTTCGCCAGTTGATACGTCGCCTTCAGGTTTGCCAGTGAAACCGGCTGGCCCCCCGCAGAGTTACACGTGATCGTAGCGACAATATAAGGAACGTTATTTGGCCCTACCTCCTGGATACCTTCCTCCAGTTTATCCAGGTCAAAATCCCCCTTAAAATCACAACGTACCGCTGTATCAAATGCCTCTTTGGTATAAACATTACGAACGGTACAGCCATTAATTTGACTGTGTCCCTGAGTTGTATCGAAGAAATAGTTTGAGAATACAACCATTTTACTTCTGTCCAACCCTTTTTCCTGCTCACGTTTACGGATCAGCACAGGAATATAAATCTGCTCGGCACCTCGTCCCTGGTGAGTTGGGATAGTGTACTGATATCCAAAAATATTTTTAACCGCATCAGCAAGTGCATAGTAGCTACGACTTCCGCTATATGCTTCATCTCCCCTTAACATTGCTGCTTGCATATTTTGGGTGATAGCGCCAGTACCGCTGTCTGTCAACAAATCAATAAATACATCTTCACTATCAAGCAGGAACGGGTTCATGCCAGAATTAACAATCGCATTTTCACGGTGCTCCCGTGTTGTGCGTTTTACGGGTTCAATAACACGAATGCGGAATGGTTCTGGTAAATGTTTAAAGTTATTCATGGAATATTTCCTGTATTAGATATACACATATCACGCCTGCAGCAACTCAAAAAAAATGAATTACCGAAGCATCTTTAAATATTGATGAATAGACCATATAAATATTATCCGTACATCTCCATGACCGTAGACCTACGCCTGTATTTACGCGCAAGAAAGGTATAGTAAGATTGTACAGTCAATAAATTATGGATTATTCAGAGCATACAAAAAGGACAGAAAACCAACCTATTCCTGTGCAAGTTGTATGAAAAGGAAAGGAGAAAAAATTATGGGCGATGATTGACAATCATCGTATCGATGTTGAACCACTTAGAAGTCAGATATGTATTAAATAAGCTAATCATTAGGTATCAACTCTTATTAAACATAACCCATCATTATAGTATGGCGATTTTTTGTCTATTAGCAGTTAAAGTTATTGTGATTAGAATCACGATAAATTAGTGTTGAATAACCTGGCTAATGTAACGTTCAGGGTGAGTGAGTTTGTGGATATAAATCCTGAATCATATTCAACGAACCGTCGTTTACATGCTGCATCTTTGCCGAATAAAATTTCCTGAATCAGATCACGCTTTTCCTACCCTCATATATCATTGTCAACTCTACGTGTTAATGTTAATGACGTAAGTTCCCTCCTACTAAACCTAAGGCTCTGATACTGGAAATTTTAATCATCTGATAGTCAGCAACCGACCTTCAGGTTGAACTGATTCTCAATGTGCCCAAATCGAATGCGGACACTGCTAGTGTGTTTGCAGGTTTTGCTCATGATGATCAAACAGGTTTTCCGGTATGAATTTATCTCATCAACGCATGAACAATCAGCAGCAAAACCGTAATAATTCACAGAAACTTCATAAGAAGGATTTTATGGACATCAACGCCATTATTTCCACCACTGGTCGCATACAACTCCTCGCTGACGAGGACAAAATTCCCTGGGATGAACCAGACTTTAGCCAGCGCATGCTGGAAAACCATTTATCCCAGGATCATGACTGGGCCAGCCGTCGACAGAGTGTAATTGAACAGCAGGTAACCTGGATTTCCAGGCAGTTGGCTACGGGAGCACGAGTACTGGACCTGGGCTGCGGTCCTGGCTTATATACCAACCAGTTAGCCAGACTCGGTTTTACCTGCACAGGGGTCGATTTCTCGCCTGCATCAGTCAATTGGGCCAAAAAGCTGGCGCATGACGCTGGTTTGGAAATCAACTACGTCCAGCAAGATGTTCGTCATTACTCGCCGGAAGAGTCATTCGATTTCATTATGATGACATTTGGAGAACTCAATGTTTTCAGTGCCGCGGATGCCAGAGCACTGATCGCAAACTGCGCGCGTTGGCTCACGCCAGGCGGGAAATTGCTGGTTGAAGTGCACACCTTTGCTGAAGTGAAACGCCAGGGGATGGCAAGCCCCGACTGGCAACGCTGCCCACAAGGATTATTTATTGCCAGTCCACATCTTCTTTTAACAGAACATGACTGGAATGAGGAGACACAAACCTGTTCTACCCGATTCTGGGCTATTGATGAAAACAGCAATACTACTCGCTTCGGAAGTCAAATGACGGCCTGGCATGATGAAGAATATCTCCATCTCCTGAGTGACAACGGCTTCAGCGTATTACAGCGCCCAGACAATCGTGCCTGGCCGGTTAGTGAAACATTTGAAGGTAAACTGTACGCTTTGCTGGCAGAAAAGATATAACCCCATAATTCCATGATAAAAAAGCGCGTTTTTGTTTCAGACGCGCTTATTTCATTAAGGGTATGAATGACCACTGCCTCACAAAAATTTCTCGCAACATGTCAACAGACTCACGTCATCAGTATTCGCATCGGGTTCCAGATCCAGTAGCAACTGAGCAAAGCCGACGAGCTTCAATGCCGTACGACTTAGCTCACAAAATGAATGACATACTGGTAAATTTCTACCGGGGACGCTGGGTAAGTGATAACGTATTTAACGGTCAGTTTTTTCAATACATACCGAGAAGATAGGGCAGAAAGTTTTCAGAAAGGTATATCAATTGAATGACTGAAGAAGGGAGTTTTGGATAGAAACCATTAAAAACAGTTAAGTACTGGTAAGTAGTGGCGGAGAGAGGGGGATTTGAACCCCCGGTAGAGTTGCCCCTACTCCGGTTTTCGAGACCGGTCCATTCAGCCGCTCTGGCATCTCTCCGTTTTGGCGGTTGCCATGATGCCAGGTAATTTGGCATTTTAACAGACCCAGTTCCGTCAATTTCGTTCAAGTGACGAGTTTGCGAGCAAAACGATGATTAAGTGGCCCTGGAAAGAGCAAGAAACAACCCGGAGTGACGACTGGCCGTGGGACGACGCCCTGGCTATCCCTCTTCTGGTGAATCTCACCGAGCAAGAACAAGCCAGACTTATCGCCCTGGCCGAGCGCTTTTTACAGCAAAAAAGATTGGTAGCGCTTCAGGGGTTTGAACTGGCCCCACTAAAAAGTGCACGCATTGCGCTACTTTTCTGTTTGCCTGTCCTGGAATTGGGGATCGAGTGGCTCGACGGATTTCATGAAGTTCTCATCTACCCTGCCCCGTTTGTGGTGGACGATGAATGGGAAGACGATATTGGGCTGGTGCATAATCAACGCGTTGTACAGTCCGGACAGAGCTGGCAGCAAGGTCCGATAATCCTTAACTGGCTCGACATTCAGGATTCCTTTGATGCCTCCGGATTTAATCTGATCATCCATGAAGTAGCGCATAAGCTCGATATGCGTAATGGCGATCGTGCCAGCGGTGTTCCGGCGATCCCTCTGCGCGATATCGCCGGTTGGGAGCACGACCTGCATGCCGCAATGAATAACATTCAGGATGAAATTGATCTGGTCGGTGACACCGCGTGCAGTATAGATGCCTACGCAGCGACCGATCCTGCCGAATGCTTTGCCGTTTTATCGGAGTATTTCTTCAGCGCCCCTGAATTATTTGCGCCGCGTTTTCCGGCCTTATGGCAGCGTTTCATTCAGTTTTACCGCCAGAACCCCATGGAGCGGTTACGCGATAGCCGCTAAGGTAGTCATTATCGCTCACCAAATGTGCATTAACGCTGAATTTGAAGATTAATTAACCAATTGAAATGACGTGCTAATTTTACTGTTGACACCTCATGGTGAGGTCAGTAATATGCGCCTCGTTCACACGATTCCTCTGTAGTTCAGTCGGTAGAACGGCGGACTGTTAATCCGTATGTCACTGGTTCGAGTCCAGTCAGAGGAGCCATATTTAAGAAGCCTGCTTAGGAAACTAAGCAGGCTTTTTGCTTTCCAGGTCACTATAAAATCCTCTCTCATAAGTACCCTGCCTGCTCTGCACCACCGTTACATGCCGCATCACAACGTCGATTAAAGTTATGTAAATGTAAATCGTTTAAACTTTGCAATTATTGTAAGTGCTAGTGATTATCATTTATTGTACGCGAGCCAAAGGAACGAGCCCCCCGCTCGGTTCACTGTACGTTCCAATTACTCTGGGATATAAACGATGAATTCTCTGCCTCGCGCCGGACTGCGCCGTATCACACTTGCCTCTGCCCTGGTCTTCTCAGTTAGCCTACCGGCTTTCGCTCAGGAAACATTAACGCTCTACACCACCCGTGAACCGGGTCTGATCCAGCCCTTGCTTGATAGCTGGACCAAAACCAGCGGCATCAAAGTCAGTACGGTCTATATCAAGGACGGCATGCTTGAGCGCGTTAAAGCTGAAGGTAAAAATTCACCTGCCGACCTGCTGATGACCGTCGATGCCGGTAATCTCATTGATTTAGTGGAAGCGGGTGTAACTCAGCCAGTAGAGTCAGAAGCACTGAAAACCGCTATTCCGGCTAATCTGCGCGGCGCAGATAATCAGTGGTTTGCGCTGTCGATGCGTGCCCGCGTGCTGTATGCCGAGAAGTCACTGCCAATCGATAACTGGCATTACGAACAACTCGCCAGTCCTGAGTACAAAGGTAAAGTCTGTATTCGTTCCGGGCAGCACCCGTATAACACGGCGCTGATCGCCGCAATGATCGCTCATCACGGCGAAGCAAAGACCGAAGAATGGCTGCGTGGCGTGAAAGCTAACCTGGCGCGTAAAGCAACTGGTGGCGACCGCGATGTTGCTCGCGATATCCTCGGCGGCATTTGCGATATTGGTCTCGCCAACTCCTATTACGTCGGCCATATGAAAAACGCCAAAGAAGGCAGCGACGCTCGTCAATGGGGCGATGCGATTAAAGTCGTTAAACCCACCTTTGAAAAGGGCGGTACACACGTCAACATCAGTGGTGCAGCTGTAGCCCGCTATGCGCCAAATAAAGCCGATGCCGTTAAGCTGATGGAATATCTGGTTTCCGCACCTGCCCAGCAGCAGTATGCGAAAGCGAACTTCGAATACCCGGTACTGAAAGGTGTGACGCTGGACCCGGTTATCAGCGCTACCATCGGTGAAATCGACGTCGATAAAACGCCGTTAACCGAAATAGTTAAATATCGTAAACAAGCTAGTCTGCTGGTAGATAAAGTTGGATTCGATCAATAAGCCTCTGCAGTTTCCGACGTTACGCGGCCTGGTTTCCGGGCCGCAGTCATTATTAACGCCGCTACATCTTGGCGCGCTGTGTGTCGCACTTGGCGTTCTGACACCGGTCATTGCGCTGATTTGGCAGGCGACCCAGTCCGATTTATCTCACTGGGATAATCTCCTGACGTATGTCCTGCCTGCCGCACTAAAAAATACCGTGCTGTTATTAGCCGGTGTCGCGGTGATGGTCGGCGTGATTGGCGTAGGCAGCGCATGGGCGGTAACGGCATGGGATTTTCCTGGACGAAAAATACTTAGCTGGGCATTACTGTTGCCGCTGGCGATGCCGACCTACATTGTGGCCTTTGCGTGGCTGGATCTGTTGCATCCGATTGGCCCCCTGCAAACCTTTATCCGTTTTTTACTGGGTTTTGATAGCCCAAGACAGTTCCGTCTGCCAGATTTGCGTTCACTTTCTGGCGCAATCATCCTGCTCGGATTAGTGCTTTATCCATACGTGTATCTGACAACCCGCGCCATGTTTATCAGCCAGCCGGCACATTTACTGGAAGCCGCACGCACGCTGGGATGCAGTGCAACCGGAACCTTTTTTCGTGTTGCTTTGCCCATGGCCCGTCCGGCGCTGGCCGTTGGGATCAGTCTGGCACTGCTGGAAACGCTCAACGATATTGGCGCATCGGAGTTTCTCGGGGTACAGACGTTAACCGTTACCGTGTACACCACGTGGATCTCGCGTTCTGATTTATCTGCCGCGGCACAAATTGCCTGCATGATGCTGATGTTTATATTCCTTATTCTGACGCTGGAATTTTATGGCCGCAGAAAACAAGGATTCAGCAGCCGCAGCCTGCGGGAAATTCAACCTACACGCGTACAGGGCTGGCGTGGCTGGCTGCTCGGTGGCGTTATTTCACTGCCGGTTGTGCTAGGTTTTCTGGCTCCGGTACTGTTTTTAATATGGGAAAGCGCCAAACGCATAGGCGATGAGAACCCCCTTTCCTCTTCGTTGCTGTCAGCATTGCAAAATACGCTATCGCTGGCGGCGGGAACTACGCTGGTGGTGGTTTGCGTCAGTATGCTGGTGGCCTGGAGCGCGCGTCATAGCGCCGCAGACAACGCCATGCCAGGATTCCGTCGCGGCGTTATGCGTCTGGCCTCTTTAGGCTATGCGGTTCCCGGCACAATTCTGGCGATTGGTTTTTTAACCCCCGCCATGGCTGTCGACCGCTGGCTGGCAGATTTACTGGATGTTCGCGGCCTGCCGCTGATGTCCGCCGGGATCCTGCTGGTAATTTGTTGTGCCATGCGATTCCAGGCGATTGCCATTGGCGCGCTGGATTCTGGTCTGGGTCGCATTCCCCCCTCGCTGGAACAGGCATCTCGTCTGTTGGGTGAGAATGGTGCGGGGACGTTTGCACGGGTCCATTTCCCATTGCTGCGCCCGGCATTAGTCAGCAGCACCCTGCTGGTTTTTGCTGATGCCATGAAAGAACTACCAACAACGTTGCTTTTGCGCCCGGTCAACTTTGAAACGCTGGCAACGTTGCTGTATGCGGAAGCCGCACGTGGAACCTATGAAGAAGGTGCTATCGCCGCGCTAATGATTGTTTTAGCTGGCACGCTACCGGTTATTTTGTTGGTGCGTCACCAAATGACTCGCCGTGGCTAAGAGAGCAACAATGTCAGAAATTGCATTACGACTCCAGGATGTACACGTTGCTTATGGCAACAGCCAGCAATCGGTACTGAGCGGATTTTCAATGTCGGTACGTAAAGGCGAGATCGCCTGTCTGCTGGGCGCTTCAGGCTGCGGAAAAACCACGGTACTACGCGCCGTTGCCGGATTTGAACGCCTGAAAAATGGCGAGATCTATGTGTCACAGCGCCGTGTTGCCGGTCCCGGCGTTCATCTGCCACCGGAAAAACGTCATGTCGGCATGGTCTTCCAGGAATATGCGTTATTCCCCCATCTGACCGCGCAGCAAAATGTGGCTTTTGGACTGCGCCGCATGCCGCGTGAGGAACAACAGGCCAGAGTGACCGAGTTGTTGAAAATGGTGGAGTTACACAGCCATGCCAACCGCTATCCGCATGAGCTTTCCGGCGGACAGCAGCAGCGTATCGCCCTTGCGCGCGCGTTGGCGCCACATCCGGAAATCCTGTTGCTCGATGAACCCTTCTCCAGCCTTGATAAGCGCACGCGTGAGCGTCTTGGCAACGAGGTACGGGATATTTTGCGCGCCGCCGGGCAAACGGCGCTGTTAGTTACCCACAGTGAACACGAAGCCCAACTAATGGCAGACCATATTGGCGTGGTAAAAATGGGGCAGTATCAACTTAAAAAAGCGACCCATCCGACCTGAAGGTCAACAGGGTCGCCCTGAAAATTAATAATGCTTCTGTACCAGGCTGATGTTCACCGGCATACCGGAGCGCCTTTCCAGTGCCTGACTTCCGCGACTCACATCCACGTCATCCCCGCTGATAAAGGTGCGCAGAGCGGGAGTGACTGGTAAAGGTACCTTTCTGTCAGACTCGTATTCCGAACGATTGCGTGACAGCGGCTCATGGACTTCCACCCAGCGACTACCGTCCGGCTCTTCGCTGTATTTCACCGGTCGGTCAATTAATTGTACACGCGTCCCTACAGGCACCGTATCAAACAGGTACTTGATGTCGTCATTCCGCAAACGGATACACCCCTGGCTTACCCGCAGACCAATACCGAAATTGGCATTTGTCCCGTGAATGGCATAAAGCCTGCCGATATAGATTGCATACAGGCCCATCGGATTTTCTGGCCCCGCAGGAACAAATGCAGGCAAGCTTTCCCCGCGAGCAGCGTATTCGCGCCGGGTATTTGGCGTTGGTGTCCAGCTTGGTGCTTCCTGCTTACGTTCTACCGCCGTCACCCAGTTACGCGGCGTTTCTCTACCCGCCTGACCAATGCCAATGGGTAAAACCTCAACTGTGTTGCTGCCCGCAGGGTAATAGTAAAGCCGCATCTCGGCGACGTTGATGACAATCCCCTCACGCACTGTATCCGGGAGTATCAGTTGCTGCGGCACAACCAGCGTTGAACCCGATTTAGGCAAAAAAACATCGACGCCCGGATTGGCTTCAAGCATATTGCTCAACCCCTGCCCGTACTGAGCGGCAAACGCCTCCAGCGGCCTGGTATTTTCAGGTGGAACCGTAATGGTCAAAGGGTTACCCACCAGGCGACTCCCCTCTGGCGGCAGCGGATAACTCACCGCCTGCGCGCCCTGACTCGCGAGCAGCATAATGAGTGAACAAAGCAGTTTTACACGACGCATCTTTTTCCTTTCCTTCGTCGCAGCAGATATCCGTTAAGTATAGCTTTTATTATCTGTTTTAGTGGGTTACGACATATTTGCGCATAAAAAAACCTCGCCATCAGGCGAGGTTCAGGTTGAGCGATAACTACGCGTCCTTACCATCCGGAAGCACGATGTTACTGGCGGCGAGCTGCCCCATGTTGGTGTACATTGCACAGGCAGCTTCAATAATCGGCATCGCCAGCGCGGCCCCGCTACCTTCGCCCAAACGCATCCCCATATTCAGATACGGATCCAGTTCAAGATGGGCCAGCGCGGTGCGGGCTCCCTTCTCGGCGGAGAAATGTGACGGGATCAGGTAAGGTTTAATCTGCGGTGCAATCTGGCAGGCCGCCAGCGCAGCGGAATACGAAAGAAAACCATCCAGCACAACCGGCAGGCCACAGGAGGCCGCCCCCAACATTACCCCTGCCATGCCGACAAGATCGAATCCACCAACTTTCGCCAGCACATCGACACCGTCATGGCGATCCGGTTGATTGACGGCAATTGCCCGGCGTACAACGTCTACCTTATTCCCCACCCGAGAAAGAGGAAGGTTAGCGCCAATACCCACGACTTCCTCGGCATCACTGCCGGTCAGCACACTGACAATAGCCGCCGCAGGTGTAGTATTTGCCATACCAAGCTCACCGACGCCAAACAGCGTTACACCATCTTTTGCCAGTTCATGGGTATAGCGAATGACTTCCAGCAACAGCTCTTCGGCCTGCGAACGGTTCATTGCCGGGCCTTCGGCTATATTGCCGCAGCCGCGTGCCACACGCATATTCACCACACCGGGAATAGGTTCAGCATCAATCCCGACATCTATCACATGAACCTTCGCCCCCGCCTGAGCGGCCAGCACGCAGACGCCGGTGGTTCCACGCGTCATATTGGCAGCCTGTATAGCCGTGACGATTTTAGGCGAAACGGCAACCCCTTCATCCCACACGCCGTGATCGGCGCACATTACCAGCATCGCTTTGCCATTCACATGCGGCACGCCCTTCAGGCCAGGCATCCCGGCCAATTGTACGGCGAGAGATTCGAGTCGCCCCAGACTTCCCGGCGGCTTAAGCAAGCCGTCGATATGCTGCTGTGCGCGCAGCATCGCGGCACTGTCAGGTGATGGGATCGCGCGGAGTAAAGAGGTTAAAGTCTGCATAAGGGTTCCAGTATGTAGGCTGACTCAGAGCAGAGCCAGCAAGAAAATCAACTCGCCAAGTTCAATGGCAGCGCCCAGCGTATCGCCGGTTTGCCCACCCAACGTGCGTTTTAATAACTGCCCAAGAATAAAAATCGCCACCATTGTGACAACCAGCGCTGCCACGCCGCGCATGCCGGGAAGCAGCACCGCGGCAAGGATCGCTGTTAATCCCAACGTAACGCAGGTTTGACGCCCAGTGACTTTGCCTATAAAAACGTTGCCCAGCCCTTCTTCACGGGCATAGCGATGCCGATACATCAGCAACACCGCCGTTCCTCGCCCGGCGACACATGCCGCTGCCAGCGCGGCCAGCATAGGCGTACCACGCAAAGCCAGTTCGCTCACCACCAGCACTTTCGCCAGTAAAACGAAAATTAACGCCAGTCCACCGTGGGTTCCCAGACGACTGTCGCGCATGATTTCCAGCATCCGCTCGCG
This sequence comes from Citrobacter sp. Cpo090, assembly GCF_030332665.1. Taxonomy (NCBI): domain Bacteria; kingdom Pseudomonadati; phylum Pseudomonadota; class Gammaproteobacteria; order Enterobacterales; family Enterobacteriaceae; genus Citrobacter; species Citrobacter sp. Cpo090. The sequence continues at coordinate 509,428 of NZ_JAOWHK010000038.1, read as the reverse complement.
TCGGCGGGCCGAAAAAATACCGTCACAGGTATCCGCCAGACCATCCAGATGAAATCCCCCGGTCAGCAGCGCCAGCGTCAGCACCGCAAAAAGGGCCGCCAACGGAATACCGCACCAGGGCTGGAGCGCCATAAAGACCAGCCCCGTCAGCCCTCCCAACACGACGCCAATCAGGGGAAACACCACAATACCGCGCGAATAGTGCTCGAAATCCAGTCCTTGCGACCAGCGAGCAGGAACGGGCAAGCGACTGATAAAAGAGAGCATTGCCCAGAACAACTTACTCATTTAATTTTGACTCCAATTCCTGATACCACCAGCCAGACCTCATCCGCTGCCGCCGCCAGTCGCTGGTTCACGCGTCCTGCAATATCACGAAAATGCCGCGCCAGACGGTTCTCCGGCACAATCCCCATTCCCACTTCGTTAGTGACCAACACGATCTTTGCCGGGCAACGCTGACAGGCTGCGATCAGCGAACGGATTTCATCTTCGATAGACTGCTCCATCGCCGCGTAATCCCAGCTGTCCGGATCGCTGTCACCGCCCAGCGCAAACAGCAGGTTGGTCACCATCGTGGTGATGCATTCCAGCAGAATGGCTTCATGAGGATCGTTCGCGGCCGTGATCAGTTCATCAAGATTTTGCCAACGTTCGGCTGTACGCCAGTGCGCAGGACGTCCATCGCGATGATGCTGAATTCGCGCAGCCATCTCCTCATCAAAAATCTGCGAAGTCGCGATATACAAAACGTTTGGGGAATCAGCAATCAGCGCTTCCGCATGCCGACTCTTACCGCTTCGTGCGCCGCCAGTAACCAGAATCATCATACCGGCTCCCGGTGTTGCTGCATGATGGTATAAATTTTCTCAATATCGATGTGTTGCCGCATCGCATCCGCCAGCAGATCAAACTGCTGCGATTTATATTGCGCGTAATGGAAGGTGGAATCCAGCGGAGCTAACCCTTTACGTTCTCGCAGGCCATTGACCAACGCACGGGTGAAATCATCGCTGTCGAAAAGACCGTGAAGATAGGTGCCGAACGCCAGACCATCCGGAGTAACCGCGCCGTCAACAACGTTGCCGCCGTCTTTGTGCAACGTCATCACCGACCGGCATTCTTCAGTTAACGTCGTTTCGCCCATATGAATTTCATAACCGCGAACGGATAACCCCGCCGTGCCCGCCAGCCAGTCAGGCAACGATGAAGACATTTGTCCCTCAACCAGGGTCGTGGTTTTGTGCTGGGCAAAATGGGTAACTGTATTGAGCAAGCCCAGCCCCGGCAGCGTCCCGAGTCCCGACTCTACTTCATCAATGATGGTGTCACCGAGCATTTGATAGCCGCCGCAAATCCCCACCACCGGTACGTTATTACGATGTAATTGCACGACGCCATGCGCCATCCCGCTTTCACGCAGCCACACCAGATCGCCAAGGGTATTTTTGCTACCCGGCAAAATCACCAGATCGGCCCCCGCCAGCTCTTCAGGCTGACGAACATAGCGCACGCGCACATCCGGCTGCGCAGCAAGCGCATTGAAATCAGTAAAGTTAGATATGTGTGGAATTTGAACAACGGCGATATCGATGTCGCGTTTGTCAGTGCGCAAATACTTGCCCTTTTGCAGCGCAACGCCATCTTCATCTTCCAGATCAACATCCAGCCATGGCATCACGCCCAGTACCGGGACACCGGTCAGCGCTTCAATTTGCGCGATACCGGAGTGCAGCAGCGTCACATCACCGCGAAACTTATTGATGATCACCCCTTTTACCCGCGCGCGTTCGTGATCGTGCAACAGCGCCAGCGTGCCGTAAATGGAGGCGAACACCCCGCCACGATCGATATCCGCCACCAGAACGACAGGGCACTGCGCCATCTCTGCCATGCCCATATTGACGATATCGCGATCGCGCAGGTTAATCTCTGCCGGGCTCCCCGCACCTTCCAGCACCAGCACATCGAACTCCTGCGCCAGGCTGTTATAAACTGACAGGATCTGTTCCCGCAGACGTGGTTTGTACTCGTGGTAACTCACCGCGTCCATATCGGTCGCCACTTTGCCCATCAGCACTACCTGCGCTTTTCGATCGCTGGTCGGTTTAAGCAGCACCGGGTTCATACGCACATCTGGCGTAATGCCAGCAGCCTCAGCCTGAAAAATTTGCGCGCGGCCCATTTCTTTTCCCTCTGGCGTAATGCCAGAGTTCAGCGCCATGTTTTGCGATTTGAACGGCGCGGTATGCAGTCCATCCTGATAAAAAATACGACACAGCCCGGCGACCAATACGCTTTTACCTACATCAGATGCCGTTCCCTGCAACATTATTGCCTGCGTCATGACGCCTCCTTCAGTGCGTTCTCTCGCATACAACTAAAAAATTCAGCCTCTGTTTTACACAGCGGGAAGCCCAGCTCAGTATGCAGCTTCACCAGCCAGGGCTGAGTTAATCCCGCTTGTTCAATAAGATCCGTACGGGCGAAAACGTCGCCTGGCGTGCCGTGCGTGAGCACTTCGCCCCGGCGCAAAACGTACACTGCGTCGCTGACTTCATAGATAAGATCGATATCATGGCTGGAGATAACCACATGATTTCCTTGCGCTACAATACGTTTGATTATCTCAATCATCTGCGTGCGGCCTGACGGGTCAAGGCCCGCGGTGGGTTCATCCAGCAGCAAATACTGCGCCTGTAACACCAACGCCCCGGCAATCGCTACGCGTTTTTTTTGCCCGTGGCTTAGGCACTGAATAGGCTGATGGCGGAAATGCTGAGCATCGACCAGCGTGAGCGCATCTTCCACGCGTCGAGCGATTTCGGCCTCATCCACACCAAGATTGCGCAGACTAAAGGCGATATCGCTGTCGATATCGGTATAAAAAATTTGCTGATCGGGGTCCTGAAATACCGTTGCCACCTGCTGACGCAGCGCCAGCAGGCCGCGCTTGCTGTAATCCAGCGGTTTGCCCTGCCACATCACCGCCCCTTGCTGTGGGCGCAATAAGCCACTCAGGTTCATAAACAGCGTGGATTTTCCGCAGCCATTAGCGCCTACCAGCCCGGTGACGGCATGCGTAGAAAAATCCAGCGTTAGCCCTTTGAGGATCGGGTCATCCTGATAGCGAAACCAAAGCGCTGAGGTGGCAAGCATACTTTTCCTTACAGGTGAAAATCACCCTGATACAGTTTGATATCAAGTGTGGTGGTCATTTGCTGGTAGCGGATCAACACGCGGGTAAACAGTAATCCCACCAGCATTGCCAGAGAGCGGTAGCCCAACGGCAAGCTACGATAACCAAAACGCAGCGTTTGTGCGCGATGAATAGCCAGCGCCTCGTCTAACAGGATAAAAATAAACCGCCAGGTCAGCAGGATCTGCTCAGTTAGCAGGCGAGGAACGTGCGCGCGTTTGAGTAAGATAATTAATTGCGGAAACGGCAGATTCAGTACCAGCCAGAAGGTTGCCGCCAGAGCGGCAAGGCTACGCCAGAACGTTTCATTGGCGGTCACCAGTCCTGGTGCGCTGATCCCCAACCAATAACTTCCCACAGGTATGCTGGCCAACAGCGTCTGCGGATCGCGGCTGATGCTAAACAAAATGGTCACTACGCCAACCGCCAGAAAACCAAACGGTAATGCCATCCAACGGCACCAGCGCCAGACGGAAATACGCAGTAGCCAGCAGCTCAGCGCGGCAATAAGTAAAAGCTCAATACCCTGCCCCAACGGGGGCAGAGTAAACGCCAGAATCATCATCACCAACCAGAGCAGAAATTTCCGCACCGGCGAGACATGAACCCAACGGCTTTGATAGCTAAGCCTGTCAAGCCCGGTCATCACGGCGTTGCCTACCCTTGGTATAACCCAGGATATAGAAAATCACGGCTGCGCCCAGCGATCCCTGGAGTGTAAACAGCAGACTTTCAATTTCACCGCTTGCGGGTTCATACAACGGCTGGAACCAGGGCTCATAGTGCGGGGCAATTGCCTGAATCTGACTTTCCGCCTCACCGTCTGAACCGCCGTACTCCCCACCGTGGTTGATAAAGAACGGCAGGATCACCAGCGCCACTACCATGCCCAATATAATCAGCGTCTTTTTCATCGTTAATGCCCTTGTGCGGTTATCAACTGGCGTTTGGTTAGCTGATCGTAAATCAGCACGGTGAGTAACCCTTCCGCAATCGCAATTGGGATCTGCGTCAGGCAGAAAATCCCCATGAACTTAATGATTGAGCCGGTAGCGCCAGCAGAGGGATCCGGGAACGCAACGCCCAGCTGTACCGAGGTCACGAAATAGGTGACGAGATCCGCCAGCATCGCACACAGGAAGACGCAGACATCACGACGCAGCCCCGCGCGGCAGGCCATTTTCCACACCATGTAACCCACAACCGGGCCAATTACCGCCATCGACATGCCGTTCGCGCCGAGCGTTGTCAAACCACCGTGTGCCAGCAGCAGAGCCTGGAACAGCAGGACAATCGCCCCAAGGATGGCTACCACGCCCGGTCCAAACAGGATAACCGCCAGGCCTACACCGGTTGGATGTGAGCAGCTTCCGGTGACGGAAGGAATTTTCAGCGCCGACAGCACAAAAATAAAGGCGCCACACAGGGCCAGCAAAACCTTCTGGTGGTTATCCTCCTGCACAATTTGGCGCAGACGTACCAACCCGTACCACAGGCAGGGTAGAAAAAGCAGCCACCAGGCCAGCGCCCACATCGGCGGCAAGAAACCTTCCATGATGTGCATGGCGAACGCTTGTTCAGGAACAATCATCAGTAATAGCGCCGCAGCCAACCCGCTGAAAGACAGCTGTTTTAGCTGTTGTTCGAGCTTCATTGTGCATACTCCCACTGTTTATTGACCAGAATGGTCGAGAAATAAGGCAGCGGCTGATCGTCGCTCACCTCATCGAGATGACGCCAGCACTGTTCACCTGGCAGCGTGGCTTCAGACATCATCAATGCGCAGTCCAACAAACCCTCTTGTTGCAGCAGCGCTTTGATACGCGCAAAACGACCGTACACTTTCATCAATACCAGACTGTCATGCTGTTTTAACGCCTGCTGGATTTCCGCTTCCGGCGCGGTACAGGAGACCACCGCCAGTGACTGCTGCTCAATAGCGAGCGGCGTTTTTGAACGCGCAGCAATCGCCGCGAAAGACGTGACGCCAGGAACGATTTCCAGCCAGTCAGGACAACCAATACGTTGAAGTAAAAAGACCCAGGTGCTGAACAGCATCGCATCGCCGAGAGTAATAAACCCCACCTGCTTACCGGCCTCGACTTCCTGAACCAGCGCAGCAGCAACTTCATCCCAGACGGCCTCTTTTTCAGCGCTGTCGGCACTCATGGGAAAATGGCAGCAGCGGACTTCGGTCTGCTCGCCGATGTACTCACGTACAATCGACAATGCCAGACTGTCGCCGCCTTTACGCCCGGCAGGCGCATAGAGAATATCCAGCGCGCCGAGCGTGCGTGCGCCACGCACGGTAATCAGGTCGGAAGCACCTGGCCCGGTGCTCAGTGCATACAGTTTTCCGCTCATGCAGCTTCCTCCAGCGCAACATTAAGCGCCTGCTGTAAATGTGCCACGAACATGGCGCGAACCGCTGGGTTCTCACCCAGACCACTAAGCCACGGCGTAGCCGGTATCCCAGCCGCATTGAACAACGTTTTCCAGGAATCGTCTTCGTCGGAGGCCATGTCGTTGATGGCATGGTCCCCAGCGACTAACATCAGCGGCATCAAATGCACCGCCGTCACCCCTTCCTGAGATAAACTTTCAATCAGCACATCCACTTCTGGATAGCTTTCCACTGCCCCAACCCGTGCCGGAAAGCGCTGCGCCGTCATCATGTGGTCGAGACAGGCATAGGCGGCAAAAGCATGGTGGCTGGCGCCGTGCCCCATAAACACCACTTTTTCACTTTCGCCAAGCGTCGGCATCTGCTGTTGCAGCGCCAGCATCAACTGTGCGTAATCTTCATGGCTGCTCAGCAGCGGTACACCCAGCGTCAGGCGTGAAAACAGCGGGCGCATACTTTGCACTTCGCGGACAATTTTTTCGTATTCGTCGCCATTGATAATATGCAGCGACTGAATAGCCACATCCTGATACCCCTGCTCCGCCAGTTTTTGCAGCGCCTGCAGCGGCGTGTCGATTTCAATGCCGTCGCGCTGCTTGAGCTTGCGGATTATCATTCCAGAGGTAAACGCCCGGAACAGGTCGCGGTCAGGGCAGCTGGCTGCGAGATCGCGCTCACAGGCCACAATATTTTTCTCACAGGTGTCGTGATAGCTGGTGCCAAAGCTGACCACCAGAAGCGCCTTTTTCATCTCTAACTCCTTAAGCAGCGGCCAGCCAGCGCGTTAAACGCGCCCCAAAGGCGGCCTGACTTTCCAGTAACTCTTCTCCCGTCACCAACGGTGCCGGACGTGTAATCACGATGCAGGGGATTCCGGCATCCAGACAGGGTTGAACCTTTTCCTGATAACCACCTTCAGCGCCTGAAGCCTTAGTGATCACCACATCAGCCTGACACTGGCGATAAAACGCGGCGTTGAACTCGGCGCTAAACGGTCCGCACAGTGCGAAGATTTCACCGACGCCAAATCCCAGATCCGCGCATTGCTGAATGACCTCAGGAACAGGCAGAACACGCGCCAGCAACGTTTTTTCAGGCAACCCTTCGCGCCAGATAGCCAGATCTTTACTGCCGGTCGTCAGCAGCACGCGATCGCCGAAGCGTCGCGCCACCTCACAGGCTTGCGGAATACTTTGTACGGTATACAGGTGCGGGTGAGTTAAGCCGCTCAACTGCTCAGGGCGCTGATAGCGGCTCAGCAGTACGCCCGCCGCTTCGCAGGCGCTCATGATGTTACGGCTCACCACCTCGGCGTACGGATGAGAGGCATCGATCACCCAGCGCGTCCGATTTTCCTGTAGCCAGGCAATCATTTGTTCACGTTCCAGACGCCCGCAGCGCACCTGGCCTTTGATGTCTCCCGCCAGCTGTTTCCCTGTTGGGGTTGCAACTGACAGGGTGTAGGCCACGTTTGCAGCATCCAGTTGCTGGCACAGCATGCGCGCATCGCTGGTACCCCCCATGACCAACACATCACCGTAATTCACAGCACATAACCTCGTGGTGTGATCATCAGACCGTCCTGAACATAGGTTGTTTTGTTACCCACGATCACAAGGCTAGTCATATCAACCGGTTCGAAATCCATTTCACCGAGCGTGGTTAACCATTTTTCCTGCTTTTTACGTCCGGCAGACTTCACAATACCAACCGGCGTTTGTGCGCTTTTGCTGGCGGAAAGTAGCTCAAATGCGCGCGCCAGATGACCTTCGCGACCCCGACTGCGCGGGTTGTAGAAACAGATTACAAAGTCTGCTTCCCCGGCGGCAATGATGCGTTTTTCGATAACCGGCCACGGCGTTAACAAGTCGCTTAAGCTGATATGGCAGAAATCGTGCATCAACGGCGCGCCCAGCAAAGAGGCGGCGGCAATGCTGGCGGTCATGCCTGGGATTAGCCTGACCTCAACATCCAGCTTTTGCTTGCTGACCAGTTCGAGCACCAGCCCGGCCATACCATAAATCCCCGCGTCACCGCTACTGATCAGCGCCACGTTGTGACCCGCCTGTGCCAGTTCGATCGCCGCCTGGCAGCGTTCAATCTCTTTGCACATCCCGGTTTTGATCACCTGTTTGTCACCCGTGAACGCTTTTACCAGATGGGTGTAGGTTTTATAGCCAACGATGATTTCCGCTGCCTGCAGTGCTTCAACGGCTTCCATGGTCATCATTGCCTGCGAGCCAGGGCCAATTCCAATTACGCTTAACATCAGTGTGAAACTCCCAAAGTGATAGTGACGCCCTGTTCTCGCAGGGTCTCGCCTAACAGTTTTCCGTGGCTCAACAGCCAGGCTGCAGGACCGGAAACGCTTCCTGTACCCACCGTTTTACGAACAAACGATGAGGCCGGAAAACGGTGCTCATGCTCACGCAGCGCGTCAGCAGTAAAGGTTTCGAAAGGAACGCGACAGCACGAAGCCAGTTGGATAAGACCCTGTTCATCTTTTTTCAGCGTGATGCTGCCAATCGCTTTTAGCGCCAACGGATCGAGCTGTTGGGCTTCAAGTTGCCGAGCCAGCAGCGCAGCCAGCAGCGGGAACGGCGTATCACGGCGACAGCCAATTCCGGCCACAACCCGCTGTGGCACCAGCTTCCAGTGCGTAACAGGCAGGTCAGGTAAATTGGTGCGCAAGGTGATGCACACCAACGCATCCAGCTCGGGGAGCTGGTTAAGATCGGTGACCGTGATAAAACCGCGCCGGTCACAATGGCTGACATCCTGCGTAAGTTCGTCATCCCACCACAGACCAACCCGTTTATTGCTGACCAGCATCTGATTCACGATCTTCACCGCCGAACGGAAATCACTCATCCGGGCGTTGAGTTGAAATGCCAGCGTATCCAGTGCCGCCATATCGTTCACATCCGTCGCGGTGGTGATCACCGGGTCGGCACCCAACATGCCCGCCAGATAACGCGCCAACGCATTGGCACCGCCCGCGTGACCGGAGAGCAGGCTGATGACATGCTGGGCACGTTCATCAATGACCACCACTGCCGGATCGCAGAATTTGTCATTGACCAGCGGGGCCAGTACGCGCACCGCAATACCGGTCGCACCGATAAAAATCAGCGCCGAGTAATTCGTAAACGCTTCGCGGGCGGTATTCGCAAAGCCGTTTTCGAAGGGAATAAACCCCTCCTCCAGCAGCTTTTCACTGGTAAAACAGGTAACCGGCAGCATGGCTGCCAGACGTTTCGCCAGCACAACGCCGCCAGGAGTCAGGCAAAAAAGCGCAATTGACTCAGGCTTTACGGTATTCATGGCTAAAGTCCGCCGCATAGAGTTTGGAGTAGTGATACTCCGAGCCCAGGAAATTACCGACCAGAATAAGGGCCGTTTTACGGATGCCCGCATCGCGAACCTTGTCGCCAATATCCGCCAGGGTCCCGCGCACGGTCTGGCTTTCTGGCCAGGTCGCCTTGTAGATCACCGCCACGGGAGTGGTCGCCGGATAGCCGCCTTCAATCAGACGCTCAGCCACCCGATGAATACGCTGGACGGAAAGATAAATCGCCATTGATGTCTGGTGGCTGGCAAAAGACTCCAGCTGTTCACGCTCTGGTACCGGGGTGCGGCCTTCCAGGCGCGTAATGATCAGGCTCTGTGAAACTTCGGGCACGGTATACTCAACGCCCAGCTCTGCCGCCGCGCCGAGGAACGCGCTGACGCCGGGTACCACCTGCCAGTCAATCCCGCGTTTGGTCAGCTCCTCACCCTGCTCGCGTACGGAACCGTACAACGAGACATCGCCGGTTTGCAGACGCACAACGGTCTTACCCGCTTTCACTCCAGCTTCCATCAGATCAAGGATCTGCTCCAGATGCAGTTCGGCACTGTCGTGACATTCAGCACCGGCAGGGCAATACTCCAGCAATTCCGTGTTAATCAGCGATCCGGCGTAGATAACAACCTGCGCCTGCTGGAGCAACCGGTAACCTTTGAGGGTAATCAGCTCGCGATCGCCAGGACCAGCGCCAACAAACCACACGCTACGGGGATCAAAAATCTCAGACATGGTTTCCTTCCTTCTGACAGGCGATAACAAATACGGGGTTATTCGGTTTGAAATAGTGACCACTGCCAAGCGTGGCAAGCGAGGAAACCTGTAATTGCAGGCAATCCACACCCTGTACGCCAAGATGGTCCAGATGTGCCAGCGCGGTGTTGAGGTTTTCCTGGAGGATGAACGTCATCACCAAACGCCCTGCGGGATGCAATTGACGCATTGACCAGTCAATCAGTTCGGTCAAATGGCCGCCGCTGCCGCCCATGAAGATGGCATCGGCCTTTTCCGTGATGGTCATTGGTGCGACGCCGGGAAAAATATCGATATTTGCGCAGGCAAAATGCTGGCGGTTTTCATCCAGCAATCTGAGCGCCGCCGGGTTACGTTCGATGGCCGTCACGCGCAATCCTGGGTATTGCAACGCCGCCTCTATCGACACGCTGCCGGTTCCGGCACCAATATCAATCAGGTGACTGGCGCGGTGTAATTCAAGTTTTGAGAGGGCAAGTGCGCGTACCGCTTCTTTGGTCATCGGCACTTTCTCTCCACGCAGAAACAGCTCATCTTTCATCGAGGATCACCACTGCATTCATGTCATAGTCGGCGTTAACTTCACGCACAGGCAGGAAATGGATCTTTTCATTTTCCATCGCCAGGTTTTCGCCAATCACCATCCAGCGATGCCCCTTGCCTCGTGCAATGAGCTGCTGCGCGATTTCACGCGGGCCACACAGCGCATCAGTCACCATCGCCACCTTGTTATGTCGCGCCAGCTCATCAAAACAGACGCTGCGGCCATGGCTACTGGTCAGCCACATATCGTTCATATCAATACCGGACTGCGCGCACAGGTACTGCACCGCGCTAATGCCCGGAATAATCCGCACATTCTCAACACCAAAATGCGCCACCATGCGCGTCCCGATGCCGTAAAACAGCGGATCGCCAGATGCCAGTACCACAACATGCTTCTCCTGGTGTGCGCTAATCCAGCTCAGGAGTTCCGGGATATTGGCGCCAAGAGCAGACTGTTCACCGGCAAAATCCGGGAATTGCTGCAAATGCCGCTTTCCACCGACCAGAACATCAGCCGTCGCGACAGCTTCTCGTGCCGCAGGCGTCATCAAATGCAAACCGGCGGGGCCCATCCCTACAACGGTTAACATTGCATCTCCTCCGCAATTTCTGCGACCGGGCGATTACTGCCAAGAACCTGATTATCAAAGGAAAACATGATGGCATCGCAGGTTGGGGGATTTTTGGTAAAGCGCAATGTTTGCAGGACGCGCATACAAATGCGCTGAGCCAGATGGTCATAAATGTGCTGGAAACCGTACGCGTCGATATGTTCCATCGCCGCTTCGGTGGTATCGCACTCGCTGACCAACGTCAGCAGCTCCAGCGGTGCGCCAAGTAGCGCGAGGTGAGCCACCAGCGTTTCCATACGGGCATCGGCAATATGGCTATGGGTGTGGAAGATCCCCGCCGCGATTTTGACGAGCTTCCCGGGGTGTCCCACCAGCACGATTTGCCGGAATCCCAGACGTACGGCTTCTTCAATCATGTAGCCGACAAAGTTGCTCATAGTGACCACAACCTGAGAGTCGATACCCATCTGCTCGCGTACAAAACGCTCGCCGTGGTTTCCCGGCACCAGTACGACACGCTCCAGCCCAGCCGCCCGCTTAATTTCCAGCTCCAGCGACAGCGAACGTTTCCAGCTCTCTTCCGACATCGGCGTGACAATACCCGTGGTGCCGATAATCGAAATGCCACCCAGAATGCCAAGGCGGGAGTTGTAGGTTTTTTGCGCCCGTTCTTCGCCTTCTGGCGCGAAGATTTCAATCTGCGCCCCACGATTTGGGCCAATCGCTTCGCGGACGGCTGATTCAATGGTCTGGCGAGGTGTACGGTTAATCGCCGAACTGCCCACCGGCAGGCCAATCCCTTTGCGGGTTACCGTACCGACCCCTTCACCGCCCTGTAAGGCAATCACGCCACTATCGTCTAACGTCACGCGGGCAAAAATTAGCATGCCGTGGGTGGCGTCCACATCATCACCACCGTCTTTGCGGATGGCGGCTATCGCCTGCTGCCCTTCGATATGCGGCGACTCCACGTTCAGGCACAGCGTCACCCCGGAAGGCGTGACGATGGAAACCTGATGGATAAGGTGTTGGCGCAATACCATCAACGCTGCCACTTTTGCCGCCGCCGTGGCGCACGATCCCGTGGTATATCCTTTACGCAGCGCTTTACCGTTGTGCCACACCGGCGTATCGAAGGCCTCGCTCATCGCGCCCCCTGCATGTGATAAAGCATGGCGTTGACGATAGCGGCGGCGACGTTGCTTCCCCCTTTACGGCCTAAAGCTGCAATGGCGGGCAAATTGCTTTGGGTCAGGGCATCTTTCGACTCTTCTGCACCAACGAACCCAACCGGTACACCCACCACACCGCTGACGGCAACATCATGCTCGAGCAGGCGGAACAGCGCAGTCGGTGCGTTGCCAAAGACAAACAGCTTTTCCCCCTCTTCCTTCACCGCAATGTCGACAGCAGCCATTGACCGGGTAATCCCCTGCTCTTTTGCCGTACGCACAACCCGCGGGTCGCTGATGTAGCAGCGGCATTCACCGCCGAATTTTGCCAGCAGCGTTTTATTGATCCCGGAAAGTGCCATCGTGGTATCGGTATAAATCACGCTCGAACGGCTAAGCGCGGCACAAAACTGCTCGAGCACATCACTGGAAAACCACAGAATGTCCAGCCAGTCGAAATCCGCCGTCGTGTGAATAACCCGCTTGATAATGGCTTCATGTAACGGACTGGCAAACTGATAGTCCGGACGGGTTTCACGGATGATCTCGCCAATAATGTCGAAACTTTTGGCTTCAATCGCCTGGGGTTGCTGGATATATTGCATTATGTTGTCCTCAGGCTACACCGACCCACAGCCACCGCAGCGCAATAAACAGCGCCAGTGCCAGCGTCGATGCCACCCACATCAGTCGAATCGTATGGGAAATGTCGTCTACCGAAATGTCGCGTTGTGCATCACCGATCCACGGTTTCTCAACGCGCTCGCCAAAGTAGTCATTAGGACCACCCAGACGAATGCCTAATGCTCCGGCTACGGATGCCTCTGACCATGCACAGTTTGGGCTGCTGTGGTTGTAGCGATCGCGCCAGCCAATCTGTAAAGCTCGCGAGCCGTCTTTACGGCATAAAAATGCCGCCACGCCCAGCAGCAGCCAGCTCAGTCTTGCAGGAATAAAGTTCGCGACATCGTCCAGACGCGCGCTGACCATACCAATAGCGCGGTATTTTTCATGTTTGTAACCCACCATGGAGTCAAGGGTGTTTACCGCTTTGTAGGCCATCGCCAAGGGCACACCGCCGAGAAGGAGAAAGAACAGCGGCGCGATAATTCCGTCTACAGTGTTTTCAGCCACGGTTTCCACCACCGCGCAATTGATCTGCTGCGGTTGCAGTTGTGAGGTATCACGCCCCACAATCCACGATAGTTTTTCCCGACTCTCAGCAAGGTCACCGGCCCGAAGCGGACGTTCGACATCCTGCGCGGCGTTTGCCAGGCAGCGCCCGGCCAGCACGGTAAAGATCATCCATACCTCTACCACCCAGCCCAGCCAGGGATGAATAGATTCTGCCAGTACCAGCACGCCCCAGGACACTGCCCAGGTCAGACCAACCACCACAATCCACATCACCGCACCGCCGATGCGCAGCGCACGGTCGCTATGGCAATAACGCCGAACAATTCGCTGCACGGCAGAAATCAGATTGCCAATCCAGCGCACCGGATGCGGCCAGTTCTGCGGATCGCCGATGATAAAATCAAGCAGCCAGGCAACACACCACGCCAGGATCGTCATAGCGCGCTCCTCGCAGCGGCCAGCCAGTGGTTAAGCATCTGCGGACGTTGAGCAAAATGAACGTGTAGATAGCTGGCGAAGGTGTTTCCGACCTGCCAGCCGCCGGACCAGGCTTGCAGCGTTTTACCATCGCGCACTTTGCGACAGTTCATCACCGCTGGTGTTTCAGGGGTAAAATCAGAATAGTGGAATTCATGTCCGCGAAGCACTTCGCCTTCTGCTGCTAACAATGTTTGCTGTGCGGCCTGCGCTTCACAGTAGCCAAATCGGGTCAGACGTTTCCCCATTTTGCTGTGGCCGGGAATGATATCCGCCATCAGCCAGGTATCGCCATTGCTGTCCTCAAGCGAACTGCCGAGATACATCAGCCCCCCGCACTCTGCATAAATCGCGACGCCACGTTGATGTGCCGCTCGCAGTTGCTTCAGCATTGAGTCATTGCGAGCCAGCGCCGCAGCGTGTAGCTCAGGATATCCGCCACCTAACCAGATCATCTGACAGTCGGGTAAGCACGTGTCGTGCAGCGGGCTAAAACGAACAATATTTAGCCCCGTACGTTCCAGCAGCGTAATGTTGTCCGGGTAGTAGAAGTTGAAGGCTTCGTCATCGGCAATTGCAAGCGTTAGCCCTGCTCCGGCGTCTGCGGCAGGTAGCGCGGGCCATTCACCAGCAGGAAGAACGGTTGACTGGCTTAATGTCAGCAGCGCGTCAATATCAAGGGCTTGCTCCAGCGTCGCGGCAAAAGCCTGCCACGGTTGCTGATTGATAACCGACTCACGTGCGGTTACTAAACCCAGATGTCGTTCGGGAAGGGCAACCCCATCCATACGGGGTACGTAACCTAAGACAGGTACATCGCAGTAACGTTCGATTGCGACTTTCAGTAACTGGTAATGCGTTTCGCTGTTAACCCGATTAACAATAACGCCGGCGATGTTCAGGGTGGGATCAAAATGCTGAAAACCCATTACCGTTGCGGCGATTGAGGTGGAAACGGCTTTGCCATCAACCAGTAAGATGACCGGGCAGCCTAACTGTTTAGCCATCGCGGCGGTGCTGCAGTAGTTTGGGTCGGTACCATAGCCGTCATACAGCCCCATCACACCTTCAATAACGGCGATATCCGCATGTTGCATCTGCTCGTTGAATAGCGCGTTCAGCGTGGGGATGGGAAGCATGAAGCTATCAAGATTGCGGGAAGCGGTACCGCATACCGCTGTATGCCAGCCGGTATCAAGGTAATCAGGACCCACTTTGCAAGGCTGGACGCGTAAACCGCGTTTTTTCAACAAGCTCAACAAGCCCAGCGTCACCGTGGTTTTACCACAGCCGCTTCCGGTACCTGCAAGAACAAATGCGTGAAAATTGGCCGCCATACCCTGATCCTGTTCAGGGTGGTAGGGGTGTAGAGATACCCAGTCTCTCGACTGTATGCATCTGAACCACCCACTTCCCACCGAAGTTGTTGGTAGTCACTGACAGGCAGGTCTTCTGGCTTAGCGTCATCCTCACCCGTCCTTCCCAATCTTGCGATCAGTGGTCCATACGGGGTCGTCAGCATCACAGCAGCGGGGGCTGCGGGGGATTCTCACCCCCTTCCCTACCACAAATGTGGCAAACCTGTCAGTTCAAGAGCCTGGTTAATTAAGCTCTCTGTTATGAGGTAAATTCACGACCTCATGACAATAATTCAATTTAATATCTTTCCGAGTTCATGCAGCCAATTTTCTGGCCTTAACCCACTTATTCATACGTTCACTTTTTGAATGAAAGTATCAGCTAAGAATAAAGAAAGTCATTCACACAGACACTGTATCTCATCACAAAAATAAAAACTGGTGCAGTTTATCCCTCTAATACCATTATTTTGTTGCGCTATGACAATTTATTGACTGCTGTTGTTAAATTTCATTTTATAATGACTGACATAGCGCCCTATATCAAAAATCGGCAATAGCAAAATATTGCTATTTAAGCGGATTCATCGCGTGAAATGACATTTATTTGCTGACGAAATGCCTGCGGCGTAACCTGATAGGTCTGGCGGAAAACTTTGCAAAAATAACTTGTTTGCGAAAAGCCTAAATTACGCGCAATGCTGGCTATGCTCCAGTCACTGTGACAAAGCAACTCTTTGGCACTGGCCATTCTTTGCTGGTTTACCCATGCGTTAAAACCAATACCCTGATATTTTTTGAACAATTTGCTGAAATAGTAAGGGCTAAGGAAAACATGAGAGGCAACATCTTCCAGACGCAGCTCGTCTGATAAATGTGCATCAATGTAGCGCAGGGCTTTTTTCATTTTACTGTCATGGGGGTTGGTACTGCGGTTAGCGCGTACCGGCTCTGACTGCTGCGGATTATCTTTGATAACAACAAAATTGAGTTGTTTCTTAAGGCAATTTTCGACGATGAGCTTGAGTAAATCCGCTGAGGCAATGACTCGAGAATAGTCCATCTCAGGCACATTACGGAACTCGTTGACCAGTTCTGGATCGGCTTGCCAGCGGTCATCGACGTTCAGAATATCAACGAGGCCCACATCATTACTTAAGCGTACTTGTCCACAAAGCACAAACCCTACCAGGTGTCCCGCGATGACCAGCGGAATTGAGAAATCGGTAAGCCCGGCATGACAGCGGTAAATGCAGGGTTGATCGGATTTAGAGGCTTCCAACCCTCCACAGCGGTCGCTCATACGACAACGCGTACTATGCTGAGGATGCTGGCGCATCAACTGGCAAAAAGGAGTGAAATTAAAAAGCTCAGAAATTTCATCACCGTGAATATTGACAACCACAACAGCCAGACTGGTGGCCTGTGCAAAATCCTGTGCGATTTTATTAATGAGTTCTGAGTTCAGGGCACTCGCAGAAATCATGATAAAACCTCTCAGTTAATTTATTGTTATAAATAAAACATATTATTCACACATTCATTTTCATCTCGCGATCCGGTGCGCTGATGAAAGTAAGCATTGAACATAACAAAAGTCTCCCATTCTTGGGAGACTTTTTAAGCCGTTCAGGAAACCGGATCACGAAAACAGTTTTTACCTTTCAATAATAAACATCTTTCGTGAAGCTAGCTCTCGTTTTCCTCCAACTTACACGAATTACACGGTAAATTTTTGCCAATAAAATAACGATAAATTGCTGCGCCCGCACAGGCGCCAATGATAGGAGCCACAATCGGCACGATAAAGTAAGGGATATCGCGCCCACCGGTCATCGCAACATCACCCCACCCGGCCATCCAGGCAAACAATTTAGGACCAAAGTCACGTGCCGGGTTCATCGCAAAGCCGGTAAGTGGACCGGTGGATGCGCCGATAACAGCAACCAGGATACCAATCAGCAATGGTGCTAACGGGCCTTTTGGAACACCGTTACCGTCGTCCGTTAGCGCCATAATCATCCCCATCAGAATGGAGGTAATCACCACTTCGACCAGTGCGGCCTGCCAGACACTCAGTGCGGCGGCAGGATACGTGCTAAAAATGCTGGCAAGCTGCAGGCTTTCCAGACTGCCGCGCACCATTTGGTGGGCTGATTCATACTCAATAAATAAACTGCCGTACAACAAATAGGCCAGCATAGCGCCACCAAAGGCACCCGCTATCTGAGCGACGGAATAAGGCAGTACTTTACGCCCCGGAAAACAGGCAAACAACCAAAGTGCGATGGTAATAGCGGGATTGAGATGGGCCCCAGAAATTCCGGCTGTCAGGTAAACTGCAAGCGAGATCCCCAAGCCCCATATGATGCAGATCTCCCACAATCCCAAACTGGCACCCGCGACTTTCAGGGCGCTCAGGCACCCAATACCAAAAAACAAAAATAGCCCGGTACCCAAAAATTCAGCAATACATTGCGCTCTTAGTGAATCGTTCATTGTGACACCTTCTAAGCAGAGTTCGTGTCTTTACCAGCGGACTCCTTGCTGGCAGGAAGATTACTTCAAGGCTTACTATAAAAATCTGTATCGGCAAATTGTTGGCAATCTGCAAGCGACATGCTCTTCAAAATCGTGTTGTGATAGCAAATTCTTGCTATCACCTTTATTAAAACAGGCGATAAAACGAGGTTCTCCCCCATTAAAAGTATATTTTCAAAATAATAAAATATTGCGAACAGCAGAATTCTATTTTCAAACGATCATCACAATTTCATTTTTCTCGCATAGCAAATGATATTTAAACTGTCACTCGGAAAAGTGTAAATATGGAATTAACATAACCAAATAGTCACATTACTTAAACCAAAAACAATCAACAAAAACAAAGCGTTATAATGATTTATAGCAATTTTATCTCACCATAACCCCACTATTTTTTCACTCTTACTTTCAACTCAGCCATTCTTTTTCCTCGCTTCTTTTTATAGTCATGAAAATCGGGACAACCCAGGCGAGGTCTTTATGCAACAAGAAGCGTTAGGAATGGTAGAAACCAAAGGCTTAACTGCAGCCATAGAGGCCGCAGATGCAATGGTGAAGTCAGCCAATGTAATGCTGGTCGGCTACGAAAAAATTGGTTCGGGGCTGGTAACAGTCATTGTCCGTGGCGATGTCGGCGCAGTCAAAGCAGCAACAGATGCAGGTGCCGCCGCAGCCCGTAATGTGGGAGAAGTGAAAGCCGTACACGTCATCCCACGCCCGCATACCGATGTAGAAAAAATCTTACCGAAGGGAATTAGCTAATGAGCAGCAATGAGCTGGTTGAACAGATCATGGCGCAGGTGATTGCTCGCGTGGCAACGCCGGAACAGCAGGCTATCCCTGAAAATAATCCTCCAACACGAGAAACGGCTATGGCAGAGAAAAGCTGCAGTTTAACGGAGTTTGTCGGTACCGCGATTGGCGATACCGTCGGTCTGGTAATCGCCAACGTAGACAGCGCCCTACTGGATGCGATGAAACTTGAAAAACGTTATCGCTCCATTGGCATCCTTGGCGCCCGTACTGGCGCTGGCCCGCACATCATGGCCGCGGATGAAGCGGTAAAAGCCACCAATACTGAAGTCGTCAGTATTGAGTTACCACGTGATACCAAAGGCGGCGCAGGTCATGGCTCGCTGATTATTCTTGGCGGCAACGATGTTTCCGACGTGAAACGCGGCATTGAAGTCGCACTGAAAGAACTGGATCGCACCTTTGGCGATGTTTATGCCAACGAAGCCGGTCACATCGAAATGCAGTACACCGCACGCGCCAGCTACGCACTTGAAAAAGCCTTTGGCGCACCGATTGGCCGTGCCTGTGGCGTTATCGTCGGCGCGCCAGCATCCGTTGGTGTCCTGATGGCCGATACTGCCCTGAAATCCGCCAACGTGGAAGTTGTTGCCTACAGCTCCCCAGCCCATGGCACCAGCTTCAGTAACGAAGCCATTCTGGTTATTTCGGGTGACTCTGGCGCTGTTCGTCAGGCCGTTATCTCCGCCCGTGAAATCGGTAAAACCGTTCTCGGGACCCTCGGCTCAGAGCCGAAAAACGATCGTCCGTCCTACATCTGATATCAGTGAGGCTGATTCATGAGATCGAAAAGATTTGAAGCACTGGCGAAGCGCCCTGTGAATCAGGATGGTTTCGTTAAGGAGTGGATCGAAGAAGGCTTCATTGCGATGGAAAGCCCGAACGACCCCAAACCGTCGATTAAAATCGTCAACGGTACAGTCACTGAACTGGACGGTAAATCCGCCAGTGAATTTGACTTAATCGACCATTTCATCGCCCGCTACGGCATTAACCTGGCGCGCGCGGAAGAAGTCATGGCGATGGATTCGGTCAAACTGGCTAATATGCTTTGCGATCCTAACGTGAAGCGCAAAGACATTGTGCCGCTGACCACCGCAATGACGCCGGCAAAAATTGTCGAAGTGGTGTCCCATATGAACGTCGTTGAGATGATGATGGCCATGCAGAAAATGCGTGCTCGTCGTACACCATCTCAACAAGCGCACGTCACTAACGTCAAAGATAACCCGGTGCAGATAGCCGCTGATGCCGCTGAAGGCGCATGGCGCGGGTTTGACGAACAGGAAACGACCGTTGCCGTTGCGCGTTATGCGCCATTTAACGCCATTGCGCTGTTAGTCGGCTCACAGGTTGGACGTCCGGGCGTATTAACCCAGTGCTCGCTGGAAGAAGCAACCGAACTTAAACTCGGCATGCTAGGCCACACCTGCTACGCAGAAACCATCTCCGTCTATGGTACTGAACCCGTCTTTACCGATGGCGATGACACGCCATGGTCGAAAGGCTTCCTCGCCTCATCCTACGCATCCCGTGGTCTGAAAATGCGCTTTACCTCCGGCTCTGGCTCAGAAGTTCAGATGGGTTACGCCGAAGGCAAATCGATGCTTTATCTGGAAGCCCGTTGTATTTACATCACCAAAGCTGCTGGCGTACAGGGTCTGCAAAACGGTTCCGTAAGCTGCATCGGTGTCCCTTCTGCCGTGCCGTCAGGCATTCGTGCAGTGCTGGCTGAAAACCTGATTTGTTCCTCTCTGGATCTGGAATGCGCCTCCAGCAACGACCAAACCTTTACCCACTCGGATATGCGCCGTACTGCGCGTCTGCTGATGCAGTTCCTGCCGGGTACTGACTTCATCTCTTCCGGTTATTCCGCAGTGCCGAACTACGACAACATGTTTGCGGGTTCGAACGAGGATGCCGAAGATTTTGACGACTACAACGTTCTCCAGCGCGACCTGAAAGTAGACGGTGGTCTGCGCCCGGTTCGTGAAGAAGACGTTATCGCCATTCGTAACAAAGCGGCGCGTGCGCTGCAGGCCGTCTTTGCCGGGATGGGATTACCGCCAATCACTGATGAAGAAGTGGAAGCTGCGACTTACGCCCACGGTTCGAAAGATATGCCGGAACGTAACATCGTTGAAGACATCAAGTTTGCGCAAGAGATCATCAATAAAAACCGTAACGGCCTGGAAGTAGTGAAAGCCCTTGCTCAGGGCGGATTTACCGATGTCGCTCAGGACATGCTCAACATCCAGAAAGCCAAGTTAACCGGGGATTACCTGCATACCTCCGCCATTATCGTTGGCGACGGACAGGTGCTATCCGCTGTCAATGATGTTAACGACTATGCCGGTCCGGCAACAGGTTATCGCCTGCAGGGCGAACGCTGGGAAGAGATCAAAAACATCCCTGGCGCACTTGATCCCAACGAGCTTGGCTAAGGGGTGAAAAATGGAAATTAATGAAAAACTACTGCGCCAGATAATTGAAGATGTGTTGTCTGAAATGCAGACCAGCGACAAACCCGTCTCTTTCCGCGCATCTACAGCGGCAAGCGCACCTCAGGCTGCTGCGGCACAGGGCGACAGCTTTCTGACCGAGATTGGTGAAGCCAAACAAGGCCAGCAACAGGATGAAGTGATCATTGCCGTAGGGCCGGCGTTTGGGCTCTCGCAAACCGTCAATATCGTAGGGATCCCGCATAAAAATATCTTGCGCGAAGTGATTGCCGGTATTGAAGAAGAAGGCATCAAAGCGCGCGTTATCCGCTGCTTTAAATCCTCCGATGTGGCGTTTGTTGCCGTTGAGGGTAACCGTCTGAGCGGTTCCGGGATCTCTATCGGCATCCAGTCAAAAGGCACCACGGTTATCCACCAGCAGGGGTTACCGCCGCTTTCAAACCTGGAGCTGTTCCCTCAGGCACCGCTTCTGACGCTGGAAACCTATCGTCAGATCGGTAAAAACGCCGCGCGTTATGCCAAGCGTGAATCTCCGCAACCGGTACCTACTCTGAATGACCAGATGGCACGTCCTAAGTACCAGGCGAAATCAGCCATTCTGCACATTAAAGAGACCAAATACGTTGTGACAGGCAAAAACCCGCAGGAACTGCGCGTGGCGCTTTGATAAAGGATACCTCCATGAATACCGACGCAATTGAATCGATGGTTCGGGATGTGTTGAGCCGGATGAATAGCCTGCAAGGCGAGTCCGCGACTCCACCCGCGGCGAGTTCATCAGCACATACCGCGAAAGTCACGGATTACCCTCTCGCGAATAAACATCCTGAGTGGGTAAAAACTGCGACCAACAAAACGCTGGACGACTTCACGCTTGAAAATGTTCTGAGCAACAAAGTGACCGCGCAGGACATGCGCATCACCCCTGAAACACTGCGCCTCCAGGCGGAAATCGCCAAAGATGCCGGACGTGACAGGCTGGCGATGAACTTCGAGCGCGCAGCCGAGCTAACCGCTGTTCCTGACGATCGCATTCTTGAGATCTACAACGCGCTGCGCCCGTACCGCTCAACAAAAGATGAGCTGATGGCTATCGCCGACGATCTCGAAAATCGTTATCAGGCAAAAATCTGTGCAGCTTTCGTTCGTGAAGCGGCAGCGCTGTACGTTGAGCGTAAAAAACTCAAAGGCGACGACTAACTCAGGGACAGGATCATGCGATATATAGCTGGCATTGACATAGGCAACTCATCAACGGAAGTCGCTCTGGCTACTCTGGATGAGTCTGGCGTGCTGAGCATCACCGGCAGCGCGCTGGCAGAAACCACCGGAATTAAGGGCACATTACGTAATGTGTTTGGCATTCAGGAAGCCCTGACGCTGGCGGCAAAAAACGCCGGTATCAATGTCAGCGATATTTCGCTCATCCGTATTAACGAAGCCACCCCGGTCATTGGCGACGTGGCGATGGAAACAATAACCGAAACCATCATCACTGAATCCACCATGATCGGCCATAACCCTAAAACACCGGGCGGTGTCGGGTTAGGCGTGGGCGTCACTATTACGCCGGAAGACCTTCTCAGTCGCCCGGCGGATACGCCCTATATTCTGGTGGTGTCATCGGCATTTGATTTCGCCGATGTTGCTACGATGATTAATGCCTCCGTCCGTGCCGGATACCAGTTAACTGGCGTTATTTTGCAGCAGGACGATGGTGTGTTGGTCAGTAATCGTCTGACTCATCCCCTGCCCATCGTCGATGAAGTCCTTCATATCGACCGTATCCCGTTGGGGATGTTGGCTGCCATTGAGGTCGCTATACCAGGAAAGGTCATTGAAACCCTTTCTAACCCCTACGGCATTGCAACTGTCTTTGGCCTCAATGCCGATGAAACTAAAAACATTGTTCCGATGGCACGGGCGCTGATCGGCAACCGTTCAGCCGTAGTGGTGAAAACGCCGTCAGGTGATGTGAAAGCGCGAGCCATTCCTGCCGGAAATCTGGAGCTACAGTCTCAGGGGCGTACCGTACGGGTCGACGTTGCAGCGGGCGCCGAAGCGATTATGAAAGCGGTTGGTGAATGCCCGAAACTGGATAACGTTACCGGAGAAGCTGGCACCAATATTGGCGGCATGCTGGAGCATGTGCGCCAGACGATGGCTGAATTAACCAACAAACCCAGTCATGAAATTTTTATTCAGGATCTGCTGGCAGTCGATACCTCGGTTCCCGTCAGCGTGACGGGTGGACTTGCCGGTGAGTTCTCGCTGGAACAGGCTGTCGGCATAGCCTCCATGGTGAAATCAGACCGCCTGCAAATGGCGATGATTGCCCAGGAGATCACGCAAAAGCTCAACATTGACGTCCAGGTTGGCGGGGCCGAAGCCGAAGCGGCCATTCTGGGGGCTTTAACTACTCCGGGCACAACGCGACCACTGGCTATTCTGGACCTCGGCGCGGGTTCAACCGACGCTTCTATCATCAATCCTAAGGGCGAAATTATTGCCACGCACCTGGCCGGCGCAGGCGATATGGTCACGATGATCATTGCCCGTGAACTGGGTCTGGATGACCGTTATCTCGCGGAAGAGATTAAAAAGTATCCGTTGGCGAAAGTTGAGAGCTTGTTCCACCTTCGCCACGAAGACGGCAGCGTTCAGTTCTTCCCTACGCCTCTCCCACCAACGGTTTTTGCGCGCGTGTGCGTAGTGAAACCCGATGAACTGGTGCCACTGCCAGGCGAACTGGCGCTGGAGAAAGTACGGGCCATCCGCCGCAGTGCGAAAGAACGCGTTTTCGTTACCAACGCGCTCAGAGCGCTACGTCAGGTGAGTCCGACCGGGAACATTCGGGATATTCCCTTTGTGGTACTGGTTGGCGGCTCATCGCTGGACTTCGAAGTTCCACAGCTGGTCACCGATGCGCTGGCACATTATCGCCTGGTTGCCGGGCGCGGCAACATTCGTGGCACCGAAGGTCCACGCAATGCGGTTGCGACCGGGCTGATTCTCTCCTGGTACAAGGCGTTCGCTCATGGAAAGTAATCTCACCACGCCCGCCATTGTGATCTTCACCACTGCTGGCTGCGCTGACGTCTGGAGTGACGTGCTGCTGGGTATTGAAGAAGAAGGGATCCCCTTTGTGATTCAGGAGAGTGACTCAACTGACGTTATCCACAACGCATGGCTGGCCGCCTGCCAGTCACCATTGCTGGTTGGCATTGGCTGCAGTCGCGAAAAACTGGTCGTGCACTACAAAAACTTACCCACATCAGCACCGCTTTTTACGCTGACGTATCAACAAAATAGCCACGATCGCCGCAGCATTGGTAACAACGCTGCGCGGCTGGTTAAAGGCATTCCGTTCCGGGAATGCCACTCATAACCCACAGGAGAAAAGCAGTATGAATAACGCACTGGGACTGGTTGAAACAAAAGGGCTTGTCGGCGCTATTGAAGCCGCTGATGCCATGGTGAAATCCGCAAACGTGCAGTTGGTTGGTTACGAAAAAATCGGATCTGGCCTTATCACCGTTATGGTTCGCGGTGATGTCGGCGCGGTGAAAGCAGCCGTAGATGCTGGAAGCGCAGCGGCAAGCGCCGTTGGTGAGGTGAAATCCTGTCACGTTATCCCGCGTCCGCACAGCGACGTTGAAGCCATTTTACCTAAATCCGCCTAAGCCGTTAAAACCAAGGAGCACAGCGTGAAGCAATCACTGGGATTACTTGAAGTTAGTGGTCTGGCATTAGCCATCAGTTGCGCGGACGTCATGGCGAAAGCCGCCTCCATCACGCTGGTGGGCCTCGAAAAAACCAACGGCTCAGGCTGGACGGTGATCAAGATAATCGGGGATGTGGCCTCCGTCCAGGCGGCCATTTCCACCGGTGTCAGTTTCGCTGACCAGCGAGATGGGCTGGTGGCTCACAAAGTCATTTCCAGACCCGGGGACGGGATCCTGTCGCATAGCGTTGTCCTGGAGCCTGAGCCAACAGCCGACCCCATACCAGCCGTACCGCATGAAGAGATATTTGTAGACCATGATGTACCCGAAGCACCGCAAGATGCAGAGTTGATTAGCTGTAATTTGTGTCTTGATCCTGCCTGCCCTCGCCAAAAAGGCGAGCCGCGCACGCTTTGTCTTCACTCTGGAAAACGAGGTGAAGCGTAATGGATAAACAGCAACTGGAGACCACTGTCGCTAAGGTTCTGGATGAAATGCGCGAGCGCCCTATTCCGCTGGGGATCTCTAACCGTCATATTCATCTGTGCGCTGAAGATTACGGCCGCTTGTTTCCCAATCACCCCATTAGTGAAAAAAAAGAGCTGTTGCAGCCCGGACAATATGCAGCAGAGCAAACCGTCACGCTGGTGGGGCCAAAAGGTCAGTTAAAAAATGTGCGTTTACTCGGCCCGCTGCGCAGTACCAGCCAGGTTGAAATTTCTCGTACCGACGCCCGCACGCTGGGAATTGCTGCCCCACTGCGGATGTCGGGCAATATCGAGGGCACGCCTGGCGTTCGCCTCGTCAGCCCATTTGCTGAGCTGGACCTAACATCCGGAGTGATCGTCGCCCAACGGCATATCCATATGTCGCCGCTCGATGCTCTGATTCTGCGGGTATCCCATGGCGATAAAGTCTCGGTCGCCATTAATGGCGATGAACGTCGACTGATTTTCGATAACGTCGCCGTACGCGTTTCGCCGGACATGCGCCTCGAAATGCATATCGATACAGACGAAGCCAATGCTGCAGGCGCTGATAATCCCCAGGCATTCGCCACACTGGTGATTTCACGATGAACAACGAACTGCTGCAACGCATTATCGAGGAGGTTGTTTCCCGATTAAAAAAACGCGCGGAAAGCACGCTCACTCTTAGCGTCGCGCAGTTACGGGAAATCGATTCACGGACAGTATGCTGCCAGTATTCGTCGCTCCATCTCCAGCAAGTGGACCTGCTTTTACTGGAGCAAATTGCCGAAGGCTGCCCAGCCAACATGTCGGTGGTAACGATTCACGACGCGCTGGCATGCGGAGTCCGCGTGAAAATTTCGCTACAACACCGATTGTTACCCGCAATCCCCGTGAAAAAACTCGCGCGTCTGCCGCTGGAGTTCAGTGACGAACGGGGACGAATCATCTTTTTGCATCCTGAGAAGCTTCTCAGCTATGCCGACGTCGCCCAATTAAGGGATGGCGTACTGGTGCTACGCCGTCGATGTGTTGTGACGGCTCTGGCTCAGGAAGCCGTCAGTCTGCGAAATGTCCAACTAATTAAGCAGGAGTGAGCTATGCATCTGGCCCGGGTTACAGGCGTTGTGGTTTCCACGCAAAAATCCCCATCACTGGTGGGAAAAAAACTGTTGCTGGTACGTCGGGTAAGTGCTGACGGAGAGCTTCCTGCATCCCCTGTGAGTGGAGATGAAGTCGCTGTTGATTCTGTCGGCGCGGGGACTGGCGAACTGGTATTACTCAGCAGCGGTTCCAGCGCCAGACACGTTTTTTCTGGCCCTAATGAGGCCATCGATCTGGCTATCGTCGGCATTGTCGACACGCTTTCTCGTTAGGAGGAACTATGGCGATTTATACCCGAACTGGTGATGCCGGAACAACAGCTCTCTTTACCGGACAGCGCGTGAGCAAAACGCATCCGCGCGTGGAGGCCTACGGTACGCTGGACGAACTGAATGCGGCGCTAAGTCTGTGTGTTTGCGCGGCGAAAAACCCGCAGCACCGGCAGTTACTTGAAAATATCCAGCTGCAGCTTTTTTGGTTCAGCGCCGAACTGGCAAGCGAAAGCGAAGAACCAACGCCAGAGCAGCGCTACATCAGCTCGGAAGAAATTGCGGCACTGGAAGCCGCCATCGATACCGCAATGGGTAGAGTGCCTCCCCTACGCAGCTTTATTTTACCTGGCCGCAGCGAAGCCGCCAGCCGACTGCACTTTGCCCGTACGCTGGCACGCCGCGCAGAGAGACGACTGGTCGAGCTCTCCACCGGGATCTCCGTCAGACACGTGCTGATGCGTTATATCAACCGCCTGTCCGACTGCTTATATGCGCTTGCACGAGCAGAAGATCATGACGCCCATCAAAACGACATCATTCAGAAAGTGGCTGAGCGCTATCTCGCTGCCGTTCAAGCACCAGCCACAAAGGAGCCGACTATGTCTATGTCTTTTCAGGAGCTCCACCAACTCACTCGCGCTGCGGTGACGAGAGCAGAAGAACTTCAGGTTCCGGTCGTCATTAGCATTGTTGATGCGAACGGGACCCAAACGGTGGCCTGGCGCATGCCTGACGCATTACTCGTGAGTAGCGAACTGGCACCGAAAAAAGCCTGGACTGCCGTGGCGATGAAAACCGCCACGCATGAGCTGACATCGGCAGTACAACCAGGCGCCGCGCTTTACGGTCTGGAAAGCCATATGCAGGGAAAAGTCGTCACCTTTGGTGGCGGGTACGCATTATGGCGTGAGGGTTTACTCCTCGGGGGTCTTGGCATCAGCGGAGGAAGCGTTGAACAGGATATGGACATTGCAGAAACGGCCATTGCGGCGATTAACGTGAGAACACATCAATGAATACTTCAGAACTTGAAACCCTTATTCGTAATATTTTGAGTGAGCAACTCGCCCCGGCAAAAGCAGAAGTTAAGGGTAACGGTATTTTTCCGTCCGTTGGCGAAGCGATCGATGCCGCGCATCAGGCTTTTCTGCGTTACCAGCAATGTCCATTAAAAACCCGCAGCGCCATCATAAACGCCCTGCGCGAAGAACTGACGCCTCATCTTGCTTCACTGGCCGCTGAAAGCGCTGCCGAAACGGGTATGGGCAACAAAGAGGATAAGTTCCTTAAAAATAAAGCCGCGCTGGACAACACTCCGGGTATCGAAGATCTCACCACTACGGCGTTAACCGGCGATGGCGGCATGGTGTTATTCGAGTATTCACCGTTTGGCGTGATTGGTTCTGTCGCCCCCAGCACTAACCCGACAGAGACCATTATTAACAACAGCATCAGCATGCTGGCGGCAGGGAATAGCGTTTATTTCAGTCCACATCCAGGTGCTAAAACGGTTTCACTCAAGCTGATTGCCATGATTGAAGATATTGCTTTCCGTTGCTGCGGAATTCGTAATCTTGTCGTCACGGTCACAGAACCCACTTTTGAGGCTACCCAGCAGATGATGGCACACCCTAAAATCGCAGTTCTGGCGATTACCGGTGGCCCAGGCATTGTTGCTATGGGCATGAAAAGCGGGAAAAAAGTCATCGGCGCAGGCGCAGGAAATCCACCCTGCATTGTTGATGAAACGGCCGACCTGGTTAAGGCGGCGGAAGATATCATCAATGGCGCATCCTTTGATTACAACCTCCCCTGCATTGCTGAGAAGAGCCTGATTGTTGTTGATGCCGTTGCCGAACGACTGGTTCAACAGATGCAGTCTTTTGGTGCGATGCTTCTCAATAGCGAAGAGGTAGACAAACTGCGTGCTGTCTGTCTACCAGAAGGCGTAGCCAATAAAAAACTGGTGGGTAAAAGCCCGGCAACCTTACTGGAAGCAGCAGGAATACGGGTTCCGGCAAAAGCGCCTCGATTACTGATAGGCATCGTCAAGGCTGACGACCCGTGGGTTACCAGCGAGCAACTGATGCCAATGCTCCCCGTCGTAACGGTGAGCGATTTTGACAGTGCATTAACGTTGGCCCTGAAAGTTGAAGAGGGATTGCATCACACCGCCATTATGCATTCGCAAAATGTGTCACGTTTGAACCTTGCCGCGCGCACGCTTCAGACCTCCATCTTTGTGAAAAATGGCCCCTCTTACGCCGGGATTGGCGTTGGTGGTGAAGGCTTTACAACCTTCACTATTGCGACGCCAACCGGTGAAGGAACAACATCTGCGCGCACTTTCGCACGCTCTCGTCGTTGCGTGCTGACAAACGGTTTTTCTATTCGTTAATGGGGCCGTTATGAATAGCTTTTCACTGCAAACTCGATTGTACAGCGGCCAGGGAAGTCTGGATGTGCTCAAGCGCTTCACGAATAAGCATATCTGGATTATTTGCGATGGTTTTCTCGCGCGTTCACCCCTGATTGAAAAGCTGCGCAACGCTCTGCCAGCGGATAACCGCATCAGCATTTTCAGCGATATCACCCCCGATCCCACCATCGGCACGGTAGTACAAGGGATTGCACAAATGCAGTCCCTGCGACCAGACGTCGTGATGGGTTTTGGTGGCGGCTCAGCACTGGACGCCGCAAAAGCCATCGTCTGGTTCAGCAGACAGTTCGGTATTGAAATTGAAACCTGTGTCGCAATTCCCACCACCAGCGGCACAGGCTCCGAGGTAACCAGCGCCTGCGTGATTAGCGATCCGGATAAAGGCATTAAATATCCATTGTTTAATAATGCGCTTTATCCGGATATGGCCATCCTTGATCCAACGTTGGTCGTCAGCGTACCGCCAGCCATCACCGCGAATACCGGCATGGACGTGTTAACGCATGCGCTGGAGGCTTACGTGTCCACGAAGGCCAGCGACTTCACAGACGCACTGGCTGAAAAAGCGGCTCAAATCGTCTTCCAGTATCTGCCTGTCGCTGTCAGCAAAGGCGACTGTCTGGCAACCAGGGGGAAAATGCACAATGCTTCAACGCTCGCGGGAATGGCATTTAGTCAGGCTGGTCTGGGGATCAATCATGCGATTGCCCATCAGTTGGGCGGTCAGTTTCATCTGCCGCATGGACTTGCCAATGCGCTGCTGCTGACCCATGTCATTCCTTTTAATGCCCGCGATCCGCGGGCTGCGAAGCGCTATGCCCGTTTTGCTAAAGCCTGCCACCTATGCCCGGATAACGCGAACGATACAGCGGCATTGAATGCGCTCATCCATCATATCGAGCTACTCAAAAAACAGTGTGCGTTACCTTCTTTTGTTGACGCGCTTAAAGACGGAAAGCAAGCCTGGTCACAACGTATCCCGTCGATGGTTCAGGCCGCGCTGGCTGACGTCACACTGCAAACCAATCCTCGTGTTGCCGACGCCAGAGCCATGCAGGAACTGCTTGAGGAATTATTATGAAAACAGCCATGACGGCAGAGTCCCCGCTTTATGATGCGCAGACCATTCGCGAACGCGTTCGCGCAGCGGGTGTTGTCGGAGCCGGAGGCGCAGGCTTTCCTGCTCACGTAAAATTACAGGCGCAGGTCGATACATTTCTGGTCAATGCGGCTGAATGTGAGCCAATGCTGAAAGTTGACCAGCAGTTGATGGCCGTCCAGGCTGAGCGACTTATCCGCGGTGTTCAATATGCCATGACGGCGACCGGAGCCAGTGCCGGTATTATTGCGCTCAAAGAGAAATACCAAAAGGCTATCAAAGCATTAACGCCTATTCTGCCAGCCGGGATCCGCTTACACATTTTGCCTGATGTCTACCCGGCAGGTGACGAGGTTCTGACCATTTGGATGGCAACAGGGCGGAGAGTTCCGCCTGCCGCGCTGCCGGTCAGCGTCGGTGTGGTGGTCAATAACGTCCAGACTGTGCTCAACATCGCCAGAGCAGTTGAGCAGCAGTACCCCGTTACGCGTCGTACCCTGACCGTTAACGGCGCAGTCGCCAGTCCTATCACACTCACGGTCCCTATCGGAATGTCTTTACGTGACGTTCTGGCACTGGCCGGGGGGGAAACCGTTGACGATCCCGGTTTTATTAACGGTGGTCCGATGATGGGCGGCCTGATTACTTCACTGGATACCCCCGTAAGCAAGACCACCGGGGGCCTGCTGGTTTTGCCTAAGTCTCATGCGTTGATTCAGCGGCGGATGCAGGATGAACGCACCGTGCTTTCTGTAGCAAAAACCGTTTGCGAGCAGTGCCGTTTGTGTACGGATTTGTGCCCAAGGCATTTGATCGGCCATGAATTATCCCCACACCTGTTGGTTCGTGCGGTTAATTATCAGCAGGCGGCCACACCGCAGCTGCTGCTCACGGCCCTGACCTGTTCAGAATGCAATGTGTGTGAAAGCGTAGCCTGTCCGGTTGGGATTTCACCGATGCGCATCAACCGCATGCTCAAACGCGAGCTGCGGGCACTCAACCATCGTTATGAAGGGCCGCTAAATCCTGAGGATGAAATGGCGAAGTACCGGCTGATCCCAGTTAAACGCCTTATTACCAAACTGGGTCTTAGCGACTGGTATCACGATGCGCCTCTGGCTGAGACTGATTATTCCACAGATAAAACGACGCTGTTGTTACGCCAGCATATAGGTGCCAGCACCATCCCATGTGTAGAACAAGGCGAACGCGTTATTCGCGGTCAATGCGTTGCCGATGTGCCGTCCGGTGCATTAGGTGCGCCTGTTCACGCCAGTATTGACGGTATTGTCAGCGAAATCACTGAGCAATCCATCACGGTAATTAGAGGTTAATCATGTCTCAGGCTATAGGAATTTTAGAACTCACCAGCATTGCCAAAGGAATGGAAGCTGGCGATGCCATGTTAAAAAGCGCGAATGTGAATTTACTGGTCAGCAAGACCATCTGCCCGGGAAAATTTCTACTCATGCTCGGTGGTGACGTAGGTGCCGTACAACAGGCGATTGCCACTGGAACATCTCTTGCTGGCGATATGCTCGTTGACAGTCTGGTTCTCCCCAACATCCATGCCAGCGTACTCCCCGCAATCAGCGGACTAAACAGCGTGGATAAGCGTCAGGCAGTGGGTATTGTCGAAACATGGAGCGTTGCTGCCTGCATCTGCGCCGCCGACCGGGCGGTTAAAGCCTCCAACGTCACGCTGGTACGCGTCCATATGGCATTTGGTATTGGCGGCAAGTGCTACATGGTCGTTGCCGGCGATGTGTCAGATGTGAATAACGCGGTGACAGTTGCCAGTGAAAGTGCGGGTGAAAAAGGCCTGCTGGTTTACCGCTCGGTCATACCTCGCCCGCATGAAAGCATGTGGCGACAGATGGTGGAGGGATGATGGAAAGACAACCCACCACGGATCGAATGATTCAGGAATATGTACCTGGCAAACAGGTCACGCTGGCGCATCTTATCGCTAATCCAGGTAAGGATTTATTCAAGAAGCTGGGATTACCAGATTCGGTTTCCGCAATCGGTATTCTGACTATTACCCCCAGCGAAGCCTCAATCATCGCCTGTGATATCGCCACGAAATCAGGGGCGGTAGAGATTGGTTTTCTCGACCGGTTTACCGGCGCGGTGGTACTGACGGGAGATGTTTCCGCCGTTGAGTACGCGCTGAAACAGGTAACCCGAACGCTGGGCGAAATGATGCGTTTTACCGCGTGTCCCATCACCCGGACGTAATCTCATGAAACGTATCATGCTAATTGGCCCCAGCCAGTGCGGTAAAACGTCGCTCACGCAGTGCATGCGGGGAGAAGCGCTTCACTATCAGAAGACCCAGGCCATAGTCTGGTCTCCTACGACAATAGACACGCCAGGTGAATATCTTGAGAACCGCTGCCTGTACAGTGCGCTGCTGGTCAGCGCCTGTGAAGCAGACATTATCGCGCTGGTACTCAATGCTGACGCGCCGTGGTCACCATTTTCTCCCGGGTTTACTGGACCAATGAACCGACCCGTTATTGGCCTCGTTACTAAAGCCGATTTAGCCAACCCGCAGCGTATTTCTCTTGTGGAGAGTTGGTTAGTTCAGGCTGGTGCGCAAAAAGTATTTATCACCAGCGCGCTGGAGAATACCGGGGTCGATGAGATGTTCATTTTTCTGAATGCAAAGGAACCTTCATGTCTCACAAAATAATGGCCATTAATGCAGGTAGTTCCTCGCTTAAGTTTCAATTACTGGCGATGCCGCAGGGTGAAATGATCTGCCAGGGGTTGATTGAACGTATCGGTTTGTCTGATGCACAGGTCACCCTAAAAACGCCAGCGCATAAATGGCAGGAAACTTTGCCCGTAGCCGATCACCGTGAAGCCGTAACGTTGCTCCTGGAAAAACTGCTCAACCACCACATTATCAGCAGCCTGGAAGAGATTGACGGCGTGGGACATCGCGTCGCGCACGGCGGAGAATCCTTTAAAGACTCCGCGCTGGTAACTGATGAAACGCTGGCAGAAATCGAGCGCCTCGCGGAACTGGCACCTCTGCATAACCCGGTAAATGCGTTGGGGATCGCAGTATTCCGCCAGCTATTGCCCAAAACGCCAGCGGTTGCGGTGTTCGACACGGCGTTTCATCAAACGCTTGATGAGCCTTCTTTTATCTATCCCCTGCCCTGGCGTTACTATGCGGAGTTGGGCATTCGTCGTTATGGTTTTCATGGTACCAGCCACAAATACGTTAGCTCGCAGCTTGCTGAAAAACTGGGTGTACCACTCAGCGCCCTGCGCGTTGTTTGTTGTCATCTGGGCAACGGCAGCAGCATCTGCGCCATCAAAGGCGGACAATCGGTAAATACGTCAATGGGCTTTACGCCGCAGTCTGGCGTGATGATGGGCACGCGAAGTGGCGATATCGATCCGTCCATTTTACCGTGGATTGCCCTGCGAGAAGGCAAAACTCCGCAGCAGCTCAACCAATTGCTCAACAATGAGTCCGGATTGCTCGGTGTTTCTGGCATCTCACCTGACTACCGTGACGTTGAACATGCCGCAGATATGGGCAATCACCAGGCTGCGCTGGCGTTGACGCTTTTTGCTGAGCGCATTCGTGCCACCATTGGTAGCTATATTATGCAGATGGGCGGTCTGGATGCCCTGGTATTTACCGGTGGCATTGGCGAAAACTCCGCACGGGCACGCGCTGCGATTTGTCGTAACCTGAATTTCCTGGGGCTGGCCGTTGATGAGGAAAAAAATCAGCGTAATGCCACCTTCATTCAGACGGAAAATGCGATGGTCAAAGTAGCAGTGATTAATACCAATGAAGAGCTGATGATTGCGCAAGACGTTATGCGTTTAGCGATATCTGAAACTGTGACATTGGGCATTCCTGCATAATACTGCCGCACCGCAAATTGCGGCAAATCATGGCAATAGCGCGATCGCCATGACACTATGCGCCGAAGATTGCTGATCACATAGGTGAAGACGTGGCTGTTGCGCAATGTCCCGCATCGTGCGGAGAACTTATCCAGGGCTGGATTCTGGGCAGTGAGAAATTGGTCTCCTGCCCGGTTGAATGGTATAGCACCGTTGAGGTCACTTCAGGTTCACCGCTGACAGATGAACGCCCACTTTCGCGGGCGATGGTTGAGAGATTATTGCGGCACTGGCAATACCCGGCACAAAT
Organism: Citrobacter sp. Cpo090; assembly: GCF_030332665.1. Lineage (NCBI taxonomy): Bacteria > Pseudomonadati > Pseudomonadota > Gammaproteobacteria > Enterobacterales > Enterobacteriaceae > Citrobacter > Citrobacter sp. Cpo090. The sequence continues at coordinate 475,346 of NZ_JAOWHK010000038.1, read as the reverse complement.
GAGTCAGGATATCCGAATAGATGTCCAGTCAACCATTCCTGTCGCTAAAGGGATGGCCAGTAGCACAGCGGATATCGCCGCCACGGCAATCGCCACGGCGCAGTATCTGGGGCATCAGCTAGACGAATCCGCTCTGGCGCAGCTTTGCGTTTCGCTGGAACCTACCGACAGCACCGTTTTCCGCCAGCTTACGCTGTTCGATCATAACGACGCCTCCACGCAAATTGCCTGTGAAGCCCAGCCTCAACTCGATCTGCTGGTTCTTGAAAGCCCGGAAACCTTACTAACTGCTGATTATCACCGTACTCCACGTCAGTCAGGGTTACTGGCCGGCGCTCCAGCGCTGAAACGCGCATGGGAAAAGGTACAGGAAGCCTGTGTCAGTCAAAATCCTTATCGGATGGGCGAAGCCGCCACGCTGAGCGCGATCGCCAGCCAGTTGCTGTTACCTAAACCAAATTTTGATTCACTTTTAGCGCTGGTTGAAGAATGTGATTTATACGGTGTCAACGTCGCGCACAGCGGCAGCGTAGTCGGTCTGATGCTCGACAGAAAGCGTCATGATGTGGATTACATTAAATGGATGCTGACGCAGAAAAAATTGACGGAGCACTGGCCGGAACAGCATTTATTGCGGATGGTAACTGGCGGGGTCAAACTGCAATAAGGGCCGCCGCTAAGCAGCGACCCGGACAAGCATAAAATCGTTACTCGGCTTTCGCTTCGGCGTTCTTCACTTCGCCCATCGCTTTCAGCTTTTTAGAGATGTCGCGGCGCTCTTTAGAGATCTCAGCGTTTTTGATGATGTAATCATCAACACGATCTTCATAATCGCTTTTCATGCTGGCGATAATGCCCTGAATCGCTTCCACGCTCATTCCAGGCTTGATGTAGTCGCTCAGGTTGTCCAGCAGCAGAACACGTTTCTGGTTGTCACGGATCTTTTTCTCAACGTCCTGGATTTCACGTTGCAGTTTGTTTTTACGACGGAACAGACGAACAAATTCCAGCACGTCCTGGAAAGAAGGCTTGGTAGTTTCCATTTTTACACCCCTGATAATGTGAGATTCGGATTCGTTAAAACAACGGCTAAAGTGGGTCAACATTACTTTCATGCCCGCCATACTTCAAGTTGCATCTGCATCGACCATGCATGGTTGAAACCTGAATTATCGAGGGTAAAGCCATTGCAGTTACCAATGGTTTTAGCCTTTTTCAGTATCATACCTCTAATCGTTGCTGAATCGAAGCAGCAGTAGAACCAATCCCCTCATATGCTCTTTATTTGCGCAGCGCACGACAGATCAAATGAGAGAGCAACTCCAGCTGTCGCGCCATTTCCATATTTAGCCAAACGTAGCCGTGAATGGGCGTTTCAGCGACATTATCGCCCTTATGCTCAGCAATAAGCTGACGCAACTCAACCACGGTGTCATTGAGCTTTTCCGTATTGGCAAAAACCGGCTGTGGATTACCTTCATACAATGCGTGGGTTATCGTCAGTAGCGCCTGTTGAGTCCTGAGCTGTGTTTCACGCAAAGTATGGGCATTCAACATGACAAAGTGGCTGGTGCGGCTGGCCCAAAGCGCATTGATTTGCAGCTCAAGCATGCAGACCAGGTTACGATTAACCGTTTGAATAGCTTCAAAGATGGATTTTTGAATGCGGGTTTCTTTGCTGGCAGGAACAATGAGCCCACGCATTTTGACAACATCGCTCAGCAGCTGTTGTAAATGCTTCTCCAGTCGCGGTTGCTCCAGCAGGTTGGGAGATAGCGCAGCCTGATACACCCGATTATATCCCGTTACGCAATGCGCCAGCTGAATTCGCCAGTGTATAAATGCCCGCTGCGGCCAGATGCCGGTAAACAGCATCGCCAGTAACGACCCCAGAATAACGTCGCCACCGCGCCATAATGCTGTGTTCATATCACCAGCGGGTGCGCCCACAACAACGGCAAGCGTTATACCAATCAGCAACGCCTGATACGGCCTTTTACCCAGTGCCAGCCAGCCGCAGAGAAACATCGCCACCGCGCACCATATCAGCATTAGCGGAAGTGAAAAGAGCTCCAGACGAAGGGCCACCAGCCCAAGTACCGATCCCAGAATTGTCCCGCCAATACGTTCAAAAGCCCTGGGGACAACGTTCCCCCAAAAGGAAATAGGCCCCATAATTACCACCAACGTAATCAGAGGCCATGTACCTTCAGGAATGTTCAACAAGCGAACCAACAGAAAAGTAAAAAGAAACGCCAGCGCAATGCGAACACCATGCACCACACGATAATGACGATACAAACGAATTTCAAAAGGACTCAGTGACTTATCTGCACGCACTCATGCACTCCGTCAGGGAATAGCAAAGAACAGAATTGTACCTGCTTTTTGAGTAAAAACATCATCCTGATGACCAGGACATTCATCCTGATTTACACCAAAAACAGTTACTTCGACTGTACCGGCACGTACATTTCAATGTCCCAGTAACCGTCCTCCATGCCATTGTTCATATAAACTTCAAAGCAGGGTTTAGCGGCTATCGCATACGTCGAATCCTGCATCAGGCGCTCAAAGAACTGATACCACGGCGTCGCGAAGTCATGATTTTCAACGCGCGCAACGGCGATAGCATAGTCGCCACCGGCCAGCTCGGTCTGGATCACCCCTTCGCTGTTTTCTGGGATCTCAAAACCTTCAGGCACAGACACCACAGTATCACAACGCAGTTTTTCCGCCGGAACAACGTCAGGATTGTCGTAATAAACGGCTATCCATTCCAACGGTACGATCTGCTTACCGTCGACCCACATCATTAACTGCTCGAAACCTTGTTTTACCGTTTGTTCCCATGGTCCAACCATGTGAAAACCGGCAATTATGCGTTTCTCGACCTGCTTTATCTCATACTCCATATAACCTCCGTTATTACACTGTATTTATATACAGTGTAATTTTTAGGTTTAACGGCCACAAGGAATCAGTGATTATTATGTGAGCAGATTCGCACTCTTGCCAGTCAGGCACATCAGGAAAAACTACGCCTTGTGGTGGAAGTAATCGCTCAAACGCGAGAAGACGCCGCCTTCGTTGACAGATTCCAGCGTAACCAGAGGCCAGTGCGCCACCAGTTTATCCCGATCGTAGAGTTCAATTTCCCCCACACGTTGATGGGCAGCAATGGGGGCAACCAGTTCTTTCTTATCAAGAACATATTTTGCTTTGATATTAGCGACTTCGGCTTTAGGCAGCGCCATCCAGAAATCCTGCTCTGTACCAAGGCTAATTTTTTCTTTATCGCCATACCAGATCCGTTCAATACCGACCTGTTTACCGCTACGTAAAACCTGCACGGTATCGAAGTTCTGTTGTCCCCATTGCAGCAGTTTTCGCGCCTGGTCTTCACGCCCTTTCGCACTCTCCGCCCCCATCACAACCGCAATCAGGCGGCGCTGACCATCAACAGCTGAAGCAATCAGGTTGAATCCAGCGCCGGAGGTATGCCCAGTCTTCAGACCATCGACGTTCATGGTTTTATCCCACAACAAACCGTTACGGTTTTGCTGCGTGACTCCGTTCCAGGTAAGGCTTTTTTCACTGTACATATGGTAGAAATCCGGCTCTCCATGGATGATAGCTCTCGACAGCATGGCCAGATCGTATGCTGAGCTATGCTGACCTGGCGCATCCAGACCATGTACCGTTTCAAAATGCGTGTCCCGCAAGTTCAGCTTTTGCACATAGTTGTTCATCATCGCGACAAACTGCGGCTGCCCTCCGGCGATGTAATCCGCCAGTGCCACACAGGCATCATTACCGGAATCAACAATTAACCCGCGACTCAGGTCGCGCACGGAAACGCGATCGCCTTCTTTCAAGAACATTAAGGATGAACCGACGAATACCGGATTATCTTTCGCCCAGGCATCGCGCCCTACGGTGACAATATCTGTCGGACTAATACGCTTGCTGTCGATTGCGCGATCGACAACATAGCCGGTCATCAGCTTGGTCAGGCTGGCAGGGTTGCGCTGCTGGTGTTCATTTCCGGCTGTCAGGATTTGGCCCGTGGTGTAATCCATTAATACCCACGCACCGGCATTAATTGCCGGAGGCTGTGGAGCGAAACTGGCGACGTCGGTCGCGTACGCGGGCGAAAAACTCATCGCAAATAGTGAAGCGGCAATAAACAAACGGCGTTTCAACAGCATGTCCTCAGGAAATGGAGAAATAGCCGTTCTTTTTACGGAAGTTCTGGCTAACAAACATGGATAAATTGCAAGAAAATGTGACATAAGGCACATTTTCTTGCTGTAAGGAAAGGATTTCAGAGATCAATAGCGTCTGGCGTTACCCTTTGCGCGGTGCTGTCTCTGCGTGATGGCTGCGATGACGGTGATAGCCATCGATCATACTGTGGAAAATTTGCCCCGGTGTGTCACCCAGCGTACACAGGTAAATATGTGCACAGATGAACAGTAAGCCGACAATCGCCAACACCATATGCAGTACCAGCATCACAGGCCCTGCCCCTACCACCTGTGGGTAGAGGCATAACAACCCGGTGATGATCAACAGCGGAACCAGCGCATACATGATGGCCAGATAAGCCAATTGTTGTAGCGGGTTAAATTTACTCTCTGCCGTTGCGGCAAACGGGTGTGGTTCACCTTTCATGATGCCATACAGATAAAAGCGCGTTTGCAACAAGCAGCGTGATATCAACCCGTTAAACTTCACCCGGTAATGACAACCGTTGCCGCTGGTTGCGTTGATTAGCACGAATCCAACCCAGAAGGCCAACAAGGCGAAGCCGCACCAGGTATGTACCTGCACCATCAATGCCACCGGTCCGACAGAGAAGTGTCCAAACAGGCCGCTCAGCAGAAGCAGGATAAAAAGCAGCGCATTACCCCAGTGCCAGCGACGAACTGCCAGCGAATAGAGGTAGTCCCGATGTTCTTCTCCGATTGCTGTTTTAGGTGCCAGCATCCGACGTAACAGCGCGTGCATAACCAGGCCCGCAATCATCAGCACAATAACAACGCCTGCATAAATGAGCCACAGCGGCCAGTAGTCCGGCGCATAGTTAAGCTCTGCTCCCCAGATAGAATTCATGCTTTACCCTCCTGATGGATTTCTTTACGCCGATAAACACTCACCGGGCCGCTACGCGTATTCTGCTGGCGATAAACCTCTTTTTGATTTATCCAGTGCTGAATTTCCGGATCGTCACGACGACCAAATTTCAGCGCATCAGTCGGACAAACGGAAACGCAGGCAGGCGATTGTCCAGCCTCCAGTCGGGTATCTGCGCAGAAGTTACATTTGTCGGCAATTCCCGTTTGCGGATTGAGATAACGGACATGGAATGGACAAGCGGCAACGCAGTAGTCGCAGCCAATACAGCGAGACTTATCCACTTGCACAATGCCATTTTCGTCGCGAAATGACGCACCGGTCGGACAAACGCTGACACACGGCGCATCTTCACAATGCTGACAGGAAACGCGAACAAACTGGAAGTGGGACAGCACCTCGGGTTCATGTTCGGGTGAACGGATCTGCACCTGTAAGCGGCTAAATCCCTCTGGCACATCATTCAAAACTTTGCAGGCAACCGTACATGCCTGACAGCCGATACAGCGTTTCTCGTCATGCAGCATGACATAAGGGTTTGTAGATTGATTCATGATGTTCTCCTTTCTCATGCCCGACGAAGCGTAACGCCAGCGGTGTGGACCACCGTACCAGAAACCGGACTGGTAACATGCGGAAGCAAATTACCGCAGTGAATACCGTGCGTTGTCGCTGCGGTTTTGGCTCCCGCCTTGGCGCCAAATCCCATATAAACAAACAGCGTATCGGGCCGAATTCCGGCGGTGACCAGCGCTTTGCCTTTTTCTTTGCCGGTCGCATTTTCCAGCCAGATGTCATCACCGCTTTTGATGCCTTTTTCACGGGCCGTTTGCGGGTGGATCCACACCGCGTTATCCCACATCAACTCGCTAAGCAGTGGCACGTATTGCGTCGCACCGTTGGTATGAACCGCCACTTTTCCCTGGATAAAATAGAGTTCACTGTCGCCTTTGAGCGCAAAATTGCGCGCGCGCGGAATACCGTAGCCAGGCAGGAGCGTTTCCAGCTCTTCGGAATAGAGTTCAATTTTTCCTGATGGAGATTTAAAGCGCAGTTGCTCGCCATAGGTACCGTCGCTGTCAACCGCCACCGCGCCCGGATAGCGTTCCACAAACTGACGCACCGCTTCAGGTTCACGCAGCAGCAACGGAACACCCCACTCCCGGTACCCTTTCTGACGCAATTCAGCAGATAGCGCATGATCGCCATTAAGCTGGTACAACTGACGCGTTTGCATATCCTGCCACGGGTAGAATTGCCCAAGGCCTAACTGCACGGCCAGCTCTTTCCAGATTTGCCAGCTCGGACGCGCATCACCAATAGGTTCCACTACCTGTTGGCGCAGGGCATAGGCTGGATTCAGGCCCGACATGTCTGAAACTTCTTCATCGCGCTCAAGGTAAGTACATTCAGGCAAAAGGTAGTCGGCATACGCCGCGCTTTCGCTTAAATAGACATCACAACTGACCACAAGGTCGAGCTGTTCAACGGTTTTGACCAGATCCGGTCGACAGGTAACGGTTTGGAAAGGGTTGTGTCGGGACATAATCCATCCCTTCACCGGATAAGGCGTCTGGTTTAACACAGCATCAATGATGCTTTGCACCACACCACCGCCCGCCGCGATGTACTTAAACTGCGGGGCTACCAGATCGATACGCTGCGCCGTTGGCTTGGGTAATTTGACATCGGGTTTTGCCAGCACCGGAGCGACCTTCTCTCCAGCCAGCTTATTGTAAGTTGCCGCCGCTTTTTTCTGGTACAAACCGCCTTCACGCTCAATATTGCCAAGCAGCACATTGAGGGTAAAAATCATGCGCCGCATATCAATTTCTTCTTGCGAAAACGTCGCGCGATGGCCCGGACTGACGATGGCATGAGGCGCGCAGGCGGCCATTTCGCGGGTGACCCGGACAATAACATCAGCGGGCACATCCGCAAGCTGCTGCGCCCATTCTGGCGTGGTCTCTTGTACCGCTTCTGCCAGTTGCTCAAACCCCGTGGTGTAGCGCGCCACAAAGTCAGCGTCATAAAGATTTTCATTGATCATGACGTGACACATGGCCATCAGCACCGGTAAGTCGCCACCCGGCTTGAGCGCATGCCATTCATCCGCTTTGCTGGAAAATACGGACAGACGGGGATCGAAGCTGACCATCTTCGCCCCCTTCTCCTGCGCGGTCATCAGTTCATGCGTATCAGCAACCTCGATCCCTTCATAGAGGTTATGACCAAAAGAGACCATATAACGGGTGTTGGCGATATCCATGGCTAAATCGCCACCCATCATAACTTTAGCGGCAATGGCTTTACCTGCAGGGCACGTTGATGCGTGAGTAAAGGTATTAGGTGACCCGAAAGCCGTTGCGAGGTGAAATAAATGGCCAGACAGCGAGCCGGATTTAGACGAGAAGACGATCCCCTGGGGACCATATTGTGATTTTATTGCCGTCATTTTTTCGGCAATTTCTTTATACGCTTGTTCCCAGCTAATGACCTGCCAGTCACCGCTCCCACGAGGCCCTGTGCGTTTCATAGGTTTAACAATGCGATGAGGGTCGTTGACCAGGCTAACACCGCTGCCGCCGCGAGCGCAGACACGTGTCCCCTGCTGTGGCGCATTAGGGTTCCCCTGAATAAAAACCGTTTTATTATTAATCACCTGAGCCTGAATTGGGCAGCGAAAAGAACACATCTCGCACAAACTTGGCGTCAGGGATGTTTTCCCTTTGATACTCTCCGGAGAATTTCGTGCCAGTGCCCCAGGCGGAAAACTGCCTATCGCACAGGCTGAACAGCCTATACCCACGCCTCGCAAAAAATTACGCCGACTAATGCTCATATAACCTCCTGTTATTAGATATATCCAATAATTATATGGCGTTTAGAATATTTATTTTTTACATCAATCACATTTCATTACAATGAATGGCAGCGAACCGACATAAATAAAAACCATTGTTTATAAAAGACTTTTAAAGTTTCCAGAACACAACAAAGAAAAAGAAAATAACAATAATGGTTATCAATTAGATTATTTACAAATTCGCAACTTCAAGATATTTTATTTCCGTAATTTATTTTAACAGTGCGGAATTTATTTATTAATTCTATTAATGTCCTGTTTATCTCAATTTTATTGCGTACACAATCCAGCTTCGATAATGCCATAGCTGATTATCTCGCTATTTTTTGGTATTCTTGGACCAGCGCTAAATTGATCCCGGACATAACTGAACAATGAATGACGGCAAGCAGCAACCTGGTTTTCTCTTCCACGATTACGAGACCTTTGGTACCCATCCGGCGCTGGACAGACCCGCGCAATTTGCGGCTATCCGCACAGATAATGATTTCAACATCATCGGCGAGCCAGAGGTCTTTTATTGCAAACCCGCAGACGACTATCTGCCGCAGCCAGAGGCGGTGTTGATTACGGGTATCACACCGCAGGAAGCACGTGAAAAGGGAGAGAATGAAGCCGCTTTTGCTGCACGCATCCACGCCCTGTTCACCGTGCCGAAAACTTGTATCCTGGGCTATAACAACGTGCGCTTCGATGATGAGGTGACGCGCAACATCCTGTATCGCAATTTCTACGATCCCTATGCCTGGAGCTGGCAGAACGATAATTCGCGCTGGGATCTTCTGGATGTGATGCGCGCCTGCTATGCCCTGCGCCCTGAAGGCATTAACTGGCCGGAAAACGACGACGGCTTACCCAGCTTCCGCCTGGAGCATTTGACCAAAGCCAACGGTATTGAGCATGCCAATGCTCACGATGCGATGGCGGACGTATACGCCACGATCGCAATGGCGCAATTAGTGAAGTCGCGCCAGCCTCGTCTGTTTGATTATCTCTACAGCCATCGTAATAAGCACAAGCTGGCCGCGCTGATTGATGTCCCGCAAATGAAGCCGCTGGTCCATGTCTCCGGTATGTTCGGCGCATGGCGCGGCAACACCAGTTGGGTAGCGCCGTTGGCTTGGCATCCGGAAAATCGTAACGCGGTTATTATGGTCGACTTAGCCGGTGATATTTCGTCGCTGCTCGAACTCGACAGCGACGCCCTGCGCGAGCGGCTCTACACGTCTAAAGCGGATCTGGGTGATAACCCGGCCGTACCGGTTAAACTGGTGCACATCAACAAATGCCCGGTACTGGCACAGGCGAATACCCTGCGTCCGGAAGATGCCGACCGTCTTGGCATTAACCGCCAGCATTGTCTGGATAATCTCAAAGTTCTGCGCGAAAATCCGCAGATACGCGACAAAGTGGTCGCGATCTTCGCCGATGCGGAACCCTTTACGCCATCAGAAAACGTGGATGCCCAACTGTACAACGGCTTTTTCAGCGATGCCGACCGTGCGGCGATGAAAATCGTTCTGGAAACCGAACCGCGCAATTTACCGGCGCTGGATATCTCTTTTGTCGATAAGCGCATTGAAAAACTGTTGTTTAATTACCGTGCACGTAACTTCCCGGGAACGCTGGACGAAGCCGAACAGCAACGCTGGCTGGATCATCGCCGCCAGGTATTCACACCGGAGTTTTTGCAAAATTACGCCAATGAATTACAGATGCTGAGTCAGCAATATGCGGATAACAAAGAGAAGTTGATGCTGCTGAAATCACTCTGGCAGTATGCCGAAGAGATTGTATAAGTCCCACGCATAAAAAAACGGAGAACATGTCTCCGTTTTTTTTAGCTAAATGCGGCTATTACGCGACATCTTCGTCGTACTGCGGCACCGGGTTGCGGAAGCTTTTGGTCACACAAGCCAGGTAAATCAGACCGATACCGGCCCAGATCAGACCCAGAACCATTGAGCTCTCTTCCAGGTTAACCCACAGCGCACCAACGGTCAGCGCACCACACATCGGCAGGAACAGATACTGGAAGTGGTCTTTCAGCGTCTTGTTACGCTTCTCACGGATCCAGAACTGGGAGATCACCGACAGGTTAACGAAGGTAAACGCCACCAGCGCACCAAAGTTAATCAGCGCCGTCGCCATCACCAGGTCGAAGTTGATTGCCAGCAGAGCAATTGCACCAACCAGAATGATGTTCATAGACGGAGTACGCCATTTCGGGTGTACATAGCCGAAGAAACTTTTCGGGAACACGCCATCACGGCCCATCACATACATCAGACGCGCTACGCCGGCATGCGCCGCCATACCGGACGCCAGTACGGTAATGGTAGAGAAAATCAGCGCGCCAACCTGGAAGAACTTACCGGCGACGTACAGCATGATTTCCGGCTGTGAAGCGTCTGGATCTTTGAAGCGCGAGATATCCGGGAAGTACAGCTGCAACAGATAGGTGGAGACGATAAAGATCAGGCCACCAATCAGCGCAGTCAGGAAAATCGCACGCGGGATCACACGCTCAGCGTCTTTGGTTTCTTCTGACAGGTTGCTGATACCGTCAAAACCGGTGAACGAGAAGCACAGGATGGTCGCGCCCGTGATCATCGGGATCACATGTGCATCACCTGACCAGAACGGACGGGTGCTTGCCAGCGTACCGGCACCTTCCCCTTCGAACACGCCATAAACGACCATGCCGAGGATCACTGCAATCAGCACCACCTGCAACAACACGATTACGGTGTTGAAATTCGCAACGGATTTAAGGCTGCGCAGGTTAAAGGCGGTCATAAAGGCCACCAGCGCCACCACGAATATCCATGACGGTATCGACGGCACCAGGGCTTCAAAATAAATTTTTGCCAACAGAATGTTGATCATCGGAGCGAACAGGTAATCCAGCAGTGATGACCAACCCACCATAAAGCCAACAGTCGGGCTAATGGATTTCTGGGCATAAGTGTAGGCAGAGCCTGCAGACGGATAGCGACGCACCAGTTTACCGTAGCTCAGTGCGGTAAAGAGGATGGCGATCAGTGCAAAGGCGTAAGCTGTCGGGACGTGACCATCGGTCATTCCTGATACGATACCGAATGTATCGAACAGCGTCATCGGCTGCATATAGGCAAGGCCCATCATGACAACCGGAACCAGCGTAAGCGTTTTACGTAATTCCACGCGAGAGGTGTTTGGAGTAGCGTTATGCGACATGGTTATCCCCCATTACGGCGAAAACCGTCGCGTAAGCAAAAAATTGCCCCATTTTTTGTTAATCCTCAGCGACAACAACTGTCGATTTTTAAGTAAGTATCTATCCGGTACGAAGCCCGGCCTCTTTTATGAATGATTGGTTTGATGCAAAAAAATAACCGACGCGTATTAAAACGTCGGTTAATGTCATTTTTTGCAAGCGGCGTATTTTGCACTAAATTGGGGAGAAATAACAAGAGATTGAAGTAGCCACAAAAGAATATTTTTTCTTAACTGATTGATTTGTCAGCAGCCGTTTTCACATACACCCCCGCAATAGCACTATTTGCTAAAATTTCATCCCGCCACCAGGCACTGGCTAACCCGGCGGTCTGTTCATTCCAGCCTATCCATACGGGTTCAAAGACAATTTGTGCGACCACTTTTTTCTCAATCAGTACGCCGCTCTCCAGAAATCGCTGCGCCAGGTAGCGCGGAATATAACCACATCCCAGACCGCTGATTTGCAATTCCAGCTTGGTTTTGAAATCAAAAACGGTAATGGCTTCCTGATCGTCAAGCACCTGGGAACCTGAGACGTTGGCATGCTGCGCATTGTCGCCCACCACAATGGCGCGAAAACGGCGAATGGTACGACGATTTAATGGTTCCTGTTCCTGTGCCAGCGGGTGATGCGGCGCAACCACAAACACCTGTTCCAAAACGCCCAGCCGTGCAAAACCAAATTCGCTCGCTGCTGGGGGTTCATGCATGGCGCCAACGATAATATCCGCCCGGCCCTGAGTAAGGGCATCCCAGGAGCCGCCCAGCACGCCATTGATAAATTTCAGGCGCGTCACACTGTGGTGTTGATAGAAAGATTCGATAAGTGGGGCCAGCAGTGAAAAGGGAAACGTATCATCTACGCCAATAACCAATTCATTCTCCCAGCCTTCGTGAAGTTTAATGGCCTGTTTTTCGAGTTCACGGACGGTGTGCAGCACCTCCCGCCCCTTTTCCAGCAGCATCTGCCCGGTGCGGGTGAACTTAGCCCGGTGTCCGCTGCGATCGAGTAGCTGAATATTAAGATCGCTTTCCAGCTTATGGACGGTGTAGCTAAGTGCAGACGGCGTCTTAAACAATTTTGCCGACGCCGCCGCGAAACTGCCCTCTTTTTCTAATGCATCGAGGATGATAAGAACGTCCAGCAGTGGTTTCATACTCGCCCCCTGGCGGTATACAGCGGCACTCTGCTGGCTTGTCACTCCATCGGCATCACCAGCGGATCAGGATACTGGTACTCAAACCCAAGCTCATTACAAATACGGTTGCCATCAATGACTTTACCTTTACCATTATCCGTTCCGCCGCGAAATTCCGGCGGCTCCATCCCCAACTGGCGGGCCATCTGCGGATAGAACACGTTACGCGCCGGATGCATAGGCGCACATATATTATAGATGTGTCCCCCTTTAGGCGCTTGCAGCAGTAACGTGATGGCAGAAACCACATCGTCCAGATGCACCAGATTGACGCCATGATGTCCGTCTGGTGCCGTCTTGCCAGCGAAGAAGCGACCGGGATGCCTTCCCGGACCGACCAACCCGGCCAGACGCAAAATATCCACCGACGTACCTGGCAAATTGTGCAACCAGTCTTCAAGTTCTTTCAGAACGCGACCGCTCGCCGTGACCGGATTACGCGCCGTCCCCTCTTTCACTGTGCCTTGAACGTCACCATAGACTGACGTCGAACTGGTAAAAATAATTCGTGGGATGCGATACGCCAGCGCGCTGTCGACCAGTTCCTGCATTGCCTGCAGGTAAAATGCTTCCCCAGGACCGCTGCGGCGTGCAGGCAGCGTAATAACCAGCGCATCGGCGTCCATCAGTGCATCGAGATCGTCAGCCTCACAGACCAGTTCAGGTTCCAGGCGCAGCGAGTAGCTCTCGATACCGCTCATGCGGGCCGCTTCCACCCCATCCAATGTGGTTTTGCTGCCGGTAACCTGCCAGCCTCTCGCCGCCAGCGACATGGCTAACGGCATGCCTAACCAACCTAACCCGACAATTGCGACCTTTTTCATGCCTTCTCTCCTGACTTTTGGCCTATAACGCAAGGCTACGCCAGCCCACGGTGGCTGACAATTCATAGTATCAATATGAAATGAATTAATGATCAAAAAAAGCCCTTGCTTTCCGTAGCTAAAGTGGTTTAGGTTAAAAGACATCAAATGAATAAACATTCATCGAGAAAATTTATGACACGCGCTCAATTCAAACACCATCATCACCATCATCCTGACTAGTCTTTCAGGCGATGTGTGCTGGGAGACATTTAAATCTTCCAGCGGTGCATGAGCGTATGAGAAAGCCCCCGGAAGATTTCTTCCGGGGGCTTTTTTTTGTGCGTGACCCAAACTGATTCAGACAGGATAACGAGGAATAAAGAATGTTAGACAACACCCGTTTACGCATAGCTATGCAGAAATCAGGCCGTTTAAGCGATGATTCACGCGAATTGCTGGCCCGTTGCGGCATTAAAATTAATCTTCACACCCAGCGCCTGATTGCGATGGCGGAGAACATGCCGATCGATATTCTGCGCGTGCGTGATGACGATATCCCAGGTCTGGTGATGGACGGCGTCGTTGACCTCGGCATCATCGGGGAGAACGTTCTGGAAGAGGAACTGCTCAACCGCCGGGCCCAGGGTGAAGACCCTCGCTATTTTACCCTGCGCCGTCTGGACTTCGGCGGCTGCCGTCTTTCGCTGGCTACCCCGGTTGATGAAGCCTGGGATGGCCCGGCAGCACTGAACGGTAAACGTATCGCGACCTCTTACCCGCACCTGCTCAAACGCTATCTCGATCAAAAAGGGGTGTCGTTTAAATCCTGTCTGTTAAACGGCTCAGTAGAAGTCGCTCCCCGCGCGGGCCTTGCTGATGCGATTTGCGATCTGGTGTCCACCGGTGCAACGCTTGAAGCCAACGGTCTGCGTGAAGTGGAAGTCATTTACCGCTCTAAAGCCTGTCTGATTCAGCGCGACGGCGAAATGGCCGACGCCAAGCAACAACTGATCGACAAACTGCTGACCCGTATCCAGGGGGTTATTCAGGCACGCGAATCCAAATACATCATGATGCACGCGCCGAGCGAACGTCTGGACGAGGTCATCGCCCTGCTGCCTGGCGCTGAGCGCCCTACCATTCTGCCACTGGCGGGCGACCAGCAGCGTGTTGCCATGCACATGGTCAGCAGCGAAACCCTGTTCTGGGAAACAATGGAAAAACTGAAAGCGCTTGGTGCCAGCTCAATTCTGGTACTGCCGATTGAGAAGATGATGGAGTAACGACCATGAGCTTCAATACCCTGATTGACTGGAATAGCTGTAGCCCCGAGCAGCAGCGCGAACTGCTGATGCGCCCGGCGATTTCCGCCTCTGACAGCATCAGCCGTACGGTGGCCGAAATTCTTGAGAACGTCAAAAATAACGGCGATCGGGCGCTGCGTGAATACAGCGCGAAGTTTGATAAAACCGAGGTCGGCGCGCTGCGCGTCACCGAGGAAGAAATCCAGCAAGCCAGCAGTCGCCTGAGCGACGAACTGAAACAAGCTATGCAGGCGGCGGTGCGTAATATTGATACTTTCCACACCGCGCAGATCCTGCCGCCGGTGGATATCGAAACCCAGCCGGGCGTACGTTGCCAGCAGGTTACCCGCCCTATCGCTTCCGTGGGCCTGTATATTCCTGGAGGTTCGGCACCGCTTTTCTCTACTGTATTAATGCTGGCGACCCCGGCGCGCATCGCCGGCTGCAAAAAAGTGGTGCTGTGCTCACCGCCGCCGATTGCCGATGAAATCCTCTACGCCGCGCAGTTGTGTGGTGTAAAAGAGGTGTTTAACGTAGGCGGCGCACAGGCCATTGCCGCACTGGCGCTGGGCACCGAATCTATTCCTAAGGTCGATAAAATCTTCGGGCCGGGCAATGCGTATGTGACCGAAGCCAAACGCCAGGTCAGCCAGCGTCTTGACGGCGCGGCCATCGACATGCCTGCTGGCCCGTCCGAAGTGCTGGTTATCGCCGACAGCGGTGCGACGCCGGACTTTGTTGCCTCTGACCTGCTTTCTCAGGCAGAACACGGCCCCGACTCGCAGGTTATCCTTCTGACGCCAGACGCTACGCTTGCCGAAGGCGTTGCCAAAGCCGTTGAGCGCCAGCTTGCTGAGCTTTCCCGCGCAGAGACCGCCCGCCAGGCTCTCAGTGCCAGTCGGCTGATTATCGCCAAAGATCTGGCGCAGTGCGTGGCCATTTCTAACGCCTACGGTCCGGAACACCTGATTATTCAGACCCGCAACGCGCGTGAACTGGTTGATGAGATCACCAGCGCCGGTTCGGTGTTCCTCGGCGACTGGTCGCCGGAATCCGCAGGCGACTATGCTTCTGGCACCAACCACGTTCTTCCGACCTACGGCTATACCGCAACCTGCTCAAGCCTTGGGCTGGCTGATTTCCAGAAACGGATGACCGTACAGGAGCTAACCCCACAAGGTTTCTCTGCCCTGGCCTCAACCATTGAAACACTGGCGGCCGCTGAACGACTGACTGCCCACAAAAATGCCGTAACCCTGCGCGTTAACGCCCTGAAGGAGCAAGCATGAGCACTGACAACTTTCTCAGCGTCACTGATTTAGCCCGTAAGAATGTTCGCGAGTTAACGCCCTATCAGTCTGCTCGTCGTCTCGGCGGTAATGGCGATGTCTGGCTCAACGCGAATGAATACCCCACTGCCGTGGAGTTCCAGCTCAGTCAGCAGACGCTGAACCGCTACCCGGAGTGTCAGCCGAAAGCGGTGATTGAGAATTACGCACAATATGCTGGCGTCAAACCGGAGCAGGTGCTGGTCAGCCGCGGCGCAGATGAAGGGATCGAACTGCTGGTGCGCGCGTTTTGCGAACCCAGTAAAGATGCCATTCTCTACTGCCCGCCGACTTACGGCATGTACAACGTCAGCGCCGAAACGATTGGCGTCGAATGCCGCACCGTTCCGACCCTTGATAACTGGCAACTGGATTTGCAAGGCATCGCGGACAAGCTTGATGGCGTGAAGGTGGTTTACGTATGCAGCCCTAATAACCCAACCGGCCAGTTGATTAACCCGCAGGATCTGCGTTCACTGCTCGAAATGGCGCAGGGTAAAGCTATTGTGGTCGCTGATGAGGCCTATATTGAGTTTTGCCCGCAGGCCACGCTGGCGGGCTGGCTGTCTGAGTATCCGCATCTGGTGATATTACGCACGCTTTCCAAAGCGTTTGCGCTCGCCGGTTTACGCTGCGGGTTTACGCTGGCGAATGAAGAGGTTATCAATCTGCTGTTAAAGGTGATTGCCCCTTACCCACTCTCTACGCCGGTGGCAGATATCGCCGCCCAGGCGCTGACGCCGCAAGGGATTTCCGCCATGCGTAAACGCGTAGAGCAGATCCTGGAAGAGCGTCAGTATCTGGTAGATCACCTGAAAACAATTCGCTGTGTAGAGCAGGTTTTCGATTCGGAAACCAACTATGTTCTGGCGCGCTTCACCGCATCAAGTAGCGTATTTAAATCTTTGTGGGATCAGGGCATTATCTTACGAGATCAGAATAAACAACCTTCGTTAAGCGGATGCCTGCGAATTACTGTCGGAACCCGCGAAGAGAGCCAGCGCGTCATTGACGCCTTACGTGCGGAGCAAGTATGAGCCAGAAGTATCTTTTTATTGACCGTGATGGAACCCTGATTTCCGAACCGCCAAGTGACTTTCAGGTCGATCGCTTTGACAAACTCGCCTTCGAACCGGAAGTTGTTCCCGTTTTGCTGAAACTGCAAAAAGCGGGTTTTAAGCTGGTTATGATCACTAACCAGGATGGACTCGGAACCCAGAGCTTCCCACAGGCTGATTTTGACGGTCCGCATAACCTGATGATGCAAATTTTCACCTCTCAGGGCGTGACGTTTGATGAGGTACTGATCTGCCCGCACCTGCCAGCGGACGAGTGCGATTGCCGTAAGCCAAAAGTGAAGCTGGTTGAACAGTATTTGGTTGAACAGGCCATGGATATGGCGAACAGCTACGTCATTGGCGACCGGGCGACCGATATTCAGCTCGCGGAAAACATGGGCATTAGCGGATTGCGTTACCATCGCGACACCCTGAACTGGGCGATGATCGGCGAGCAGCTGACCAAATGTGACCGCTACGCACACGTTGAGCGTAATACTAAAGAAACGCAGATTGACGTCAAAGTCTGGCTGGACCGCGAAGGCCGCAGCAAAATTAATACCGGCGTTGGCTTCTTTGACCACATGCTGGATCAAATCGCCACCCACGGCGGTTTTCGTATGGAGATTGCCGTCAAGGGCGATCTGTATATAGACGATCACCACACCGTTGAAGATACCGGTCTGGCGCTGGGCGAAGCCTTAAAGCTGGCATTAGGCGATAAACGCGGCATCAACCGTTTTGGTTTTGTGCTGCCGATGGACGAGTGCCTGGCACGTTGCGCGCTGGATATTTCCGGGCGTCCACACCTGGAGTACCGCGCGGAGTTTACCTACCAGCGCGTTGGCGATCTGAGCACGGAGATGATCGAACACTTCTTCCGTTCACTCTCTTACACTATGGGCGTCACCCTGCACCTGAAAACCAAAGGCAAAAATGACCACCACCGTGTGGAAAGCCTGTTTAAAGCCTTTGGCCGTACGCTGCGTCAGGCGATCCGCGTAGAAGGCGACACGCTGCCCTCCTCAAAAGGGGTGCTGTAATGGACGTGGTGATTCTGGACACCGGTTGCGCCAACCTGCACTCGGTAAAATCTGCCGTCGCACGGCATGGATACGACCCGGTTGTCAGCCGTGACCCGGACGTAGTGCTGCGCGCCGATAAACTGTTTCTGCCGGGCGTAGGCACCGCGCAGGCGGCGATGGACCAGTTGCACGAACGCGAATTGATTGAACTGATTAAAGCCTGTACGCAACCGGTACTGGGGATCTGTTTAGGTATGCAACTGCTGGGCCGCCGCAGCGAAGAGAGTAACGGTGTCTCCCTGCTGGGTATTATTGAACAAGACGTTCCGAAGATGACCGATTTCGGTTTACCGCTGCCGCATATGGGCTGGAATCGTGTCTATCCGCAGGCGGGAAACCGTCTGTTCCAGGGCATTGAAGACGGCGCCTATTTCTACTTTGTACACAGCTACGCTATGCCGGTAAACCCGTGGACCATCGCCCAGTGCAATTACGGCGAACCGTTTACCGCGGCCGTACAAAAGGACAATTTCTTTGGTGTGCAGTTCCACCCGGAGCGCTCGGGCGCGGCTGGGGCGCAGTTGCTGAAAAACTTTCTGGAGATGTAATGATTATTCCGGCATTAGATTTAATCGACGGCACGGTGGTGCGTCTTCATCAGGGCGATTACGCTAAGCAACGTGATTACGGTAACGATCCTCTCCCCCGTTTGCAGGATTACGCCGCTCAGGGTGCAGAGGTATTGCACCTGGTAGATTTAACCGGCGCGAAAGACCCGGCGCAGCGGCAAATCCCGCTGATCAAAACGCTGGTCGCTGGCGTCAATGTTCCGGTACAGGTTGGCGGCGGCGTACGTACGGAAGCGGACGTGGCGGCGCTTCTTGACGCAGGTGTGGCGCGCGTGGTGGTGGGTTCGACAGCGGTAAAATCCCCCGAGATAGTCAAAAGCTGGTTTGCCCGTTTTGGCGCCGACGCGCTGGTGCTGGCGCTGGACGTTCGTATTGACGAGCGCGGGAACAAACAGGTAGCGGTTAGCGGCTGGCAGGAAGATTCCGGGGTTTCACTGGAAGAACTGGTTGAGACCTATTTACCCGTCGGCCTGAAGCACGTGCTGTGCACCGATATCTCCCGCGACGGCACGCTGGCCGGCTCAAACGTCGCGCTGTATGAAGAAGTGTGCGCCAAATACCCGCAGGTCGCGTTTCAGTCATCTGGCGGCATTGGCGGAATCGAGGACGTAGCGGCCCTGCGCGGGACCGGAGTTCGCGGCGTGATTGTCGGACGCGCCCTGCTGGAAGGAAAGTTCACCGTTGAGGAGGCCATTCAATGCTGGCAAAACGCATAATTCCTTGTCTGGACGTCCGTAACGGGCAGGTGGTAAAAGGCGTCCAGTTCCGTAATCACGAGATTATTGGTGACATCGTCCCGCTGGCAAAACGCTATGCCGATGAAGGCGCAGATGAACTGGTGTTCTACGATATCACCGCTTCCAGCGATGGACGCGTAGTGGATAAAAGCTGGGTGTCACGCGTGGCGGAAGTGATCGATATTCCATTCTGTGTCGCCGGTGGCATTAAATCCATCGACGATGCGGCGCGCATTCTCTCTTTCGGGGCGGATAAAATCTCCATCAATTCCCCGGCGCTGGCCGAACCGGAACTTATCACCCGTCTGGCAGATCGCTTTGGCGTGCAGTGCATCGTGGTGGGCATTGATACCTGGTATGACGCGGACACCGGCAAATATCACGTTAATCAGTATACCGGGGATGAAAGCCGTACCCGCGTCACACAGTGGGAAACACTGGACTGGGTGCAGGAAGTCCAAAAACGCGGCGCGGGCGAAATCGTCCTGAACATGATGAACCAGGACGGCGTACGTAACGGTTATGACCTGGAGCAACTGAAAAAAGTACGTGACGTTTGCCACGTCCCGCTGATTGCCTCCGGCGGAGCAGGCACCATGGAACACTTTCTGGAAGCTTTCCGGGATGCCGACGTTGACGGCGCGCTTGCCGCCTCCGTCTTCCACAAGCAAATTATCAATATTGGCGAATTAAAAGCGTACCTGGCAACACAGGGCGTGGAGATCAGGATATGTTAACGAAGCAACAATGCCGCGAGCTGGACTGGGAAAAAACCGACGGACTGATGCCAGTCATCGTGCAGCATGCGGTTTCCGGTGAAGTATTGATGCTGGGTTATATGAACCCGGAGGCGTTGGATAAAACGCTCGAAAGCGGCAAAGTGACCTTTTTCTCGCGGACCAAACAGCGCCTGTGGACCAAAGGAGAAACCTCCGGTCACTTCCTGAATGTGGTGAGCATTGCGCCTGACTGCGACAACGACACTCTGCTGGTGCTGGTTAACCCGATTGGCCCAACCTGCCATAAAGGCACCTCAAGCTGCTTTGGCGACACTAACCACCAGTGGCTGTTCCTGTATCAGCTTGAGCAACTGTTAGCCGAACGTAAAACCGCTGACCCGGCCAGTTCCTACACTGCGAAGCTGTATGCCAGCGGCACCAAACGCATTGCGCAGAAAGTGGGTGAAGAAGGCGTAGAAACCGCGCTGGCCGCGACGGTGAACGACCGTTTTGAGCTGACAAATGAAGCCTCTGATCTCATGTATCACCTGCTGGTGCTGCTGCAAGACCAGGACCTCGACCTGACGACGGTGATTGAGAATTTACGTAAGCGTCATCAGTAAGTTGCAGATATGAAAAAACCGGGCGCTGCCCGGTTTTTTGTTGTCAGCTTCAGACTTACTCTGCTTTGGATTTGTAACCACGCAGAGCATTTCGCCCCAGCACCACACCGGCACCAATCATCCCACCAAGCAGAACCGCCAGCACGAGGGTAATCGCTTTTTTCGGACTGTCACGACGAATCGGTAACGTTGGTTTCATCACATAACGGTAGGCGTGTAACTCACTCCCTTCAAGCTTAAGATTTTCGATATCCAACAGCTTTTGTTTGGTCTGAAAGTAGTTATCAGACAATATCAAAGGACGTGTAGATTCATGCTCAATCATGGACTTCAGGGCATCACTACCCAACAGGAACATACTGTCCTGCGTCACATCCTGCGTCTGCTGAATTTGCGGCTTAGTCACCCCGGCCTGCTCTGCATAACGCAGCGCTTCCTGAATTTGCTTAATTCGCAGATCTTTTTGCTCCTGAGCGACTACTTCCTGTGTTTTCAGAGAGTCTTGCAACGTGGTGGTTTGCAACTTGATATTATCTATCAGGTCAAGCCCCAGCTCTTTAGCAACTTTTTCATCTGTTTGTTGAATATATTCAGCAAGCTGACGCTGAGCGTCTTCTGGTGAGCCACCCACATAAGAAACCGCCAACGGCAGCGGTTGACCTTTAACAGACTGTTCAATTGACAGTTTCTGTGGTTCTTCCTGATTATCAAGCGTTTCAGCCAATGCAGAGAAAGAGGTACTGAAACGACCAACAACGTTTGTCTGCAGCTCAGTAACCTTGGGGGCGCTGGCACCATACAACACATTGAGGGCGTTGTTATAGGTGGCTATCTGACCCACATCTGGTTGAGTAATAATGGCTGTTGAGGTCCATTTCTCCTTAGCAACTGCCAGATAGCCCACAGCAAGCACTATGGCAATAACAATCGCGATAACGATTGTTACTTTCCCACGCCATAACTGTACCAGTAAATCAATCAAATCAATCTGTTCCGGATCGTGACTGCGCCCGGACATGTTGTTATCACTTACAGACATAGAAACCCTAGATAAGGAAAGACTTAAACTGGAATCAGTTTAGCTATAAATTGAGGCAATGCCATAGGATTAATGATAAAAAAATCAAATTGTTTCAGGGATTTTGATTGGTATTTCAATCACTACTGAAAATCGATACGATTAAACATAAGTGGATCGATGCAGACAGCAATGGACCGTAGAAACGGGCACGCCTACAGTCAACATTGCACCCTATCGCGTCGACAATATCAGCAATAGCTAACCGGTTGAGCTAATAGCCTGTATCCAGGCTTTGGAAGATGGCTGAGTATTGAAGCGACAAAAAAAGCTACCATTACAGCCAGGTAATGTACTGGAAACCAACGCAGACACTAAAGCACTGTAACGATGTTATTGTTTTTACGCCTGAAACAACAGTTAAAGTTGTGGTTAAGAACTTTGTTAACTGGCACCGTGATTGCTACAAAGTTTAATCACTGACCTGATTAAAACAAAAAGGCCTTTTATAAGGCCTTTTTTATGGAGATGAGATTAATCACTACCAAACAAATCGCGGGTATATACTTTATCGGCGACATCAGCTAATTCTGACACCATGCGGTTAGAAATAATAATATCCGCTTCATTTTTGAACGCATTAAGATCACGCACTACCCGAGAGTGGAAAAACTCATCCTCTACCATGACGGGTTCATAAATAATAACAGATACCCCCTTGGCTTTAATACGCTTCATAATGCCCTGAATAGATGATGCCCGGAAATTATCGGAACCGCTTTTCATAATTAAACGGTATACGCCAACTACTTTAGGTTGACGGGCAAGAATAGAGTCTGCGATAAAGTCTTTGCGCGTCCGGTTTGCATCAACGATTGCACCAATAATGTTATTTGGCACAGATGCATAATTCGCCAACAGCTGCTTAGTATCTTTCGGCAGGCAGTAGCCACCATAGCCGAATGACGGGTTATTGTAGTGATTACCGATACGGGGATCCAGACACACACCTTCAATAATCTGCCGTGAGTTCAGACCAAGGCTTTCGGCATAGCTGTCCAGTTCGTTAAAGTAGGCCACACGTAACGCCAGATAGGTGTTAGCGAACAACTTGATGGCTTCGGCTTCAGTCGAGTCGGTAAATAAGGTCGGGATATCCTTCTTCACCGCTCCTTCCTGCAGCAACCAGGCAAAGCGCTCGGCACGTTCGGAACGTTCACCAATAACGATACGAGATGGGTGCAGGTTGTCGTATAGAGCTTTACCCTCACGCAGGAATTCAGGGGAGAAGATGATATTATCTGAGCTATATTTTTGACGCATTGATTGAGTAAAACCGACAGGAACTGTCGATTTTATTATCATTAAGGCATCTGGATTTATTTCAATAACATCCTGTATGACTGACTCGACACTGCTAGTATCAAAGTAATTAGTTTTAGGATCGTAGTCTGTTGGGGTTGCAATAATGACAAACTCTGCACTCTGATAAGCGTAGTATTTATCTAGTGTAGCTTCGAATTTTATATCTTTTGATTGCAGATACTGTTCAATTTCTTGATCAGCTATCGGAGACATCCGATTATTTAGCATCTCGACACGTGAGGGAACAATGTCCAGAGCAATGACCTTATGATGTTGGGCGATAAGAAGGCTATTTGACAGACCAACATACCCAGTACCAGAAATGGCGATTTTCATTTCATGCTCTCAGTATTATCTTAATATTTAATCATGATGCCGTACATCTTGATAAGAGGATAATGTTTTAACTTTTTTTTGAATATCAAGTCAACGAAGGTCAAAACAATTAAGATTTTCTTTATCAGAGTACGCCAGGAATATTAAGAAAAGATTAAGCAATCAACTTAAATCAATAGAATTCGAGATAAAAAAAAGCCCGGTCAAAAAAACCGGGCCAGTGCACGTCAGAAGACTTACTCCATCCATTCGGTGTGGAATACACCTTCTTTATCTGTGCGTTTATACGTGTGCGCACCGAAATAGTCACGCTGGGCCTGGATCAGGTTAGCCGGAAGTAGCGCAGAACGATAGCTGTCGTAGTAGGCTACCGCTGCAGAAAAGGTCGGTACCGGAATGCCGTTCTGCACAGCATAAGCCACTACATCACGCAGCGCTTGCTGATATTCGTCAGCGATATTTTTAAAGTACGGAGCCAGCAGCAGGTTTGCGATACCTTTATTTTCAGCATAAGCGTCAGTGATTTTCTGCAGGAACTGCGCGCGAATGATGCAGCCCGCGCGGAAGATCTTCGCGATTTCACCGTAGTTCAGATCCCAGTTGTATTCGTCAGACGCAGCGCGCAGTTGAGAGAAGCCCTGCGCGTAGGAAACGATTTTACCCAAGTACAGCGCGCGACGAACTTTCTCAACAAACTCTGCTTTATCACCAGCCAGTTTAGCCTGCGGACCAGACAGCACTTTAGATGCCGCAACGCGCTGGTCTTTCAGAGAAGAGATGTAGCGAGCGAATACGGATTCGGTGATCAGCGACAGCGGTTCACCCAGATCCAGAGAGCTCTGACTGGTCCATTTACCGGTGCCTTTGTTCGCCGCTTCGTCCAGGATCACATCCACCAGGTATTTACCCTCTTCATCTTTTTTGGTGAAGATGTCTTTGGTGATGTCAATCAGGTAGCTACTTAGCTCGCCTTCATTCCACTCGGTAAAAGTGGTTGCCAGCTCTTCGTTAGACAGATTAAGGCCGCCTTTAAGCAGAGAATAGGCTTCAGCAATCAGCTGCATATCGCCATATTCGATACCGTTGTGCACCATCTTCACGTAATGACCCGCACCGTCAGCGCCGATATAAGTTACACATGGTTCGCCATCTTCAGCAACCGCAGCAATCTTGGTCAGGATAGGCGCAACCAGCTCATACGCTTCTTTCTGGCCGCCAGGCATGATAGATGGGCCTTTCAGGGCACCTTCTTCACCACCGGAAACGCCAGTGCCGATGAAGTTAAAGCCTTCAGCAGACAGTTCACGGTTACGACGGATAGTGTCCTGGAAGAAAGTGTTACCGCCATCAATGATGATGTCACCTTTGTCCAGGTACGGCTTCAGGGAATCAATAGCAGCATCAGTGCCAGCACCCGCTTTCACCATTAACAGGATACGACGTGGGGTTTCAAGAGACTCGACGAACTCTTTCACCGTGTAATAAGGAACCAGTTTCTTACCCGGGTTCTCGGCAACAACTTCTTCAGTTTTCTCGCGAGAGCGGTTGAAGATTGAGACGGTATAACCACGGCTTTCGATGTTGAGCGCCAGGTTGCGCCCCATCACAGCCATACCGACGACGCCGATCTGTTGCTTGGACATTACATACTCCTGTCAGGTGTGGTCACCGCGCAGCATGTGCGCGGCTTAAAATGTGGTATAGATGTTAACTCATGTTTAGCTTGGGCAGATAGCGGAAGATGCGTTCAAACAGGCATCACACGAACGATTTTGCAAAAGAAGGGTCGAATGGTCCTTCTTTCACTTCCATCATAAGCGCGCGCGGAGACAGGCATTCAACACTGTGTATATCTCCTGGAGAAAACTCCACAATACTAATTCCGGTATTCTCTCCTGCAACAAATTGCTTTATAACTTCGCCATTTTTACTATGCAAACAAACCTGCAGTTGCCCCTGCAAAACAATGAACATTTCCCACTGATGAGGTAGTTCGTGATAATGTGGTTCCACATAGCTGCCCTTGACTAATGCAATGAGTAACCGCTGTACCTTTTCTTGATGCGATTCATGCATCAAAAGATGGGAGCGCAAACGTTCTGATTGCTCGGCTTGATCGTATAATTCGTCAATTTGGTTATTATTAACTAACCGCATTGTATGCCTCCAGTCTCATTTCTATCGTCTGCGCTGCAGACTCAACAGAGAATTCCGCTTTCAACAACATATTTGCGCCTAAACCAAGTTGGCGGCGAATATTAACATCATTCAGCATTAACAGCGCAGATTGGCATAGTTTATCATCCTCACCATTGACATGTATTAATCCAGCGTTATTTTGATTGACGATATCAAGCAAATCATTTCCAGCATTCACGCTACCTAAAATAGGCAGAGACTGAACCATATAACCCAGCAACTTACCGGGGAAATTATGGGAAGAGTGTTTAGCAGAAAGAGAAAACAAGCCTATATCCATTTCTGATAAAATGAATTTAAATTCATCCTGATTAACCGAGGCCAAATAGGTAAAATTCGTCAATGCCCACTCAGCAGCCAAGGAATTAATTAATTCAACTTCATCACCCTGGCCAATAAAAAGGAAATGAGCCTGCGGATATGCCGCCATATTTCTCACAAGGCGCATCAAGTTTGCCATATCCTGTGCATGACCGATGTTTCCACCATAGAAGAAAATGATTTTATCTTCAAGGCCAAGTCGCTTACGCAGTGGTAGATAATCCTTGGGTAAGACCGTTGGTGTTAGGGATGCCCAATTACGAAGAACTTCGCACGGATAGCCCTTATTTGTCATCCGAAAAACCTCAAGATTCTTATCAGACATAAGTCCAATACGGTTAGCCTGACGATAAGATTTTCTTTCAAAAAGACGAAAATAGCGTTCTATGGGGGAACCTGCATTAAGCATCCCTGCATCAATTACCCATTGGGGAAACATATCTCTTAAAATAAGATAGGCTGGACATTGGCAACGAGACTTTATTTTTTTAACTAAATACCCCCAGAATATAGAAGGTGAGTAATAAACCACCCCATCAAAGGTCTCTTTATTTACCCGATTTTTGATGGCTTTCCACGCGCGATAAGACAAAAGTGTTTCATTGATCGCTCGCCGAATTTTACTTACATCCTTGAGCGGTCCACTTTTAAAACGCCATGTTTTGACCCCCTGAAAGGTATCAAAAGAAATATCTTCTTGCATGCCCGTATCAGGAGTAATTACCGTAACATCGTGCCCACGATGAATAAATTCTTGAGCCAGGTCATGGAACATTTTTGCACCAACACGAGTACTGTTGGGAAGGTAATCATCTATGATTAAAGCAAGTTTCATCAATATTCTTTCCAGACAACTCTCTTAACATAATCCGTGTAAGAGTGAACAATTCTAACAACTTTATCCGATACATTCGGCATGCTGTAATCGCTAACCTGACGTAAAAGACGGACTTTGCCACGCGGTTGTGTTGCCAGAATGTCCAGCGCCTGTAATACGCGCTCACACTCCAACCCCACCATCATGACGGATGCTTCTTCAAAGCCCTCCGGACGCTCGTGCGCTTCCCGAATGTTTATCGCAGGGAAATTCATGATGGATGACTCTTCAGTGATAGTGCCGCTATCTGAAAGCACAGCACGTGAGTTTTTCTGCAAGTGGTTATAATCATGAAAACCCAGTGGTTTCAGTAGATTTATATTTGGATGAAATTCAATTCCTTGTTCATTGATTCGGTTACGTGTCCGTGGATGTGTGGAAACAATTACTGGAAGATTATATTTTTCAGCAATAGTGTTTAGAATGTTCGCAAGTTTTACGAGCTGTTTAGGAGAATCAACATTCTCTTCACGATGCGCACTGACAACAAAGAATTCACCAGACCGTAGATTCAAACGCGAGAGTACATCTGAATCATCAATTTGGGGCATATAATATGAAAGTACCTCAAACATGGGGCTACCAGTTTTTATGATCCGATCAGCAGGGATACCTTCAGCTAAGAGATATTCACGAGCAATATCACTGTAGGTCATATTGATATCAGCCGTATGGTCAACAATACGCCTGTTGGTTTCTTCAGGCACGCGTTGATCGAAACAACGGTTACCTGCTTCCATATGAAAAATAGGCACTTTACGACGTTTGGCCGGAATGGCAGAAATACATGAATTAGTATCTCCCAACACCAGCATTGCTTCAGGTTTTTCGATTTCTAATACTTCATCTACCTTAATAATAACCTGGCCAATAGTTTCCGCCGCATTTTTACCCGCTGCATTTAAAAAATAATCAGGTTTTCGAACACCCAAGTCATTAAAAAATACTTCATTTAATTCGTAATCATAATTTTGACCAGTATGGACAAGAATATGATCGCAGTGTTCATCAAGCTTAGCAAGAACTCTCGACAAACGGATAATCTCAGGGCGGGTCCCAACAACAGACATAACTTTTAATTTTTTCATTATAGAGGTCTCGCAATAGTATCAGGCTCATCACGGTTGAAAATTTCATTTGCCCAGAGCATGACTATTAATTCATCAGTTCCAATATTTGTAATGTCATGTGTCCAACCAGGGACTGTTTCAACAATCTTAAACTCATCAGATGAAACTTTCAGTTCATATCGCTCACCGGTAATCACATGTTCAAATTTAAAGCATGCCTGACCTCGAATGACCAAGAATTTCTCATTTTTACTGTGATGGTAGTGTCCGCCACGCGTAATACCTGGGTGAGCAGTAAAAAATGAAAACTGCCCCGCTGTAGGCGTTTTCAGCATCTCACAAAAGACTCCGCGAGCATCCCCATAAGAAGGTACCTTGTACGCAAATTTCTCTGCTGGTAGATAACTCAGCCATGTAGAATACAATGCACGGGTAAATCCCGTCCCGACAGCTTCTGTGATAAGGGTGGAACGGCTATTTTTGAAGCTATAAATTAATTCTGCAACTTCACCAACTGTAGTTGAATAAATTGGCGCAACAACTTTATATCCGCTTTCAACCGTCCCAGAGAGAAGAGCTATCGCATCAGTACAAACATCATCAATATAAACCAGATTGACTGGCGCTGATGCATCATTGATAGTAATGTCAATATCATTGGCAATGTTATGGCAAAAAGTCGCTACAAAAGAATTATAGTTTGGCTGGCACCATTTACCAAAAACGTTTGGATATCTGAAAATATAATATGGAGAACCACTAATAGCGGCATACTTTTCGATATGTCTTTCAGCTATAGCTTTGCTTAATCCATAAGCATTATCAAGTTCTGCTTGTATCGAAGAACTTAGCATAATTGGTGTATTCTTTTCAATAGAAAGGAGATACTCAACTATGTACTTAGTTAAATCACTATTTCCAGAAATAAATTCATCATCAGTCTTAGGTCTATTGATACCAGCTAAGTGATAAATAAAATCAGCATCCTGTAAACCGCGTTCAAGATCTTGATTTGTTGAATCTCGATCAATTCTGATGAGATTCTTATAACCGAGTTCCTCAAGCCTCAAACATAAATTACGACCAATAAAACCATTTGCACCAGTAATCAATATTCTCATATCATGAATCCAGGTCATATTGTTCACCAGCACGAAGCGCTCGAATGAAGGCCAATTTGAGCAAGAGAGCTTTCATGCCTTCAATGTCCAACCTTTGAGTATTATGAGAGTTATAATCTTCAACCTCAGATATGCGGCTATCACCTTGTTCAACATACTTTCCATAATTAAGGTCACGAAGATCTGGTGGAACGCGGTAATAATCTCCCATATCTACAGCAGCGATCATTTCCTCTCGACTAAGCAGAGCTTCAAATAATTTCTCACCATGACGTGTACCAATAATATTTACTGGATGATTCGCAACATTTAGTAAATCCTTTAAAGCAATTGCTAATGTTTCGATAGTTGCAGCAGGAGCTTTTTGTACAAAGATATCGCCATTATTACCATGTTCGAATGCATAAAGAACTAAATCTACTGCATCCTCAAGAGTCATCATAAAACGGGTCATATTAGGGTCAGTAATTGTAAGTGGCTTTCCGGCTTTAATAAGATCAACAAATAATGGAATCACTGAACCGCGAGATGCCATAACATTCCCATAACGGGTACCACATATTACTGTTTTGTTGCGATCAACATTACGGGATTTCGCAACCATAACCTTTTCCATCATAGCTTTTGAAATACCCATTGCGTTGATCGGGTATACAGCTTTATCAGTACTTAGACATACAACCCTTTTCACTTCATTCGCTATAGCTGCTTCAAGAACATTTTCCGTACCAAGGACATTAGTTTTAACAGCCTCCATAGGATGAAATTCACATGATGGAACCTGCTTAAGTGCTGCTGCATGATATATAAAATCAACACCACGAGTCGCATTCAAAATACTACGGTAATCTCTGACATCACCAATATAAAACTTCAACTTTTGATTATTATATTTTTTCCGCATATCATCTTGTTTCTTTTCATCGCGAGAAAAAATCCGAATTTCTTTTATATCTGTGGAAAGAAAACGATTCAATACAGCATTACCAAAAGACCCGGTACCACCAGTAATCAATAGTATTTTATCTTTAAACATCGTAAACCCTTATTAATAATTTTTTATTAAACCATTACAAATCATATCTTTCTGTTCAGGTGTAGGATAGCTTATCAATACCGCTCTATACTTCCCTTTAAATACAAAAAGACTACCAGCCGCTGCCCCAACGATGCCACATTGGTCAATCAATTCGGAAAGATGTTCATAACTACCCGCCCCACCGAGAAATGTAACAGGAACGTTTATTTGAGATTTGATAGTCGAGGAATATGTCACATCATATCCCCCCATAACACCATCATTATCTATAAAATTGATGACAATTTCACCCGCACCCATAGCAGCCATTTCTTGTGCAAACGAGATAGGATCGATTTTATGCGTCCTGGTGTTATTCCTAGTCGAAAGCTCATATCCTTTTGAGAAAAGACCTTTTCGTTTGATAACATCCAGCACAACAACAACACTTTGTTTACCAACTGCTTCTGCTAACTCTCTGACAAGATTTGGATTTTCAACGGCAGCTGCACTTATTGATACCTTTTCAACACCAAGAGAGATAATTTTTGCAGCCTGTGCTGCACTGGTTACCCCTCCTCCATAGCACAAAGGCATACGACATTCCGCTGCGAGTTTTTTTATTAAATCATAATTAGGTTCTAACCCCATGGACGTCGCATCAATATCAAGGACCATCAATTCATCAGCTTCTTTCTCATTGAAAATTTTGACGGCGTTAATTGGATCACCTACATACTTCGGGGATTTAAAATTAACTGTTTTGACTAAGCCAGAATCGTGGATAAGTAAACAGGGTATGATTCTTGGTCTAAGCATGTTATTAGATCTCTGCGAAATTTTTTAATAGTTTACAGCCTGACGAATGGCTTTTCTCTGGATGACATTGAATACCATATATGTTGTTCCTACCAATAATGCAATGAAAATCATGGCCATATTCGGCAGTTGCTAATACATCACCTGCATCATCACATTCGTAATAGAATGAGTGTAAAAAATAAAAGGAAGGTTCTTCTTCAAAACCTTTCAGCAATGATGCATTTACTTTCTTAATTAGATTATTCCACCCCATGTGCGGCATAGGGAGGTTTTTTGACAAGATATTGCTGCTGAATGCTCGAACTGTACCTGGAATCCATCCTAAACCAGGCATACTCCCCTCCTCACTAGAGGTCGCAAGCATCTGCATACCTACACAAATACCAATAATTGGAATCTTTTCCTCAAAAATACGCTTTTCAATACTATCTCGTAAACCTGAGTTATTAAAAAGAGTCATGGCCTGGTCAAAAGCGCCAACTCCAGGTAGTATTAAATGCGTAGCACTTTTAATATCATCGACGGAACGAGCAACATCTGCATTAATTCCTAGTCGCTTATATACATTTAGGAATGCTTGTATATTTCCAATACCATAATCAATAATTTTGATCATCTGAAATACCGTTTTTCCAATCCAAGTGTACGTAGAACATTTGCACCTAAACCAATCAACCAACGTTTATTTTTATAATCTTTGTAGGTTTTTTTGGGCATAGTAAATAGCTCTTGCAACTCTTCAACACTAATACCAAGTTTATGAGCAACATACTCAAACTCTTGCTCAAGAAAATGTTCATCCATTTCTGGTTTTGAAAGCCTCTCAAGAGCTTGTTCTCGAGTCATCTGGCCTGTCATAATTAAGCTTGAGAAATGAGCTCTCCGTTTCTCATAACCAAATCTACGCGGCAGCCAATAATCTTCATAGAAGCGAGTGAAACGGGACTCATGATGTTTATGCTGGAAGGGTTGCCAGCCAAATTTTTCACTAAGTTCATTTTCAGCATCTTTCTTATTGAAAGGAACTAAATTCAATGGATGGTGCACTTTCATACCAAGAATTTTCTGGTAAAAGAGCTTATAGACCAATATATCCACCAAGGGGAATGTATTTAATGGCCGTGTTCCAAACTGTCTGTGGATATCATTAAATAATAGAGTATCAATACCTAAATACCCTCCCCATTCTTCTGGTTCACGACAACACTCAGTAGAGAAATTTGAACCAGTAATAACATGTTTAATTTTATGTTGTCTAGCAAACTTATATAAAGATGAAAAGAACGAAGCGTCCTGAACTAAATCTTGATCTGGAATTCCTGATTTCAGGAAAGATAGTTGAAGATCCTTCATTTCCTCCCAGTTTACCACCTCTGTATAAAGATCTAACCCAAGTCCTTCAATAAGTTTTTCAATATTACCAACTGCCTGATCTGTATTCCAGCCAGCATCAACATGGAATAATAACGGGCGAAGCCCCATCTTTTCTTTTGCAATATATGCAGCATATGAGCTATCTAGTCCCCCTGAAAGGCCTATAATACAATCAAAATCATTACCTTTAGCATCTTCCTTTATTTCTGCAGCAAGATTCTTAAGGCCATCTCCATTGACTACCCCAAAATTCCAATTTGGCAATATGTTATTCTTGAAATTATTGCAATAATCGCACTCTCCTCTTTCATCAAAGACTATATTAGGATCAGATGTATCCATAATACAGCTGCTACAAATTTTATAATTTTGACTCTTCATATTTACCCCAATTTAAAATAACTTTCGCAACAATTTCATCAACTTCATCTGAGTGTACTACATGTAGCCCATGAAATAAAACCGGTATTCCCTTTTCTTCATATTGATAAGCAAGAGTTGATGGATATGAAATTACTATATCTACATCAGGAAAAAATCTATCATCTGTAATAAAATTGAAGTTAAAATTTCTGACTTCTAAGGAGGCTCTTGCCTTAGGATGTTCTTTATAATAAATAGTACAGTTATTAATTTTTCTATTTATTTGAGAACAAATCCTCAGTTGCTCTTTCTCACACAATGAGTGTCCAATGAAAAGCAATGTTAGCTGACTAGATGTCACCTGAGACAGAGATAATTCAGGTTTGCTATATTCCACTTCTATAATTTCAGTTAAACTTGGATCTAATATTTTGTCAGAGAAAAACTTATACTCTAGTTCATCGAATACTACTATTTTACCTACATGCTTCAATTTATATGGTATTTGAAAAGCCAAGTAGGCATTTGAATCAAGTGCTTTTAAAGAACCATGCTGCACAAGAGTATATCGGTTCTTTTTTTTGCCAGATATAACATCAATCAGTACCGCCCAGCGATCATAGTGTTCGCTACTTACAATTTCTCCTTGTATCTTATTCAGTGCTATTGCTACAAGAAACCATGATGGGGCAGTGTATATTTGAAGGACCCATTTAAGATGATTGACAGACTTAAAAAAATATAAAAACGTAGATATACTAAGTAACATGCTTTTGAAAATTTCATAATATGAAACAACTTCATATAATGAAATGACTGTATCATTATGCTTACTTTTACAAGACAATGGCGCTATAATGTTTAATTCATTTTCAGTTGATTTATTTTTCTTGAAATAAGTAATGACTTGTTCCGTCCCTATTTCTGAGAATGAAAAGTAGTAGAAGCCATTTTTGTTAGTTAGGTAGCGTTTTTTTGTTTTTATTTTCCCACATACTGCAATTATAAATTTTAATATTGGATAAAGTATAAAACCACCCAATATAAAAAAAATCATAAGTAAAATATACACCGCCCACAACTTATAGATGGAATATACCCACTTGCTGATACGAGGCATCGCTGGCATTCTATTTTTCATGCCAGCAATTAATAGTTCATCAATGGAGATTTCATTTTCAGTTGCCAACATATAGCAGTGTAGATATTCTTTATAAGAAATACTCATTAAGACATGCCCATTGTTTATGGTAAAAATTACATTCTAATAAAAACTTTTATTACTTAGTTTTATACATGCTTGCAATCAATTTAAGAAGCTAAGACGTAATATTTTAATTCGTCAATTTCTTTTTATCTCTATTTTCCTTGGCTAAATAGATCACTGATACAAATATTAACATTGCTGATGGAGTGAAATAACCTGAGCCTCTTAGCAAAAAGTACATTATGCTCATTATTAAAACTGAACTAAAAAACTTTGTTTTTTTGTCATTATTTTTAAACCATATACAGGCTAAGAAAATAGTATAAATAAAGAAAGCACACCCTAAAAATCCAAATTCGACAACTATTTTAGATATAAATAATCCGCCATCATATAAGTTTGAATCTGTATTACCACCTCTTAACTGTCCAATTATTGAAGCAAACATACCTCTTTCATTGGAATAGCCCATTTGTTGCAACCCATACCCAAGTCCATAACTATCTCGTAAAGCTAAATATGCCTGCTCATATCCAGATAATAAAGTTAATGTTGAGGTATTTGTTGATTCTTGACTGACATCTAGACGCTGTGAATAATAACTTAGTTCATCATTATTTAATAATCCAATGATAGATACGTATACCAAAGCTATGGCAACTGTTATGGCAAATAATGATTTTGCTCTCATGAAGTTTATAGCTATCGCAATAATAACCCCAACAATCAATGTTAGATTCTGTATAACTAGTGCAGTGAATAAAAGAGGAATCCCATAGAGTATGTTTGATTTTTTTTGAGAAATTTTATAACAATAAAAAATTGTAACTATAAGAGCATAATGAGAGGGCTCAGTAAAAAATAACATTTTCTTGCTAGTACCACTACTTGATAATATGAAAACGGAACAAGCCAGTCCCAAAATTATCAGCAACATAAATAGATGTGATACTATTTTTTCAAATTCCTGCTGAGTGATATTAGCAATTGCTATACTTGAAAAATAACATGCAGATAATATGTAGATTATAGATATTAATGACATGATACTTTTTAGATATGTATTATCACTATTCTGGAAAAGAATAGTACAGATCACCAAATGAAGTAATAGCACCAAGAACAATATGACACTGAATATTAAAAATGAGCTACTTATTTTAAATTTATTAAAGCCAGTTAAAAATACTAATAATAGTAGTATAGTTGATATCAATAAAACACCAATAAAGTTTGAGTCAACTCCATCGAACAACACCATTAATAGACCTGGAATCAGTACCATTCCATTCAAAAATAATGTAGCCAGTACTCTATTGGTATTCAATTGCATTGTGTGGTTCAACCTTTTCGTATCTATTGAATTTAATGAAGATCCATTGAGAGCACGAATACTCATTCAAAACAATAAAATTTCAATCATACTTCATTATGCCTATCAAAACGAAGTAATAAATTAATAGCTAATTTAATATTATAAAAACTGTTAGCACGTGTATTATCTGATTCTAGCCAAAAGTTTCATAAACATAGCTAGCTTTAAAAAAAGTAAAACTGTAAACGAAATAATCATTCCATAAGCAATATAATTAATGTCAGCAGCTTTTAGTGTTACATAAAGGGACGCCAAAAATAATAAAAATGTCAGACACTGACTCCATACTATCATCTTATCTTTTCGTAAAGCATAAAGACCTAAATGAGGGATAAGGCTTAAGCAATAGATGAACGTTGCTATAATTAATAACAGAAATAATGGAAGCAACTCAAAATACTCTTTCTTACCAATCCAATTAATAAGGATATAACCAGTAAAGAAGCAGCAAATACATAATAAAAATGACACGGCTATTAATTTTATTGCAAATAACTTCATCCCAATAATAAATTCAGCATATTCCTTTCGGTAACACAGTTTTGCTAACTTGGGAAAAGAAAAGGATATAAGGATAGTATCAAGGAAAGATTGTATTGCTGCAGTCATACTAATAAATAAAGTGTATGCACCAAGAGTCTTAAGTCCAGAGATGTGTTCAACGGTAAATCTATCAAATGTAAAAAATCCTCTAAGCGCTAAAGCCGCTATTAGCATCGGTGCGGAAAGGATAATGCCTTTCTTTATCCAGTGCCAGCTAATTGTTGATGAATGATAATTTTTATGTTTTATTAATATATAAACAACACCAGTAACACTTGCGCAAAACGTTCCAAATAGCCATAGAGTGAAAACGGTAAGCAAAGTTCTTTGTGAAGGGAAAAATAGCATAATAGCTATCACTATCCAGCACCAAAGTCCTTGTCGGATAAACAAAACAAGACTAGCAAAAGCTTGACTTTCGAGAGTGATCAATATTCTATTAATTTCTTGAGCCACATGTTCAAAGAAGAGAATAGCAATGAACCAGTACTCACTTCCTTCTGGAAGGAGAGAATAGTATTTGATAATAAAAAAAATAGGAATGTAAAATATATATGATAAGACATAGAAAAATGATTGATTCTTCAAAATAAAAAAAAGATCATCAATTTTCGAATTTATTATTTCACGTGTACTATAAGTATAGAATTCAAACCCAATAGCAAAAATTGCGTAACCAACTGCAGCGCTAATAAGCCCATAAACACCCAAATCAGATGATTGCAGCAATTTAGCTAATATAATTATAAACGCAAATTTACTCAGTAACGTAAAGCCCCGTATACCTATACTAGAGTAATATACAAAATGAGATTTTTTCATTTAACAATTCAAAATACTTAAACATTATAGTTGATACAACATTAAAATTAGAGTTTTCTAAATAGATAGCTCCCTCGAACTTACAAATCATAAAATTCTTTGAAGCCTAACTTAGCAAGATCATTTGATATAAATTCTTTTATTATTTTTATAATTCTATCTTTAACGTTTTCCATAAAATATGGGTTTTTAGAATTTTCCAAGTTACTAATAAAACTATTTTCGGTTACCTTTAAAATTGCTTCACGGATATCTTCTCTTTGACAAAGAGTATCGACAACACTTTCTCCTCGAATACGCCCTTTCTGACGATCGCCAATATTTATTGTTGGAACTTTAAGGCTAGGTATTTCAATTAAACCCGATGAGGAATTTCCAATTAAACCTATGGAATATTTATTTAGTGCAAGATATTCTTCAGGTGTTACTGATACCAGGTAACGACATCCATAGCGTTGGCAAAAAATATCTGTCATTTCTTTTATTTTGTGTGCACCTGTATCAGAATTAGAACCAATAAAGATAAAATCGTATTCTTTTCTAAAATATTCTAGTGCACTTAAAAGCTCAGAGAATTGACTTTCAACGGATGAGTTTGACAATGTCTCTGGATGGAAAACCACAACAAAATATTTGCGTTCCAGTTTACCTAATTTCTTCTCTAATTCATTTTTTTTTGGTAGGTCAAGTAAGAAACTATTTTCTGCACCTAATGCACCAACATTAAATACGAAATGAGGATCTTCACCAAGTTGAATAACTCTTTTTCGATATTCTTCTGTTGACACTAGATGCAGGCGGCTCATTTTCGTTATTGAATGTCGGATAAATTCATCATAGTTACCTAACGTCTTCTCACCGCCATGAAGATGAATAATAGGTAGGTTATGCATAGCAGCAGCTACTGCTACTGAGAATATTTCGTATCGGTCCCCTAATATAATGACAGCATCATATTTATTTTCCTGGAAATGCTCACCAAATTTTTGCTGGCATATTGACATAGATTTCAATATATCGGCATTTGTTTTATTATTTAACTCTAAATCAATTAATTTTTTAATTATAAAACCATCTTTCTCGATGGTTTTATATGTATAACCATATTTTGAATCGCAATGCATTCCTGTGGCAATAATAGATAAATCAATATCATTATCATCTTTCAGACTTTTTAAAAGTCGTTTCATAATGCCATATTCGGCTCTTGAGCCAGTAACATAGAGCAATTTTTTTTTCATTTTAAGACACTCGAAATATCATTTTCTAACTGTTTGTATGCTTGTAATGTGAAATGCAAACCATCATAAGTATATTCTTTATTCAGATTGCCAAATCCATCATAAAAAGATGGCGATAAAGGCGTCCAAATAACATTATCTAGTTTGCTAAAATATTCCATCATTGCTGAGTTTAATTTTTTTATGGTATTATTATTCCTATCTATTCTTCCAAGAACAGGCGGCACTGCAAGTAGGAATATAGTAACATTTGGGTTTATAGATTTAATTCTATCGATCAGTTTTTTCGTCCATGTTATAGTATATTCTGGATTCCAACCATCGATAACAATATCATTTGTTCCTGAAATTAATAATACATACTTACCAATATTTGTGAGTATGTCTTTTTCCATTATATATTTATAATATCTTTCGCTATCAATGCCAGCAATTCCTAGATTGTTAACCTTCATTCCAGATATATTATTAAGCTCCCAATAGTCAAAAATTGAATGTCCAATCAGTGTAATCGGATAAGCTTTATTAAATAAATCCTTTTTATCAGAAATACGTTTGATTATGGCATTGTCTAGTATTATTTTTTTATTTCTTTTGGTTTGAATAAGAATTGCCATTTCAAAATCCAATTGATCATCTATATCAATAGAATCTTCTTTATTCATGATATAGGCAATACTGTCAGCACCAAAGAAATGTTTTTTCCTTAAATAATCAGATACGTAACCAATAAAAATTGCACCGTTTGGGCAATATTCTTTTTTATTTTGTCTACGATAGTTGCTGAAATCAGCGTCAAAGTTCTTCAATGATAATGAATCATCAATCGGTTTAATTAATGCTGAACTTTTATTACTTTCTACTACAGATACTAAAAATTTCGCATCATTATTATTTTCAAATTGTTTAACAGCGTTCTTGATATGCTTATAATTACGGAATGGAGATGTTGGTTGTAAAAGTACAAAATAATCATAACCCTTACATTTATCAAGCACATCTTGAATTACCATAAAGGAGGTAGCCGAATCTGATGCTAATTCCTCTGTACGCAATATTACTTCCGCACCATATTTCTCTGCAATGTTTTTATATTCTAACGAATCGGTTGAAACAATAACCTTATCAAATATATCTGAATTAATGGCTGCTTCGATAGTATAAGCAATTAAGGGACGATCCAAGAGCATTAGTATATTTTTACTAGGCAATCCCTTAGAGCCAGACCGAGCAGGAATTATGGCAATTTTTTTTAATGACACAACTTAGACCTCTTGTTCACTAAATTCAGAGTGTTCAATTAGTTGATCTTCATCAAAATCCTTTTCAGCTATTTTCCCTAATACTTCATACCAATGCATTGGGCTAATTCCGTTTCCTGGTCGTTTTGTCGTGATATTTTCCGTTGTAAATACGTCACCTTTTTTTATTACACATTTAGCGACAATTGATTTACGGGCTACTATTTTATTTTTCCGTTCTGAATTCGTTACCAATTTATCATAACTGCCAAGCGAGGCTTCTACTGCACGTATACCCTCGCATAGTAATTTAAGTTCTTCTGGTGTTACGGAAGCTTTATGATCTGGACCTTCAAAATTTTTATCCAGTGTAAAGTGTTTTTCAATAAAAGTGATACCGTAAGGCACTGATGCAATACCAGCAAAATAACCGGGTGAATGATCAGAAAATCCAACATTGTATTTACTGAAAATGTTCTTGAATCCAGAAATCGTATTCAAGTTTACATCTTCAAAAGGCGTTGGATATTCTGTATTACAATGCAATATTGTTATATTTTCAGGAACAATGCCATTATCAGTAAAAACTTTTAATGCCAAATTGATCTCATCAACTGTTGCCATTCCTGTTGACAGTACGATCTTTTTATCTTCGATTGGTAATCTGGCAATTTTTTCTAAATACGGTAAGTTCAATAATTCACCTGATGGAATCTTCCAAACCTTTTGATTTCTGGATGCAAGAAAATCGATCGAATCAAAATCAAATGGTGTTG
Organism: Citrobacter sp. Cpo090; assembly: GCF_030332665.1. Classification (NCBI taxonomy): domain Bacteria; kingdom Pseudomonadati; phylum Pseudomonadota; class Gammaproteobacteria; order Enterobacterales; family Enterobacteriaceae; genus Citrobacter; species Citrobacter sp. Cpo090. The sequence goes on along the minus strand of NZ_JAOWHK010000038.1, from coordinate 435,563 downwards.
AGAATACATCTAAGCCAAGTTCTTTTGCATATTCTTCCAGTTTCACAAATTCTTCATATGGTAACTCTAACTTACGAGTCATATCTAATTGAGATTCTTCATTTCCTGTAACTTTGATTTGATATTCGGCCTTAGGGGCATACTTTGAGATAAGTTGATCAGCTTTAAATGTTTGGAATTTCACAGCATCAACCCCAGCTGATTTTGCTTCTTTAACCATTTTCTTAGCTAACTTGAAATCTCCGTTATGATTACACCCAATTTCAGCAACAATATAAATCTTCGACATAAAAATCACCTTGTTCTAATAAATTTTGTAGGGGCTCCAGCCACTACTACATTGTCAGGAATATCACGAATAACTACAGATCCAGAACCAATAATTGACGAATTACCTATTTTAAGTTGCCCATTAACAACGGTACAACTTCCTATAAAGGATTTATTCCCAACGGAAACATCGCCATTTAGAACAACATTAGTGGAGATATTTGTACAATATGATATATAATTCCCATGTTCTACTAATGCTCTCGTGTTTACCACTACACCATCTTCTAGTTCTGAATCACAGTTAATGATGGCCATTTTCCCTACATAAATACAGGTACCAAGCCTGGAACGCTCAGAAATTATAGATGTTCTATCAATTACATTGATTGTTGTAAGTTGCATTTCTTCTATTAACTTCATCCATAAGGCTCTGTAATCAGGATCACCGATCGCAATGAAGTAAACGTATTGGTTAGGTTTATCTATGACATTAAAAGCATCACCTAAAATAGGGTATCCTTGATGCTCACCTGTTTTAAACGTATCAATGAAACCTTTGATTTCGTATTTTTTATGATCCAAACTATCAATTACAGTCTTAGCAAAACCACCAGCGCCAATAATTATTAATTTTTGCTTCATATTCATACCATTTAATGGTTTGGTAAGATAATTCCACCTTTGTTACTTATATTGTTGGTAACGATAATATATGGGCATTTCAAAAATGCACGCTACCGCCCCTGGCCTTACAGCTACCAGAGCACTACCTAACAATACGCCAAAGATGTATCCAGCCCCGCCTGCGATAGCAAAGTAATCTTAAACTCAAACGCTAATTGTCTTACCAAATGCGACCAGAAACAAGAAAAAATCCAACAAAAAGCAGATTAAACTTGGTAGGTTAACTTGTTGTTATTGGTCATTTTTCATAAAAAAACGGCAGTAACATTCCATTGCTTAAAGCATAGAAGCTGGGATGTTAGCTGCCGCTATTTTTTCTGGCTTACCGTCACAAAGACGTGTAAATCTCTACTCGCTAAGCAACTTCTCAATGCTCTTACGGAACTTCGGTCCTTCCTTCAGGTTACGCAGACCATATTTAACGAATGCCTGCATATAGCCCATCTTTTTACCACAGTCGTAGCTGTCGCCGGTTATCAGCATGGCATCAACAGACTGTTTTTTAGCCAACTCTGCAATAGCATCAGTCAGCTGAATACGTCCCCAGGCACCTGGAGCAGTTTTTTCCAACTCAGCCCAGATATCAGCAGAAAGCACGTAGCGCCCTACGGCCATCAGATCGGAATCCAGCGTTTGTGGCTGATCCGGTTTTTCGATGAACTCAACGATACGGCTGACTTTACCTTCGTTGTCCAAAGGCTCTTTGGTTTGAATAACCGAGTACTCAGACAGGTCGCCATCCATGCGTTTAGCCAGCACCTGACTACGTCCGGTTTCATTAAAACGAGCAACCATGGCAGCCAGGTTGTAGCGCAGCGGATCCGCACTTGCGGTATCCAGAACGACGTCAGGCAACACGACGACAAACGGATTATCCCCAACAATTGGACGAGCACAAAGAATGGAATGACCCAGACCCAGTAACTGAGCCTGACGAACGTTCATGATAGTCACGCCCGGAGGACAAATAGACTGCACCTCGGCTAAAAGCTGGCGCTTAACACGCTGCTCAAGGAGTGATTCGAGTTCGTAAGAGGTGTCGAAGTGGTTCTCAACCGCGTTCTTAGACGCATGAGTCACCAGAACGATTTCTTTGATACCGGCAGCTACAATTTCGTCGACAATGTACTGAATCATCGGCTTGTCTACGATCGGCAGCATCTCTTTAGGGATTGCCTTCGTGGCAGGCAACATGTGCATCCCCAGACCTGCTACCGGAATAACTGCTTTCAAATTAATCATTAAGTCATTCACCTATTCAATTGTTGCTGAATTATAGCTTTTTAGCTTGTTTTAGCCAGTATGAATTACATTACTCCGATGCCGCGTATGTTACGCCGCTTAACTGCGGAATGCAGTAATCTTAATCCCAGGCGGGTACAACTTTTGCCAGGAATGGTCGCAAAATTACTTCCCCTGCCCCGGCAGTCGAAAATTCACCGCTTCGACATTCACCACCTGATGGTTTACCCGGTCGATGTCAACTGAACTTTCTCCTCTTTCGTTTACCGCATGAACGTTGGCCAGCGAAATCAACGTGTCCTGCCTGGCCATAAACTTGCCACGTACGTCCTGGCGCAGATCGAATTGCATCTTGAGCGCGGGTCCTGTTGCGGATTGCTGCATCACCTTGATGTTACGTAAAAAAAGGTGCTGCGGTTGGTTGTGCAATTCAAGCGTGGCTCGCTTCATCTCCACGTTGGTGATGGCCACGAACGACGTTGCATTACCTGATGAGATCTGAATGCCGCGTAATTTATATTCAAGTTTCGTGTTATCCAGATGGATATTATTTAACTTAAAGTTCTGCGGAATGGATAAATATCGTCCTTTAATAACACCGTAGCCAATGAGCATGCCAGCGCTATTTTCCATATTGATATTATCAATCACGAAATTATCACAGCCATAAATAGCGATCGTCGCATTATCAATGCCCGCTTCCTTACTATAATCTGGAGTGATGTTTTTCGCGGTAATATTACGAATAATAAAGTGCTTGCCGTTCTCCACATGCACTAGCTGTCGACAGTCGCTACCAGTGATATTCGCCACCACAAAGTTTTTTACCGCCAGGTCATCGGGATAGGTATTGTCATAGGTACTGCCCGCCAGTCCGATGCCGATGCCCCAGTTCACGTTGCCATTGGTACAGTTAATACGTTCAATGACATGATCAGAAATGAGGATGTTGCTGTCGTTGATCGCCACATTCCACTCAATGGCATCTCCCTGTAGATCGCTAAAACGGCAGTTTGTAATCTTTACGCCATCCATCCGGTTATGAAAGCCCTGACGCAGGATCCCATAGTTAGCGTGCGTGACGGTAATATCCTGAATAGTCAGATTGCGCATCAGCCTCGGTGTTTTGCCGCCGATATAGACTTGCGTCACTGGGCCGAAACCACTCATGGCAATCCCTTTTATTACGCAGTCCGAACCGCGCACATCGAGGGTAACGTTCCTCAGGCTCCCGCCCTGCTCGCCCATCACCTTACATCCATCCTGCAGAATAAAGCGCCCTCGGCCATTGCCGCTTATTCGCCCTTGCAGGTGTAGCGTTTTGCCAGGAGGAATAACGATAACGGTATTGATATCCTTACATTCCAGTCCTTTGGGTACGACTACCGTTTGTCCTTCTTTGAACGCCTGCCTGAAAGAAGCGACCCAATCCTTTGGGTTGTAATCCTGAATGTGGACGCTGCCCGATGATTCAAGCGCCCGGACAACGGGAGAATGCAGCACGACAAGCGCAGAGCCTGCCGTCAGAAAAGTACGGCGTGAGAGTTTGTTCTCTGACATACAACCTCGATTTACATCGTTTGCAGCAGACTGGCTAACTGTTTATTGATCGCTAACTGATTAAATTCAGTTTCAATTTTTTCGCGCGCGCACTGCACAATCGGCTTTACCTGCTCACTGTCGAGCAGGCTGAATGCCGCTAATCTCTCTGCCAGTGCCTGCGCATCGTTTTCCGGTGCCAGCCAGCCAGACTTGCCCGACTCGACCAGCTCAGGGATCCCGCTGTGAACGGTAGAAATTACCGGGATACCTACCGCCATCGCCTCCATCAGCGCCACCGGAATCCCCTCCATATCGCCGTCTCTTCCGGTGATCGACGGCAGTAAAAATACATCCGCCTGCTCAAGCATCTCCTTTACCTGATGACTGGGCTTAAAGCCAGGCATCTCAATCACATCATCAAGCTGATATTGCTCGATCAGCGTACGTAAACGACGCTCCCAAGGGCCGATACCCAGGATGCGATAACGAAATGAAACGCCCTGCTCTTTTAACTGACGACAGGCCTCAATGGCGACGTGCAACCCTTTTTTCTCGGTTAGCCGGGCGACAGAGATAATCTCCAGCGGTGCGGCTGGCGATTTAAGTTGACGAGGGGTAAAACGTGTCATGTCGATACCCATGCGCGAAACCGCAATTTTTTGCGGCGGACATCCCATATTTTTTAAACGTCCGGCCCAGAGATTGCTGATGGGTAACATCAAATCTCCACGTTGAAACAGTTGCTGATACTCAGGGGTATAGCGGGTAAGCACATCCCGGCGCGAAACATCGACGCCGTGAAAAACCGTGGCGATTTTTCCGCGGATCATCCCAAGCTCACGCAGCTTGGCGGCGGTTACGCCTGCCGGCCCAAAATGAGCAATAAAGACATCTGCCTGAAACGCCTGCGGATTCCCGCCGCAAATAGCCGCCAAAATCAGATTGCGCGCCTCCTCGCCATAGCGTGCAACATTAAGCGCCTTCCAGGTCGCTGCGCGGGTGAGACCGTGCAGAGCCGCCGCGGCCCTATATTTCAGCTTCGCCAGTTTGCTTTCCGGTTCATTGAGCAACCAGCGCGTTTTTTCACCCAGCCGGTAGGTATTAAATGAGGCATGCGTATTTTCAAGATCGCCCTTCTGCAAAGCGACAATCTCCACGTCGTAGCCCATATCGATAAATGCGGTTATCTGATTGAGTACAAAGGTCTCAGAAGAGAGCGGAAATTTAAGCAGGAAAAAGCCAATCTTCATTTTTCCCCCTCAATACGCGTTAAAACCGACTGCACCATGTGTACCCCGCGTTCGCGTTCGCGTGTCACAGCATCCCCAAGCCGTATGTTCAGATCAGGTAACTGTCCGAGGGTATCGGCGACCTTTCCTTGCAGACTGCCATCGAGCAGATGGCAAATATCGACAGCCATCTCCGGCAACCCCAACTGTTGCATAATCCCTGCCGATTTATGCTCGTAGTTAATGGCGATGGCTGGCGTCATAAAATTCATCGAGATGATGGCCGAGTGCAAGCGAGTCCCCACCGTCAGATCGCATGCCCCCAGAATCTTCCCCATCTCCAGATCGTTAAGTTCATCCATCACCACGTGATATCGGGACGAATCGTTAACATACTGGCGCAGGTTTAACGCCACCATGCGATCATCTTTGTTGTAACTATCAATACCGGTGCAGGTTGACAGTGCAATCACCTGGTAACCTTCATCGAGGATGCGGTTCACTACTCCGGCAAAGGCTTGTTCATAGGCCTGCTGCGTTGTCCCCAGACGCTTATCAAAAGGAGCCAGCTCGCGCAATGTAATGGCAACGGTCTTCTGTTTAGCCGCCATGTCTAACCAGTGCTGTACCGCATAACCTGGTTCAAAATCCTCATGATGATTGTCGACCAGCCAGGCCGTATCAACGCCTGTTTCGACTTTATCCGTGGTAATTGCGCTGCGCTTCATCAGATCCAGACTGACGGATTCACGCAAAATCAGCGCATTACAGTGACCAAACACGTAGTTCGCCAGTTGATTAAACTGCTCATCCTGGAATGGCCCCACGCTGTGACCAATCATGTACAGCGGTTTTTTCGCCATAAACGAACACAACGCATGTTCAAACTGCGGCACACCATACAGATCGACAAAGAACGATCCACCTACCTGGATGATGGCGTCATAACGCGACAATAAACGAACAAAATCGGTAAATCCCTGGGCGATAGCGATATTGCGCAGATTACCGGAGTCGGTAACACGCGAGAGTAGTACCTGATGCTGATAGCGACGACGTAGCACTTTCTTCACGCGCCCCATAACACCCGCGGCGTTGTTGTGTTGCTTCATCTGCGAATACAGCGGATCGCCCATCACCGGGCGGTTCAACAACCACGAAGAGCTCACCGGGTAACGGCTCATAACATCCACTTCAGTCTCGGGACGCAACGCGTTAATGGCATCCAGCAAACCGCGCAGGATCGCGCTATCCCCTCGATTCCCACAGGTATGGTTGCCCAAAATTAATAGTTTCATTACGACCTCTTAAAGCGTTGTTCTTATCCTGCACGAAGCAAGGTTTTCATTTTTTCACTGCGACAGAGCTGGCGTTTTATTTCCACCACCAGCGGATGGCGAGACAGCACAATCATTAGTGCAAACGCCAGCGCCCCTGCCGCTATCTGGCTCCCCAACAACACGCCCAACGACAGCTGGCCATGCAGCATTACGCCCAGCGCATAACTCACCACAAGGGTTGGCAAGGAGAGATACAACGGCAGCCAAAGACTGAGCATGTACTGGCGGTAGCTGGAGCCAAGAACAGGCTTGATCATCACGAAGTAGCTGAGGACTGTGTTAATCACCTGAACCAACAAAAAGCCCAGCGTCACGCCAATTGCCCCGGCCAGATGCCCACCGATGAAAATGGCCGGAATAAACAGAAAGGTTTTGAATACATTGAATTTGAAACTGATATCGACCCGCGCCTTCGCCATCAGCAGTGAACCGATCGGGTTCCCCACCGAGCGCAGCAGCCCAACAATGCACAGCAATTGCAGGATGGGGATAATACCGTTCCACTTCTCGCCAAACACCAGTGGCACCACGTTGTTGGACACCACCATCAGTCCCAGTAGCGCCGGGAAGTTGATAATCCCAACCACCGACAGCAGCTTGTAAAAATTCACCCGTAGCTTTTCGCTGTCGTCCTGGATTTTGGCAAACGCCGGAAACAGCACGCGGGTGATAATCGGGTTCAGTTTGATCGGGGGGACAACCGCCACATTCCAGGCGAGATTGAACCCGCCCGCCACGCCAGCTCCCAACGTGCGGGCTAAAACCAGCGTGGAAAGGTTGGTATTGATGTAATTGATGATGCTGTCTGCCGTCAGCCACGCACCAAAACGCAGATTCGACGAAACCGATGCCAGCGAAAAATGCAGCCCCGGACGGTAAATCCGGCGACCAAAATAGCCGAACAGCAGCGTACGTAGCGAACTGTTCACCAGATACCCGAGAATGGCGGTCAGCGCGAGCGGCCAGAAATGGGCGCTGACTACGGTAAAAGTAAAACCGGCCAGCACCGAACTGGTTTCAATCATGCCAATTTTGTTGAAGGCCAGCTCTTTTTGCATCAGCGCGCGAAACTGCTGCCCGTGCGGTATCACCACAAACGCCAGTGATAAGGTTTTGATGAGCTGTGCCAGTTCTGGGTTATTGAGCACATGGGCAATCGTCTCGCTCAGCAGAAACATCGCCACGCATACCACGATACCCAGCCCAACGTTGAGCCAGTACAGCGTGGTCAGTTCAAGATAGCCAATCTCTTTGCGCTGAATAATTGAGTTGGCGATACCAAAGTCAGACAGCGTATCGGCCAGCGCGATGATCACCAGCGCCACGGTTAACAACCCGAACTGGTGGTTATCAATAATCCGCGCCAGTACGGTCATCTGGATAAGCCCCAGACCAATGATGATCACAGTGGCAATCGCCGACCACTTTGCGCCGTTAAGCGTTTTTTCTCGTAAACTCATGTTAATACGCCGCTTTGTTGACAAAGCCTTTGAATACCGTCAGAAAAACAATTTTGATATCGAACCACACGCTCCACTCGCGGATGTATTCGAGGTCAAATTCCACACGTTTTTCCATTTTTTCCAGCGTATCGGTTTCACCCCGCCAGCCGTTGATTTGCGCCCAGCCGGTAATACCCGGTTTCACCTTGTGGCGTAACATGTAACCCTCGATCAGCTGGCGGTACTGTTCGTTATGCGCCACCGCATGCGGGCGTGGCCCTACAATAGACATGCCCCCGGTCAGCACGTTAATAAACTGCGGCAGTTCATCGAGCGACGTCCGACGCAGGAAATTCCCCACAGGGGTAACGCGCGGATCGTTTTGCGTCGCCTGCGTCACCACCGCGTCGTTTTCCATCACTTTCATCGAACGAAACTTCCAGACTTTGATCGGTTTGCCGTCCATGCCATAGCGGGTCTGGCGGAAAATCACCGGTCCTTTGGAGGTCAGTTTTACCAGTAGCGCTATGCCACACAGCACCGGAGAAATAAGCAGCAGGATCAGTGAAGCCAGCACGATATCTTCCGCGCGCTTTAACAGGCGATTAATCCCCGAGAGCGGCGTGTCATACAGCGGCACCACCGGAATGCCGTTCATCTCCTCAATTCGTGAATGCAAAATGTTGAAGGTAAAGACATCAGGAATAAGGATCACTGAACAGGTGGTGTCGGCCAGCTCGCGCACCAGTTTTTTTACGCTGGCGCCATCGCTCATCGACATGGCGATATAGACGTTGTGAATGCGTGAGGATTTGGCGTCGTCCACCAGCTGTTGCAGATTACCGGCCCAGTCGCGGGAGTTTTTCCCTGGGATAGGATCGTGATAGACCCCCGCCACTTCAAACCCCAACCACGGTTCATGGCGAAAGCTGTCCAGTAGCATTTGTCCGGCTGGCAGTTCCCCTGCCACCGCCACCCGGCGAGTGTTGTACCCGCGATTGCGCAGCCATCCCGCGCCGTAGCGAATAAACGAACGACTCAACACCAGGCCAACACTAGACAGCAGATACCACGCCAGCCAGACGGCGAGACGGTTATCAAAATCGTTATTAAAGGCGATCAGACCTGCGCAAAAAATCAGACTCAGCGTCCAGTTTTGCAGCAGCAGCACCAGCTCAGTGGAAATTTTGACACCGCGCCAGGAGCGATAAAAATCCGTTATGCCACCGAGCATCTGAAAAACGACCAGCGTGATCAACGCCACCAGCAGGTGCATGTACAGGAAAGGCAAACCGCTTAATTCGCAGATTACCCACAACCCGCCAAACATGATGGTGATATCTGAAAAGCGTTGCACCATCGAAATTAACGACGCATTGGTTTTGGCGCGCTCGCGCTTCTTTAGATGTATCATCGTGGTTCCTGTTAGTCACCCTTTGCCCAGAATCGGGCAAAGGAAGCACCAGCATTACTGATTCAGTAACGCCAGAAGAGTGCGCGTTCGCGCTTCCATCAACGGAATATCTCCGCGCGATTCCACGTTCAGGCGCACCACCGGTTCGGTATTGGAAGAGCGTAAATTAAAGCGCCAGTCGACAAACGACATGCTGATACCGTCCGTTCTGTCCACCGACAGCGCCTCACGGGAAAAATGCTGTTCCACGCGTGCAATCGCTGCCGCCGGCTCTGCCAGCGTACTGTTTATTTCACCACTCGCCGGGTAGGCCACCATCCGGTCGCGGACCAGTTCGCCCAGCGACTGCCCTTTCAGACACAGCAGTTCCGCCACCAGCAGCCACGGGATCATTCCACTGTCGCAGTAGGCAAAATCACGGAAATAGTGGTGTGCGCTCATTTCGCCGCCATAAATGGCATCTTCGAGGCGCATCCGCTCTTTGATAAACGCGTGTCCGGTTTTTGACATCACCGGTTTACCGCCTGCCGCCGTCACCACATCCACGGTGTTCCAGGACAGGCGCGGGTCGTGGATAATTTTCGCCCCAGGGTTCTTTTCCAGAAACGCCTCCGCCAGCAGGCCGACAATGTAGTAGCCCTCAATGAACTGACCTTTTTCATCGAACAGGAAGCAGCGGTCAAAATCACCGTCGAAGGCAATCCCCATATCCGTGCCGTGTTCAATGACCGCATTGTGGGTGTCGGCCCGGCATTCCGGCAGCAGAGGATTGGGAATACCGTTGGGGAAGTTGCCATCAGGCGTGTTGTGAATTTTGATGAACTCGACCGGCACGCCCAGCGCCTTAAAACGGGCCTCAATGGCGTCAACCACCGGACCTGCCGCACCGTTGCCGGAATTAAGCACCAGCTTCATCGGTTTCAGGTTGGCGGGACTGATGTAACCCAGCAGGTGGTCAATGTAGGCATCGCGGGTAGTAATGCGCTGGTAGCGACCACGTTTTGTCTCATCAACCGCCGGGAAGTCATTGGCTTCCGCCAGGCGCTGCACGTCGCGCAGACCAGTATCACCGCTGATGGGCCGTGCCCCTTCCCGCACCAGCTTCATGCCGTTGTAATCCATCGGATTATGGCTGGCGGTCACTTCAATACCGCCATCAATGCCCAGGTGGAAGGTGGCGAAGTAAATCTCTTCGGTGCCCGACATGCCGATATCCAGCACATCCACCCCCGCATCCTGTAGTCCTTTCGCCAGCGCCAGCTTCAGCGTCTCGCTGGTCAGGCGCACATCGCCGCCAAGGACAATCGTTTTTGGCTTCAGTAACTCACCGTAAGCGCGGCCAATCCGCCAGGCGATATCTTCATTCAGCTCTTCGCCCAGCCTGCCGCGAATATCGTAGGCTTTGAAACAGGTTAATTTCGTCATGATTTACCCTTCTTCAGGCAACAGGAGGCCCTGACTCTTAATGAGCCTTTTAATGAGTGTTAAATGCATTTCCCGCCGTGCTTCGCTTACCGGGCCTACAGTGTTGTAGGCTGGATAAGCGCAGCACATCCGGCATCAGGTACGCCCGTATCTGTCCGCAAACCGCACCACATCATCCTCATCGAGGTAAGATCCGGAGCGCACTTCAATCAGATCGAGCGGGATTTTCCCCGGGTTCTCCAGACAATGGGTCGCCCCCAGCGGAATATAGACAGACTCGTTTTCAGCGAGCAGTTTGATCTCATCATTGATTGTCACCTTCGCGGTACCGGCCACCACAACCCAGTGTTCAGCCCGGTGATGATGCATCTGCACGGACAATCCCTCACCGGGCTTGACGGTAATCCGCTTCACCTGGTAACGGTCTCCGGCATCAATAGAGTCGTACTTGCCCCATGGACGGTAAACTTCACGGTGAATATGATGTTCATGTCGTCCGTCAGCTTTAATTTGCTCCACCACTTTTTTGACGTCCTGCACCGCGTTGCGATCGGCAATCAGCACCGCATCTTTGGTCTGCACCACCACCAGATCTTTCACCCCGACGGTCGTCACCAGGCCAGATTCGGCATAGACGTAGCTGTTTTCCGTTTTGTGGCTAATAACATCGCCGTGATGCACATTGCCTTCAGCGGTATGAGCGCTGATTTCCCACAGCGATGACCAGGAGCCAACGTCGCTCCAGCCTGCGTTCATGGGCATCACCACCGCATCTGCCGTACGTTCCATTACCGCATAGTCGACAGACTCTTCCGGGCAAGCGAGAAACGCCTGTTCATCAACGCGGATAAAATCGAGATCGGGGTCAACCGTACTCATGGCGTTTTCGCATGCCTCAAAAATGTCGGGGCGATATTTTTTCAGTTCTTCCAGATAACGCCCGGCCCGGAACAAGAACATGCCGCTGTTCCAGTAGTAGTCGCCGCTCGCCACATAAGCCTGCGCGGTTTCCAGATTGGGCTTTTCAACAAACTGTGCCACCTCAAAAGCCACGGCGTCGGTATTGGTCGGCGAAACCTCGCCACGACGGATATAGCCGTAGCCGGTCTCCGGCTGGTCCGGCACGATACCAAACGTCACCAGCTTACCCGCGCTGGCATAGGGCATCGCATTGCGAACCGCCTCGCGAAATGCTTCTTCATCGGCAATCATGTGATCGGCTGCCAACACCAGCAGCAGCGGATCTTCCCCCGGACTTTGGCGTTTTGCCGCCAGCGCAGCCAGCGCTATCGCCGGTGCCGTATTACGCCCGGCGGGTTCGAGAATAATGTTCTCAGTCAGCTTGTGCAGTTGTCGTAGCTGTTCCGCCACAATGAAACGGTGTTGTTCGTTACAGATAACCACCGGGCTTTCGCACTCCACGCCGTTCAGACGACAAATCGTTGTCTGCAGCATGGTGAGATCGCCTTTCAGGCACAGGAACTGCTTTGGATACAACACGCGGGACAGAGGCCATAAACGGCTACCCGAGCCACCGGCCATCACCACCGGAAAGAGTTTGCTTTGACTCATCATGTACCCCGAATATCTGCAATAAATTGGCTCAGCACGTTTTCTTTATCCAGCGTGCGTTCAGCATAATCACGTGCCACCGTGTTCATTTTTGGCATCATCAGCGCCTGTTGAATGCCACTAACCAGCGAGTTTACCGACTCCGGCTCCACACACACCGCAATACCCGGATGCGTGCCGCAAAGCTGACCCAGTTCGGTTTCTGGCTCGGCGGTAATAACCGCGTTACCACCAACGGCGAGGATATTGGTCAGTTTGGAAGGCAATACGGTATCCGCCGCACCACGCTTTTGTACCACCAGATGACAGTCCGCCATCTTGAGCAGCGCAGGCAGAGCGTCATAAGATTGCAGCGGAAAGAACATCACATTATTCAGGCCACGTTCGCTAGCCATACTCTCCAGCCGCGCTTTACCCCCGCCCTGCCCGACAATCACAAACAGCCAGGGCCGCTCGCTCAACAGGGCCGCTGCGTCGATCACGCTCTCCAGCCCTTGCTTTTCACCGATATTGCCTGAGTAGAGAATGATTTCTTTATCATCAGGCAAGCCCAGTTGCTGGCGTAACGCCAGAGCATCGGCGGCGGTTACGTCACGAAAGCGTGCTACTTCTGACCAGTTCGGAAAGAAAATGACCTTCTGTGCATCAACGCCCTTTTCCTGCGCTTTATTCATCATTGAGCGAGAAATGGTCGAAATATGATCCATATTCAACAGCCCACTGCGCTCAAAGGCGCTGGCCAGTTTTGCCACCACGCCACGCTTGCCTTTGCCCGCCATGCCAAGCCCCAGCATGGCATCAACTTCGTAATCCTGAATATGCAGCAGCGTGCGCGCCCCGGACAGCTTCGCCAGCAGACGCATGCCCGGCGTACAAAACAGCGTCGGCACTACCCCAATGATGCGATCCGGCTTCCAGCGGCGTTGCGCCAGTAGTGGGAAGAAACTGCTCAGGGCAAAACTGCCTAAATGCAGCAGGCGCTTGAGCGTAGAAGGCTGCTCAGGCACATACAGCGGACAACGCCAGACGATGGCATCGCCCTCTTCACGACGGTAGCGCCAGGATGAATAGCGACCGCTGACCTTCCACTGCGGATAATAAGGCGGCGCAGTGATCACCCGTACGTCATGCCCCTGTTGCGCCATCCACTCCACCATTTCACCGGTGTATTTACCGATACCGGTCAACTCCGGCGAATAGTTGATGCCATACACGAGGATCTTCATAGCCCGGGTACTCCGGCCTGACTCTTCTCACAGAAGTAAGCCCGGCTGTTGTCGTGCACGTGGTCACTGGCCAGGATCTCTTCAATTGCCAGCCAGCGGTACGCGTCATGTTGAACGTCAGGCAGTAGCAGGTCGTTTTCCGACACCCGCAGACGAAATCCCAGCACAATGTAATGCGTTGAGAATTCCTCCCCGGAAAAGTTGTCGTCATAGAAGTGCTGCCAGACACCGTAAAACTCTGCAGCGGACAGTGGTAAACGTAACCCCAGCTCAGCGCCAGTAAGCCGCTCAAAGGCCGCGCGCAGCGGTTCATCTTTTTGCACCCGACCGCCGGGCACGAACCAGTACCCCTGCGCCGGACGATTGAGGCGCTTGCCAAGCAGAAATTTGCCGTCGGCGTTTTCCACGATCAAATCGATGGAAATTAGCGGAGTTGAACGTACAACGGTGGCAAAATCCTCATGACGTAAAAACATGCTTACCCCCGGTAACGCTGCTGGTTTTCAAGGAACCACTGATATGTACTGGCAAGCCCCGCTTCCAGAGATATCTCGTGATACCAGCCCAACTGATGCAGGCGCGTAACGTCGAGCAATTTGCGCGGCGTGCCGTCCGGTTTGCTGGCGTCAAACACCACGCGCCCCTTGTAACCCACGACCTGTGCGATAGTCTGGGCCAGTTCACGGATGGTGCAATCCACGCCCGTGCCCACGTTGATATGCGACAGCATCGGCTGGCTATATTCCTGCAACACTTCCTGAGCCAGCTCCATCACGTGGATACTGGCCGCCGCCATATCGTCAACATGCAGAAATTCACGCATTGGCGTCCCGCTTCCCCACACCACCACATCCGGCGTATTTTGCTCGCGAGCTTCATGAAAGCGGCGCAGTAGCGCCGGGATCACATGCGAATTACTCGGATGAAAGTTGTCATGCGGTCCGTACAGATTGGTCGGCATCACCGAGCGATAATCACGGCCATACTGTCGGTTATACGATTCGCACAGCTTGATACCGGCAACTTTGGCAATCGCATACGGCTCATTGGTCGGCTCAAGTGTCCCCTGCAACAGTTCACTTTCGGCGATTGGCTGGGTAGCCTGCTTGGGATAAATACAGGATGACCCGAGAAACAACAGTTTATTCACGTTATGCAGATGCGCCGCATGAATAATGTTGCTTTCAATCATCATGTTTTCATAAATAAAATCAGCAGGATAAGTATTGTTTGCCACAATCCCCCCTACTTTTGCCGCCGCCAGATAAACCTGGTCAATACGTTCAGCGGCAAAGAACGCCTGCACCGCACCCGCGTCCAGCAGATTAAGCTGGTCGCGGGTACGCAGCACCAGCTCTACGTTATTTCGCTGCGACAATTGTCTGACGATGGCGGCCCCCACCATCCCGCGATGGCCCGCCACAAAAATACGTTGTGTCTTCATCCTCAGTACTCCAGCGCGATAGCGACCTCGTAACCGTGCGACTTGAGCAGGGAATGTTTCTTCGCCGCATCAAGATCGTTGGCAACCATTTCCGAGATCATCTGGCGCAGCGTGATTTCCGGTTTCCAGCCCAGTTTTTCATGTGCTTTAGCCGGATCGCCCAGCAGCGTTTCCACCTCAGCCGGACGGAAGTAACGCGGGTCAACGGCAATCATGACATCCCCAGGCTTCACCCCCGGAGCATCGTGTCCGGTCACAGAAACTACGATGCCTTTCTCATTCACGCCCTCGCCTTCAAAGCGCAATTTAATCCCCAACTGAGCGGCCGCCATTTCTACAAACTGGCGCACGGAATACTGCACGCCGGTGGCAATCACGAAATCTTCCGGCTTATCCTGCTGCAGCATCATCCACTGCATCCTGACGTAATCTTTGGCATGCCCCCAGTCGCGCAGTGAATCCATGTTGCCCAGGTACAGGCAAGACTCCAGCCCCTGCGCGATGTTGGCGATCGCCCGGGTAATTTTGCGAGTAACAAAGGTTTCGCCGCGGCGCGGAGATTCGTGGTTAAACAGAATGCCGTTACAGGCATACATCCCGTAAGACTCGCGGTAGTTGACGGTTATCCAGTAGGCGTACAGCTTAGCAACGGCATACGGTGAACGCGGATAGAACGGCGTGCTCTCTTTCTGCGGGATTTCCTGTACCAGACCGTACAGTTCAGAGGTAGACGCCTGATAAAAACGAGTCTTCTTCTCAAGTCCGAGGAAGCGAATTGCCTCCAGCAAACGCAAGGTGCCGATCGCATCAACGTCTGCGGTGTATTCCGGTGAATCAAACGACACCGCGACATGGCTCATGGCGCCCAGGTTATAGACTTCATCCGGTTGGACTTCCTGTAAAATACGGGTCAGGTTGGAGGAGTCGGTCAAATCGCCATAGTGCAGATGAAATTTGGGATTGCCTGAATGCGGATCCTGGTAGATGTGGTCCACACGTTCGGTGTTGAATGATGAAGCGCGACGCTTAATACCGTGTACTTCGTACCCTTTTTCCAGCAGGAGTTCTGCCAGGTAAGAACCATCCTGCCCGGTTACGCCAGTAATGAGAGCGACTTTTGACATGTTATAACCTCTTCAGTGATCCCCTCAGGGAGTAACTTTCTCGACGCGTTCGCGCGTGACTACTGCGGGATTTCCCCGACAAATGACATTTGCTGGCAGCGATTTAAATACGCTGCTTCGTGCTCCGACGATGGTGCCATCGCCAATCGTCACGCCAGGCGCGACAAAGACATCTGTCGCCAGCCAGCATTTAGCGCCAACTACAATCGGCGTAGCGTTAATATCAAAATGTTGACTGGCATAATCATGACTCCCGGTACATAAATAATTTTTTTGCGAAATAACCGCGTGGGCGCCAATCGTAATATCACCTAACGTATATAAAACCGAGTCATCACCCACCCAGGCATAATCTCCCAGGGTTAGTTTCCACGGATAAGTAATTTTTACTGAAGGCCGAATGACTACGTTTTTTCCTATTTTTGCGCCAAACATTCGTAATAAAAATGCACGCCAGCGATACATGACCTGCGGTGACCAGCGAAATAATGTTGCTTGCACCGCCCACCATAATTGCACTTTAATCGCGCCGCCGCCGCGAAAACCTCCTGGCACTTTAAATCCGCTTAAGTCCTGCATAATATTCCTTTACGTTTTCCCATATAAAGTTTTTGTTTTACCGGTTGTGCGCAGACGTAAATATTCTGATAAACCGGTCCAAAAACCTGGCATGTGTAATATCTGGCGCTGTACTTTTTTGGCATCCCGGCACAATTCCAGATTATTCGTCGTTGACACTCCGCCCATGGAAAACTCCGATACCAACCCGCTCAGTTTTTTAAAAGCGTAACCGGACTTGTATAATTTGGCTGTCAACGCGTAATCAGACGATATTTTATATTGCAAATCATAATGCCAGACATTCAGTCCTGAGAGCGGAAAGAATATTGCCTGATGGCTGGCGGGCAGGCTGTGGTAAATATACCAACCCGGTTTTGCCCGACGCTTAATTTTGTTGCCATTGCCGAAATTCAGCAACGCATCGCCAATGACCATAGTTTGGTCGCTCTGCGTTTTTAGCTGGCGGATAAAATGTGCCGCATCCGCATGCAGAATATCCCCGGAGTTGAGGAACAGCGCAAACCGCCCGCGCGCCATCGCGATGCCTTTGTTCATCGCATCATAGATACCTTTATCCGGTTCGCTGACATACCGTAACCGGTGTTCCCCATTAAGCTCTTCAAGGAATGCTGACGTACCGTCAGTGGAGCCGCCATCAACAACAATCCACTCAAAACTGATATCACCCGCTTGCGCCAGATGTGCCAGCGATGCGTGAGTTTTGACGATCCCTTCCAGATTGCGAAAGGCGACGGTAATGATACTGAGCAGCATGTGAGTTACCTCGCGATATTCAGCGCCTTGCGTAATATAAATGGACACACAATTAAAAATGCGTATTCCGGACTAAATACTGAACCTGTAAAAAACAGGGACAACGGTGTAAAAAGATAAAGCTGCACCCGATAATTCTGATTATCGCCAAACGCATTGATCATCATTTTTATGACCTTCCCCATGTACCACAGGGCTAATATCACCGCGAACCATGAAAAATAAATAATCAGCAGATACAAGCCATTGTCTATTGTTTTACCGACATCTGCACCGTTAAAAATCCCGAATGACGCGACGTATTCATAAAGTGAGCCAAATCTCACTACGCCATCAACGTTCAGTAACGAATAACCGACCATCACTAATGGTCCTACGATACGATAATACGATGACGAACCTTCAGTTCCTAAATCACCAAGCCGCGTTGCGATGTACGGAAAAGCAAATATCACACCAACCAGAAACACGCTTAATGAGATTATCGCCAGTGGTAGCTTCTTTTTTATCGCATCCTTATTCAGGTACTGGAACGCCCACTCCAGGAGATAAAACAAAATAAACGTCATTACCCCTGAAAACGATCCTGATAATATTATCCCTGCCAGAATCATAGCATCGGACTTAGGTGTTTTGATACCGAACTGTTTGATACTGAGCCAAATTGAGATTAACGCCAGAGCGAAGAATGCCGGTTCGAAATAGAGTGCGGTGGTACGCTTCCCACCAAACTTAATAAAGTTCAGAACATAGCTGTTACTGTAAATAAGATATTTCGAAATAACTTCCATTAAACTGCTGCCGCCGCTGAGAATTATCTGTGCCATTTCAACCGCAGCTAATCCCACCACCAGTCCCACCACCAGCCAGAAAAAACGCAAAATCTTAATGTAGTTATGCGGTGAAATGGTTTTGAAGCGAATACTCCACACCATGCCAATAATCACCACGGTATAAACAAACAGCATCGCTGACGTTACGTACTTGCTGGCATCCAGTGATTGGCCGAACAGGTAGTTAAACGCCGTCAGCCCGCCCCCCACGCCCAGCGCGATCATTATTTTTTTGATATTAATGCGCTCGACAAACAGCAACAGCAGAACAGGCAAGAAGGTGACGATGGTTATCGGGAAGCTCTCGCCAAGCTGGGCAAGTTTGACGTTAACCAGCAAATAAAGCAGCGGTAGCACCAGATAGCTACAGATTCTGATAGAACGAGACATATTCCTCCAGCATCTGTTGCCCACTGTATGCCACCCGACTGCGCTGGCTGAACGCGGTAAGAGACGTGTCAAATACCGCCTGCGCGATGTCTGATTTTTTCAGCTGCACCAGTTGCAATACGTCCGCTTCGCTGAACGTTTTGCCGCCTGATTTAGCCAGCACTTCCTGCGCGGCATCGCTGTGCGTGGCAATTACCGGTACGCCGATGGAAAGCGCTTCACACAGAATCAGCGGGTAGTTATCAACACGGGAGCTGAACACCAGTCCATCCATCTGGTTAAGCGCACTCATCAACGTGCGCTTATCGCTCTCAAAACCGTGATTGATGACGTTATCTCCCGCAAATGGCGAAAACTTGCCGAAGGTATGCAGCTCAATTTTGTCCCCAAGCGCGGTAATCGCTCGCACCAGTTGCTGACTGGTTTTGCCGTCATAGCGCAGGTCATGAGCCACCACGGCAATTTTCGGCCGAACGCTCTCCTCATGCATCGCGGGTAGTTCGGCAAGAATGGCTTCCGTCGCCACATCGATACCGTTGTTAATAATGTGGCAGCGTCCCACGCCATACAGGCTGTTGAATGCGTCGGCCACATGCTGACTGGGTGAGATAAACTGGCAGCCCAGCGCCAGCATGGCGCGAAACATCTGCCGCTTGCCGGGCAACTGCTGATGGGCTTTATCGATTTTTACCGGCGGATAGTTGCTGAGCGTCGGGCATTTCTGGCAGCCCGTTTTCCAGCCTTCGCAGCCATCGGTAAAGGCACAGCGCCCGGTCACGCTCCAGTGATCGTGCAGCGTCCAGACGAAGGTGATATCCGGTTTATGCGCCTTCACTTTTTGGCAAAAGGAGACCACCTCTTCCAGGTTCAACCAGTAGCTGTGCAACACATGAAAATGCAGTACCAGTGGGCCGCTGGTGCGGGTAACTTCACGGTATAACTTGTTGAGATTGCCAAACATGTCGCGGTTCACGAAACGAAACAGCGCAATGTTCGCCGCCGACGTCAGGCGCGGCGTATATTTAATAACCTGCGGGTAATTCGCATGACTGGCGCTTTTTTTACCACCTTTGCCATAGCCATAGACAAAACGCGACGACAGCCCTTTTTCCAGCGACCTCAGATGCAAATCTAACGCCACGCCTGCCGCCCCACCTTCTGCGAGTCGCACATTAAACTGTAATATCTTCATTTTATTACCTTCACCCGAGCCTTCTCGCCCACGACCAGCGTATTGTCCGGAACGCTATCCACCACGACGCTCCCGGCGCCAATCGTCACGTTATCGCCAATAGCAACGTCGCCAAGCAGAGTGACATTGGCCCCCAACTCAACGCCGTTACCGATGACCGGACAGGATGGGTCGTTGGCACCAAGATTGCCGATGGTGACGCCGTGGCGTAGGGTAAAATCATCCCCCACCACCACGTTTTTATTGATAACCACCCCATAACCATGATGGATGGTGAAACGACGGCCGATTGATGCAGCAGCCTGAATTTCATAGCCAAACAGGCATTCAGTGATAAGGCGATACATCACCAGCACCGGGGCAGCCCACAGGTTGTTTATGATGTTTTTTTTACGCCAGACGGAGCAAAAATGGGCAATCCGATAGGCCGCCACCATGCAGCAGGGGCGCAGACTCCAGCCGTTCGCGCGTAAATCTTCCAGCATAATTAGCGTCCTCGCAGTCCGTCGGCCAGACGCTTACTGTTACGAACAGAAAGCAGCGTCAGCAGCGTGCGCCAGTTCATCCGTTTGTTGCGGATCTGATAGAGGGTAAACAGCTGATATTTCTTGCTGGCCCGGTCAAATTTGCCTTTGTGCTTGCGGTAAAACTGAAAGTAGCCGGAGAATTTATTTGGCGATGAGGTAATACGCATCTCACCGTGATTGACATGCAGGATCTGCGTCGCCTCTTTGACCTTCCACGGTTTGCCATACGCCACCACCATGCGCAGGAAGATGTCGTAATCTTGCGCCGCTTTCAGCGTGGTATCGAACAGGCATGCTTTAAACCGCCATGCCCAGGTAAATACCTGATTACCAATGATGTTGCGCTTATAAAACCTGCGGCGTGAATAAACGGACTTCGGATAGAGCGGCAGACTGGTCGGCTGCGAATACACTTCGCCTTCACAGATATAGTCATTGGCATACAGAAACGCCCGCGTGACCAGTTGATGTCTATATTGCAGGAACACGCTCAGGCGGTTCGGCGTCCATTCATCATCATCATCAATCCCTGTAATGTATTGCCCGTTGGCCTGCATAATGGCCTGATTACGCACCGCGCAGGCCCCTGAGTTGGTGGAATTATGCGTATACGACACACGCGGATCGTTGAGTTCCTCAACAAACTGCTGCAACTGCTCATATGAGGAAGAGCAATCATCCACAATGATCATCTCCCAGTGAGGGTAGTCCTGGCGCAACACCGATTTAATCGCCCTAATGGCCAGCTGCTGGCGGTTCCAGGTTGGCATATAAATTGAAATTAGCGGGTTCTCTGTCGTCATTTTCGTTTCCGGATAGATACGCTTTTGTAGGCCGGATAAGGCGTTTTCGCCGCATCCGGCAGGGTTGGTGATTTATTTCGCATCCGACGTATATTCGTATTCGTAGTAGCCGTAATCCTGATACCCGCTGGCGCGGCGGAAGATAGAGTTAAGGATCACCCCTTTCACCTGAATGCCGTTTTGTTCGAAGCGACTCAGGCTGGTTTCCACCTCTTTCAACGTGTTGACCGCATAACGCGCCACCATCAGCGTGGTTCCGACGTGGCGCCCCACGATAGCCGCATCGGTCACCGCCAGAATTGGTGGGGTGTCGATCAGCACCAGGTCATAGTGCGCGCTGGCCCAGGCAATCAGTTCGCCGAAGCGCTCGCTCATCAACAGCTCGGAAGGATTGGGAGGGATTTGACCGCGAGGGATCAGATCAAAATGCGGAATCGATGTCGGTTTGGCGCTGGATGAAATATCTCCCTTGCCGATAAGGATCTCAGACAGGCCGTTGACGTTATTGGTCCCCAGCAGTTCGTGGGTATAACCTTTGCGCATGTCGCAGTCGATCAACAGCACGCGTTTGTTGGTCTGGCTGATGACTGCCGCGAGGTTGGCGCAGACAAACGTTTTGCCAATCGACGGGCTGACGCCGGTCAGCATCAATACGTTGTTACGCGCCTGCATCATGGCAAAGTGCAGGCTGGTACGCAGACTGCGGACCGCTTCGATGGCGAGATCGGTTGGATTCCCCACGGCCAACAGCTGGCTTTGCTTGTAGCGTTTCACACCTTTAATGGTCTGAACGTTATCACGTGCTTTTTGCCATTCAGACAGCGGAATACTGGCATACACGCTGATACCATGCTCTTCCAGCGCCTGCGGGCTTTCAATACCGCGATTAAACAGAGAACGCAGCAATACGCCCACCACCGAAAGCATCAAACCGAGAATGATACTGCCGAGAATAATCAGCGCCGTTTTCGGCTTCAGCACACCAGGCTGAGCAATCGCGGGATCGACAATGCGCACATCGCCAACCGTACTGGCCTCGGTAATCTTCAGTTCCTGTTGCTTGTTCAGTAACTGCATATAGACCTGCTGACCGGACTCCACATCACGCGTCAGGCGAACAATTTCCTGCTGCGTTTTCGGCATCGCCGTTACACGCCCGTTCAGCTTACTTTTCTCATCTTCCAGCGCCTGGCGTTTTTCCAGCAGCGTGCGGTACGCCGGGTGCGCCTTGGTGAACAGCTTGGAAATCTCCGCTTCTTTGAAGGTCAATTCATTCAGCTGCGCGTCGATATTCACCATCGAATCCAGCACCGCTTTGGCTTCCAGCGGCAAATCCACGGAGTCTTTATCCTGACGAAAGGCGTTCAGCTTGTTTTCGGCAACGTCCAGCCGATTACGTACCTCAGGCAGTTGCTTTGCCAGAAACGCCAGACTTTTGGCGGCCTCTTCGGATTTACGTTCCACGTTTTGTTGCAGATAGTTGCGGGTAATACTGTCGAGGATCTTACGGATTTGCTCGCGGTCTTCGCCGGTAAAGGTCAGGCTCAATACGCCGGTATCTTTGCCTGTTTCCGCCACCATCAGATTATTTTGCAGGGTGTTTATCATGCCCAGCGTGGAGAATTTGCTGACGGTAAATTGGCTCTCCGGGCTGGCATGAATTGCCTCAACCAGCATCGTCACGCCATCGTGTTCCAACACCTTGCCGACTTGCCCACGGGCGCTAAAACCCCCGTCACTCACCAGTTGATAGCTTTTGTCATTCAGCACATTGAGCGTGAAGGTCTGTTCATTCATTGCCTTTGGCAGCATGAAGGTCGTCACGTTAACCGTTTCGTTCTGACGGCCCATCAGCCGATCCCAGCCCGCGCCAAAAATGGGGAACGTATCTTTGGTAACGGCGATATCAAGGTTGAGATCGTCTACCGTTTTCCCTAATACCAGTCGTGACTGAATGAGCTGAATTTCCGCTTCTGAGGCCGGAGGTTTGTTCGACAACGCCGAGCCAATATCCTGCACCAGTGAATTTCCGGTATTTTGCTCAATTTGCACCAGCGCGTCCGCACTGTAGATGGGTGTGGCGAACAGCGTGTAGACCGCGGCACACAATGCAAAAGCCGTGGTAATGCCAAGAACCCACCAGCGGGCTTCCACCACCGTTGCGACCAGACGACCAATATCGATTTCATCATTGCCCGTTACCGGCGCAGCAGACTGTTTTACTTTTTCTGTCATTGTTTTCCCTGCTCTGCGTTCAGTGCCTGAGCCCATTGGCGGGCAGACCGTTCAAGTAATGCGTACACCGCGTCAAACGCATCACGGCTTTTACGATACGGATCGGGAATTTCGCGCTCGCTGTCCCAGTGCCCAAAAAGCATCACTTTGCCGCGCATCTCCGGCACCATTTCACACAGGGCTGAGATATGGCGCTTTTCCATGGTCAGGATCAGGTCATACTCCCGGCACATTCGTCCTGAGATCTGCCGGGCGCAATGATTAGCCAGTGACAGGTTGTGCGCCTGCGCCACGCTAATAGCGCACGGATCCGCGCCCTTCCCGACCAACGCCCCAAGACCGGCAGAAGAGACCGTTAACGCCGGATGAAATTGCCTTAACAAGCGCTCTGCCGTCGGGGAACGGCAAATGTTCCCCACACAGACAACTAAGATTTTGTTAAACATGACGATTACCAGTTGTGAAGGTCGCTGGCCGTGTCCGTCATATAGCGAACACCGCTAATAGTCGGCAGCAACTGATTGATCAAACGGTTCCAGCGAGCAACCGGCGCGGTAGTGACGTACACCACATCGTATGGCTGGAGTCGGAATGAAGTCGCCATCACCAGCGACGTCGCATCGGACATATCAAGCTGATAGATATTGGCGATCTTGCCGTTGTTCCCGCCCTCGCCTTTCAATGGTCGAATAACGAAAATACCGCTGGCATTGGAGGTGGTCAGGTCAATACCTTCGGCATTGCCCAGCGCTTCGGTGAGCGTCATGCCGCTGAAGTCCATTTTGAGGGTGCTCTGTTTTTTAACTTCCCCCATTACGAAAACTTTCAGATCGTCATTACGCGGGACAAACAGGATGTCGCCAGGATAGAGCAGACGATTCTGGCTCAGGTCGCCATTTTGCATCAGTGCTTGCAGTGAAATGCGTTGCTCCTGCCCTTTATGAGTCAGCACAACGTTACGCCAGTCTGCCGCCTCGGTGAGACCGCCAGCGGCGTTAATAGCATCGAGAACGGTAAGCGGCACGTTGGTGATGGCCTGCTGGCCGGATTTATTCACCTGCCCGGAGACATAGGCCTTCTGCGAGCGGAAAGCGGCGATATTAACGTCCACCTGCGGGTCAGCAATGTACTTCGCTAAGCGCCCGGTAATATCACTACGAATCTCTGCCAACGTTTTCCCTACCACGCTGACTTTGCCGATGTAGGGGTAAAACATCGTGCCATCAGGCTGCACCCAGTTGCCGGTATCGCTTGAGCTACGGTACTGCCCGGCCGGCGTGGTGAGTTCGGGATGGTCCCAGACGGTCACATTCAGGACATCCCCCGGACCGACCCGGTACTGATATCCGGCAATCTCCTGGTCCAGCGACATATTAGGTTGTGCAACATTTGGTCGAGGACGTAATTGTTCTACCAGCCGTGGCGTGAGTGGATAAACATTCACCATGCGATCGATATCAAAATCAGCGTCCTGCTGTTTAATCACATCTTTGCCCATCGTAGACATATTGCTGCCCGGAAGCACGGTACAACCGTTTATCAAGATTACCGATACCAATACTGGTATCAATTTAAGTTTGGATTTCATCATTGATTATTTATCACTTTGGCAGAGTAATTATCACATGCAATCTAAATAGCGACTTCGCCTGTACGCATTTACCTTGCCGTTAATTGAATTGGAATTTAACTGGCATCAGTCCTAAAAAAAATGAATTCATCTGCGGTCTCTTGACAGAATACTTTAGGCTTGTTTCAGGCGACCAGACACGCTACCGCCCCTGGCTTCACTAGCTACCAATGCACTGATTAATTTAAATTTTTATCTTCTCCTGTATTTTCATCGCATTTACAGAGGCAGCGCATCAGAAATAGCGCCACTGGTTGATGAGGAAATATTTATCTTTTGATTATTACCGCAAGAATTGTTGCAGCTATGCGAATATCAGGCAAGATAACAAACCGCCTACACCAAGCTTTTAAGATTAATATTAAGCGTCGGATTTTTATATTTTTAGGATTTTATTGATATTGACAATATTGGTATGTAAATATCCCGCCTGCGATATTTCCTAAATATATTTAGATTAATAAAATCATTTCCTGTAGTTACATTAAGGCTATTATCCTGCATCTGTTCTGATATAACCGACAGAGAAATCCCTTCTCGCCATTGCATTTTTCGCCAGTTTTACCCATGATCGAATTGTGACAATTGTCATACAACTATGGGTATAGCATTTATTATGGAATGGATTGCCGATCCGTCAATCTGGGCCGGACTGGTCACGTTAATCGTGATCGAACTTGTTCTTGGCATTGATAATCTTGTTTTTATTGCCATCCTCGCGGAGAAACTACCTCCTGCCCAGCGGGATAAGGCGCGTATTACCGGGCTACTGCTGGCGATGGTTATGCGCCTGCTGCTGCTGGCATCGATATCCTGGCTGGTAACGCTGACCACGCCGCTGTTCAGCATTCGCGATCTCAGCTTCAGCGCCCGCGATCTGATCATGCTGTTCGGTGGTTTCTTCCTGCTGTTTAAAGCCACTATGGAGCTCAACGAACGGCTGGAAGGAAAAGACAGCGATAACCCCACCCAGCGTAAAGGCGCTAAGTTCTGGGGTGTGGTCGCACAGATCGTGGTGCTGGACGCCATCTTCTCTCTGGATTCCGTCATTACCGCTGTTGGCATGGTCGATCACCTGGCGGTGATGATGGCGGCAGTCATTATTGCCATCAGCCTGATGGTGCTGGCCAGCAAGTCGCTGACGCGCTTTGTTAACAGCCATCCAACTATAGTTATTCTGTGTCTGAGCTTCCTGCTGATGATTGGTTTCAGTCTGGTGGCCGAAGGGTTTGGTTTCCATATCCCGAAAGGTTACCTGTACGCGGCCATCGGCTTCTCGGTCATGATCGAAGCATTGAACCAGTTGGCTATTTTTAACCGTCGTCGCTTCCTCTCAGCCAACCATACTCTGCGCCAGCGCACCGCCGAGGCGGTTATGCGGCTGTTGAGCGGGCAAAAAGAAGATGCCGAACTGGATGCCGAAACCGCGGCAATGCTGGCGGACCATCATGAAGGTCAGATTTTTGCGCCTCAGGAACGGCGGATGATTGAACGTGTGCTGAACTTCAATCAGCGTACCGTCAGCAGTATCATGACCTCGCGCCATGATATTGAACATATCGACCTCAATGCGCCCGAAGCGGAAATCCGCGCCTTACTGGAAAAAAACCAGCATACGCGTCTGGTGGTCACTTGCGAAGACGAACAGGAAGAACTGCTGGGCGTGGTGCATGTCATCGATTTGCTGCAGCAGTCTCTGCGCGGCGAACCGCTCGACCTGCGCGTCTTGATTCGCCAGCCGCTGGTGTTCCCGGAAACTCTGCCGCTGCTTCCGGCACTTGAGCAGTTCCGTAATGCCCGTACGCACTTCGCGTTTGTAGCAGATGAATTTGGTTCCGTCGAAGGGATTGTGACGCTGAGTGATGTGATGGAAACCATCGCCGGCAATCTGCCAAACGAGGTAGAGGAAATCGACGCCCGCCATGATATTCAGAAAAACGCCGATGGCTCATGGACCGCTAACGGACATATGCCGCTGGAAGATCTGGTGCAGTATGTTCCTATTCCGTTAGACGAAAAGCGTGAGTACCACACTATTGCTGGTCTGTTAATGGAGTATTTGCAACGCATCCCCAAAACAGGCGAGGAAGTCCAGGTTGGCGACTATCGGCTAAAAACCCTGCAGGTGGAAAATCATCGTGTGCAAAAAGTCCAGCTGATACCGCTACACAGTGAAGAAGAGATGGATTACGAGGTGTAAGTCACGAGCCGGATGGGGCATTAGCCACCATCCGGCAATATGAATCAGAGCTTATCCAGCAACTTTTTAACATCTTTGCCGTTGCGGGAATCTTTATTGCGATCTGCCCAGTCATTCAGGCGACGTTTTGCTTCATCCTGCAGATGCTTACGCAAAAGCTGATCAACTTGCAGACTGTAGTTCAGTGATTGCCACTGGCCATAGACCCTAAGAGGAACCGGGGTGGCCTTCAGGAAATTAACCAACTTACTTTCGCCATCCCAACCGCCCAGCACGCGAATGTTAAACAGCGTGTCGCAATTCTGCTTCACCAGATCTAACGTTCCTTTGCCGGTTAGCGCCAGCATCGCGGATTCCCCTGCCATGTTATCCAGCGTCACCTCACCGTTATCCAGCGTCATATCGGTGACAAAATGATCCAGCCGGGTCACGTTATCGAGGTTTTGCTGAGATTTAACATCCCCACCGCTGCGTTCTACAGCCTGTTGAATCATCTGCTGGAAGTTCATCCCTTCCATTCGCGTATCGTTCATTTCAACATGGGCCTGCCCTTGCCAGCTGTGGCGAAACGCCTGGGCGTCAATATCCGAGCCGGAAAAATCCCCCGCCAGCGACAGCTTGCCGGTGAGTGCGATGGGGTAATCAAAGGCCTTCAGAATAGTGCCAATTTCCACACCTTCCAGGCGCGGATGAAAGACTGCTCGCGGTTCTCCCTTTCTGGCATCCAGCGTGCCGGGCAATGAGATCAGCCCGCCATTACTTTTTCCCTGCAACTGCGCAATGTTCAGTAAGCCGAACCGGTTGTCTATTTTTGCCGAGACATTCTCAAACGCCATTTTCCGCCACAGCACTTTATCAGCCTGCAAAGCGATGTCTGCCGAGAAACCTTTGAGTCCCTGATACGAAACGGCATCAACCTGGGAAGCAATGACGGGTCGCGCCAGCGTGGACTGACTCTGACCTTGCTGAACTTCACCTTTTGCTGTCGCCGCCGCGTCATGTTGAACGAGCAGGTTATCCAGATTGAGCTGACCAAATTTTAGGTCGACGGCCCATTCCGTTTTTTCCAACAAGGCCACATGCGCTTGCCCGGAGAAAGAAGAGTCATTAGCGGTTAAATTTATCTGGCTAAATGAAAGCTGTTTTTTTTCTTCCAGCCATTGCGCCTGAAGATGTCCCTGACCGTTGATCCCCTGCGGCGGCAGATCGGCCCCCTGCAGTTGCCAGCTTAACTGCTCGATATTCGCAGATAAGTTGTGCGGATAATCGGAAGCATCGACCGTACCGTTAAAGGATAACGCGAGATCGCGCTGATCGCGGTTCACACGCCCGGAGAAATCAAACGTGCCGCGGTGCTGGCTATCTTGTTCCATCTCCAGACGAATATCGCGAACAGTAATCTGTTCATCGTCTTCATGCTGGAACACCAGAACACTGTCGGCAACGCGCAGACGGGCGATATCAAACGACCATCCTTTGTCTTCCGCCAGATCGGGCAACATATTGTCTTTTGGGGCAACGGGCGCATCTTTGCCGCGCACCGCCTCAGTTTGCGGGGTCAGTTGAATCACTGCGCCTTTCAGCATCACCTGCTTAACGCTGAGCTGGTGGCTCAACAGCGGCCACAATGCAACGTCAAGACGCATATTGTCGGCACGAACCAGGGGGGCGCTGGCACCTTCAGCCGTTAACACCACTCGCCCTGATAGGATACTCAGTTGCGGCCATACGTGCCAACGCAAGGGGCCATCCAACTGCAGCTGATACCCGCTACGTGCAGCAACCTGCTTGACCATATACGCGCGGAAATCATTCGGATTCACCAACAGTACTAACGCAGAAAAGCCGGCCACCAGCACGACCAGAAGAATCATCAGCGTCGTCAGAAATCGTCTCATGCTATCCCCAATGGACTGATAAACACTCAGTCTTTATCGATCCGGCTGGCAACGGCGCCCTGCTGGTCGCGATACTTCGCATCCTGACGACGGTTATATGGTCGTGCTGCCGGACCGGAAAGCGGTTCGAAACTTAACGCACCAATCGGCATGCCCGGGCGCAAAGCCAGCGGTAATTTTCCGGAGTTGTAAAACTCCAGTACGATACAGCCAGACCAGCCCGGATCGATACGGTGTGCGGTGACGTGTACCATCAGTCCCAGACGAGCCAGCGAAGAGCGGCCATCTAACCAACCGACGAGATCGGAAGGCAACGTCACGGATTCAAATGTTACCGCCAGCGCAAGTTCCCCCGGATGCAGGAAAAATGCCTCGCCGTCCTTGAGGACGATTTCATCGCTCATCACGCGATCCAGCGCGGCGCTGACTTCATCTTTCGGTCCGCTTAAATCAATATAAGCCGCCGTATGACCACGGAACGTACGGAATTTGTTGCCAAGACGCACATCTACCGTGGCGCCATTGATTCGCTCGACAGGAGGGCGTGGAGTGATCGACAGGCGACCTTCATCCAACCAGGCTTCAATATCTCGATCACATAAACGCATGGCACTTTCTCCTTTCGTGCTTCAAACCCTTAATGCCAGGTGCGTTAAGGGTGAACCAGGTTATCACTGAACGGTACACAATTCGCTGAACTTATTCAAAGAACTGACTGATTTTAGCCTTCAGAATATCGATGGCGATGCGGTTTTTACCCCCGCGCGGCACAATGATGTCGGCGTATTGTTTTGAAGGCTCAATAAATTGCAGGAACATTGGGCGGACGGTTTTCTGGTATTGCGCCATCACCGAATCCATTGAACGACCACGTTCATTCACATCCCGCTTGATACGGCGCATCAGACAAATATCCAGTGGCGTATCAACAAAAATAGAAAAGTTCATCTCATCGCGCAAACGCGCATCCGTCAGCAGCAAAATGCCTTCCAGGATGATGACTTTCTTGGGTTCGATATGAATAGTGTCTTGCGTACGCGTGTGCTCAACATAGCTATATACCGGCAGCTCAATAGCAGAGCCGCGTTTCAGCGTTTGCAGATGTTGAAACAGCAGGCTGTGGTCCATCGCGTTCGGATGGTCGTAGTTGGTTTTTACGCGTTCTTCCATCGACAGATGGCTTTGATCTTTGTAATAGCTGTCTTCGGGAATAACGCCAATATGTTCGTCACCGACTTGTTCACGCAATTCGCGATAAAGAGTACTGGCAATAAGGCTCTTGCCGGAAGCCGATGCGCCGGCAATGCCGATAATGACGCACTGATGGGACTGATCAGTCATAAATTTAGCGACCTGATTAACCTGGATGTAAGGAAGGGCGGCGCCGAAACGCCAAACGCGGCAATTATAGGGATTTCAGCGGCGCGATGCCACCCCAGGCTGCACCAATGCTGTCCCTGTCGCAAATTAAAATGGTCAGATTTAGAACAGCCGCTATATTTATTCACCTGCCTTAGGAATTAATAGCTTGGGAGTGTTAATTTATGAGCAGCTGGCGTATAAATTGTAAATTGTTTGTACTAGCATAATCCCAGATTAAATGTGATGCGTCCGGCATCTCTGCTGGGCGACAACGGCTATTTGGGTAGAGTGGTAATGAGTAAACAATCCCAACATGTTTTAGTTACCTTACCCCATCCTCTACTGCGCCTGGCCAGTTTAGGTCTGGTGGCTTTCATCTTTACGTTGTTTTCGCTGGAACTGTCACGTTACGGCGCACAGCTTGCACCGCTGTGGTTTCCAACCTCTATCATGATGGTGGCTTTTTACCGTCACGCTGGAAAGATGTGGCCAGGGATCGCGCTGGCTTGCTCATTCGGCAGCATCGGCGCTTCTTTACTCTTTTTCCCCGGACAGTCGCTTAATTTCTCCTTTACTGTCATTAACATTATTGAGGCTGTTGTTGGCGCAATGTTATTGCGTAAACTGCTGCCCTGGTACAATCCCTTACAAAATTTGAATGACTGGGCACGCCTGGCATTTGGTAGCGCGGTTGTTCCGCCACTGTTGGGCGGCATATTGATGTGGTTGTTGCTGCCGAAGGACACGTCATTAAATACCTTTCTCATTTGGGTACTGTCAGAATCCATCGGCGCACTGGCGTTGGTGCCGTTAGGTTTACTGTTTAAACCACATTACCTGTTGCGCCATCGCGACCCGCGATTATTGTTTGAGACCCTGATTACCCTGCTGGTGACCTTAACGCTCAGTTGGCTGTCCATGATGTACATTCCATGGCCATTTACCTGCGTTATTGTCCTGCTGATGTGGAGCGCTGTCCGTCTGCCGCGTATGGAGGCGTTTTTAATATTCCTCAGCACCGTGATGATGGTGTCGCTGATGCTGGCTGCCGACCCTTCGCTGCTTTACACCCCAAAACCGAACATGATGACGGACATCCCCTGGTTGCCGTTTTTAATGATCCTGTTGCCCGCCAATATGATGACCATGGTGATGTACGCGTTTCGAGCCGAACGCAAGCACATTTCAGAAAGCGAGTCGCGCTTTCGCAACGCCATGGAATATTCCGCGATAGGCATGGCACTGGTCGGTACCGAGGGGCAATGGTTACAGGCCAATAAAGCCTTGTGCCAGTTTCTGGGCTATAGCCAGGAGGAGTTACGTTCACTGACCTTCCAGCAATTAACCTGGCCGGAAGATTTGAACAACGACATTGAACAGCTGAACATGCTGGCACGCGGAGAGATTAATAGCTATTCCATGGAAAAACGCTATTACACCCGCGCAGGCGACGTCGTTTGGGCGTTGCTGGCTGTTTCGTTAGTGCGTCATAGCGACAATACCCCACTCTACTTTATTGCGCAGGTTGAGGACATTAACGACCTGAAGCATACCGAGTGGATCAACAAACGGTTGATGGAGCGCATTACCCTCGCCAATGAAGCCGGGGGGATTGGGATCTGGGAATGGGAACTCCAGCCTGACGTGATCAGCTGGGATAAACGGATGTTCGATCTCTACGAAGTTCCTGCGCATATTAAGCCCAGTTGGCAAGTCTGGTATGAGTGCGTTGTACCCGAAGATCGCGAGTACGCCGAAAATGTGATTCGTGATTCTCTGGCCGCACGGGCTCCGTTCAAGCTTGAGTTTCGAATCGCGGTGAAAGATGGCATACGCCATATCCGCTCGTTGGCCAACCAGGTGCTGAATAAAGACGGCGAAGTTGAACGCTTGCTTGGTATCAATATGGACATGACCGAAGTGAAGCAGCTTAACGAAGCGCTGTATCAGGAAAAGGAGCGCCTGCATATTACGCTGGATTCAATCGGCGAAGCGGTGATTTGTATTGATGTCGATATGAATGTGACCTTTATGAATCCGGTCGCTGAGAAAATGAGCGGCTGGCAGCAGGACAGTGCCATCGGCATTCCGCTATTGACGGTACTACATATTACTTTTGGCGAGAACGGTCCGCTGATGGAAAATATCTACAGTGCTGACATGTCGCGGACGGCAATCGAACAGGAAGTGGTCCTGCATTGTCGTAACGGCAACAGTTATGACATTCAGTACAGCATCACGCCTCTCAGCACCCTTGACGGCGGCAGCATTGGCTCGGTGTTGGTTATTCAGGACGTCACAGAGTCACGGAAGATGCTCCGTCAGCTTAGCTACAGTGCCTCGCATGATGACCTGACGCAGTTAGCAAACCGGGTCAGCTTCGAAAACCATCTAAAACAATTGCTGCATTCGGTACACGACACGCACCAGCGCCATGTATTGGTTTTTATCGATTTAGATCGTTTTAAAGCAGTGAACGACAGCGCGGGTCATGCCGCCGGCGATGCTCTGCTGCGTGAACTCTCTGCGCTTATGCTCAGCATGTTGCGATCCAGCGATATGCTGGCGCGCCTGGGCGGTGACGAATTTGGTCTGTTGCTGCCGGATTGTAATATCGAAAGCGCACGCTTTATCTCAGGTCGCATCATCAGTGCTATTAATAATTACCACTTTATGTGGGAAGGCCGTTTGCACCGTATTGGCGCCAGTGCGGGAATTACGCTGATTGATGAGAAAAATCATGTCGCGACTGACGTTATGTCTCAGGCCGATATCGCCTGCTACGCGGCGAAAAACAGCGGCCGCGGGCGAGTCTGTGTCTATGAGCCTCAGCAAAGCCAGGCCCATGCCGCACGTAGCCAACTGTCATTGGATGAACAAAGGCACACTATTACACACAACCCTATGCTGATGATCGCCAGAGGTGTTGCTTCTCCGCGTATACCGGAGACGTTTAGCTTCTGGATTATCTCACTTCGCTTAGGCACCGCTGAGGGTGACGTCATTGAAGATCAAGCCTTCCAGGCCGGGCTGGTCGATCCCACGTTGAGTCAAGCGCTCGATCGTCGGGTATTCGGCGAGTTCTTCCAGAATGCTGCCCCAGCCGTCGCCAGTAAGGGTCTCAGTATTGCCCTGCCCCTTTCCGCCGCCGGCCTGCTCAACACAGAACTTGTCGATGAACTGCTGGAGCACTTGCAACGCAGTCCGCTACCGCCACGACTGCTGCATCTGACCGTTCCGGCAAGCGTCATCAAAACAAACCCAACGCAGGCGGAATCCACCTTGCATCGACTACGCCAGTACGGCTGTCGAATTGTATTAAGTCAGGTTGGTCGCGACTTAGATCTTTTTGACAACCTGAAATATCACATTGTCGATTACCTGTTGCTCGACAGCGAGCTAAGTGCCAGCGCTCCCGGCAACCTGATCGACGAAATGTGGGTGTCCATTATCCAGGGCCATGCTCAGCGCCTGGACATTAAAACCATCGCCGGTCCGGTGCAACTGCCTCTCATCATGGATACGCTTTCTGGCATCGGTATTGATATGATTTATGGCGATATTATTGCCGACGCCCAACCGCTGGATCTGCTACTGAATACCAGCAATTTCGCCATCAACTGACGGCTGCCAGCCATCCGTATACCAGATATGCAACAGCGCATAGGAACGCCAGGGTTTCCAGCGCTCTGCATACCGCCGGATCTGGGCCGGTGTCATGCCGGGAAAACGCTGCTTAATCAGATAATCATCCGGCAGAAAAACGTCCTTCGCCTGCCAGCCGCGCAGTGCAAAGTAATTGGCGGTCCAGCGCCCTATCCCAGGAAACGTTTGTAGCTGCTTAACGCCTTGTTCGATATCGGCAGGGGCTGTTGTCGCGAGCGTTCCTTCAAGGGTTGCATGAGCAAGGTGAATCAACGCTTCAGCGCGTTTGAGCGGCATTCCTAACGCTTTCAGGTGCAGCGGATCGGCGTTAGCAAGCGCTTCTGGCGAGGGAAAACACACATACCCGGGCGCATCCTCCAGCGTATTGCCGTAAGCGTGCGCCACTTTCGCCGTCAGTTTCGCGGCCATCGCCACGCTGACTAACTGCCCTAAAATCGCCCGTACCCCTTGCTCAAACGCATCGACACATCCCGGCAGGCGCATTCCCGGACGCGCCGCACCGAGGCTGCCCAGCGCGTCGACAATTTGCTGCGGGCAACAGCCAAGATCGAACAAGCGCGTTATTTTTGCCAGGCACTCAGAGGCGACCGGCTGTAACCCTGAGCTTAACGTCACCTGTAGCACGTTGGCATGCAGATCCGGGACAACGCGCACCAGACCACGATGCTCCCCTACGGACAGACTTCGGACATAGCTCAGTTCCTCTACGGTCTCGACACCTTCAACCACACGGGCAGCAAGAAACCCCAGCATCCAGGGCCAGTCATAAGGCGGTTGCCAGCTCAGCGTGAACATTCAGTTTTCCTTTTTAAGCAAACCTACAGCATAAACGGTATTCAATCAGTACGCCTTGCTTTCATATTCCAGTTGTCGGGGCGTCAACTATTCGTTAAAGTCACGCCCCTTCTTCACTGGCATGGGGATTTTTACGGTGTTTATTGGTTTTGACTACGGTACGGCAAACTGTTCAGTGGCCGTTATGCGCGATGGGCAGCCCCACCTGCTCAAAATGGAAAATAACAGCACGCTGCTACCCTCAATGCTGTGCGCACCAACGCGCGAAGCGGTTAGCGAGTGGCTGTATCGCCATCACGACATCCCAACTACGGACGATGAAACGCAGGCGCTGCTTCGCCGTGCGATGCGCTACAACCGCGAAGAAGACATCGACGTTAACGCCAACAGCGTGCAGTTCGGTCTGGCATCGCTGGGTCAGTATATTGAAGACCCCGAAGAGGTGTACTTCGTTAAATCGCCAAAATCATTTTTGGGTGCCAGCGGTCTGAAACCACAGCAGGTTGCGCTGTTTGAAGATCTGGTCTGCGCAATGATGCTGCACATTCGCAACCAGGCGCAAAGCCAGCTGCCGGAAGCTATCACCCAGGCCGTGATTGGTCGGCCCATCAACTTCCAGGGATTAGGTGGGGATGACGCCAACACCCAGGCGCAGGGTATTCTTGAACGTGCAGCCAAACGTGCCGGTTTTCAGGATGTCGTCTTCCAGTACGAACCGGTAGCGGCGGGACTGGATTACGAAGCGACACTGCAGGAAGAAAAGCGCGTGCTGGTTGTGGATATTGGCGGGGGTACGACCGACTGTTCCCAATTGGTATAGTAAGTACACCCAAATAAAAAGCATCGTTTTCAATGCGTTAACTAAAACCCATCAAAGATTAGTACCGTCATAGTCCACTAACACCGATTCACACGTTACCTTCGTACCGTTCCATTGGTCGCGATAGATTGATGTATCGATGCCCACCCCAGGATGTAAGATTAGCCCCGTATCCTTTTCAAATTTTAGGTACTTGGTTGACTGTATCGAGCGGTCATAGTACGTATGGCCTGAGTACTTAAACCCCGCACTACCCTGTGGAACAATCCATGCCCCAAAGCTGGAGTACTCCCTTGCCCTATCAATTATCTTGTACTCAAATTCACTACCCGTATAACGGCCTGTATACGTCCCTGACGTTTTAATCTTACCAAATGGGGGATTACCATAGGCGACACGGTAGAAACGGTCTGGTGTGTATTGGAGAGCATCACCAGTGATCCATTCCGCTTGTGGTAGTACCCGCTTTCCAATCATTACGTACTCTGGATTTAGTTCTACGCATGTTATGTGCGATGGTTTATTACGTATAAATTGGTAGTAGCTAAGTCGCCCGATACCCGCACATAATTCTATACAGTCATCACTACAGCCAGCATCTAGTAGGAAGTCCCACGCTAACATTTCGGGGGTAAAGAAACTACCTGTTGCACCAATACCATCACCTTTGTAGTTATTGAAGATAAACTCTTTATCATCTTCTGTTAGTTGCTTATCTGAGTGTACTAACTCCATTACTTTTAAATGTAGTTGTGATTCTTTTTTAGTTACTCTTGCCATAAAATACCCTTATACAGTTAATGTATGGGTATTTAGTTACGGGCATAAAAAAGCCCACGTACAATACATGGGCTTGGTATTAACCACCACCTAACATAATACTAAGCAATGAAAATATTTCCCCTAAAGGTAGGGAAAATAGGACAATGCCAAAGTAATCAAGTAGTGGTACTAAAATGTAATTCCACGCAAGGATAGTACCGAGAACATAGAACATAAAATTACGACCACTAAAGCCCTTTTTAATTTCTTCTCTATTTGTCTCGTTAGTTTCTTGAGTAGTTACTACGCTTTTATCAACTTCCTTTTCTTGTTTTTTCTGGAAAAAGGATAGACCAGATTTTATTAGATCGTAAATTATACTAATCATTCCATTATACCTACACAATAGGCATGTACTCTAAGCCCCTTAACGAATAATTCACCATATCCCAAAACTACTACATCAAAACCCATACCGCGTAGTTCCCAACGTAGAATACTACCAACTTCAATTGGTTTCTTCTGTTCATAAACTACATTCATATGTTGAGATGAAGTATAACCACTACCTTTTAGTACCTTCTTAACTTTCTTATTCAGAAAAATATTATCGATGGGTTTACTATTAGCCATTGGCGTAAACCCATCAAGTGTAATGTATGGCGTATCATCATTAAAATGTTGTTCAAAATCCATGCCTAGCCTCTTTTTAATTTAAAGTGTCCTTGTATGCCGCTTATAATCGCCATAGCCCCCTGTTCTGCCTCATTATAAAAGTCATATACGAGCTGACGCTTTTTACTTTCGCGTACACCAATTATCCTCTTGGTTTTATCTTTTGTATCTTTCTTTGTAGTGTCGATTAAGTATTTCTTACCGTTCTGTACTACTGCCTTGTATTTACCCTTTGCTAAACCACTTTTTAATTGTGAAATGTTCCCCTGTTTAGTCATTTTTGCCGAACTGGTAGGAACAAATTTATTAATATAGGAAGGTTTAACAATTACATCATATAGGTACTTGGCCTGAATATCCTTAATCATAATAGTACAGGTAACACTAGTACCACTTTTAGCATAAAAGAATAGTACCGCACTATTAGTAAATGGAACCGGACCCTTATCAATTGCCGCTGACATATCGGCCTGCATTTGTCTTGCCAAAGAACGAGAACGGGAAATTAATTCCTCTTGGAATTGATTACCATACTTTTTCCCTTCTGAGTTTATAAACCCCTTAACACTGGTTAAACCGCTTATTTTAGTTTTTACTTTCATAACCACCCTTCAATAGTCTGTATGATTCCCCTCATTCTTCCCTTATCACTTGGGAAAATAGTTTTATTTAATACAGCCTTATTCAATAGATCTGTATCTAACCCATGAAGGAAAATTAAATAACTTTCCACGAATAATGTTTCAGCCATTGTGGGGAATCCCCATAGAATAGTACGGGTGTAATCTTCCCCATCAGCTATTTTCTGATTTACAATCTTTGAGCTTGAGGAATAATCACGCCATCCATTTTCCACACTATCAGGTTTTAACTTTTTAACATCCTTCACTTTTTTAAACATCTGCTTACTTCCGATATATGCCGAACCATCGGGGAATTTAAAAAGGTAGATGAATCCCACATACCCCCCATCCATTAGATCATTTTCAGTCCAATCTGGTGAGTACTCCCACGGTTTCATATTCCCACTATTACTACGTTTCAATTCATTAATAGTAGTTTTTGTTCTTTTAACTGTAACTTTCTTTTTCTCTTTTTTCGGTTTTGTAGCACACCCCCTATGATTATGTCCCTTAAGATGATTACCGGGTGTAATAGTGATATCATCACGACCACATTTATTGCATTTAACATTATCCATTTTAGTGGTTAAGTTAACATATGTTGAATCACTATAATCATATTGGTAATTATGTACTTTATTAGCTTTTATAATGAACTCATCCATACCCATTGATAGTTTTTTACTCATCCGTTCCCTGGTACATTTATCACAATTTTGCCCGTTAATTAAATTATGTGGAATCATTTCCACATCACCATGTAATGTACATGTAAAGGTGGCTTTATTTAAAACTCCAGAATAAACAAAATTTTCAAATGTAAATTTATTACCTTGTGCCGCCTTAATTCTCGCGATTACAATTTCCCTTGTCAGCATAAATACCTCATAAATTATTATTCTTATGAGGTATTTAGTGAATGGATTTAAAACAACGATTAATTAACTATGAAGGTACAAAAGAGTACCAAATAACACGCGGATATTTTAAACAAAGTAAATTCTGGATGTATAAAGATACGGAAGGATACGACACAATAGGTTATGGGCATAAAGTACTACCAAATGAATATGAAAAATTCAAATCAGGTATTACCCCAATTGATGCCGATCTATTATTGGCATGGGATATTGACCGTACTATGAAAGATGTAAAAACACTTGGTTTAGTACTCCCAAAGGATTGGGAAGATTTCATGGTAATTATGGTGTTTCAATTAGGTTTAGCAGGTACTAAGAAATTCAGAAAGATGATTGCCGCACTGAAAGTACAGGACTATCCTGAAGCAATTAAACAGGCTAAAGATTCTTTATGGTATCGTCAGACACCCAATAGACTAAACGCAATGATCGCAGAATTAAAAAACAAATAAGGGGCATTATGCCCCTTTAGTTTTTTCAAGAATTGCAAGAATACGCTCAACTTTTAGATCCAATTGGTGAATCTGTGATTGTAGTTCCTGTAAACTGTCGTCTAATTCACTTTGCTTTTTTTCTAATCGTTCCATATCCACTTTATTGTGTTCTGTATATGATTCAAGTTTAGCAAGTCGTGACGCTAATTTATCTATATCTGTTCCTTTATCTCTAAAGATATTCCATAGTAAAGCACCACCCGCAAATATAACAGCAAAAATGCTTTCCCAACCCATATTAAATTCCTTATTGCTATTATTATTATTGTATTATTATTTATAGTGAGTATGGGTAATAGGTATCATATGGTACACAATCAATATAAGCTACTTTAGTTCCCACTACCCAACCACGCGGTATAGTTGGTACGTTTACCATTGTTGCTTGATATACTTCCGTATTTGATGTACGCCACCTTCCATTTAAAATACCACACCCACTACACATAAATCTTTCAAATCCAAATAGGGGATAAGATGGATCTTGTGGTTGATACATAAAAGCAGTAACACCAGTAGTAACCGCAATTGGGGTAGTACTTTCAACATATTGGGTAGTAATCCACTTAAGATCTAATGGTAGGCAATTGTTATGCCATACCATATTACCATCCCTGTATATATAGAATCCATTTGGTGGGATTGGTGGTAGCTTATTTGCAAATACATATAACCTTATGGGAAACGCATTAGCATTAGCCCCAAATGTTAACCGCCATTGTCCATTAACATTAGATGTAGAGAAGAAACTACGTGATAAATTACCACCCTGATCAAATCGATTCCGTACAAATCCAATAATACCAGATGATACGGGTACACCCGTATCAACATATTGAGCACCTGCGGCTAAATCTACAACATTACTTAGAATGAAGGGCGTAAAGTCGGGGGCTAACTTCACGGTACGATAGCCCGATGTATAATCATATAGGGCAAATCCAGAATATGAACTATCAGCCCCCGCTTTAGCCGTTGCCGTAACTACAAGTGTTAATGAAAAGTTACTATTCCAATATAGTGTATTACCATCAACCCACGCTGTAATTGTTGCTTGGCTTGTGGGAACCGCCATTGTTCCATTCATACCAACTACATCATAATTAAATGCTGTACTTGAATATGTTTTACTTCCTTGACCCGATACTACCAAATAATCTACTACATATGTAAAGCCCATCGCATTAGTAGCATCATATGAGGTTCCATTAATAAACATTTGCATTATAGACGTGCCCCCATAACTACAGTAGGTCTACCCGCCGCATCATAAAAGGCAATTCTAGTACTTGTAATTGATAATCTACCCTGCCCTGGTACTTGTCCATTTATATACATATCACCACTCTTGTCTATTCTCCATCCTGATTGTTCCCATACATAGTTAGTACTTTGAATAGTATCGGCAATCTGTGCCGAACCAATTTGAGCATTACCAATTTTGGCTGATGTAATTGAGCCATCAACTATTTTCGCCGTATTTACGGATAAGTCGGCAATTTTGGAATTAGTGACGGATAAATCAGCAATATATGCCGTACCTATGCTGCCCTGTTGAATCATGGCAGTTTTCATATATGTAGTGCCATTAATAATAGAGAATGGTGCTGTACCACCTACCGTTGCGGTATCAGTTCCAGAAATTACGAATTTATCTGCGGCAAAATAGATAGCAGAATTATTACTAGTACCTTCACTTGCTACTAAACGCATCCCAGCCACTGTACCACCCGCATTAACGGATAAAGTATATTGTGCGTCTACTGTGGATTTATCGGCCTTAGTAACCATTTGTTGGTTTACACTGGCTATATTACCATCTACTTCACTTTTCAATTGTGTAATTTGTTGCGTTGTTGCCGTATTATTATCAACAATTGTTTGATTCATTTCGGTAATCTTGGCACTAATATCATTATCAATTTTGTTTTCAAGTACACCAATTTGTGTATTAGTATATTCACTACTTTCATTTACTGCATTATTTAATGTATCATCTAAACGCTTATCAAGATCTAGAATACCATTAATTTCATTAGCATCTTCTTGTGTGAATTGATATTTGGAATTGATTGAAATAGTCTGCTCTGGAGTATAGATTATATTATCCTGTCCAAAAATATCAAAGAATCCAATTTTAACTTTATATTCACCATCAGTAATGTTTGGTACAGAATCAAATTCTGGCTTATTACTAATGTATACTCTGGATTGAGTACCGGAAATCATGGAAATTACACAACCAGCATAATCACGTTCGGTTGATGGAGTCCATGAACAAAATAGATTACCAAAACCACCACCAATTGTTAAACCTGTTGCCTGTCTACATTGTTTGTTTTCAACGGTAATCTTTACTTCCTGTGAGTATGTACCCGAATTGTAACCCTGTGCGATAATACCAATAGT
This sequence comes from Citrobacter sp. Cpo090, assembly GCF_030332665.1. Lineage (NCBI taxonomy): Bacteria > Pseudomonadati > Pseudomonadota > Gammaproteobacteria > Enterobacterales > Enterobacteriaceae > Citrobacter > Citrobacter sp. Cpo090. The sequence continues at coordinate 394,037 of NZ_JAOWHK010000038.1, read as the reverse complement.
TGGTTTACGTACTTTTAGTTCATTCAATGCTAATGTGTAATTGAAAAAGTTCTCTTGTGTATAGAAGGTTTTAATTAGTGAATTACCATTATAGATGTTAATAACATAGTACCGGAAATAATCACTAAATGATCTACCATTCACTGGTAAATTCTTCTGGTTATCCCAACGTATATTAAAATCACCCGAATCTGTGACGTATACGGATTCTGTACTATTGGCAAGAATAACACCAGTAACTGCGGGTAATGTGAAATTGAATTCAGGTTTAATACCTTCTAATGTCAATTTAGCACTACGGCGATTAAGAATATTATAGGCTTCAACGGAAAAATCATAGTTTTGACTTTCATCTAAACCGTATATATCGAATTCCGTAGACATTACAGAAGTAGATCCGGCAAATGTCCAAGTATTAGTACTCGACAACTTATAGTACACATAATATCCACGCAAGTTGGGATCGGGGCTGGCATCCCAATCTACCGTTACTACGTTACCAGTAGTAATTGTACCTTTACGGAATACCTGTAGATTTACTGGCGGTAGTACAGTTAGTACATTACCCGCACCCCCCGAAATTGTTCCCGCTGGGGGGAATACTAATGAATCATCACCATCAAATATTGCATCTGGATATTCAACCGCCGAAATCTGGCAATAGCCCACGTTCTTTTGATCGGTGGCAACTGACTTAGTTAGTACTTTGAATTTTCCATTAATACCCAATTCACTATTCTGTACAGTAATTGAATCCCACACTTTAAGATCCCATGCTTCCCCTGTAGTAAATTGAATAGTTTTAAGGGCAAAACGTGCCTTGCGTAGTTCACTATTCGCAAGTAGATTCACTGCCCCTTCCGAATAAATCCAAGAGAAATCACGGCTAAGGGGGATTACTTGACCATCCGACTTAATAACATCATCTGTACTAATATCTGATGGAATACGTATTACATCCGTTGAGTAGTTATTCTTAACACTGGTAAACTGACAATCAAGAACATTATAGTAGTCCTGATTACCTGATGTGATTACTTTCAAATCACCAACCATATTAGATTCATCAAATGACTGTACAGATAAAGTTTTACGATCAACCGTAATACAAATTTGCCCACCATGTACATATGTAATTCCTCCAAATGTTTGGAGAATGTTTTCAATATTCTTTTTGTAAGTATCTTGATAACTAATTGCACCATTTGAGTATAGGCCAACTGAATGACAATATGCTGCCGATTCTTCGAATGAATCAATATTAATGAGTTGAGGATCTAACCCCATCCCATAGATAGTATTAGTTAGGTAGTCATAGATCTGGCTTACGGGGCATGAAGTGGCAAAAGTAGTACCGCTGTAGAAATCATAGATTTTCTGCCCTTTCAGTTCCACATTCATTGTGAAATTATCATTTGTTAAAATGTTATCTTCTAATGATTGTTGAGTCTTTTTAATTACCGCATAAACTGATACAACACCTTTACCATAAAAGTTATCTTTCCATTTCTCACCCGCATATGTTTTAGCAAGGGATGAAGTAGAATTATAGTCACCTCCAAAACGTACTTCTAATTGAAGGTATGGTGAAAACTTATTTGAAATAATGTTATTACCTACAATACCATCCTGTGTAATTGGTGCATCAAGTACAGGCACGTTATCAAAGTATATTTGTTCTATGTATGGTTCTACACCAGTCATAGCAACTACTTGTGAAGAAAAGAAGTATTGCGATTCATTGTCTTTTACTGCGTACCAGTTATTGATAGTACCAGTTAGTATAAATGAGCCTTTATTCTTTTCATCCTTATGTGGTAATTGCCCCCCATAGATTACGGGTAATCCAGTTGCGGGGGATGTAGAACGGCTTAATGTGTCCGTAACATCCCCATACCCCTGAGCACCAATCTGTGAAAGCATACTTGTAGCAACTAGGGAAACTGCCCCGGCTGCCGCACCATAACCAATTGCCGCTAATGCTGTACCACCCGAAAAGTACACGGCAACCGCAACTACTACCGCTGTTAGGATTGCCCCAAAAAAATTACCAATGCCGCCACCGCCGCCCATAGTTTTATTTCCTTATTCTGTAATAGTCTCCATCCTTTCTACGTGGGACTATCTTAAATTCTGTATGTTCTTTATTTACCCCTAATAGACGACCGGAAACGACTATAGCAACGGTATGTGGGTTATCTGGATCTACCCAAATATCACCATCGATTGTGTATTTCACTTTATCGGAATGTTGCTTGATAATATCTGCTGTACTTTCAAAACCTAATTCTTTGAGATTTTTAATACCACTTAGTAGACTGTCATAGTCTGCTTTACTTTCCCAATCTGTACCACCAATAGAATCTAGTACTCTAATGGCAACAATATTACAATCGTTAGTACCGTAACTATAGGGGTGATTTAATGCCTCTTGGCATATTTCATATACTTTACTTATTTGTAACGCCATACTTGATCTTCCTTGTTCACCTGACCCAATAGACTCATAATTGCATCATTGGGGTAATAACTCTGATAGACTGAGTTACTTGCTAATGTTTTTGGAGTTAAGTCTAAACGTTGATAGACACTATTCACGGTAACTTTCATTTCGTTAATCTCACTAAATGGATTTACGGTACATTCAAAGTTTTCAATGAATCCTGAAAACATTCTCTGTTGATAGATGGGAGATGAATCATAGGGGTTTAAAATGACAAGTGAGATATTTAGCTTTGCCTTATCCAATTGACCGGACATTGCCATTATTCGCGTGGCGTTATCCACATTGGAAACTGTAAAATCAATAGTGTCATTACTAATGCCCTTTTCCTCACTAAATGAAGGTAACGAGTCCTGTACTAAATCTGGGAATGGTTCATATATAACACCATTCAGGGAAAGTTGTGTGAATCCATCATTCCAATAGATCGCATTAACTGAACGTGGTAATAAATCAAATGTAGTAACGTGAATACCCATTGACATTAGATCACTAATAGATAAACGTGATAGTGATTCACCGCGTAGTAGTTCCCAATACTTTAATAGAATGGGATTAGTTAAAATTGAATCATCCATTATCTCAAATACTCCGTAGCGTTGAATTGAACTGATGAAACACTTTGAATAGCCATATCAAAACTTTGATCAACATCTAGTGTCGCTGTGATTGTTAGATTGTTATAAATTACAGTTTCACCCATACCAACATTATTACGTAGTTGTGGGAATATAGTTAATTCCGTACCTGTAGTTTCAACAATCTGATAGAGCTTTTTATGATTACTGAACTGTACTAAATCACCCACACGTAATGTATTTTGAGTTGTGGGGATTATCATTGACCCCTTAGCAACTGCCCCCGCTGCGGTAATCGCTCCAGATTCTGAACCTGTATATGTACCCGCTCTACCCAATGATACGTTAAATGGCTTACCCTGCTGATATTCGGCAATAAATGCCTGTACTTCGTGCCTATCTTTAATTTCAAAAGATAGATTAAATTTAATGGTATAGTATTGAATGCCCACACTACGGCGTAGTTCCTCACCCGTCCAAGCACGTTGGGAGTATTGGGGAATAGTACTTGATAGTGTAACTTCACTAACCTTAATATTATTTGAAAAATTCATTTTAGATTCCTTCTAATTATCTCCTGTATTTATAAAGAAAGGGGCATTATGCCCCCTTCCTTATGTATTACGTTTTTGGCTACTTCTAACGGCCTGTGCTACATTATTTTGGTTCTTCTGTAACATCTTATTCCATATTTCAGGATCGTCTACGTTCCCTTTTACGATTAGTGGGGAATAGATTGTTACTTCACCACCACCCGAATATGAACCATTACTACCTTTTTGTTCATCAAGAAACTTAATTAGATCTTGGTTCGCGGCTGGCTGTACTACACGTTCACCCGCTTTTAGTAGGAATGATTTGTTATCCATAGAAGGATCAAGAGAATCCACACCACCGTGGAATTGACCAGACCCCGCACCAGTTGCTGTACTAATAATACTCATACCCATAGCGGCTATTTGAGCATATGCGGGAATATTTTGTGGAAAACCTAATGCTAACGCTGATGCTAACGCTTCTTGGATCTTCATAATAGTCATGGATATAGTTAAACCCTTTTGTACGGCAAAAAATGCCTGTGCCGCACCAGATGATTCACCAAATGCCGCTGCCATACCTTGACCAATTTGACCCATTGAATCTTCCATACTTTGCATTATTTGCATAGTTTCCTGCTGTTGGATCTGTACAGCCTGTGCCGCGTACTTAGCTGTAATTTCAGATTTACGGCGTTCAAAATCTTCATGGCCTTTTAGGAGTAATTCGTTTTGCTGTAATTCAAGATTCATTGCTTCCGTATTACTATCTAATTGACGTTGAGTATTTGCGTTTTGCCCTAATCCCTGTGCCTGTTGATCCGCAAGGTAATTCTTTTGGTTTTGATTTAATGAACCACTTTGTAATAGTCCAATATTGTTTTTCATTGATTGGTTTGGATCTTGATAACCAATCATTTGATTAACCATATCGGTACGCTTAGTTGCGGCACTGGCTTGTTGATCAAGTAATAGCTTGTTTAAATCACCCTGTGATAATCCAAGAGTTTTAGCACTGTCTTTAATCTTCTGTACTAACTCTTTTTGTTGGCGGTCAAACATTGCTAATTGACGCTCATTAGTACCAATCACCATATCTGTAATGGCGGCATCTAATGTCTTTTGAGCATTTAAACGTTCGGTAGCTGCTCTTTTCTGTGCTGCTGCGGCCTTCGCTGCGGCTGCGTCACGTGCCTTTTGAAGTTTATCGGCTTCCTTCTTGGCTTCGTCCTGTTCGCGTTTCTTCTGTTTCTCTTGTAGTTTCTCTTGGCCTTTACCCGCGTCTACTGCGGTCTGTAGATCACCCTGTAATGTACTAATAGAGTTTAGAAGTGTGTCCCTTGCCTGGCTTGTAACTTCAGTAGCTGATACATCGAATTGATCACGTAGAAACTCTGGTATTGCCCCATCACCACCAAAGAAGAAGTTTTTAAATCCACCCTTCATTAGTTCAACTAATTTAGTTTTATCCCAATCTTTATTAAACCATCCATATAAAGTATTAAGTTCTTCAATTGTTGGGGTGATAAATTCATATAAAAATGATTGTCCAGTAGTTGTAAAATCATTTAGGTTTTTATCGAACTGCTCAAATGCTCTAGCACTTTCATTAGTAATCGCGATTGTTTCACTATGGATCTTATTCCATGCTTCACTTGCATTCGCTGACTCTTCTAGTACTTCACCCATACGGGACGCATCACTTGCAACTGATTCAAGCAAGAATTTAGTTTCAGCCACTGATGCCCCTGCCGCTTTAAGGTCATAGAACATCTGTATAACTGCTTTTATACCGCCATCTTTTTGTGTCATAAACTTAATATAGTTGTTAACATCAAGCCCAACACTTTTTAGATCATCCGCGATAGTACCGCCATTTGCGATTGCATCCCCCAACTTATCGAGCGTATCCTGCGAAATATCTGCAAATTTATCTACGGATAGACCTGTACTATAAAACGTTCGTTGTAGTTGCTGTAGTGTCTCTACTGACATTCCCGACTGTTTTGATATTTGGTTTAGTTCTCTTACTGCGTCATTTAATTTTAATACAAGTCCACCAAGTGCCGTTACAGCAAGACCCGCACCAGTAGCTACACCAGTTAGACCCATAGACATAGACCCAAAAGCACCACCAACATCACGTGATAGGCCACCAAGCCCACCACCAATATTTTTACCAAATGAATCAAGTTTCTTTTCTGCGGTATTCAGTGACTTTTCCAGTCCTGTACTATCACCATCAATTTCAACTTTGATTTTTTTATTTTGTGCCATTTACTTTTTCTTCCCTTTCATCATGGCTTGGGCTTTAATCGCATCACCTAATTTATTGAATTCCGATTCTTGCCGTTGCTTGTTTATTCTGGTAATACGCTCTTTACTTGTTTCTCGGTCATCCAGTAAACCTAAAAAGTCGAAATCTTTATATTTGATTTTCTTTGCAAGTTCTTTAGTCATTCCTGGTGTGTTCATTGTCATTGTATGGCATAGGTGCGAATAATACAGCATATCCATTTTAGATCCTGACGGTTCTATAAACTGGTCAAATATAACTAATGCCTCAAATAAATCAGGATCTAAATCTTCAAATTCAACGGGGCTTAATCCCCGCTTGTTAATCATTTTTAGGTAGTAGCGTAATTCTGGAGACTCAATTACTTTTTTTCTACTTCGTCTACTTTATCCATTTCAGTTACAAGTTTTAGAATTGCCCCATATAGTTCATTCTGATATTGAAAATCAATTGATGATACATTAATACGTCCATCAATATCTTCACTTGCAAAAATTGGATCGCCATTTTCATCTTTCACACAATAGATTAGTGTATTTTCAACATTATCACATTTTGAAAAGTCGCGAGCACTTGGACGGTGAATATATACAGTTTCACCCTCTAGTTTATGTTCATATAGTTTTGGCTTTAATTTGTTCTTTAGGTTTTCAATATTCATTTTGTTTCCTTATGGTAATAAAAAAGGTGATAACATACGCTATCACCCTTATTTAGTGTTATTCTCCGATTAGACCGGATTCAATTGCTTCACCATCCACGGCTAAGGTGAATGATTTGGTAACTACCTGATCCTTATCGCCATCAATGGTAGTTGAGGAAACAAAGCAAGTATAAACTACATAGAATCCTGCTGTTTTAGCGGCATCCGTGAAGTACTCTAATTTTACTTGGCAACGTTTTTGCTCATCTGCGAGAGTTTCAAGTTTCTGATGTACCGCATTATCTGGTAGATAGTTAACCTGTAGATCAATGTCTGGAATAGATTTAGTACCAAGTAGCTTACGATTATAAGCACTGTTAAAAGTAACTACATCAATAACTACTGATTCAAAACCTGAAGTAGTAAAAGATGCCACTTCCGGTACTACTTGAAAATCAGTTGCAAGTACCTTACCAGCACTTGTACCGATGGAAACGGTAATATTAGCACCGCTGAAAATGTCCATAGCCATTTATTTTATATCCTTATATAAGTTGCTGTGGGTAGTTCCTCTACCCACGTTGTATTTATTTATTCAATAGTTGCTGTACTAATGCTTTTAGTTCATCAATTTGTTGTTGTTGGTTTTCAATTAGTACCGCTTGTGCTTCTACCTTCGCATCAAGTTCTTTAATTGCGTTGATTTGAAGTGCCTGAACTGCATATGATGTAACACCAAGTAAATTGTCATCACCAATTGAGGAAACGGCTTCCGGTAATACCTTCTGTACTTCCTGTGCGATTAGACCCGCTTCATGTGTAGTGAAAGTATGTTCATTTGGTTCTAGATCGCTACGTTTATCATAGGTATAACCAGTGATTTGTTTGATTTTGTCTAATGCTCCAGTAATTGGTTCAATATTAGATTTCAATCGTTGATCTGATGTACTTAACCAGTTGGACGCAGAGTTAACACCATCCGAACCGAAAATACATCTAGCACTACCAGTAACAATACTTGTGTACCAAATACCAGACGTTGGGTAATAAACTTGCATACCTGCTACGTGGTTTGTTCCCCAATGAGTACATTTCCATATAGAACTAATCATTCCTTGACGTGGCATCTCAACAAGTAAACCTGCGGCTTGATCTCTCCAACCATCCCAGAAATCAACGCCATCTACTTGACCTGCTACTAATGCGTTTGCTGATCCCTGTCGTGCTGGTGATACATACATACCTCGCGTTTGTCCGTCTGGTGTAGTGACACCAATAACACGTGTAGTAGTTAAACCTGAAGGTGTGAAAGTACATAAGTTTAATGAGTCGGTATAAACATCTAAAATACCATCACTACGCTGTTTAAAACCTGTATCGGAATCACCAATAGTTAATGAATTAGTACCAAGTACACTACCAGCACTACCAATAACCATTTGTTGAGTTGCTGTTGTAGACTGACTGGATATATTTGTTGAGTGTAAGTTTTCAATGCCACTTAATGCACCTGTACTTGTAAACTGTAGATAAGCGTTACGGTTTGCTCCATCACCACTATGGATAGTAGTTTTGGGAATTCCATCAGCTTGAATTTCCGTGTACATACGACCAATCGAACGTACACCAGAAGATGTATTGTATAAAGTACTTGCAATGATACCACCGTTATATAATGTGTCGTCACTCCATTGATCGGCAAATACACCGCCAAAGTTAACATTTTGTATGTTACCCAATCCAAGATTAATACGAGCATCTGCTACATTATTTGTTCCAGTGCCACCACCAGTGATAGGTACAATACCGTTTACACCTCCTAATTGATACCATCCCTGCCAATTACCAGTGTGCATTAGATTCTGCCATCTTGCCCCGGTATCTGAAATTGCAGTTACTGCACCATATGCCAATTTACCAGCACCATCTAAACCATGTACGTGTAAGTTATACATTGCCCATCCAATATTTGGAGGACCATTAACTACTGTTGAACCTGATGAATAATAACCACTTTCGGCCTGATCTTTTAAAAACGCTAGAACGTCCGTATTGTTCTCCATCCCAACGGCTCTATTACCAACTGGTGTATTGAATCGGTCAAGTGATCTAGCTTGTTTTGCTGTCGTTGATCCTGTACCGCCCTCACTCAATCCCAACGGTATATACGTACCTGTTGATGAATTATAACCACCCCATTTACCATTATTATCTATTACAAGTGACTTTGTGCCATCCTGGGTGAATACGTGGGTTAAGTTTGGATCTTGGCGTACACGATCTAACTTTAGATTAATTCTAGCACCAGCATCTGTTGTACTTCCTGTACCACCCTGACCAACTCCAAGAGGTAGCCATTTCTGTGTAGTTGAATCAAATACACCCCATGAACCTATACCGCCATTAGAAATACCATAATACTTAGTTCTATCTGGAGAATAAATTACAGTTTCATTTGGATTCTGACCAAAACGATCTAATTCAAGATTTGTACGAGCACCAACTACGTTAGTTGATCCTGTACCGCCATTTGCCACACCCAATGGAATACTATTACCATTAGTGTCTACGTAACGCCAACCGCCATCATTAGCAAGCCTTAATGAATTAGCACCATTTGGACTATGTAAGGCGTTAAAAGCACCGCTTTCTGTATCTGAATTACATTCTAATCCTTGTATCAATAAATTAGTACGGGCTGCTCCAACATCTGACAAATCACTTAGATTACTTTCCGTTTTTAGATATCGCGTATCACTTTCACTTTTTGAAATTAGATCAAGATTAATACGGGCTTGTAGTGCCGTACTCGCATTAGTACCGCCATTTGCAATTGGCACAATATCAAATGTACCTGCGGCCTTAACTCCCAATGCTGAACGGGCATCTGTGGCGTTCTTACTACCTGTACCACCATTAGCCACACTCAAAGGTTGACCCAATGTTAGATTATCGGCCTGTGCTGTACCAAGTGTTGAATTATTAACAGTGATACTTTCACCAGTAATACTTTCAGTTACAGTAAGTGATTTACCACTAATACCATTACTTGCCGTTAGTGAGTCTACATAGATTCCCTTAATGAAAGTTTTAGTACCGTCAATTGATTGATCACCAGTTAATGCTACATATTTTGAATCACCCAAATTACTTGTTAGGATGCGAGTCCATGCCGTTGTTTGGTTTTTAGCGTAGATAGCCAATGACCCGCTTTTAGTCATGGCAAGTGAACTAAATGTATTACCATCAATTAGACCAATACCCATCATATCAGCACTAACGGGATTACCTGCCTGATCTGCGGGAACCTTAATAAAACTATTGCCCGTTGGGGTTACTGGTTCATATTGGGGTACGTCCACAGAATTACTACCAACACCATAGGAACCTTCATATAGTTCCACACTGGCAAGTGCGGTAGCATCACGTACAATCATTTCTGTAGGGGTGAATGTATATGTTTTCTGTACTACCGCATCTTTATCACCGCTTAGGGCTGCTGCGGAAATTCGCCCATTCATTAGGGAATAATCTAATGTACCTTCAGTGTGGCGACGGATAAGAATTAATTGAAATTCCTGTTGTGTTTCTGTTGCTTCATCTAAAAAGGTATGTGTGTAATCACCTGGGATATAGTTAACAGTAATTTCAACGGGATCTACATTCTGTTCACCTGCTAATTGCTCTACATATTCACTATTATATGTTTCTACTTGTGCCATTGCCGCTGCAATATGTAATGTAGGCATAGCGGCAATTTCGCTAATTTGTTCATTACCTGCGTTTTGTGGTAGTCGGTTTGCCGTATCTTCATTATAGAAAATCTTTAATCCATTACCCGTATAAATGTTAGCCATCGTTAATCCTTATTGTTTTTGCGTTGCTACAATATTTATGGAGAACGATAGAGATACATAACCAGTTGTAGGATCTGATACTAATTCACCACTATCAAACGCATATGAAATGAGAGTTACATTATTAGTTTTGAATTCCTTTAATGTGGTATTTTGAAAGTACTCCATAATTACGGAAAATGTATCTGCGGGTGGAGTACTATCAGGTTGCGGCACTAATAGAAATTCAAAGTTGAAAGTTCCAGTTTGTCTATTAGTACCGTAATTTGTTAATTCATAACTTTGATTTACAGATACTAAAATAAACATTTCCTTTCCGGCTTGAATCTTCATGGCCTTTCGGATTGGTTGAATGTTTTCTAAACTGTTTTTAATTGTATTTTTTACGTCACTGAGTAAGGCCATATTACACCCCAAAGTTATTAATTACAGTTGGGCGTATATATATTTCCGTGATTCCACTCAAATCATCATAAATGTTATAAACTGTATAATTGATATTTCTTACTTTTACTATTGAATCTACTTCAATTCCATGATTAGTTACGTCCAATGACTTCATTGAAATAAACGTTTCTGTACTTTCTATAAGTCCTTCTGTGCCACTATCTATGACAACGGGGCGTACATCTACTATTGCCGTACATGTCGCCCCGTTAATTGAAATAGTTTCACCAAAGGCATTTATAAGCACATTCGATTGCTTATCACTAAATGCCCTCATAGTGATTATGCCGCTAGTTTCATTACATAGAATGCTTCAGCGTGTGCTACTGCGTGATCAATATACGCAAAAGTACGTAGTACGATACCTTGTGAAGCACGTAGAGTAGTATCATCACGATCTACAGTTAGACCACCCCAAGAGGCAAGTACAACATTAGAGAAGTCACCGAAAATAACGGAACCTGCTGCAACTTGAGTACTCTCAATTACGCGTACAGAATCACATAGATATGCTTCGAAACGATAGCCTTCAATCATGAATTTTGCTGCGGTATTGTCGCCAACTAGTACACTACGCAATACAGCCGCCGTTGTCGGGTGAACAATTGCTACTACATTATCAATACGTACATTTGCTGCTGCTAGTTTTCCAAGTGCGTCCTGTACATCTTTTTGGGTAATAGCTGCGGATAGAGTACCGTTAGGTGCTGCGGTAACAATTTCAGATAGAATTTCTTTCTCTAGTTTTAGACCAGCACCACGTACCATTGCATCTTGTACATAACGTTCTGCGGTATCTGCGGATTTAATTAGAGTACGGGTAATTGGTACACTACCGGAAAAAGTTTTTGGTTTTAGAACTAGTTTCTCAAAGTTTGCATCTACTAGTGGTGAATCTTCACCTTCATCAATAAATTCAAACATTGCAGTAAAATCACTGGATAGTTTTGGTAGTACTAGATTACCTTCACCTTCAAGACCGGAGAAAGTTTGAATTGGTAGTTGTGCAAATACGGAATTGGCACGTAGTACATCAATATAAGAATCTACATATACTTCTTTAACTAGAGCCGTACCGCCAGTAGTGGTAGAAGTTGCACGTAGTTGATTTACTGGTACTTCAAGACGAGTACCTTCAAATGGTTTACCCTCGGCTGCTTGACGAATTAGACCATTAATTACAGATTTTTCCATTTTGTTATCCTTAACGTTTGGAGTTTTATTATTTGTATTTAGTGAACGTTTAAAATCAGATACGCTAATTCCTTTAGCGATTGCGTCTGATACATCCACTTTTAGTACTTGACCAATTGAAGTTAATTCACGCTTACGTTCTTTTTCAGCTTCATCTTCCATATCTTCGGGATGTTCTGCTTTCCCATCGGCATCTGTGAATTCGCCAACGTCGCGTTTATCTTCTACTTCTACTGGATCTGTACTATTTATTTGATCGGGTTCGATTCCCGCTTGTAGTTTCTTTAAAAGATCTGGACGTTTAGAAACAAGTTCTTCTAATTCACCATCACTTAATTCAATGTTAGCTACACCACCATTTTCATCATTATCAACAATTAGAGTTTCCTTAATGTCGTATGATTCATTATCTAGGCGGGTTTCTTCCATTCCCTCTTGTTCTTCCATGATTCTTTCCTCATCATTAGTATCTTCTGTACTATTTAGTGATTCATCTTCATGGGCTTCTTCTAATTCATCTTCAAGTACATCACGCATTTGATCATCACAACCTAATGCACGTCCGATACCTACTGTTTCATCTGCGGGTACAGTTACTAATGAGATTTCATAAATTTCAAAGTTGGTAACGATAATATTGTTACCTTCCATGCGGTAATCATAGATGTTATAGCCAATACTAATATGTGAAAGAATTCCTTCCTGAATCATTCCCCACATAGTATTACCAAGACCTACATTACTAATCTGTAGTGTGGCACGTCCTACGCGATCTGCGTCCATATGTGCTTCAACTACTGCCCCAAGTAATTTGTCTCGGTCATGGTTGAAAAGTACAGCACCTTTATTATTAAGGCGGCGTAGGTCTACGTTTTCTTCACCACACAAGAGAATTTCAAAATATAGTTTGTCATCAATAATTCGACTTACTGGCTGTTCACTACAAAATGCAACATCAATAGTACGGGCATCTACATTAATTGCCCGAACTGGAATCGTTAGTTCCCTCTTCTGGTTGAGTTTCTTCAAATCCATTTGAATCTTCTTCCTTATTTGTTTGTTTTTCTTTTTCTATTTCCTCTAATGTCAATCGGGGATCGCCTCCCATCTCACTGATAATCTGAGTTTTAGATTTTAAACCCGCATCAAGTAGCATAATTTCGGCCTGAATATCCTTCGTAGGATCTAGGGAAATTGGTTTCACTGGAATATAACGAGCACAAATAAGATCATCGAAATCAGAAAAAGATAGATTAAGAGTATTATTATTTAGCATTTCATTTTTTAACCAGGCTAGATAGATTGGTTTTAGTACTTTACTGATTAGTACATTAGTACGAGTTCTAAAGGTTGTAGCTTGTAGGCGTTCTGCCAACTTTGCCGCACTAAATGAGGCATCGGCTGTTGATCCCATTAGTGATTGTTTAGTTACGTTCAAGCCCATACTAATCTGATCCATTAGTTCACTTGTAAATTCACCAATGCGATCTACACCCGCTTGTGGGTTTACCGTTTTAATGTCTTGGTTTTTACCAAGTTCATATACCGCACCCGCTTCAAGATATTCCGTGTATGTTGCCGTTGAATTTTCTTCGCCAGCTACTAACTCTACTTGGTCGGTATCATTATTATTATTGGTGATATACGCGGTAGTACTTGCTGATACACGTTTAGCAATTAGTGAAGCCTCTGTGAAGTTCTTTAGATCTTCCATAGTCTTGCTTGTACTAATCATGTCTGGAATTCCGCGTTCCTGTCCCATTTGTACGGGAATGAAATAATGACAAATCTCACTTGCCGGAATAATTTCAAATGCTGCTGCGTCAAATGTGTAGGTAATCGGGTTATAGATACAGAAATAATAATTTACGGGTTTATGATTCTTATCAAATTCAATACCATTTGAAATGTAATTCCCATTATCAAGCCATTGGTTATTAAGTTGAGTAAGGCGAGCACCATCAATGATTTCAAGTTTAATAGTACCGTTAATGTTATGAATACGTATGAAGCATTCCCCATCCTGTACCCGTACTTTCTCTACAGTTTGTTGGAAAATATCAAAGGTTAATTGTCCATCAAGACTAAAACGATCCGCATCATATGCCCAACGGTCAAAACGTTTTTCAAGTTTATTACTTAGTTCTTGAAGTTCATTTTCATCCATATCTTCAACTGTAGGGGATGGCTTAACATAAACACCTTCCGCACCTATAACACCATCCACGGATAGATTCATATATTTACTACCCAATGGATTCTTTAGGATTGCTTCACGTGAAGCATTACGCCAATCACTAAGGAACCAACGGATCAAGTTATTGATATTTTGTGAACCCGTACCAGATGTAAAACCAAAACTAATTACGGGGGTACTCATACCGCGTACAGCCTGTAGATCACGCTTTAGGTTTGCCGATGGCTTATCAATGAAACGCTTCTTACTCGCTTGTGGTTTACTTTGTACAGGTTCTGGTTTTTGTTTTCTCCAAAACATTATCGTGTTCCCCATCTATTAGGATAATTAGGATCACGAAAAACGGTTACACTCTTAAATGGTTTACCATTACCATTTACGGGCTGATCGTTCATACTTGCCCATAGAGCATTTGCACGTTTAATATAACGGATACGCATGTTTTCTAGGTTAGTAAGTGACTCACTAATTAGTGTCTTATTATTAATTGTTGTTGAATATACGCCGCCACCAGCTATTTTAGTTTCTATGACTTCATCCAGTTCCTGAATCAATGAAATAAGTTTAGAATATTCGGTAGTGTACTTTGTTGGATCAATTAGTTCTGATACAAAGCTAGTACTTGTACCCTTCGCATTATCGAATAGAATACAAAATAACTTATCACTTGCCCCATTAACCTTAAATGTAATTAATTTGGCTTCTGATGTAGTACTAAAATTATCTATGGTAGTACTATTACCCCCATTTAGATAATTAACTACAAGGGTTGAGTGTGGCGGCATCGTTACATAAAAATCATATGGGTTCATAGTCATATAGATTTTTTCTGGTAAAACATTTGCCATTTTATTTCCTTATTTGCCGAACCATCCTGTACCACCAGTTCTACGTACCGTCCTTTTTGGTGGTGCTTTAATCTGTGATTTTAGTTCTGGTTCTGGTTTGGTTTCTTCTTTATTTATCATGGGCTGTACTTGTACTTGCTCTTTATTTGATGATTTAAATTCTCTAAGTTTTCTATAGGGCTGATTAGTACCCAATTTACTTACGGAATATTCACGAGCAATTAGGGAATAACATAAACAGTCCAATGCTTCGTTTCTTTTTTGGCCTTGTTTAAGTCGCCATTGTAACTTTCCACCCTTCGGTTTTAGTTCTTCGGCAGTTAATTGTTCAAAGTAATCATGTTGTAGAGAACTACTAAAATGTAATTGTGTCGGGGCTAACTGTGGTTCATCACTTAACATATGATTAAGTAATTTACGTATTGTCAATTTACCTTCATGAACATTTAGAATCTGTAGTTTATAACCAGCTTCCGTAGACTTTTTAAACAATGGGGATGTAGTAGAACTACTACCCTTGATTGGGTGATACTTCGCCCAACGGCCTGTGAAGCGTTTCACTGTTTCCGTGGCGTTACCGTTCGATGAATCCACAAATACCGCCAGCGTGGGAATGATGCGGCCTGATGGGGTTTTAAAGTCCTGTCTACAGAATTTATCAAGTTCATTCCATGCGGGGGCTTCAATTTTAGTACAGTCATGTGAATAGAAAAATTCATGACCAAGTACCCATACATTCTTTTCATCAAAGGCAATTACCGTAGACTCTAACCTATCTAATTGCTGATCGGTGGCGATACAGATCCCAAGTGCTTTTTCTGGAATATTATGTAAGTTAAATGAATCATCACGTGTCTGTTCTAACTGGATGATATCAAGTTCTTTTTCATATTCGTTTTCATAAACTTCTCCAAGTTCATTGTTATAGAAAGTTTGAAGGTTAAATGAATATAGGGCATCGGCGTATTTACTTACCATTTCTTCAATGGTATTCAGGGGGCTAATCATACGGCTACATTGAAAACCTACTACGCCCTTTTCACCATTCGGATTAGTGGCAATCCATCGCCCATTGTTTACCATCTGGTGTCTTGTATGTTCATCAATTTCTTTATCACAATGGGGACACATTAACTTGGCAGTGGTTGAATCTGGAATAGCTCTACCATTCTCTAATTGTTTAAATTGAAACTTAACTTGTTCCCATTCAAATTTATATTCATGACCACATTCATGTGTAACGAACCAAAAGCGTTTATCACTTAGATTGAATTCTGAATTAATTAGATCGTTTTTAAATAGTGGAGTACTTGCAACTACTACTAAAGCATCATCACCAAACGTAGAAGTACGGGCTTCAGCCAATTTGATTGGATTACCTTCTTCCCCTACTTCTACGTTTGATACTTCATCAAGTAGAACTGTACTACACGTGATCCCGCGTAGGTTGCCGGGTGTATTAAGGTTTAGCCAGTAGATAAAAGTGCCATTCTTTAATTCGGTTTGTTTGGCGTTGTTTGCGGCATTCTTATCTGATTTATCTGTGACAAGGGGAGATAGTACCGGACTACTTTCAACTACTGGCATGAATTTACCAAGTCTAAACTTCTTGATTTCATCGGCACTACTTGAAGCAAACGCAAAGTTTGCCGGATCATTTGCCATCTTGTTCATGGCTATTGCCGTCATAACCTGCGTCTTGAGAAGTTGCGAACATGCCTGAATTACGATCTTCTTGGTGCTTCTTTCCTGTGCTATATCCATTGGGAGGCACTGAAAGGGAAATGGGAGAAAATCAAGCCCCATAGCTGGACCATCCACCAGCTTCATCACACCACCAGCTTTAATCCAATCACTGGTTTTCTGAATCTTCGGGGGTTTGATCGTCGGTAGTACTTTCTTGAGTAGTGTCGTTAATTTCTTCTTGTTCTTGTTCATCTAATATTTCTTCATCCTCTGGTAGTTCAAATTCCATTTCACCCAATTGATAAAGATGTGTATCTATTACTTCCTTTAATCGGTCGCGTAAATCTTTCGCGTCAGTCATTGCAAATAGTTCAAGATAAATTTTATTGGGGATACTTCTAATAGTGGTTTTAATTTGAAATAGATATGCCGTTAGTACTTGTTCAACATATTCCGTATTTACTACTACATTTTCTTTTTCCATTAATTCAAGTTCGGATAGGCTGGCTTCAGCTTTTAATTTCTTTAGTCGCTCTTGTTCAATCTGTTCTTTAATATCGGTTTCACGCAAGGGACGTATAACATTCTGTACTATCCAAGCACGTGTAGTACTTTCATCAACACCTTCACCGCATGGCATACCTTTATCACGCCATTGCCTAACGGTTGATTCATCATATCCATATTGTTTACCTAATTGGTTTAGGCTAATTGGTTTCATTTTTTATTCCTTATGAATAATTATTCAATTCGTTTCGGGTATGCATTTATTTTGCATTTATATGTAAAACAAAGTGCCGACGAAAATTCGCCTCTTGGACCCACTATGGGAGTACCTTTTGAAAAAATCGTTATAAATCAATGACTTGTTTCTTTTTGTTCTATTTAGGGGTATTGGGGTATCCACCCCTCGTTATGCAGTGTTTATGCACTTTATTGCATAGAGTCTATTAGTACTCGCAATCTGTAGGGAATGGCTTCACCATCAACTGTGCCATGTAGAAGTAGTTCATCACGTAGATCTCTTAATCTATTTAGATGTTTCTTTTCTGTGCCGTTGTATTTACATAGGAGTACTAAGGGATAGACGTTCCCCCCAATTTGAAAGCGTGAATAATCTAATGTTATATATTTATACTTTAGTACTAATGAGTATTGATCTATGAATAGCCCATAACCGTCCTGTGTGGTGATATGAGCGGTTATTAGCTTATCTTTGCGTGACGGTTCATACCCTGAGTAAGTACCGCTTAGAATGGATTGTGTGCCGTTCTGGTAGTGTATGTGAATGGTAGTCATGGTGTGTACTCCTATGCCGTATAGGAGTATTTAGAAATAAAAAAGCCCACTGTGATTAGTGGGCTGGAGTGTTTACTCTTCTAATAGTTCGGGGTGTTGTTGGTAGAATTCGTGAATATCTATTTCACATGCCCCTTCCTTGCGTGTTCCATCATGATTAATCTCTACTACCGTATCTTCATATGGGTTTATTGAATAATGTTTATCATCCTTAGTTTCAACGGTGATAGCATTTAACGTTAGTCCGATTGTTGCCGCACGTTCTGTTAATTCAAGAAAGGTAGTAGTTAGGCGGTTAATATCAATTTGAAGTTCTTTGTTCATCTTATTTCCTCTGTGGTGGTTTTATAGTGTTTTGATTAATTAAATCCCACTTAAGATCATCTAATTCTTTTTGTAGCTTAGTGATCTGTGAGTCCTGTTGCCATAGCCCAATAAAGGCAAAGGCGGCTAAACCGAGTGCTACCCATATCATTTTAATGCCTTAAAGCGTCGGGTTTCTTCTTCCATCTGTAGTGTGTACTTGGACTTCACTACAGGTTGTTTATTGATGACTTTCTTTACGGTAGCTTCCAGTTCTGCCGCTTCAATCTCTTTTGTTTCCTTGCGTGACTCCCTAACATAGTGAATCACTGTAGCAATACCAACTACCCCTAATGTTACGGTAGGTGCTACTACATAACATGCCGTACCTACTGCCATTTGGGTCAATGTGGGGGTTTTACGCCCCTTATCGAATAATCCCATTATGCCCCCTACTTACACTGAGCACGAATTGACGGATTGACTACCGCAAACTTAGATGAAACGTTTTCCATCATCTGGCGTTCCTCTGGCGTACATGGGCGTTTTGGTGTTGTAGTTGTGGTGGTACATGCTGAAATTAGTACAGCAATGATTAGTACAATAATAGTTTTCATGTGACATCCTTATAGTTCGTCATGACCAGTTCCCGAAATTGTGCGGGTGTTGCTTCTGGTACTTTCTTTTTATATCGGCTAAACATCACCATAGCTTTACGGTTAAATTTACCCCGCGTATTAATATGGAATGTTTCTTTTTCATACTTGGCATTGATTGGGTGTGATTCCTGGTATTCAGGACTAAATGCCATTAGTAATTCGTCCACATGTTCCAGCTCTGGATTCTTTGCCAGTAGTGCGACGTATACCGGATCTTTCTTGAGTGTTGGCGGTATCACACCATTCACTATTGAATAGCCACGGCGTTCATCATTCCCACTATCCAGTAGTTCAATACGATAGATCCGGTTGTTTGCTGCTCCCCCCTTCTTAGATGGGGTTGGGCGTTCCTCTATCATGCCCCCTGCCGCCTCTATGAGTTCTTCCACACTGTTAAACCCCGTACCCTTACCTACCAGACCTTTAAGCAGTTCTACGGCTTCCTGTTGCTTCTGGCTACGTATTTGGAGTACTACGTGGTGTACTTCCTTTAGGCGTTCTATCAGGGTTTCAATCTCTACTGGATCGATGGATGCCAGTTCATTACGGCGACGGGCATCACTCTGTAAAACTGCCGTGTTAAAATCTTGTACTAGTAATGACTGAAAAAAAGAATTGGTAAGAGTACGCATGGTTATTCCTTACTTACAGTTATAAAGAGTACCAGTGTATAGTACAGAATTAGTATTTGCACTATTTACATTTTATATCCTCTATGGCACGTGTTAGTACTACATTGTTTACATTAAGTAGTATTTGGTTTATTTCAATTAACTTATAAAGCTGGCGATGTTTTAGTTTACGTATTGTTTTTGCTACCTCCCGATCAATCTTGAATATTACTACCACATCATCAAGTGGTAGTGTGCGGATCTTTTCAATTAAGAATTCGTTTAGTACTTGAATATCCTGTACGCCCACATTCATAGTACATTCCTGATGTTTACCTTCTTACGCTTTAGTAGTGCTATTAGTGCTTCATTGAAGGTTGCATGAAATTGTGTACCACATGAGTAAGGTTTATTACGCCTCTTAGGTTCCTTACTCATTGATACCGAACCCACTTTCTTATTGTGATCATCATATACTTCCGTAATTAGACCACCTGCGATAATGTTTAGCCTCATAGGTTCGCTACTTCATGCCAATCATTCATTTCACGTGCTACATAGTCGAGCATGATCAAGAAATGTTCTTCATCAATCCATCGATTACCGATTTCATTTAGTACATGGGGTAGAAGTGTTACGTTCTTTTCCCAACGGTACATTCCACCGGACATACGGAAAACAGAAAACAGGGGAAGGTTTTCACCATCACGTGTTACTACTACCTGATGCATACCAGTTACTGTATTGATCACTTCATCAAGAGTAAGCCCATATGATTTAGCTTTGATGATAGTTGTAGTAGGTAAACCACGATTTAACATTATAATGCCCCCGCTAGTACAAAAATGGTTATCAGAATTGCTACTAATACATGTTCACGACGAATAGTAATTGTGAAAGTCATTTGTTCCCCTTGGGGGATTTCTCCCCCTTCCATTATGCCAATTCGTGAATCAATACATCTTTGATTGCTTCAAGTTCTGCGGGGCTTGCCACACGTCCCAAGAAGTACCGGACACATACACCTAATAGGGCTTCACGTGATTCACTATGAAAGCAGGGGTGATTATTCAAATCTTTAGTCCGATATTCATCTTTAGTACCGAATTTTAATACCCCATCGGTTAACTCTACGGATACCTGTAAACCGCTTTCAAAAGCCATAAATGCGTACCCTGGCTTTTCCATCTGGTAGGTATCAATCTTAACTACCGTACCGTTCACGTGCTGCTGTACTTCCACGTGGGCATAAAAACCCATTGCCGCTTTATTCAAATCCTTAACGTACTTAGTAGAGAAGTTTTTAAACTTATCCATTTGCGTGTTTCCGTGTTGTTGCCTGAGTGCTAATAGTAGCTACTGCAACTACGTATAGCAACTACTATTTCCAGGGGGTATTGGTAGCACTACTAATAAACATGCGTATGCGTGATTAGCATAATGCGTAGCTACTCATTATACAAAAAGTGCTACTATTTCGATTTGGCGAGATCTATTTGTTTTTGATGTAGGGTACGGGTTTTGATTTAAATCGCTTAGAATGCGTTACAGGCGGTTTTATGGGTATGTACTAATATACAGTAGTAGTTGATAGTACTTGACAAGTTTTAATTTAATAGTACGTGTGATTTGTGGTTGTACTAAGTATTAGTAGTAGCTACTATTAGTACTCACCCAATGGAGGATGCGAAATGGTTACATATAATGAACGTGGGAACATCACTGATGTAATGGTAGATGGCGTGTATATGGGTTGTGTAGTGAAAGGGGAAGATGGGAAGTACAGAACGGTACATAAGAATGAAGCAAAGCCCGGAGAGTTTACGGCGTTCCACTTCGCCGCATACCATGTAGAGAAAGCAAAGCCCCAATAAGGGGCTTTTTATTTGACTGCTTTTAGTAGATAGGTCTTAGTTAGTACATAGTCACGGTAGCTTACCGCACGTATATCATCTTCTGGTTCTACACTATCATCATTAGTATAACTTTGAACAATCTTATACTTGATACCATCAATAGTAATTTCTTCTTGCTTATCTAATGTTTGGGTATGTTCTTTTATGTAGTTTACGGTTAGTTCGATATATACGCCTGAAATCTCTGGAATATCTGTTAGTTTCATTTACTTCTCCCTAAACGAGCATCACGCTCTTTATAAAATTCTAAACTTTCTTTTAGTTCTGCTTCTACTTCTTCCCATCCTTCCAGACCTTCACATAGTATTAGTAGGTTTTCGGATAGCCATGTAATTTCATCTTCACGTTGTTCAATATAGGCTTTTACTTCTGGATGACCATTATCGATATATTGGTTGATGTGTCGTACATCATTGAAATATGTTTGCATATTATTTCCTTAGTTGATTGTAGTACTTTGCCGTTGCCCTTAGTCCTGTACGCTTATTTAGTTCCCCTGCTTTGATGTGTGGCTCTTTTGTGAGTATCTCACGTATCCATTCAAGTTTACTTTCAGTAACCGTTGGCGTGTCTGTTAGGGGTGATTTGGGGATGTAGTCTGGACGGGATTTAGTTTTACTATTCCGATATTTTATTTCATTCTTTATGCTCATAGCTTTGTATTTCCTTTAGTATGTTGTGTAATTTATCAAGTACCGCATAGTACCCACGATTTTTTATTTCATGATGTAACTTTTCATTCTGTACAACTTCATCCCTTTTCCATGTATCGTAAAAGAATGGTATTGCCGTATCCCATATCTGGTAACGTTCTTCATATGCTATTAGGTACGTACTCCCTTCGTATCTTGATACGTGCGTACCTTTCTTTGAAAATGTAATGTCCGTACCATCTTCCATTCGCAATGTTGCTAATTTTACTTTACCCAGTAGTGGTACATGGTGTGGTAGTTCATCTTGGGTAAAGAAATAATCTTTATTTTTCACTGTTACATAACCACTTACAAAAAGTGGGCAATTACGGACAAAGTTATAGTATTCCTGTACGGTGGTTAGTTTCATTTGGTTTCCTCTAAGTAGTGTTTGATGCGGTCGTATACTTCTTGGTGGTGCTCGGTCATGGTGTACTCCTTCTGTACCTGTTCGATTAATGGCGACCCGTTCACACTTCGCGGGGCTGCGTGTTCACTGCGTGGGCGACTACAAGAGACTTTGAATAAATCACTTTGAGTAGTATCTCTTGAGTACCTACGCCTACTGGATTGAGCGAAAGCGAGAAAAGGACGCTTGCGGGTTTTCGATGCGATAGCGAGAAAAACGCAAAGTTTGGTTATTTGTAATTTCTAAGATCAAATGCGAGCAAAGCGAGTGTTTGATCTTCGGAGTTGCTAAACTCCATTTATTCCAAGTATCTATATTATAGTGTTCCATTAATGGACGGGAACCACTACATATAGCGGTATAATGCGGGTTGTAGCCACTATATGTTGGAATAAACACATCCATTAATGGAATAAAACTGTTATTAGTGGAATGAGTTATTCCATTAATGGATGAAAAAATAGCTTTATCTACCATCGATAAAGCCTTGTAACATCACGATAAGATCCTGTGCTGATGCTCCATTGTCCTGTGCGTTCGCCAGTGTCTCATAGAACTGTTTATTACTTAGATAGTACATACCATCTTTCTGTACTTTGAATAGCTTCACGCCCTTTTTATGAGCGTCTACCAGTGCTTTAGAAACTGCCGTAGCTACCCTTCTTACTTTCACTGCTGTAGCTTCTGTGACCCGTCCTGTAAATTCGTCTTGGTGTAGGTCTTGATACAGGTGGAGTTTTGAAAGTACTTTTTCTGTGCTGAATGTAATCAAATGAAATACTATGTAGTAAATCTTGAATCCAGTGTATTTTTTACCATTCCCCATTGGGACACTTGCTATTGCTTCATCAATTATGTTTTTTGCTTCTTTTGTTAGGTCGTTGTCGTAATCACTAAATGATCCGGCAATACGTATAAATGGTGTATTGTCGTAATCTCTTGTTTTGTTTGCCATAATAAATACCTTGTAATTGTTTTAATTAATGGCTGTACTATGACTTTCCTCCCATAGTACAGCCTTTTTTATTTCCTTCCTGTGCGGCGTAGTACACCTTCAATACGTTCAATGATTGCGGGATCTTCATTTCTCAATTGCTCATAGAATGATTTATAGGTTTCCCCCTTCACTAAGCGAGTATATAGAGTGTCATCAGTGTCTTTACCAAATATCCCATGTACATACTTGCGTAAACCATTTTGGCTACATTCACCAAATGAATAATGGTTCATTACTATCATGTACTCTTCATAGGTTAGTTTTTCATTACGCTTAGTACCGCTAACATTGTTTACATCCTTCGGTACTATCTCTATATTTGAACGATGATTATTACGTTTATCTTCATCAATATGATTGTATACATAGGTTGAATGATCTTTAGGTGGTAAGTAGTGACTACCCATTAGATCATGTACATTTAGAATCGTGGGTTTCTGTATGAACATATAACCCCCTTCATCATACCTATCATTGAATGACTGCTTACATAGTCTGAATGAGATAGTATCGAATAGCTGACCTTCTTCACAAATCAATAATTGGGGGTAATGTTTATGTACTTCCCATGTATTAGATTCAAATTGTTTATTTGCTGCGTTTATTTCTCTTGTACTCACTTGTTATCCCCCAAGATTATTTGTTGATTGATTAGATAGTGTATTGCCTGGCTAATAGTTTTGGCTTTACCTTCCTGTACTAATTGAAGTAATAGATTGTTTTGTACTTCACTTAGACGTACACCTACGCTTATGGTTTTCTTTTCTGCCATTATTTTTCCTTTTTTTGTTAAACATTTTCATAAAAATTCAAGCCAAAAGAACCCCCGAATTAACGGGGAATTTCTTGGAGAGATATATTATGTACAGTTATTTATCTTTTGAGCTTGATAGATGGGGCAAATGGAGATAAAAACGGATTTTTACTTGCCTGTACTACTATTATATCACTGAAACGGCGTTTCATCCCAAAATAATTATTGATTTTTTATAACCTGCTGTTTTCTAATGTAATTTAAAATCTCGCATAAAAGGCACACCACCAGCCACACCATACAGCCAATGAATAAGTACTCAATTATGCCAGTAATCATTACTAACCAACCAAGTAGTAGTATTAGAGTTGTTTTAATCCAATTCATTTGTAATCCTCCAAGTACTTTTATTTAGTAAAAAGGGGGCAAAAGCCCCCTTTATGTGTCATTTTTGTACCTGCTTAACTGCTATATCTACGGCCTGATTAACAACACTTTCCCAATACTCCAGAGCCTCCATATCTGGATTGCCTTTTATGTTCCCTTCCAGATCTAAACTACTCACTGAACGTAGGGTAGTTGTGAGTTGATTAGTACCGCCCCTGCCAATACGCTTTACATCTACATCAATTATCACTAAGTGAGTAAGTAACTCTGTCCAATACTTAATACTACAGAAGATCTTGTAATTAGTTTTGGATACATTTTCCCGTACTATATCGATACGTTGTATGAGCTTCTTCATACGATTGTTTAATTCAATTCGGTACTCTACGTTCATATCTAACTTATCATCATCATAAGTTAGGGTAATGTCCTTCGGGGCATCTACTGATTTAAGGCGTATGGTTAGTTCATCCTGTTCACGGTTCATTACTTCCAGTTCATCAAGTATTGCAAACTTTTCATGCCTACTTGCCTTTGTAAGACGTTCACGAAATGCCGCAATATCCCTTTCATTCTGAATCCATTGATCACGTAGTGTTAGTACGTTTGATTCTTCCTGTCCATACACTTCACTAAAATCAAGTCCTACTATTGCGTTCAATAGGGGGCGTTCTAACGCATTATAAGCAATGCTACGAGCCGTACAGGTTTTATCTGTACGTTTACCTAAACAGACTGTAAAAAGTCCACCATGACTATTACGCTTCGTTATTATGGCCTGTTTACATATAGGGCATCTACTCATACCCGCAAATAGATTAAGCATGTTCTTTTGATGTGTTTTGCCCTTTGATGGAGATATTTTAAGAGCCTGTACACGTTCATATAGTTCTTTATCAATGATCGATGGGTAACGGGCATCATCGGCTACGCGTTTATCACTTAACGCTCTTAATACAGTAACAAGTGTCCACGGTTTACCATTATCTGTATCGCCATATGTGCGTACTATTTGTGCCGCACCAATACCATTTACATAATCGTTATACATACGCTGTATCGCCTTTGCCGTGTTATTAGTACGGTATTGTTTAATACCATCAACTTCTACTACATCGAACCATCTTGGACGTACCTTAGATACATTACCAAATCTATTTTCATGACTCTTTTTCATCATGATACTTTTTCTTTTTGACTCACCGTGCGATCTATTCACTTGCATGGTAAGTACAGTAATGCTTTCTGGTATGTAGCGGGAATACGTCATACCCGTTTCAATTTCCAGAATAGTAGTACCACGGTTAATTAAACCAGATAGTATTTCTACGGCATTATAGGGATCTACCCTTACTAATCTATCCACGTTCTCCACAACTAATACAGAATCCGGTACTACTCCATCCATTACCATTTTACGGTATTGCCCCAACTTACCATTAGGACTCCAGTTTTTACCCCGAAACGCTGAGCGACCTTCTGAAACCATTTGAGTAATATTGTCCGTATCTAATGTAAAAGGTAGACGCGGATCTAATGCGATAGATTGAATAAACTGGTTTATCGTGTTCACCTGCCTTTGTATCCCAAAACCATCAACCTGATTCAGTGTTGATACACGGGCATAGCTCCACACTGGTATTTTCATCTTCTTGTTCTCTCGTTACTTACTGTGGCGTACATTATACATCAACTGTTCACTGCTGCTAATGGGGCCGCAATGGCATCAACGCGCCGATCGCGAAAACAGCCTGCTGGGACACAGTGGCTGCCGCGTAGGCGGGAACGATCTGGATATCGCGCTGGCGTTTAAACACCTGATGCCACTGCTGGGTATGGGCGGTGAGACTGAAAAAGGTATCGCCTTACCGATTCTCCCCTGGTGGAACGCGGTCGCAATCAACGATGTTCCCGCGCAAAGTGATTTCTACAGCAGCGCCAACGGTCGTTTACTGAACGATCTTGTCCGCGACGCGAAAGAAGCCGATAAAGTAGCCTTGCTGCTTAAAGTCTGGCGCGAGCGTCTGAGCTATCGCCTTGTGCGCAGCGCAGAAGAGAGCAAAATCGCGCTTTCCGACCAATCCATTGTAACGGCGGCGATACCGTTTATCAGCGACACGCTGGCAACCGATATTAGTCAACATGGATTGGAAGCTGCGCTCAATCAGCCCCTGGCGCGCATTCTGGAGCAGGTCCAGCTGGCGCTGGACAACGCGCAGGAAAAACCGGACGTGATTTACCTAACCGGCGGCAGCGCGCGTTCACCGCTGATTAAAAAAGCCCTCGCCCAGCAGCTTCCGGGGATCCCTATCGCGGGTGGCGATGATTTTGGTTCTGTCACCGCCGGACTGGCCCGCTGGGCTGACGTTGTTTTCCGCTAAGCCGCTCGCATGCTGAAAAGTGTGCGTATTGACATCACTGTAGCTGTGGCTTATTTTCAGGAGTGAGGGTTAGGGAGGGTTTCCCCTCCCCCTGGTGTCTTAGTAAGCCGCGAAGCTAATGACTAAGAGTATCACCAGTATGATGACCTGCTTCATCATAACCCTTTCCTTATTTTGGCCCCTTCCTCGGGAGGGGCTTTCCCGTTCCAGCGTCCAGCTGAAATCTCTGGCTTTCCTCCTTTTTGCCTTGTCAGCACTCTATAGCACAATTGCGCATTCGCTATTTTCACCACCGATTGTTGCGTAACACCTCGCAAAGCCGCGTCAGCATTCAGACGAATCCCGACAGTGTTTCATAATTCCTCCATTTTTCTCCCTTGTTCGCTGGCTAAACTAGTATCATTCCGCGAATCGTTTCAGGATGAGAAACTCATAACAATGAAAGGCAGTAATAAATCCCGCTGGGTGATAGCAATTGTGATCGTTGTGGCCACTATAGCCGCCATCTGGTTCTGGCAAAGCCGTAGCGGCTCCCAGGAAACCGCACCGGGCGCGGCTAAACCCGCGCAGCACGCGGCTGGTCCGGGACGGCGTGGAATGCGCTCCGGGCCGTTGGCTCCCGTTCAGGCTGCCACCGCCGCCGAGGAAGCCGTGCCACGTTACCTGACAGGGCTGGGGACCGTTACTGCCGCAAATACCGCCACGGTGCGTAGTCGGGTAGATGGTCAGCTCATCGCCTTACACTTTGAGGAAGGACAGCAGGTAAAAGCCGGCGACCTACTGGCAGAGATAGATCCCAGCCAGTTCAAAGTCGCTCTGGCTCAGGCGCAGGGACAACTTGCAAAAGATAAAGCCACGCTGGCGAATGCCCGTCGCGATCTTGCCCGCTATCAACAGCTGGTTAAAACCAATCTGGTCTCCCGCCAGGAGCTGGATGCCCAGCAGGCGCTGGTCAACGAGACGTTAGGCACAATCAAAGCGGACGAAGCCAGTGTCGCCAGCGCTCAGTTGCAGCTCGACTGGAGCCGGATAACCGCGCCTGTCGATGGTCGTGTCGGCCTGAAGCAGGTCGATGTCGGTAACCAAATTTCCAGCGGCGATACCACTGGAATCGTCGTCATTACGCAAACGCATCCCATCGACCTGATATTTACCTTGCCTGAAAACGACATTGCTACCGTGTTACAGGCACAAAAATCGGGGAGCCAGCTGAAGGTCGAAGCCTGGGATCGTACCAATTCGCAAAAGCTGAGCGAAGGCGTCCTGCTCAGTCTCGACAATCAGATTGATGCCACCACCGGAACAATTAAAGTTAAGGCTCGTTTTTCCAATCAGGATGATGCCTTATTCCCTAACCAGTTCGTTAACGCCCGCATGCTGGTCGACACACAACAAAATGCCGTTGTGATCCCAACGGCCGCCCTGCAAATGGGTAACGAAGGCCACTTTGTCTGGGTGCTGAACAGCGATAATAAAGTGAGCAAACATCTGGTGAAACCGGGAATTCAGGATAGCCAAAAAGTGGTGATCGCCGCCGGGCTGTCTGCGGGCGATCGAGTCGTGACCGACGGTATCGATCGTCTGACGGAAGGCGCAAAAGTCGAAGTCGTTGAGGCGCACGACGCCTCTGTTTCCGATGAGAAAACAGCGCCACGCGGATACGGCAAAAAAGGAGCCAACTCCTGATGCAGGTGTTACCTCCGGACAACACAGGCGGACCATCGCGCCTGTTTATTCTGCGCCCCGTCGCCACCACGCTGCTGATGGTCGCGATTTTGCTTGCCGGTATTATCGGTTATCGCTTCCTGCCAATCGCTGCCTTACCTGAAGTGGATTACCCCACGATTCAGGTCGTTACGCTCTACCCCGGTGCCAGCCCGGACGTCATGACCTCGGCGGTCACCGCGCCGCTTGAACGCCAGTTCGGCCAGATGTCTGGCTTAAAACAGATGTCCTCGCAAAGCTCCGGTGGCGCATCGGTCGTTACGTTACAGTTTCAACTGACGCTCCCGCTGGATGTTGCCGAGCAGGAAGTTCAGGCCGCGATTAACGCCGCCACCAATTTATTACCCAGCGATCTCCCTAACCCTCCGGTCTACAGCAAAGTAAACCCGGCAGATCCGCCGATCATGACGCTGGCGGTCACTTCCAGCGCCATGCCGATGACGCAGGTGGAAGATATGGTCGAAACCCGCGTCGCGCAGAAAATCTCTCAGGTATCCGGCGTGGGTCTGGTAACTCTTTCCGGAGGGCAACGTCCGGCGGTCCGCGTGAAACTTAACGCTCAGGCCATTGCCGCACTCGGTCTGACCAGCGAAACCATTCGTACGGCCATTACCGGCGCTAACGTCAATTCGGCAAAAGGGAGTCTTGATGGCCCAACGCGTGCCGTTACCCTTTCAGCCAACGACCAGATGCAGTCCGCAGACGAATATCGTCAGCTCATTATTGCCTATAAAAACGGTGCGCCGGTTCGTTTGGGCGATGTCGCCACCGTCGAACAAGGGGCCGAAAACAGCTGGCTGGGCGCATGGGCCAATAAGCAACAAGCTATAGTGATGAATGTTCAGCGTCAGCCAGGAGCAAACATCATCTCCACGGCAGACAGTATCCGCCAGATGCTGCCACAGCTCACCGAAAGCCTGCCCAAATCGGTTAAGGTCAGCGTACTTTCCGATCGTACAACCAATATTCGTGCGTCCGTAGCGGATACCCAATTTGAGTTGATGCTGGCGATTGCGCTTGTAGTCATGATTATCTACCTGTTTTTGCGCAATATTCCGGCAACCATTATTCCTGCGGTCGCCGTACCGTTATCGTTAATCGGCACCTTCGCGGTGATGGTATTTCTTGATTTCTCCATCAACAACCTGACCCTCATGGCGCTAACCATTGCGACAGGCTTTGTTGTGGATGACGCTATCGTGGTTATCGAGAATATTTCACGCTATATCGAAAAAGGCGAAAAACCGCTGACTGCTGCCCTGAAGGGCGCGGGCGAGATTGGTTTTACCATCATCTCTCTGACATTTTCACTGATCGCCGTACTGATCCCACTGCTGTTTATGGGGGATATCGTAGGTCGATTATTCCGGGAGTTCGCTGTAACGCTGGCCGTAGCGATTCTGATTTCCGCCGTTGTCTCGCTCACTCTTACGCCGATGATGTGCGCGCGTATGCTGAATCAGGCCTCATTGCGTAAGCAAAACCGCTTCTCCCGCGCCTCAGAGCAAATGTTTGATCGCATCATTGCCGGGTACGGACACTGGCTGGCGAAAGTGCTCAACCATCCGTGGCTCACGCTCAGCGTTGCGCTCGGCACGCTGGTATTGAGCGTCATGCTTTGGGTCTTTATTCCCAAAGGCTTCTTTCCGATCCAGGACAACGGCATTATCCAGGGCACGCTGCAGGCACCGCAGTCCAGCTCATTTGCCAGCATGGCCCAGCGCCAGCGTCAGGTTTCAGATGTCATCCTGAAAGATCCGGCGGTAGAAAGCCTGACCGCTTTTGTCGGTGTGGATGGCACGAATACGGCCTTAAACAGCGCGCGCTTACAAATCAACCTTAAGCCGCTGGATGAACGTGACGATCGAGTGCAGAAAGTGATTGCGCGCTTACAGGACGCGGTTGACAGAGTTCCCGGCGTTGACCTCTATCTACAGCCCACTCAGGACCTGACGATTGATACCCAGGTCAGCCGGACGCAATATCAGTTCACGCTGCAAGCGACATCCCTTGATGCCCTCAGCACCTGGGTTCCACAGCTGATCGCTAAACTAAATCAGCTACCGCAACTGTCCGATGTTAGTAGCGACTGGCAGGACAAAGGGCTGGTGGCGTATGTGAACGTCAATCGCGACAGCGCCAGCCGTTTGGGCATCAGCATGTCAGATGTCGACAACGCCCTGTACAACGCTTTCGGCCAGCGACTGATTTCAACTATCTACACCCAGGCAAATCAGTATCGCGTGGTGTTAGAACATGACACCAACAATACACCGGGGCTTGTGGCTCTGGATACAATACGTCTGACCAGTAGCGACGGTGGCATAGTACCGCTCAGCGCGATCGCCAGCATTGAACAGCGTTTTGCCCCACTGTCGATTAACCACCTCGATCAGTTCCCGGTCACCACCATCTCGTTCAACGTGCCAGACGAACATTCGCTGGGCGATGCGGTACAGGCGATTCTGGATGCCGAAAAAACGCTTAACCTGCCCGCAAATATTACCACCCAGTTCCAGGGCAGCACGCTCGCTTTCCAGGCCGCGCTGGGAAATACCATCTGGTTGATTGTGGCTGCGGTTGTCGCAATGTATATCGTCCTCGGCGTGCTGTATGAGAGCTTTATTCACCCAATTACTATTCTCTCCACGCTGCCGACGGCGGGCGTCGGGGCGCTCCTGGCGTTAATGATTGCCGGCAGCGAACTGGACGTCATCGCGATTATCGGCATTATTTTGCTCATCGGTATCGTCAAGAAAAACGCCATCATGATGATCGACTTTGCCCTTGCCGCGGAGCGCGAACAGGGAATGTCACCACGCGATGCCATTTTCCAGGCCTGTCTGCTGCGTTTCCGCCCAATTCTGATGACTACGCTGGCGGCACTGCTCGGCGCGTTGCCGCTGATGTTGAGTACCGGTGTGGGTGCCGAATTACGCCGTCCGTTAGGGATTGGTATGGTCGGCGGCCTGCTGGTAAGCCAGGTATTAACTCTGTTTACCACCCCGGTGATTTATCTGCTGTTTGACCGTCTGTCGCTGTATGTGAAAAGCCGCTTCCCGCGTCAGGAAGAGGAAGCGTAAATGAAATTTTTCGCGCTTTTCATTCATCGTCCGGTGGCGACCATTCTCATTTCGGTAGCCATCACCCTGTGCGGCATACTCGGATTTCGTCTGCTGCCGGTCGCTCCACTGCCGCAGGTGGATTTTCCGGTGATCATGGTCAGCGCATCGTTACCGGGTGCCTCACCCGAAACAATGGCGTCCTCGGTCGCAACTCCGCTGGAGCGCTCGCTGGGGCGCATTGCGGGCGTGAACGAAATGACATCAAGCAGTTCGCTTGGCAGTACGCGTATTATACTCGAATTCAAATTCGACCGTGACATCAATGGCGCGGCGCGGGACGTTCAGGCCGCGATTAACGCCGCGCAAAGTCTGCTACCCAGCGGGATGCCGAGCCGACCAACGTATCGCAAAGCCAACCCTTCCGATGCGCCAATCATGATCCTGACGCTAACGTCGGACACTTACTCGCAAGGTGAACTGTACGATTTCGCATCAACACAACTGGCGCAGACCATCGCGCAAATCGACGGTGTGGGCGACGTTGACGTTGGAGGCAGCTCTCTGCCTGCCGTGCGTGTAGGACTGAATCCGCAAGCGCTGTTTAACCAGGGCGTGTCGCTTGACGACGTGCGTAGCGCAATTGACAACGCCAACGTGCGTAAGCCGCAGGGCGCTATCGAAAATGATACCCACCGCTGGCAGGTCCAAACCAACGATGAGCTGAAAACCGCCGCCGAATACCAGCCGATTATCATCCACTACAACAACGGCGCAGCGGTGCGACTGGGCGACGTTGCGTCTGTAACCGACTCGGTACAGGACGTACGCAACGCGGGGATGACCAATGCCAAACCGGCCATTCTGCTGATGATCCGCAAGCTACCGGAAGCCAATATTATTCAGACGGTAGACAGCATTCGCGCCAAATTACCGGAATTACAAACGCTGGTCCCGGCCGCCATCGATCTGCAAATAGCCCAGGACCGCTCGCCGACCATTCGCGCCTCGCTGGAGGAAGTCGAACAAACGCTGGTTATCTCCGTGGCGCTGGTTATCCTGGTGGTCTTTGTTTTCCTGCGCTCCGGGCGCGCGACGCTGATCCCCGCGGTAGCGGTTCCGGTATCGCTGATAGGTACCTTTGCCGCCATGTATCTATGCGGATTCAGCCTGAACAACCTGTCATTGATGGCGTTAACCATTGCTACGGGATTTGTCGTAGATGACGCTATCGTGGTGCTGGAAAATATTGCCCGCCACCTGGAAGCGGGAATGAAGCCGCTCCAGGCGGCGTTGCAGGGTACGCGCGAAGTAGGATTCACCGTGCTTTCCATGAGCCTGTCGCTGGTAGCGGTGTTCCTGCCGCTGCTGTTAATGGGCGGATTGCCTGGGCGCTTGCTGCGCGAGTTTGCCGTCACGCTGTCGGTCGCTATCGGCATCTCACTGCTGGTGTCGCTGACATTAACGCCAATGATGTGCGGCTGGATGCTCAAATCCAGCACCCCACGCGAACAGTCTCGCAAACGGGGTTTTGGTCGTGTGCTGGTTGCGCTGCAACAGAGTTACGGCACCTCGCTTAAATGGGTGCTGCGCCATACGCGACTGGTAGGCGTGGTGTTACTTGGCACCATTGCGCTGAATATCTGGCTTTATATTTCCATCCCCAAAACCTTCTTTCCGGAGCAGGATACGGGTGTATTGATGGGTGGGATCCAGGCCGACCAGAGCATCTCTTTCCAGGCGATGCGCGGCAAACTGCAGGATTTTATGAAAATCATCCGCGACGACCCGGCGGTAAATAACGTCACCGGCTTTACCGGCGGTTCCCGGGTCAACAGCGGGATGATGTTTATTACCCTCAAGCCACGCGATGAGCGCCATGAAACGGCTCAGCAGGTGATCGACCGCCTGCGCGTCGCACTTGCCAAAGAGCCAGGCGCGAATCTTTTTCTGATGGCGGTGCAGGACATCCGCGTTGGCGGACGTCAGGCCAACGCCAGCTATCAGTACACACTGCTGTCCGACGATCTCGCGGCGCTGCGCGAGTGGGAACCGAAGATCCGTAAGGCGCTTGCCGCCCTGCCCCAACTGGCGGACGTCAACTCCGATCAGCAGGACAATGGCGCGGAGATGAATCTGATTTACGATCGCGACACTATGTCTCGCCTGGGGATCGATGTGGCAGCCGCCAACAGCCTGTTGAATAATGCTTTCGGACAACGGCAGATTTCTACCATCTATCAGCCGATGAACCAATACAAAGTGGTGATGGAGGTCGATCGACGTTACACCCAGGACATCAGCGCACTAGACAAAATGTTCGTCATCAATAATGACGGTAAAGCGATCCCATTATCGTATTTTGCTAAATGGCAGCCGGCGAATGCGCCACTGTCTGTGAACCATCAGGGCTTGTCCGCCGCCTCAACCGTGTCGTTTAACCTGCCGACAGGTTCTTCACTGTCAGAAGCGACAGAGGCGATCAACAGAACCATGACCCAGCTCGGCGTCCCTTCCACGGTTCGCGGTAGCTTTGCCGGTACCGCTCAGGTATTTCAGGACACGATGAATTCGCAGGTAATCCTGATTATTGCCGCCATCGCCACGGTCTATATCGTGCTGGGCATGCTGTATGAAAGCTATGTACATCCGCTGACCATTCTCTCCACGCTACCTTCGGC
Organism: Citrobacter sp. Cpo090; assembly: GCF_030332665.1. NCBI lineage: Bacteria > Pseudomonadati > Pseudomonadota > Gammaproteobacteria > Enterobacterales > Enterobacteriaceae > Citrobacter > Citrobacter sp. Cpo090. The sequence goes on along the minus strand of NZ_JAOWHK010000038.1, from coordinate 359,376 downwards.
AGGCGTCGGGGCGTTGCTGGCTCTGGAACTGTTCAATGCCCCGTTCAGCCTAATCGCCCTGATAGGGATCATGCTATTAATTGGCATTGTGAAGAAAAACGCCATCATGATGGTCGATTTTGCGCTGGAAGCGCAGAGAAACGGCAAGCTGCAGCCGGAAGAAGCTATTTTCCAGGCCTGCCTGTTGCGCTTTCGCCCAATAATGATGACCACGCTGGCGGCGTTGTTTGGCGCGTTGCCGTTGGTGTTATCCGCAGGGGATGGCTCTGAACTGCGCCAGCCTTTGGGGATAACCATTGTCGGTGGGCTGGTCGTGAGCCAGCTCCTGACGCTGTACACCACGCCCGTGGTCTATCTCTTTTTCGACCGTCTGCGTCTGCGTTTTTCGCGTAAAAACAGCAAACCGGTAGCAGAGTTATGACAGAACTTCCCGACAGCACCCGCTGGCAACTTTGGATTGTGGCATTTGGCTTTTTTATGCAGTCGCTGGATACCACCATCGTTAACACCGCACTTCCCTCGATGGCGGCAAGCCTCGGGGAAAGCCCGTTACACATGCATATGGTCATCGTGTCATATGTACTAACCGTTGCCGTGATGCTGCCCGCCAGCGGATGGCTGGCGGATAAAGTTGGCGTGCGGAATATCTTCTTCACCGCCATTATCCTGTTTACGCTTGGCTCGCTGTTTTGCGCCGGGTCCAGCACGCTCAACGAGCTGGTGATGGCGCGCGTTTTACAAGGCGTTGGCGGTGCGATGATGGTACCGGTCGGCAGGCTAACGGTGATGAAAATCGTCCCGCGTGAGCAATACATGGCGGCGATGACGTTTGTCACTTTACCCGGTCAAATCGGCCCGCTGCTGGGCCCGGCGTTAGGCGGGATTCTGGTTGAATACGCCTCCTGGCACTGGATATTTTTGATTAACATTCCGGTAGGCATTGTCGGTGCGATAGCGACGTTAATGCTGATGCCCAACTACACCATGCAAACCCGACGTTTCGACCTCTCAGGGTTCGCAATGCTGGCGGTCGGCATGGCGGTACTGACGCTGGCGCTCGATGGCAGCAAAGGAACCGGCCTCTCCAGTATCACGCTGGCGGCGCTGGTTATCTGCGGGGTGTTGGCTATTGCGCTATATCTGAAACACGCCCATCGTAATCCGCGTGCGCTGTTCAGCCTGAATCTGTTTCGCACACAAACCTTCTCGCTAGGTCTGTTCGGCAGTTTTGCCGGACGCATCGGCAGCGGCATGTTGCCGTTTATGACGCCGGTGTTTTTACAGATAGGCCTCGGTTTTTCACCCTTTCATGCCGGTCTGATGATGATCCCGATGGTGCTGGGCAGTATGGGCATGAAGCGCATTGTGGTGCAGGTCGTGAACCGCTTTGGTTACCGTCGCGTACTGATTACCACCACGCTTGGCCTGTCGCTGGTCAGTCTATTGCTAATGACCACGGCACTGCTGGGCTGGTATTACGCCCTACCCTTCGTGCTGTTTTTACAGGGAATGGTCAACTCAACGCGTTTTTCATCCATGAACACGCTTACGTTAAAAGACCTGCCTGACGATCTGGCCAGCAGCGGTAACAGCCTGCTGTCGATGATCATGCAGCTGTCGATGAGTATTGGTGTGACCATCGCAGGCCTGCTGTTAGGCATGTTCGGCCAACAGCATATCGCCATCGACAGCGGTAGTACGCATACCGTCTTTATGTATACCTGGCTGTGCATCGCCTTCATTATTGCGCTGCCCGCCATTGTTTTTGCCCGCGTGCCGAACGACACGCAAACCAACGCGGTGATTTCACGACGCAAAAGGAGCACCTGATGAAGTTCTGGCGGCCCGGTATCACCGGCAAACTGTTTCTGGCGATTTTCGCCACCTGCATTGTGTTGCTGATCAGCATGCACTGGGCCGTACGCATTAGCTTCGAACGTGGTTTTATTGATTATATCAAGCACGGCAACGAGCAGCGGCTGCAAATGCTCAGCGACGCATTAAGCGAGCAGTACGCGCAGCACGGCAACTGGCGATTCTTACGCAATAACGATCGTTTTGTGTTCCAGATCCTGCGCTCTTTTGAACACGACAATGACGATGATAAACCGGGCCCAGGTATGCCGCCGCACGGCTGGCGTACACAGTTTTGGGTTATCGACCAAAATGCCCGCGTGCTTGTCGGCCCGCGCGGCCCAGTTCCTCGCGACGGCATGCGCCATCCCATCCGTGTCAACGGTAGCGAAGTGGGCGCCGTGATCGCCTCTCCTGTGGAACGTTTAACACGGAATACGGATATCAATTTCGACATGCAGCAAAGACGATCCAGTTGGCTTATCGTTGCGCTCTCCACGATCCTGGCTGCGCTGGCGACGTTTACGCTGGCGCGCAGCCTGCTGGCTCCGGTTAAGCGGTTGGTGGAAGGCACGCACAAACTGGCGGCGGGCGATTTCACCACGCGCGTTACGCCAACCAGTACGGATGAGCTGGGCAAGCTGGCGCAGGACTTCAACCAACTCGCCAGTACGTTGGAAAAAAACCAGCAGATGCGTCGTGACTTTATGGCCGATATTTCTCACGAACTGCGCACGCCGTTGGCGGTACTGCGCGGTGAGCTGGAGGCCATTCAGGATGGCGTCCGCCAGTTTACCCCTGACTCAGTTGCCTCTTTACAGGCTGAAGTCGGTACACTCACTAAGCTGGTGGACGATCTTCATCAGCTCTCCATGTCCGATGAAGGCGCGCTGGCCTACCAGAAAACATCGCTGGACCTCATCCCCCTATTGGAAGTGGCAAGTGGGGCATTTCGTGAACGCTTTGCCAGTCGTGGGCTAACGATACAACTTTCACTCCCGGACAGCATGACGGTATTTGGTGACAGGGATCGTCTGATGCAGTTGTTCAACAACTTACTGGAAAACAGTCTGCGCTACACCGATAGCGGTGGCGGGTTGCATATCAGCGCCGAACAACGCGAACGCATGGTGTTATTAACCTTCGCAGATTCCGCTCCCGGCGTAAGTGATGAGCAGTTACAGAAGTTGTTTGAACGGTTTTACCGCACCGAAGGCTCGCGTAACCGCGCCAGTGGAGGGTCCGGGTTGGGGCTGGCGATTTGCGTCAATATCGTACAGGCGCATAATGGTCTGATTCGTGCCGCCCATTCGCCTTTTGGTGGGGTTAGCATTACAGTAGAGTTACCGCTGGAACGCGATTTACAGAGAGATGTATGACTGAGTTACCCATTGATGAAAACACACCGCGTATTCTGATCGTGGAAGACGAGCCTAAGCTAGGGCAACTGCTGATCGACTACCTGCGGGCAGCGAGCTATGCACCTACGCTCATCAGCCACGGCGACCTGGTTCTGCCTTACGTGCGCCAAACACCGCCCGATCTGATCTTGTTGGATCTGATGCTGCCCGGTACCGACGGTCTGACACTGTGTCGGGAAATCCGCCGTTTCTCTGAAGTCCCCATCATGATGGTAACCGCTAAAATCGAAGAGATTGATCGCCTGCTGGGGCTGGAGATCGGTGCGGATGACTACATTTGTAAGCCCTACAGCCCGCGCGAAGTTGTCGCGCGCGTAAAAACAATCCTGCGTCGTTGCAAACCGCAGCGCGAACTGCAACAAATGGATGCAGAAAGCCCGCTAATCGTCGACGAAGGCCGTTTTCAGGCCTCCTGGCGTGGAAAGATGCTCGACTTAACGCCCGCAGAATTCCGCTTACTTAAAACGTTGTCACATGAGCCGGGAAAAGTGTTCTCCCGAGAACAATTGCTTAACCATCTCTATGACGATTATCGCGTCGTTACCGACCGCACCATCGACAGCCATATTAAGAACCTGCGGCGCAAGCTGGAGTCGCTGGATGCTGAGCAGTCGTTTATCCGCGCGGTCTATGGCGTGGGGTATCGCTGGGAAGCCGACGCCTGTCGACTGGCCTAAATACTCCCGCCCTTCAGGGCTCCACAGTTTCGAGGGGCCCTGGTGAAGACCTGAAAATTACTCGCTCAGCCGGGTAACGCAACGCTGTCGCCCGGCGTTTTTCTTTACCTGACTTCCCCGCAGCGCTACAATGCCCGCCCTTAATATGGGGGCACTCCCCTAACCGCCTCATTGAGTGAGGCGAGTCTGACCTGTCATCAGAACGAGAAAATTATGTTTAAACCGGAACTCCTTTCCCCAGCGGGAACGCTGAAAAACATGCGTTACGCTTTCGCCTATGGCGCAGACGCTGTGTATGCGGGCCAACCGCGTTACTCATTGCGCGTACGCAACAACGAATTCAACCACGAAAACCTGCAGCTCGGCATTAATGAAGCCCATGAACTGGGTAAAAAATTCTACGTGGTGGTTAACATTGCCCCACACAATGCCAAGCTGAAGACCTTTATTCGTGACCTGAAACCGGTGGTGGAAATGGGACCGGATGCATTGATCATGTCAGACCCTGGTCTGATTATGCTGGTGCGCGAAAACTTCCCTGACATGGATATTCACCTTTCAGTTCAGGCTAACGCCGTAAACTGGGCAACGGTAAAATTCTGGAAGCAGATGGGGCTGACCCGAGTGATCCTCTCCCGCGAGCTGTCGCTGGAAGAAATTGAAGAGATCCGCACCCAGGTGCCAGATATGGAGCTTGAGATCTTCGTTCACGGCGCGCTGTGCATGGCCTACTCCGGTCGCTGCCTGCTCTCTGGTTACATCAACAAGCGTGACCCGAACCAGGGTACCTGCACCAATGCCTGTCGCTGGGAATACAACGTGCAGGAAGGCAAAGAAGACGTGGTAGGCAATATCGTGCATAAGTACGAGCCTATCCCGGTACAAAACGTTGAGCCTACGCTGGGTATTGGCGCACCGACAGACAAAGTCTTTATGATCGAAGAAGCCCAGCGTCCGGGCGAGTACATGACCGCATTCGAAGACGAACACGGCACCTACATCATGAACTCGAAGGATTTGCGTGCCATTGCCCACGTTGAACGTCTGACGCAGATGGGTGTGCATTCCCTGAAGATCGAAGGCCGCACCAAGTCATATTATTACTGCGCGCGTACCGCACAGGTATACCGCAAAGCCATTGATGATGCCGCAGCCGGTAAACCATTCGACCCGCAACTGCTGGAAACGCTGGAAGGTCTGGCACATCGTGGTTACACCGAAGGGTTCCTGCGCCGCCATACGCATGACGACTATCAGAACTACGAATACGGCTTCTCTGTTTCCGAGCGTCAGCAGTTTGTCGGCGAATTCACCGGCGAACGTAAAGGTGAACTGGCAGCCGTACTGGTGAAAAACAAATTCACCGTCGGCGACAGCCTGGAGCTGATGACCCCACAGGGCAACATCAATTTTACCCTCGAACAGATGGAAAACGCGAAAGGCGAAGCGATGCCAGTTGCGCCGGGCGATGGTTACACCGTGTGGATGCCTGTACCGGAGGATATCGATCTGAATTATGCATTGTTGATGCGTAATTTTGTCGGTGAGTCCACACGTAACCCGCATGCTAAGTAGTTAATTACGGTTATTTTTCAGCGTTCGGAAGATTCTTAGAAATCGATCACATACCGTTTCGTTCATTAAGGGTATTATCCCCTCCGCTGAAAAACATAACCCATAAATGCTAGCTGTACCAGGAACCACCTCCTTAGCCTGCGTAATCTCCCTTACGCAGGCTTATTTTTTGCCTGCCGTTTGAACTTTCCAGGTCTTTCCAATTCAAATCTCTACTTTCAGGCAAAAAAAACCGGGCATTACGCCCGGCTTATTAAGTGATTGAAGATTAATGTGCAGCTTCTGGTTTGTGCTTTTGTGCACTCTGGAAACCATAAGTCAGCTCATTTTTCTCTTTATCCAGCGCAACGGTCACCTGACCGCCATCCACAAGCGAACCGAACAGCAGTTCGTTAGCCAATGGTTTTTTCAGGTTATCCTGGACAACACGCGTCATTGGACGAGCGCCCATTGCGCGGTCATAGCCTTTCTCTGCCAGCCAGTCACGTGCTTCCTGACTCACTTCCAGAGAGACACCTTTCTGATCCAGCTGTACCTGAAGCTCGACGATAAACTTATCAACAACCTGATGAATCACCTCGGTAGAGAGATGATCGAACCAGATAATGTTGTCGAGACGGTTACGGAATTCCGGCGTAAACACTTTTTTGATTTCACCCATTGCATCAGTACTGTTGTCCTGATGAATCAACCCAATCGATTTACGCTCAGTTTCACGTACACCGGCGTTGGTGGTCATGACCAGCACCACGTTGCGGAAATCCGCTTTACGCCCGTTATTGTCGGTCAGCGTGCCGTTATCCATCACCTGCAGCAGCAGATTAAAGACATCCGGGTGTGCTTTTTCGATTTCATCCAGCAGCAGTACCGCATGCGGATGCTTAATAACAGCATCAGTCAGCAAACCGCCCTGGTCGAAACCGACATACCCCGGAGGCGCACCAATCAGGCGGCTAACGGTGTGGCGTTCCATATATTCGGACATATCAAAACGCAGCAGTTCAATACCGAGTGCTTTGGACAACTGCACCGTGACTTCGGTCTTACCGACGCCAGTTGGTCCGGCAAACAGGAACGAACCGACCGGTTTATGCTCGTGTCCCAGACCGGCACGGCTCATTTTGATCGCTTCAGTCAGCGCCTCAATGGCTTTATCCTGTCCGAATACCAGCATTTTCAGACGGTTGCCCAGGTTTTTCAGCGTGTCGCGATCGCTCTGCGAAACGCTCTTCTCCGGGATCCGCGCAATGCGGGCCACAACGGACTCGATATCCGCCACGTTGACGGTTTTCTTGCGCTTGCTGACCGGCATCAGACGCGCACGCGCGCCCGCCTCATCAATCACGTCAATCGCTTTATCCGGCAGATGACGATCGTTAATGTATTTCACCGCCAGTTCGACCGCTGCACGCACCGCTTTGGCGGTATAGCGGACGTCATGGTGCGCTTCGTATTTCGGCTTCAGACCGTTGATGATCTGCACGGTCTCTTCTACCGATGGCTCAGTGACATCGATTTTCTGGAAACGGCGCGCTAAGGCACGATCCTTTTCAAAGATATTGCTGAATTCCTGATAGGTTGTGGACCCTATCACACGGATCTTACCGCTGGAGAGCAACGGTTTGATCAGGTTAGCCGCATCCACCTGGCCGCCCGATGCCGCACCCGCACCGATAATGGTGTGGATCTCATCGATAAACAGAATGCTGTTAGTATCCTGTTCCAGCTGTTTTAGCAGCGCCTTAAAGCGTTTTTCAAAATCGCCGCGATATTTGGTGCCTGCCAGCAGCGAGCCGATATCCAGGGAGTAAAGAGTACAATCAGCCATAATTTCAGGCACATCACCCTGGACGATACGCCAGGCGAGGCCTTCGGCAATGGCGGTTTTACCGACACCAGACTCTCCCACCAGCAGCGGGTTGTTTTTTCTGCGACGGCACAGTACCTGAATGGCGCGCTCCAGCTCTTTGTCCCGGCCAATGAGCGGATCAATTCCGCCCACACGGGCAAGCTGGTTAAGGTTAGTCGTGAAGTTCTCCATACGGTCCTCCCCGCCAGCTTGCTCTTCGTTATTTGGCTGATTCCCAGAGTCAGAAGACTGGCTGGGTTCGTCTTTGCGCGTGCCATGAGAAATAAAATTCACCACATCAAGACGACTTACTTCATGCTTACGAAGCAGATAAGCCGCTTGAGATTCCTGCTCGCTGAAGATAGCGACCAGCACATTTGCGCCGGTAACTTCATTGCGCCCGGAGGACTGAACATGAAAGACCGCGCGTTGCAGTACACGCTGAAAACTCAACGTTGGCTGCGTGTCGCGTTCTTCCTCACTGGCAGGCAATACAGGTGTGGTCTGTTCAATGAAGGCTTCGAGTTCCTGACGGAGCGCCACCAGATCCACAGAACACGCTTCCAGCGCTTCGCGGGCCGATGGGTTACTGAGCAACGCCAGTAACAAGTGCTCGACGGTCATAAACTCATGTCGGTGCTCGCGCGCTCTGGCGAAAGCCATGTTTAAACTGAGTTCCAGTTCTTGATTGAGCATAGGCACCTCCCCCAATGTTTATGCCTGCATTCAGGCTTTTTCCAGCGTACACAGCAACGGATGCTCGTTCTCCCTCGCATATTTGTTCACCATCGCTACTTTGGTTTCAGCCACTTCGGCAGTGAACACACCGCAGATAGCTTTGCCTTGATAGTGAACTGCAAGCATCAGTTGCGTTGCACGTTCTACATCATAAGAAAAGAATTTTTGTAACACGTCAATAACAAACTCCATCGGAGTGTAATCATCATTGACTAATATCACTTTATACATAGATGGCGGTTTTAGCGCGTCGCGCAATTTGTCTTCCGCCAGCAGATCGAAATCCAGCCAGTCGTTCGTCTTACCCATTGTCAGTCGTCATCTTCAGTTACGGTTTCCGGCAGAAAATCTTGCCGCTGACAAGCAGCCTATGCGCACAATCAATCTACCTCAAGTATTAGATAACTATCATCTATTAGTGCCATCCGCGACATCTGTCACATAACCGACAATAGCGTTAACTGCTTCAAATTTTGATGCATTTTTACCCTATTCCGTCTGTCTGGCGCTTGACGCCTCGCCTGATTTCTCTAAATTGTAGTTTCGAGAGTTGGCGAGGTTTTGAACAGCCCCCACTCCGCCACCGGTTCATTCCATCTTACTTATATAAGATTTACGAAGGATGTCGAAGTATGGAAACGGGTACTGTTAAGTGGTTCAACAACGCCAAAGGGTTTGGTTTCATTTGCCCCGAAGGCGGCGGCGAAGATATTTTCGCCCATTATTCCACCATTCAGATGGATGGTTACAGAACGCTAAAAGCCGGACAGTCTGTCCAGTTTGATGTCCACCAGGGGCCAAAAGGCAATCATGCCAGTGTCATCGTGCCTGTCATTGAAGCAGAAGCTGTCGCATAGCTCTTCTGTCTCATTGTGTACATCCCGCAGTCAAAATGCCAGCCCTTGCGGCTGGCATTTTTATCTCTGTGGTATTATTCCCGCGCCAGAGCATCTACTGGATCCAGACGTGCCGCATTCCGCGCCGGTAGCCAGCCAAATAACACCCCGGTTGCCGTTGAACACAGAAACGCCGTCAACAACGCGACGGGTGAGAATCCAATTTCCCAGCCCGGCAGGAATAACTGTAGCGTAAAGGCGATCAGCATCGACAGGCTAATGCCCAACGCGCCGCCAACCAGACACACTAACACCGCTTCAATTAAGAACTGTTGCAGCACGTCACTGGCGCGAGCGCCAACCGCCATACGAATGCCAATCTCACGCGTTCGTTCGGTTACTGAAACCAGCATAATATTCATTACGCCAATCCCACCGACCACCAGCGAAATCACCGCCACCAGCGTCAGGAAGAGTTGTAATGTACGTGTGGTCTTTTCGGCGGTTTTCAAGATACCGTCCATATTCCAGGTGAAGAAATCCTTCTTACCGTGGCGCAACGTCAACAGTCGGGTCAGTTGCTGTTCGGCCTGGGCACTGTCAAAACCATCCTTCACTCGCACGGTGATCGAATTCAGCCACGACTGTCCCATGATTCGCCCGGACATAGTGCTATAAGGCAGCCAGACCCGCAGGATCTTGCTACTGCCAAACATCGACTGTTTCTCTTCTGCAACACCAATCACCGTGGCAGGCATATTCCCCACCAGCACGACCTCGCCGACAACTTTCGCTTTGTTGGGGAACAACTGACGCCGGGTATTACTGTCGAGCACCACCACCTGAGCGCGCCCCGCCAGTTGCTCAGCGTTAAAGGTGGTCCCTTCGCTGAATGTCATGCCATAGACGTTAAAATAGTCGCCGCTAACGCCATTAGCACTGGCAGCAACGTCGATATTGCCATAGCGTAACCGCAGGTTCTTCGACACCGCAGGTGTCACCGAACTGACCCAGGGCTGCTTCTGAAGCGCCGTCAAATCGTCATACTTCAACGCCTGTTGATATTGCGGATCGTCGTCGCCGAAATCTTTGCCTGGATAGATATCAATGGTGTTAGTACCAATAGCGCGAATATCTGCCAGTACCAATTGTTTAGCCGCATCGCCTACCACCACGATCGACACCACCGAAGCAATACCGATGATGATCCCGAGCATGGTCAGTAGCGTTCGCATTTTATTCGCGGCCATTGCCAGCCAGGCCATGGTAAGCGCTTCACGAAAACCGCTGACAAACTGGCTCCAGCCGGATGCCGTTTTCACCGTTGGCTCCGCGATATCGCGTCCGCCAGAGGGTTTCTGTGGCGGAGGATTGCGCACAATCTCACCGTCACGAATTTCAATGACCCGCTCGGCCTGCGCGGCGACCTGACTGTCGTGAGTAACGATAATTACCGTATGCCCGCGATCGCGCAGTTGATGCAAAATGGCCATTACCTCTTCGCCGGAATGGCTATCCAGTGCACCGGTGGGTTCGTCGGCAAGAATAACCTGCCCCCCGTTCATCAGCGCACGCGCAATACTGACCCGCTGCTGCTGACCACCGGAAAGCTGGGAGGGTTGATAGTCAACCCGATCACCCAACCCCAGCCGCTGGAGTAATTCCTGCGCACGCGCCAGGCGCTGCTTACGTTCAGTGCCAGCGTAGACCGCCGGTACCTCAACGTTTTGTGCGGCGGTTAAATGCGACAACAAATGATAGCGCTGGAAGATAAAACCAAAATGCTCGCGACGTAGTTGCGCTAGCGCATCGCTATCCAGCGTGGAGACATCACGTCCGGCAACGCGATACGTCCCGCTGGTTGGCTTATCCAGACAGCCGAGAATGTTCATCAGCGTCGATTTACCCGAGCCAGACGCCCCGACAATCGCTACCATTTCCCCGGCCTGAATGCTCAAGGATACGTCCTTCAGCACCTCAACCTGGCCTTCGCCTGAGGGATAGCTGCGGCGGATATGGCTCAGTTCAAGCAATGCTGTCATTTTGCAGCTCCGGCGTTGCCCTCACCGATAATGACTTCATCCCCCTCTTCCAGCCCTTTCACGATCTCCACATCGGTGTCATTACGCGCGCCGATAACCACTTCACGTTCGCGGGTTTCGCCGTTACGCAGCAGCCTGACGTTATAACGGTTGTTACCAATAGGATCGCCCAGTGCCGACAGCGGGATAGTCAGGACATTTTTGACATCAGTGAGCTGTATATGGACCTGCGCGGTCATATCCAGACGCAGGATCCCTTTCGGATTGGGAACTTCGAAGCGGGCATAGTAGAAAATCGCATCATTCACTTTCTCTGGCGTCGGAAGAACATCTTTGAGCTTACCTTCATAACGCGTCTGCGGATCGCCCAGTACGGTAAACCAGGCTTTTTGCCCAGGGTGCAGGTGAATTACATCGGCCTCGGAAACCTGCGCTTTTACCAGCATGGTGCTCATATCCGCCAGGGTCAGAATATTAGGTGCCTGCTGGGCGGCAATAACGGTTTGCCCTTGCAGGGTAGTAATTTGCGTTACTTCGCCAGCCATTGGCGCAACGATGCGGGTGTAATCAAGGTTGGTTTTTGCCGTATCGAGAGAAGCCTGATTACGTTTAATTTGCGCGTCAATTGTGCCAATTTGCGCCTGTTTGACCGCCATCTCGGTGGCCGCGGTGTCGAGATCCTGCTGTGATACGGCCTGGGTTTTCGCCAGCTGCTGCTGGCGGGAAAGCGTGACCCGCGCCAGTTTCCACTCAGCTTCGGCTTGTAAACGCTGGGCACGCAATTCCATCAGCGTCGCTTCAACCTCTTTGATTTGGTTTTGCGCCTGTTCAGGATCGATAACGCCGAGTAACTGATCTTTTTTTACTTTATCGCCAATCGCGACCGACAGCGTTTTTAACTGCCCGCTGACCTGCGCCCCGACGTCAACTTTACGCAGCGCATCCAGCTTACCGGTAGCCAGTACGCTTTGCTGCAGATCGCCAGGACGAACAATTAATGTTTGATACTGAGGTAAAGGCGCATTAAGCGTTCGCCAAAGTGCAATTACCGCCACAATAAGGATGATGGCGAACAGAAAATAGCGTTTTTTGATTTTTCCCTTGAGCTTCATAAATGTCCCAATTTCCCCAATACGTCCACCAGAGTGGAGTGCTAAACATCAACGTTAAATAAATCACTGTTGAAAAGCGCAAGAATAACAGAGTTATTGATGAATGGTTAAGATCCGCTGTGCTGAAATTAGTACAAGAGTATCAATCGGATTTATATTATGAGCCAGCTAACTGAAAGCACTTTTCATTCTTCAAAACCAGTCACAAGTTTTAGCCTCTTTTGTAGCCTGATGACCGGACATTGGCGCCCCGGGCAATTTTGGCATCAGCGTAGCTTTCGTCGTAAGTTTTTGTTGCGCTCAGCGCTTATACCGCGATTAACGCGTGAATGGATGACCGAGTTGGCGCAATGGCCTGACCTGGATAGCATACTTGCACGCCAGCCGCGATTGCCGGTTCGTTTGCATCGCGCCTATCTCGCGAAAAACCTTGACCACAAAACGAAACTGGATGCAGTGCGTTATCATTACAATGCTATCCGCAGCTTTTTTTCAGCCACTGAATTTAAGGATTATTTAAGTGAAGATGGATTACAACTTGCACAAATTGAGGGAAAAAATAGCGAAGTATTTAGCGTAATAATGACTTCATTCATCATACTGGATAAAGAAGGTGAAAGCACCATTCTGGTACGCAATTGCGCTGGCGAGACTTTAGCGGAAATGACGTTTACACTGTGCAATTATGAAGGGAGCAGTACGCTGTTTATTGGCGGGTTACAGGGAGGCAGCCGATTACTGCCACATGAAGAAATTCAAAAAGCGACCAAATCATGCCATGGGATTTTCCCAAAACGTATTGTGATGGAAGCCATTTGCTGTTTTGCGGAACAATTAAATATCGAACAAATTCTGGCTGTAAGTAATGAACAGCATATTTTTCGCAGCCCGCGCTACGACGATAAAAACAAGGTAATCCTTTCCGACTACAACACCTTTTGGGAGTCGGTTGGCGGCGAATGCGACAGCCACGGGTACTATCATATTCCGCGCACGCTGGCGCGAAAAAGCGAGGCGGATATTGCCAGCAAAAAACGCGCAGAATACCGCCGCCGCTATCAGCTACTGGACAGCATCCATTCGCAGCTGTCGTTGATGTTTCGCCACTAATCCGCTCTGCCGCGTGCCAGCCACAGCACGCGGGAAAACATTTTTCGCAGCAGCGTTGGCACTGCATCAACGCCGCGCCGCCCGGCTTCCATCGCTACCTCAATGGCTAAATCCGGTTTTGACGAACGATGTATCGCCTTGGAGATAATTTTGCGCATATTCATGGGCACATTCTCCGGGATTTGCGCCACCCGGTGAAAGACGTCAGCAAACCCCTGGCGATACATAAAGTGTTCCATATCCAGTGCAGGGAGCATGGTCAAATGCTCACGTTCTTCCTCTCTGTCGTCATTCAATAAGCTACGTACCGTAGCCGCATACTTTTTCCCGGCTTCATCGCCATCGACCAGCACATGCCACTCTATCCCCATCCGGCGGGCGAATTTAACCAGCGGCTTAAGTCCGGACTGGGCGAATTCAATTACCTTAATCCCTTCTGCATCAAAGTGGTGCCCGCACTGGCGGGCCAGTTCGTTAATAACCCAGGTTTCCGTTTCACCTTCCACCAGCAGCCAGCAGCGGGCAAACAATGACGATGCACGATTAAAACGAATATGAAATGCGATTCGCCGACCGTCTTCTGCACTGATCCCACCCGGCCCCAGCCGCCAGGCAGCGACGCGGGATGATTCACGTACCAGACGAACAACATGTTCAACAGGCGTAAGGGACAGAAGCTCACCGGAATTGGTGGTCGCCACTCGCTGCAGAGGCAGTAAATTCAACAAGTGCCAGGCCACCGACAGCATGATGGGATGTAAACGCGTTTCCGGATCTTCCACCAGCAATAAAGGTCGGGCGTCTTTATCCAACCTTAGCGTGCCTTTGGCCTGCAACAAGGTCGAAAACAGGCCCAACAGAATAACCCGGTGCGTACGTCCGCCGGGTTTATCAATCATGCGGTTAATAATGTCCAGATAGCGCCAGCTCCGTTGTTCGTTATTGGAGCGACGACGCATCAGACGGTAGCGGGACTGGCCAGCCCCTTGCTCGGAAAAATAGTGCTCCAACAACTGGACCATGGCCGATAACCCCTGGCGGATCTGCCCGTCGGTCAGGTTTTGCGGCCGGGTAGCCAGCTCACGCGCCAGAAAATCCAGTTGGCGGGCGGTGACTTCGACATCTGCCGAATCTGGCACCGTACCGTTGCGGATCCGTCGCATAAATCGCGCGTCACGCAGACGCAGTACCGGCATCAGGCGCACAAGATGCCGCGCCTGATCGTTAATGTCATCGAGAGGTAATGGATGGCCATCGCCGTCAAGAAAACTGCGTAAGGTCAGAACGCTACCGTCATCCGCACACTCGCCTTCCAGACGATAAAAAATGCGGTGATAGCCATCCTGGCACGGCGTCCAGCTGGCTTCCAGAGGGCGATAGCGACGTACCCGGTGACGACCCGGCTGGGATTCACGAAACGTAAGGATAATGTGCAGGTGGTGTTCCCGGCCCTGTATATCACCCGGCGGGAACCAGAAATCCTCGCGGACAAAATGGTACAAGTCTGACTCCGGCGACAGCAGCAGGGTTAAGGCATCCAGCAGGCTGGATTTACCCCACGCGTTCTCCCCAATCAGCACGTTGCTCTGCTCCAGCATCAACGACAGACGGTTAATACCACGAAATCCAACAATCTCAACGCGTTCGAGAATCATATAGCCTCCGGAAATGCTAACTTTTTCCTTCAAGTTATCAGGAGTATAACGGCAAGCGGCGCTCAGGACACCCGGTATGATCAGGAGGTTAGTCGCAGAAATTGAAAAATATAAGAATATTCTTCTTATGTTTTCCCCGGAATATTATTTCAGAACTCAATCATCACCTTTTCCTAATTGAACTATGCTTCATTCATCCAATATTCATAAAGGAATAACGACATATTGCCTTAAATCAAATTTTTTCATCAATTTAACTGGCGAAGGGATGATGTTTTTTTCTAAAATACCCGCTCTTTCATCATCGTCCCTTTTTAGCGATGAATTACCGGGCAAGGAACTCGAACCCGGAACTTTTAATTGAGGTGGTTATGTTCAGGAAATTAGCAGCCGAATTCTTCGGTACGTTTTGGCTCGTCTTTGGCGGGTGCGGTAGCGCAATACTGGCCGCAGCATTCCCGGAGTTGGGTATTGGATTTGCCGGTGTAGCCCTGGCGTTTGGTCTGACGGTACTGACCATGGCATTCGCCGTAGGTCATATTTCCGGTGGACACTTTAACCCGGCGGTAACCTTCGGTTTATGGGCTGGCGGTCGCTTCCCGGCAAAAGACGTTATTGGTTACGTTATTGCTCAGGTTGTGGGCGGTATTGTTGCAGCAGCGGCACTGTATCTTATTGCCAGCGGTAAAGCAGGTTTTGATGCAGCGGCCAGTGGTTTTGCTTCGAACGGCTTTGGTGAACATTCACCTGGTGGTTATTCCATGCTTTCTGCCGTCGTCATTGAAATCATTCTAACCGCAGGCTTCTTATTAGTGATCCACGGCGCGACCGATAAACATGCTCCGGCAGGTTTTGCACCTATCGCAATTGGTCTGGCGTTAACTCTGATTCACTTGATCAGTATTCCAGTCACCAACACCTCCGTAAACCCGGCACGTAGTACCGCAGTCGCCATCTTCCAGGGCGGCTGGGCGTTACAGCAATTGTGGTTCTTCTGGGTTATGCCGATTATCGGTGGGGTACTCGGCGGTCTTATTTACCGCACTCTGCTGGAAAAACGCGATTAATCGCTAACAAAAAGACCTGACTATTGTCAGGTCTTTTTTCTCCACACTATATTTCCTTTTATTTGCAACTTTACTCCCCTCTTTGCATTGAGTAGTGTGTATACCCGTCATACTTCAAGTTGCAGATGTGTTGACTGCGCTCGCTCCCCCCAGTCACGTACTTATGTACGCTCCCGGGGATTTACTCCCTTGCCGCCTTCCTGCAACTTGAATTATTTAGGTTATAGTGACGCATTTCGTCTTACTTCTCAGCAAGGATCTGGTTTTCATGTTTTCAGGGCTGTTAATCATTCTGGTTCCCCTTATTGTGGGCTACCTTATTCCGCTCCGGCACAGGACTGCATTACAACTTATCAATCGCCTGTTAAGCTGGATCGTCTACCTTATTCTCTTTTTTATGGGTATTAGCCTGGCGTTTCTGGATAATCTCGCCAGTAACCTGCTAGCCATTCTTCATTATTCTGCGGTCAGCGTGACGGTCATTATACTGTGTAACATTGCGGCGCTGTTCTGGCTGGAGCGTTCGCTGCCCTGGAGACACAACCACAAGCAAGAAAAGCTCCCCTCGCGAATTGCAATGGCGCTTGAGTCGCTTCAGCTTTGTGGCGTCGTCGTCATCGGTTTCCTGCTCGGCCTCACTGGGCTTCCCATTCTGCAGCATGCCACCGAAGCCAGCGAATATACGTTAATCTTTTTACTTTTCCTGGTGGGGATTCAACTGCGCAACAGCGGTATGACCTTAAAGCAAATTGTGCTGAACCGTCGGGGGATGATCGTGGCCGTCGTCGTCGTCGCCAGTTCGATGCTGGCGGGGGTTATAAACGCGTTGATCCTCGGTCTGCCGCTGAAAACCGCGCTGGCGATGGCATCGGGTTTTGGCTGGTATTCCCTGTCCGGTATTCTGTTGACCGAATCGTTCGGACCGGTGATTGGTAGTGCCGCCTTCTTTAACGACCTGGCCCGTGAGCTGATCGCCATTATGTTGATTCCAGGAATGGTGGGCCGCAGCCGCTCTACCGCGCTGGGATTATGCGGCGCGACATCAATGGATTTCACCCTGCCCGTTTTACAACGCAGCGGCGGTCTGGAAATGGTCCCGGCAGCCATCGTCCACGGCTTTATTCTGAGTCTGTTAGTGCCTCTGCTGATGGCGTTTTTCTCCGCCTGACGCCGGGACAAATACCTCTCTGGCGGTAGTCAGCTACCGCCAAAATTGCGCTAAATCAATCTCCCTGCAAGTAGTAGCAGAAATCCCTTTTATCCCTTCGCGCACAGGCATAACCTTAAACATGTATATTAAATATAACTTTAAAAGGTGTGACCATGTTTTGTGTGCAATGTGAACAAACCATCCGTACTCCGGCAGGAAACGGCTGCTCTTACGCGCAGGGTATGTGCGGTAAAACGGCTGAAACCTCCGATTTGCAGGATCTGCTAATTGCTTCCCTACAAGGTCTGTCTGCATGGGCTGTTAAAGCACGTGAATACGGCATCATCGACCATGAGGTTGATAACTTTGCGCCGCGTGCGTTCTTCTCCACGCTGACTAACGTTAACTTCGATTCCCCGCGTATTGTTGGCTATGCCCGTGAAGCTATCGCCATGCGCGACGCCCTGAAAGCGCAATGCCTGAACATCGACGCGAATGCGGCGGTCGCCAACCCAATGGCCGATCTGCAACTGGTCAGCGACGATCTGGGCGACCTGCAACGTCAGGCCGCTGAATTTACCCCGAACAAAGACAAAGCAACCATCGGCGAGAACATTCTCGGCCTGCGTCTGCTGTGTCTGTACGGCCTGAAAGGTGCGGCAGCTTACATGGAGCACGCGCACGTTCTTGGTCAGTACGACAACGATATCTATGCTCAGTACCACAAAATCATGGCGTGGCTGGGTACCTGGCCTTCCGATATGAACGCTCTGCTGGAGTGTTCAATGGAAATCGGCCAGATGAACTTCAAAGTGATGAGCATTCTGGATGCCGGTGAAACCACCAAATACGGTCACCCGACCCCGACTCAGGTCAACGTAAAAGCGACCGAAGGTAAGTGCATCCTGATCTCCGGTCACGACCTGAAAGATCTGTACAACCTGCTGGAGCAGACCGAAGGTACCGGTGTTAACGTCTATACCCACGGTGAAATGCTGCCGGCACACGGCTACCCGGAACTGCGTAAGTTCAAACACCTGATCGGTAACTACGGCAGCGGCTGGCAAAACCAGCAGGTTGAATTCGCTCGCTTCCCTGGCCCAATCGTGATGACCTCTAACTGCATCATCGACCCGACCGTTGGCGCGTACGACGACCGTATCTGGACCCGTAGCATCGTCGGTTGGCCGGGTGTGAGCCACCTCGAAGGCGACAACTTCGGTCCGGTTATCGCTCAGGCACAGCAGATGGCTGGCTTCCCGTACAGTGAAATTCCGCACCTGATCACCGTAGGTTTCGGCCGTCAGACCCTGCTGGGCGCTGCTGATACCCTGATCGACCTGGTGAGCCGCGAAAAACTGCGTCACATCTTCCTGGTTGGCGGTTGTGATGGCGCACGTGGTGAACGTAACTACTTCACTGACTTCGCCACCAGCGTGCCGGATGACTGCCTGATCCTGACCCTTGCTTGCGGTAAATACCGTTTCAACAAACTGGAGTTCGGCGATATCGAAGGTCTGCCGCGTCTGGTGGATGCCGGTCAGTGTAACGATGCTTACTCTGCCATCATCCTGGCGGTAACCCTGGCTGAGAAACTGGGCTGTGGCGTGAACGATCTGCCGCTGTCTCTGGTACTCTCCTGGTTCGAACAGAAAGCGATTGTTATTCTGCTGACCCTGCTGTCTCTGGGCGTGAAAAACATCGTCACTGGCCCGACTGCGCCTGGTTTCTTCACACCGGATCTGCTGGCAGTTCTCAACGAGAAATTTGGTCTGCGTTCCGTGACCACCGTTGAAGAAGACATGAAGCAACTGCTGAGCGCGTAAGGAGTAAAGAATGACAATGCCAACTCATCAGTGCCCATGGCGGATGCAGGTTCACCACATCCATCAGGAAACGCCGGATGTATGGACAATTTCGTTGCTGTGCCACGATTATTATCCTTACCGCGCCGGGCAGTATGCACTGGTCAGCGTACGTAATTCAGCGGATACGCTGCGTGCTTACACCATTTCTTCAACGCCGGGCGTTAGCGAGTACATTACGTTGACCATCCGCCGGATTGACGATGGCGCAGGTTCACAGTGGCTAACCCGCGACGTGAAGCGCGGCGACTATATCTGGCTGTCTGATGCAATGGGTGAGTTCACCTGTGAAGATAAAGCGGAAGACAAGTTCCTGATGCTGGCCGCAGGCTGTGGCGTTACGCCAATCATGTCAATGCGTCGCTGGTTGGCAAAGTACCGCCCGCAAGCGGATGTACAGGTAATCTTTAACGTTCGCTCGCCGCAAGATGTCATTTTTGCCGACGAGTGGCGTGAATATCCGGTGACATTAGTCGCTGAAAACAATGCCACCGAAGGTTTTGTTTCCGGCCGACTGACTACCGAACTGCTGCAAAGCGTACCGAATCTGACCTCGCGTACCGTGATGACCTGTGGCCCGGCACCGTATATGGAGCTGGTCGAGAAAGAGGTCAAAGCGCTGGGCGTGACGCGCTTCTTTAAAGAGCAGTTCTTCACACCTGTTGCCGAAGCCGCCACCAGTGGTCTGAAGTTTACCAAGCTACAGCCAGCGAAAGAGTTTTACGCGCCGGTGGGCAGTACGCTGCTGGAAGCGCTGGAAAGCAACAAGGTTCCGGTTGTCGCCGCATGCCGTGCAGGCGTTTGCGGCTGCTGCAAAACCAAAGTGGTTGACGGTAACTATACGGTCAGCAGCACCATGACGCTGACCGACGCAGAAATCGCTGAAGGTTATGTGCTGGCCTGTTCCTGTCATCCGCAGGGTGATTTAGTGCTGGCGTAATTGGCCGGTATCTGATGTGCAAAAGGCTGCCTGGCTGTACCGGGTGGCCTTTTTTTATGCTCTCAGGCGCTGCAAAATTCTGATGTTTTCACTCTCCCCGGCAAAATACCCTCTTCCCCCGCAAATTATCGGCCACACTTATCCTGCGCAGATTAAGCATAATTCCCGACTACCACGTCGAACTTTCTACAAGGATCCCCATGAAAAAAGTGGCCATTGTCGGCGTCGGTCCCACCGGGATTTATACGTTTCATGCTCTGGTTGAGCGCGGTGAACCGCTGGAAATAGAGCTTTATGAGCAAGCTGAAGAGGCGGGCGTTGGCATGCCTTATAACAGCGATAACAACGCAGACCACATGCTGGCAAATATAGCCAGCATTGAGATCCCGCCGATTTATATTAGCTATCTGACGTGGCTACAAAATCAAAGCCATGACTATCTTGCCCGGTTTCAGATTGAACGCACCTCTTTGCATGAGCGGCAATTTTTGCCCCGCGTGATCCTCGGCGACTATTATCGCGATCGTTTCTTAGCCATTGTCGATAAAGCGCAAAAAGCCGGTTTCACGATTCGCGTACATGAATCGAGCGAAGTCACCGACCTGCGAGCAGACCCGAATGGGGTTTCTTTGTGGATCAACCACGCGTCACAGCCCGTTGAGGTGGATTTCGCCGCTATCGCCACCGGACATCTGTGGCCCGAAACGGATGCTCAGGCACGCAAGTTTTTCCCCAGTCCGTGGACCGGTCTGATGGACGCGCAGATTGGTGCTTGCCGGGTAGGGATTCTGGGCACCTCGCTAAGCGCTATCGACGCCGCGATGGCTGTGGCCAGTCAGCATGGTACCTTCACTACCAATACCGACCATTCACTACAATTCACACCTAAATCCGACATTGGAAATCTGAAGCTGACTCTGATGTCGCGCAGTGGGGTACTGCCTGAAGCGGATTTTTACTGCCCCCTTCCGTATGAATCGCTGAATATCGCGACGCCAGAAGCAATTGAAGATGCCATTGCCCAGGGCCAAAACGGATTACTTGACCGCATCTTTCAGCTTATTGCGCAACAACTGCAAAATGCGGCGCCAGGCTGGTGCCAACAGATAGCGCTTGCGACGCTTAACGCCGACACGTTCCCCGAGGTCTATTTTACCGACAGGCTCAAGCACGATCCTTTTGACTGGGCAAGGCGTAATCTGGTGGAGGTGGAACGCAACAAGCAGGAACAGCATACCGTCGTCTGGCGCTATACCTTGCTGCGCCTGCACGAGGTTATCGAGGAGATAGTCCCTCACCTTGATACCTGCGACGAAAAACGTTTCAGGCGCGGACTGAAGCGGGTATTTATTGATAACTATGCGGCAATCCCGTCTGAGTCTGTCCGCCGACTGCTGGCGCTGCACGACGCCGGGCTGATTGAGATCCTCGCACTCGGCGCGGATTATGAGCGTACGAATGAGCAGGAAATGACGGTAATTTACCACCACGGTCAGCGCATAGAATTTGATGTGTTTATTGACGCCCGCGGACAACGAGCATTGCAGAGCAAAGATATCCCGTTCCCGACGCTACGCGATCAGCTGCTGGCCTGTGGCGATGAGATCCCGGATATTGGCGAAGATTACACCCTGCAAGCCCCAGAGAATGCCCGCAATCGCATCGCTTTTGGCGGGCTACCGTGGTTAATGCACGATCGTCCGTTTATTCAGGGACTGGTGGTCAGCGCAGAAATCGGCGCCGCGATGGCAAAGGCATTGACGCAACAAGCGCAGAGACGTCGGCACAAACTATGGAACAGTGACGACATGGATTAGCAGCCAGATTGAATGACGAGGCGGAGAAATGCTACGCGTTCCCGCCTCTGTAGTGACTCTCGGATGGCAAACTATCGCCAGGCTGAATTTCCGGCAACGGAGAATCGGCCCGCCCCCAAAAACGCCACGGCCAGCGCGCCGATGAAGAAATACACCAGACTTTCAATCGCCCATGCGCCCGTTTTATCCAGTGACCAGGTTTCGCCCATCCCGACCATCAGCCATGCCACAACCATCGTAAACGCCAGCCCCAACGCCGCTGGACGCGTCAGGATGCCAAGAATAATCAGGCACGGTGCCACAACCTCTCCCAGCAGAACGCCGTAGGCAATAAAGCCTGGGAAACCTTTCGCTATCAACATGCCGCTGATGCCATCAATACCAGCAAATAATTTATGCAGCCCATGAAACAGCATCAGCCCACCGACGGCAAGGCGTAACAAAAACTTGCCAAAATCTTCGTGCGTCAGTACTCGGTTAACTGAATTTAATAGTTTTATAACCATTTGAATTTATTCCTTGTTTCACCATGTCCAATAACAAACTACGCTTAATACAGGTTAAATGAAACCTGCCGGAAATAAGGGGGAAATGAGAAGCATAACTATTATCTTCATCTAAACTTGTAACCGGTATCACATTAGAGGAGAAGGAAAACCATGAAACAAACGGTTGCCGCTTTTATTGCTAAAACACTCGAACAGGCTGGCGTAAAACGCATTTGGGGTGTAACGGGTGACTCACTCAATGGTCTGAGTGACAGTCTGAATCGTATGGGAACAATTGACTGGATGCCAACTCGTCATGAAGAGGTTGCAGCCTTCGCCGCGGGCGCTGAAGCGCAGTTGACGGGCGAACTGGCCGTCTGTGCAGGCTCGTGCGGGCCAGGCAACCTGCACCTGATCAACGGGCTGTTTGATTGTCACCGTAACCACGTTCCGGTCCTGGCAATCGCCGCGCATATTCCCTCCAGTGAAATAGGCAGCGGTTATTTTCAGGAGACCCACCCGCAAGAGTTGTTCCGCGAATGTAGCCACTATTGCGAGCTGGTTTCCAGCCCAGAACAGATCCCACAGGTGCTGGCAATTGCCATGCGTAAGGCGGTGCTCAACCGTGGCGTCTCCGTGGTGGTTTTACCCGGTGACGTGGCGCTAAAACCCGCGCCTGAAAGCGCCACTACGCACTGGTATCATGCGCCGCTCCCGGTGGTGACTCCACAAGAAGAAGAACTGAGAAAGCTGGCGCAACTGCTGCGCTACTCCAGCAATATCGCCCTGATGTGCGGCAGCGGCTGCGCCGGTGCACATAAAGAACTGGTTGAGTTTGCGGCTAAAATCAAAGCGCCGATTGTCCACGCCCTGCGTGGTAAAGAGCATGTTGAGTACGATAACCCCTATGACGTGGGTATGACCGGGCTGATTGGCTTTTCATCCGGTTTCCATACCATGATGAATGCCGACACGCTGATCCTGCTCGGTACCCAGTTCCCCTATCGCCCGTTCTACCCCACCGACGCCAAAATTATTCAGATTGATATCAATCCGGCGAGTATTGGCGCGCACAGTAAAGTTGATATGGCGCTGGTAGGCGATATTAAATCCACTCTCCGTGCCCTACTGCCTTTGGTGGAAGAGAAAACCGAGCGGCAGTTCCTGGACAAAGCGCTGGAGCACTATCGCGAGGCGCGTAAAGGGCTGGATGATTTAGCCAACCCCAGCGATAAAGCCATTCACCCGCAATATCTGGCGCAACAGATCAGCCACTTTGCCGCTGACGATGCCATCTTTACCTGCGACGTTGGCACGCCAACGGTGTGGGCAGCACGCTATCTGAAAATGAACGGTAAACGTCGCCTGCTCGGATCGTTTAACCACGGGTCGATGGCGAATGCCATGCCGCAAGCACTCGGCGCACAAGCGACCGAACCAGGACGCCAGGTTGTGGCAATGTGCGGTGACGGCGGCTTTAGCATGCTGATGGGCGACTTTTTGTCGGTTGTCCAGATGAAGCTGCCGGTGAAGATTATTGTCTTCAACAACAGCGTGCTGGGATTTGTCGCAATGGAGATGAAAGCGGGCGGTTATCTGACCGACGGCACCGAACTGCACGACACCAACTTCGCGCGGATTGCCGAAGCCTGCGGCATTACAGGCATTCGCGTGGAAAAATCCTCAGAGGTTGATGAAGCGCTGCAAAGGGCGATGTCGATTGACGGCCCGGTGCTGGTCGATGTGGTCGTCGCAAAAGAAGAGCTGGCGATCCCGCCGCAGATCAAACTCGAACAAGCCAAAGGTTTTAGCCTGTATATGCTGCGCGCAATCATTAGTGGGCGCGGTGATGAAGTGATCGAACTGGCGAAAACGAACTGGCTCAGGTAAAACATCCTTATTAAATCACACACAAAATCATTCATGATGCATCAAGGCGGCTAGCCCGAAAATCCCCAGGAGCATAGGTATACTATGTTACTGGGGTTTAAGGGTGCGACCAACGCCGAGGCAGCTTGAAGGATGAAGTGTAATAAGGAGACACCATGATTGATTTACGCAGTGATACCGTTACCCGCCCGAGTCGCGCCATGCTGGAAGAGATGATGGCAGCCCCGGTCGGGGATGACGTGTATGGAGACGACCCTACCGTTAACGCCCTCCAGCAATACGCCGCAGAGCTTTCTGGTAAAGAAGCCGCTATTTTCCTACCCACCGGCACTCAGGCAAACCTGGTGGCGCTGCTCAGCCATTGTCAGCGTGGCGAAGAGTACATTGCCGGTCAGGGCGCGCATAACTATCTCTACGAAGCAGGTGGCGCAGCGGTGCTCGGTAGCATTCAACCGCAGCCTATCGATGCCGCACCGGATGGCTCCCTGCCGCTGGACAAAGTAGCCGCGAAAATCAAAGCGGACGATATCCACTTTGCCCGCACCCGCTTGCTCAGCCTGGAAAATACCCACAACGGCAAAGTGCTGCCGCGCGAGTATCTGAAAGACGCCTGGGAATTCACCCGTGAGCGCAACCTTGCCCTGCACGTCGACGGCGCGCGTATTTTTAACGCCATCGTCGCCTACGGCTGTGAACTTAAAGATGTCACGCAATATTGCGACTCGTTCACCATTTGCCTCTCCAAAGGTCTGGGAACACCGGTAGGTTCGCTGCTGGTCGGCAGCCACGAGTACATCAAGCGCGCCATTCGCTGGCGTAAAATGACCGGTGGCGGAATGCGCCAGGCCGGTATTCTGGCAGCAGCCGGACTGTATGCGCTGAAAAATAACGTGGCACGTTTGCAGGAAGATCACGACAACGCCGCCTGGATGGCGGAGCAGCTGCGCGAAGCGGGGGCGGACGTCATGCGCCATGACACCAACATGCTGTTTGTTCGCGTTGGTGAAGAGCACGCTGCCGCGCTGGGCGAATATATGAAAGCGCAAGGCGTGCTGATTAACGCCTCCCCAATTGTGCGCCTGGTGATGCACCTGGACGTATCACGTGAACAACTTGCTGAAGTCGTCGCCCACTGGCGCGCTTTTTTAACCCAATAAGGAGATGGGCGTGCCGCAACGGATTTTGGTTCTTGGCGCCAGTGGCTACATTGGTCAGCATTTGGTACAGGCGCTCAGTCAGCAAGGGCATCAGGTGCTGGCTGCGGCACGTCGCATTGAACGGCTGGAAAAGCAGCAACTGGCCAATGTCAGTTGCCATAAGGTCGATTTGAATTGGCCAGATAACCTCACCCCGCTGCTGACGGGTGTTGATACGGTTTATTATCTGGTTCATGGTATGGGCGAAGGCGGTGACTTTATCGCCCACGAGCGACAGGTGGCGATGAACGTGCGCGATGCGCTGCGTAATACGCCAGTTAAACAGCTTATTTTCCTGAGCTCGTTGCAGGCTCCCCGGCATGAACAGTCCGATCATCTGCGTGCGCGACAGATAACCGCAGACACTTTGCGCGAGTCAGACGTACCGGTGACCGAACTGCGTGCAGGCATTATCGTAGGGGCAGGTTCCGCCGCCTTTGAAGTGATGCGTGACATGGTTTACAACCTGCCAGTTCTCACCCCTCCACGCTGGGTGCGCTCGCGTACCACGCCTATCGCGCTGGAGAATTTAATGTACTACCTGGTGGCATTGTTGGAAAATCCCACACAACATCACCGCGTCCTCGAAGCCGCCGGGCCGCAGGTGTTGAGCTATCAGGAACAGTTCGAGCATTTTATGGCGGTCAGCGGCAAACATCGCCTGCTCATCCCCATCCCCTTTCCTACCCGCTGGATTTCGGTCTGGTTTTTAAACGTCATTACGTCAGTGCCGCCAACCACGGCCAAAGCGCTGATCCAGGGCTTAAAACACGATCTGCTGGCCGATGACACCGAATTACGTGCGCTGATCCCGCAAAAGCTGATTGCCTTTGATGACGCGGTACGCAGCACGTTGAAGGAAGAAGAGAAGCTGGTCAACTCCAGCGACTGGGGTTACGACGCACAGGCGTTTGCCCGCTGGCGTCCAGAATATGGCTATTTCGCCAAACAAGCTGGCTTTAGCGTTGAAACCTCCGCCAGCAAAAAGGCTCTGTGGCAGGTTGTGAATCGACTCGGCGGCAAAGAAGGCTATTTCTTTGGCAATATTCTATGGAAGACGCGCGCGGCGTTGGACCTGCTGGTCGGCCATAAGCTGGCAAAAGGTCGCCCCGAACACCCACTATTGCAAGTTGGCGACACCGTTGATAGCTGGAAAGTCATCATCGTTGAGCCGGAAAAACAGCTGACGCTGCTGTTTGGGATGAAAGCGCCGGGGCTGGGTCGCCTGAGCTTCACACTGGAAGATAAAGGCGATCGCCGACGCATTGATGTACGCGCATGGTGGCATCCGCACGGTATGCCTGGCCTCTTCTACTGGCTGTTGATGATCCCCGCCCACCTGTTCATTTTCAGGGGGATGGCGAAGCGTATAGCCAAACTTGCAGAACAAATCACAGACTAATGATAAAAAGAGCCTGTATTCTTTCATGTTTCCCATTGCATACAGGCGTATTTCACGGAAGAATGCGCACGACGTTTTTTAAACACAGTGGATTGATATGAAGGTACTGGTTACCGGAGCCACCAGCGGCTTGGGCCGAAACGCGGTTGAGTTTTTATGCAGCAAAGGCGTCAGCGTCAGAGCCACCGGTCGCAACGAAGCGATGGGCAAGCTGCTGGAAAAAATGGGCGCAGAATTTGTGCATGCGGATTTGACCGAGCTGGTTTCTTCGCAGGCAAAAGTGATGCTTGCCGGCATTGACACACTGTGGCACTGCTCCAGTTTCACCTCTCCATGGGGAACTCAGGAAGCTTTTGATCTGGCCAACGTTCGTGCTACCCGCCGTCTGGGTGAGTGGGCCGTAGCCTGGGGCGTACGTAACTTTATTCATATCTCCTCTCCGTCGCTGTATTTTGATTATCACCATCATCGCGATATCAAAGAAGACTTCCGTCCCCATCGCTTCGCCAATGAATTCGCCCGCAGCAAAGCGGCTGGTGAAGAGGTGATTGCGCTGCTCGCCCAGGCCAACCCGCAGACTCGCTTTACTGTCTTACGCCCGCAAAGCTTGTTCGGACCTCACGATAAAGTCTTTATTCCCCGCCTGGCCCATATGATGTACCACTACGGCAGTATCCTGTTGCCGCACGGCGGGAGTGCGCTGGTGGATATGACCTATTACGAGAACGCGGTTCACGCGATGTGGCTGGCGAGTCAGGAAGCCTGCGATAAGCTGCCGTCGGGTCGCGCGTACAACATCACCAACGGTGAACATCGCACCCTGCGCAGTATTGTGCAGAAGCTTATCGACGAACTGAATATTGATTGCCGTATCCGCTCCGTGCCCTATCCGATGCTGGACATGATTGCCCGCAGCATGGAGCGTTTAGGCAATAAATCGGCGAAAGAGCCAAAGCTTACACATTACGGCGTTTCGAAGCTGAATTTTGACTTTACGCTGGATACCAGCCGCGCCCAGGAAGAGTTAGGTTATCAGCCCGTTGTGACGCTGGATGAAGGGATTGAGCGTACCGCGGCCTGGCTGCGTGACCACGGTAAGCTGCCGCGTTAACCCTGCCCGTATTTCTCCAGTAACGCTTCGGCAATCGCCTGCGTTTCCGCGTCCGCCACGCCGTTCCACAACGTCGGGCGGAAGTGCATCTGGAACGCCATAATCACCCGCTGCTGTTCACGCGGCGTCATCTCAGGTTTCACCTCATAGCCATAGCGTGACAGCAGATCGAGCAATGACGCGGTTTCTACTGGCGTATGGGGCGCTCGTCCGGCGAGATAAAATGCCACACGCTGGGCTTCCGGCCATGCGCCAATTCCCTGAGCGGCCAGAGCTTGCCACGGAAACAGCGGGCCGGGATCGTCCTTACGCTGCGGCGCAATGTCTGCATGAGCCACCACGTTTTGCGGTTTTATGTCGTAGCGGGCGATAATATCTTTCGCCAATGGGATTAACGCCTGAATCTGCGCAGGCTCAAACGGCGCAAAATACTTGCTGCCCGCTGATTTTTGCCAGCCGCGGTTTTCCAGCTCAATGCCAATTGAGGTATCGTTAATACGCGTAGCGCCGCGCCAGAAGCTAATCCCCGCATGCCAGGCCAGATCTTTTTCCGGCACCAGTTGCCAGATACGCGGTTTACCGTGGTAAAGCGGCGGCACTGCTGGGATCAAATAGTGCGAACTGACGTTTTTATCGGTCAGCGTTGCCAGTGAAGAGTCAAAATCATCGGCCGTGTAATGGATAACCAGCACTTTAATGCGCGGGTAAGCAGCCTGCGCCTGACGTCGGGTATCTAACTGATACCCATCTTTGTCGACAATCCCTTTTTCTCCAGCACATCCCACCAGCAACAGCGTAAATGCCAACAGACACAACAGACGCTTCATCGGCGAGTTTTCACCGCGGTACCGCTGACGCTCACCATCAGCATGCTACCGTCTTTGCCCACGGTTTCGTAATCGATATCGATACCGACTACCGCATCAGCACCGAGCGCTTTCGCCTGTTCACCGAGCTCCTTGAAAGCAATTTCACGCGCTTTACGCAGCTCTTTTTCATACGCGCCGGAGCGACCGCCAACAATATCGCGAATACCGGCGAAGAAATCGCGAAAGATGTTCGCGCCTAAAATGGCTTCACCGGTAACAACACCGCAGTATTCCACGATGCTCTGTCCTTCCAGCGTAGGGGTTGTCGAAAACTGCATCATTAATCTCCTTTTTGCGCTAAGAGCACGATCTCAAAAGCATTATCGAACCAATACACTATGACACTCAAAGGAAAACCCGCCAAATAAAACTGCTATCCTTGTTGATGTGTAGCGGTTTCAGGTGACGCGTTTTTTATTTTTATTTGACTGGCATACCGCCAGAAATAAAAAAGCCCCCTGATGTGTGGGGGCCTGAAGTTATTATTTTCTGAAATCTAATGGCGCCTGGCCGGACTGAATGTACATTGCTACGTTATCAAATGTAATCATTTTTGATTTACAAAAAATACATTTTGCCCCGAATGGATTTCCTTCAGTAACATCAAAGGTTGATGTTCTGTATTGGGAACCATGGCAACATGGACAGCGAAAGTGAATATGATTAGTAATAATAGTTACCTCAAAGCGCCACAACATTAATTGCGGATGGACCTTTAGGCCCCTGCTCCACACCAAATTCGACTTTCTGGTTTTCATTCAACGTCTTGAAATCATTACTTTGAATCGCTGAAAAATGGACAAAGACATCTTTGCTGCCATCTGCAGGCGTAATGAAGCCAAAACCTTTTTCAGGATTGAACCATTTAACTAAACCAGTCATTTTAGTAGACATATATTTATTCCTTAATTTGAGCCTTTCGGCAAGCTTGGTTTTTATGACAGAAACTTCGTAGTGCTTAATGAAGAGACTCAAAGAGGGGATAAACGGATTACACCTGGAAATGAGAACTGCTTGAGTAAACTACTTTGTATATCGTCTGTTATTCAAACCGACCGGATCATTAACGCACGGGCACCGAGATTAAGCAACTCTTATTTTAGCCATCCGGAGTCCCTTATAGCCAACAACACGGCACGAGTTTTGCTTAACCAGGCGTAAAGCGCGGCAAATGGAACATGCAAATGCTCAGATGGTCTATACAGTATAAGAAGCATGAATGGCCGCCAACGCCCCATTGCAGGTTGATATACTAAAGCTGAAGCTGGCAACGAGCGCCACCAACATGCTTCAGGTGGGGCGCCCGCGAATTTGCTTTAGCAAAAACAATGTGTTAATCGATCATACAATCTTTAGCGAGACTGAATTATTCATCGTAGAACACAATTAGTAGGAAGCTTATAAGGAAATCATTATGCGCTATTCGAAACTCTCTCTGCTGGTTCCATGTGCACTACTTCTCAGCGCCTGTACTACCGTGACGCCGGTCTATAAAGACAACGGCACGCGTAGTGGTTCATGCATAGAAGGTGGGCCAGACAGTGTGGCTCAACAATTCTATGATTACCGTATTCAGCACCGAAACAATGACATTACTGCCCTTCGTCCGTACCTCAGCGACAATCTGGCAAAACTGCTAACCGATGCCAGCCGCGATAGCGCGCATCGCGACCTGTTTAACAGCGATCCGTTCTCCAGCCGCGCCACGTTACCGGACAGTGCCAGCGTCGCCAGCGCATCGACCATTCCGAATAGTGATGCACGCAACATTCCACTGCGCGTAGAGCTTAAACAGGGTGACCAAAGCTGGCGTGATGAAGTGCTGATGATCCGTGAAGGCCAGTGCTGGGTCGTTGACGATGTCCGCTATCTGGGCGGCAGCGTACACGCGCCAGCCGGGACGCTGCGCCAGTCTGTCGAAAACCGCTAACCGCTCCATTCATCCGTCTGAATCATAACCCCCATAAATTGTCTGGCATTCTGCATAGAATGCCGACAATTATTCTTGCCCGCTGGTGGCTCCGCTATTTTGTGCTATGTTTAGATAAGAATGCGGTTTGCATTTAACTTTTAACGCATAAATATTGCATAACTATTCTGTCAACGGTAGTATCTGCGGCTTCAATAGCTATCAGACTGCCAGTATCGAGTGTCAATGAGTATTCAATTAAACGGCATTAACTGCTTCTACGGCGCACATCAGGCGCTGTTCGATATCACGCTGGATTGCCCTCAGGGTGAAACACTGGTGTTACTTGGCCCAAGTGGAGCCGGGAAAAGCTCGCTGCTGCGCGTACTCAACCTGCTTGAGATGCCGCGCTCGGGCACGCTCTCTATTGCGGGTAACCGTTTCGACTTCACGAAGGCCCCGTCCGATAAAGCCATTCGGGAACTGCGTCAGAACGTGGGCATGGTCTTTCAACAATATAATCTTTGGCCGCATCTGACGGTTGTGCAGAACCTGATTGAAGCGCCCTGTCGCGTATTGGGTTTGACAAAAGACCAAGCGATGGCGCGCGCCGAGAAACTGCTGGAGCGTCTGCGTCTGAAGCCGTACAGCGATCGCTATCCACTGCATCTTTCCGGTGGTCAACAGCAGCGTGTGGCCATTGCGCGCGCGTTGATGATGGAGCCGCAGGTGCTGTTGTTTGATGAACCGACCGCCGCGCTTGACCCGGAAATTACCGCCCAAATCGTCAGCATCATTCGCGAACTGGCGGAAACCAATATTACTCAGGTGATCGTCACCCACGAAGTGGAAGTTGCACGTAAAACGGCCAGTCGTGTGGTGTATATGGAAAACGGTCATATCGTCGAGTTTGGGGATGCGAGCTGCTTTGCCAACCCGCAAACCGAAGCGTTTAAAAACTATCTTTCTCACTAAGATTCGGGACAATACAATGAAAAAAGTTCTGATTGCCGCGCTAATCGCAGGTTTTAGCCTTTCCGCTACCGCAGCCCAAACCATTCGTTTCGCCACCGAAGCGTCTTATCCTCCGTTTGAATCTATCGATGCGAATAACAAGATCGTAGGTTTTGACGTTGATCTGGCAAACGCGCTGTGTAAAGAGATTGACGCTACCTGTACCTTCACCAATCAGGCCTTCGACAGCCTGATCCCAAGCCTGAAATTCCGTCGTTTTGACGCGGTAATGGCCGGTATGGACATCACGCCTGAGCGTGAAAAACAGGTTCTGTTCACCACCCCTTACTACGACAACTCTGCGCTGTTTGTGGGCCAGCAGGGTAAATACACCAGCATTGACCAGCTGAAAGGTAAAAAAGTTGGCGTTCAAAACGGTACTACGCACCAGAAATTCATCATGGATAAACATCCGGAAGTGACCACTGTGCCGTATGACAGTTACCAGAATGCCAAACTCGATCTGCAAAATGGTCGTATTGACGGCGTCTTTGGTGATACCGCTGTGGTAACCGAGTGGCTGAAAGACAATCCTAAGCTTGCCGCGGTTGGTGACAAAGTGACGGATAAAGATTACTTCGGTACGGGTCTGGGCATCGCGGTACGCCAGGGCAATACCGAGCTGCAGCAGAAATTTAACGCTGCGCTGGAAAAAGTGAAGAAAGATGGGACTTACGAGACCATCTACAACAAATGGTTCCAGAAGTAATATTTGATGAATGAATTTTTTCCTTTAGCAAGCGCCGCCGGGATGACCGTCGGCCTTGCCGTTTGTGCGCTGATCATTGGCCTTGCGCTCGCCATGTTTTTTGCCGTCTGGGAGTCAGTAAAATGGCGCCCGGTGGCATGGGCAGGCTCGGCCCTGGTCACCATCCTGCGCGGTCTGCCAGAAATTCTGGTGGTTCTGTTTATCTATTTCGGTTCCTCACAGCTGCTGCTGACACTGGCCGATGGCTTTACGATCAATCTCGGGTTTGTACAAATCCCGGTTCAGATGCAGATCGAAAACTTCGACGTCAGCCCGTTCCTGTGCGGTGTCATTGCCCTGTCATTACTGTACGCCGCTTACGCGTCGCAAACGCTGCGTGGCGCACTGAAGGCCGTGCCACTCGGACAATGGGAATCAGGTCAGGCGTTGGGTTTGTCTAAAGCCGCGATCTTCTTTCGTCTGGTGATGCCGCAGATGTGGCGTCATGCCTTACCGGGACTGGGTAACCAGTGGCTGGTATTGCTGAAAGATACCGCGCTGGTCAGCCTTATCAGCGTGAACGATCTGATGCTGCAAACCAAGAGTATTGCCACCCGTACCCAGGAGCCGTTTACCTGGTACATTGTGGCGGCTGCTATTTACCTGGTGATTACGCTGGTGAGTCAGTACATTCTCAAACGCATCGACCTGCGCGCGACACGTTTTGAGCGGAGACCAGGCTGATGCTTGAGTATTTACCTGAATTGTTGAAAGGGCTGCATACCAGCCTGACGTTGACGGTCGCCTCCATCGTGGTTGCTCTGGTGCTGGCTCTGATCTTTACCGTCATCCTGACGCTGAAAACACCGGTGCTGGTGTGGCTGGTTCGCGCTTATATCACGCTGTTTACCGGTACACCGCTGCTGGTGCAAATCTTCCTGATCTACTACGGACCAGGACAGTTTCCGGCATTGCAAGAATATCCGGTTCTGTGGCATCTGCTCTCTGAACCCTGGTTATGCGCCTTAATTGCGCTGTCGTTAAACAGTGCGGCCTACACTACGCAACTGTTCTACGGCGCTATCCGTGCAATCCCGGAAGGCCAGTGGCAGTCCTGCGGAGCGTTAGGGATGAGCAAAAAGGATACGCTGGCGATTCTGTTGCCGTACGCCTTTAAACGCGCCCTCTCCTCGTATTCCAACGAAGTGGTGCTGGTATTTAAAAGTACCTCACTGGCTTACACCATCACGCTGATGGAAGTCATGGGCTATAGCCAGCTGCTGTACGGTCGTACTTATGACGTTATGGTCTTCGGTGCCGCGGGTGTGATTTACCTGATCGTCAACGGCTTGCTGACGCTGATGATGCGCTTAATAGAGCGTAAAGCGCTGGCGTTTGAACATCGGAATTAAATCGGTGTTTGTGCCTTTGTAGGTCGGATAAGGTCTAACACCGCCATCCGGCAAATGTGCATAAGTAAAAAGCATAAAGACGGACAACAACCTAAATTGTCCGTCTTTTTTTATGAAAGAAAAAATAATTAATCATTTTTATTGCATATAAATTCATTAAATGGCATTGTTACTCCATGCCGCAGACACGGTAATAATCATAAGATTGACAGACGGGAGTTCCACCATGAAAAAGTTAGTACTGGCCGCATTACTTGCTACTTTCGCCGCTGGCGCCTCAGCTGCTGATAAAATTAGTTTCGGTGTATCAGCCACGTATCCGCCATTTGAATCTCTGGACGCGAGCAATAAAATTGTCGGTTTTGACATCGACCTGGCAACGGCGCTGTGCAAACAAATGCAGGCAGAATGTACTTTCACCAATCACGCTTTCGACAGTCTGATCCCCGCGCTGAAATTCAAGAAATATGATGCGGTAATTTCCGGAATGGATATCACCCCTGAGCGTAGCAAGCAGGTAGCATTTACTCAGCCTTACTATGCCAACTCCGCGCTGGTGATTGCGAAAAAAGATACCTATAAAACCTTTGCCGACCTGAAAGGTAAGCGCATTGGTATGGAAAACGGCACCACGCATCAGAAATACCTGCAGGATAAACATCCTGAGGTGAAAACCGTGGCCTACGACAGCTATCAGAATGCGATTATCGACCTGAAAAATGGCCGTATTGATGGTGTATTTGGTGATACTGCTGTGGTTAACGAATGGCTGAAAACCAACCCACAGTTAGGCGTAGCCACTGACAAAGTTACCGATCCGCAATACTTCGGTACTGGTCTTGGCATCGCGGTTCGCCCGGATAACAAAGCCCTGCTGGAAAAACTGAACAGCGCGCTGGCGGCCATCAAAGCTGACGGCACGTACCAGAAAATCAGCGACCAATGGTTCCCGCAGTAACGTCTGCTCAATCTGAAAAGCCGCGCTCTGCGGCTTTTTTTATCTCTTCGCCTGCGCTTTCAGTCAGTTCTTACGCCATAAATGCTTTCCTGGCATACACTTGTTAAAACGAAAAAAAAGTGAGGCAAACGGATGATAGCGTTCCCTGCCAGTTTACTGATCCTCAATGGAAAAAGTGCTGATAATCTCCCCCTGCGTGATGCCATTGCGAAGCTTCGCGATGAAGGCGTGGAAATCCATGTTCGCGTGACCTGGGAAAAAGGCGATGCCCAACGCTACGTTGATGAAGCTCGTCAGTTAGGCGTTGAAACGGTAATAGCCGGCGGCGGCGACGGCACAATAAACGAAGTTTCGACGGCGCTTATCCAGTCGCAGGGCGGCAATATTCCGGCGCTGGGTATTTTACCGTTGGGAACGGCGAATGACTTTGCCACCAGCGTTGGTATACCCGACGACCTTGATAAGGCGTTAAAGCTGGCTATCGCCGCAAATGCGACGGCGATCGATATGGTGCAGGTCAACGATAAAACCTGTTTTATCAACATGGCGACCGGCGGATTTGGCACGCGTATCACCACCGAAACGCCGGAAAAACTCAAGGCCGCGTTGGGTGGTGTATCGTATTTTATTCACGGATTAATGCGCATGGATACGCTCAAGCCCGACATCTGTGACATTCGTGGGGAAGATTTTCACTGGCAGGGTAAGGCGCTGGTTATTGGTATCGGTAACGGTCGCCAGGCTGGTGGTGGGCAACAGCTTTGCCCAACGGCGCTAATCAACGACGGTCTGTTGCAACTGCGCATTTTTACCGGCGAGGAACTACTGCCAGGGCTGCTTTCGGCATTAACGCAATCCGAAGACAACCCTAATATTATTGACGGCGCATCGTCGTGGTTTGATATCCGCGCCCCGCACGAAATTACCTTTAATCTCGATGGCGAACCGCTCAGCGGACAAGAGTTTCATATTGAAATCTTGCCCGCTGCGCTACGTTGCAGACTCCCGCCGGGTTGTCCACTGTTGCGCTAACCCGACGACAATCCGAGGGATCAGGCAATAGTGACTTTGCTGTCCAGATAAACGTCCTGTACGGCGTTAATCAACTTAACGCCGTCGGCCATGGTTTTCTTGAACGCTTTACGCCCCAGAATCAGCCCCATGCCGCCCGCACGTTTGTTAATCACCGCCGTACGCACTGCATCGCTCAGGTCGGTGTCGCCGCCGGCCGCCCCGCCAGAGTTAATTAATCCGGCGCGCCCCATATAACAGTTCGCCAGTTGATAACGCACCAGGTCAATTGGATTCTCACTGGTCAACCTGGTGTAGACGCGATCGTCGGTGTAGCCAAAATTAACCGCTTTATACCCCCCGTTATTTTCCGCCATTTTCTGCTTAACGATATCCGCTCCGATAGTGGCAGCCAGATGGTTAGCCTGCCCGGTTAAATCGGCGGAAACATGGTAATCCACACCATCTTTTTTAAACGCAGAGTTACGCAAGTACGCCCACAACACGGTAACCATACCCAGCTCATGGGCGCGCTCAAACGCTGCAGAAATCTCTTCAATCTGGCGGCGAGATTCCTCAGAACCGAAATAGATTGTTGCCCCTACCGCAACCGCACCCATATTGAACGCCTGCTCTACGCTGGCATACAGCGTCTGGTCAAAGGTATTCGGATAGCTGAGCGTTTCGTTGTGGTTAATTTTAACGAGGAACGGGATACGGTGCGCGTAGCGGCGGGAGACAGAAGCCAGCACGCCATAAGTTGATGCCACGCAGTTGCATCCTGCTTCGATAGCCAGTTCCACAATATTCTTCGGATCAAAGTACAGCGGGTTAGCGGCAAACGAAGCTCCAGCTGAATGCTCTACCCCCTGATCCACCGGTAGAATCGACAGATACCCTGTCCCGGCAAGTCGCCCCGTGTTATACAGCGTCTGCATATTACGCAGCACGGCAGGCGGCCGGTTGTTATCCACCATCACGCGATCGACGTAATCATGTCCAGGCAGGTAAAGTTGGTCAGAAGGAATGGTCATACAACGATGCTGTAAAAGGTTGTCGGCGTCTTTGCCAAGCAACTGCGCAATATCAGTCATAGCTATGCTCCCGTAATTTCCGATTTGAAACCGGAATGTGGATTGTCCTGACCCGCTTTGTTGCGGGCAGCATTAAGCCTGGTACCGACTGCGCTTTTTTTCCATCTTTAGCGCACTTTTCAGCAACTTCTGCTGGCTCGATTCAGGAAAAAATAGTGTTAAGGCGGTCAAAGTTTAATCTCAAAGGTATTTTAAAGGTATTATTGAATGGTACTATCAGCGCGTACCTTACCTGTCATGAAGGATTTAAAGATGAAAACTACAGTTAAGCTGTCGTTCATGATGTTTGTAGAGTGGTTTATCTGGGGCGCCTGGTTTGTACCGCTGTGGCTGTGGCTGAGTAAAAGCGGCTTTAGCGCCGGAGAGATAGGCTGGTCCTACGCCTGTACCGCCATTGCGGCGATCCTGTCGCCCATTCTGGTCGGTTCAATCACTGACCGCTTTTTCTCCGCGCAAAAAGTGCTGGCGGTGTTGATGTTCGTCGGCGCTATTCTGATGTACTTCGCCGCCCAGCAAACCACCTTCAGCGGATTCTTCCCGCTGCTACTGGCCTATTCGTTGACCTATATGCCGACGATTGCGCTGACTAACAGTATCGCATTTGCCAACGTACCGGACGTTGAGCGTGATTTCCCACGCATCCGCGTGATGGGGACGATTGGCTGGATCGCCTCTGGTTTAGCCTGCGGTTTCTTACCGCAAATGCTTGGCTATAGCGATATCTCACCGACTAATATTCCCTTGCTGATCACGGCCGGAAGCTCCGCGCTGTTGGGCGTCTTTGCGTTCTTCTTACCGGATACGCCGCCAAAAAGTACCGGCAAAATGGATTTCAAAGTCATGCTGGGTCTGGATGCGCTGATCCTGCTGCGCGATAAGAACTTCCTCGTCTTCTTCTTTTGCTCTTTCCTGTTTGCGATGCCACTGGCGTTCTATTACATCTTCGCCAACGGCTACCTGACAGAAGTCGGAATGAAAAACGCCACCGGCTGGATGACGCTGGGCCAGTTCTCTGAAATCTTCTTTATGCTGGCGCTACCGTTTTTCACCAAACGCTTTGGCATTAAAAAGGTATTGTTACTTGGTCTTATTACTGCGGCGATCCGCTACGGATTTTTCGTTTACGGCGGTGCGGAAGAATATTTCACTTACGCCCTGCTGTTTCTCGGCATTCTGCTGCACGGCGTCAGTTACGACTTCTATTACGTCACGGCTTACATCTATGTCGATAAAAAAGCGCCGGTACACATGCGCACCGCAGCGCAAGGGCTTATCACCCTTTGCTGTCAGGGGTTCGGCAGCCTGCTCGGTTACCGTCTGGGCGGCGTGATGATGGAAAAGATGTTTGCTTATCAGGAACCGGTTAATGGTCTCACCTTTAACTGGGCTGGCATGTGGGGATTTGGCGCAGTCATGATTGCCGTCATTGCCGTCATGTTTATGATTTTCTTTCGCGAATCAGACAAAGAAATCACCGCCATTAAGGTGGACGATCGCGATGTAGCGTTGAAACAAGGGGAAGTGAAATGAAAGCAGAACGTATTCTCGGTGCTCTTTATGGGCAGGCGTTAGGGGATGCGATGGGCATGCCGTCGGAACTGTGGCCAAGAACCCGGGTTAAAGCACACTTCGGTTGGATCGACCGTTTTTTGCCCGGCCCTGCGGAAAATAATGCCGCCTGCTATTTTAACCAGGCGGAGTTCACTGATGACACGTCCATGGCGCTGTGTCTGGCAGATGCCCTGCTTGAATGCGACGGCGAAATTGTGCCAGACGTTATTGGTCGCAATATTCTGGCCTGGGCCGAGCAATTTGATGCCTTTAATAAAAACGTGCTTGGTCCGACCTCTAAAATTGCGTTGAAAGCCATTCGTGACGGCAAACCGGTCTCTGAACTTGAAAACAACGGCGTGACCAACGGTGCGGCAATGCGCGTTTCCCCGCTGGGATGCCTGCTTCCCGCCCGCGATCTTGATGCCTTTATCGATGATGTGGCACTGGCCTCCAGCCCAACACATAAATCGGATCTGGCTATCGCTGGCGCAGTTGTGATCGCGTGGGCGGTATCGCGCGCCATCGACGGAGGAACATGGTCGGAGATTGTCGACGCGCTCCCTGCCATTGCCCTGCATGCGCAGCAAAAACGGATCACTACCTTTAGCGCATCACTTTCTGCACGCCTTGAACTGGCGCTGAAAATCGTCCGTAATGCCGACGGCACTGAGTCTGCCTGCGAGCAGCTGTATCAGGTTGTAGGTGCCGGAACCAGTACTATTGAGTCCGTGCCTTGCGCCATCGCCATGGTTGAACTGGCGCAGACCGATCCTAACCGCTGCGCCATTCTGTGCGCGAACCTCGGCGGCGATACCGACACCATCGGGGCGATGGCAACCGCCATTTGTGGCGCGCTCCATGGCGTAAGTGCGATTAACCCGGTATTAAAACATGAACTGGATGCGGTTAATCAGCTGGACTTTACCCGCTACGCCAGTGGGTTAATGCGACTGCGTGAGCAGCGGGAGGCGCTATGAGCAACTCGCATCTGCAACAACTTCTCTCGCAGTTACGTACACAGCGGCCAGTAACGGTGGTGGGTGCGGCGGTGATTGATGTCATTGCCGATGCGTATGCCCTCCCCTGGCGCGGCTGTGATATCGAGCTCAAGCAGCAAGGTGTTAACGTTGGCGGCTGCGCGCTCAATATTGCCGTGGCGCTCAAGCGTTTAGGTATCGACGCCTGCAATGCTCTACCACTTGGTCAGGGAGTGTGGGCCGACATCATCCGCAACCGGATGGCAAAAGAGGGACTGCACAGCCAGATCGACAACGCCGAAGGTGATAACGGCTGGTGTCTGGCGCTGGTGGAGCCGGATGGCGAGCGTACCTTTATGTCTTTTAGCGGCGTTGAGAATCAGTGGAACGCTGACTGGCTGGCACAGCTGGAGATCCCACGCGATAGTCTGGTTTATCTCTCGGGTTACCAGCTAACGTCCCCGTGCGGTGAACTGCTGGTGCAGTGGCTGGAAGGCCTGGAAGACGTAACGCCGTTTATCGATTTTGGCCCGCGCATCGGCGACATTCCCGAACCCTTAATGGCACGAATTATGGCCTGCCGTCCGCTGGTGTCCCTCAATCGTCAGGAGGCGGAAATTGCTGCCGAGCGGTTTGCATTGAGTCACGATGTAGAAGGTTTTGGCGCAGAATGGGTGCAGCGTTTCACCGCACCGGTGGTCGTGCGTCACGATAAAGACGGCGCATGGTATTTCAGCGCACAGACATCCGGCTGCGTACCGGCATTTACAACGGCGGTCGTTGATACTATCGGCGCGGGAGACAGCCACGCCGGCGG
The DNA here is from genome assembly GCF_030332665.1 of Citrobacter sp. Cpo090. Taxonomy (NCBI): domain Bacteria; kingdom Pseudomonadati; phylum Pseudomonadota; class Gammaproteobacteria; order Enterobacterales; family Enterobacteriaceae; genus Citrobacter; species Citrobacter sp. Cpo090. The sequence continues at coordinate 319,278 of NZ_JAOWHK010000038.1, read as the reverse complement.
CATGCTGGCCGGACTGGCGTCTGGCTGGACGCTGGCCGACTCAGTGCTGCTAGGTAACGCGGTGGCGTCCTGGGTAGTTGGGCATCGCGGCGGCGATTGCGCCCCGTCGAGCGAGGAGCTACTCCTCGCACACAAAAACGTATAGATCGCTACGACAGTAACTGATGCTGTATTCAATAGGCCGTTGCTGCTGGTCAAGCGCTACCTGCTTGATCACCAGTACCGGCACTTTGCTATCCATTTGAATGTGCGCCTGGAACTCCGCATCCGGCATTCTGGCACTAACGCGTGAGCGCGTGCGCTGCGGGAAAATATGCTGGCTGCGAAAATAGTCATACAGTGAAACGCCGATGGCATCCACGTCATGGATAAGATGGGCAGGAACCCATGACTCTTCAATAGAAACCGCGTCTTCATCTACATAGCGAATGCGCTTGAGCAGGAAGACGTCACTCCCCGCGGCAACAGCCAACTGCTGAGCCACCTCTTCCGGGCAAGGCACAATACGCTTGTTGACCCACAGCGTATCTGGCTTTTTACCGCGCAAAACCACCTGCTGTGAAAAACCACGCGCTTCTTTTAGCGAATACTCGAAGATGTTGTTGATCTGCGTCCCGTAACCACGGGCGCGCGTCACTACGCCTTCTTCTTCCAGGGCCTGCATCGCCTTGCGTACCGTAATTCGCGAAACGCCGGTCAACTGGCTGAGATCGCGCTCTCCGGGCAGGATATTGCCATGCTCCAGGATCCCACTGCGCACAGCATTCTTCACCGTCTGCGCAAATTTCATATACAGCGGCGTGTTATCCGCCGCTGAAATACGTTCATTCAGTTGTGCGATAAGTTGGGTATGCGCTTGTTCCATTTATCTTTTTCCTGGCCGCCGTTTCTGCAGCCAGTATACCCATTACCACCACGCGTGGAAATGATGCACCGGACCGATTCCTTCGCCAACTTCCAGCGTGTCGGCCTGTGCCAGCGCCGCTGAAAGCCACAGTTTGGCTTCCTGTACGGTATCGGCCCAGTTGTTATGGCGCGGACGCAGGGCTGCCAGCGCCGCCGATAGCGTACAACCGGTGCCATGGGTGTTTTTGGTCATCACCCTTGGTGCGGTAAAACGCTGCTCTCCCTCACGGGTAAAGAGCCAGTCGGGGCTTTGCGCATCCTCCAGATGACCGCCTTTCATCAATACCGCCTCGCAGCCCAGCGCCCGCAGTGCCCTTCCCTGCTCTAACATCTCCTGCTCAGTTTGTGCATGCGATGCCCCGAGCAGCGCCGCCGCTTCCGGTAAATTAGGGGTGATAATCGAAACCTGCGGCAGCAAATGGGTACGCAGCGTTTCTACAGCCGAAGGAGACAACAACGGATCGCCGCTTTTCGCCAACATCACCGTGTCCAGCACCACATTTTGTACCCGATGGCGACGTAAACGTTCGGCGACCGCTTCAACAATATCCGTCTCCGCCAACATACCAATTTTTGTGGTGTCGATACGCACATCACTCAACACCGAGTCCAGTTGTGCGGCGACAAAGTCAGGTTCAATACGATACACCGACTGCACCCCGCGCGTATTTTGCGCCACCAACGCCGTGATAACCGAACAGCCGTAAGCGCCCAGCGCCGAGAAGGTTTTTAAATCAGCCTGAATACCCGCGCCACCGCTTGGATCGGTTCCGGCGATCGTTAATGCGTTAATCCGTTTCATGCTTGCTCCTGGGCGTTCAGGTTATAGAGGGCGTCGAGAAATGCCGGGACAAAGCTACCCGGTCCGTTTGATTGTTGTGTGGCGATTTGCCCAGCCTGTTTCATCCAGCTACAGGCGGAGGCGACATTATCAAGTCTGTCACCACGTAAAGCGCAACTGGCCGCAACAACCGCTGAAAGAGCACATCCAGTGCCCACCACGCGAGTCATCAACGGGTCACCGCCGTCCACACAAAGTGTACGCTGACCATCGGTGACGTAATCAACTTCGCCGGTAACCACGACAATGGTCCCAATCTGACGAGCCAGTGCCTGCGCTGCCGGAAGCGCAGCAGCAGCTGTATCGGTTGTATCCACTCCGCGTCCTCCACCGTTCATGCCAGCCAGAGCAAGTATTTCCGAAGCGTTGCCACGAATAGCAGCAGGCTGTAGTGACAATAATTCCAGGCAGAAGCGGCGGCGAAACTCAAGCGCGCCTACGGCAACGGGATCGAGCGTCCACGTGGTTTTAGTATAATGAGCCTGCTCAACTGCGGCACGCATCGCCGTGGCCCGCTCCTGAGTTAAGGTGCCGACATTAACCAGCAAGGCACTGGCAATAGCCGCAAACTGGCTGGCTTCCTCAGGCTCGATCACCATCGCAGGTGATGCGCCCAGCGCCAGTAATGTATTGGCCGTAAAGCTTTGCACGACCTCATTGGTCATACAGTGTGTGAGCGGGGAAAGGGTTCTAAATTGGTGCAAAGTGTGAGCCGCGAGCGCGCGGCTGTGCAGGTCAGGCTGCATGGTTCAGCTCCTGCCCGCGCGAAGAAGGGACACGAGCAGTGTCAGACTTCCCTACGCTGGCATTATCCAGATCAGGTGGTACGGGTATTTCTCAGCCTTCATACAGAAGGGCACCCCGAGTCGTTGAATTGATTTCTTTTAATTTTACAGGAACTTATGGCTGAAAAATTAATTTAATCTGGAGTCAATATACACCATAACACCCCGCAAAGGTGTATCTCTTTTTGTGTCATACGTCTTGCCCCGCTTTAGGCATTATCCCGTTAACTGCATTTCAATGAGTTAAGCCCTAGTAAATCCGAATATTAATTTTACTAAAATATCTTTTATTTTTATAGCGTTACAAGAAGTGTTCATTTCTTATTCCCATTTTGCAAGAGTATGATAACGACCGATACCACACTAACTAAGAGGGATTTTGATATGGCAATACCTGTTTATCTATGGCTTACAGACGATGTAGGAAATCAGGTTAAAGGATCGGTTGATGTACATGGTAGAGAAGGTTCTATTGAAATTGTGGAACTGATGCATAACGTAGAGCTACCTACTGATCCACTGACAGGAAAGATTACAGCTAAGAGGAAGCATGGAGATTATTTTTTACTGAAAGAGGTAGATTGTTCATCGCCTTACCTCTATCAGGGTGTATCCAGTGGACGGATATTCAAACAAGCGGTATTGAAGTTCTACCATATCAACCACAACGGGCTGGAAGAAGAATATTTTCGAGTGACAATGGATAATGTAAGGGTCAATGAGATTGAACCTTTTATGTTTGATGTCAAGAATCCAACATATGAAAAGCGAAATCACATTGAGGCATTCTATTTAGCTTACGAAAAGATCACATGGCTCTATCTGGACGGGAACATAATTCACTCCGATTCATGGAACGACAGCAAGGAGGCGGCGTAATGACTTGGGTATACAAAGTAAGTTCTCATAGCTTCTATCTGAATGGTACATACCAATTTGATGCCTTGTATTCAGGTAGACCAGGTTTTAAGAATGATTCAGCTAACGAGTGCGTGAGTGAAAAGGGGCCACTTCCTAGAGGAACCTACACTATCGGCCTTGCTTTCTATCACCATAAGACAAAAGCGTACACAATACGCCTTACGCCTTACCCTGAAAATCAGATGTGCGGGCGTGATGGTTTCATCATACACGGTAATAGTTCAGCACATCCTCTTAGTGCCTCGGATGGATGCATCATATTAGGGCTGGCTGGTCGTAAAGAGATCAATGATAGCTCTGATAAGATTCTGGTAGTTGAGGATTAAATGAAAAAATTATTAATCCTTATAACCTTCATACCTATTCTTTCATTTGCAAAAAATGATGGTTGTGCATCAGTTGGTGCTGCGATGGAATCCGTATTATTCAATAAGTTAGCAGAGAACTTGAATATAGATACATCTACTGTTGATGAAATGAAAGCAAAGGTAGATGTGCTTGATATTACCCCTATTTCACGGATGTACGCTGAGAAACTAGCAAGAATGGACTTTGATAAAGATCCTGATAAGGATAAAACAGAAGATAAGTACAAAAACATTTATCTTTCAAGCTATTATGATAATGAAGTGAAGTCCATTACAGCTAAATATACCTACACCGATAAGTACGGTAAGAAAGATGTATTCATTGCCTCAAGTCTGATGAACAAAGACGAGTGTTCAGTTAGGTTCAACGGGTACATCACCCTATCAAGAGAATTTTGATATTAATAATGGGGTTAGCAACAGCCCCTATTATCTAAAGATGAAAGAATGCATGGCTATCAGCCATAGAACAGCCACAAAGCTGAACAGAATGAATCGGCTGTACCGCCCCTATTGCGAAACTACTGGTCAAGGTTGCTGCAATTCTGTACTTTCATTTACACTTTTTACGAAATTATTGGAGTGATCACAAAATAGTGCTTGTCAGACATCCGGTATGCCAGGAATGATACATGACTGATTTTGATGACCCGAAGAGGTAGAGAGGATGGGTATGAAGAATAAAATGTTGCTAGGTGCACTTCTGCTTGCAAGCAGCGTCGTCTGGGCCGCGCCAACCGCAACAGCTGCCCCCACCGGTATCGATAAGTATGAACTGAGCAGCTTTATTGCTGACTTCACCCATTTCAAACCCGGTGACAAGGTTCCACCACTGTATCTCACTGAAGAATACACCATTAAACAGTGGAATCTGCGCAACCTACCCGCACCGACGGCAGGCACCCACTGGACCTACATGGGCGGCGCGTATGTGCTGGTCAATGATGCCGATGCAAAGATCATTAAAGCCTACGATGGCGAGATTTTTTATCACCGGTAAAAACCAAGCACTCTCTGAATACAGAGAGTGCTTGGTTTTCAATATGTCACTGATAATCAACTCTGAAAATAACCTTGCTTGATATTTCTCCTACAGTCGGTTTTCCACCGCCAAGCAAAACATATTCTGCTGATACTGGAAAGGTATACTCAGTACTCAACGATGAGTATTTACTGATAGACAACAATGAGTCATTTTTATGTAAGCTTGTTGATTCGGCACCTCTAAATAACTTAAACCCTACATTTTTTCCACCTGATGAAATTGTATTAATCAATACCGAACCATCAGCATCCCAATCTCCATCAGCAATCCTCACTGATACTGGATTACTTGCTAATCCATTTATATCATTACACTGTAGTACAATATTTTCTATACCACTTCTTTTTTTACTCCCTGATATTAACTCTTGTACCGTAACATCTTCCATTTTGATAAAATAGTCCGAAGAAGAGAATTTACAGGTTGTTTTTCTATGTTTTACAGAAACATTAAGATCAACGTTATAATTACTCTCGGATCCAAAAATCCAACATCCAAATATTGGACATTTCTCTGAATTTATCACGAAAGCATCTTTAATCAAAAGAGTTTCACTTTCTTGTTTTGTAGAAGGAGTATTACGACCACTTAGTTCATAATTAAATGATAATGTCATCGTCTTATTTATGCTGCTCACTGAATTAGTCTTCCCACTCCAAACATCATATTGAAGATCAGTTACAGGGAAACCGGTTGTACCCACAGTATCAATATTGAAACGGATACCATTAACAGAGTATGTATTTCCTTTTATATTATTATGGAGATTCATGTTGTCCGAAGATAATCGACAATTGAAGTCATTTTTGAAATTCAATGCTATACTCTTCTCCGCTGTATTTTCCACAGGTTCAAACTCAACATTTAATTCAATGCGCTCGTTATTCCCAACATTCATCCTGCATGCGCCAAATGAATAGAATGAAATAAATAGCATAGATATACATATGTACAATTTCATACTACCGTCCCTCACCGACAAATATAAACTTTACTTTCATCAATCGTTTTGCCGAAAGTGATTGAGCATGAAAGTCCCTGTTGTTTATTGACCGCCACTTTTATTTCCAGCGGCACTTCATTGGTACGAATAAAGAGCTGGCTTCCCTGGCCCACCACGCCGATATTGTGTCCATGAATATCCTCTATTTCGTAACCAAACGTCAGTGGTGAACCATCGGGACGCTGTGCCCGGATATACCAAGGTTTACGTTGATCGGTATCAAACCTTGTCAGTACTACCGCCCCGCGGTAAGGGGCGGCGCTGCGGCGGTTGCCTTGCAGGCCGGTTTCACTATTGGTATTGGACACATCCAGCGTCAGGTGGTTTTCACGATAAGGCGTTAAGCCATCGTAGACCACTACGCCATTGCGGTTGGTGGTGCGATATTTTTGCCCATTCACATACGCCCCTTCCAGACCCGGCGCATGCATCACGGCAAACGTTTCTGATAATCGATTGGCTAAATTCACGCCACCTGACCAGGCCACAAGACCACCCGAAATGCTGCCGCCAGCTTGCGTATATTTAGACGACTGACTGTAGCTACCATTAAGCGTGGCAACTGGCGCATTCCACGTCAGATTACCACCCGCCGTTGTTTCGCTGCCCTGCCGTTGATGACTGAGATTCACGCCGTAATTAAACTGATCGCGACTTCCTGCGGTACCGGAAAGCCCGGTATTGTTAGACGCAAAACCATCATCATCAAAGGTCGTTGAGTTAGATACATACAAATGTCTTCGTGGAGCGCTAATATCATCTCCCCAATCGAACGGGATAGAGATAAAGACGTTAAAACGCTTATCTTCGTGATGATCCTCGTTGTAAGTCTGACTAGCTGAAAAGGTATAGCTTATCCGTTGCCAGCTATTGGAATAACTCAGCTGATAATCTTTGCTGCTACCGCTACGCCCCCAGTAGTCTCGCCACAGCGTACTGAGCGAGAATGAACCCCAACCTTGCGGCAAAGACTGGCTAACGTTAGCCGAAAAACTGTTTTTACGACCAAAATCGTTCTGATAATAATCCGCAATGTCATACACATCATTTTCATCACGATGATAGTTATTCTTATTGTTTGCCCAGACGTGATCGTTAAACGTACGATAGTCTCTGGAAGAGTAGCGATACGCCGCCAGGCCAAAACGGGTGGCCGTTTGCGTCAAATACTTGTTATAGGCAATCTGGTAGCTCTGCCCGTCAAACACATCACCGCTATCCTGCTTACTGTGGGACTTTGTGACATCGACAGAAATCGCGCCGATACGTGTATTCCAGCCGGTACCCAACGTAAACGCATTGTAGTTATCTGCCAGCATGGTACCGCCGTACAGCGTTAACAGATTATTCAGCCCATATTGGTAGCTCATCTGCGCAAAATCGGTCTGGTTCCTGGCGCCTTCAATATCGCTGCGTCCAGCGGCAAAATCATATTTTGACACGCCAGGCTGCAGCATATTGGGCACCGCAGCATAGGGCACCAGATAGGTTGTTACCGATCCGTCAGCCTCTTTAATGCTGACATCAAGATCCGCACCGCCGCCCGCAAGCTGTAAATCGGCGATAGAAAACGGGCCAGGTGGGACTTCTTTCTGATAAACGACAAAACCGTTCTGTTCGATAGTGACCAGCGCGTTACTCTGCGCGATCCCCTACACTAATGGCGTGAAGTTTTGTTTGGAGTTCGGCAGCATCTGCATGTCGCGATATAAACGGACACCACGAAAGCGCACCGCATCAAAAATATCTGATGAGGTATACATATCCCCGGCACGCAGCGTTCCGAGAATTTGCGGGATGCCGCGTTCCAGATACAGGGTGTTGCTTTTCCACTCACCGCTGCTGTCATCGGTTTTGTTATAGCTGGCATCAGAATGCAGCTGCCAGCCCAGCAGGTTTAACCCGCTGGTAAAACGCGCGTAGGTACTTTTGCTGTTACCAGAATCTTTATAGTCGCTGTAATACTGGCTGGCATAGTACGAGGTATAGAAGGCATTGATGCCACGATCCCAGTTTTCAGGAGGAACATATCCTTGCTCAAGTTCATCGACATAGGCCTGCGGAACGCTGAGATCCAGGCGAAACGTGCCGATATTCCAGGCATAACTCCCCCCTTGCACCGCCTGCTTTAAAGTTGGGCATTCATTCTCCTTATCCAACGCTTGTATATTTATACCCAGACGCGTTAATGCGTCACGGGATAAACAGGTGTCGTCAGGATGACCCTTAACCGTAATTTCATACTTACCACGCCACTGTTTATTGACGTAGATATCAATATCATATTGGCCAGGTAGTGGTTGATTATCATCGAGGCGAAAATCAGAAATCTTTTCCCCCTTCATTCCACCCATCATAAAATTTGTATCAAACGTTTCTTCTGCGGCATGAGCATCAATACCGAGTAGCAACAGTAATACCGCCGAAGCAATCGGAGTCATCCTTAACATAACCAGCTCCTGTTATTTTAGGCTGACGTTATCGCTAATATAATTACCGTGATCGTCAATAATGGTCATTTTATATTGATTGGCATTAGCATTTTTTAACGCCACATCTGCACTGGAGAGCGGTGCAAGCATAATACTTTCGTTATTGATCTTGACATTGTTAGCTTTTACTTCCGTCACCGTGATCCAGTTAGCGGCATCATTTTTAATGGAGTAAATACCGCCGCTACGTTTCATAGACAGTTTTTGAAACGTATGTTTATTAACTGGCGAGATACCTTTAGGTCTATAAAATAGTTTAATTCTATTCTGCATCGCGAACTTGAGTACATTCTTTCCTGCGCTGTCCGGATTGTTCGGTGGAATATCCAGCACATTGAGATAAAAAAGGCTTTCTTTATTATTTGGCAGCATATTTGGTAATTTTTTAATTTTTAACTGCTGACCTGAATTTGCTGCCACTTTAGCTACCGGAGGGGTTAGTAAAAAAGGTACCTGTATCTTTTCCGGCGGTAACGATGTACCACCATCATCGATCCATGACTGTACCAGTGAAGAACGATTTTCCTGGTTCATCAGCTGTACCATGACTTCATTTTTTTCTGCCGGGTAAACAATGCGAGTACCATAGATCACAATTCCCGCATGCGCAGGCAGGGCTATAGATGCAATGAGTATGACTGTGAGTCCTTTCATTTTAATGCCTCTTATACTTAATTTTAATCTCTACAGTCTGTAAGTTTCGTAAAAAAAATCGTTGTCCTTAGCTAAGTGATAAAATTGTCGGCGACAATGTCGCCGACATGATTTTAATCTTCAGAAACGCGCAGAACTAAACTTGAAATAACATCACCAGCAGTTACATCATCATTGGTTAGCTTCAAATATTTAGCGCTAAAAGGTATTGAATAATTCCCTTCGGTAGTTTCATAACTTGAAATGTCTAATGGTTTAGATACATCAAGTTCTGTAGTTTCCGTGCCTAAATATAAGTAATAACCTACAGTGTCATTACCACTTTTAACTGCTTTGTCATTACCAGTGATTTTACCACCACTAATTAATGAAAGCTTTAGATTGGACGTATTGCCGTTACATTTGATTTTAAGTACGTCACTCGTCACCCCAACTGCATCGTCATACGTTGAATATATAGACTTTCCTGAAAAAACGCTGATTGGTACCGTAGGCATATTTATACTTACAGATTCTCCACCCGTTTCGAATGTGCATGGTGCTCCCGTTACTTTCCCTGTAATTGTTAATTGTCCTGTCTCGGTACCCGCAGCAAACGCCCCAGCGCTCATAAATACAGCAGACAATATAGCAGCAGAAATAATTGAACGTTTCATAGTATCTTCCTTAATAAAATAATTTCTATTTGTTAAGAGGTTTAACTCTTGAATTTAAATTCGCACATCAGAAACGTTGCCGCAATGTAAACACGTTGTTTTGTTGACTTAAAACAAGTTACGAATTGCAATATAATTGCAACAAATAAGTGAAGACAAACACTATTTATACATTTAATAAATTAGCGTTATTAATTGTCGCTTTTTATTTATAGAGGTAATAAAAAAACACTCATCATTCATATAAATGATGAGTGCTTAATATCAACGCTGAGATTCTTAGTCTAGTCGTAACGGTTTAACACTATCTGTCGCTTAGAATCCCCAGGTACAGAAACGACCTCGGTCACGACGCCCTTCGTTGGAACAGGATCCACATGGCTGACATTTGAAAGATGAAGAGATTGACCACATTTCTGTTGAACGTTGTTATTCACGACGTCAGCACTACAGGTTGGTTTAACGACTCGCCCACTGATTGTTAAGGTCGCAGTATCGGAAGCGAAGGTAGGGGCACTCATTCCATAAGTCAGAGCTATAATTCCCATCAGTAAACTTTTTTTCATTTTAATCGTTATTCCTGTGGTTAGCATCAAATAGCATACAGAGGACCTGTTCAGCAGATTATGGGCACAACACCCTGTTTGAGCCAATTGAAATTGTAGATTAATGAGATAGATTTGATCAATTGTAATGATGCATTGAGATGATTTATTCGGAAAAAGGCATGAATTATAAACGCAGAATGAATAATACAGTAAGATTTTTAATTCTTATATATTCACCGCATCAATAATATATTGATGCGGTGAATATCTGTAACGCTATAAATTACACCGCGCGGAAGGCAATCTCGCCCGGAATAACTTCTCCCTGCCAGTAGAGCTGTGCAGCCACTCGTCCTGCCAGGTCGCGGTAGATGGCGGTAAATTCGCTATCTGGACGGCTGATAACCGTCGGCGCACCACGATCGAGGTCTTCACGCAGAGAAATATGCAGCGGCATCTGTCCCAGCAGTTGGGTGTGATACTGCTCGGCCAGTTTCTGCGCCCCACCGGTACCGAAGATCGGTTCATGGTGACCGCAGTTGCTGCAAATATGCATACTCATATTCTCAACAATACCCAGTACCGGCACTTCGACTTTTTCGAACATCACGATGCCTTTTTTCGCATCGATCAGCGCAATGTCCTGCGGCGTAGTGACAACAACCGCGCCCGTTACCGGAATGTTCTGCGCCAGCGTCAACTGGATGTCACCGGTGCCAGGCGGCATATCCAGTACCAGGTAATCAAGATCTGGCCATAGGGTTTCCTGCAGCATCTGCAGCAGCGCTTTGCTGGCCATCGGGCCGCGCCACACCATCGCGTTATCGTCAGTGACCAGATAACCAATGGAGTTCGTTGCCAGACCATGAGACATGATCGGTGCCATGTGGGTACCGTCAGGTGAAGTTGGACGCTGGTTTTCCGCGCCAAGCATTGTCGGGATAGACGGACCATAAATATCGGCGTCCAGAATCCCTACCTTCGCTCCTTCCGCGGCCAGCGCAAGCGCCAGGTTCACGGCGGTAGAGGATTTACCCACGCCACCTTTACCTGAACTGACGGCGATGATGTTTTTCACACCATTAATACCCGGCTGATTTTTCACGCGCTTCAGCGTCGCGATGTTATGCGACAGTTTCCAGTCGATCGCTTTCGCACCGGTAATACGCAGCAGATCGGCGCTACATTGCTCTTTTAAGTCCTCAAACGCGCTATGCCAGACGAACGGCATGACCAGCTCAACGTGCAACGTGTCATCCATCCAGGCGACGTGGTGCAACGCTTTAAGCGTCGTCAGATTATGCTTCAGGGTTGAATGCTGAAAATTCGCCAGCGTCCCGGCGACCATGGCGCGCAGGGTCTCTGGTGATTTGGCCTGGGATTGTGCGTTCATCCCGACTCCTTTTTGTTGTTCTGAATATACAATAGTCACCAGGTAGTTTACTCCAACCGCAACAATTATTCATTTACGGATAAATGCCCTTATCGCTTGGCGCAGTAATTACCATTTTGGTACTATCAAAGCCCTTTTCACTACAAAAGAAGTAATTGCCCACTATGACTCAAGTCGCGAAGAAAATTCTGGTAACGTGCGCGCTGCCGTACGCCAACGGCTCAATCCACCTCGGCCATATGCTGGAGCACATCCAGGCTGATGTCTGGGTCCGTTACCAGCGAATGCGCGGCCACCAGGTTAACTTCATCTGCGCGGACGACGCACACGGTACGCCAATCATGCTGAAAGCACAGCAGCTTGGGATCACGCCAGAACAGATGATCGGTGAAATGAGTCAGGAGCATCAGACTGATTTTGCAGGTTTTGACATCAGCTATGACAACTACCACTCGACGCACAGCGAAGAGAACCGTGAGCTGTCTGAGCTGATTTATACGCGCCTGAAGGAGAACGGTTTTATTAAGAACCGTACAATCTCCCAGCTTTACGATCCGGAAAAAGGCATGTTCCTGCCGGACCGTTTCGTTAAAGGCACCTGCCCGAAATGTAAGTCTCCGGATCAGTACGGCGATAACTGTGAAGTCTGCGGCGCAACCTACAGCCCGACCGAACTTATCGAGCCGAAATCCGTTGTATCTGGCGCAACGCCGGTGATGCGTGACTCCGAACACTTCTTCTTTGATCTGCCTTCATTCAGCGAAATGTTGCAGGCGTGGACGCGCAGCGGCGCGTTACAGGAGCAGGTCGCCAACAAAATGCAGGAATGGTTCGAATCCGGCCTGCAACAGTGGGATATTTCCCGCGATTCCCCGTACTTCGGTTTTGAAATCCCGAATGCGCCTGGCAAGTACTTCTATGTCTGGCTGGACGCGCCAATTGGCTATATGGGCTCGTTCAAAAACCTGTGCGATAAACGCGGTGACACCACCAGTTTTGACGAATACTGGAAGAAAGATTCCGACGCCGAGCTGTATCACTTCATCGGTAAGGATATCGTCTACTTCCACAGCCTGTTCTGGCCAGCCATGCTGGAAGGCAGCAACTTCCGTAAGCCGACCAACCTGTTTGTACACGGTTATGTGACGGTGAACGGCGCGAAGATGTCCAAATCTCGTGGCACCTTCATTAAGGCCAGCACCTGGCTGAAGCACTTCGATGCCGACAGCCTGCGCTACTACTACACCGCGAAGCTTTCTTCACGTATCGATGACATCGACCTGAACCTGGAAGACTTTGTCCAGCGCGTTAACGCCGATATCGTCAACAAAGTAGTCAACCTGGCGTCCCGTAACGCAGGCTTTATCAGCAAGCGTTTTGACGGCGTTCTGGCGAATGAACTGGCCGACCCGGCGCTTTATAAAACTTTCACCGACGCCGCAACAGTAATTGGCGAAGCATGGGAAAGCCGTGAATTCGGTAAAGCTATCCGTGAAATCATGGCGCTGGCCGACGTGGCAAACCGCTACGTTGACGAACAGGCTCCATGGGTCGTGGCTAAACAGGAAGGCCGCGACGCCGACCTGCAGGCGATCTGCTCCATGGGTATCAACCTGTTCCGCGTGCTGATGACTTACCTGAAACCGGTTCTGCCAACGCTTGCTGAACGTGTGGAAGCTTTCCTGAACAGCGAACTGAGCTGGGATGCCATTGAGCAACCACTGCTCGGCCACAAGGTCAACACCTTTAAGGCGCTGTACAATCGCATCGACATGAAACAAGTTGAAGCGCTGGTTGAGGCGTCGAAAGAAGAAGTGAAAGCCGCTGCCGTACCGGTAACCGGCCCGCTGGCTGATGACCCGATTCAGGAAACCATCACCTTTGACGATTTCGCCAAAGTTGACCTGCGCGTAGCGCTGATTGAAAACGCCGAGTTCGTGGAAGGATCCGACAAACTGCTGCGTCTGACGTTAGATCTCGGCGGTGAGAAACGTAACGTCTTCTCTGGTATTCGTTCTGCATATCCAGACCCGCAGGTTCTGATTGGCCGCCAGACCATTATGGTTGCCAACCTGGCACCACGTAAGATGCGCTTCGGCATTTCCGAAGGGATGGTAATGGCCGCAGGACCTGGCGGGAAAGATATCTTCCTGTTAAGCCCGGACGAAGGTGCAAAACCAGGCCAACAGGTGAAGTAAATCAAACATCTCAAGCGCTGCAACCGCAGCGCTTTTTTTTTGCTACGTAAGTGCTTCCTCTAATCTTAACCCCTGCTCCATTTTCGGACTGCTTCGTTGTTAATATTAGATCTATTCTATACTGCTCTGGTATCAAGGTAGTCCGGGCTCACCAGATTCGTGGACGTTATTATTTAACATCCTATATTCATGAAATGGAGTTTTACATGAAAGCGTTACAAAAATTATTTTCTCTCGCCGTGGCATCGGTTGTGGTTTTTTCCCTGGCGGGATGTGGTGATAAAGAAGAGACAAAAACATTCAATGCCAACATTAATGGTTCTGATATCACCGTCTCTTACACCTTTAAAGGTGATAAGGTCCTGAAGCAAATCTCCGAAAGTAAAATCAGCTATGCATCAGTCGGTGCCAGCAATAAAGAAGAAGCCGCAAAAGTATTCGACGCATTAAGCGCTAAATATCAAAACATTACTGGCATAGAAGAAAAACTCACTTATTCAGATACCTACGCGCAAGAAAATGTCACTATCGATATGGAAAAAGTTGATATAAAAGCGTTGCAGGCCATTTCAGGGATGAAACTATCTGAAAACGCCGATAAAAACATCAGCATGAAGCAAATGCAAACGGTTATGGAAACGGCGGGTTTTAAAGAAGTGAAGTAAACCATCGGCGACCCGATTTTCATCGTGGTCGCCCGCTTTACGCTTTAAGATTTTGCGTTATGCACGTGGAAAGTCAAACCACGCAGGAAATAACGCAGGAATTGATCGCCGCATTCGCGATAGTTTTTATGGTCCGGCGCGCGCATCATGGCGGTAATTTCCGGCATCGACACACGAAATTTCTGCCCGGTCATGATGGTCAGAATATCATCGGTTTTCAGCGAGAAGGCGATACGCAGCTTTTTCAGCACCGTATTGTTATTAACTCGACGCTCAAGCGCCAGTTCCGGCGCAGAATCATCTTTACCACGCAGATGATAAATCAGGCCGTTTAAAAAACCGGAGAGAATAATATCCGGGCAGCGAACAAACCCATCTTCATCCTCTTTTGTCGTCCAGGTATCGAAATTTGCTGAGGTGGATTCCATGTCAGAAAGAGCAAGAATACGCACCATGTCGTTATTGTTCGCTTTCAGGGTGTAGCGCAGGCTACGAAGAATATCGTTACTTAGCATAGAGCCTTCAACTGTCGGTGATGCAATGGCGCGCAGTGTATCAGTTTTATAGTCCAATCGCCTCTTTTAGGCTTTTAAGGTAACGACGACTCACCGGAACGGTCAGCCCGTTACGCAAAATCAGTTCCGCCTGGCCGTTGTCTTCCAGACGGATCTCCTGCAATTGCGCCATATTTACCAGATATTGCCGGTGACAACGCAGCAGAGGAGTACGGCTCTCCAGCGTCCTGAGCGTCAACTCAGTGAAGCCTTCTTTACCATCGCTGCTGGTCACATACACACCACTCATGCGACTGCTGATAAACGCCACATCATCCATTTGCAGCAAATAGATCCGACTATGGCCGCTGCACGGAATAAACTTCAGCGCCTGCTGATTTTCTGGCAGCAGTGATACATCCTGCTTCGTACGCTCCTGACGCAAACGGATCAGCGTTTTTTCCAGCCGTGCTTCTTCAATTGGCTTAAGCAGGTAATCAAACGCATGTTCTTCAAAGGCTTTCACCGCATACTCATCAAAGGCGGTCAGAAAAACAATGTACGGGCGATGCTCGGGATCAAGCATGCCGACCATTTCCAGGCCGCTGATTCGCGGCATCTGAATATCAAGGAACAGAACATCCGGACGCAATTTATGCACCGCGCCAATGGCTTCCACCGCATTCGAACATTCCCCGACAATCTCGATGTCGCTTTGCTCTTGCAACAGGATCCGCAGATTCTCCCGCGCTAACGGTTCGTCATCGACAATCAGCACTTTAATCATGCCAGTTCCTCCAGAGGAAGTCGTAAAGTGATTCGGGTAAAGCGGTCAGGTTCGCACGCTACGCTGATGCCAAAATCATCACCAAACCGCTCGCGCAGTCGTTTATCGACCAGATTCATACCCAGTCCACTGGCTTCTGAGGTTGGCTGATACAGCCCGGCATTGTCCTCGATATCCAGCATCAAATATTGCCCTTCTCGACGGGCGGTAATCGATACTTCACCGGTATCCAGTAGCTGAGAAGTGCCGTGTTTGATGGCATTCTCCACGATGGGTTGCAGAGTAAAGGCGGGTAATTGCTGATGCGAAAGTTCTTCTGGCACCGTCAAGGTCACCTGAAGACTCGACTGGAATCGTGCCTTTTCAATTTGCAGATAAGCATTAACGTGCTCAATTTCATCGGCCAGCGTCACAATTTCTGACGGGCGTTTTAAATTTTTACGAAAGAACGTCGACAGATACTGCACCAGTTGGCTGGCCTGCTCGCTATCGCGTCGGATCACAGCTTTGATGGTGTTGAGTGCATTAAACAGAAAATGGGGATTGACCTGGGCGTGCAGGAGTTTTATTTCCGACTGCGTGAGCATCGCTTTTTGCCGCTCATACTGCCCGGCCAGAATCTGTGCCGAAAGCAGTTGGGCGATCCCTTCCCCCAGCGTGCGGTTGATTGAGCTAAAGAGGCGGTTTTTGGCTTCATACAATTTAATGGTCCCCATCACCCGCTGGTTTTCACCCCGCAAAGGGATCACCAGCGTCGAGCCTAATTTGCATTGTGGGTGCAAAGAGCAACGGTAAGGAACTTCATTTCCATCAGCATACACCACCTCTCCGGTTTCAATCGCCCGTTGTGTATATGACGATGAAATGGGTTTTCCGGGTAGATGGTGATCGTCACCAATACCGGTAAATGCCAGCAATTTCTCACGATCGGTAATCGCCACCGCACCAATATCCAGCTCTTCATACAGCACCTGAGCAACTTTCATGCTGTTAACCTCGTTGAACCCCTGGCGTAAAATACCTTCCGTTGAGGCGGCAACTTTGAGTGCTGTGGCGGAAAAAGCGGAGGTATATTTTTCAAACATCGCCCGTTTATCGAGCAAAATACGCATAAACAAGGCAGCGCCCACGGTATTGGTTACCATCATAGGCGCGGCAATATTGCTGACCAGTCGAAACGCATCGTCAAACGGACGGGCAATTAATAAGATGATCAGCATCTGCACCAGTTCGGCGACAAAGGTAATCGCTCCCGCAGTCAGCGGACTAAAGACTTTATCGGTACGGCCACGACGGGTGAGCACGCTGTGGACCAGTCCGCCGAGCAATCCTTCCACAATGGTCGAGATCATGCAGCTAAGCGCTGTCATCCCGCCCATCGAATACCGATGCAAACCGCCGGTAAGACCAACTAAACCACCGACCACAGGGCCGCCAAGCAGCCCGCCCATCACCGCGCCAATAGCGCGAGTGTTAGCAATAGAGTCATCAATATGCAGCCCGAAATAGGTGCCTAAAATGCAGAAAATGGAAAAAGTAACATAGCAAAGCAGTTTGTGCGGGAGCCGGATAGTCACCTGCATCAGCGGGATAAACAAACGCGTTTTGCTCATGAGCCACGCGATAACGAGGAACACACACATCTGCTGAAGCAGCAGCAACACCAGATTAAACTCGTACATACCCGCCAACCACACATCACTTAAAAGCGCGTAACATACATGGGCTGCGTGTAACTTTCTTTGAACTGTTGCAAAAAAAGACGAATTTGTGAGAACGATCACTCGAAAGCGCGAGCATGATTACAAATTCACCCATTCATAGATCAAAAAACAGACAAAACTACCTGGTTCGCAAAAGAGCGTCTAAAGTAAAACTGGGACCTCGCAAGCATAAGTGAGACGACGATGGCGCTTTACACAATAGGTGAAGTGGCTTTGCTTTGTGATATCAACCCTGTCACTTTACGCGCGTGGCAGAGGCGTTACGGATTACTTAAACCGCAGCGGACAGACGGCGGGCATCGCCTGTTTAACGATGCGGATATCGACCGGATCCGCGAGATAAAACGCTGGATAAACAACGGTGTCCAGGTCAGCAAGGTTAAAATGTTGCTCAGCAATGAGAGCATTGATGTGCATAACGGTTGGCGTGAACAACAAGAGACGCTGTTGAGCTATTTGCAAAGTAATAATCTGCATAGCCTCAGACTGTGGATCAAAGAGCGTGGCCAGGATTATCCCGCGCAAACGCTCAACACCCATTTGTTCATTCCGTTACGCCGACGCCTGCAATGTCAGCAGCCGATCCTCCAGGCGTTACTGGGGATCCTCGACGGCGTACTGATCAACTACATCGCGATTTGTCTGGCCTCTGCACGCAAGAAACAGGGGAAAGATGCTCTGGTGGTTGGCTGGAACATTCAGGATACGACCCGCTTATGGCTGGAAGGTTGGGTCGCCAGCCAGCAGGGATGGCGCATTGACGTCCTTGCCCATTCGCTGAACCAACTGCGACCGGAGCTGTTTGAAGGTCGCACCTTACTTGTCTGGTGCGGCGAGAACCAAACGCCCGCTCAGCAGCAACAGCTAACGGAATGGCGCGCGTTAGGTCACGATATTTATCCACTCGGCATTTAGAGCCTGGCCCATTAGGGCTATTTTGCTTGCCATTTCGAACCTGGGCAGTGCTCAGACAACACTCAGAGAGTTTTGAACGCCCTTTAGGGCGGCCCGGAGGGTGAGCGTAGCGAATAATCCTCACATACTACGTGTACGCTCCGGTTCTTCCGCGCTGGCCGTGTTCAAACTGTCTGCGCCAATAACGCCTAATGATCCAGGCTCTTAATATTCTATTAACAAACGTGTACAATCCTTGAATTCACATAAGGAGTGCATAATGAGCGCAGCTAAAATCGGTGTTATCACCCTCTTCCTGCTGATGGCCATCGGCGGTATTGGCGGTGTCATGCTGGCAGGCTATACCTTTATTTTACGTGCCGGGTAAGATGTCTCGCTAATTTCTCAAACCCGCGGTCGACAATTACCGCCGCCAGCGCCACCAGCAGCGCCCCCTGAATCACATAGGCGGTATTGAACCCACTTAGCCCGATAATAATCGGCGTACCCAGCGTGTTCGCGCCAACGGTTGAGGCGATGGTTGCAGTGCCGATATTAATAATCACCGACGTGCGAATCCCGGCCAGAATCACCGGGGCCGCTAGCGGCAACTCGACTTTACGCAGCCGCTGCCCCTGACTCATTCCCATTCCGCTGGCAATATCCATCACGCTGGGTGAAATTCCGCCGAGTCCCGCCAGCGTTGCCTGCAAGATCGGTAATACGCCATACAGAATCAGCGCAATAATTGCCGGTTCAGGACCAAATCCCATCACCGGTACAGCGATCGCCAACACCGCAACTGGCGGAAAGGTCTGCCCCACGGCGGCGATGGTTTCCACCATCGGCCGGAATTCCACGCCCCAGGGCCGGGTCACCGCAATTCCGGCCCCGGTGCCAATGAACACCGCGATAAGGCTTGAAATCCCCACCAGTGTAAAATGACTCAAAGCCAGCGCCG
Source organism: Citrobacter sp. Cpo090 (assembly GCF_030332665.1). Lineage (NCBI taxonomy): Bacteria > Pseudomonadati > Pseudomonadota > Gammaproteobacteria > Enterobacterales > Enterobacteriaceae > Citrobacter > Citrobacter sp. Cpo090. The sequence continues at coordinate 299,943 of NZ_JAOWHK010000038.1, read as the reverse complement.
TAAAACTTTCCTGCTGATACACGGGGCGTGGCAGCTCAGGAAACAGCGAACTAAACAAGGTCTGACTGTGAGGCAATCCAACCAACAGGATCAGAAACAACGCAACAAGCCACAGCAGTGGATCAGCAAGACGTTTCACGGGTCGGCATCTCCGAAAGCAAATCGTGAAAATGAAGCGTCCCGCAGGACAAACCCTGCGGCGTCACGACCGGTAAAACGTCGCAGCCACGCGCCACAAACACCGACAACGCATCACGCAGCGTCATCTCATCCACCAGCGGTTCGCCGTCAGAGTGTTCGTCGCGACGGATAAAATCGCCTACCGTGCGCAGCGACAGCAGCCGTACGCCCAGTTCACTGCGGCCAAAAAAGGTTTGCACAAAATCATTCGCTGGCGCAGTGAGCATCGACAGCGGCGTGCCTTGCTGCACAACCTTTCCTGCATCCATCAACACCAGATGCTCCGCCAGCCTTAGCGCCTCGTCGATATCATGCGTCACCAGCACAATGGTACGCCCAAGCAAACGGTGAATACGCGTCATCTCCTGCTGCAGCGCACCGCGGGTGACCGGATCCAGCGCGCCAAAAGGCTCATCCATCAGCAATACCTGCGGATCTGCCGCCAGTGCGCGAGCAACCCCGACCCGCTGCTGTTGCCCGCCAGACAGCTGATGCGGATAACGATGGCGCAAACTTTCCTCAAGACCCAGCAGCGCCATCAGTTCGTCTGTTCGGTCATCAATACGTGAACGCGACCACTTTTGTAGCTGCGGCACCGTGGCGATGTTCTGCGCGACGGTCCAGTGGGGAAACAAGCCAATAGACTGAATCGCGTATCCCATGCGCCGCCTTAACTCCAGCACCGGCAGGCTGCGGATCTCTTCCCCGGCAAAGCGGATCTGTCCGCGGTCATGTTCTACCAGCCGATTGATCATTTTCAGCGTGGTGGATTTCCCGGAACCCGACGTGCCAATTAACACCGAAAAGCTGCCCTCCCCCAACCGCAGGTTAAGGTCGTCAACGGCTGTTTGCTGACCATAGGTTTTACTGACATGGCGAAATTCAATCATTGTTTGTTACCTTCAACAGCGCGAGCCCTAAATCAAACAGCGCATCAATCAATACTGCCAGTACTACAACCGGGATCACGCCCAGCAACACTAAATCGACGGCGCTACTGAGCAATCCCTGAAAGACCAGCGCGCCAAATCCCCCTGCGCCAATCAGCGCAGCAATCACCGCCATTCCCACCGTTTGCACCATCACTACCCGTAAACTGCGCAAGAAGACCGGCAATGCCAGCGGGAACTGCACCGAGACAAATCGCTGTCGTGCACTCATCCCCATCGCCCGGGCGCTTTCCAGCACATCCCGCGGTACCTGATTCAACCCAGCTACTACGCCACGAACCAGCGGCAAGAGCGCATACAGCACTAACGCAATAAGCGCAGGCGTCAGGCCGGTTCCGGCAACGCCGAGCGAACCCAACAAAGGAAAGTGCTTCACCAGCCCGGCAAGGGGCGCAATTAACAGGCCAAACAGCGCGACGGAGGGAATGGTTTGGATGATATTCAGTACCGCAAAAACCGGTCCCTGACGGGCGACAGAGAAAGCACACCAGATGCCCAACGGCACGCCAATCACGAGTGCGGGCACCACGGTAGCGAACAGAATTGTCAGGTGCTGTGCCAGGGCGTCGTTAAAAACATCCTGGCGGTTGGCATACTCTTTAAGCAGGGAAAGATCGTTAAACGTGCCAGAGAACAAAAGCACCAGCGGCAAAATGAAAATTTGCGCGTGCAATAGCCAACGCCATGATGCCTGTTCGGTGATGCGACGAATGGCGTCACTGGCGGCCAGCAGCATCAGTCCCAGTCCCAACCAGAACCCGCTGCCCAGGCTGGTTCTGGCCAGAGGGCTACCCGTCTGGGCCAGGTACGTTGCCGTTGTTCCTGCGGTTACCAGCGCCGCAATCACCAACAACTGGCTAATAACAAGCGTCAATATATTGCCGGGCTTTCCCGGTACAAAGCACAGAAGAAACAGCAGCAAGCAGGCCACTGCCAATCCCCACGCCATGTCGGGTCGGATATCCCAAAGTTGACGTCCTTCGCCGGAAACCAAACGATTGGGCGCATAGCTGATGAAAGGCAGCGCTGCCGCAGCAAAAGTAAGAAGTACCAGTAACAACAGTACCCGATTAACTGAAATCTTTGACAAAACACCCACCTGCTGCAAACTCCGTTACTTCACCCATCCTTTTTGCTTCAGGTAGTCTGCTGCGACTTTTTTCGCATCCAGCCCCTCCACGGCAATACTGGCATTCAGCTGCTGCAACGTTTTTTCATCCAGGCTGGCAAAAACCGGTTGTAGCCATTCTCCCATTTGCGGGTAGTCTTTCAGCACCGATTCACGCACGACGGGTGCTGGCGCATAAATGGGCTGGACGCCTTTCGGATCGCTTAAAGTTTGCAGACCGAGCGCCGCAACCGGGCCATCGGTGCCATAAGCCATCGCCGCATTGACGCCAGAAGTCTGCTGCGCCGCCGCTTTAATCGTCACCGCGGTATCCCCCCCCGCCAGCGACAACAGCTGATTTTGGTTCAGTTTGAAATCATAGGCTTTTTCAAACGCAGGCAGCGCGTCAGCCCGTTCGATAAATTCAGCAGAGGCGGCAAGTTTGAACGTTCCCCCGTCCTTCAGGTAACGGCCTAAATCAGCAAGGGACTCAAGCTTGTTCTTTTGCGCGATATCCTGGCGTACTGCAATGGTCCAGGTATTGTTGGCAGGAGCAGGCGTTAGCCAGACCAGCTTATTTTGCTCTGCGTCCAGCTTTTTCACTTTCTCGAATCCGGCCTGCGCATTTTTCCACGCGGGATCATTTTCATCTTTAAAAAAGAATGCGCCATTACCGGTATATTCCGGATAAATATCCAGCTCACCGGAGGTGATTGCCCCACGCACCACTGGGGTGGTACCCAGCTGTACTTTATTGACGGTTTTCACGCCATGGCTTTCGAGCACCTGCAAAATAATGTTGCCGAGCAGCGCCCCTTCGGTATCTATTTTTGAACCGACCGTGACGGGTGACGCGGCCTGTAAGGGCAGGCTTACCGCGGCTAACAGCGCCAGCGAACCCACCGATACTTTTGAGATTATCATGCTGTACTCCTCATCCTTTTGCGGCCCTTTTCAGAGACTTGAGGAAAAAGCATAGTCGAAAAATCAAGCCTTAACCTGGCTATTGGGTGGTAACGCTGAGAGTTATTAGCGGTAAGGCGATAATAAAATAAAAAAAATCCGGCAAACCCAATGTGAATTTGCCGGATGATACGATTTAGTCGGTCTGAGAAGCATTGCGCCATCAGGCCTGATGCATGGATTTACTCGTCAATTAAAGCAGTTCGAATTCGCCCTGCTTCACTCTGGCGGAATCCACACCGATAAAGACGTTAAACTTGCCAGGCTCTGCATCGTATTTCATATGCTGGTTCCAGAATTTGAGCGCTTCAATGTCAATCGGGAAGCTGATGGTCTGGGTTTCACCAGGCTTAAGATTCACTTTCTCAAAGCCTTTCAGCTGTTTTACCGGACGACTCATGGAGGCGGTCACATCCTGCAAATACATCTGAATCACCGTTGCACCTTCGCGCTTGCCGGTGTTGGTCACCTGCACGCTGGCCGTCACGGTTCCGTCACGCTTCATCGTTGGAGAAGAGAGCTTCACATCAGAAACCGTGAACGTGGTGTAGCTCAGGCCGTAGCCAAAGGGATACAGCGGCCCATTCGCTTCATCAAAGTAGCGCGACGTGTACTTGTTCGGCTTATCTGCATTATACGGACGACCAGTATTGAGGTGGCTGTAATAGACCGGGATCTGTCCAACAGAGCGCGGGAAAGACATCGGCAGCTTGCCTGACGGGTTGTAATCACCAAACAGCACATCGGCGATGGCGTTACCGCCTTCCGTCCCGGCAAACCAGGTTTCGAGGATCGCATCGGCCTGTTGATCTTCCTTCACCAGCGCCAGCGGACGCCCGTTCATCAGCACCAGAACCAGCGGTTTACCCGTGGCTTTCAGCGCGGCAATCAGGTCACGCTGACTTTGCGGAATGGTGATATCGGTACGGCTGGAGGCTTCATGCGCCATCCCCTGCGCTTCACCGACTACCGCGACAACCACATCAGATTGCTGCGCTGCTTTTACGGCTTCATCGATTATCGCCTGTGGCGAACGCGGGTCAACCTTCACCGCTTCTTCATACAGGTTGAGGAAATCAACAATGCCTTTGTCGTTGGTGATATTCGCCCCTTTGGCGTACAGCACTTTGCCCTGATCGCCGACGGCGTTTTTAATCCCCGTCAGTACCGTTACCGACTGATCGGCAACACCGGCGGCGGACCAACTGCCCATCACATCACGCTTGCTGTCAGCCAGCGGACCGACGACCGCCACGGTGGCAGATTTTTTCAGCGGCAACGTTTCCAGACGATTTTTCAGCAGCACCAGGCTTTCACGTGCTACTTCACGCGCCTCTTTGCGATGCAAACGACTTTCCGCGTTGGTGTCCTGCGGGTCAGACTCTTTGGCCCCCAGATGGCTGTACGGATCGTTAAACAGCCCCATATCATATTTCACGTTAAGCACGTGGCGCGCGGCGTCGTCCAGCTCCGCCATCGTCACTTTGCCGGATTTAATCAAGCCCGGCAGGTATTTGCTGTAATACTCGTCGCTCATACTCATGTTGATGCCGGACTTGATCGCCACGCGCACCGCATCTTCAGGATCGGAAGCGGTACCGTGCTTAATCAACTCTTTGATCGCACCGTGATCGGAAACGGTGATGCCCTTAAAGCCCCACTCATCACGCAGCACGTCTTTTAACAGCCATGCATCCGACGTCGCTGGTGTACCGTTTAGCGAATTAAGTCCTACCATTACCGCACCGCTACCAGCATCCAGCCCGGCTTTATACGGCGGCATATAGTCGTTGAACAGACGCTGTGGGCTCATATCGACGGTGTTATATTCCTTGCCACCTTCAACCGCGCCATAGGCGGCGAAGTGCTTGACGCTGGTCATCACCGAATAGCGATCCGCCGGGCTTTTACCCTGCATCGCTTCCACCATGGTTTTACCCATCGTAGCCGTTAAATACGTGTCTTCACCAAAACCTTCTGAAGCACGGCCCCAGCGCGGATCGCGAGAGACATCGACCATTGGCGCCCAGGTCATATTCAGACCATCATCAGCGGCTTCATACGCGGAAATACGGCCAACGGTTCTGACCGCATCGAGATTAAAAGAGGACGCCAGGCCGAGACTTATCGGGAACACGGTACGCTGGCCGTGCAATACGTCGTAGGCAAAAAAGAGAGGAATTTTCAGGCGGCTGAGCTCCATCACCTGATCCTGCATTTTGCGGATATCCTGGCGCGTGACGGTGTTAAAAATTGCCCCAACCTGCCCGTCTTTGATCATCTCGCGGATGGCTTCTTTCGGGTTATCAGGCCCGACGCTTATCAAGCGTAGTTGCCCAATTTTCTCATCCACGGTCATCTGCTTAAGTAAATCGGTAACGAATGCATCCCGCGCTTCTGGCGTCAGCGGATGGTTACCAAACAGCGTGTCCGCCAGCGCTGGTTGCAACGCCAGACTCACCGCGACACCTACAGAACATAGCCATTTCATGTTGATTCTCTCTTTATTCTTTCCCGACGAGGCAGCGAAAATATAACAAAAACCGCAGTTTGCCGTAAGACTAAACGGGAGCGATAAAGAAAGCTAAGGTTATTCTCCTAATTTTCAAAACCAGCGTGAATCAGTAGAGGACGACCCAGAGACAATATGAATGAGAAAGCGTATTGTCATACAAAGCGCTATGCTTGTTCCTGATATTGAGTCCCACCACAAGGAGTGGAGAATGTCTTCCATTACAACAGATAATAAAGCTTTCCTGAATGAACTGACCCGTCTGGTAGGTCATTCACACCTGCTCACAGACCCTGCTAAAACCGCCCGCTATCGCAAGGGATTCCGTTCCGGTCAGGGTGATGCGCTCGCCGTGGTGTTCCCTGGCTCGCTTTTAGAACTGTGGCGCGTCCTCAACGCTTGCGTCGCCGCAGATAAAATTATCCTGATGCAGGCCGCCAACACCGGCCTGACCGAAGGATCTACGCCGAGCGGTAATGATTACGACCGCGAGATTGTCATTATCAGCACCCTGCGCCTTGATAAGCTGCACGTCATTGGCAAAGGCGAACAGGTGCTGGCCTATCCAGGCACCACGCTCTATTCATTGGAAAAAGCGCTCAAACCGTTTGGCCGTGAGCCGCATTCGGTGATCGGATCTTCCTGTATCGGCGCTTCAGTGATTGGCGGTATTTGTAACAACTCCGGCGGCTCGCTGGTACAGCGCGGTCCGGCATACACGGAAATGTCGCTGTTTGCGCGTATTGACGAACAGGGCAAATTGCAGCTGGTTAACCATCTGTGTATCGAACTGGGCCAGACCCCGGAACAGATCCTTAGCAAACTTGATGATGAGCGGATCAAAGATGACGATGTGCGCCACGATGGGCGTCATGCACACGATCACGACTACGTTACCCGCGTCAGAGATATTGAGGCGGACACGCCCGCTCGCTATAACGCCGACCCGGATCGGTTGTTTGAATCATCCGGTTGTGCAGGCAAACTCGCGGTTTTTGCGGTGCGTCTGGACACCTTCGAAGCCGAAAAAAACCAGCAGGTCTTTTACATCGGTACCAACCAGCCAGAGGTGCTGACGGAGATCCGCCGTCATATTTTGGCAAAATTTGAGCATCTGCCGGTCGCCGGTGAATATATGCACCGCGATATTTATGACATCGCAGAGCAATACGGCAAAGATACGTTTCTGATGATCGACAAGCTCGGCACCGACAAAATGCCGTTCTTCTTCACCCTGAAAGGTCGCACCGATGCGATGCTGGAAAAAGTGAAAATTTTCCGTCCGCACTTTACCGACCGGGCAATGCAGAAATTTGGTCATTTGTTCCCCAGCCACTTACCAGCGCGCATGAAAAGCTGGCGCGATAAGTACGAACATCACCTGCTGTTAAAAATGGCCGGTGGCGGCGTGGCTGAAGCGCAAAACTGGCTAAGCGAGTTTTTCAAAACCGCTGAAGGCGACTTCTTTGCCTGTACCCCAGAAGAAGGCAGCAAGGCATTTTTGCATCGCTTTGCGGCGGCTGGCGCGGCGATTCGTTATCAGGCCGTACATGCCGATGAAGTGGAAGATATTCTGGCGCTGGATATCGCACTGCGTCGGAACGATACCGAATGGTACGAGCATCTGCCTGCAGAGATCGACAGCCAACTGGTGCACAAACTCTATTACGGCCACTTTATGTGCTACGTCTTCCATCAGGATTACATCGTGAAAAAAGGCGTGGATGCGCATGCGCTGAAAGAGCAGATGCTGGAGCTTCTGCACGAGCGCGGAGCACAGTATCCGGCAGAGCACAACGTCGGACATCTGTACAAAGCACCGGAAACCTTAACCCGTTTTTACCGTGAGAATGATCCCACCAACAGCATGAATCCGGGTATTGGTAAAACGAGTAAGCAAAAGTTCTGGAAAGAGTCGTAAACCATAAAAAGATAAGCGCCACCGGGCATGTAGGCCGGGGGCGCTTCGCTTGCCCGGCCTACCGCTACATTAGCTATGTGTATGCCGGATAAGGTGTCTTATTTAATCGTTTTGTGCAGTTTGCTCGCCCATCGCCGAACCCGCCGCAGCCATCTGCGCCGCTTTTTGCTTTTTATAGCTCAGCGCCGCCGCCGGAACCGGCATCACCTTGCCCGTTTCGATCCAGGTGCGTAAACGGCTGGCATCGGCAAAGTGGGTATATTTACCGAACGCATCCATCACCACCAGCGCCACCGGTTTGTTATTGATCACGGTGCGCATCACCAGGCAGTGGCCTGCCGCATTGGTAAATCCGGTTTTGGTTAACTGAATATTCCAGTTATCGCGGTATACCAGATGGTTGGTGTTACGGAATGGCAGCGTATAAGCCGGGTTGGCAAAGGTCGCCATATCTTCACGCGTGGTGCTTAACTGGCCAATCAGCGGATACTGCTTGCTGGCGATCAGCAGCTTGGTTAAATCACGGGCGGTCGAGACGTTATGAATCGATAAGCCGGTTGGTTCCACAAAACGTGTCTGAGTCATGCCGAGCGCTTTCGCTTTGGCATTCATGGCTTTAATAAACGCGTTATACCCGCCCGGATAATGATGCGCCAGGCTCGCTGCCGCACGGTTTTCTGATGACATCAGCGCCAGCAGCAGCATGTCTTTACGGCTAATTTCACTGTTCAGTCGCACACGAGAGTAGATGCCTTTCATTTCCGGCGTCTGACTGATATCAACTTTCAGCTTTTCATTCAGCGGCAGCCGCGCATCAAGCACCACCATCGCTGTCATTAATTTGGTAATCGACGCAATCGGACGCACAAGGTCCGGGTGGTTCGAGTAGATAACTTTGTTGGTATTCAGATCAACAATCATCGCGCTACCGGACGCTATCTCAGGTTGAGAAGCCGCTGCGGTAGTTGCCGTTTTAGCCACGGCTTGGGGTGCAAAAGGAACGGCCAGCACCAGGGCAAGGCTTAATAATGAAACTCGGAATTTCAGCATGATGAGATTTCTGATAATGATTCACGCACGTCACAACGCACACCGCCTGAGACTAAGTATTATCTCAAGCTAGCTCAGGCATCATAGCGATCCGGCAGGTTTGCCGCCACAGGAGAATCGTCTCGAAATGCTGCGTTGCTGACTTTTACGTCAACAACGCAGCGCTGACAGGTTATCCGTCAGAATAATCGATAGCCGTAACCCCACAGGATTACCGTAATAGCCAGCAAAACTTCCAGGACCAGCACCCCGATCGCCAGCGTTGAACTGGAAAAACTTAACCCTTCCTCACGAGTGATATTCAGGAATGTCGGTATGCCGAGATAAAGCAAATAGCCGGTGTAAAACAGCGCGATGGTCCCCACCAATGCGCACAGCCAGACCAGCGGATAAAGTGCGACCAGTCCGCTTAAAAACAGCGGCGTCGCGACATATCCGGCAAACACCATACAATGCGCCAGCGACGGACGCTGCGGATAATTTCGCGCCATCCACCAGATAACCCGGCCCATGACGGCGACGCCTGCCAGCATCACCCCGTAAAACAGAATCGCCATCGCAAATCCGGTCAACAGAGATAACTTCAGGATATTGCCATCGCCAAAATTCCAGCCGATTTGCGTAGTGCCGATAAACGCGCAAACAACCGGGATTGCCGCCATCAGCAGTACATGGTGGGTATAGTGATGCGAAACGCTTTCGTTTTCGCTGTTGATCACGTGCATTTCACGATCGGGATGGGAAAACAGCCCCCAGACATGGTTCATACCGCCCCCTTCTTGTCAGCTCCGGACCTCAACACTTCAAGTATAATTCAGCTTTTGATTATTTTATGTACACAGAGAAAATACCGGATCGCTACGGCGAATGTCAGTTAGTTAACGAAGTAGAGTAACCGTCACGATAACTGAGAGCGGAACATCCGGAGGTAATGAATCTGTTACCTCCGGCGTATTGTTACGTTCACCCAATGTTTATCACTTCTCTGAAACGATTACTCCCAGTGAACGTGTTAAGGGTACTATCGCCGTACCCTTAACAATCCCGGCTCCCGGCGGGAAAATTGTTGCTGCGCAATACCCTCCGCTTATTCCTTCAGGCTACCGGGTCGGGCGCGAGGTAGCATCCTGCAAAACGCGCCCTGAGCCAGCATCCATGCTGGCTCTCCCGGCCTTACGGAAACACGTCGGCAATTTCCAGCCGGACCAGCCCACACCTGACCACCTGTATTTTTATTTGAATATATCTGAACAGCAAAACAGATTTTTACTGGAAGTCAGAGCGTTGAAGCGATGACCCCGGTCCGGCTGAAAATCGATGAGGCGTTGACGGCTGACCGGGGCTGCCCGCAGGGATGCGGGCAGAGGGGACGGCCTGCATGGATGCAGGCTCGGCCCCGACCCGACAGGCAGACGACATAAGACGAATAACTCGCGCAGCGACGATTTTCCCGCCGGGAGCCTGGGATGCAAGGGAGGCGGCGGTGAGCCTCCCTTGCACGTTCACGGGTAACGGCGTTTCAGAGAAATGACACCGCGGAGGTGAACGGAACCCTGAGCCAGAATCACATGTCCTTCATAATACTTAACTGACAAGCATTAGAACGCTACTACGCGGCTTTTCCGGCATCAAATAATCATAGGGTGTATGCTATTAGCAGTGGAGGTCATACAATCGTATGGATATAAATCATTATGTTGCGCAATACGGCTATGCTGCGTTAATCATCGGCAGTCTGGCGGAAGGCGAAACCATTACCCTGTTAGGCGGCGTCGCGGCACATCAGGGCGTTCTGAAATTTCCTCTGGTGGTACTCTCGGTCGCGCTGGGCGGGATGATTGGCGATCAGTTGCTTTATTTACTCGGACGCCGTTTTGGCGGCAAAATTTTGCGTCGTTTCTCGCGCCACCAGGCAAAAATTGATTACGCACAGAAGATGATCCAGCGACGTCCTTACCTGTTTGTGGTCGGTACGCGCTTTATGTACGGCTTTCGCGTTATTGGCCCCTTACTGATTGGCGCCAGTCACCTGCCGCCGAAGATTTTTTTACCGTTGAATATTCTTGGCGCGTTTGTCTGGGCATCGTTATTTACCACCCTGGGCTACGTCGGGGGTGAAGTGATAGCGCCGTGGCTGCACAGCCTTGACCAGCATATCAAGCATGGCATCTGGCTGGTGCTGGTTATCGGGATTGTCGGGGGCGTCCGCTGGTGGATGAAACGGCGAAGCACGCGTAAAGCGCAATGAAAATGGCCCGACAGCGGAACACCGACGGGCCGATTAATCAGGACGCGTGATAACCGCCGCCCAGCGCACTGGTCAACTGAATTGAGGCATCCAGCCATTGGCCTTGCAAAAGCAGACCGTTGCACCGCTCACGTAATGCAGGGATCTTTGCCTCACTGACCCTGGAGCCCGCAATAATACCCGCATTAAAGCGCGCCTGCGCCAGCCCCACTACGCGTTGTGCGTCATGCTCAATCTGCTGCTGATGCTGATTCTTCTGCGCCAGTGTTTCCACCTGGGATGCAGCACGTGCCACGTCATTCACTGCATCCACCACAGCTTTGTTGTAATTCGCCACCGTCAGGTTGCTTTGCGCTTTCGTAATATCGAGATTCGCGTTCAGCCTGCCGCTGTCAAAGATAGGCAGCGTCAGCCCGGCGGTTACGCCCATTTGCTGCGCGGAATGGCGGAACAGGTCACTCAGATGTAGCGCATCCTGTTGTAAAAATGCCATTAGATTCACATCGGGATAAAACGCCGCTTTCGCCGCATCAATGCTGCTCAGCGATGACTCAATGTACCAGTGCGCCGCCTGTAAATCCGGTCGGCGGGCCAGTAGCGAATAACCTAACTGGGACGGGAGCTGGCTTTCAACTACGGGCAGTTTAGTCGAATGGAGCTTCAGGGCGACGGACTGCGAGTTGCTCAACGCGCTCAGCCGCGCCTCGATTACCTTCATTTTGCCGCTGACATCATTCAACTGCTGCTCTGTTTTGCTGGAATCGATATCGGTTTCAACGCCTTCCACCGAAGACGTAAGACCATTTTGATACAGCTGACGATCGACGGTTATCACATTTTGCTGCTCGCTTTCGATTTGCGTCAGCACGGTTTTCAGCGCCGCCTGCGTCTGCCATTCCCAGTAAAGACGGGAGACACCGCTCGCCAGCAGCAGTCGGGTTTGCTCGCGCTCAGCCTCACGCGCCTTAACGGCTCCTATACGCGCAGTCACTTCGGCTCGATTCTTACCCCACAGATCCAAATTCCAGCCTGCAGTTAAACCAAAGGTACCGTTGGTGTACCACGGCCCTGTTGTTCCGGCGGCGGGATCGGTAAGGGCAAACGGTCCCATCAGTCCTTCAGCTGACATTTTCTGACGCTCAACGTCTGCGGAGAAGTCGATCTCCGGGCCATCCTGCGCTTCCACGGACTTAGCCTGCGCCTCCGCCAGTTGTATGCGCTGTTCCGCGACCTGCATATCAGGAGAATTTCGCAACGTGCTGTCAATCAACGCATTAAGCTGGGGGTCGTGATATGCCTTCCACCACTGGCTGTCCGGCCAGCCATTTTTTAACGCGGCAGGCAATGTGGTATCGACATTCGCAGCAGGGGTCTGCTGTGACAGAGACTGGCGATCATCATGCATTGGCGCGCAGCCTGCCATCAGAACAAAAAGCGGCAACAATGCCGTCGTGACAAACACAGAATTACGATTCATGGAGATATACAGGTAAGAAAAGATGTGCAGAGATTACGACTTGTCGCTGTTGCTTTTTTAGTTACGCGTGGCAATACATCTTTGGCAATAAAAATATATAATCAGAAAAATATACACCCTATGAATAATATAGATTAAATAATTTTAATAATTAATGGATGGAGATGTTATGTCACAGAATATCTATGACGATCCTGAGTTCTTTGCCGGATATGCCACGCTGGATCGTTCAGTAAAGGGACTCGATGGCGCGCCAGAATGGCCGACACTACAAGCGATGCTCCCCTCTCTTCAAGGCAAAAACATTCTTGATTTGGGCTGTGGATATGGTTGGTTTTGCCGCTATGCGCGCGATAATCAGGCAGCCAGCGTAATGGGACTGGATATTTCACAAAAGATGTTAACCCAGGCGCACAGTATGACACAGGGTAATGGCATCGTTTATCAGCGTGAAGATCTCGAAACGCTAACCCTGTCCCCAAATTCGTTTGACCTGGTTTATAGCTCGCTTGCCCTGCACTATTTGCACGATATAGAACGATTATTCGTAACCATTTACCAGTCATTAACACCAGGCGGTATGTTGGTTTTCTCTGCCGAGCATCCAATTTATACCGCACCGCTTAACCAGGGCTGGATAAAAGATAAAACCGGGCAACTGTCCTGGCCGGTTAATCATTATCAGCAGGAAGGTGAGCGCATCAGTAACTGGTTTGCTGAAGGCGTCAAAAAACAGCACCGCAAGCTGGCGACCTGGATTAATGCGCTGATTGGGGCCGGATTCGATATCGTTTGTGTCGATGAATGGGGACCTTCCGCGCAACAGATTGCTGAAAACCCGGCGTTAGATGAAGAAAAAGAACGGCCGATGGTGTTTCTGCTCAGCGCACGTAAACCGGCATAACAACGCCTCCAGGCAGAATGATTAATACTTTCCTATACTCAATCTGAACTTACCAAAAAAAGGAAAGTTAATGAAAATTCTGCTGTGGGTAATTCTGATTATTTTTCTGATTGGGCTATTGGTGGTAACAGGCGTGTTTAAGATGATTTTCTGATGTCGTCATTTCGCCCAGGCCTGATAGCAGAAATTTCAGGCTATTATTCTCTCTGATGCCGGATGGCGGCGTAAACGCCTTATCCGGCCTACTGGAACTGAGATCAGGCAGTAATCTCGATGGCCTGAATCGCCCGCGCGATATCCGGCGAATTGTTTAACGCACGAATTTCCTGAAAAAGCGCGGTTGCCTCTGAATATTCTTTCCGCAAATACCCTAACCACTGCTTAATCCGCGCTACATGATACAACCCGGTGTCCCCCTGCTTTTCAAGGCGGGTATATTTTTGCAACAGCGTCACGACTTCAGGCCACGGCATACGCGGCTCGTTGTATTTCACCACGCGGCTCAGGTTCGGAATATTTAATGCGCCACGTCCGATCATCACCGCATCGCATCCGCTGATGGTCATACAATCCTGGGCGCTCTGCCAGTCCCAGATTTCGCCATTCGCGATAACCGGAATGGTTAGTCGCTGGCGGATCTCGCCAATCGCCTGCCAGTTAATATGTTCGGCCTTGTAGCCCTGCTCTTTGGTTCGGCCATGCACCGCCAGCTCGCTGGCGCCAGCCTGCTGGACGGCGTCGGCAATTTCAAACTGCCGGTCGCTGTTATCCCAGCCCAGACGCACTTTCACCGTCACCGGGAGATGCGCCGGAACCGCCTCGCGCATAGCTTTTGCACCCTGGTAGATAAGCTCAGGATCTTTCAATAACGTTGCGCCACCGCCGCTGCCGTTCACCAGCTTCGATGGACAGCCGCAGTTCAGATCAACTCCGTACGATCCCAGTTCTACCGCGCGCGCGGCATTCTCCGCCAGCCACTGCGGATACTGTCCTAACAGCTGAATGCGAACCAACGTGCCGGATGGCGTCCGGCTGTTGTTATGCAGTTCCGGGCAGAGTCGATGAAATACTTTTGCCGGCAGGAGCTGATCCACCACGCGCACAAACTCGGTGATGCACAGATCGTAATCATTTACTTCGGTCAGCAGCTCGCGCACCAGTGAGTCGAGCACGCCTTCCATCGGCGCCAGTAAAACACGCATATCGTCACCCGCAAAAAAAGAGGCGCTATGGTAGCGCCTCCGTTCGGGAGATTAAAGAGGCTCAGCGCGGCAACAGGCAGTTATCTTCTTTCCAGCCGTACAGCCATTCCATACCACGATAAAATTCCGCCTGCGATTTGTCTTTCCACAGCAGATTACGCACCTGACGCTCGACGCCCGCGGCGTGGTAGACCCGGCCCATTTCACGCGTCGACCAGACAATTCGCGCGGTACGCGGAATACGCACCGACTCATACAGCGCAAAGGCATCAGCCGCATCGCCATCACACTGCTGTAACGCTTTACCGAGCGTGACGGCATCTTCCAGCGCCATACAGGCACCCTGTGCCATATACTGCGCCACCGGATGTGCGGCGTCCCCCACCAGCGTTATACGATCGCTACCCCATTTATCTACCGGCTCGCGGTCGGCGGTGGACCAGCGCCGCCATGACGTCGGCTTATCCAGCATCTGACGCGGACGCGGATGAATGCCCGCAAAATAGGAGAGCACTTCCTCTTTGCTGCCATCCTTCACGCCCCACTCCTCCTGCTGACGACTGTGGAAAGTCACCACCAGGTTGTACTGCTTGCCGCCGCGCAGCGGGTAGTGCACCAGGTGACAGTGCGGCCCAGCCCACAGCACCGGTGCGTTAATGCGCAAATCTTCCGGCATATCATCGCAATCAATCACGGCGCGATAGACCACGTGCCCGGTAACCCGCGGAGCATCGCCAATCAGAGACTGACGAACAACCGATTTCACACCGTCACAGCCCACCAAAATATCCGCCGTCCAGCTGTTGCCGTGCTCATCAAATACCGTCACGTCATTATCTGTCTGGCGAATATCAACCACGTTAGTTGAGGTGCGATACTCAACGTTAGGATGCACCAGCGCCGCTTCCCAAACGCTGGCGTGAATATCAACCCGATGGATAACCGCATAAGGACCGCCAAAGTGATCGCGGAACGCCTGCCCGGTTTCAATGCGCACCACCTCTTTCGCATTTACCGCATCCATCATCGTGATATGGTCGGTAAAAACGGCGCGCTGACGGGCGATTTCCCCCACGCCAAGGCTGTCCAGAGCAGAGAACGCGTTCGGTCCGAGCTGAATACCCGCGCCAATTTCACCAATCTCGTGCGCTTTCTCCAGCAACATCACTTTAATGCCCTGACGGGCCAGCGATAGCGCGGTCGCCGCGCCGCCAATCCCGCCACCCACGATAATTGCGCGTGCCACTTTAGCCATTGTCGTTCTCCTTATCAGGCTGGAATTTTGTCTTGTTGATTCTCGGGCGCGGCGGCGATAAACGCCGGAAGCTGAGTACAGGCATCATATACCGCCTTACAGCGCGGATATCCGCTCAGATCGCAGCCCATACGTAACGCGTTCGCCCACTGTGGGATCAGACAGCAATCCGCCAGCGTCGGCGCATCACCCACGCAGAACTTCCCCGAATGACTCTGGCGCAGCATCTGTTCCACCGCGCTTAACCCTTGCTGGATCCAGTGCGCATACCAGCGTTTTTTATCTTCTTCGCTAATCTTTAACTCTTCGCTCAGGTAGCGCAGCACCCGCATGTTATTCACCGGGTGGATATCACAGGCGATGGCATAGACAATTTCCAGCACCTTACTGCGCGCCGGGAAATCAGCAGGCAGCAGCGGCGACTGCGGAAAGTGGCCATCCAGCCAGTCGGTTATCGCCAGCGACTGCCCGAGTGATTCTCCGTCATCGGTCACCAGCGTCGGCACCAGTCCCACCGGATTCATTCGCCGGTAGGCCAGTTCGTTCTGCTGACCGATGCGAATATTGACGCCCACCGTCTGGTAATCTAGCCCCTTCAGCGCCAGCGCAATGCGCACCCGATATGACGCGGAGCTATTAAAGAAACTGTACAGCTTCATTATCCACCTCAGACAATCTTCACGGCGATGGGGGTTAAACCGTCTACGTTTCCGGTGATCACATCCCCTTTCACTACCGCCCCCACGCCTTCGGGTGTACCGGTGTAGATCAGATCGCCCGGCTGCAGTTCGAAAAAGCCAGACAGATAGCTAATAGTTTCATTCACAGACCAGATGAGGTGGCGAATATCGCTACGCTGATGATCGTCGCCGTTGACCTGCAACCAGATTGGCGCATGGTTAACATCCACACTTTCGCTGGCTTTATGCAGCGGCGCGATGGGCGCGGAGAGATCAAACGCTTTACCGATTTCCCACGGACGCCCCATCTGGCGCATCTCCATCTGCCGGTCACGGCGGGTCATATCCAGACCGGTGGCATAGCCCCAGATATATTCGTGCGCTTTTTCCAGCGGAATATCGCTGCCCTTTTTGCCAATCGCCACCACCAGTTCTATTTCATAGTGAAAGTTATCGGTCTGCGATGGGTACGGCAGTTCAAGGATCTGACCAGCCGCCACCGGGACCACCGCATCGGCAGGTTTACAGAAGAAGAACGGTGGTTCGCGATCCGGATCAAAGCCCATTTCACGCGCATGAGCGGCATAGTTACGGCCCACACAGTAAACGCGGCGCACAGGAAACTGTTCATCACTGCCAACTACCGGAACGGTAACCGGCGCTTGTGGTTCAAATACGTATTGCGTCATTTTCTCTCTCCCAAATTAATAGCGTGCTTCGCGGAACAACCCCAGTGCTTCCTGAACCGGTCTGTCCGAAAAACTGAATAAGACGGTATCTTCGTGGGTCTGGAACGACACGCCGTGCCAGGTCGGCACCACAAAAATATCTTTTGGCGAAAAGTTGAAGGTTTCGTTACCGATGGTGACCTGCCCACTTCCCTCCACCACGTGGTAGATAGTGCTGTCGGTGGTACGCGCCATTCGTGAGGAAAAGCCCTGCGGCAACAGTTGCAGGAAGGTTCCCATCGAAGGCATGGGATAACCGCCGGTTACCGGGTTGACGTAACGCATCTTGAAACCGTCCCACTCATCGGCGTCACCCATGCGGGTCAGGTCATGCAGAGCTTCACGGCTGCGATCGTAGCGATAATTGAAAATGGGCGATGAGTTACCTTTCTGATGACGCAGCGGCAGCATATTGGCCGCGTAGCGCGGTAAGTAATCCCCTTCCTTACGCGTGACCGGCTGCTGATCTTCCGGGTAGTCTTCCGCAAAGCCGCAGCCCAGCAGGTTCACCAACGGCAGATCCAAACCATCCAGCCACACCACCGGTTCACTGCCAGGGTTACCATGATCGTGCCAGCGCCACTGCGGCGTCAGAATAAAATCGCCTTCATGCATTTGGGTGCGCTCACCGTCCACGGCGGTAAATGCCCCTTTCCCTTCGACAATAAAACGCAGCGCAGACTGATTATGACGATGACTCGGCGCAACCTCGCCCGGCATAATTAACTGCAATCCCGCGTACAGCGTTGGGGTGATTGAAGACTGTCCGCGCAGCATGGGGTTTTCCAGCACCAGCACGCGGCGAATCGCCTCTTTCGCGCCAATCAGATCGCCACTTTCCAGCAGCAGCGGACGGATTTCCTGATAGTTCCAGTACGCTGGCGCGCAATGTGCGTTCGGTGTTGGTGGCACCAGGCGGTGCAGTGACTCCCACAGCGGGGTCAGATTCTGCCCGGAAATATGCTGGTAAAACTGCTGACGGCTGTTCTTAATATCCTGATTCAGTTCAGACATAGGGATTCTCCTTATTCATTCACAACACCTGCGCGAGGCAGAGTATTTGAGGCAGAGGCCGACTGGCGGATAACAACCGTCAGCAGCGTAAGCATTACCGCGCTGATGGCCGCCGGGACGGCAATAATGAAAAACAGGTTATCGAATGAGAAATTCATCGCCATCATCACGCCGCCGGAAAGCGAACCGACAATCGCGCCGCAGCGTCCCACTGCATTAGACCAGCTGACGCCCGTCGCCCGGCTTTGCGTCGGATAAAGCGTGGCGGTTAACGCATTAAGACCAACCTGAGAACCGCTGATGCCGATGCCGGTGCCAAAAATTGCCAGCGCCATCAGCCACAAGCCGTTCTCGCTCAGGCCAATCATGACGATGCATACCGCGCCCAGCGCATAACTCACGGCCAGCACGCGGAAAGGATTGTATTTATCCATCAGCACGCCCAGCGCCAGCGCCCCCAGCGTTCCTCCAATCTGGAAGGCGGCAGTTACCCAGGAGGCATGCTGCAGGTCAATTCCACGATGGTTAAGCAACGTTGGCATCCAGCTGGAGAGCAGATAAATAATCAGCAGGCTCATAAAGAACACTACCCATAGCATCAGGGTAATAGGCAGCTGTCGCCCAACGAACAGCTGGCGAATGCTGCCTTTAGCAATTGCGGCACCCTCGTTGAGATAAAAATGGGTATTCTCATAACGTTCCCGGGTGATGGCACTGACGGTTCTGGCAATCACGTTTTGCGGCAGCTGACGACGAACCTGCCAGCGCGGGGATTCCGGTAGCGCAAACAGCAGGGCCACAAACAGCATCAGCGGTAGAACGCCTCCCAGCACCAGGATGCCGTGCCAGCCAATCACCGGCACCAGCTGCGCGCTGACGATACCCCCCATTGCCGATCCCAGAGTAAAACCACAGAACATCATGGTGACCAGTGCCCCGCGCCGACGCGCAGGGAGATATTCAGACGTCATGGTGATGGTATTTGGCATTGCGCCGCCCAGACCTAAACCGGTCAGGAAGCGCAAAATAACCAGCGTTTGTAGATCGGGTGAAAAAGCCGATATCAGACTTAGCGCACCGAACAATGCCACGCAGAGTTCTATCACCCGTTTACGGCCAAAACGGTCGGACAGCGGGCCACAGAGTAGCGCGCCAGCGGTTAGCCCCAGCAGACCTGCGCCAAACAGCGGTGCCAGATCGCCGGCAGTCAGTTGCCAGTGAGTGCGAATGTCGGGTGCGATAAAACCAATCGCCGCAGTATCAAATCCGTCGAGCATGACAACCAGAAAACAGCAGATGATAACGCGCCACTGTGTCTTACCGACGGGGGCGGAATCGATCAGTGCTTGTAGATCACGTTGTTGAGTCATAGTGAATGCCTCAGTACAGGTAGAGTAGATGTCTGTTTTGTTTTAGGTATGTTGCGACTTTGTATGTTTGGAGATGAAATGTACAATGGCTTTTCATGCAGAGGCATAACCTGGAGGTTATAGCAAATGGCAAACTGGGCGCAGAAACTGAAGTTGCAACACCTGCAAACGCTTATCGCACTAGGAGAACAGGGAAATCTGACGCACGTCGCCCGAATGATGAATATCACCCAGCCCGCGTTGTCGAAATGGTTATCACAGCTCGAAGATGAGATTGGCATCACGCTCTTTGAACGTCACAGTAAAGGCTTGCGTCCTTCCGAAGGCGGCAAGCTGCTACTGCAACATGCCCAACGCCTGATCAATGATATGGAGCGTTCGCAGTATGAAATCGCCCGTTTTAAGCGAGGCGGTCTTGTAGGGAGTCTGAAGATTGGCTGCTCGCCGGTAGCAACCGACTGTGTTTCACAGGCAATACTGGGTTTGCTCACAGAACTGCCAACCCTGCATCTTAATATTGAAGAGAAAGTGATGACCCCGCTGCTGCACGATCTGCTCGCGGGCTCGGTGGATGTCGTCGTCGGTCGCGTCGGCGGTCGGGCTCTTCAGCTGCCGCTCAATTATCAGGTGCTGTATACCGAGCCAGTGTGTTTCGTCGCCCGTCCCGACCATCCCTTAGCAAAATATCCCCTGCTCACCTGGCACGATCTGGCGAACTGGCGCTGGATTGTCTGGCCGACAGGAACCCCTATCCGGATAAGCATTGATAACGCACTGGTTGATAACGGCGTCATGTTGCCGGAAAACATCATTGAATCGGCATCGATCAACGTCAGCACCAATCTGCTGCAAAGTAGCGATATGATCTCTATTCTTTCTCTACGCCTGGCACAACGGTATGCCGCCCAGGGACAGCTGGCTATCCTGAATCTGCCGAAGATTGAACAAAAAGGCAGCGTCGGCGTATTCTGGCGCAACAACGAAACGCCTACTACCGCCCTGAATCGTTTTTTGTATTATCTGGCACAAGTTTAGCGCGGAGAGTTAGGGCCACCGCCCGATGTTCCAGATATCTATTTCCTCTATGCTTAGAATTCATGATGTGATCGGTAGCACGTTTTTAAGTTTAATTGTATGATGAATCAGTCTCGTCAAGGGTTTCAACTATGAGCAAAGCACTGAACATTATCTGGCAATATTTGCGCGCCTTCGTCCTGATTTATGCCTGCCTCTATGCAGGTATTTTTCTTGCATCGCTACTTCCTATCACCATTCCGGGCAGCATTATCGGCATGTTGATTCTGTTTGTTTTACTGGCTTTGCAGGTGTTACCGGCAAAATGGGTTAACCCCGGTTGCTACGTGCTGATTCGTTATATGGCCTTGCTGTTTGTCCCAATTGGCGTGGGGATCATGCAGTACTTTGACCTGCTGCGCGCACAATTTGGTCCGGTGGTAGTGTCTTGTACTATCAGTACGCTGGTCGTTTTCCTGGTGGTGAGCTGGAGCTCGCACATTGTGCACGGTGAGCGCAAAATCGTTGGGCAAAAAGGGTCTAAAGAATGATGTCGTATATCTGGTGGTCGTTACCTCTTACGCTGGCGGTATTTTTTGGCGCACGTAAGCTGGCTGCACGATTTAAAATGCCGCTATTGAACCCGCTGCTGGTCGCCATGGTGGTGATTATTCCCATTCTGCTGCTGACCGGTATTCCCTACGATCACTATTTCAAAGGCAGCGAAGTACTGAACGATTTGCTGCAACCTGCCGTGGTCGCGCTGGCTTATCCGTTATACGAACAGCTGCACCAGATTCGCGCCCGCTGGAAATCAATCATTGCTATCTGTTTTGCCGGCAGCGTTGTGGCGATGGTTACAGGTACAACAATCGCCTTGTTGATGGGCGCATCGCCGCAAATTGCCGCATCTATCATGCCCAAATCGGTCACCACGCCTATCGCTATGGCGGTGGGTGGCAGTATTGGCGGCATTCCGGCTATCAGCGCCGTTTGCGTCATCTTTGTCGGTATCCTGGGGGCGGTATTTGGTCATACGTTGCTTAATGCCATGCGTATTCGCACCAAGGCCGCGCGTGGACTGGCAATGGGCACCGCGTCGCACGCCCTGGGCACCGCACGCTGTGCGGAACTGGACTATCAGGAAGGTGCGTTTAGCTCACTGGCGCTGGTCATTTGCGGCATTATTACCTCACTGGTAGCCCCGTTCCTGTTCCCGATTATTCTGGCAGTGGTGGGTTGATCTTCATTTTTTAGCTATTTATTTGCGATGCGTTGCACATTTTTCATTTAAGTTTCATAAGTTGCATACACAATGAGATTTGGATCACATATAAAGCCATAACAGGCCCGTAAACTACGATTCCATTACATTGTTATGAGGCATCGCCATGCATCCACGTTTTCAAACTGCTTTTGCCCAACTCGCGGATAACTTGCAATCAGCCCTGGCCCCTGTTCTGGCGGATGCACATTTCCCCGCCATGCTGACTGCTGAGCAGGTCTCTTTGCTGAAACGCGAATCGGGACTGGACGAAGACGCGCTGGCATTCGCTCTGCTGCCGCTGGCTGCGGCCTGCGCGCGTACTCCGCTGTCCAGCTTTAACGTTGGCGCAATCTCTCGCGGCATCAGCGGCAACTGGTACTTCGGTGGGAACATGGAGTTCCTGGGCGCGACCATGCAGCAAACCGTTCATGCCGAGCAAAGCGCTATCAGCCACGCCTGGCTGCGCGGTGAAAAAGGACTCGCTGCCATCACCGTCAACTACACGCCGTGCGGCCACTGTCGCCAGTTTATGAACGAACTGAACAGCGGACTGGATTTACGGATTCATCTGCCGGGACGTGCACCACACGTGCTGCGTGATTACCTGCCAGATGCCTTCGGCCCGAAAGATCTGGAGATTAAAACGCTGCTGATGGACGATCAGGATCACGGCTTCGCGCTGCAGGGTGATGCGTTGACTCAGGCGGCGATCACCGCCGCCAACAGATGTCATATGCCGTACAGCAAATCTCCAAGCGGCGTGGCGCTGGAGTGTAAAGATGGTCGTATTTTTAGCGGCAGCTATGCTGAAAATGCCGCCTTCAACCCGACTCTGCCACCGCTGCAGGGCGCGTTAAACCTGTTGAATCTCAACGGTTATGATTATCCAGATATCCAACGTGGTGTACTGGCTGAAAAAGCCGATGCGCCGTTGATTCAGTGGGATGCGACATCCGCTACCCTGAAGGCACTGGGCTGCAATAATATTGAGCGCGTTCTCCTGGGATAATCGACTCAATAACGCCAGTTCGTAGGCCGGATAAGGTGTTTACTCCGCCATCCGGCACTATGCAGAATGTCTAAAATCCCCTCAATCAGACTGCTGTTTCTTGCGCTACGTCTTCCGGTACAGTAGCCTGATTGAAATTCCATCCAAATAACGAGTTTTCTGCATGTTAAAGCGCGTGTTTTACAGCCTGTTAGTCCTGCTAGGCTTGCTGCTTTTGACCGTGCTTGGACTCGATCGGTGGATGAGCTGGAAGACTGCTCCCTACATTTACGACGAACTGCAGGATTTACCTTACCGCCAGGTAGGTGTGGTTCTGGGCACGGCGAAGTATTACCGCACCGGCGTCATCAATCAGTATTACCGCTACCGTATTCAGGGCGCATTGAACGCCTATAACAGCGGGAAGGTAAACTATCTGCTGCTAAGCGGCGACAATGCGCAGCAAAGCTACAACGAACCCATGACGATGCGTAAAGACTTGATTGCCGCGGGCGTCGATCCCGCTGACATTGTGCTTGATTACGCCGGGTTTCGGACGCTTGACTCCATCGTGCGTACCCGCAAGGTGTTCGATACCAACGATTTCATCATTATTACCCAGCGATTCCACTGTGAGCGCGCCTTGTTTATTGCGCTCCATATGGGTATCCAGGCCCAGTGCTACGCCGTACCTTCGCCAAAAGATATGCTCACCGTGCGGGTACGTGAATTTGGCGCCCGTTTTGGCGCACTTGCCGATCTCTACATTTTCAAACGTGAGCCCCGCTTTTTAGGCCCACTGGTGCCTATCCCGACCATGCATCAGGTACCGGACGATGCACAGGGATATCCGGCGGTCACACCTGAACAATTACTCGAATTACAAAAGAAACAAGGAAAATAAGCATGGATGTACAAACCCTTTTCGTCGTGTTGGCCTTTCTGCTCATTCCGGTGTTTTGTTTTCGTGAAGCCTGGAAAGGCTGGCGCTCGGGAGCCGTAGATAAAATTAAAAAGAATGCGCGAGAACCGGTTTTCGCTTATCGCAATCAAGAGCCGCTGCAATTTTGGTCTTACGTACTGGTTTATGCTGGATGCGGATGCTTATCCTTCGGTATGGTTATTTACTTAGTTTTTTATCGATAATGCATTTGCTTTTATATTAGCGTTTGAGAATAGCTAATATTTTGATAATAGTTACCATTTCAATATAAGGGATTAATGCTGCTCGCCAGCATTTCCCTCAAACTATCTTCTATTTGTGAATCCTTTCACAGAATACTCTTCCTGCAGTGCTTAGCCTTAAGAATAGCCTTTCACTTTTTATATTTTGTTATTAACGGTTTGCCTTAATTTACTCAAGCATTAAGGAAGAAAATATGCCACAACAAAATTATCTGGATGAGCTCACGCCTGCTTTTACTCCATTATTAGCAATAAAAGAGGCTTCCCGCTGTTTATTATGTCACGATGCCCCCTGTAGCCAGGATTGCCCGGCGCAAACCGACCCAGGGAAATTTATTCGTTCCATTTATTTCCGTAATTTTAAAGGCGCGGCCGAAACTATCCGCGAAAATAATGCGCTCGGTGCGGTGTGTGCCCGAGTTTGCCCAACCGAAAAATTATGCCAGCGCGGGTGTACGCGCTCAGGAATTGATAAACCTATCGATATCGCGCGTCTGCAGCGCTTTATAACCGATTTTGAACAGCAGACCGCGATGAAAATCTATCAGCCGGCAACAAAAACGCTGGGCAAGGTCGCCATTATCGGCGCAGGTCCGGCAGGATTACAGGCCAGCGTAACGCTGAGCAATCTTGGTTATGACGTAACCATCTTCGAAAAACAGGCTCAGCCAGGCGGCTGGTTGCGCTATGGCATCCCAGAGTTCCGTTTGCCGCATTCGATTTTGGATCATGAAATTGCCCGTATCGTTGAAATGGGCGTGACCATCAAGTGCAATTGTGAAGTCGGCAATGCCCTTTCTGTTGAGCAACTCAAAGCAGAATATCGCGCCGTACTGGTTACCGTAGGCATGTCTTACGGATCAACATTGCCTCTGTTTGAGAAGGCGAATCACGTTGAAATTGCCGTCGATTTTCTGCAACGAGCCCGGCAATCCAGCGGCGATATTACCGTCGCCAAAAGTGCATTAATCATCGGCGGTGGTGATGTGGCGATGGATGTCGCCAGTACATTGAAGCTGCTGGGCTGCCCGTCAGTCACCTGTGTTGCGCGTGAAGAACTGAACGACTTCCCGGCCAGCGATAAAGAATTCAGCAGCACCCAGGCATTAGGCGTGTCGATTATTGACGGTTTCACGCCCGTGGCGGTTAGCGGAAATCAAGTTACCTTTAAGCACGTACGCCTGCCAGGTGAACTCACGCTGGAAGCCGAGCACATTATTCTTGCCGTTGGCCAACACGCTCAGCTTGATAATTTCGCCGCGTTAAAGCCACAGCGCAATCTTATCAATACGCAAAACTACCAAACCGCCGATCCGGTTCTGTTTGCTGCGGGCGATATTGTTGAAGGCGATAAAACGGTCGTTTACGCCGTGAAAACCGGAAAAGAAGCCGCTCAGGCCATTCATCACTATTTAGAGGGAGCTTGCTCATGTTAACGAAAGATCTTTCTATCACCTTTTGCGGCGTCAAATTTCCCAACCCGTTCTGCCTCTCTTCCTCTCCGGTGGGCAACTGCTATGAAATGTGCGCCAAAGCCTATGATACCGGCTGGGGCGGTATTGTTTTTAAAACGATCGGTTTCTTTATTGCGAATGAAGTCTCCCCGCGCTTTGACCATCTCACCAAAGAAGATACCGGCTTTATTGGCTTCAAAAACATGGAGCAAATTGCCGAGCATCCGCTGGAGGAGAATCTGGCTGCTATTCGGCGACTGAAACAAAACTACCCGGACAAGGTCCTGATTGCGTCGATCATGGGAGAAAATGAGCAGCAATGGCAGGAACTGGCCCGCCTGGTTGAAGAAGCGGGTGCAGATATGATCGAGTGCAACTTCTCGTGCCCGCAAATGACCTCACATGCCATGGGCAGCGATGTGGGGCAAAGTCCTGAGCTGGTTGAAAAATACTGTCGGGCGGTTAAACGCGGTTCGCCTCTGCCAATGCTGGCTAAAATGACACCAAATATTGGTGATATGTGTGAGGTGGCGCTGGCAGCAAAACGCGGAGGAGCCGACGGTATCGCGACCATCAATACGGTTAAATCCATCACCAATATCGACCTGAACAGGAAAATCGGGATGCCGGTCGTCAACGGTAAATCCAGTATTTCCGGCTACTCCGGCAAGGCCGTTAAACCTATTGCTTTGCGATTTATCCAACAACTGCGCATGCACCCTGAGCTGCGCGATTTCCCGATTAGCGGCATTGGAGGAATTGAGACCTGGGAAGATGCCGCCGAGTTTTTACTGTTAGGCGCGGCCACACTGCAGGTAACCACCGGAATCATGCAGTATGGTTATCGGATTGTGGAGGACATGACCAGCGGGCTGTCGCATTACCTCGCCGATCAAGGGTTTAACTCACTGGAGGAAATGGTAGGTCTGGCCAATGCCAATATCATCCCCGCCGAGGCGCTTGACCGTAGCTACATTGTCTATCCGAACATCCATCTTGATAAATGCGTCGGCTGTGGTCGTTGCTACATCTCCTGCTATGACGGTGGGCATCAGGCGATGGAATGGAATGAGGAAACCCGCACACCGCACTGCAATACGGAAAAATGTGTGGGATGTTTATTGTGCGGTCACGTTTGCCCGGTAGCCTGTATTGATCTGGGCGAGGTGAAATTTAAACCCGGAGAGAAAGAACATGCGTTAACGTTGTAACGCTGATAACAAAGCCCGGTGCAGATTACACTGCACCGGGCTTTTTACGTTGTACGATTACTTCTTACGCGCGTACTTCAGTGAGTCCAACGCGACCGCGAAGATGATAATGCCGCCCTTGATAATATACTGCCAGTAAGGGTTCACGCCGATGTAGGTCAAACCGTAGTTGATGACGGTGAAGATAATCACACCGGTCACCACGCCAAATACGGTACCTACGCCGCCGCTGAACGACACACCACCAACCACGCACGCTGCAATCGCATCCAGCTCATACATAAAGCCGAGGTTGTTGGTCGCCGAGCCGATACGTCCGGCTTCCAGCAAGCCACCGAAGGCATAGAACACGCCAGACAACGCATAGATAATCAGCAGGTTCAGCGCAACGTTTACACCGGACACTTTCGCCGCTTCTGGGTTTCCGCCGATGGCGAAAATGTTTTTACCGAAGCGGGTCTTGTTCCACAGCACCCACACAAAAGCCACCGCAATCAGCGCATAGAATGTGATGTAGGAGAGTCGGAAACTGCCCAGTGCAATAAAGCCCTGCGCAAAGGTTGAGAATCCGCTGTCAAAGCCAGAAATTGGCGATGCGCCAACGAAGTCGTAGTACAGGGAGTTGATACCGTAAACGATAATCATCGTACCCAGTGTGGTAATAAACGGCGTTACGTTCAGATAAGCAATGATAATACCGTTCACCAGCCCGATAATGGCACCAATCACGCAGACAATCAGCACCACGACAATGATCGGCATCGTCGCCATTTCCGGGAACACCTTGTTGGCATTCTCCATCGACTGCAACAGAGTTGCCGCCACCACTGCCGCAAGGCCAACCTGACGCCCCGCCGACAGGTCGGTCCCTTGGGTAACAATCAGTCCAGCCACACCCAATGCGATAATAATACGCACCGAGGATTGCGTCAGAATATTACTCAGGTTCAGTAAGCTTAAGAAAGTGGGATCCTGGAAAATAATAATCGCCAGCAAAACCAAAAGAACAACGTAAATTCCGCCTTCTTTCAGGTAAGTAAGAAAACTTTTCTTATTTAACGCACTCATGAGGAGCCCCTAATCTTAAAGGTGCAAAGACGCAAGACGGAGGATTTCGTTTTGCGTTGTTGTTTTAGTGTCAACAATTCCAGCAACGAGACCATTGCTCATCACCAGAATACGATCGGTAATACCCAGCAGCTCCGGCATTTCAGAGGAAATAATAATAATCCCCTTATCCTTTTTCGCGAGTTCGGCAATCAACTGATAAATTTCAAATTTCGCGCCAACATCGATTCCGCGCGTCGGTTCATCCAGCATCAGAATTTCTGGCTGAGTTAATAACCAACGACCAATAACCACCTTTTGCTGATTACCACCAGAAAGTGAACCGATTTGCGTACGATGGCCCGGTGTTTTCACCCTCATAGAGTCAATTACCCACTGGGTATCACTCTTCATGCGGGAATTATCCAACAGACCAACTTTGTTTTTATAGTTTTGGATATTGGAGATTAATGAGTTAAAACCAATGTCCAGATACGCATAAATACCGGTTGAGCGGCGCTCTTCCGTGACCAGTGCAAAACCATGGTTAATGGCTTCATTTGCACTGTGGTTATTAATTTTTTTGCCGTGTAGCGTAATCGTACCCGATGATTTCTCACGAATACCAAAAAGCGTTTCAACGATATCCGTGCGTTTTGCGCCTACCAGACCGGCAATCCCAAGAATTTCCCCTTTGTGCAAATCAAACGAGATATCACGAATCGACGGCTGACGCAGCGAGGTCAGGTTACGCACTTGCAGAATGACTTCACCTGGTTTGTTTTCTTTATCCGGAAAACGTTGGTTTAGTGAACGTCCGACCATCATGGCAATGATCTTATCCATATCCAGCCCTTCCAGCGGCTGGGTCGCAATCCACTGACCGTCGCGCAGTACGGTAATTTCATCGCACAGCTGGAAGATTTCTTCCATTTTGTGAGAGATATAAACAATACCGCATCCACGCTCTTTCAGCTTACGGATGATGGTGAACAGATGGTTAACTTCTTTCTCGGTTAACGATGAAGTTGGCTCATCCATGATGACGATTTTGGCGTCATAGGAGAATGCTTTCGCAATTTCAATCATCTGCATTTGTGAAACAGATAATGTACCGACGCGCGCACGCGGATCGATATCAATATCCAGTTCATCGAATATCGCTTTGGTATCGCGGTACATTTTTTCCTGATCGACAAACATACCTTTGGTGGGATAGCGTCCCAGCCACATGTTGTCCATCACAGAACGTTGTAATACCAGGTTTAATTCCTGGTGTACCATCGAAATACCATTTTCAAGCGCTTCTTTAGCAGAATGAAAATCGATTTCTTTACCCTGAAATAAAATACTGCCGGAATCTTTTTGATAGATGCCGAAAAGACATTTCAATAATGTTGATTTCCCTGCGCCATTCTCTCCCATTAGGGCGTGAATAGAATGCGGGCGAACTTTTAAATTGACATTATCAAGCGCCTTAACGCCGGGGAAGGACTTGTTGATGCCGGTCATTTCCAACAAGTATTCGCCTGACGACTGAGTATGTGTGCTGACCATAATTATACCTTGTTGGCCTTGCAGAGTGCATTATTAAGGGCGCAATGAAATTGCGCCCACATACGGAATATTTATTTGTTGGTGAACTCTGCCAGATTATCTTTATCGACACCTACGTACGGAACGCGAACAATCTTGTTCTCAATTTTCCAGTTAGTGCCATCTGCCGCACCTTTGCCATCAGCCAGGTTTCTCGCCAGATCGAAGGTGGCTTTCGCCTGGTTGTTGGCATCGTTCAGCACGGTACCGGCCATGGCGCCAGATTTCACCAGGGCCAGCGCTTCAGGCAGCGCATCCACACCAAATACCGGTACGCTGGTTTTGTTGTGCGCTTTCAGCGCTTCAACTGCACCCATTGCCATCGCATCGTTGTTGGCGATAACCACTTCAATTTTGTTCGCGTTTGGACCGGACATCCACGCATCCATCTTATCTTTCGCCTGAGCGGTATCCCACATTGCAGTATCTAACTGCAGCTGCTCAGTTTTAATGCCTTTGTCGTTCAGCTCTTTAATCACGTAAGTAGTACGCGCTTCAGCATCCGGGTGTCCCGGTTCGCCTTTCAGCAGAACAAACTGAATTTTGCCGTCTTTGTTCAGGTCCCAGTTCGGGTTAGCTGCCCAGTGTTTGGCAATCAAATCACCCTGAATAATGCCGGACTCTTTAGAGTCGGTACCGACGTAATACGCTTTGTCATAGCTGTCCAGCGCTTTACGAGAAGGCTCTTTGTTGAAGAACACGATCGGTACGTTCTGTCCGCGTGCTTTTTCAATGACCGTGCCAGCAGCTGCCGGGTCAACCAGGTTAATCGCCAGTGCTTTAACGCCTTTTGCCAGCAGCACGTCGATCTGATCGTTTTGTTTGGACTGGTCGTTCTGCGAGTCGTTCATCAGCAGCTGTACATCTGGTGCCGCTTTGGCATCTTTTTCAATAGCCTTACGTACTACAGACATAAAGTTATCGTCATACTTATAGATAGTCACACCAATGCGGGTATCAGCAGCGTGCGCAGCCGCGCCGAATAACATGCTTGCCATTACAGCAGACAGGGTCAACACCTTCTTATTCATGGTATCTCCGGTTTTATTATGCAGGGTAGTACTTGAGATAAATGCTCGGCAGGCAGAACGTTACTGAAGTGTTACTGAACGCCGAAGCTCACTTTTAAAAAATATTTCTTCCGTGTCTGGCAACGCTCCAAAAACAGGCTTTAATTTTTGTTTAAGGCACCTATACCTCGATGAAAGTGATTATTCACCGTTACATAGTAGTTACAGCGCAACAAACAGTGTCATCATAGCTATCGCATTGTTAATATACTGTGAATTTACTCACATATTGAAAGCGGTTACATCGCGCAACGTTATGAGTTAGTGATCGGTGCCGCATTCTGCCGCAGCGCCACTGAATGGCGACGCACCAGCGTTGGCATAAAACAATGCGACGCCTGCGGATCCAACGTGCCAGCCGCCCCCTGTAGCGCAAGCTCCGTCGCCATTTTTGCCATTGAGGCAATGGGATAGCGCACAGTGGTTAGCTGCGGATCGGTGTAACGCGCGATGGGAATATCATCGAAGCCAATGATAGAAAGGTGTAATGGAATAGCGATGCCGTTATCTTTTAGCGCGGTCAGCGCGCCGGCTGCCATATTGTCGTTATAAGCGAAGACCGCCGTCAGCTGTAAGTTACGCCCCAGCAGTTCCACCATCGCGGACTCTCCGCCCTGCATATCGGGTGAACCAGTGCCGACCCAACTTTCTGCCGCAACAATCCCCTGCTCTTGCAGGGCAGTTAACCACCCTTCTTTGCGCATGGCATCATCTTCAATGCGGTGGCTTGATGCCAGATAGCCGATGCGTTGATGGCCATTATTTAGCAGCATTCGGGTCGCCATTTTAGCACCGCTGATGTTATCCAGGCAGACGCAACGGTGAGCGTAACCAGGCACCAGGCGGTTGATCAGCACCATGCCGGGGATTTGATCCATAAACTCGGCCAGCTCCCGATCGCTCAGTGCTTTAGAGTGTACAATCAGCGCGTTACAGCGTTGGCGAATCAGCACCTCAATGGCATGACGTTCTTTTTCCGCCTCATGGTAGCTGTTGCCAATCAGGACATACTTCTGATGCTGCTGGGCAACCATATCCACGGCTTTTACCAGCGCGCCAAAAAACGCATCTGATACATCCATGACGACAACACCAATCGTGTCGCTTACCTGCGTCGCCAGCGCTTGTGCGTTGGCATTAGGTCGATAGCCAAGCTGAGTGACTGCTTTCATTACCGCTTCACGCGTATCGGGACTCACCAGCGCACTGTTGTTCAGTACGCGGGAAACGGTCGCTACAGAAACGCCAGACTGCCGTGCCACATCACGAATGGTTACCATATTCACTGCCCTGTTTTAGATTGCGGCTGCCCGCAGACACCCCAGTCTGGGTATTTTGTCAGCACAATGAAACGGACTGCGTGAGTGATGTCACAGGAATGAAAGCGCTTACATCCATTTTGTTAATGAATGTGATCCAGATCGTTATCTGGATGTTCGCGGTAATGATGTCCCCACAGCACGCAGGGTTAATTGACGCCACAGCCATTCCACCGGGCCCTGGCGGTAATAACGCAGCCATATGACGGAGAAAAGTAAGTTAATCCCCCAGACCGGGATGACGAAATACAGCAGCTCCAGCCGGTCAAATTTCATAAATAAACCGGCCTGATAAAACAACGTGGTGCAGATTATGGTTTGTAACAGATAGTTGGTTAATGCCATGCGCCCCACACAGGCGATAGCAATGACCCATTTGAAGCGACTAAGCTGTGGCCAGAAACCAAACATCAGCGCAGCATAACCAATGGTTTGCAAAGGCGCACCCAGCTCTCGCGGGGCTTGTAACAGGAAGGCACACCAGCGGTAGGCCCAGTCCAGTTGCCACTGGGCGACGATAGCAGGCAGGTTAATCGCCATGCCGATAATAACCAGCAGAACGCCAGTGCGTCGATAATGCTGCAAACTGTACTGCCCTTTTAGCCAGCCGCTGCGCATTAATGCCGCGCCGAGCAGCATCATCCCCGCCAGTTGCCAGCCATATTGCGCACCTAACGCCAGCAAGCTATTGGATATCATATCCACGCGATTGCTGATTGCTTCCATTCCGCCGTTCACTTTCCAGTATTTTTCATACAGCAATGCTGAAGCATCCGGCGTCCAGGCCCGGCTGGTTTCGCTCCCGGAGATCACACCCAACAGCAGCAGTACACCAACGCCCACCAAATAAAGCACCACGCCGGTGTTAAACAAGCTTTTCACCGACGGCGCATCCCGGACCAGCCGCCAGCAAATCAGGCCGATCAAGCCATATGCAAGCAGGATATCGCCATCCCAGAAGAGTAAACCGTGAATAAAGCCCAATAGCACCAGCAACGTAAGCCGCGACTGGATCCAGCGTTTACCACGCGGGAGCAGCATTTGCAGACCAGCACCGAACAGCAGGGCAAACAGCGTGAGGAATTTTACCTGCGCGAAGAGATCGAGCAGCGCCCAGGTCCAGGCGTCAGATAAGGTAATGTCGCCATACCACGCGGGATTGAGGTATGCCGCCTTTGGCAAGCCAAAGGCGCTAATATTGAGAAGCAGGATACCAAGAATGGCGACGCCACGAATAAAATCCAGCGTGACATTACGCTCCATGGTTCCTGTCCTAATCAGTTGTGATGACGTACTGCGCGCAGGAATTCCTGACGCGTGTTCTGGCTAGACTTAAACAATCCGCCAAGAGACGTGGTGGTGGTCGCACTGGTCGCATCGCGAATGCCACGCGCTTTCACACAGTAATGCACCGCATCAATCGACACCGCCACATTATTCGTCCCGAGCAGCGTTTGCAGCGCGGTGAGAATTTGCTGGGTCAGACGTTCCTGTACCTGCGGACGCTGTGCAAAGAACTGCACAATGCGGTTAATCTTCGACAGACCAATGACCGAATCTTTCGGAATATACGCCACCGTCGCTTTGCCATCGATAGTGACAAAGTGGTGTTCGCAGGTGCTGGTCAGCGTGATATCGCGGACCGTGACCATTTCGTCCACCTTCATTTTGTTTTCAATGACGGTGATTTTGGGGAAGTTGGCGTAATCGAGGCCGGAGAAAATCTCATCGACATACATTTTCGCAATGCGATGCGGAGTTTCCATCAGACTGTCATCGCTCAAATCGAGATTGAGCAATTGCATAATCTCGGTCATATGGCCAGAGATAAGACGTTTGCGTGTTTCGTTATCCATCTCTTGCACGGGCGGGCGCAGCGGGGTTTCGAGACCACGCGCAACCAGCGCTTCATGAACCAGTGCCGCTTCTTTACTGAGTGATGACATTTCTTTTTCTCCTGCAGGTGGGGCGCCTCTGCCCTGCATGGGGCAAAGTTTTTAGGCTGTGTCACAACCAGAACATTGTGCGTGAGGCGGCGCACATAATCCAGTATTCACCGCGATAATTATTGAAATTGGCGCAGCCTTTCAGCGTAGCAATTTCACTTGCTGTTCAGCCCGGTGACGTCGAGTGTTAATGTAAAGTTATATAGATGATGAAGTATGTTTGCTCAATGCGGAAGTGAAAGTTACTCACAGTGCTATGAATAATCTGTATTATGATGAGTTCGCAAACACATTCAGGTTCAACACAACAAGGAGCCACGCATGGAAATGCTTGAAGAGCACCGCTGTTTTGAAGGCTGGCAGCAACGCTGGCGTCACGACTCCGCAACGTTAAATTGCGCCATGACCTTCAGTATTTTTCTTCCACCACCCCGCGATACCGCCCCGCCTCCGGTGCTGTACTGGCTGTCGGGTCTGACCTGTAATGATGAAAACTTCACCACCAAAGCAGGCGCGCAGCGCATCGCGGCAGAGCTGGGCATTGTGCTGGTGATGCCGGACACCAGTCCGCGCGGCGAGCAGGTAGCTAACGATGACGGCTACGATTTAGGCCAGGGGGCGGGATTTTACCTCAATGCCACCCAGCAGCCGTGGGCAACGCATTTTCGTATGTATGACTATCTGCGTGATGAGCTTCCGGCCCTGATTCAGTCGCAGTTTAACGTCAGCGATCGCTGCGCCATCAGCGGACACTCCATGGGCGGTCACGGCGCATTGATTATGGCGCTGAAAAACCCCGGGAAATACACCAGCGTTTCCGCTTTTGCGCCGATCGTAAACCCTTGTCGCGTTCCGTGGGGTGAGAAGGCTTTTAGCGCTTATCTGGGCGAAGATAAAACACAGTGGGCAGAGTGGGATAGCTGCGCATTAATGCTGGCCAGCAAGCCCGCAGACGCGATTCCGACGCTAATCGATCAGGGAGACAGCGATCAGTTTCTTGCCGATCAGTTGCAGCCCGCGGTACTGGCCGAAACGGCCCGTCAGACTGCATGGCCAATGACGCTACGCATCCAGCCTGGTTACGACCACAGCTATTACTTTATTGCGTCGTTTATTGAGGATCACTTGCGCTTCCACGCCCAGTATTTGCTGAAGTAATCACCAGTAAAGAGTATTTTCTATTGCCGCGCTGTAGCTCATCTCTTCTGATTGCGGCGCGGATGCTTTACGATTTAGATCGGCCGCCTGTTGGCGTACCTGTAATCGCCCCACGCTCTCACCACCTTCATGACCTTCGTTAAAATTACGCACTTCAGACTCGAATAAGATTGCATCCAGATGGTGCAACTTATTCAGTGCCCGCAGCAGGGAGATAAGCGTGTCCAGATTGAGGCCGCCGCCTTTCTCGATGCGTTTAATGGTCGCAATGCCGACCTGTGCGCCGTCAGCAAGCTGCTGCTGCGTTAGCGCCAGAGAAATCCGCGTTTCTCTGATGCGAGCACATAATGACAAGATGATTTCATCATTATTCATGGTGTGATATTTCATGCCGCC
This sequence comes from Citrobacter sp. Cpo090, assembly GCF_030332665.1. Lineage (NCBI taxonomy): Bacteria > Pseudomonadati > Pseudomonadota > Gammaproteobacteria > Enterobacterales > Enterobacteriaceae > Citrobacter > Citrobacter sp. Cpo090. Next base: position 264,730 of record NZ_JAOWHK010000038.1, on the reverse strand, counting down.
CTCCCCGATTTTTGGGCTGAATTTTCCCAAGGCAGCCGTGATATGTTTCACGGTACTTCGCACTCATGTCTTTACCCGTTTCATACATGGCTGCAATCACCTCATCGAGCGAAACACATGGCTCGCTGACACGGCTCATCGCCATCGTTGCGGCGTTAATCGCTTTTACGGACGAAATCGCGTTTCGTTCCACACAGGGAATTTGTACCTGCCCGCCAACCGGATCGCAGGTCAGCCCGAGATGGTGTTCCATGGCGATTTCTGCAGCGTTCAGCACCTGAGCAACTGACGCTCCCATCAGTTCCGCTAATCCGGCCGCGGCCATCGAACTGGCCACACCGATCTCTCCCTGACACCCGACTTCAGAACCTAAGATAGACGCGTTTTGTTTGAACAGTAGCGCGATGGCGCCAGCAGTGAGGAAAAAGCGGATAACCGATGCGCTATCCAGCTTACAGACAAACTTATCGTACCAACTGAGGACCGCCGGGATGATACCGCTGGCACCATTGGTTGGCGCGGTCACCACTCGCCCTCCAGCGGCGTTTTCCTCGCTGACGGCAATCGCAAACGCATTCACCCAGTTGAGGTTGGTGAGAAAGTCGTTAGCAGAGGGTTTCATTGCCAGTAATTTATAGAGCGAGCAGGCTCTGCGCGGCACCTGATACGAGCCAGGTAGTAGTCCTTCAGTATGAAGACCACGATGGACTGTCTGCTGCATTATCGCCCAAACATGCGCGAAATAGTCGTGCAACGCCGCCTGAGAATGCATCTGTAACTCATTTTTCATCATTAACGCCGCAACGGATAATCCATTACGTTGACACTGCGCCTGCAGCTGCGCGGCATTTTGAAACGCAAAAGGAAATACGTTTTTTTGCGCGGCTCTCTCGGGCACCGACTCGCCGGGTTTGCGAACCTGCCCAGCACCGGTTGAAAACCATGTTTCTTCATACAACGTAAAATAATCATCCCTGGCGCGAAACGTCATCGCATAGGGATGACCAGAATGCGGTTGTTGATTCGGCTTAATCGCGACTGTCACAGTAACTGAAGGAGAAAGCGTCAGGGTGCCGTCCTGTTCAGCACGTTTAATGAGATCCATCTGCTGGCGTAATTCAACATCATCCGGCTGATTGCCCAACAGCCCCAGATAAAGAGCGATATCAACGTTATGACACTTGCGGCTTAATGAGAGCGCGCCATATAGCTCAACCTCGATCTCTCGCGTTAGCGGTAAAATCTCCTGTAGCTTTAATTGTGAAATGAAGTTAAACGCGGCACGCATTGGTCCTACTGTTCTCGAACTGGAAGGCCCAATGACGACTTTAAAAATATCAATACAACTTTCCATTTTAGACCCATCCCTGTTAGTCAAAATAGAATATACCGCCAGTAGCAACAGACCGTGACGTGTATATCAAAAACGATACCTTTCAGACTTTGTTTATTTGTTGGTATAAAAAACAATACTATTTTATCTTTTTTTTAACATTCACATCTGTGATAAGGCTGGATTCAATCGTCACTCCCCACTATTACAATAACCTCAGATTACAGGAGTGACAAAATGGCAATTATTTATTTTATTAGTGCAAAAGATACTGAAAAACTTCAGGCATGGCTGCACAATACGTTTCTAAATACCGAGACCAAACAATATCCGTGCGCACTGGAACGGTTATCTATAGCCGCATTCAATAAACCGTATTTAAAATTATCAATACCCGATGAAATATTCACCGATGACATATACAAGAAACTAAGGGCTACATCGTTCACTAAGCAATTTGATTTTTTCCTTAAACCACAAATGATCCCGACGAACGGAATCATCGCCTTTGACATGGACTCAACGTTTATCGAAGAAGAAGGTGTGGATGAGATAGCCCGCGCGCTAGGCATCACCGATCGGATAACGGAACTGACGCAGCAGGCGATGGAAGGGAAACTGGATTTCAATAGCAGTTTCACCCGGCGCATCGGAATGTTAAAAGGGACGCACATCGATGTCATCAATGCCGTATGCGATCGGATGACGGCCTCTCCCGGCATCACCACCATTTTGCCATTCCTCAAACAGAATGGTTTTAAAACAGCAATCATTTCCGGCGGCCTGGACATATTTACCCACCGTTTACAACAGAAATATCAGCTGGATTATGTATTTTCTAATACCGTTGAAGTCAGGAGTGGCATGCTGACGGATAATATTTCCACGCCAATCATGAACGCAGAAAATAAGAAAAAAACATTAGCCGAACTTGCCGACTCTCTGCAGATACATCAGCATAATATTATCGCCTGCGGTGACGGAGCCAACGATATTCCCATGCTCACGTATGCTGGTATAGGTATTGCTTGGCAAGCAAAACCCACAGTCAGGGATTTAATTACCAATCAGATTAACTTTCACGGATTCGAGTCGCTTTTGTTCTTTATCGAAAATGGATTATAACCCAACGAGCACTGTCTGAAGGGAAGATCATATGAGCTTGAAATCATTTATATTCAGCCAAGCTGATAAGCCGGTTGTAAAAGAAAAAAAAGAGATTGACCATACTTACAAAAAATTCAGGATAGAGATTATTACCTCGGTTTTTATCTCTTACGCCGTCTTTTATTTAACACGTAAAAACTTCTCAGCCGCCATGCCAGCCATGCTGTCAGATACCGCTCTGACCGCTGAAGATTTTGCCATCATGTCTTCACTGTTTTACATTCTGTATGGCTCAATGAAGTTTGTTGGCGGCATGCTGGTTGATAAAATCAATCCGAAAGCCATGACCGGCCCGGTGCTCATTGGCGTAGGAATAGTTAATATTCTGTTTGGTTTTTCCGACAGCGTTGCCGCGTTTTATGTGTTGTACAGCCTCAATGCTATCCTCCAGGGCACCAGTTTTCCACCAATGGCAAAGATCATGGCATCCTGGTTTTCCAAGAATGAACGCGGACGTTGGTGGGCGGTCGTTGAAGCGGCGCATAATATTGGCGGTAGTCTCGCCCCACTGCTGACAAGTTTCGCGATTGTCTGGAGCGGTAGCTGGAAAATGGGTTTTTATGTACCGGGCGCGATCTCCTTGCTGATGGGGGTCATTGCGCTCTTTACAATTAAAGACCGTCCCGGGACCTTAGGTTTGCCTAACGTTGGCGAATGGCGCAAGGATCCAACAGAGCTAGCCCAGGTTAAAGCCAGCCCGGTTAACCTCTCCTTTTGGCAGATTTTCGTTAAATATATCCTGATTAACCCGCTGGTGTGGATTATTATCATTGGCGATATGTCGGTTTATATTGCCCGCACCATTCTCAACGACTGGCCACAAATTTACTATTCTCAGGTACATGGCTGGAGCCTGATTAAAGCCAACTCTATTATCTCGTGGTTTGAAGCCGGAGGACTTGCCGGAGGGTTACTGGCGGGTTACTTATCGGACTTTATGTTTAAAAGTAACCGCTGGATGACAGGATTAATATTCGCATTAATGCTCTGCGTGTGTATTACCTTAATCCCACTGGTTCAGGATACTTCATATACCATTACGGCTATTCTCTTCACTATTATGGGTTTCGCTCTGTACGGCCCACATATGCTTTTTGCCGTAGGTTGTCTGGACGTCACTCACAAAGATGCTGCGGGATCGATAACCGGCTTCCGGGGATTGTTTAGCTATGTTGGTGCGGCGCTAGCGGGCGTACCAGTGATATTAGTGAAGAACAGTTGGGAATGGTCTGGAGTCTATATCTATGCCGTGATCGCTATCCTGTTAACCACCTTGTCACTGGCTTTACTCGCCAAATTCCATCGGTTATAAGCCAGCCATAATAGGACAGCGGTGCAATTGCCGCTGTCCTTCAGCCAGGTTCTTCCAGCATCAAAAAAGATTCCCACCCTCTTCATTTCTCCATCATTCCTTCATTTTTTCTCCTTTTTTCTTCACCCACTATCTCATTGATTAAAAAAGCATTTCATCTTAAATAATATCAAACACAAATGATTTCTATTATCATTTGTGTTTACAAATATTCATACTTTTGTACAATCCCCCCGCTTCTTTACTGAAAAGAGTCCTTAAAAGACAAATACATACAATTGTCATGGCCTTTCACCTGACTCGCAGTTTGATTCATTTAAATGGAATGATACAAATGACTATACCTCACGTTAAGGCTGTAGCTGCCGCAGTATGCGTCGCCTGCCTCCCATCACTCGGCCATGCCGCTGAACAAGACACCGTGGTCGTTACCGCTACCGGTTTCGAACAGAAAATTCAGGATGCCCCAGCTTCGATATCTGTTATTACCAAGCAGCAGATTGAGGATAAAGCCTATCGAGATGTCACCGATGCCCTGAAAGATGTCCCAGGCGTCGTCGTCACTGGCGGGGGGAGCAGCAGCGATATCAGTATTCGCGGTATGGCTTCGCAATACACGCTCTTCCTGGTCAACGGCAAACGCATCAGCACCCGCGGCACTCGTCCTAACAGCGACAACTCAGGTATTGAGCAAGGTTGGCTACCGCCGCTGGAATCCATCGAGCGCATCGAGGTAATCCGTGGCCCGATGTCATCCCTCTACGGCTCCGATGCGATGGGCGGCGTCATTAACGTCATCACCAAGAAGGTGTCGAATACCAAAGCCTGGACCGGCTCTCTGCACGGCGATGCCACTTTCCAGGAAGACAGAGACTCCGGCGATATTTACCAGACCAACGCCTATGCGTCTGGGCCACTGATTGACGGATTGCTTGGTGCGAAGGTGACCGGATTATTCTCCCACCGCGCGGAAGATGAAATAGTTAATGGCTACAATGAACAGCGTATGCGTAGCGGGGGATTAACCCTGAACTTTACGCCAGATGATAAAAACGACATCGATTTTGATTACGCACGTGAACTGCAGGATCGCGACAGTACGCCAGGCAAATCCATGGCCGAGGAAAACTGCCGTAACGGAAGCTGTAAGCCAAACAGCAAAAGCGAAAACAAGTATGTGCACACCACATATTCACTAACCCACAGCGGTTATTACGACGACTTCAACTCCACCAGCTACGTCCAGCAGGAAGAGACCGACAACCCCGGTCGCCAGATGAAGTCCTACAACACGATTTTCAATAACCAGAACCAGGTCTTCCTTGGGGCGCACACCCTGACGCTAGGCGGGCAATACCGTTATGAAAAACTGCGCGATAATGGCAACCAGCTGCAAGCGGCTGATGGGCTGAACAAACTGACCCGCTGGAGCTGGGCGCTGTTTGCTGAAGATGAATGGGCCGTTACCGATACCTTCACGCTGACCGGCGGTCTGCGTATGGATAAGGATGAAAACTACGGTGACAACTGGACGCCACGCGGCTATGGCGTATGGCATCTGAGCGATCAGTGGACCTTAAAAGGTGGCGTTTCCGCGGGCTATCGCGCACCGGATCTGCGCCAGTCTTCTGCCAGCTGGGGACAGGTTACCGGCGGCGGTCGTCTCAACGGAATCATTGTCGGCAACCCGGATCTGAAACCGGAGAAAAGCCTCAGCGAAGAGATCGGTTTACTGTGGGATAACGGCAACGACCTCAACGCAGGCGTGACGCTGTTCAATACCGACTTCAAAAACAAAATCACCGAAGTTCGCCGTTGTAACAGCAGTTCCGATCCGGCCTGCACCATCGGCGGCACCCATTATGACTTCGTCAGCGATCGCGTTAACGTCGATAAAGCCAATATGCGCGGCGTAGAATCCACCTTCGGCTGGAAAATAACCTCTGACGTCAACTGGACCGCAAACTACACCTACACAGAATCTGAGCAGAAAAGCGGTCAGTTCTCCGGCCAGCCGTTGAACAAAATGCCGAAGCATATGTTTAACACGACGCTGGACTGGCAGGCTACGCAGGATCTCGGTTTCTGGAGCCGTCTGAATCTGCGCGGGAAAACGTCTGAATACCTGAGCCGTACCTCCATGGCACAGGGCACCCCGTCCTATACTCAGGTCGACGTTGGTTTACGTTACTATGCTACCAGGGATCTGTTGATGACCGCTGGCGTGTATAACGTGCTGGATAAACAAATCGATTACGATACCTACGACACCGTCCTTGATGGACGTCGCTACACGGTTGGCATGACTTACAGCTTCTAAGTCTGACGCAATAAAAAACCCCGGCACTCATCATGCCGGGGTTTTTGTTATGCTTTTTTATACTGTTATTTCTTCACGCGATCCGGGAATTTCATTTCGCTGTAGCGAACAAAACGGGTTCCTTTGGTCAGTTTATAACCAAACCAGATAATCAGGAACAGCGGGATACCGATATAGGTAGCCATCACGCCGCCCCAGTCAATGCTGTCTTTCAGGAATGCTTCGTAGTTCTGACCCAGGGTGATAATCAGGCACAGCACAAAGGCGAAGATCGGACCCAGCGGGAAGAAGCCAGAACGGTACGGCAGGTCCTTCACATCGTGACCCTGCAGCACATAACCGCGACGGAAGCGATAGTGGCTAATAGCAATCCCCAGCCAGGCGATAAAGCCCGTCATTCCGGAAGTATTCAGCAACCACAGGTACACGGTCTGGTTGCCAAACATCGAGGTCAGGAAGCACAGCCCCGCCACCACGGTAGTCGCATACAGCGCGTTACGCGGTACGCCGCCACGAGACAGTTTACCGAAAATACGCGGCGCTTTACCGTCACATGCCAGGGTGTAAAGCATACGCGTGGAGGCGTACATCCCGGAGTTACCTGCAGACAGCACCGCCGTCAGGATAACCGCGTTCATCACCGCTGCCGCAGACAGCAGACCCGCATGCTGGAATACCAGCGTGAACGGGCTAACGCTGATGTCTTTTACATCGTTACGCAGCAGGCTTGGATCGGTATACGGAATGATCAGGCTGATAATCAAAATCGCGAACACATAGAACAGCAGGATTCGCCAGAATACCTGACGTACCGCACGTGGAATGTTCTTTTCAGGATTTTCAGATTCGCCAGCCGCGATACCGATAAGCTCCGTCCCCTGGAAGGAGAAGCCGACGATCATCGCCACGCCAATCATCGCAGCAAAACCACCGGCAAACGGTGCATCACCGGTCGTCCAGTTGCTCCAGCCCACCGGCTGAGCGCCTTTGAAGATACCGAAAATCATCATCACGCCAACCACGATGAAGATAATGACGGTGGTAACTTTGATCAGTGAGAACCAGTATTCCGCTTCACCAAATCCGCGAACGGAAATGTAGTTCAGCAAGAAGATAACGCCGAGGAACAGCGCACTCCAGATCCAGCCCGGCGTGTCCGGGAACCACCAGCTCATCACCAGTTGTGCGGCCACCAGGTCAACGGCAATCGTTACCGCCCAGTTGTACCAGTAGTTCCAGCCCAGCGCGAAGCCAAAGCCTTCTTCTACGTAGTTCTGACCGTAGGTGGAAAACGAGCCGGAAACCGGCATATAGGCAGCCAGTTCACCGAGACTGGTCATCAGGAAGTACACCATCAGACCGATCAGAATATAAGAGAACAACGCGCCGCCAGGACCCGCTGCAGAAATAGTTGCACCAGATGCAACGAAAAGACCTGTACCGATGGAGCCTCCAATGGCAATCATCGTCAGGTGACGCGCCTTCAGTTCACGACGTAGCGTGGGCGCTTCTGTGGTTTTAGTTTCGGAAACCATGTGAAAATGCTATCCATCCAAAAAATGAGGCGCGATTGTAGCAGACGAAATGGCATTCTTCCGGCACAAATACGCTGTTATAAGAGACCTTCATGACTGGCCGCGGATTATAAGTAAAGCAGAAAATATGCGGGTGTAAGGCGGTTAAGTTATAACCGCCATTCTACAAAGAGGTGACATTACGACAATAAGCGCCCTATTCGCCCAGCTCGACCTGATCGCTGTAATGTAAAAAACGCGTAATGGCATTGGAGATATGTTTTTGCCGGTGATGCACGCGCCAGAGAGTACGGACTAAACGCGGCAGCGGCACGGGAACTTCGCTCAGCGTTCCCGCCTGCAACTGCTCCGCAATGACCCGACGCGACAAGCAGCTGATCCCGAGGCCATGGCGCACTGCATGCTTAATGGCCTCTGAATTACCCAACTCCATTGCCATCTGAAATCTCGGCAGATGAGACAGCAGCAGGTAATCCACCAGTTCGCGCGTACCCGATCCTCGCTCACGCAGGATCCACGGCGAAGCAGCTAGCTGTTCCAGCGTAACAGGCCCCTTTGTGAGCGGTGACGACGGTGCGGCAAACACCACCAACTCGTCTTCCAGCCACGGTTCAGAAATGATTTCAGTACTGTGACACGGCCCTTCGATAAGCCCAATGTCCACTCGGAAATCCAGCACCGCATTAATCACATCCTGGCTGTTACCCACGCTCAGCTCGAGCGGCAAATCAGGAAAATCCTGCCGATAGCGGGCGATCATAGCCGGCAAAATGTAGTTACCAATGGTGCTACTGGCATAAACCCGGATAGCGCCATTATCTTCGCGAAAAAGCTGTTCGATTTCGGTCGTTTGCTCAAGTAATGCCAGCGCGCGTGGGTAAAGCAAGCGCCCGTGCTCGTTGACCACCAGTCGTTTACCGACACGGTCAAACAGTTGCACGCCGAGTTGCCCTTCCAGATCGGTAAGTGCCGCACTCACCGCCGATTGCGACAATGCCAGCATGACAGACGCCTGGGTCGTTGAACCGCTTTTTAGTACCTCAGCAAACACTTCAAGTTGTCGCAGGGTGATATGCATAGTCGTTTTCCACCGGATAACCGTCACTTATACCCTAAATAATTCGAGTTGCAGGAAGGCGGCAAGAGAGAGCATCCCCGGGAGCGTACTTAAGTACGTGACTGGGGTGAACGAGCGCAGCCAACGCACATGCAACTTGAAGTATGACGGGTATACCACTTATATAGATTAATTATAAATATATAATCAATTTTATTTTTAAACCACTTCGCCGTACTCTTTTACCCAGATAAAGGAGAAGGATATGACAGAACTCACCTTGCAGACTCATCGTCGTACAGCGTGGCATTTTATTCCGGGGCTTGCCCTGAGTGCAGTTATCACTGGGGTCGCCTTATGGGGTGGATCTATTCCCGCCGTCGCAGGTGCCGGGTTCAGCGCCCTCACCTTAGCAATCTTGTTGGGGATGGTCCTCGGCAACACCGTCTATCCGCACATCTGGAAAAGCTGTGACGGCGGCGTGCTGTTTGCTAAACAACATTTATTACGTCTGGGGATCATCCTCTACGGCTTCCGCCTCACCTTCGCGCAAATTGCTGACGTCGGCGTAAGCGGTATCGTGATTGATGTGTTAACGCTGAGCAGTACCTTTATGATTGCCTGCTTCCTGGGGCAGAAAGTGTTTGGTCTGGACCGCCACACCAGTTGGCTGATTGGTGCGGGGAGCAGCATTTGTGGTGCCGCCGCCGTGTTGGCAACCGAGCCGGTAGTGAAAGCGGAAGCCAGTAAGGTAACCGTCGCTGTCGCCACTGTGGTTATCTTCGGTACCATCGCTATCTTCCTGTATCCGGCGATGTATCCGCTGCTGGCACACTGGTTTAGCCCAGAAACCTACGGCATTTACATTGGTTCCACCATGCATGAAGTGGCACAGGTAGTGGCTGCCGGGCACGCCATTAACCCGGATGCGGAAAACGCCGCAGTTATTGCCAAAATGCTGCGAGTCATGATGCTGGCACCGTTCCTCATCCTCCTGGCCGCACGCGTTAAACAGTTGTCTCCGGCTACGGGCGGTGAGAAAAGCAAAATCACTATTCCATGGTTTGCCATCCTGTTCATTGTGGTCGCGATTTTTAACTCGTTCCACCTGCTGCCGCAGTCGGTTGTGAATATGTTGGTAACGCTGGACACCATTTTGCTGGCAATGGCAATGGCTGCACTGGGGCTAACCACTCACGTTAGCGCACTGAAAAAAGCCGGTGCCAAACCGTTACTGATGGCCCTGCTGCTGTTTGTCTGGTTGATTGTCGGTGGTGCTGCGATTAACGTCGCTGTCCACGCCCTGATGGCATAAACGATCACGACTCACCTCCATTAACCCGCTATACTCTCCCTTTTTGTATTTGAGTATGGCGGGTTAAATTTATGAAATATATCGGAGCGCACGTAAGCGCCGCTGGCGGTCTGGCTAACGCCGCTATCCGAGCCGCGGAAATCGAAGCGACCGCATTCGCCCTGTTCACCAAGAATCAGCGCCAGTGGCGTGCCGCGCCGCTGACCACCGAAATCATTGATGATTTCAAATCTGCCTGTGAGAAGTATCACTACACCTCTGCACAAATTCTGCCTCACGATAGTTACCTGATTAACCTCGGTCACCCGGTCAGCGATGCGCTGGAAAAATCGCGTGATGCGTTTCTTGATGAAATGCAGCGCTGTGAGCTGCTGGGCTTATCCCTGCTGAACTTTCACCCCGGCAGCCATTTGATGCAGATCCCGGAAGATGAATGTCTGGCGCGCATTGCCGAATCCATCAACATCGTCCTCGCTCAGACCCAGGGCGTTACGGCAGTTATCGAAAATACCGCCGGACAGGGTAGCAATCTGGGATTCAAGTTTGAGCACCTGGCCGCCATAATCGACGGCGTCGAAGATAAGTCCCGTGTCGGCGTCTGTATCGATACCTGCCACGCTTTCGCGGCGGGTTACGATTTGCGTTCCGCAGAAGAGTGCGCGAAGACGTTTGCGGAATTTGAACGTATTGTCGGTTTCAAATATCTACGCGGTATGCACCTGAACGACGCCAAGAGCGCGTTTGGCAGTCGCGTTGACCGTCATCACAGCTTAGGTGAAGGCAATATTGGCCACGAGGCATTCCGCTGGATCATGCAGGACAATCGTTTTGACGGTATTCCAATGGTGCTGGAAACCATTAATCCGGATATCTGGGCCGAAGAGATTGCCTGGCTGAAAGCCCAGCAAACAGAAAAAGCGGTGGCCTAATCATGAACGACAGGGAAAAGCAGATCCTTAAGATCCTGCGTCGCAATCCGTTGATTCAACAGAATGAAATCGCCGATATTTTGCAGATCAGTCGTTCACGCGTCGCTGCGCATATCATGGATTTAATGCGTAAAGGCATGATCAAAGGGAAAGGTTATATCCTTACCGAACAAGATTATTGCGTGGTTGTTGGGGCCATCAATATGGATATTCGTGGTGTTGCTGACATCGACTATCCTCAGTCTGCCTCTAATCCTGGCAGCATTCAATGCTCAGCAGGTGGTGTAGGACGTAACATCGCCCACAACCTGGCGCTGCTGGGTCGCGACGTACATTTAATTTCCGCTGTTGGCAGCGACTTCTATGGCGAAACACTGCTGGAACAAACGCGTCAGGCTGGTGTTAACGTTTCCAGCTGCATACGCCTGCATGGACATAACACCTCGACCTACCTGTCGATCGCTAATCAGCAGGAAGAGACCGTACTTGCAATTAACGATACCCATATCCTGCAACAATTGACGCCACAGCTGCTGAACGGTTCGCGGGATTTGATCCGCCATTCCGGTGTCGTACTGGCAGATTGCAATTTGACCGCCGAAGCCATTGAGTGGGTCTTTACTATTGCTGATGACATTCCGGTGTTTATAGACACCGTTTCAGAGTTCAAAGCGGCAAAAGTGAAAACCTGGTTTACGCGTATTCATACGCTAAAACCAACGCAGAAAGAGCTATCAATTTTATGGGGTCAACCTATTCATTCTGATGCGGATCGCGTACTGGCCGTCAATAGCCTCCATCAGCAGGGGGTAAAACGAATCTTTGTCTGCCTGGAAGATGAATCCGTGTTTTGCAGCGAAAAGGACGGAGAACAGTTTTTACTGACGCCTCCTGAGCATGTGACGGTAGACAGTTTTGGCGCTGATGACGCGTTTATGGCAGGATTATTGTACAGCTTTCTGGAAGGGAGTGAGTTTCGTGAAAGCGCTCATTTTGCCATGGCCTGCGCGGCATTATCGCGGGCCAGCATCAGCATCAACAACCCCACTCTTTCAGCAGATAACGCCCTGTATTTGCTACAAACAGCTTAATTGTAATGCCGGATAGCGCTACGCTTATCCGGCCTACAAACTGTACGTTATGCCAGACCGATAAAGAAACCGGCTATGGTGGCACTCATCAGGTTTGACAGCGTTGCTGCTGCCAGTGCACGCATTCCAAGTTGGGCGATTTCCGGGGCTCGTTGTGGTGCTATCGCCGAAAATGCCCCGACGACAACGCCAATTGAGCCAAAGTTAGCAAACCCACACAGCGCAAACGAGATAATCGCAATGGTCTTCACATCCAGCGTCCCACCCGTTTGCAGATATGGCGAGAAGTTGAGATAAGCGACAAACTCGTTGATTGCCAGTTTCTGACCAATCAGGCTACCTGCCAGCGTCGCATCGCTCCAGTCAACGCCCATCAGCCAGGCCAGCGGTGCAAGTAGCCAGCCGAAGATCCCTTCCAGAGTAGCATGACCATAACCAAACCAGCCGCTAACCCCACCGATAATACCGTTAATCAGGGCGATAATGGCGACAAAAGCCATCACTACCGTCGCCACGCCTGCGGCAATTTTCAGCCCGGTCATCGCCCCACTCGCCGCTGCTTCGATGATGCTTTTTGGCGGCGTTTCGGTAAACGACAAGTTCTCAAAGGTTACCTGCGTCTCTTCCGTTGCCGGACTCAGCAGACGGGCAAACAGGATACCGCCAGGGATCGCCATTAAGGAAGCCGCCAGCAGGTAATCAATGGGTACGCCAAGGCCAGCGTAACCAATCATTGTTGAACCCGCAATGGAGGCCATTCCACTACAAATTGCGGTAAACAGCTCATTACGATTGAGGCGGTCCATAAAGGGTTTGACGATCGCAGGGATCTCATTTTGCCCGAGGAAAATGGTGGTGACAGCCACGAAGGACTCGATCTTACTGATGTTCAGCGCCTTCTGGAAAATACCACCGAGAACGCGGATGAGTCCTCCCATCACGCCGACGTAATACAACAGGCTTACCAGTGCGGTAATAAAAATAATCGCGGGAAGTACTCGAAATGCAAACACAAAACCGGCGCCATTAAAAACCTTATCCATTTCAGGCCCCGCCAGTGAGCCGAAAATAAAGGCGCTACCGGCATCACTGTAAGTCATAACTTTATGAACCCCCAGCGCCGCCTGCTCGGCCAGCCATTTACCCGGCGGAAAATAGAGCATCACACCGCCAATGGCAATCTGCAGGATCAATGCCGCCCCTACAGTACGCAGATTGATACGCTTTTTATTTACTGACAACAGAAATGCAATTATCAGTAATACTCCCATCCCCAGAACACTTCTCATTATGTCCATAATGATCTTCCCGACATGCCAGGTGTGAACTCGTTACGGGCGACCGCTCACTGCCCATCAGGTGTTAACCGGCCTGTACCGCGACTGAACAGGCCGGTTCTAGTGTCAGAGATACTTGCGCACACACTCTTCAACTAAATCCCAGAACCAGGCGGTATCAATGGTGATCCCAACCTTCGCATTCGCCGGTTTTCCCAACACTCCCAGCTCATCGCAGACGGTACGTCCATAGCATGGGCCGCTGTTGACATCGACTTCGACGTACATGTCCTGTGTTTTGATCCCCTGAGGATTAATCAAATAGCCGATACAGGTTGCGTCATGCACCGGGCCTCCGGCCAGACCATAGTTTTCATATTGCGTTTTGAGGGTAAAGTTCATAATGTCGCTGAATAATTGCCCTGCCGGCCCCCCCGCCTTTTCCATCCGGGTAATAACATCAGCGGTACAAACGGTTTGATTGGTGAGATCAAGTCCCATCATCACTAATGGCACACCGGAGGTGAAGACAACGCGGGCAGCCTCCGGGTCAGCAAAGATATTAAACTCGGCGGAAGGCGTAAAATTACCGGTTCCGTACGCACCGCCCATCAGTACGATCTCACGAATTTTCGGTAAAATAGCAGGCTGCATACGCATCGCCACGGCAATATTACTCAATGGCCCGACCGGCACCAATGTAATATCGCCATCGCTAGCCATGAGTGTATCTATTATATATTGCACTGCATTAGTGCCTTCTGCTTCACGGATCAGCGGTTCAAACACCGGACCATCCAGACCAGATTCGCCATGAATATTATCTGCGACAATCTGCTTACGCATAATAGGTTGTGGCATACCAGCATAAACCGGCACATTAATATTAAGTTTCTGGCATACATTTAATCCATTCACTAATGTCTTATCCAGTGTCTGGTTGCCAGCAACAATAGTAATGCCCAGTAATTCAATTGCAGGATGTCTTGCTGCCATCATCATTGCAATAGCATCATCGTGTCCGGGGTCGCAATCCAGAATGATTTTTCTTCTTTCCATTTCTTATTTCCTCTGTTCGCTGGTAGGGTATTTTCGTCTTATCAAAGAAACCAAAAGCATGACGATGCTAGAATCATAGCGACAGAAAACGTATGCTGAATATGAGAAATCTCATACCGGGAAACCATTGTGAAAGAAATCCAAAATGATGCTCTCAGGCAGCAACTCATTGACCAAACAGGCTATACAGAATGCTTCTCTGTTGATGTGTCATGTGATACCCGGCTGTTCCATGTTGCAGCCGGAGACTACATTGTGCGGGAGGGAAACCAGCCGTCATATCTGTTCTATCTGGCTCGTGGGCGCGCCAAGCTATATGCCACATTACCTAACGGCAGGGTGTCATTGATTGACTTCTTCGGTGCCCCTTGTTTTATTGGTGAGATTGAATTAGTTGACGCCAACCATGAACCTCGTGCCGTGCAGGCCATTGAAGAGTGCTGGTGTCTGGTACTGCCCATGAAACAATATCGTCCGCTACTACTAAATGATGCCATTTTTCTGCGTCAGCTTTGCGTCTCGTTAAGTCGTAAAAATTATCGTAATATTGTCTCACTAACACAGAACCAATCATTCCCTTTGGTTAACCGTCTGGCCGCATTTATTTTATTGACGCAGCATGATAATCTGTACCAGGAAAAACATACACAGGTAGCTGAATATATGGGTGTAACCTATCGCCATTTATTATATGTCATTGCACAATTTACGCACGAAGGCCTGTTATTAAAACAAAAAAATGGTTATACAATTAATGATAAAAAGAAAATGACCGCGCTGGCGCTTGAGATGGATCCAGAGAATAATTTTACTGATATCATTCATTAATAAAAGCGCGCCAGTTTTTGCTGACGCGCTTTTATTTTATACCAGTCCGATAAAGAAACCGGCTATGGTGGCACTCATCAGGTTTGACAGCGTTGCTGCTGCCAGCGCACGCATTCCAAGTTGGGCGATTTCCGGGGCACGTTGTGGTGCTATCGCCGAAAATGCCCCGACGACAACGCCGATTGAGCCAAAGTTAGCGAACCCACACAGCGCAAACGAGATAATCGCAATGGTCTTCACATCCAGCGTCCCACCCGTTTGCAGATACGGCGAGAAGTTGAGATAAGCGACAAACTCGTTGATTGCCAGTTTCTGTCCGATCAGGCTACCTGCCAGCGTCGCATCGCTCCAGTCAACGCCCATAATCCACGCCAGCGGGGCTAAGACATAGCCAAAGATCCCTTCCAGAGTGGCGTGACCAAAACCAAACCAACCGCCAATCCCGCCAATAATGCCGTTAATCAGTGCGATAATGGCGACAAATGCCATCACTACCGTCGCCACACCTGCGGCAATTTTCAGCCCGGTCATCGCCCCACTCGCCGCTGCTTCAATGATGCTTTTTGGCGGCGTTTCAGTAAATGACAGGTTTTCGAAGGTGACACGAGATTCTTCTGTTGCCGGACTCAGCATACGCGCGAACAAAATACCGCCAGGGATTGCCATCAACGATGCAGCCAGCAAATAGTCAATCGGAACGCCCATTCCGGCGTAACCAATCATCATTGAGCCTGCAATCGAAGCCATCCCGCTACAAATAGCGGTAAACAGCTCATTGCGATTCAGCCGGTCAATAAACGGTTTGACGATCGCCGGGATCTCGTTTTGCCCGAGGAAAATTGTCGTTACTGCGACAAATGACTCGATCTTGCTGATGTTCAGCGCTTTCTGGAAAATACCGCCGAGGATGCGGATCAACAGCCCCATCACGCCAATGTAGTAGAGCAGACTGATTAGTGCAGTCACAAAAATGATGGCCGGGAGCACCCGAAAGGCGAAGATAAACCCGGCTCCGTCAAACAGCACATCCATTTTTGGCCCGACCAGGGAGCCAAAGATAAATGCGCTTCCCGCGTCACTATAGGACATCACCTTGTGGACACCGAGCGCTGCCTGTTCCACCAGCCATTTCCCCGGCGGAAAATACAGCATAATGCCGCCAATTGCGATTTGCAGTACCAGCGCAGCTCCGACTGTGCGCAGACTAATACGTTTTTTATTTACTGACAGCAGAAACGCGATGGCCAGTAATACCACCATACCCATAACACTTCTCATTATATCCATAATGAAATTCCCTTCATGCCAGGAAACCCGGCGTTATCGCCAGGCTTTGGTAGGTTTGATATTCGCGGGCGACCGCATTCTGCCCGGAAAATTCTGTCAGGCGAGGCGCTGATATTCCTTCGCAATTTCGCAGGCCAGCACCGCGTTGTTGAACACCAGCTGAATATTTGATTTCAGGCTGTCACCACCGGTTAGCTCCGCAACTCGCGCCAGCAGGAACGGCGTACTCTCTTTGCCCACAATCCCCTGCTCTTCCGCTTCTTTTACCGCCCGATCGATTGCCGCGTTAATTTTCTCCTCTGCCATCGCAAACTGTTCCGGGATTGGGTTTGCAACAACCAGACCGCCGTCGAGACCCGTTTGCCATTTCACCGCCATGGCTCGGGCAATCTCTTTTGCGCTGTCCAGACGGATACTGACCTCAAACGGACTGGTGCGGCAGAAAAATGCCGGCAGCGCCTTGGTTTGATATCCAATTAATGGCACGCCAAAAGTTTCTAAATATTCGGTCGTTAAACCGAGATCAAGAATAGATTTCGCGCCAGCACAAATTACCGTGACATTGGTATGTGCCAGTTCTTGCAGATCCGCAGAAATATCAAAGGTATGTTGGGCTCCACGATGAACGCCACCAATTCCTCCCGTTGCAAATACTTTAATTCCAGCCAGTGCGGCAATAATCATGGTTGAGGCAACAGTCGTTGCACCATTTTTCCCTGCCGCAACAACAAACGGCAAATCACGACGACTGACTTTAGTAACGCTATGACCTTCTCGTCCAAGCAACTCAATTTCATCTTTACTTAAACCAACTTTCATTACCCCGCCAATAATGGCAATGGTCGCAGGAACTGCTCCGTGCTTACGAATAGTTTCTTCTACTTCAATCGCTGTCTGGGCATTCTGCGGAAATGGCATACCATGGGAAATAATAGTTGATTCAAGAGCAACAATTGGTTTTTTACTGTTTAATGCTTCCTGTACTTCTGGAGATATTTGTAATAATTCAGAGGAAAGAGTTAATTCAGACATTCTGTGTTCTCCACTATTGAGCTAACATTCGCAACAGACAAATCAGGGTTATTGGTATATTCACTGGCTAATGCCATTGATGAACAACCCTGAGCAAATCGAACCGAATCAATAAAGGGCATACCGTCTAGCCAGCAGGAAGCCAGTCCAGCCATCATCGCATCGCCAGCCCCGGTAACATTAATGACGTGAGTTTTAATCGGCGGCGACCAACCACTATTCCCCGTAATATCACTGTAATAAACGCCGTCACCCCCCATGCTGAGCACCAGCCGATTTAAGCCGCGATCGTGAAACCACGCGGCGACTTTGCCAACGTCATCACGCCCGGAAAGCGCAATGCCACTCAGCGTTTCGGCTTCAAGGCGGTTTGGTTTGAGGGTGTGGATTTGTCCCAGACGCTCACGAATTTTGACGCACTTCCATGCCGACACCGGGTCAACAAACACCGGAACATCCCCGGCATTTTCCAGCACCCATGCCATGGATTCTTCGCTGATATTGCAATCGGCGACAATCACTTTCGCCTGCCGAATAAAATCATGATGCTGCGATAAAAATACTGCTGAAATATGTTCGGTAATGCTCATATCATTAATAGCTACCAGCATTTCACCGGTGTTATCAAGCAGTGATAAATAACTTGATGTATTCTCTCCGGGAACGATAAGACACTTATCAACATGTACTCCGGATTGATTGGTTTGCGCCAATAACGATTGACCATAAAAATCATTACCCACTGCCGTTAGCAGCCAGGAATTTTTACCCAATAGTGCGAGATTATGTGCAATGTTACGCCCAACGCCTCCTGGGGTGAATTTAATCTTTCCCGGATTCGAATCCGCATAATTTAGTGAAGCATGCGAACACCCGGCAACATCCATATTGGCCGAGCCAATAGTTACTATGTATTCCTTTTCACGCATAGCACGTCCCCTGGCAATTAGCTTGCCACAAATGAGTTCGTTAAAAATAACCAACGCCACACATCAGGTTATTAGAGCAAATGTTCACAATCAAACATGTGTTTATAGTAAGCGTGTTTTTGACAAAGTAAATCCATCTGCAAGCTCTAAAGTCGATAGATATGAACAGAATCACAATTTTTTATAGATACAGTTTGTCAGGGAGAGAGAAAGTGAGAGGTAGTACACAAATTAAGCAGGACAAAAAGTATCACTCCGGAATAACCGGAGGTTTTTCAGATGCACCTGGTGAACAGCCGCATGTCAGGTAAGCGAAACCAGATCCTCTGGCATATGGTTGTACAAAATCCGCCAGAAATGCTCAGCCGTTTTATTCAAGCGGGTATCCATTCGGTAAATATAGGCCTGAATAGGCACCATCAACTCCGGCGTGTCCAGACAAACCAGGCGCTTATCGCGCAATTCGTTCACTATCGTCCACGCTGGCAGCCAGGCGATACCATGACCATCCAATGCCATATTCTTCAATAGCTCACTCATCGAAGACATAAACAGCGTACGTGCCGAAATACCGCCCACCTCCGCCAGATGACGGTTAACCAATCTTCCCATGTAGGATGTGCTGGTATAGTTCAGAATCGGCACCTGCGGCTGATAGATATCAAACAACGCCTTACCCTGTGCATCCGCAGCACAGACGGGATACAGCTCAGACTCAAAAACCTTCAAGCCGCAGAAAGGTGACTGCATTAAGTCTTCATCGCGAAAGGAGATAATAAAATCACTTTTCCCCTCGCGCAGCGTATTTACCGCCTGGACTACGTCAATCGCTTCGACGTGGTAAACAAACTCCTCGCCCCATGCCGACATTGAATGTACCAATCTGGGCAACATCGTCAGCGACAGAGAATGCGCTGCCGCTATTTTGATATTGGGAACGCCAAGCAGGTTGTGACCACTTAGCTCATCCAAATTGCATTCCAGCTGTTGCAGCAGGCTACGGGTTTGCGAATGGAACAACTTACCCTCCTCTGTCAGCTGCAGTGGACTCGTCGTACGGTCAAACAGCAGCACCCCAACGGCGGATTCGAGCGCCTTGATCCGCCGGCTAAATGCCGGTTGGGATAGGTTGCGCTCCTCTGCGGCCTGGGAAAAATGACGGCACGCTTCCAGCGTCAGAAAGTCATATAACCATTTTGTCTCGATATTTTTCATACCTGTCACGCGGATGTTTAAATATGTCGATTAGTCCTAAGCATCATGCCTGAATATTCCCGGAGATGATATTCAACATCAGTATCTGCTGATTCGTTTTTTGCATAACACCTTCGTTTTTGACATTAACATGTTTCGTTACTCATCGACCACGACCGCTCATCCGCCGTGGAATGTCGGGCCTCTCGCTGATTATTGGCCTGCTGAGATGGCAAAAGAAATCACACTCATGCGTTTTTTGCATTGAACCAAACATTATTACATTTCTCCTCACGACACTCTGCTGTTAAACATAAGCACCAGATAGACACCAGCTCTGAATATTAAATGTCGGTAAATAGAGGTATATATCGTGAAAGGTTTAATTGGCGTACTTGGTGGTATGGGGCCTGCTGCAACAGTCGATCTTTTTAATAAATTCGTCACCTTTACCGCAGCGCAACGCGATCAGGAACATATCCCATTAATTATTTCATCCATCCCTGATATTCCAGACCGAACTGATGCATTAATGCATCATGGTCATTCCCCACTTCCGGCAATGCGTGATTATATGCATAAACTGGAAGATGCTGGTGCGGAGTGTATTGTGATCCCCTGTAATACCGCCCACTTTTGGTTTAATGAATTAAAAGAATGCTGTCATACAGAGTTACTCAGTATCGTTGAAACAACCATGAATGAGGTCAAAAACTGCGGAAAGTCGCGTATCGGTTTACTTGCTACCAACGCCACCCTTTACATGGGACTCTACCAAAAAGGTATAGAATCTCTTGGCTTAACCTGCATCAGCCCTGATTCATCCGGTCAGGAAAAGGTCATGGAAAGTATTTATTGCTTAAAAGCCGGCGATCTTAAGCGGGCGCAAACGCTGATGAATGAACAGGCTGAAATGCTCTTCTCACGCGGGGCACAAATCATTGTATTGGGATGTACCGAAGTCCCCGTCATTCTTGCCGACGCAGTCAGAAAGTCTCCAGATAAATATATTGACTCAACCGGCTCATTAGTTCGCGCCGGTATTAAATGGTACGAAAAGCGAGTTGGCAAACATCATCTTCTGGCGCAATAACAGCCGTCACCAGATTAATAAAGCATTAAACAAACACTTATTTTAATAACAAATTATTCTCTGGCGGAGGCCATTATGGTTTGGTTAGAAATTATCGTCGTGTTGGGTGCAATATTTTGTGGTATCCGCCTCGGCGGAATAGGTATCGGTTTATGCGGTGGTCTGGGGCTGGCTATTTTAACGTTGGGATTTGATCTGCAGATTGGCTCGCCACCCGTTGACGTCATTCTCATTATTATGACAGTTGTCGTGGCAGCATCGGCGCTACAAGCCGCCGGAGGTATGGATTATCTGGTACGCGTTGCCGGTAATTTCATGCGGCGTAACCCTAAATATATCAATATTATTGCACCGATTATCACCTGGTCGATGACCATTATGGCCGGAACAGGGTTCATTGTATTTTCTACCCTGCCAGTGATTGCCGAAGTCGCCAAAGAGTCCGGTATCCGCCCTTCCCGTACGCTCGCCGGCTCCGTGGTCGCCTCCCAGGTGGCGATATCGGGTTCGCCGATCAGCGCCGCAATGGCGGCAATGCTGACCATTATGGAAGGCAACGGTGTTACCTTTATCCAGGTCATGGCGGTATGTCTGCCAGCTTCGTTTGTCGCCGCGATGGTCGCCGCTTTTATCGCCTCACGTCAGGGATGCGAGCTTCAGGATGATGAAGTCTATCTGGAACGCCTGCAAAAAGGATTAGTGCGTAAATATGAAGGGCAAAACAGCACCACGCCGGGTGCCAAACTCTCAGTCGCCCTGTTCATGCTGGCAACGGTCGTCATCGTTATTCTTGCCGCCTGCCCGCAGCTACGCCCTGGATTCGATGCAGGCAACCCAATGAATACCCGGGATATCATCATTATCTGTATGCTGGCTGCCGCTTGCCTGATGGTGGTGTTATGCAAAACATCAACCGATGCTATTGTCCTGACATCCACGTTTCGAGCAGGGATGAGTTCACTGGCGGTCATTCTCGGGATTGTTACATTGGGAACGACCTTCATTGATGCCCACTTAGCGGAGATTAAGGACATCGCAGGCGATATTCTACGGGCTTATCCCATGCTGTTGGCTCTGGTGCTGTTTGGTACCTGCGCGCTTCTCTACTCGCAAGGCGCCACCACGCCGCTGATTATCCCTCTGGCCGTTGCACTCGGCGTGCCTACATGGGCAATTCTGGCCTCCTATGTGGCGGTAACCGGGGTGTTTGTTCTACCAACATACCCGACTTCGCTGGCGGCAATGGAGTTCGACACCACAGGGACAACGCGCGTGGGCAAGTATGTCTTAAACCATCCGTTTATGCTGCCAGGACTGGGTGGGATCATTGCTGGCGTTGCCTTTGGTTTTATCATCGCGCCAATGATTGCCTGATCCGTTTTATTAAGGCTGGATGGATTATTGTGGCGATGCTGCAACGGTATAGGTAAATGCATAAAAAAGGGGCAGAGAATTCTCTGCCCCTGGTATCGACGTTAAATCAGGCCGCTTTTGCCACAACCTCAGCTTCCGGGCGCTTCAGCACCGCGTAGGAGAGACCGGCTACCAGCGTACCGGCAATAATTGCCAACAGGTATCCCAACACCGGCGTGATTGCGCCTGGGATTAACAGGACAAACAGCCCGCCGTGTGGCGCCATCAGCTTCGCGCCCACCGCCATCGAGATAGCCCCGGTAATCGCACCACCAACGATACAGCAAGGCAGAACGCGCATTGGGTCACGCGCAGCAAACGGGATTGCCCCTTCCGTGATAAAGCACAGGCCCAGTACCAGGGCAGCTTTGCCGCCTTCCTGCTGCGCTTTGTCGAACTTACGACGCGCAACCAGCGTTGCCAGACCCAGAGCCAGCGGAGGTACCATACCCGCAGCCATGATGGCCGCCATCGGTGCATAAGTTTGCGTACTCAGCAGACCCACACCGAAAGCATACGCCGCCTTGTTAACCGGACCACCCATGTCGGTACACATCATGCCGCCAAGAATCGCTCCAAGCAGCACCGCATTCGCCGTACCCATGGTTTGCAGCCAGTGGGTCAGACCTTCCAGAATGCCCGCCACCGGTTTGCCGATCAGGTAAATCATGGCCAGACCAACCACCAGGCTTGAGAACAGCGGAATGATCAGAATCGGTTTCAGCGCTTCCATACTCTGAGGGAGTTTCAGCTTCGTGCTGATAAGC
Organism: Citrobacter sp. Cpo090; assembly: GCF_030332665.1. Lineage (NCBI taxonomy): Bacteria > Pseudomonadati > Pseudomonadota > Gammaproteobacteria > Enterobacterales > Enterobacteriaceae > Citrobacter > Citrobacter sp. Cpo090. Next base: position 241,792 of record NZ_JAOWHK010000038.1, on the reverse strand, counting down.
TTCGCCACATAACCGGCAAGGAAACCAGCGATAATCCCGCCAATAAAGCCGGAACCGGTGCTCACCGCCAGCATACCGCCGATAAGACCCGGCGTCAGACCCGGACGGTCAGCGATGGAAAACGCGATATAACCTGCCAGTACCGGCACCATCAGCGCGAAGGCTGAACCACCGCCAATCTGCATCAGCGCCGCCGCCAGCGTACCCTGCTCTTTAAACGCTTCGATACCAAAAGCGAACGAGAGTGCAATACACAGACCGCCAGCAACCACCATCGGCAGCATGTAAGAGACGCCCGTCAGCAGGTGACGATATGCCCCCGCGCTCTCTTTCTTACTTTCGGTTGCTGAAGTCTGCGCTTTACCGGTTGGCTGGTACGGTGTTGCTTCTTCCAGCGCTTTGTCCAGCTCCTGCTTGGTTTTCTTCAACGCAAGACCCGTAGAGGTGCGGTACATCGGTTTGCCGGCAAACTTCGCCAGATCAACTTCAATGTCAGCGGCCACAATCACCAGATCAGCCTGAGCCACTTCTTCCGGCGTAATGGCATTGCCTGCGCCAACAGAACCTCGGGTTTCAACCTTCACCCACCAGCCACGTTTTTTCGCTTCTGTTTCAATCGCTTCAGCGGCCATAAACGTATGAGCAACACCGGTCGGACACGCCGTTACCGCCACCACGCGTTTTGGACCACTGCTGGCCACAGGTGCTGTTGCAACCGGGGCGCTGTAGGGTTTTGCATGACCTTTCGCTTCGCTTAGGAAGAGTTCAGGGTGCGCAACCGCACGGCCAATGTCGCCCAGCCAGACTTTTTTGCCGTTCAGCGAACTGTCGGCAGGAAGCGTATCGCCCAGAACAATTGCCAGTTCGGCATCATTCGGATTATCAATAATTTCCAGATGTGCTTTCTGTGCCGCCGCTCCAAGCAGGGTTTTCGCCATGTAAGCGCGAGCCTGGCCGAGATTAGCGTCAATAATCAGCAGCGTTTTCATTATGCCTCTCCTGCTGTCAGTTAAACGGTTTTAAGTCGACACGCGCCATCATTGCGGCCAACTGAGGACGATCGGTAATGCCAACATTACTTTGGCTTACCGCCAGGGCGGCAACAGCCGTCGCCAGACGCAGGGTATGTTCGCTGGACTCACGCATCAGCAGGCCGTAAATCAGACCGCCAACCATTGAATCACCCGCGCCGACAGTGCTGACCACCTCAACTGACGGCGGTTTAGCAATCCACTCACCTGAGGCGTTAACCCACAGCGCACCTTCCGCGCCGAGTGAAATCACCACGTGAGCAATACCCTGCTCGCGCAGCGCATGCGCCGCTTCAATCACATCTTTCATTTCCGGCAGCTTACGACCGGCCCAGATTTCCAGTTCGCGACGGTTTGGCTTCACCAGCCATGGTGCCGCTTTCAGACCTGCTACCAACGCTTCACGACTACTATCAAAGATAATGCAAGGACACTGACTACGCAGGCGCGTCATCCAGTCGGTGAAAGCTTCCGGGCTCACGCCGGTTGGCAAACTGCCGCTGACGCACACCATGTCGAACTGGCCCAGCCAGCTCAGCGAGTCATTCACAAAGCGTTCCCAGTCAGCCGGGGCGACTTCAAAGCCGGAGAAGTTGAAGTCAGATACTTCACCGTCTTTTTCGGTCAGCTTGACGTTAATACGGGTACGGCCCTGCACGACCTGAAAACGGTTGGCAATGCCCAGCTCGCTGAACAACTGCTGAAAACCATCCTGGTTGTCTTTACCCAGGAAGCCGCCCACAGTGACATCAATACCTAAATCCTTCAAAACCTTAGCGACGTTGATCCCTTTCCCTGCCGCATGCAGACCGGTGGTTTTAACCAGGTTCACTTCACCACGTTCAATTTCCGGGCAGAAACCCACCAGGTCGTAGGCCGGGTTAAGGGTGATAGTAGCAACACGTCTGCTCATTACGCGCCCTCCCCAAGACCTGCCGCGATGGCTTCGCCAATCGCCTTCAGCGCCTGTTCAGCATCTTCGCCCTGTGCAGTAAAGCGCAGGTGATGTCCTTTCTTCACGCCTAATGCCACAACTTTCATCAGACTGCGTCCATTCGCCGGCTTGCCGGTTCCATCAAGATTTGTCACGGTAATTTCACTGTTAAATTGTTTAATCGTATTCACCAGCATGGTGCCCGGGCGGGCATGTAAACCATGCTCATTGCGCACAATAAATTCGGCGCTCAGTACATCATCAGTTAAGGCGTCATCGCTGGTCAGCAGCGCCAGCACCGTTGCCGCATCGGCTTTCAACAAACGGTCAGCTTTATTATTCAGCAGCAGATCGCCAAGGCGCTTCAGCACCGCAACCGGTTGATCGTCATTCATGGCGACGGTCACCAGCAGGGCTGCAGCTTCACCTTCTACATCAAACGCTGTAGCTGCACGACTGACCGCAACGGCACTACGCACGTTGCCTTCAGCACAGTCATTCAGCCAGATCCCCTGACCGAGATTCATCGGCTGCTCATTGATTGCTCTGGCCACAAAGGTGGCGTCAACCGCACCGACTTCTTTCAGCCGTGCCGCGTTGAGTGCCTGCAGCGTCACCAGCGAGTTGGCCACGACATTCAGCGACAGCGTTTCGTTATCAAGCTTCAGCTGTTCACTTTGCTTTTCACCCATCAGCAGCGCACGCAGTTCTTCCGCCGTGGTCGCAGATTTCAGCTGTTCAGCGACGGAGTCATCGCTCAGCACGTGTGTTAGCTGACGCAGTAAACCGAGGTGTTCATCAGAGCTTGCGGCGATGCCGATTGCCACATAAGCAACCTGCCCTTCGCCCCAGGTCACGCCCTGCGGAAACTGAAATACCTGCACACCGGTTTTCAGCACCTGATCGCGCGTGTCCGTCGTACCGTGAGGAATCGCAATACCGTTGCCGAGGAACGTGGACGTCTGTTGTTCGCGCGCCAGCATGCCATCGACGTAGCCTTCCGCGACGTTACCCGCCTGCACTAGGGCAGCGGCAACCTGGCGAATAGCCTCTTCTTTATTCCCGGCCTGTTCGCCCGGGTGAATATCCTGAACAGATAACTGGAACATGATTCTCCTCTCCCGCTGAATTGAAACGATTCAGCCAACATGAGAAAAAAGGCGTCACCCGACTCTATCAGTTATGGCAAGATGACGCTGAAACGTTTCAAGGAGTCTTGCTCTTTTTTCTTCAGCACACAAGTAAAGTTGACAAATTACTTGCTGAATTTAGAGATAACGCACATTTTCTCTACGGATGAGAAAAAAATGCTGACGCAAAAACGCCGTCAGCTTGTCAGATTCAGCAACGTCAGCAAACAGCATTCTTTGACTGAAATGCTATTTTGATTTTTGATGCCGATTTTGATTTGGCTCCCTGTTTATTTTCTGACAAGCGGCGTAAACTCCGCGTCTCTTCACATCATTGATATCAAAACATGCATAACACCCCCGTAGCCGCCACACCCAAGGCGTTTGATTTAACGTCTTCGGCGTTCCTGCTTGTCGCATTTCTGACGGGTATCGCCGGTGCGTTGCAGACGCCAACGCTCAGCCTTTTTCTGACGGATGAAGTCCACGCCCGTCCCGGCATGGTCGGGTTCTTTTTTACCGGTAGTGCTGTGATCGGTATTCTGGTAAGTCAGTTTCTGGCCGGACGTTCAGATAGAAAAGGCGATCGCAAAAACCTGATTGTGTTTTGCTGCGTACTGGGGATGCTGGCCTGCGTGCTGTTCGCCTGGAACCGTAACTATTTTATCTTGCTGTTTGTTGGGGTATTCCTCAGCAGCTTTGGATCGACCGCCAACCCGCAAATGTTTGCTCTCGCACGTGAACACGCCGACCGCACAGGTCGGGAAGCCGTCATGTTCAGCTCAATATTACGTGCACAGGTTTCGCTGGCCTGGGTAATTGGCCCGCCGCTGGCCTACGCGCTGGCCATGGGATTCAGCTTTACGGTGATGTATCTCAGCGCGGCGGTGGCGTTTGTTGTCTGCGGCATAATGGTCTGGCTGTTTTTACCTTCGATGAGTAAAAACGTGCCTCTCGCGACGGGCGCAGTTGAGGCCCCGCGCCGCAATCGACGCGACACGTTGCTGCTGTTTGTTATCTGCACATTAATGTGGGGAACGAATAGTCTCTATATCATTAATATGCCGCTGTTTATCATCAACGAACTGCATCTGCCGGAAAAACTGGCTGGCATCATGATGGGCACCGCAGCCGGACTGGAAATCCCAACCATGCTGATTGCTGGCTATTTTGCAAAGCGTCTGGGCAAACGTCTGTTGATGAGAATTGCCGTCGTCGCCGGATTCTTCTTTTATGCCGGTATGCTGCTGGCCCACTCTCCGGCGATATTGCTTGGCTTACAGCTGCTGAACGCGATTTATATCGGTATTCTCGGCGGGATTGGCATGCTCTATTTCCAGGATTTGATGCCGGGACAGGCGGGTTCAGCCACCACCCTTTATACGAATACCATTCGCGTGGGCTGGATTATTGCCGGATCGCTGGCGGGGATTGCCGCTGAACTCTGGAACTATCATGCGGTGTTCTGGTTTGCGCTGGTGATGATCGTCGCCACCGTCGTATGCCTGGCGCGCATCAAGGACGTTTAAGGCGCGGTCAGCGCTTCAAGCTCGATGAGATAAACCATGGCCTGGTGCGTCGTCCGCCCGCACATTTCCGCACTGGGCTGTAAACCGGCGCACACTTTTGGCCGCAGCGGTGAAGCAAAAATTTTACAGCGCAGGGATTCATCCAACTGAACGCAGGGCGTATTTGCGGGCTTGCCATCAGGCATACCGGGGATGGGACTGGAGATTGAAGGCGCGGTGCAGCATGCACCACAATCCGGACGGCATTCCATACAGTACTCTCTTTATCGTAAACCATCGGATTGTGCGGGAAGGGCACAGTACCACCTTTTTTGCACCAGCAAAAGCATGAATTCCGCTTGCCTGAATGCCCCGGCGCGAGTAGTTTTACGCGATATTTTAGACACTCCTCACTACAGGATTTTTTCGATGCCAAGAGCGAACGAAATTAAAAAAGGTATGGTACTTAACTACAACGGCAAGCTGCTGATTGTAAAAGATATCGATATTCAATCACCGTCCGCACGTGGTGCAGCTACGCTGTACAAAATGCGTTTTTCCGATGTTCGTACCGGTCTGAAAGTTGAAGAGCGCTTCAAAGGCGACGATATCGTGGATACGATCACCCTGAGCCGCCGCTGGGTTGATTTCTCCTACGTCGATGGCAACGAATATGTCTTTATGGATAAAGAAGACTATACCCCGTATACCTTCACCAAAGACCAGATTGAAGAAGAGTTGCTGTTCATCCCGGAAGGCGGGATGCCGGACATGCAGGTACTGACCTGGGACGGCCAACTGCTGGCGCTTGAACTGCCGCAGACCGTAGACCTGGAAATCGTTGAAACCTCACCGGGTATTAAAGGTGCTTCAGCGAGTGCGCGCAACAAGCCAGCAACCCTGAGCACCGGTCTGGTGATCCAGGTTCCAGAGTATCTGAGTGCGGGTGAAAAAATCCGTATTCATATCGAAGAACGTCGCTATATGGGCCGTGCAGATTAATCTCCTGTCGTTACAGGTGAACCAAAGATAATGACATGTTGTCTCTGGCAAAATGTTCCGTTCACTTTAGTGATATCACTTATCTGAAACAATACTGCCTGTGAACGTGTTAAGGGTACTATCGCCGTACCCTTAACAATCCCGGCTCCCGGCGGGAAAATTGCCACTTCGTGGTCCCCTCCGCTTATTTCTTCAGGCTATCGGGCCGGGCGCGAGGTAGCATCCCTGCAAAGCGCGCCCTGAGCCAGCATCCATGCTGGCTCTCCCGGCCTTACGAAAACACGTCGGCAATTTTCAGCCGGACCAGCCCACACCTGACCATCTGCATTTTTTGTTTAAACAGCAAGATAGAATTACAGCACCAGCTGTTACTTTGTCATATTCAGCGCTGGCTGCTGAGATAAAAATCATCCATCAGCAACGATTCCAGATACTGTTCATCCTCTTGCATAAAACGCACTATCAGATTAACCACCTGAGGATAAAAACCTTCGTTATCCCGCACCAGACAAGCGTCGCGAAATAACGGCGCCCAGCACAGAATATGATGATGCAAAAAGTAATATTGCGCGGAGAATTTCTCCTCTTTAGCAACCATCCTCGCCATTAATGCCAGCTGCACGGCAATGTGATCGGAGGGTTCATTATCCCGTGCCGCCAGCCCTTGCTCAACCAGCAACACATTCATTTGCCGACGTTCTTCTGCCGCTGTCGTGTGTGGATAGTGCCCGGCATAGGGAGAAACACTAGCCGGCGGGGCCAGCAGAAACAGCGAGGCAAAATCTGCTGCCAGCTCCAGCTGTCGGGAGTCGCGCCGCAGAACCCGGCCCAGGCTACGCTCAAAACGTTTAACCTCGGCAGACACTCCAGGAACCGCCGACAGTGAGGCAATCCAAGCCTGGCTATCGCCGTTTTCCAGACTGGCGAGCTGTTTTTCGTCCAGCTCACGAAATAACAGTTGCGAAAACCACTGGTAGACAGCCGCCCGCTGCTGATGAATTTGATTATGCTGCACTGGTCCCCTCCTCTTTCACAATCTGTGGACCACCGAATGCCGTCACCTGCGGGGATTTCTGCTGATAACGCTCGACCTCCACCAGTACTGTATGCGCTGAAGGCCCCTGGGCCAATTGTGAAGTACCGATATCCGCGCTTAGTACGTTCGGGTCGCCATAGGTGCATAATGTCCCGGCTTTCCCCCCTTCCTGCGGGGAGTACCACGCGCCTTCATGAATACGAATCACGCCAGGGGAAAAATCCGGACTGACAACCACGCCAGCCAGTACCTGACCACGAGCGTTAAAGACGCGGGCGATATCACCGGCTTTTAAGCCACGGGCGGTAGCATCCTGTTCGCTGATATAAAGCGGTTCTCTTCCGGCAACTGCATAGGTGTTGCGAAACGCCTCGCTCGAGCACAACTGGGAATGCAGACGTTTATCCGGGTGGCAGGATTGCAGATGCAGCGGGTATTTATCTTTTTTGCCGCTATGGGTACGCTCAAAGGGTTCCATCCACACCGGATGCCCCGGACAATCCTCATAGGCAAATCCCGCGATGGTTTTGCTGTAGATTTCAATCAGACCTGACGGCGTTCCCAGCGGATTCAGGTCTGGCTGGTCGCGAAACTCGCCGTGACGTACCCACGACTGGCCCGGCGGATATTCAATATATCCGTCACCCTGCCAGAACGTTGTGAAATCCGGTAATGAGACACCGAGCGATGCCCCCATCTTCACGCCTTCGTCATAAAGCGCCTGTATCCACTGCATTTCATCACGGTTTTCACGGTACACCGCTTCCTTGTCAAAGCGCTTACACAGCCCAGCAAACACATCAAAATCATGTCGCGCTTCATATTGCGGTTTGACGATCTGATGCAACGCCATTAGCCCTTTATTTGAATGCGTACCGAACTGCTCAATATCGTTACGTTCAAAGCGGGTGGTAACGGGCAGGACGATATCGGCAAATCGGCACGACGCGGTCCATTGGTGATCCAACACCACCACGGTTTCCAGCTTCTTCCACGCGTCGATCATGCGGTTCCTGTCCTGCTGCGCATGAAATGGATTCGCCGCGCTGTAGATCGCCATTTTGATGTCAGGCCAGGTTAACGTCTCGCCGTTAAAGGCAACCTTTTTGCCCGGCTCAAGCAGGCAGTCAACGATACGCGAAGTGGGGATATGCTCCGATGCGCCGCGAAAATCTGCGTTGTACTTTGCCTGCGGGGGATTCGTGATCCCTCCCAGTCCAGAGAGCACAGGCCCGGCGGATGTTACCGTACCGCCGCCGTTGTAGTGCCAGCCAAATCCTACCCCGCCGCCGGGCAAACCAATTTGACCGACCATGCTGGCCAGCACCACCAGCATCCACGGATACTGCTCACCATGGTGCATGCGTTGTACGCACCAACCACCCATAAACTGTGTCCGACCGTTCACCAACAGGCGGGCGAAGTCTCGGATCTGCTCTGCCGTCAACCCGCAGATTTCTGCCGCCCATTCGGCATTTTTCGGCTGTTTATCGCTCTCGCCCAGCAGGTACGGTAAAAACTGTTCAAAGCCGACGGTGTAATCGGTAATAAACGCCGTGTCGTACAGTTTTTCTTCGTACAGGGTATGCGCCAGCGCCAGCATTAACGCGACATCGGTTTGTGGCCGCAACGCCAACTGCTCGCAGCCGAGATAGTTTTGCGATTTGCTACGCACTGGATCAACGCTGATAACGCGCATCTTACCCTGCGCTACCGCCTCTTTAATCTGCTGCCAGTAGCCAAATGCATCGTGATCGGGAACCAAAAACTCGATCTGCAAGTTCTTGATCGGATCGCAGCCCCACAGCACGATGGTATTGCTGTTTTGAATCACCAGCGGGAGCGACGTCTGCTGCTCATAAACTTCCAGCGAACCAATCACATGCGGTAAAATGACCTGTGCCGCTGCCGCAGAGTAGTCGCCGACGGTTGTCACATAGCTACCATGCAGGCCAAGCCCCCGGTCCATCGCCCCGCCCGCTTTATGGTATTTGCCCACCATCTGCCAGTCGGCAAGCCCGGTAAATACGCCTGATGAGCCATAGGTTTTTTGCACCCGCTCCAGCTCTTCGTAAAACAAATCCAGCGCCTGATCCCAACTGACCCGTACAAAACGGTTATCTCCGCGCTGGCTGCGATCCGACTTCTCACGCTTGCGCAGCCAGTCCAGACGCACCATTGGGTAGCGCACCCGCGACGGGTTGTAAACCACTTCACGCACCGCATTCAGCATATCGCAGGGGTATTTGTCATGTTTGAACGGACGGGTTTCGGTCCACTCACCGTTGACCACTTTGGCTTCAAAAGCGCCATAGTGCGAACCAGATTGAATCCACTGTTCGGGATTTTCCCCCGCCGCCCACACTTTTGATATCAGCGGATTAGGTGCCAGTGCGCTGACAGCCCCCACCGCCAGCATTCCGCTGAGAAAACGGCGGCGGGACGGATTAAAGTCATGAATATCCATACATTATCCTTACTTTTTATTGGTTTCAGACACATCGCTGGCGTGGGTCTGGAGGTATTTCAACAACGTACGTTCCTCCACCGGATTAAGCCGGTAATAGGTCGACATGGCTTTCAATCCGGCGATCCAGCCATTAGCGGTATATCGGGTCGTAGGAGGAGTGCTATGACAGGCGCTACAGGTGGATTGCAGCATTTGATCTGAGTACTCCCAGATTGGCGCAAGCGTGCTGATAAAGTCCTGATCGGTGGTCCAGGCGGTGACGCTCACCTGCTGCCATTCCTGATGTGAGTCAGGATCGACCTGGGTTTGTAGCACTTTTACGTTCGCCATCAGGGGCTCATCGAGAACGGCGGAGAAAACGCGTTTCCCCATATACTGGGTGATCACCCGTCCGCGTCCTTTGCTTTCACGCCAGCCCGTGATTTCGAGCTGCACGTTACTGCCTTCTTTTTTCAGCACTTTGACCTCGGTGGCGGGAAATAACAGTGCTTTGCCTGCGGGACTTCCTTCCATTGCCGTCAGCGGTTTTTCACTTAATGAGAACAGCGTGGTCGCATCCGTTGGCGTATCTCCCTGACGCTGTAGTTGCTTATAGCGATCGCGAAAACCGCTGCTCATATCGGGTTTGTGATGGGCAATTCCTTTGTGACAATCGATACAGTTACTGTCTTTTGCTGCCGCAGCGGTCATTTGCGCCGCCGCATTTGCCGATTGCTTGCCATGATCCATTGCCTCATAGCTATGGCAGGATTTACACGCCGCTGAATTATTCGCGCTCATGCGCGCCCACTCCCGCTGGGCCAGCTCCGGGCGTTTGGCAGCAAACTTTTCAGGAGTATCGATAGAAGGAGAAATAAAGGTGTGATAGAGGTCGTTTAAGGCTTCAGTTTTACGAATAAGCGTTGGAACAACGCCCGGTGGAATATGACAATCCTTACACTCGGCCCGCACGCCAGATGCGTTGCGAAAATGCACGCTGGTTTTATATTCCTCTCCAGCCGTGCGCATCGAGTGACACGATAAACAAAATTCTGTGGTACTAGTGTAATGAACGCCTTGCCACGTTCCCCAAATAGCCAGGGCCATTGCCACCGCCCCAGCCAATACGCACCACAATGCGTTCTTTCTTATCCACGACATGCTTGCCTCCATTTTTTTAATAGCGACACGCTAAGGGATAATAAAAATCAAAAATAGAGACAGCGATGGTAAGCTATAGGAACAGCCGCTACTCCATGAGGTGTATCAAATAGTAAAAATGAGAGATTCGTAATATAGTAGCTATATATTAATAAGGAATTCCTCATGCTTAAATTAACGCTCAATAGAGAACTCCGCACTCCGCTGCAATTGCAAATTTTTCAATTTTATTTCCAGGCTATTCAGCGGGGGGATTTGCTTTGTGGCGATAAGCTTCCCTCTATTCGCGAGCAGGCTCAGGTCTTGAACGTTGCCAAAATAACGGTGGTGATGGCCTATGATAAGCTTATGGCGGCTGGGTTAATCAAGAGCCGACACGGTATTGGCTATGAAGTGATATTCACCACGCCTGTACGTATAACCCCAGCTCATGTGCCCGTTACCCAAGGTTCTCCCCCGACAAAGCCTAAAGCTGCCGGGGTCTCTACCGATGTTTACGCCGAGCCTGGACGAGAGTGCTACTGCCGGATGGGCGTCCCCGATCCCAACGCTTTTCCCTGGTCAAGCTGGCGGAAATGGAATAATGCTCCAAGCATACTTAAAGAACAATTATTTACCCGATATCATTCACCAAATGGATTATTTTCATTGCGTGAGCAATTGGTCAGATACCTTAATTTATCCCGCGGAATTAATACCCGAGCAGAGAACATCATCATTACCAACGGGATTCAGGAAGGATTATCACTGCTCAGCCAAATATTTATTATTCATCATGCTGTCAGTCAGCAAAAAAAGTGCCATATTGTGACCGAATCCCCTTGTTATTCTGGCGCATGGCATCTTTTCAATTATTACGGTGCAGACATTACGTCAATCGCCGTAGATAACCACGGGCTGCAAACAGATAATTTACCCGAGTATGAAACCCAGCTTTGTTATGTTACTCCAGCTCATCAGTATCCGATGGGAAGTGTACTTTCGCTGGAGCGCCGTCAGTCATTATTAACGTGGGCGCAACGCGTCGGCGCTTACATCATTGAAGACGATTACGATGCCGTTTTTACCTATGGGGAAAATCCCCTTCCCGCGCTGAAAGCCATGGATTATCACAACCGGGTTATCTACATGGGGACATTTTCTAAAACGCTGGGGCCAGGCGCACGGCTTGGCTATCTTATTTGCCCTGATGAACTGCTTCCGGCGGTACAGAATATGAAAGCTCTCAATAACAACGGCAGTCAGTGGTTGTTGCAGCAATTTTTAGCCGAACTGATGCAAAATCAGGTGTTTTATACGCATATCAGCAAGCTGGCCTGCAGCTATGCGACGCGCCTCGCCCTGTTACGCGATGGCCTTTCCACTCTGTTTCCCGAAGGGAAAATCGCTGGCGCAACGGCAGGTCTGCACCTCTCGTTACGCATTGCCAGACATACCGAATTCATCGCCAGGCTACAACAAAGCTGCCTGTTGGCCGGGATCCGTTTCGACACTCTGCCGGATATAGAAAATGGATCAGAAGCCGCATGGCGCAAAGAGAACAGCGATGCTGTTATGTTTTTTGGATTTGGTGGATTGCAGATACAGCAGATCAATAAAGTGCTGACAGTGCTGGAGCAGGCGATCGCGCAGCCTTGATGAATAACAGGGATCGCGCCTGTAGCGCAATCCCTGTTGTTAGACTTACAGCAGGTCGCGGAATTGCGTTTGTTTCAGCGCCAGCTCAACGCCGCGGACTTCTGCCAGGCCTTTCAGGCGACCAATCGCAGAATAGCCGGGGTTGGTTTTCTTATGCAGATCGTCAAGCATCTGGTGTCCATGGTCCGGACGCATCGGGATAGGACGCAGGTCGCCCGCCTTTTTACGCCGCTGCTCTTCGCTCAAAATGGCAGCCACCACCGATACCATGTCCACATCGCCCTGCAGGTGCGCACCTTCGTGGAAGGTTTTCGGGTTATCTTCACGACAGGTCGAGCGCAGGTGCGTGAAGTGGATACGATCGCCAAAGGTTTCGATCATTTTCACCAGATCGTTATCAGTGCGCACACCGTAAGAACCGGTGCACATGGTGAAACCGTTATTAATGCTATCGACCGTTTCTTTCAGCCACTGCATATCTTCAATAGTCGAAACGATACGCGGCAGGCCGAGGATCGGGCGCGGCGGATCGTCAGGATGCACGGCCAGACGCACGCCGACTTCTTCTGCCACTGGCACAATCGCCCGCAGGAATACCGCCATATTATCGCGCAGATCGTCCTTGCTGATGCCGTCATATTCAGCGAGACGCGCACGGAACTGATCCAGCGTATAGCCCTCTTCTGCACCAGGCAGGCCAGCAATGATATTGCGGGTCAGCTTTTCAATTTCTGCATCACTCATGGCATTGAAGTAGTCCAGCGCCTGGCGTTGTTCTTCGGCGGTATAATCCGCTTCAGCTCCCGGACGTTGCAGAATGTGAAGTTCGAAGGCCGCAAAAGCAATCTGGTCAAAACGCAGCGCTTTGGAACCATCCGGCAACTGATATTCGAGGTCAGTACGCGTCCAGTCGAGGATCGGCATGAAGTTATAGCACACCGTATCGATACCACAGGTCGCCAGATTACGGATACTCTGCTGATAATTAGCAATCCACGTTTGGTATTGACCAGAACGCGTTTTGATATCTTCGTGAACGGGGATACTTTCCACCACCGACCAGGTCAGCCCTTTTTCAGCCAGAATGGCCTGACGCTGTTGAATCTCTTCTACCGGCCACACTTCACCGTTAGGAATATGGTGCAAGGCAGTCACAACACCCGTTGCGCCAGCCTGACGCACATCATCAAGCGATACCGGATCGTTAGGTCCGTACCAACGCCAGGTTTGTTCCATTGTTTCACCTCACAAGTTGTTATACCAAATTAAATCATCTTAATGACGACTACCATACAGGCATCCGTCAACTGATCAACACATTGCCGATGATTGGTTGATCAAGCTCACATTCCCCGGATAAATGAGGCACACCAATTCAATTTGTTGTCATATAACTTTATACTGCCATTGTTAATTTATGGTTAATCAGGTGTATTAAATGAAAACTATTGCCTCAGCGCCGCTTGCGGAAAATGTCATGATGCCGCAGTACGACCGCCAACACTTAAAAACGCGGATTGTGCATTTTGGCTTCGGTGCTTTTCACCGCGCCCACCAGGCATTATTAACCGACAGGGTGCTGAATGCGCAGGGTGGAGAATGGGGTATTTGTGAGATCAGTCTGTTCAGCGGCGATCGACTGATGAGCCAACTACGTGAACAGGATCATTTATTTACCGTGCTGGAAAAAGGGGCCAACGGCAACCAACCGATTGTTATCGGCGCCGTCAACGAATGTCTCAACGCCACGCTGGATTCGCTGGCGGCCATTATTGAAAAATTCTGCGAGCCTCAGGTGGCTATTGTCTCGCTAACTATTACAGAAAAAGGCTACTGCATCGATCCGGCGACAGGCTCGTTAGACCTCAGTAATCCACGTATTGCTCACGATCTGCAAACACCGACTGAACCGCACTCTGCCCCCGGAATTATTGTTGAAGCGCTACACCGCCGACGTGAACGCGGGCTACAGCCGTTTACCGTCCTCTCTTGCGATAACATCCCGGACAATGGTCATGTGGTAAAAAACGCCGTACTGGGAATGGCAGAAAAACGCTCACCGGAGCTGGCGCATTGGATCCAGGAGCATGTCAGCTTCCCGGGTACCATGGTAGACAGGATTGTTCCTGCCGCCACCGAAGAGTCACTGGCCGAAATTGCCCGCGAGCTGGGCGTTGCCGACCCCTGCGCAATCAGTTGCGAACCGTTTATCCAGTGGGTGATTGAAGATAATTTTGTGTGTGGCCGCCCACAATGGGAAACGGCGGGCGTCCAGATGGTCGAAAATGTGTTGCCGTGGGAACAAATGAAACTGCGGATGCTGAACGGCAGTCATTCGTTTCTTGCTTATCTCGGTTATCTGGCCGGGTTCCAGCACATCAGCGACTGTATGCAGAACAGCGCATTTCGTGAAGCCGCTTACCGCCTGATGCTCAACGAACAGGCACCTACGCTGCAAATAACCGATGTTGATTTAGATCAGTATGCCCTAAGCCTGTTGGAGCGTTTTGCCAACCCAGCGTTGAAACATAAAACCTGGCAAATCGCGATGGACGGTAGCCAGAAATTACCCCAGCGCATGTTGGAAGGGATCCGCGTACATTTAGCCCGCCAAAGTGAGTGGCCACTGCTGGCGCTCGGCATCGCAGGCTGGATGCGTTATGTGAGCGGCGTGGATGATTCAGGCGCCGTTATTGATGTTCGTGACCCGTTGAGTGAAAAAATTGCCGCTCTGGTTAAACAGAGCACAGAGTCAGAACGCGTCAACGCCCTGCTTTCGCTGCGCGAGATTTTCGCCACCGATCTCGTACAGAATACGCAGTTTGTCGCGGCCATTCAGCAGGCCTGGCAACGTATTGCCCAATACGGTGCGCATCAGGCTGTCATTGAGACGTTAAAAAGTTAACGATTTCTGCCATTAAACAGGACGAAGCGCGTCTTCGTCCTCTCACCCCTTCTCTTTTTCCCCGTTTTTCGCCAGGATTGTTAAATGCCATTACGGTAATTTATGATTCTGGAGTAAATGTGACTAAAACCAATCTCATCACCGGTTTTCTCGGCAGTGGCAAAACCACCTCTATTCTTCATTTATTGGCAAACAAAGATCCTGCTGAGAAGTGGGCCGTGCTGGTTAATGAGTTTGGCGAAGTTGGCATTGATGGCGCGTTGCTGGCCGACAGCGGTGCGCTGCTAAAAGAGATTCCCGGCGGCTGTATGTGCTGTGTTAACGGTCTGCCAATGCAGGTTGGCCTCAATACGCTGCTACGTCAGGGAAAACCCGACCGCCTGCTGATTGAACCCACCGGCCTCGGACATCCCAAACAGATTCTGGATTTACTCACCGCACCGGTTTATGAGCCGTGGATCGATCTGCGCGCAACCCTCTGTATCCTTGACCCTCGCCTGTTACTGGATGAAAAAAGCATCGCCAATGACAATTTCCGCGATCAGCTGGCCGCCGCTGACATCATTGTTGCCAACAAAACCGACCGTGCCACGACGGAAAGCGAAAACGCCCTGCAAAGCTGGTGGCAACACTACGGCGGTAATCGCCAGTTAGTTCATGCCGACCATGGGCAAATTGACGGGCAGCTACTGGATTTGCCCCGACTAAACCTGGCTGAGCTTCCTGCAAGCGCGGAGCACGCCCATAGCCATGCCGACAAAAAGGGGCTGGCAGCGTTGAGCTTACCCACACAGCAGCGCTGGCGTCGTAGCCTGAACAGCGGCCAGGGCCATCAGGCCTGCGGTTGGATTTTTGACGCCGATACGGTGTTCGATACCATCGGTCTGCTGGAATGGTCGCGTCTTGCTCCTGTTGGACGCGTGAAGGGGGTAATGCGTATTAAAGAAGGACTAGTACGCATTAACCGCCAGGGAGACGACTGGCATATAGAGACACAAAACGTCGCGCCACCAGATAGTCGTATTGAACTCATCGCCGATACCGAGACCGACTGGAATGCGTTACAGAGCGCGTTGTTGAGACTTCGTTTAGACGCTAGCGCGTAAGGTTGCCTTCGTTTTTTAGCAATGGTAAACGACGATGAAAACCCGATACCCTTTGATCCTCCTGCTTAATATTGCGGGCCTGGCACTGTTTCTGTCCTGGTATATTCCAGCCGGGCATGGGTTCTGGTCTTCACTGGATACGGGCGTTTTCCGCTTCTTTAATCATAAACTGGTGGAAAGCCCGCTGTTCTTATGGGTTGTTGCTATTACCAATAACCGGGCATTTGATGGCTGCTCATTGCTGGCAATGGGCGCATTGATGCTGCACTTTTGGTTCAAAGAGACGTCGGAAGGTCGCCGACGCATTGTGGCTATCGGTTTGGTTATGCTGCTCACCGCAGTGGTATTAAATCAGCTGGGCCAGGCGCTTATTCCCGTTAAACGCGCCAGTCCGACCCTGTTGCTGGATAACATTTATCGCGTCAGCGAACTGCTGCATATTCCGACCAAAGATGCGTCGAAAGACAGTTTTCCTGGCGATCACGGCATGATGTTGCTTATTTTTTCCGCATTTATGCTGCGTTATTTCGGAAAAGTCGCAGGAATAATCGGCCTTATTATCGCTGTGGTTTTTGCCTTCCCACGCGTAATGATTGGCGCCCACTGGCTCACAGATATCGTGGTTGGTTCCATGACGGTGGTCTTGATTGGCCTTCCCTGGTGGCTAATGACGCCATTAAGCGACCGATTAGTCACTCTGTTCGTGAATTATCTACCCGGTAAAAACAAACAATTTTTAAACAAATAACGCAGAGTAATTAACATCATCAGGGATACTTCTGATTTCCTGATGATGCCTGCCAATATTTCATCATTCTGATTGTCATCCTCCTGTCATCTTATTCATGTTTAAAATGAGTGAGTTGCGTATTTTTTACCCTGATTGTTCTTAATTTAGACAATGCCGTTTATTCACTTTCTGTATCAATTTTTCTTATAAGAAATCACGTAAAATCACTCGCATTGACCGGAACGATCGGGTAATCTCGAACTCGTTTTGCCTCGCGGGATAATTATTCCCTTTCAGAATAAATTTGTGCGTTCTGCCACAGATTTGACCTTAAGGAATTGTCTCATCGTGCGATGGTAATTAGTCTCGTCACGTTTGGCATTTTTTATAACGATATTTATCGTTAAGGACTTCAAGGGAAAACAAACAAAATGGTCAAATCTCAACCGATTTTGAGATATATCTTGCGGGGCATACCCGCGATAGCAGTTGCGGTTCTGCTTTCTGCATGTAGCACAACGAACACCGCCAAGAATATGCATTCTGAGACGCATGCTGTGGGCAATGGAGATAACTCTTCACTGCAAGCCTCTCAGGATGAATTTGAAAATATGGTACGTAATATCGATGTTAAATCACGTATTATGGACCAGTATGCTGACTGGAAAGGCGTGCGTTACCGCCTTGGCGGCAGCACCAAAAAAGGTATTGATTGCTCAAGCTTCGTGCAGCGCACCTTCCGCGAGCAATTTGGTTTAGAGCTTCCGCGCTCAACCTATGAACAACAGGAAACGGGGAAATCCGTTTCGCGCACTAATCTGCGCACAGGCGATCTGGTTCTGTTCCGTGCTGGCTCTACCGGCCGTCACGTCGGTATTTATATCGGTAACAACCAGTTTGTACATGCCTCGACCAGCAGTGGCGTTATCATTTCCAGCATGAACGAGCCTTACTGGAAAAAACGTTACAACGAAGCTCGCCGGGTTCTGAGCCGCAGTTAGTTTCGTTTGGCAGCTATCCCTTGGCTATCCTGATGAGACATATTGAAAAGCACTGCTTCGGCGGTGCTTTTTTGTTTCACCCTGCGACTAAGAAAAATCTCACAACATGAGTCATTTCAGGTTATATTCATACAGAATAAGCGGTTAAATCAGGTAAAATAAGGATCTATGTTCAGACGCTCTTCTTCATCCGGTCGGAAAATCCTGCTTTCCTGTATGTTAACGGGGCTTATCGTCGCAATACTCGTGAGTACCCTGCAGTTTTTCGTCACCTGGCATAAACGAGAAGTTAAGTACGACACGCTGCTTGCCGATATACAGAATTATGTCAGTAGTTACTTTGCAGATCTCAAAACCACCACAGACGCGCTTCAACCCCTGCTGGAAAAGAACTGCCAGCAAGTCGCTGCAAAACTTACCTCCAGTGCGGCTTTTAACCTCAACGTTCGTGCTTTTTTGCTGGTAAAAGACGGTATTGCTTTTTGCTCCTCCGCAACAGGTGCAATGAACTCCCCCATTTTGTCGCTGATCCCCAAGCTGAATATCAACAAAGATGTTGATGTGGAAATACTGTCCGGGACGCCCATGATGCCGGATAAACCCGCGATAATGATTTGGCACCGCAATCACTCACTCCATAACAGCGGCGTATTTTCTTCATTGAATATCAACCTGGCGCCCTATCTGCTTTATACCGCCCGTGAAGATAATTTTAATGGTATTGCCGTTATTGCTGGCGACACGGCTATTTCAACATTTTCATCCCGAATTATGGACGTCTCAGCGCTGCCTAAAACACCATGGCGCCAGGCGACGCTTAAAGAGGTGCCGCTGAAGATTCGTTTGTATGCGCAAGAGTGGACGTACAACGACATCTGGTACGCGATTATGTTGGGATGTATGGCCGGGATTATCACCGGGGTTCTCCTCTGGTACTACATCTACAGCATCCGTTTACGCCCAGGCAAAGATATCCTCAACGCCATCAAACATAACCAGTTTTATGTGGTGTACCAGCCAGTCGTAGAGATGCAGACGCTGGAAGTGAAAGGCGTCGAGGTCCTGTTACGTTGGAATCACCCAACAACGGGCGAGATCCCACCGGATGCCTTTATTCATTACGCTGAATCACAGAAAATGATTGTCCCGCTGACTCAGCATCTCTTTAAGTTGATCGCCCAGGATGCCCCGACGCTGCAAAAGGTATTTCCCGCTGGCGCAAAATTGGGGATCAATATCGCGCCATCACATCTGCATGGCGAGACGTTTAAAGACGACATTCGGCACCTGCACGCTTCGCTTCCCGCAGACTATTTTCAGATAGTACTTGAAATCACTGAACGAGATATGCTCAATCAGCACGAGGCCACAAAGCTATTTGAATGGCTGCATTCCGCAGGTTTTGAAATTGCGATTGATGATTTTGGCACCGGTCATAGTGCGCTTATTTATCTGGAACGGTTTACCGTTGACTACCTGAAAATCGATCGCGGGTTTATTAATGCCATTGGGACGGAAACACTGACTTCTCCGGTTCTGGACGCCGTGTTGACACTTTCTAAACGTCTTAATATGCTGACGGTTGCGGAAGGGGTAGAAACTCCTGAGCAAGCCCGTTGGCTGCGCGATCGTGGGGTGCATTTTTTCCAGGGGTACTGGATTAGCCGACCATTACAGCTTGCTGATTTTGTGCGTTGGATGGCACAGCCCAATAAGCCGACGTGGTGATCGCAGTATGCGATTCATATACTCTCACTCGCCGCTACATCCCTTATCTTTCAGGCATGATGCCCGTCGGGTTGTGGCAGGAAAAGGAAATCGCTTTTATATGATCCCTCGCCTACTGCTGCTGTTTATCGCCCTCATCGGGTTTAGCGTCCAGGCGCAATCCATCAAAGAAAGCTATGCGTTTGCCGTACTGGGTGAACCGAAGTACGCGTTTAACTTTAACCACTTTGATTACGTCAACCCAGCCGCCCCCAAAGGCGGGCAAATCACCCTCTCCGCGATTGGTACGTTCGATAACTTCAACCGCTATGCGATGCGTGGCAATCCCGGCGCACGTACCGAAACGCTTTACGATACGCTGTTTACCACCTCTGACGATGAACCTGGTAGCTATTACCCGCTCATTGCCGACAGCGCACGCTATGCTGACGACTATTCCTGGGTAGAAATTGCCATTAATCCACGCGCGCGTTTTCACGATGGCTCACCCATTACCGCCCGCGACGTCGCATTCACCTTCCACAAATTTATGACTGAAGGCGTGCCGCAGTTTCGTCTGGTCTACAAGGGAACAACGGTAAAAGCCATCGCGCCATTAACCGTACGCATTGAATTAGCCAAACCGGGTAAAGAGGACATGCTCAGCCTGTTTTCATTACCCGTGATGCCAGAGAAGTACTGGAAAGATCATAAACTCAGCGATCCCTTATCATCGCCACCGCTCGCCAGCGGCCCCTATCGCATTACGAAATGGAAGATGGGCCAGTATATTGTCTATTCGCGCGTCAAAGATTATTGGGCCGCTAATCTGCCCGTCAATCGTGGGCGCTGGAACTTTGATACCATCCGCTACGACTACTATCTGGATGATAACGTCGCCTTTGAAGCGTTTAAGGCCGGTGCGTTTGATCTGCGTCTTGAAAACGATGCCAAAAACTGGGCGACACGTTATACCGGGAAAAATTTCGCGAATCACTACATCATCAAAGATGAACAAAAGAACGAATCCGCCCAGGATACGCGGTGGCTGGCATTTAATATTCAGCGCCCGGTATTCAGCGACCGACGGGTGCGGGAAGCCATCACGCTGGCCTTTGATTTTGAATGGATGAATAAAGCGCTGTTCTATAACGCCTGGAGCCGGACCAACAGCTATTTTCAGAATACCGAATATGCCGCGACAAAATACCCCGACGCGGATGAGCTGGTGATACTCGCGCCCTTGAAAAAAGATCTCCCCCCTGAGGTCTTTAGCCAAATCTATCAGCCGCCAAAATCAAAAGGCGATGGCTACGATCGCGACAACCTGTTGAAAGCCGATACCTTACTGGAACAGGCCGGATGGGTACTAAAGGGTCAGCAGCGCGTAAATAGCGCCAGCGGTAAACCTCTGAGCTTTGAACTGTTGCTCCCGGCGGGCAGCAACAGTCAATGGGTGCTGCCGTTTCAGCACAACCTGCAGCGCTTAGGTATTACGATGAATATCCGCCAGGTGGATAACTCACAAATCACGAACCGCCTGCGCAGTCGCGACTATGACATGATGCCGAGGTTGTATCGTGCGATGCCGTGGCCGAGTTCAGACCTGCAAATTCTTTGGGCCTCTCAATATATTGACTCCAGCTACAACGCTCCCGGCGTACAAAGCCCGGTGATTGATAAACTGATCGACCAAATCATCGCGGCGCAAGGCGACAAAGCCAAATTGATCCCACTGGGCCGGGCACTGGACAGGGTATTAACCTGGAACTACTACATGTTGCCGATGTGGTTCATGGCAGAGGATCGCATTGCATGGTGGGATAAATTTTCACATCCTGCTATTCGCCCAATTTATACTATTGGCCTCGACAACTGGTGGTATGACGTCAACAAAGCGGCGAAGCTGCCCGCAGCCAGGCGGCAGGGAGAATAAATGGGCGCTTATCTGATTCGACGTCTGCTGCTGGTGATCCCAACGCTTTGGGCCATCATCACCATCAACTTTTTTATCGTGCAGATAGCCCCTGGCGGTCCAGTAGAGCAGGCCGTCGCCGCCATTGAGTTCGGACAAAGTGGGGCATTACCCGGCGCGGGTAGCGAAGGCGTTCGCGCCAGCCACGCGCAAACCGGCGTGGGTAACATCAGCGACAGTAATTATCGAGGCGGCCGGGGTCTTGACCCGGAGGTGATAGCCGAAATCACTCGCCGCTATGGGTTCGATAAGCCCATCCATGAGCGTTACTTCAAAATGCTCTGGGATTATATTCGTTTCGATTTCGGTGACAGCCTGTTTCGTAGCGCCTCGGTGCTGACGCTTATCAAAGACAGCCTGCCTGTTTCCGTCACGCTGGGGCTGTGGAGTACGCTCATCATCTATCTGGTGTCAATACCGCTTGGGATCCGCAAAGCGGTGCATAACGGCAGCCGGTTTGATGTCTGGAGCAGCGCATTTATTATTATCGGCTATGCCATACCGGCCTTTCTGTTTGCCATTTTACTGATCGTCTTTTTTGCCGGGGGAAGCTACTACGACCTGTTCCCGCTTCGCGGGCTGGTTTCCGCCAATTTTGACTCCCTGCCCTGGTATCAGAAAGTAACCGACTACCTTTGGCATATCACCCTGCCAGTGCTGGCGACGGTGGTTGGCGGGTTTGCCGCGCTGACTATGCTGACCAAGAACTCATTTCTGGATGAGGTGCGCAAACAATATGTCGTCACCGCACGCGCTAAAGGGGTCAGCGAGAAAAATATTCTGTGGAAACATGTGTTTCGCAATGCCATGTTGCTGGTGATCGCCGGCTTCCCGGCAACGTTTATCAGCATGTTTTTTACCGGCTCACTGCTGATTGAAGTGATGTTCTCGCTTAACGGCCTGGGATTGCTGGGTTATGAATCCACCGTATCACGCGACTACCCGGTAATGTTTGGCACGCTCTATATCTTCACCCTGATCGGTCTGCTGCTGAATATCCTCAGCGACATCAGCTATACGCTGGTCGATCCTCGTATTGATTTTGAGGGACGCTAATGTCGCGATTAAGCCCCGTTAATCAGGCCCGCTGGGCGCGCTTTCGCCACAACCGTCGCGGCTACTGGTCGCTGTGGATTTTTCTGGTGCTGTTCGGTCTTAGTCTGTGTTCAGAACTGATTGCCAATAACAAGCCGCTACTGGTGCGCTACGACAATAGCTGGTATTTCCCCCTGTTCAAAAACTACAGTGAAAGCGATTTCGGCGGACCGCTTGCGACCCGGGCTGATTATCAGGACCCGTGGCTACAGCAGCGCCTGGAAAACCAGGGCTGGATCCTGTGGGCACCAATACGCTTTGGGGCCACCAGCATTAACTTTGCCACCGATAAGCCCTTCCCTTCCCCGCCTTCTGCACAAAACTGGCTGGGAACAGACGCCAACGGCGGTGATGTGCTGGCACGCATCCTCTACGGCACACGTATTTCTGTCTTGTTTGGTCTAATGCTCACCCTCTGTTCGAGCGTGATGGGCATTATGGCTGGCGCAATTCAGGGCTATTATGGCGGCAAGGTGGACCTGTGGGGGCAACGATTCATAGAAGTGTGGTCAGGAATGCCAACGCTGTTTCTCATCATTCTATTGTCGAGCGTGGTCCAGCCTAACTTCTGGTGGCTGCTGGGCATTACCGTGCTATTTGGCTGGATGAGCCTGGTTGGCGTAGTGCGCGCGGAATTTTTACGGACACGAAACTTTGATTACATTCGAGCCGCTCAGGCGCTAGGCGTAAGCGATCGCAGTATTATTCTGCGTCATATGCTGCCCAACGCGATGGTTGCGGCCCTGACCTTTTTACCGTTTATTTTATGCGCCTCGATAACCACCCTGACCTCACTGGATTTTCTTGGGTTCGGCTTACCGCTTGGCTCGCCATCACTGGGAGAACTCCTGTTACAGGGTAAAAACAACCTGCAGGCACCGTGGCTTGGCATCACCGCGTTCATCTCCGTTGCCCTACTACTATCGCTACTGATCTTTATTGGTGAAGCGGTACGCGATGCGTTTGATCCCAACAAGGCGATTTAAGATGACACAACCTCTGTTAGCCATTGAGAATTTATCGGTTGGTTTTCGTCAACAAGAGACCGTGCGCACCGTAGTCAATGCCCTCTCACTACGGGTTGATGCCGGACAAACGCTGGCGCTGGTGGGCGAGTCTGGCTCGGGGAAAAGCGTGACCGCGCTTTCTATCCTACGGTTGTTACCGTCCCCTCCGGTAGTTTACCTTTCCGGGGACATCCGTTTTCATGGTGAATCATTACTTCACGCCAACGAGCAGACGCTTCGCGGCGTACGGGGGAATAAAATCGCCATGATTTTCCAGGAGCCGATGGTGTCACTGAACCCGCTCCACAATCTGGAAAAACAGCTTTATGAAGTGCTGTCGCTGCATCGGGGAATGCGTCGGGAGGCGGCACGGGCAGAAATCCTGACCTGTCTGGATCGTGTCGGCATCCGTCAGGCGGCCAAACGTCTCGCAGATTACCCGCACCAGCTTTCCGGCGGTGAACGCCAGCGCGTGATGATCGCCATGGCACTGCTGACACGACCAGAGCTGCTTATTGCTGATGAACCGACTACCGCGCTGGACGTTTCCGTTCAGGCACAGATCCTGCAACTGCTGAGGGAACTACAGCGCGAGCTGAACATGGGATTACTGTTCATCACCCACAACCTGAGCATTGTGAAAAAGCTGGCCGATACCGTAGCGGTCATGCAAAACGGTCAGTGTGTGGAGCAAAATAAAGCAGTACAACTGCTCGCTGCGCCAACGCATCCCTACACGCAGAAGTTACTAAACAGTGAACCTTCCGGCGACCCGGTACCTTTGCCTGTCGGACAAGCCCCGCTGCTGGAAGTGGAAAAACTCCGCGTCGCCTTTCCTATCCGCAAAGGTATCCTGAAGCGCGTGGTGGACCACAACGTCGTCGTTAACGACGTCAGTTTTTCCCTTCGGCCCGGTGAAACGCTGGGGCTGGTTGGAGAGTCAGGCTCCGGAAAAAGCACCACCGGGCTGGCACTTCTGCGGTTAATCACCTCACAGGGAAGCATTGTGTTCGATGGTCTGGCGCTGCATACCTTAAATCGTCGCCAGCTGTTACCGGTCCGACACCGCATTCAGGTAGTGTTTCAGGATCCCAACTCCTCGCTGAACCCACGCCTGAGCGTGCTACAGATTATCGAGGAGGGGTTGCGCGTTCATCAGCCTACCCTGTCAGCTGAACAGCGCGAGGCACAGGTGAAAGCGGTGATGGCGGAAGTGGGATTGGATAGCGAAACACGGCATCGTTATCCTGCGGAGTTTTCTGGCGGGCAACGCCAACGCATTGCTATTGCCAGGGCATTAATTCTTAAACCTTCCCTGATCATTCTGGATGAACCAACATCATCGCTCGACAGAACCGTGCAGGCGCAAATCCTGACGCTGTTAAAGTCGTTACAGGAAAAGCATCGCCTGGCTTATATTTTTATCAGCCATGATTTGCACGTAGTACGCGCGTTATGCCATCAGGTTATTGTGCTAAGGCAGGGAGAGGTCGTGGAACAAGGGCAATGCGAGCACGTATTTAACGCACCACAGCAGGCCTATACACGTCAGCTGCTCGCGCTAAGCTGACGCTCAAAAAGGATTGTTGTTTGAAAACGGTTCTGCGATAGCCACGCCGAAGTTTTTCAGTCTGCAGGTCGCGGCAAATTCGTCCTGGCGATTCACAAACAGGCACGGCTCTCCTTCACATTCCAGTACGGAACAAGGAACCTCGATATCACTGAGGGCCTGGCTGAGCTTATGCATGACTGACCACGCGCTGTCACCATCAGGGCTGAGCAATTTGAGTGCCACCAGGCTGTTCTCATTACTCTGACCGTTTTGCGGAATCGGTTCAACTTTCGAACCTGCGAAGCCCACCGACCAACGATAGCTCTGCGGCAGACGATGAACGATTGAGAGTTGTAATGTCATCACTTTCTTTCCCAGGAAGTACAATCACTTCACAATTATTTTACATCAATATTAACACATCATTGACAATACGTCTTTAGACAGTTGGTAAACGTTTACACCCTGTCTTTATGCAGCTTTTCAAACCCGGTAATTAAAATTATTCAATGGTTCTGGCATATTTCCGGGCTATATGTACTCGTTTCTGCGATCTAACTCAACCTTTTTAACTACAATGATGTGACTTTTTACATAAATTGATTTTACATAAAATAAACATAAGCGGGGAAAATGATAGATTTGCGGTTGATGTACATCAACTCTGGAGACCTTATGGCCCCCAGGTTGTGTATTAGATCACCGTTTTTGGGCGCGACTGGCGTAAAGATAGAAGAGAATTGAGCAGGTAGCGCAAAATGCGATCGACCATATCATTGGCCAGGCCGAGTTAAAGGTCGCCAGAGACAACAGCGCCCCAACGATGGCGCCAATGCCGAAGCGGAATGTCCCAGCCAGCGATGACGCCGTTCCCGCCATATGCGGAAATTCATCCAGAATAACCGCCATGGCGTTAGATGACACCATCGACACACAGCCAACAAACGCCGCAACGCCCACGACCAGGGCCCAGAACCCCAGCCCAAACAGTGCGCTAAAGACCATCCATCCCGCCATCACGAACTGGATCCACAGACCGGTACGGAACATATTCAATGCCCCAACCCGACGCACAAAGCGGCTGTTGATGATAGTCATCACGAACAGGAATACGATGTTCAGTGCGAAGTAATAACCGAAATGCTGCGGTGAAACGTGGTTGATCTCAATGTAGACAAAGGGTCCGGCGCTCAGAAACGAGAACATCCCGGCAAAGCTGAACCCGCTGGCCAGCATATAGCTCAACACACGTTTATGACGAAACAGCGAGGCAAAGTTGCCCATAGTGGTACGCAGACGAAACGGCTGACGACGCTCTACAGGCAAGGTCTCTTTGATCAGCGTAAAGATCATCACCGACGCCAGAACTGCCGCCATGGCGAGGATCCAAAAGATATAGTGCCAGCTCAGCCATACCAGCACCCAACCACCCACGATAGGTGCCAACAAGGGCGCAATTGTCGTAACCAGCATGACGAATGACATCATGCGCGAGAACTCTTCCTTCGGATAGATATCGCGCATCAGGGCGTTGATAACCACGCTCGCCGCCGCGGCAGCCAGACCGTGGAAGAAACGCATCACGATCAGTTGATCGATAGTTTGCGCCAGGGCGCAGGCAACTGCCGCCGCCGCAAACACCAGCGTCCCACCCAGAATCACCGGCTTGCGCCCAATGCTGTCTGCCATTGGACCATAGAGCAACTGCCCCACTGCAAACCCCAGAATATAGGTACTGAGGGTCATCTGCGCGCTACCCGCAGGCACACCAAACTGTTCTGAGATGACAGGTAGCGCCGGAAGATACATATCAATCGACAACGGCATCAGCATGGCTAACAAGCCAAGGATAAAGACAATGGCAATTGACGAGTTCTGCCGGGTGGTCACATTTAGCTCCTGAAATTAACGCGGGGTTAAGTTAACGCTGGCGATTTCTTCTTCGGTCAATGGACGGTATTCACCCGGCTCCAGATCATCATCCAGCCTGATGTCACCAATCCGTTCACGGTGCAGTTCCACAACGTGGTTACCCACCGCGGCAAACATACGTTTTACCTGATGATAGCGCCCTTCGCTGATGGTCAATCGCACCTGAGTTGGCGTAATGACCTCCAGAACAGCCGGTTTGGTCAGGTCTTTCTCATTATGCAACTGTACGCCATGGGCAAACTGCTCGGCGGTATCGTCCGCCACTGGCGACTCCAGCGTCACCAGGTAGGTTTTCTCGCAATGGTGACGAGGAGAGGTGATGCGGTGCGACCACTGGCCATCATCGGTCATCAGTACCAGTCCGGTGGTGTCGATATCCAGACGCCCTGCCGCATGCAGTTTGTAGGCAACCGGTTCATCAAGGAAATAGAGCACTGTCGGGTGATCCGGGTCATCCGTTGAGCAAACATAACCCTGAGGCTTATTCAGCATAAAATAGCGCGGGCCATTTTGTTGAACCAGGGAGTTTCCGTCATATTCGACGTCGTGTTCTGGTAGCAGCTTAAACGCGCTATTTCTGACGATTTCGCCGTCGACGGTAACGCGGTTAGCACGGATCTCACGCCCGGCAATAGCGCGGCTGACGCCGAGTTGCTGAGCGATAAATTTATCAAGTCGCATGAGTGTGATTTTTGCCTGTAAAAATACGAGAAGCGGGTTTACGCCCGAAAAGTGGGACTATTATCCGCCCAGTATAGCGGTGTTACACCATCCCTCAAGGGAAATGATTCATGGCATACTATACATTGTTGCTGTTTACCTTAATGAGCCCATGATTTTTACTCTTCGCCCGTACCAAAAAGAAGCCGTGGACGCCACGCTCAACCATTTTCGCCACCACCGCACGCCAGCGGTTATCGTCCTGCCAACCGGCGCGGGCAAAAGTCTGGTGATTGCTGAACTGGCCCGCGTGGCACGTGGTCGCGTACTGGTACTGGCGCACGTCAAAGAACTGGTCGCACAAAACCATGCCAAATATTGCGCACTGGGGCTGGAGGCCGATATTTTTGCCGCAGGCCTGAAGCGTAAAGAGAGCCACGGGAAAGTGGTATTTGGCAGCGTACAATCGGTGGCGCGTAATCTGGAGGCCTTTCAGGGTGAATTCTCCCTGTTGATCGTCGATGAATGCCACCGTATTGGCGATGATGAAGAGAGTCAGTATCAGCAAATCCTCACTCACCTGACTAAAGTAAATCCCCACTTACGTCTTCTCGGGCTTACCGCCACCCCTTTTCGTTTGAGCAAGGGTTGGATTTATCATTTTCATTATCATGGTATGGTGCGCGGCGATGAAAAAGCGCTGTTTCGCGACTGCATTTATGAATTACCGCTGCGCTACATGATTAAACACGGCTACCTGACGCCGCCAGAACGCCTCGATATGCCGGTCGTGCAGTATGACTTTAGCCGTCTGCAGGCGCAGAGTAACGGCCTGTTTAGCGAAGCGGATCTGAACCAGGAGCTAAAAAAGCAGCAGCGAATAACGCCGCATATCATCAGCCAGATTATCGAGTTTGCCCAAACTCGCAAAGGGGTGATGATTTTCGCCGCCACCGTTGAGCACGCCAAAGAAATTCTGGGTCTGCTGCCCGCTGACGACGCTGCGCTAATCACTGGAGATACGCCAGGCGCTGAGCGCGATGTGCTGATTGAAGAGTTCAAAGCCCAGCGCTTTCGCTATCTGGTGAATGTATCGGTCCTGACCACCGGCTTCGACGCTCCGCACGTCGACCTTATCGCCATTCTGCGCCCAACGGAGTCAGTTAGCCTTTACCAACAAATTGTCGGCCGCGGGCTGCGTCTGGCCCCGGGTAAAACCGACTGTCTGATCCTCGATTACGCCGGCAACCCGCACGATCTGTACGCACCGGAAGTGGGTGCGCCGAAAGGGAAAAGCGACAACGTTCCGGTACAGGTGTTCTGCCCTGCCTGTGGGTTTGCGAATACCTTCTGGGGCAAAACAACGGCAGACGGCACGCTGATTGAACACTTTGGCCGCCGCTGTCAGGGGTGGTTTGAAGATGATGACGGCCATCGCGAACAGTGCGATTTTCGTTTCCGTTTTAAAAACTGCCCACAGTGCAACGCGGAAAATGACATCGCCGCCCGCCGTTGTCGCGAGTGCGATACGGTGCTGGTAGACCCGGATGACATGTTGAAAGCCGCACTCAGGCTCAAAGATGCGCTGGTCCTACGCTGTAGCGGTATGGTGCTACAAAACGGCCTGGATGAAAAAGGCGAATGGCTAAAAATTACCTATTACGATGAGGATGGCGCCGACGTCAGCGAACGCTTTCGCCTGCATACTCCCGCGCAGCGAACGGCCTTCGAACAACTATTTATTCGCCCGCACACCCGAACACCCGGCATACCTTTACGCTGGATAACCGCCGCCGATATCCTCAATCAGCAGGCGTTGTTACGTCATCCTGATTTCGTGGTGGCACGCATGAAAGGTCAGTACTGGCAGGTCCGTGAAAAGGTCTTCGATTATGAAGGACGCTTTCGTCGGGCACATGAATTACGCGGTTAATCGTACTTTTGATTGATGTACCAGCCGTTTGAGTATAGAATCTCGCCCGCTTTTGCATACGCAAAGCAGATCACTTACCTGTTGCTGGGTCGCCTGTAGCAGGAATTATTAAAGAGAGATTTAAATGTTTACTATCAACGCTGAAGTACGTAAAGAGCAGGGTAAGGGTGCGAGCCGCCGCCTGCGTGCCGCTAACAAGTTCCCGGCAATCATCTACGGTGGCGCAGAAGCCCCGATTGCTATCGAACTGGATCACGATGCAATTATGAACATGCAAGCTAAAGCTGAATTCTACAGCGAAGTTCTGACCATCGTTGTTGACGGTAAAGAAGTTAAAGTTAAAGCTCAGGCTGTACAGCGTCACCCGTTCAAGCCGAAGCTGTCCCACATCGACTTCGTTCGCGCGTAATCGCAAACAAGTTGAAGAAAAACCCCGCTAAGGCGGGGTTTTTTTATGGGATTTTGTCATTGATACCGATGGTTCTCGTCGACCGGATAAGGCGTTTACGCTCTCACCCGGCAAACGGTTTTATTTCCCGCC
Source organism: Citrobacter sp. Cpo090 (assembly GCF_030332665.1). Classification (NCBI taxonomy): domain Bacteria; kingdom Pseudomonadati; phylum Pseudomonadota; class Gammaproteobacteria; order Enterobacterales; family Enterobacteriaceae; genus Citrobacter; species Citrobacter sp. Cpo090. Next base: position 211,759 of record NZ_JAOWHK010000038.1, on the reverse strand, counting down.
CGACGTGCGGCGCTGCAGCTGGTCGCGCAGGTTCGGCGGCGTACCTTTGATGGTCAAAGTATCTGTAGCCGGATCCCAGAAAATACGTTCACCCAGTAACATGGCGTCGAAGTTAATGGTTAACCCACCGCCGCTGCCGGCAAATTTGGTTAACTGACGCAGCGTACTGCGATCCGCCGGGAAACTCTCTTCCAGCTCGTAGCCTTTATCAGCGGTAAATTCGCTGAAGCTAACTTCACTGACGCCGGAAAGCTCTTTAGACAACGACTCCAGTTCGATCTCTTCACCGGCCTGTAGCTGCTCGTTGCAGTAGCTGTACACCTGCTGGCGCACGTTCTGGCGTTCCGCTTTATCGAGTTGCGCCTCGGCAGTAAAGTCATCGACCGCCTGCAGCAGGCCACGGTTTTGCGCCTTGGCGTTCAGACCTTCGCTGGCACCGAGGAAATCCATAAAGAAATCGGCAACTTTGCGCCCTACCCGCCCTTTCAGGAACGTCAGATAGCGCGTGGACTCCGGGTTGGTTTCCCACTCGGTTAAATCAATGCGCGCCACAATATCCGCATGATTGATATCCAGATAGTGCGTCGGATTGATATCCAGATTTTCATTGACGCGCATGCTGCTTAAATTGTTCAGCACGGCGACCAACAGATACTCTACCGCCAGATAGCGGTAATGGCAGAACAGAACAATGCCGCCGTCGGCAAAAGGATATTTCGCCAGCTCGTCCCGCAAGCGTCCGGTCGCGGCACGACTAAATGCCAGAAAATCCTCTTCGCCCTGACGCTGTAAACGCAGCGTTTGTGCCAGTTCACTCTCTTCACTAAACAGGCCATAGGCTTTATTCTTGGCGCTATACACCCGATGCAGCTCAGCCATCATATCGACAACCGTCGCTGTCGGTTCCAGTAATGAATCGCGCAAAACCAGCTCAAGGTTCTGCTCGTCACGTTTGATAAGCTGGTGCAGGGCAATCTGGTTGATATCCAGACTCATGATAAACTCTCCTTTTAGACCGGGCGGTATTCAACCACCTGCTGGGCAGTGACGCAATAGAAGATAAAAAAGCAGAAAAAAAACTGTCTGTACGGTAATATGTTGCCCTTTCATGAACAGACTGATTTCGATTTATGCCACAAATTTCCCGCTATAGTGACGAACACGTTGAACAACTGCTGAATGAGATGCTCAATGTACTGGAAAAACATAAGGCGCCGACCGACCTTTCCCTGATGGTACTGGGAAATATGGTGACTAACCTTATCAATACAAGCATCGCACCGGCCCAGCGCCAGGCGATTGCCAACTCTTTTGCCCGCGCATTGCAGTCTTCGGTAAACGACGACCAAGCGCATTAAGAGCCTGCTCCGGGGAAACGAACAACAGTTTATGGTAACTCATCGTCAGCGCTACCGTGAGAAAGTCTCCCAGATGGTTAGCTGGGGGCACTGGTTTGCCTTGTTCAACATTCTGTTGGCCATGGTTCTCGGTAGCCGTTACCTGTTTGTCGCCGACTGGCCGACAACCCTTGCAGGTCGTGTATATTCCTACCTGAGTGTTGTCGGGCATTTTAGCTTTCTGGTGTTTGCCACCTATCTGCTAATCCTGTTTCCCCTGACGTTTATCGTCATGTCCCAGAGGCTGATGCGATTCTTATCAGCTATTCTGGCGACGGCTGGCATGACGTTGTTGTTAATCGACAGCGAAGTTTTCACCCGCTTCCACCTGCACCTCAACCCGATCGTTTGGGAACTGGTCATTAATCCTGATCAGAACGAAGTGGCGCGTGACTGGCAACTGTTGTTTATCAGTGTGCCGGTTATTCTGTTAATAGAAATGTTGTTTGCGACCTGGAGCTGGCAAAAGCTGCGCAGCCTGACGCGTCGTCGCCATTTCGCCAAACCGTTAGCGGCATTCTTCTTCGTTTCTTTTATCGCCTCGCATGTGGTGTATATCTGGGCAGATGCCAATTTCTATCGCCCGATTACCATGCAGCGCGCAAACCTGCCGCTCTCTTACCCGATGACGGCGCGTAAGTTTCTGGAAAAACATGGTCTGCTGGATGCGCAAGAGTATCAGCGTCGCCTGATCGAACAGGGCAATCCAGAAGCGGTTTCCGTGCAGTACCCGCTCAGCGAACTGCACTATCGCGATATGGGCACCGGCCAGAACGTTCTGCTGATCACCGTAGACGGCCTGAACTACTCACGCTTTGAAAAACAGATGCCTGCGCTGGCTGAGTTCGCCGGGCAGAATATCTCCTTTACGCGTCACATGAGCTCAGGCAACACCACGGATAACGGGTTCTTTGGCCTGTTCTATGGTGTATCACCAAGCTACATGGATGGCATTTTGTCGACCCGAACGCCTGCGGCGCTGATCTCTGCACTGAACCAGCAGGGTTATCAGTTAGGGCTATTCTCCTCGGATGGCTTTACCAGCCCGCTTTATCGCCAGGCGCTGCTGTCAGATTTCTCCATGCCGAGCGTGCAAACACAATCTGACGAGCAAACTGCAAACCAATGGATCAACTGGCTGGGACGCTACGCGCAGGAAGATAACCGCTGGTTCTCCTGGGTATCCTTTAACGGGACAAACCTTGATGACAGCAACCAGAAGAACTTTGCCAAACGCTACGCCAGCGCCGCTCAGGATGTGGATGCCAATATTAACCGTGTTCTTAGCGCCCTGCGCGACTCGGGTAAACTGGACAACACTGTGGTGATTATTACCGCTGGCCGCGGTGTGCCGCTGACGCAGGAAGAGAACAACTTCGCCTGGTCTCGCGGTCATCTGCAGGTTCCTCTGGTTATTCACTGGCCGGGAACGCCTGCCCAGCGCATCAATAGTCTGACCGATCATACAGACCTGATGACGACGCTGATGCAGCGCCTGCTGCACGTCAGCACGCCGGCTAACGAATACTCGCAGGGGCAGGATTTGTTCAATGCTACACGTCGCCATTACTGGGTGACCGCCGCCGACGGCAGCACGATGGCCGTGACTACGCCAGAGATGACGCTGGTGCTGAACAACAACGGAAATTATCAGACCTATGATTTACGTGGCGAGAAAATAAAAGATCAGAAACCGCAGCTCAGCCTGCTGCTACAGGTTCTGACGGATGAGAAACGATTTATTGCTAACTGATTAATTATAAATCAGTTAGTGAGGCATCCTCTTGCATTCGTAGCGGAAAGCAGTAGTATTAGCAGCCATAGCGTCGGCACGTAGCGCAGCCTGGTAGCGCACCGTCATGGGGTGTCGGGGGTCGGAGGTTCAAATCCTCTCGTGCCGACCAAAAATCCCAAAAAAAACCAACCCTTGCGGTTGGTTTTTTTATGCCTGTTTTCTGAACGGAGATTAATCGGGGGAAAAATCCCCAACGCAAAGTGTCGACTTCACGGTAATATTTCAGCTATACACATCACCGGGAAGTCATCAACCTCGTTTATGAAAAAGGAATTTTGATGGTCTGCCCGGTGCAAAAGATATCCTGAAGCAATACTATTGTCAGAGAAAACAAATTTAAGAAACTCATCCTTTTGTTGCTTTTTCTGAAACAGTTGAGCTTCCCTTTCCACATCGCCATCATCTACCTATAGCTTACCCATTTCTGATGTCGTAGATAATTTCCCCACAATGGTCTTCAACCACAGACCACTTCGTATTAGCAACGTCAAATTTACAAAGTTGCTAAAGTAGCCAACCATCGACATAGCAAAGGCTGCTATTTTTGATTCACATCACTTATCGTTTTCTGTCCAGCCAAATACACCGCATACAGATCGCTTCCCAAAGTGAATGAAGCCGAAAATATTTCAAATTCATACAGGAGCCTACCCAATCATAATACCCTGCAATCACTTTGTAATGACAAGGTTGATTTATTCAGAAACCAGATGATTTATAGTAATTTAATTTTAAAGAATTCAGAATTTATCCCGGAAAGAAACATTCCTAATGCTTTAGGGCAGGAGTACCATTAGCGCACAAACCAATACAAACTATATGGATATACTATGTCCGTAAACGGAACAATAGAACCCACGTCGGGAACTCCCATAGTCCCCGGAGGGGTAAGGCAACTTACAATAGGAGAGATTGCACTAGCCAGGATGCTGTTTGGTGAGAGTATTATCTATAGCAAGGTGTGGGTACACCGTGAAAGCTATCTCCCCTTCAACTTACAACCCATAGATATTGCCATGACGCCAAACGGTGAACTTTGGTTTAGAGAGGGAACATATTCACCTGATTTTTCATTAGATATACTAGAGAAAAAACACAGATTCATGCATGAGATGGTTCACGCCTGGCAAGCACAGAAAGGTATGTTTGTTAGAACCAGAGGTTTATTCTCTCGTTTCGCTGATTACAGTTACAGTTTAGATAAGGCTGACTTTCTTCACTATGGATTAGAACAACAGGCATCTATAGCCAGCGATTATTGGTTGATGCAAGCATTTGGGCTTAACAGAGATACTTACGCCCTGGTTAAATACCGTAACCTCAATCCTAATGAATCTATTCATTCAATATTATCTATATATAAATCTGTTATGAAAGGATTCCCCGGATGAAAAGATTAATAATAATGCCGTTGGTATTAATGCTATCTGGATGCCCCGGTGGTATGCCTGCACCACACCCAAGAGTTACTTTTATAAATGGCAATTATCTTTGTTTTAGCACTGATCAAAAAGGTGTATTGAACTACTACCGAATCGAATCGAGTCAGAGTAAGGGATACCACATTGAAAAATCCGAATATGACTTACAACTTTCATATCCGAGTGATTGCATTGATTTTAAATGGAGTTATGGTTATTCCTATACAGTGTCATATGGATTGAATGGCAAGGACTATGTACATAAATTTTTTATTGATAATAATGGACAGCTAACAAATATGGAGTATTAATTATGTCATTACCAGCTTATTTATTTTTATATGATGAAAACGGAATGCAGATTCCGGGAGATTGTTTATCCTTAGGCCGTGAAGGTGCTATAGAAGTCATGAATAGTAGTTACGGTGTTAGACAGCCTGTTGATAGCAACACTGGCAGCATGACAGGCTGTAGGCAGCATAATCCCGTAATTGTGCATAAGCAACTTGACAAAGTCAGCCCTTATCTGGCTGTAGCTGTTTGTGAAGGGAAGAGACTGCAAAAGGCAGTCATTAAATATTATGAGACTATAGAGGCAGGGATCGAAGTAGAGATTTATAATATTACTCTGGAAGATGTCGTTATATCCTCTGTAGATTTTACACATGTCTACTATCCCGGTAGTTCATCCCCTAATATGCATGAGGTAGTAGGTCTTAGATTCCGTGGCATTGAATGGAATTATGTTAGAGGAAATATTAAATACAATGATGCCTGGATTAAATGAGTAAAGAAAGAACAGCAGCAATAAATAAAGGAGCATCACGCGCCTTCTATTTCATCAATAAATTTTAAACTCAACAATATCAGAACGTGGGTAACTTTTTTGTACCTGGGTACCCATTTCTGATGAAGAACGACGGCTGATGTGTAAAGACGTACGGGTCGATCCTCAATGCTCCAGAATGTTACACCATAACCATTCGTGAACGTTGGTTCTCAATAAGGCGCTGTAACTATACATTACTGACAGAACCGTAACCGTATGCAGGATCGGCCGATTGCAGATACTGAAAAGTTATGCCATAGCCTGATCCCATTTTCCACCCCCCCCAGCACCCTCCCGGCTTCTTACCGTTCTTGAGCATCACATTGTCCAGGTATTCCCCCTCTCTTCAGCACAGGTTTTACTACTTACCCATGCACAAATTGGGGTAAAATTTATCCTCTCATCAGCGCGATGAATCTGGACGATTGATGCGCTGAAAACAATAATGATACTAATAAAAACTCAGGAGAATAGTATGCCTGAAGCAACGCCTTTTCGGGTGCTGATTGTTGACGACCACCCACTCATGCGGCGGGGAATTAGTCAATTATTGCAACTGGATCCCGCATTTGACGTAGTCGCGGAAGCGGGTGACGGTGCCAGTGCTATCGATCTGGCAAACCGTCTGGACCTTGATGTGATCCTGCTGGATCTCAATATGAAAGGTATGAGCGGGCTGGACACTCTGAATGCGCTGCGTCGGGACGGCGTCACCGCGCAAATTATTATTCTTACCGTATCGGATGCCGCCAGCGATGTGTACGCCTTAATTGATGCCGGCGCGGATGGTTATTTACTGAAAGATAGCGATCCTGAAGTCCTGCTGGAAGCCATTCGCAACGGTGCCAAAGGCGGAAAAGCTTTTAGCACACGCGTCAGCGAATATCTGCGCGAACGTGACCTGTTTGGCGCACAAGAAGATCCGTTCAGTATTCTCACCGAACGTGAACTGGATGTGTTGCATGAACTTGCTCAGGGACTGTCGAACAAACAGATTGCATCAGTGCTGAATATTTCCGAACAGACGGTGAAAGTGCATATCCGCAACCTTCTGCGCAAACTCAACGTGCGCTCTCGCGTTGCTGCCACCATCCTGTTTTTGCAAACGCGCGGCATGCAGTAATCAATGAGATGCCGGATCACGACGCAGCAGCGTCTTATCCGGCCTACAAAACCCGCACAAGCCCGAAAGCAGCACGCCTTCGGGCAATCTGGACTCTTACTTCTCCTGCGGCGTTAGCTGCTCCATCGCCTGCTTAATGCTGCGTTCTATCACCGCCCGACGGGTATCATTGGCCGGTAATAATTTCAGCATCATCTCCCAGGCAGCAACCGCCTCGCCAAAGCGTTGCTGTTCAAAAGCGTTAAATGCGTACATGCTGAGAACCCGCACGTTGGCATGTTCGCCGCGCACCAGTTGGCGTAACAGCTCCCCTCCCCGGCGATTATCGTCAGGATCGGATGAACGGGTCAGTGCTTCCGCATAACCCAGCGCCGCATCGCTGTTTTTAGGATCCAGTCGATAGGCATTGGCATAGGCTTCAGTGGCCGTACTGGCGTTACCGAGTACCATGCCAATACGCCCAAGCATGATCCAGCCTTCAACGTTTGTAGGATCGGCCTGGAGGCGCGTGCGCAGCCCCAGCGCCAGACGTGTCATATCTTCTTCATTGAGCGGGTCAGCTTTCGGATCCAACGCACGTTCAAGCAGCGCCGGAGCCTGAGCGGTGGCCTGCTGCCAGACCTGAACCTGCTTATAATTGCCGGTTTCATAATAGCTCACCGCGCCAACGATCAGCGCCACCACGATGCCGGGCACAAATAACCCAAATCCACCGCGCTTGCCATCAGGGATAACGTCATCAGGAAACTCTTCCTGTTTCACCCGGACACGTCGGCGGGTACGGGCGAAAATGATCCAGCCCCCCAGGCCAATCGCGACCACCGGCATCACCCACAAAAGCACTGTAAGCGGCGTCAACGGTGGATCGTAAGTGACGAAGTTGCCGTAGCGCGCCACCATGTAGTCGACAATCTCTTTCTGACTTTTTCCTTCCTGCATCAGTTCGTACACTTTCTGGCGCAGGTCAGTGGCAATCATCGAGTTAGAATCGGCAATGCTGTTGTTCTGACATTTAGGACAGCGCAGCTGTTCGGTAAGCTGACGGAACTGCTGCTCCTGCGCTTCATCCTTAAACTGCATCACGTCGATAGTCGCCAGCGCAGATCCCGAGATAACCAGCATTAGCAGGCCCAGTAAAAATCTCATTGCTCAGCCTCCTTACTGTACTTATCCCACAACGGTTTGATCTCGCTCTCCCACACCCTGGCATTCAAATCACCGGCATGGCGATAGCGAATAATACCTTTACCGTCGATCAGGAACGTTTCCGGCGCACCGTACACGCCAAGATCCAGACCAAGCATACCGTCGCCATCAAACAGGCTTAATGAGTAAGGATTGCCCAGCTCTTTCAGCCAGACAATGGCTTTCTGACGATCGTCTTTATAGTTCAGACCCACCACCCGCACGCCTTGTGCAGACAGCTGGTTCAGATACTGATGTTCGGCGCGACAGGTCGGACACCAGGTCGCCCAGACGTTCAGCAGTACCGGTTTGCCTTGCGTCAGCACATCTGCCTGATAATGCTGACCCGGATTTTCCAGCGACTCCAGGCGGAATGTCGGAACGGGTTTGCCGATCAGCGCCGATTCCAGATTCGTGGGATCGTCGCCCTGAGCGTTACGCGCCAGCTGCCACAGCAGCGCCGCCGCAATGATCAGAAAAATAATAAACGGAATTAACAGTGCGTTGCGCTTCATACAGCCTCCGACGCATTTTTTTGCACCGCGGCGCGAGGGCGCGGGCGCTGACGATAGCGTGGATCAAACAGACAGAACAATCCGCCCAGCGCCATCAGCAATCCTCCGGCCCAAATCCAGCGAATAAACGGTTTGTAGTACAGGCGCACAGCCCATGCGCCGTTATCCAGTTCTTCACCCAGCGCAGCGTACAGATCGCGCGTGAATCCGCCGTCAATTGCTGCTTCGGTCATCATCGAACTGGTGCTGTTATAGAAGCGTTTTTCCGCGTGCAGCGTGGCTTCCGGTTTACCATCTCGGGTAACACCAATAATGGCGACACCGCCCCGGTAGTTAGGTCCGGTAATATCTTTCACTTCGCGGAACGTGAACTGATAGTTATGGATACTGACGCTATCACCTGCTTTCATGCGCACATCGCGTTCAACGCTGTAGTTCTGGCTAAAGGCAATACCGACAATAGTTATCGCCAGCCCAACGTGGCCCGACACCATGCCCCAATAGCTTGGTGTTAACTTCGTTCCACGGGAAACACGCAGGAATGCTTCGGACATCGCCAGTACGAATATCCAGCATGCCATCGCCAGCCCTACCACCGTCATAGCAGCAATGCGATCCTCAAACAGCCACGGCAGCAGCAGCGACAGAACAAGCGTGGTGACAAACGCGATAATCAGTAACGTTTTCAGTTTACGCGGTCGGTCACGGCCCCAGCGCACTAATGGCCCAATCCCCAGCAGCAGTGCGAACGGCGCCATCAGCCAGGTAAACATGGTGTTGAAGAACGGTTCGCCAATCGAAATGCTGCCCAGCCCCAGCTGTTTGTGCACCAGCGGCAGCAGCGTGCCCAAGAGCACCACCAGCATCGCGGCAATCAGCAGAACGTTGTTGCCCAACAGCAGAGATTCACGCGACCACAGCGCGTTGTTTACCCGTGAGCGGACCTTGTGACCGCGCACCGCAAACAGCAGCAGAGAGCCGCCAATCACCAATACCATAAAGGCCAGAATAAACATCCCGCGCGACGGATCGGAGGCGAAAGCATGCACTGATACCAGCACGCCGGAGCGCACCAGGAAAGTCCCCAACAGGCAAAGCGAGAATGCGCAGATGGACAGCAGCAGCGTCCAGGCTTTAAAGCTGGCACGCTGTTCGGTTACCGACAGCGAGTGCATCAACGCCGTTCCCACCAGCCATGGCATAAACGAGGCGTTCTCCACCGGATCCCAGAACCACCAGCCGCCCCAGCCCAGCTCGTAATAGGCCCAGGCCGAACCGAGCACAATGCCCAGCGTCAGGAACACCCACGCCGCCAGCGTCCACGGACGCGAAAAACGAGCGAAGGTACTGTCCAGTCGTCCGCTCATCAGCGCGGCAATCGCAAACGCGAAGGCCACGGAGAAACCGACATACCCCATGTACAGCAACGGCGGATGGAAAATCAGCCCCGGATCCTGCAACAGCGGGTTCAGGTCGCGCCCTTCAATAGGGAAGTTGGGCAACGTACGGGCAAATGGGTTGGAGGTAAACAGAATAAACAGCAGGAAGCCAACGCTGACCATCCCCATCACTGCCAGCACGCGGGCAACGATGTCCAGCGGCATACGCTGACTGAACGCCGCAACGGCGAACGTCCAGCCGCTCATCAGCAATACCCATAGAAGCAGAGAGCCTTCATGGGCACCCCAGGTTGCTGCCACCCGATACCAGACCGGAAGCTGGGTATTGGAGTTACTGGCAACGTAGGTGACGGTAAAGTCATTAACCACGAAGGCATTGACCAGAATCAGGAACGCCCCCATCACGCAGATAAACAGAACCCAGGCAAAAGGCCGCGCGGAGGCCATCATTCGCACGTCGCCGCGCGCTACGCCCCACAGCGGATAGACCGACAGCAGTAACGCCACGCCTAGCGCAAGGCACAACAGCGCATTGCCAATTTCAGGCATCATGACGTTTTATCCTTATAAACACTTTCCGGGCGACGGTGGTTTTCCTGCATCGCTTTTTCGACTTCCGGCGGGGTGTAATTCTCATCATGTTTAGCAAGCACTTCTTTAGCCTGCACATGATTTCCCTCGTCCAGCTCGCCCTGAACAACGACGCCCTGCCCTTCGCGGAACAGATCCGGCAGAATGCCTTCATAGGTGACATCCACCACACCTTCGGCGTCATAGATGCTGAAATTCACTTTCAACGACTGCGGATCGCGCTTTACGCTACCGGGCATCACCATTCCGCCCACGCGCAGACGCTGACCGACTTCGGGCATCTGCTGCGTTTCGCGCTTACCGTAGAGTATCTCTCCCGGCGTATAGAACAGGTCAATATTTGAACGCAGCGCATAAAGCACCAGCGTAATGGTCAAAGCCAGACCCGCCAGTACCGCACAGGCTATCCATAACCGATTTTTACGTCGAATATTCACGCCGCCTCCCGTTGCACTTGCGCCGCACGCATACGCGCTTCTCTCGCCCGCTGCTGCGCCACACCGCGTAAAATTGCGCGATGTTGTAACGTGGAATGCAGTACCAGCACCACCAGCGGGATTACGCTCATCGCTACAGCAAGCCAGACATACAAGGCGTAACCGCCCATCGCGAAAAAATCACTCCATGATGCAAATGCAGGGGTCATTGGCGGCCTCTTTTTAAGATCAGTTCGCTCACCCACGGGCGGCGTTTTTCCATCATCAAAATCAGGTTACGCATGCGCATCAGCGCCAGCGTGACAAACAGTAACAGGTAGCCGACGATCGCCAGACGCAGCGGCGTACGCATCGCCGGATCGATGCTTTGCTGCATGCGGGTAGACCCCTGATGCAGCGTATTCCACCACTCAACCGAGTAGTGGATAATCGGTAAGTTGACCACGCCAATCAGCACCAGAATACCGGCGGCACGACCTGCCAGACGGCGGTCGTCAAAGGCATGCCACAGCGCAATGGCGCCAACGTAGAGAAACAGCAGCACCAGTTCAGAGGTGAGTCGGGCATCCCAGACCCACCAGGTTCCCCACATCGGTTTGCCCCATGCGGAGCCGGTCACCAGCGCAATAAAGGTAAACACTGCACCAATCGGCGCCATCGCAGCCAGTGCCAGATTGGCCATTTTCATCTGCCAGACCAGGCCGATAAACGCGGCAACGGCCATCGAGGCATAAATGCCCATCGACCAGATTGCCGCCGGAACGTGCAGATAAATAATGCGATAGCTTTGCCCCTGCTGGTAATCCGCAGGCGCGAAACCAAAGCCCCAGATCCATCCCGTTATCAGTACCACCGCACTGGCAATCGCCAGCCACGGGATAAACCAGCCACAGATCTGATAGAGCCGAGGGGGCATCGCCAATTGATGAAGTGTTTTCCACATAGTTCAGTCACCAGACTCCATAAATTAAAATCCGTTGTGCCAGAGCGCCTTGCCCGGCCTACACATCTAATTCTCGTTACTGCACACTTATCCGTAACGCCGCGGCTGTGGCAAACGGGCTTAACGTGGCGCTGCCGACCAGCAACGCACCCAGAATTGCCATGTACCCTTCAACCGGTAAGTGCATGGAAGCCGCATCCATCGCGGCGGTTGCAAAAATCAGTAAGGGTATGGTGAGCGGGAGCACCAGCACGCTTAACAACACACCGCCGCGCTTTAAACCCACCGTCAACCCCACCCCCGGCGCACCGAGGAAGCCCAGCGTCGGCGTGCCGAGTAACAACGTCAGCGCCATAATTTTCCAGCCGTACATATCCATGCCCAGCAGCAGCGCCACCAACGGCGAGAGGATCAGCAGCGGCAGGCCGGTCACGACCCAGTGCGCCATCACTTTCGCCAGCACTACGGCCGGTAGCGGTATCGGCAGCAGCATCAGTTGCTCAAGGCTGCCGTCCTGCAGATCATCACGAAACAGGCGTTCCAACGCCAGCAACGACGCCAGCAGCGCCGCAACCCAAATGATGCCCGGTGCAATGCGCGCCAGTAGCTGCGGCTCCGGCCCAATGCTCAGGGGGAACAGCGTAATAACAATCAGGAAGAACCATAAAGGATTGGCGATTTCCGCACTATGACGAAACGCAACTCGCAGTTCTAAACGGAAGATTCGCCACATCATTGCGTTGCCCTCTCGCTGGTCAGCGCAATACGTCGCACTTTATCGGTTTCGACATTGAGCGGTTGGTGGGTGGTGAGAATAACAATGCCGCCCTGCTCCGTATGCTGGGCCATACGCTGAGTCAGTCGCTCAACGCCGTTCACATCAATGGCGGTAAAGGGTTCATCGAGGATCCACAGCCGGGCGCGTGTCAGCCACAAACGGGCCAGCGCCACGCGCCGCTGTTGTCCGGCGGAGAGCTGGTTCACCGGGATATCTTCATATCCGGCAAGTCCCGCCTGCGCCAGAGCAGCCAGACACTGTGCAATGTCGCCGTCATGATGGAAGAAACGCAGGTTCTCCAACGCCGAAAGCCGGGTTTTTATCCCCGGCTGATGTCCGATCCACAGCAGTTGCTGATGGTAGCTGTCCCGCACGTGATGCAGCGGCTGCTCTTGCCAGCAAACCTCCCCTGCATCGGGACGCGCCAGCCCGGTAAGCAACCGCAGCAGAGTGGTTTTCCCTGCGCCGTTGCTGCCGGTAATTTGTACCCATTCCCCTGCGTTGACGCGAAATGACAAATCGCTAAACAGTATTCTGTCATCCCGCTCGCAAAGTAACTCTCTGGCTTCAAGCATACCTGGTTATCTACATCCTGTTAAAAGCCCGGTTTGACTTCGCGCATATCAGGCAGTTTGTGCGCTATCCCTTTATGACAGTCAATACAGGTTTGCCCGTCTTTCACGGCCTGGTCGTGCATTTTGGCCGCAACGCCTTTCTGGGCGGTTAAATCCATAAACTCGAAGTTGTGACAGTTTCGGCACTCTTGCGAATTATTATCTTTCATACGCCGCCACTCATTTTGCGCCATCGTCAGACGATGGTCTTCAAATTTCTGCGGTGTATCTATCAACCCCAGTGCTTTCGCGTACAGCTCTTTACTGGCCTTGATCTTACGAATCATTTTCGGGCCCCACTCATGCGGGACGTGGCAATCAGGGCAAGTCGCTCGCACACCACTGCGGTTGTTGTAGTGTACGGTTTCCATGTATTCCTGGTATACCGTATTGCGCATTTCGTGACAGCTAATGCAGAACTCTTCTGTATTGGCCTTTTCCATACCGGTATTAAAGCCGCCCCAGAAAATAATGCCGCCCACAAAGCCGATTAACAACAGCGTGCCGAGCGCCAGACGGCTGGGGCGACGCCACCATTGCCAGACGCGCTTAATCCAGCCTGGTTTACGGTTAGAATTTTCCATAATGACCTCTTATTTCCCGTAACCTTTCGAGGGGGTGAAGGTATTTTCAACAATCGGCGCGGCGTCAGCCTGCGGAACGTGACATTGCAGGCAGAAATAACGACGCGGCGCAACTTCAGCCAATACCTTGCCGTCGCTGTCCATAAAGTGCGTCGGACTGATGCGCGGCGCACCGGTGGTGCGATAGCTTTCCACGCCGTGGCATTGCAGGCAGCGGTTAGTGTTGGTCGTCACCTGATATCCTTCAACGCTATGCGGAACCATCGGCGGCTGATTCACATAGTTCAGCGGCATGCGCTCTTGCTCTTTCGGCATGCGAATCGCCCCTTCCTGTGTTCCCGAGACTTCCGGTGACTGACTCAGATCCACTCCATTTGCAGCCCAAACAGCCCCACTGACGACCAGGGCAAGCAGGGCCGTCCATTGACACAGCGTCTTAATCAGGTCATGGCTTTTCATGATTTCGCTCCCGAACTCCATCGTGTTGTTATTGTAAAAACATCCTCAGAACAGACATCCACACAGCGACCGCAGGCCATGCAATCGCGGCTGGTTACCTGCACCGGACTTTGCTCATCCAGCACCGGCGCACGTAGCACATGCGGTTCCGGGCAAACATGAAAACAATCCATACAGCGGTTACATCTGTTACGTTCTTTTGCCGAAACGGTTAATGCACCTTTACTTCCCACCACGCTATACAGCGCACCCAGTGGGCAAAGATGCCCGCACCAGCCATGCTCAACGACCAGTAAATCAAATAAAAACAGCGCGAGGATCAGCAGCGCTCCGCTACCGAATCCCATTACCAGGCTCCGTCCAAGCAGAGAGACTGGATTTATCCACTCCCACAGCAGCGTACCGGTCAGGGCGGAACCGACCAGGATAACCACCAGCAGGACGTACCGTATATGGCGCGGCAGGGTTGCGGACTGATTCAGGTCAAACCTTCTGCGCAACCAACTGGCTAAATCGGTAACCGGGTTCATGGGACAAACCCAGCTACAAAACAGTCGCTTACCAGCCAGGGCATACAGCACCGTGATGATGGCTGCCCCCGTTAACGCGACCGTCGCCGGCAGATGCCCACTAGCCAGGCTTTGCAGAGTAATCAGCGGATCGGTGAACGGGATAGCGTCCAGCAACAGGCTGCTACTGTAGTTGCCATGCAGGATCCACACGCCAAGCCACGGGCCGCTGAGGAACATCGCCAGTATCAGAAACTGACTCAGACGACGCAGCAGCAGCCAGCGATGACTCTTCCACCATCCTTTTTTTGCCTGCGCTTCACGCCCGGCATCACGTTTACGATTTGCCATTGTTCCCCTCCAGCCAACCGAAGCGGTAATGGTGTCCTAACTCCCCTTTCGCCAGCGACAGCGGCAGCACTTTTATTGCTGGCTGTTCCAGTACGCAGACTTTTTCGCATTTCCCACAGCCGGTACAGGCATCGCTGTGCACGGTCGGAATAAACCGCGCATGCTTGCCGGTACGCATGTTGCGGTCCAGCTCCAGGGTGATCGCCTCATCAATTTTCGGGCACTCGCGATAGCAAACATCGCAGCGTAATCCCTGATAGTTGAGGCAGTTTTCGTGATCCAGCAGTACCGCCAGCCCCATACGCGAATCGTCAATGGATTCAATTTCCCTGTCCAACGCGCCGCTCGGGCAGACTTTGGCGCAAGGAATGTCCTCACACATTTCGCAGGGAATATCACGGGCGACAAAATACGGCGTACCGGCCGCCAGCCCGGAGGCCAACGTTGCCAGTTTCAGCGTGTCATACGGACACGCCTGAACGCACTGACCGCAACGTACGCAGGCGCTGGCGAATGCCTCCTCGCTCAGTGCACCTGGCGGGCGCAGCCGCACGCCGGTTGCGCGTGCGGTTTGTTGTTGCAACCCCAGCGCCACGCCAACGACGGCCAGCCCGCCCGCTGCGCGAACCATATCGCGCAGAAAGCGGCGGCGGCCATTTTGGGGTTTTGCTGACCGGGACATAACGCGTTACACCTTCGCCAGTTTCACGGCGCACTTCTTGAAATCCGTCTCTTTGGAGAGCGGATCCGTCGCATCCAGCGTCAGGTTGTTCACCAGCTGTGCGGCGTCGAAGAACGGCATGTACACCAGCCCCTGCGGCGGACGGTTACGACCGCGTGTTTCAACAATCGAA
The DNA here is from genome assembly GCF_030332665.1 of Citrobacter sp. Cpo090. NCBI lineage: Bacteria > Pseudomonadati > Pseudomonadota > Gammaproteobacteria > Enterobacterales > Enterobacteriaceae > Citrobacter > Citrobacter sp. Cpo090. The sequence goes on along the minus strand of NZ_JAOWHK010000038.1, from coordinate 195,974 downwards.
ATCACTTCGCCACGACGGGAAACCACTTTGACCTTATCACCACGGCGCAGATCGCGTGCTTTTGCATCCAGCGGGTGAATAAACAGCACGGCTTCCGGGAAAGCACGGTGCAGTTCAGGCACACGACGCGTCATACTGCCGGTATGCCAGTGTTCCAGCACACGTCCGGTAGACAGCCACAGGTCATATTCTTTATCCGGCGCTTCAGCAGCAGGCTCAAATGGCAGCGCGAAGATAACCGCTTTACCGTCCGGTTTACCGTAGAACTTGTAGCTTTCACCTGCTTTCACGTAAGGGTCGTTGCCTTCGCTGTAGCGCCACTGGGTCTCTTTACCCTCAACGACCGGCCAGCGTAAACCGCGCGCTTTGTGGTAATCGTCAAATGGCGCAAGATCGTGCCCGTGACCGCGGCCAAACCAGGCGTACTCTTCAAACAAGCCTTTTTGCAGATAGAAGCCCAGCTCGCGGGATTCATCGTTCAGTTGATCTTCAGCCAGTTCAGTCACCGGGAATTTCGTTACTGCTGGCGTAGCAAACAGCACGTCATACAGCGTTTTGCCACGCAGTTCCGGTTTTTGTGCCAGCAGCTCTTCCGGCCACACTTCTTCTGTTTTGAAGCGACGAGAGAACTGCACCAGTTGCCACAGATCTGATTTCGATTCGCCCGGCGCTTTAATCTGCTGACGCCAGAACTGCGTACGACGTTCTGCGTTACCGTAGGCACCTTCTTTCTCTACCCACATCGCGGTCGGCAGGATCAGGTCAGCCGACAGGGCGCTGATCGTCGGGTACGGATCGGAGACGATGATGAAGTTGCGCGGATCGCGCCAGCCCGGCATACGCTCTTCGTTGATGTTCGGACCAGCCTGCATGTTGTTGGTACACATCGCCCAGTAGACATTGAGCTTGCCATCTTTCAGCGCGCGGTCTTGCGCCACGGCGTGCAGACCGATTTTAGCCGGAATGGTCCCTGACGGAATATTCCAGTGCTTCTCGCAGATATCGCGGTGTTTTTCGTTCGTCACCACCATGTCCGCAGGCAGACGATGGGAGAATGTACCGACTTCACGCGCGGTACCACATGCGGAAGGCTGACCTGTCAGAGAGAACGGGCCGCAGCCTGGCTGGGAGATTTTGCCAGTCAGCAGGTGCAGGTTATAGACCAGGTTGTTGGCCCACACGCCGCGGGTATGCTGGTTAAAGCCCATCGTCCAGTAGGAGATAACTTTTTTCTTCGGATCGGCATACAGCTGCGCCAACTGTTCCAGCTGATCTTTCGGTACACCAGTCATTTCGGCGGTTTTATCCAGCGTGTACTCAGCAACGAAGGCTTTGTAATCCTCAAAGCTCATCGGTTCAGAGGCATCGGATCCCGGGTTTTTCGCCGCTTTTTCCAGCGGATGGGTTGGACGCAGACCATAGCCGATGTCCGTCACGCCTTTACGCAGGTTAACGTGCTTGCTAAAGAAATCCTGGTTAATCGCATTGTTTTGAATGATGTAGTTCGCGATGTAGTTGAGGATCACCAGATCGGTTTGCGGCGTGAAGACCATACCGTTATCTGCCAGCTCAAAGCTGCGGTGCTGGAAGGTGGAGAGAACCGCGACATTCACGTTAGGATCGGACAGACGACGGTTGGTGATGCGCGACCACAGGATCGGGTGCATCTCCGCCATATTCGCGCCCCACAGGACGAAGGCGTCTGCATGCTCGATATCGTCATAGCAGCCCATCGGTTCATCCATACCGAAGGTACGCATAAAACCGACTACCGCTGACGCCATGCAGTGACGTGCGTTCGGGTCGATGTTATTGGAACGGAAACCCGCTTTAAACAATTTGGCAGCGGCATAACCTTCCCAAATCGTCCACTGGCCAGAGCCGAACATACCGATAGACTCTGGGCCTTTCTCTTTCATCGACGTTTTGAATTTCTCTTCCATCACATCAAAGGCCTGGTCCCAGCTAATCGGGGTGAACTCGCCTTCTTTGTGATACTTGCCGTCTTTCATGCGCAGCATCGGCTGCGTTAAACGGTCTTTTCCGTACATGATTTTCGGCAGGAAGTAACCTTTGATGCAGTTAAGCCCACGGTTAACCGGCGCATCCGGATCGCCCTGGCATGCCACAACACGCCCTTGCTGCGTTCCGACCAATACGCCACAGCCCGTCCCGCAAAAACGGCACGGGGCTTTGTCCCATTTGATGGCTTCTTGCTGACCGACTACCGCGCGGGCAACGCCCGGCACGCTTAACCCGGCAGCCGCCGCAGCGGCCGCAACGGCGTTAGCTTTCATAAAGCTACGACGACTGAGTTTCATGGTGTTTCCTCACCTTGCTCATCCTGCTGGTGATAAACCAGCGACACCGCCAGCACGCCCGCAACGTTGCGCACTGACTCAATTGTTTTCATTAACGTTTCACTTTGCTCAGCTTCCACCACCACAATCAGCTGACCACTTTCCACATCGCTGAGTGCAACTTCGCAACCGGGAAAGGAACGCAACTGCGTGGCGATATCGTTGATATGCTGGCTTTTGGCCTGAACGACCAGGCTGCAGACCTGCCAGTTATTGTCCATGGTTGTACTCCGCGTTAATGGCTGATACCGGGCAGATAGCGACACAGGCGCCACATCCGTTACAGTCCTGATTGTCGAGCTGCGGCTGATAAATGCCGGACAGCGTGGGGCGAAAGGTTATGGCCATGGGCTCACAGCTATCCTGACAGCGGTGACATTCAACGGACTGATGTGCGAGACAGTTTTCCCCAATCGTAAAATTCAGATCCCATGCCCTGGTGTGGCGCGGAAGAAAAAGTGATTCGGGACAGGCTTCTGCGCAGGCATAGCAAAAGCTGCACTCGCCGTGTTTGAAATTTACGCTCGGGTAACCACCCTGGCCTCGCTGCAGGATGTCGGTTTCGCACGCCTGGATGCAGGCGTCACAACGGAGGCAATGGGCCAGAAAGTGAGAGTCTTCCTTGCTCCACGGCGGACGGATCCCTGCGCTGGCGTTTCGCCAACTGCCTGTCAACATGCCTCGACGGGATAAATCAACCATGACATTGTCCTTCCATAATGACGCCCTCCCTCGGCGGGTTGAACGACATAAAAAACTGCACTATTTATGAGTAGTTATTTTTAGCCGTAAGATATTTCAGGATGTGTTAGAGGTGCATACCCCAATTGGGGTAAATGCTGTTGCCGGATCAAAGGAGTGTTGAGTTGGCGGGAAAAAATGCGCTTTTGCTCACATTTCAATGAGTTATATAACAATGTATATAACGAATTATTCAAAAAGACAAAGATCTCAATATTAGGATAATTCCTGGAATATATCGCTACCTTGATAGTAAACCTCTATCTAATACACTTTAAATATAAGTAAATCCAGATTAATAGATTATCCAAATATGTTAATCTGCAACAGACTCGTTCATAAGACAGAAGAAAGGAAACACTGTGAACAATAAGATGAAGACAATTGTCCCTGCCGTACTTTTCGCCGCCTTTGCCAGCACCTCTGCATGGGCTGCCAGTAACGATACCGCCGCTCAACCGCTGGAAAAAGTCGCCCCTTATCCTAAGGCGGAAAAGGGTATGAAGCGCCAGGTTATCCAGCTTACCCCTGAGAAAGATGAATCTACTCTGAAAGTAGAACTGCTGATCGGACAAACGCTGGAAGTTGACTGTAACCAACACCGCCTGGGCGGAGAACTGGACAGCAAAACGCTGGAAGGTTGGGGATATGACTACTATGTCTTTGACAAAGTTACGTCTCCGGTTTCAACCATGATGGCCTGCCCGGACGGTAAGAAAGAGAAGAAATTCATTACTGCGCACCTGGGTGATGACGGCATGCTGCGTTACAACAGCAAGTTGCCGATTGTGGTCTATACCCCGGAAAACGTGGACGTTAAATACCGTATCTGGAAAGCAGAAGATAAAATTCAGGACGCAGTCGCGCGCTAAGTGAGAATGCGCTGGATGGCGGTGTACCGCCTTATTCGGCCTACAGACGCATGAACAATGCCGGATAAGCGCAGCAGCGCCATCCGGCATTTTATTTTACAGCGCGATATCCGCGACGGCTTTCTGCTCAGGCTGCGGTTGTGCCTGAGGTTTCAGCTGTGGTTTCGGCGCTTCATCAGCAACCTGCGGCTTGTCATATTTCAGACCCAGAACCTCACTGGTGTATTGCAGCTCTTGTTCCGTAGCCTCAACGTTACCGTTCAGCTTAGTACCATAAGACGGAATAATGGTTTTCAGCTTCGCCTGCCACTCTGGGCTGGCTACTTTATCTTTAAACACTTTTTCCATCAGATGCAGCATGATCGGTGCCGCGGTTGATGCGCCCGGAGAAGCTCCCAGCAGCGCAGCAATCGTGCCTTCTTTATCGCTGACGACTTCAGTGCCCAGACGCAGCACGCCGCCCTTCTCCGCATCGCTTTTGATGATCTGCACACGCTGGCCGGCCTGCCATAAACGCCAGTCTTCTTTTTTCGCCTGTGGATAATACTCTTGCAGCGAAGCAAAACGGTCGTCGTCGCTGAGCATCACCTGGCTCACCAGATATTTCACCAGATCGAAGTTATCCAGGCCCACGTTAACCATCGGCATAAAGTTCGAGGTGGTGGTCGAGCTGAGCAGATCCCACAATGAACCGTTTTTCAGGAACTTGGTGGAGAATGTTGCGAATGGCCCAAACAGTACAACGCGCTTGCCATCAAGGATACGGGTATCGATATGCGGTACGGACATCGGCGGCGCGCCAACGGAGGCCTGACCGTAAACTTTCGCCAGGTGGCGATTGACCACATCCGGGTTTTCCGCAACCAGGAACTGCCCGCCCACCGGGAATCCGGCATAGCCTTTCGCTTCCGGAATGTCGGTTTCCTGCAACAGCTTCAGCGCAGCGCCACCAGCACCGATAAAGACAAACTTCGCCTTGATATCGTGTTCCGCTTCGTTATTTTTCAGATCGGCGACCGTGACCGTCCAGCTATTGTCGGCATTACGCTTAAAGCCACGCACTTCGGTGCTCAACTGCAGCGCAAAGTTGGGCTTTTTCTGTAATGAGGTAATCAGTTGGCGCGTGATTTCGCCGTAGTTCACGTCAGTACCAATCTCGGTACGCGTGGCCGCAACTTTCTGCTGCGGATCGCGACCTTCCATGACCAGCGGCGCCCACTCTTTAATCTGCGCCTGGTCTTCGGAATAGCGCATACCACGGAATAGCGTGCTCTGCTGCAGTGCGGTGTAACGGGCACGCAGGAAGTTCACGTTCTCGTCACCCCAGACAAAACTCATGTGCGGAACGGTGGTGATAAACGAGCGTGGTTCATGCATTACGCCATTATTGACCTGATAGGCCCAAAACTGGCGGGAAATCTGGAAGGCTTCGTTAATTTCGACTGCCTTTTCAATGCTGATGCTACCGTCGGCCTTTTTAGGCGTGTAGTTCAGCTCCATCAGTGCGGAGTGGCCGGTTCCGGCGTTATTCCAGCCGTTTGAGCTTTCCTGCGCTACACCATCCAGTCGCTCAACCATGGTCATTGACCATTGCGGCTCCAGCTCCTGTAAATAGGTTCCCAGCGTGGCGCTCATGATGCCGCCGCCAATCAACAGTACATCCGTTTCCTGCTCTTCCGCCGCTTTCGCTTTTGCCGCCATCGAGACAACGTTCAGCCCTACAGCCATGGTGAAGAGCATGGCAGTCACTTTTTTCATAATGTTAATGCCTTACTTTTAGTATCGCTTTTTTGCTTTTAATGCAGGTGAAAATCGAGCGGCATCAACGGTAACACTTAAGTAAAAATAATTAAATATTGTTTATAAATTATATTTAATTTTTAAAAATGTTATTAATACGTTGATAGTTTATACGGTTATTGACAATCATTTCTGGAAACCAGTCCATCAGACGGGTACTATGCTGCGCTTTGCTATTCACCGCACGGATGCCTGTCGGTCTGCTGTATCAGGCCATTTTTGACCTGAGTGTAACTATGTCTGCAACTCAACATTCCTCTGCCGCAGTCGCGGACAACGCCACCCGCGCCGTCCTGTGCCAACCTCGTCTACTGGTTCGCGAAACGCTGGCCGGTGTGGTAACCGCCCTGGCGCTGATCCCGGAAGTGATCTCGTTTTCCGTGATCGCAGGCGTTGATCCTAAAGTCAGTCTGATAGCCTCGGTCGTACTGTGCCTGGCGATGTCTTTTTTAGGTGGTCGTCCGGCAATGGTTACCGCCGCTGCAGGATCGGTCGCGCTGGTGATTGGTCCGATGGTGCATCAACACGGCGTGCAATACATCCTGCCTGCAGTGGTGCTGGCCGGGATGATTCAGATCCTGTTTGGTGTATTGGGAATGGCACGTCTGATGCGATTCATCCCTACGGCCGTGATGACCGGCTTTGTTAACGCGCTGGGTATTTTGATTTTCTTTGCCCAGGTTCCACACTTCTGGGGCAAAAGCCCGCTCATCTGGGGGTTGTTTGTCCTGACGCTGCTGATTGTGCTGTGGGTTCCGAGGTTTATTAAAGCAATCCCCGCACCGCTTATCGCCATCGTGCTGCTGACCGTGTTCACTGTCACCAGCGGGCAACTGTTACCGACCGTCGGTGACGAAGGTTCAATGAGCGGTGGCCTGCCGGGTTTCACCCAGTTGTTGGTTCCGCTCAACCTGCAAACGCTGGCGATTATCTGGCCCTGCGCGCTGAGTATCGCTTTTGTTGGTTTGATGGAGTTGCTGTTAACCGCCCGTCTGGTGGATGACCTGACGGTGACGCCGTCGAATAAGAATCGCGAGAGTGCCGGGCTGGGGATAGCCAATATTCTGGCCGGATTTTATGGTGGTATTGCCGGGTGCGCGATGATTGGTCAAACCATCGTTAACGTCGAGATGGGCAAAGGACGCAGCCGCGTTTCGACGTTTGCCGCCGGACTGGTATTACTACTGTTAGTCACTGGGTTAAGCGAAGTGATGGCAGAAATACCCATGTCGGTGCTGGCGGGAATTATGGTGATTGTGGCGGTGAAAACCTTCAGCTGGCACAGCATCCAGCCCGCCACGCTGACGAAACTCCCCGTCACTGAAACGCTGGTGATGCTGGTGACCGTCGCTGCCACGGTTTCTACCGGCAACCTGGCGATTGGCGTGGTTGCCGGGGTGATGACGATGCTCATTCTGCCGCGTATCGTCAGACGCAAACGGGCGACTACATCAGAAACAGCGTCGCCAGACCGAGAAAAATAAAGAAACCGCCGGTATCAGTGATAGCGGTTATCATGACGCTCGAGCCGACCGCCGGGTCGCGCCCGAGCTTCACCATCGTCATCGGAATGATAACCCCCATCAACGCCGCCATCAGCAGATTGAGCATCATCGCCAGGGTCATCACACCGCCGAGCGCCATATCATCGTACAACCACCACGTAATACCGCCCATAATCCCGCCCCACACGAGGCCGTTGATTAGCGCCACGCCCATCTCGCGCAGGATGAGAAACGTCAGGTTCCCCGGCTGAATATTTTGCAGCGCCAGCGCGCGGACGATCATAGTGATAGTTTGATTCCCGGTATTGCCGCCGATACCCGCCACTATCGGCATCAGCGAGGCCAGCGCCACCAGTTGCGAAATCGTATGTTCAAAGCCGTCGATCACCCGCGAGGCGATAAAGGCGGTACAGAGGTTAACGGCCAACCATGCCCAGCGGGTTTTTACCGCTTTGGTAACAGGTGCGAACACGTCCTCTTCGGCGCTTAAGCCCCCCATTCGACGCAGATCGGTGTCGGTTTCTTCATAGACCACATCGACGATCTCATCAATGGTTAAACGGCCCATCAGTTTACCGGAAGGATCTACCACCGCGGCACTGACCAGGTTGTCACGTTCGAAAGTACGCGCAGCGTTTTCGGCGATATCTTCCGGAGAAAAGGTGAGCGGGTCATCTTCCATCACCTCGCTGACTTTTCGCTGCACGTCATTGAGCAAAATGCAGGTTAGCGTCAGTTCGCCAACCAGCACTTTATTGCGATCGGTCACGAAAAGTTTATCGGTGTTCTCCGGCATTTTCCCCAGCCGCCGCAGGTAGCGTTGCACCACTTCCAGCGTCACGTCCGGACGCACGGTGATGACTTCGAACTCCATGATCGCGCCGACGCTATTCTTCTCGTAGTGCAGCACCTGACGGACGCGCGCCCGCTCCTCGGCAGGTAACGTCGCCAGCAGTCGTCCCGTAAGGTTACGAGGGAGATGCTGGACCAGATAAATCTGTTCATCGATATCGAGATATTGCAGCGCATCCAGCAGCTCGCGGTCGCTCATCTCATCGATCAGGTCGTCCCAGACGTTTTCAGACGCCTCAAGCAAGACGTTACCGCGCTTTTCATTTTCGACCAGTCGCCACAGGGCATGGCGCTCTTCAGAGGGCAAAGCTTCGAGGGTATCAGCCAGGTCAGGCGGTGGCAGGTGAGCCACCAGCGCCCCTACCTCAGCAATATCGTCGGCTAAGGTACCGACGTCATATTGCTCAGCCAGGGTAAGCTTGCCCAACAGCGTTGAAATAATGGCTTTATCAGTGGTCAGCAGCCAGATGAGGCGCGCACGCTCTTCATCACGCAGTCTGGCGCTATTTTTGTTTATTACGGACATTAATCATAAATCCATGATATGAAATATCATTAATCATGATGCCGATTTATGTAAATAACAATAAACAGTGCCGCCGGGTGGCTAAAAAACCGGCGGCACGTGGGATCAGGCTGTGCGAGCCACCGCATCACGCGAGGCGGCGTCACGCTCATCGCCCAGCAGTTCACTCAACTGTCCGTTACGCATTTCCAGCAGGCGATCGGCGTGAATAAAATAGTGATCGTCGTGGCTGATGGCGAAAATGGTTTTCCCCATTTCCTGCATCAGCGGTAACAGGACCTGGTAGAACTCGCGGCGGAAATGGGGATCCTGATCGGCAGCCCATTCATCCAGCAGAATGATATCGCGCTCCTCCGCCAGGGCCAGCAGCAGCGCCACGCGTTTCTTCTGCCCTTTCGACAGCTTCAGATTGAGGATACGGCCATCACTCAGCTCCAGCTTATGACCCATCTTCAGATGCTCCAGCCACTTCGCGACCAGCTGCGGATTAGCCTCTTTACCTTCCGGCCCCAGCAGTTTGTCGAACAGCCAGACGTCGGTAAACACGGCGGAGAATAGCTTGCGATAGTCTTCCGGTTTTTCAACAGCGACGCTCTTGCCATCAAGCAATATCTCGCCTGACTGCGGCTGGTATAGACCGGTCAGTAACATCGCCAGAGTAGATTTCCCGCTACCGTTGCCGCCAATCAGGAAGATCAGTTCACCGCGATGAATCGTCAGATTCACCGGCCCTACGGAAAACGCATTATCCTGATAGTGGAAAACCACGTTGCGCAACTCCAGCGTTTGCCAGTTGGGAAACGCGGTTGGGCGTGGGAATTCGGCCTTAAAAGGTGCCAGTGCGAACTTATTCAGCTTATTGAAAGCCACCTGCGCGGTAAGCAGTGTCGGCAGCGCGCCAACGGCAGAGAGCAGCGGCGTACGCAGGAATAACAGCGTCAGAGAATAGGTCGCCGCCACGGCGGTATCAGCCCATCCCAGACTGTTAGCCATCCAGAACACCAGGCCAATGGCACCCAGCATCATAATGTTCGACCAGTTAACCGCGCTCAGGTGGAAGGTATCGGCACGGATAATGTGGTGGCGATACTCTTTGGCATCGGGGACGTACATCTGATTAAAGATATGCTCGGCGCGCTCGCGGTTGAGCGTCAGCTCTTTGCGCCCTTCCAGCACCGTCTGATAATCGTTGTACAATTTGTCTTCAGTTTCGCGCAAGGTGGCCATGTGTTTATACACCCGCGCGACCAGCACAAATCCGCCCCAGATGGTGATTGCCATCCAGATTGCCGTTACCAGCAGCATTTTGGTCGACAGCATCGCCAGATACGCCGCCGATCCGATGGTCAGGATAATCCCCTGTACCAGTTCAGGCAGACGAACAAAGGCGATGGTGATGTTGCGGATATCACTGGTTAAACCGGCCAGCAACGAGGCACTGCCAACCTGTTCGATACGCTCGACGTGGGTATCGAGAATACGTTTGATAAATTCGCTACGCAGCCGGTAGACAAAGTGGTGACCCAACGTGGTCAACGCCAGCTGAGAGCCGAGAGTGACAACCATCAACAGCAGCAGCAGGCCAAGAAACTCCGGTAGCACCATCAGAGTGGTGTCGACCGTTTCAATCAAGCGCTGGTTGATAAACGCAATCAGCCCAATCCCCAACGCGGCGCTGGCGAGGCTGAGCGCCATCACGCTGATAAATGGCCAGCGATACTGCCGCCAGACAAGAAGTAAAAGTTCCATGCACACAACCCGGACAAGTAATAACAGCCCGCAGTTTAAACATCTCTTCGCTGACAGCAATAATAATTCTTATTTTTATTCTTTTTTACCCGCCTGACGAAACGTCAGGTTGTAACGACAGTCTCCGGTTAATGGGTGATACCCTGTTTTAAGCGGCTGGATCCCATGATAAAACAGCCGCGAATTACCGCCCCATACCACGACATCGCCATGTTCCAACAGCAAACGCTTTAAAGGGTCATTACGGCGCAATCCGCCAAATTGAAAGATGGCCGGCAGCCCTAACGACACGGAGACAATCGGCGCCCGCAGGTCGGGCTCGTCTTTATCCTGATGTAAGGACAGTTTTGCCCCTGGCGTGTAGCGGTTAATCAGGCAGGCATCGGGTTGAAAATCAGCATAGTCCGCCGCCGTCGCCGCCTGTTGGCACAAATCAGCGAACGCATCCGGTAGCGGCGGCCAGCGCGTGCCGGTGAGTGGATCAAACGGAGAATAAAGATAGCCATGCTGATCCGTCGTCCAGCCCAGATGACCGCAGTTGGTCATCGCCACCGACATCGTATAGCCGCCGGGCGTTACCATCTGACGAAACGGCGACTGTCTGGCGACAGCCGCTATCGCCTGCAGTAAAGTGGGCGCAGAGTCAAAAGCGAAACGTCGCAGAATAACCGCACCTGAAGCCAGCGGCTCCTGCCAGGGTTTAGCATCCGCAAAGAGATCGAGCATTATGTTTCCTCGCCAGTAGTTTCCCGTTGCAGTAACTGCGCCTTGCGCGCAATACCCCATCGGTAGCCCGAAAGTGCGCCATCGCCACGGATCACCCGGTGACACGGGATAACAATCGCCAGTTTGTTGGCCCCACAGGCACTGGCCACCGCGCGCACCGCCTTCGGTTTGCCGATGGCGCTGGCCAGCTGTTGGTAGCTCACAGTTTCGCCGCACGGAATTGTGCGCAGCGCCTGCCACACCTGCTGCTGAAATGCGGTGCCCCGGATATCCAGGGGTAGCGATAGCGACGCGTCACGCGAGTTGATCGCGGCGATCACTTCGCACACGCGCTGCTGAAAATCGGCATCTGCAGGAACATCCTGCGCGGCGGGAAACAGCTCATGCAATTCCGCAGCTAACGTGGCGTCATCATCACCAAGTAAGATGGCACAGATACCCCGCTCGCTTTCAGCCACCAGACAACGACCCAGAGCGCAATCTGCGAGGGTATAGCGTACAGAAACGTTGTCGCCACCTTTACGAAATTGCTTTGCGGTCATGCCTAACGTCTGATCCGCTTTGCGGTAATAGCTGCTGCTGTCGGGGAATCCGGCGTTGAGAATCGCCTGCGTAACCGGAACACCTTTCGCCAGGGCATCGCGCAGACGGCGGGCACGCCATGATTGTTGCCACACTTTCGGGGTCATGCCCGTCGTGGCTTTAAACAGACGATGCAAGTGATACGGGCTCATCGCCACCTGCTGTGCCAGCTCGTCCAGCGTAAGAGGTGACTCTTGCTCCAACAACTGGCAAGCGCGGGCAATTTTGTCCAGCCGATGCTGTTGCGCGCTGTCTTTATCCGGCTGGCAGCGCTTACAGGGGCGAAACCCGGCAGCCTGCGCCTGCTGAGCATCGGCGAAAAAACGGACATTTTTGCGCAGCGCATGTTTTGCCCGACAGGACGGACGGCAGAAAATACCGGTGGTCTGGACGGCAAAAACAAACTGACCGTCAGCGTCGGCGTCGCGATCCACAACGGACTGCCAACGGTCATCGTCAGTGATGCGTAAACGATTTTTCATTTCGGACTCCTTTGTTAAGCATAGCGCTTAGCCTCAGTGTGTCCCCATCGTCGGGCATAAAAACCCGCAATCTTGCTTTTTAATTTTTTTCGCTGACCAGAAAGCTCTTAAACTGCGGCGACATCCAGGTTTTAAACCCCTCGCCCTCTTTCACAATCATATAGACCGCCAGCCCTTCACGACGCACGACTTCTTTGGCCTTTTCCGGGCCGAGCACCATCAATCCTGTATCCCAGCCATCGGCTTCCAGCGCCGTTGGCGCAATCACCGTTACGGACACCAGATTATGTTCGATCGGGCGACCGGTTTGCGGATCGATAACATGGGAAAGGCGCTTACCGTCCAGCTCATAATAGTTCCGGTAACTGCCGGAGGTGCTAATGCCGTGCCCGTTAATGTCGACAATCGCCTGGACCGCGTTTTCACGATCGGTGGGTTTCTGGATCGCCACTCGCCACGGATGCCCTTCAGCATTCATTCCCCTGCTGTTCAGCGCACCACCAACGGAAACCAGATAACGGGCGATCCCTTCTTGCTCCATCAATCGAGCCAGATGATCGGCAGCGTACCCTTCGCCAACGGTAGAGAGATCCACATAAAGATCCGGCAAGTCTTTTTGCAGGTAGTTCTGATGCGCTTCATTCACCACTTTCAGGTGAGAAAGTCCGGTTTGCGCTTTTGCAGCATCAATTTGCCCCTGGGTGGGAATATGCAACGGTTGCTGATCCGGGCCAAAGCCCCACAGGTTGACTAACGGCCCCACGGTGATATCCATGGCCCCATCGGTTTTTGCACCAATGCGTAGCGCCGAGGTCACGATATCCGCCATGGCGTCGTTAACCGGCCACGGCGACAGGCTTTTCGACAGGTTAAAGCGCATTAACGCAGAATCGTTTTTATAGGTGGAGAGCAGTTGATCATCGGCATCAAGCTGAGCCTGGATCTTGGCCTGCAGTTCCCTGGCGCGTTTGGCATCTACGCCTACCGCACTGACCCGCCAGAAAGTGCCCATCGTTTTACCTTCCAGAACAGTGGCAGGTGTTGTGGTCTGAGCAGGTTTCGGGGCCTCATCGCACCCGACAAAAAAGATCGTCACAGCCAGCAATGCTGCGCGATAAAAATTCATTTCCATACGTAATTATCCTCATGCGAACGGGCGCAAGAGTACACCAAAAATCGTTGTTTGTACGGCGAAAAAACGGCATTAAAAAAGGCCCCGCAGGGCCTTTGATAGACATAATGTAGATTAGAACTGGTAAACCAGACCCAGTGCTACGATGTCATCGGTAGAGATACCAGCACGTTGGGTGAACTGATTGTCGTCCAGCAGGTTGATTTTGTAATCAACATAGGTGGACATGTTTTTGTTGAAGTAGTAGGTTGCGCCAACATCAACATATTTCAGGATATCCTGGTCGCCGTAGCCATTGTCCAGGTCTTTACCTTTGGACTGCAGGTAAGCCACGGACGGACGCAGACCGAAGTCGAACTGGTACTGCGCAACAGCTTCGAAGTTCTGTGCTTTGTTAGCCCAGCCCAGGTTACCTGCACGCGTTGCGTTGTAGGTCTGGGTGTACTGTGCTGCCAGGTACACGTTGTTTGCGTCGTATTTCAGACCACCAGTATAGGTTTCAGCACGGTCGCCAGTACCGAAGTTCAGCTTGTTCTGCTCGTCAGTACGTTTGGAGCTGGTGACAGCAGTACCCAGTGCGAAGCCTTCACCGATATCATAAGTGATAGATCCACCAACGCCGTCGCCATTCTGACGCAGTGCATCACGACCGTTGCCGGTCACACCAGTCATACCTTCGCCTTCCGGGCTACCGTTTTTACCCTGGTACTGCAGGGCAAAGTTCAGGCCATCAACCAGACCGAAGAAGTCGGTGTTACGGTAGGTCGCGAAGCCGTTACCACGCTGCTGCATGAAGTTGTCAGAACCGTAGGTGTCGCCGCCGAATTCCGGCAGAACGTCGGTCCAGGACGTTACGTCGTAAACTACGCCGTAGTTACGACCGTAGTCGAAAGAACCTACGTCAGCGAATTTCAGACCCGCAAACGCCACACGAGTCCAGGAGTTGTTCTCAGATTCAGGCGCGTTACCCTGAATCTGGTATTCCCACTGGCCGTAACCGGTCAGTTGGTCGTTAACCTGAGTTTCGCCTTTGAAGCCGATACGCATGTAAGTCTTGTCACCATCATCACCTTTGTTGTCGGAGAAATAGTGCAGACCGTCGACTTTACCGTACAGATCTAATTTGTTGCCGTCTTTGTTATAAATTTCAGCCGCATTCGCTGCGCCTGCTACCAGCAGTGCTGGTACCAGGAGGGACAGTACTTTAACTTTCATGTTATTAACCCTCTGTTATATGCCTTTATTGCTTTTTTATGCCACTGCATACTGATTAAGGTCATTAACCAGTCGGCAACTTCATTCTCCGCAAAAACACAGAATAATCCAACACGAATATGATACTAAAACTTTTAAGGTGTTTCATTTATCGGTATAGATGTTTCAAAATATTAATGCAAGGGAACTTTTTTAAAATCAAAAAACAGGAAAAATAAGCACAAATAATCAAGAATCATTTAAATAATCTTCAAAATCAACGAATTACACAAAAACATCTTATAGCACTGAATGACAAAACAAAATCTTCACTCGCAACTAAAATAGACCCGCTATCATCATTAACTTTATTTATTACCGTCATTCATTTATGAATGTCTGTTTACCCCTATTTCAACCGAATGCTCAGCGTTCGGTTTTTTTTTACCCTTCTTTACACAAAACTTACCTTTCTGTGCTACCGATGCAAAACTATAACGACTATTAACTATCTCAGGCGTCGCGATCAGATATAAGTTTGAGAAATAATTTCTTGTTATTTAATGCTAAATGTATACATTCCGTACGAATATTTGTACCCGCCTTTATCTTCTGTACACCTTTGCATCGTAATGGCTACAACAAAATCAGGCGCAAAGAATGCAGGCCAGGCGGCGCGGTGTAAGTGTGGTAATTCATACATTACCCTTTATACTGCCCTTTCATCTTTCGCGTCGTTTAACAGGTCATAAACACGAATGAGTCAGTCTGACACAACGGTTTCCACCCGATTCTCCCTGTTGCCAGGAAGTATTACCCGTTTCTTCTTATTACTGATCGTTGTGCTGTTGGTGATGATGGGCGTGATGGTCCAGAGCGCCGTCAACACCTGGTTAAAAGATAAGAGCTATCAGATTGTCGATATTACCCATGCCATTCATAAAAGGGTCGATACCTGGCGATACGTGACCTGGCAAATCTATGACAATATTGCCGCCTCAACCAGTTCGTCGGGTGCAGAAGGGCTGCAGGAAACACGTCTGAAACAAGACGTCTATTATCTCGAGAAGCCGCGCAGAAAGACCGAGGCGCTGATTTTCGGTTCGCATGACAGTTCTACATTGGAAATGTCCCAGCGCATTTCAACGTATCTGGACACGTTGTGGGGCGCAGAGAACATCCCATGGTCAATGTATTACCTGAATGGTCAGGACAACAGCCTGATCCTAATCTCGACGTTACCGCTGAAAGATCTTACCTCCGGTTTTAAAGAATCGACGATTGGGAATATTGTCGATTCCCGGCGCGCTGAGATGCTGCAACAGGCTAATGCGCTAGATGAACGTGAAAGCTTCTCTTCGCTGCGCCGTCTGGCCTGGCAGAACGGGCATTACTTCACGCTACGCACGACCTTTAATCAGCCAGGACATCTGGCAACGGTTGTTGCTTTTGACCTGCCGATTAATGACTTGATCCCGCCCGGTATGCCACTGGACAGTTTCCATCTGGAACCTGATGCCACCTCAACGACCGAGCACCTGAATGAAAAAGAGTCGCCTGACAGCGTCAGCATTAATTTCAACAACAGTAAAATTGAGATCTCTTCGGCGCTAAACTCAACGGATATGCGACTGGTGTGGCAGGTTCCGTTTGGCTCATTGCTGCTCGACACATTGCAAAGCATCCTGCTACCGCTTTTGCTGAATATTGCGTTGCTGGCTCTGGCGCTGTTTGGCTATACCACCTTTCGCCATCTCCCTGCCCGTTCCACCCAAGTGGCGCCAAACCTTGCGGCAAATAATGAACTGCGCGTTCTGCGCGCAATCAATGAAGAGATTGTTTCCCTTCTGCCGCTGGGATTACTGGTACACGATCAGGAAGCAAACCGTACGGTTATCAGCAATAAAATTGCCGACCACCTGCTGCCGCATTTAAATCTGCAAAACATTACCAATATGGCAGAACAGCATCAGGGAGTGATTCAGGCCACCATCAATAATGAACTGTATGAAATCAGATTGTTTCGCAGCCAGATCTCCCCGAGAACGCAGATCTTTATCATTCGTGACCAGGACCGCGAGGTGCTGGTCAATAAGAAGCTGAAACAAGCACAGCGGCTGTATGAGAAAAACCAGCAGGCTCGCGCGGCCTTTATGCAGAATATTGGCAGCGCACTGAAAGACCCCGTAAAAACGTTGGCTGACAATGCCGCCGCGCTCAACACACCAGACAGCCAGAAACTGGCCAATCAGGCCGACGTTCTGGTGCGCATGGTAGACGAAATCCAGCTAGCCAACCTGCTGGAGAACGATGCCTGGAAAGGTGAATCTACACTGTTTTCCGTGCAGGCATTAATTGACGACGTTGTTCCGGAGGTTCTACCGGCTATTAAGCGTAAAGGGCTGCAGCTGCTGATTAAAAATCACCTAAGCGCCCATGACGAACGCCGTGGCGATCGCGATGCCTTGCGCCGTATTTTGCTGCTGTTGATCCAATATGCGGTAACGACCACGCAGATTGGTAAAATCACGCTGGAAGTCGACCAGGATGAGTCAGAGGCTGAACGCCTGACCTTCCGCATTCTGGATACCGGGGAAGGCGTCACATTGCATGAAGTTGATAATCTCCATTTCCCATTCATTAATGACACGCAGGGCGATCGGTATGGCAAAGCCAACCCGCTGACGTTCTGGTTGTGCGATCAGTTAGCCCGTAAGCTTGGCGGACACCTGAATATCAAAGCGCGGGAAGAACTTGGAACACGTTATATTGTCCATGTTAAAATGCCGCTGCACGATCAACATGCTGATAGTGAAGAGCGCCTGTTGGATGACGTCTGCGTAATGGTTGATGTCACCTCAAATGACGTACGTAGCATTGTATTACGTCAGCTGGAAAACTGGGGGGCAACCTGCATCACGCCCGATGAACGGTTGAATAGTCAAGAATATGATCTCTTTTTAACGGATAATCCGTCTAATCTTACTGCCTCAGGCCTACTTTTAAGCGATGATGAGTCTGGCGTACGGAAAATTGGCCCTGGCCAACTGCGCGTCAACTTTAATATGAGCAATGCTATGCAGGAAGCTGTCCTTGAGCTGATTGAAGAGCAGCTGGCACAAGAAGAGTTCCAGGAACTCCCCCTCGGCGGAGATGAAAACGCCGAACTTCATGCCAGTGGTTACTACGCTCTCTTTGTAGACACAGTACCGGATGATGTTAAGAGGTTGTATACTGAGGCGGCTATCAGCGATTTCGCTGCGTTAGCCCAAACGGCCCATCGCCTGAAAGGCGTGTTTGCCATGCTTAATCTGGTACCCGGCAAGCAGTTATGTGAAGCGCTGGAACATCTTATTCAAGAAAAAGATGCTCCAGGTATAGAAAAATACATCAGCGACATTGACGTTTACGTCAAGAGCTTGCTGTAGCAAGGTAGCCCAATACATGAACACTATGAACGTAATTATTGCCGATGACCACCCGATTGTACTGTTCGGTATTCGTAAATCACTTGAGCAAATCGAGTGGGTAAATGTTGTCGGCGAATTTGAAGACTCCACTGCACTGATCAACAATTTGCCTAAGTTGGATGCGCATGTGTTGATTACCGACCTCTCCATGCCGGGAGATAAATACGGTGATGGGATCACGTTAATTAAATATATCAAGCGTCATTTCCCGAGCCTGTCGATTATCGTTCTGACCATGAACAATAATCCGGCGATCCTGAGTGCGGTACTGGATCTCGATATTGAAGGGATCGTACTGAAGCAAGGTGCGCCAACCGACCTGCCAAAAGCGTTGGCCGCGCTGCAGAAAGGTAAGAAATTTACCCCGGAAAGCGTGTCTCGTCTGCTGGAGAAAATCAGCGCCAGCGGCTATGGCGACAAACGTCTGTCACCGAAAGAGAGTGAAGTTCTGCGCTTGTTTGCCGAAGGTTTCCTGGTTACTGAGATCGCCAAAAAGCTCAACCGCAGCATTAAAACCATCAGCAGCCAGAAAAAATCGGCAATGATGAAGCTCGGTGTGGAAAACGATATCGCACTGTTGAATTACCTCTCCTCCGTGACGCTAAGTCCGTCAGACAAAGAGTAATTCTTTATCACGTCAAAATGCCTGATGGCGCTGCGTTTATCAGGCCTACGAACAAACAGCATCGTGCACGTTTCGTAGGCCAGATAAGACTAACGCCGCCATCCGGCTCTTTTATCCCCTATCCCCGCGTTTTTCTCACTCTTTCAGCATAGACCGTCAGCGTTTGCTTCAATACATCTAAGGTCACCGGCTTGGACAGACAGCTATCCATACCTGATTCCAGACAACGCTGCTTCTCTTCGGCCAGCGCGTTTGCCGTTACGCCCACAACAGGCAGCGTTAACCCTAACTGGCGGATACGCTGCGTCAGGCGATAACCATCCATGTTTGGCATGTTGACGTCACTCAGCACAATATCGATATGGTTTTTGCTGAGTACATTGAGCGCATCCACACCGTCATTCGCCGTTTTACACTGATATCCCAACGATCCCAGCTGATCGGCCAGTAAGCGTCGGTTGATAGGGTGATCGTCAACAACCAGGATCATCATGTCATCGTTCGTCGCACCGGCTTTATCCGGGACTGGCAGCGCTGTGGAGAGATCTTCACTCCCCAACTCTACACTGTAGATATGCGCCAACAGCGCAGGCAGTTCATGCGGTGACGCCACGCTGTGTACCCATTCTCCAGGCTCTCTTTCCAGCGGAATGCCAATATGGCGGCGGCAGAAAATCACCGCGGCTCGTCCCTGCCAGGCCTGTTCCAGCACATCGTCGACCACCAACAGGTCATCCGCATCGGGCTGTTGTCCCTCATATCGCAGCACCGTCATCCCGTTACGCGTCAGGCTGGATTCGAGAAATTGGTACAGTGACGCATTACGTACTGCCAGCCAGCAACGCGTGCCAGCCAATCCGTCAACACTCTTTTTCAGCGGATACTGTGCGCCATAAAGCGGAATACGCAGCGTAAACTGGCTACCCATTCCCGGCTCGGAATCGACGGAAATATCCCCATCCATCATGCTGATCAGTTTTTCACAGATCGCCAAACCGAGTCCCGTTCCCTGGAAATTACGCTGTACGCCAGTTCCCACCTGGAAGAAAGGATCGAACAACCGAACCACCTCTTTGGCAGGGATCCCTACACCGGTATCACGCACACGAATGCTCAGGTAGTCACCGTTGCACTGCACGTGCAGCACAATACAACCGGTATCGGTAAACTTGATTGCGTTACTCAGCAGATTAGAAATCACCTGTTGTAAACGCATCGGATCGCCATTCAACGCCACGGGCACATCCGGATCGATAAAGCAGTACAACCCCAACTGCTTACGGACCACCAGCGGCAAATAGTTGGCCGTAATATGGTTCATGACTTCACGTGGTGAAAACTCTCGCGGTTCAATCTTCAGCTGTTCAGATTCAATTTTTGAGAAGTCGAGAATATCGCTGATAATTTTCAGCAGCAGGCTGGATGAGTTATTCATCGCCGTTACCAGACGATCCACCCCACTCGGTAACTCTTTGGTTTGCAACAAATCAAGGTTACCGATAATGCCATACAACGGTGTACGTAGCTCATGGCTCACCGTCGCGAGGAACATCGATTTAGACTGGCTAGCCTGTTCCGCCGCCTGTGCCATCTCCTGCAACGACTCTTCCATTTTAACGCGCGCACTGACATCAACCAGGACACAAATTGCCACGTTTTCATTGCGATAGCGCGAGTGCACAAAGCTGATTTGCAGATTGGTATTGTTGCTGGTCAGTACATCAACAAAATTGACCTGTTGGCCGCAAATAATTTGCGTTAACCGCTGACGGTCTTCATGCGTCAGCATGTTCAGATAGGTGTGCGCCAGTTCGTTACTCAGGATGTTAATGCCATCCATCGTGCGCAGAATACAGATACCCACCGGCGCAGAAGCTACGATTTTACGGTTAAACTGCTCATGTTCTTCCAGCCGCTGAGCATCGCTTTCCGCTGGAATAAAAATGCGCCGTTCATACATGCGCGTGAGCATAAACAATGCCGCGCCGACCAGCACGTTCAACAAGATAGCGTTCAGGATCATCATGCGGATCCGCTCCAGCACCAGATCGACCGGAACGGAATACACGATGCTCAGGGAGGACGGAGGCAGATTCTTCTTCAATACCAGCTCGCGGAAACCCGGCGTGTAGCCAAACCAGGAGCGCTCCTGCATCCAGTGAGGCTCAGCCTTAATATTCCCTTCAGGGCCGGTGAGAGAAATTAGCGCATGCCCATTTTCGTCGAGGATGGTCACGCCCATCGGTAAACTGCCCGGGGTGAAGAAATTCTCCATGCGAATAGGCTGCTCTACGCCCAACAGCGCCTGGAGGCGATTGGCGAGGTAAACCGGCGTCAGCGCATAGAAATACCCTACTCCCGGACGAGGCCCCTGGCTGATCCAGAACAAGTTGTTGCCGTTTTCGTCTTGCGTAGCATTGCGATACTTAATAATGCGCTCATGCAGTGCCTTCAGGGCCTCGTCACGTTCGACGGGCATATCACGCAAGCCGAAATTGGCCATACAGAGGTTGTCGCTACCGATCAGGAACACACGATTTAAATCATAGGCGGCGGAAAAGTTGTCGCGCCAGTAGCGCATAAACCATGCCAGTGATTCCAGAGAACCTCGCCAGGCGTTACCCATTACTGAACAGTCGGAGTCGGCAAACAGCGGCTCAAAATTAGGCACGACGGTTTTATCATCCCGCGCCCGCAGAGACATCACGCCGTTTTCCGCCGTTAAGCGATTCTCGGCAATATATTTCAGCTCTTTAATGACATCTGATGTGCGCTGAATATAGCGCTGGGCCTGATCGGAGCTGAGATTAAGCTCCTGATGGATCTCAGACTCTCGCTGGTGCAGCGCATTCACAATGTAGAACACGGAGGCAAACGCAATCAGACACCAGACAACGAGCGCCAACGCTCTGAACAGGTAGCGTGAGACTTTTAGGGTTGAATGAACGGAAGCAAGGTATTTCAAAGGGGCGAAGCTCCGCCTCAGGGCATTAATAGAGTGTGGTTAAGGTAGCGGTAAATGTCCGGCGTCGCAATGCTCTCTCTTTACGGGAATATGATACACCGCTCTGAAACCATTGTCTTAACCCGTGATAATCGTCGTTTGCCTGAAAAATACTGCATGGATGTCAGAATGCGCGACCTGAGATGGCTGGCTCGTCGGTTATATCCACGACGATTACGCAACCAAATGATCATGATGGCCATTCTGATGGTTGTCATTCCGACGATATCTATAGGTTATATCGTAGAAACTGAAGGCCGTTCAGCAGTCTTATCTGAAAAAGAGAAAAAACTGTCATCGGTCCTCACCCTGCTAAACGATGCACTGGGAAACAGCTTTAACGACTACGAAAACCTGCCGCGCGAAGAGCGCATTCGGGCGCTTAATCATGAGTTGGGCCCCATTACCGAACGCATTACCCAAGCGTTTCCCGGCATTGGAGCCGGGTATTACCATAAAGCGTTGGATGCCATTATCACCTACGCGCCCTCTGCGCTGTATCAAAGCAACGTCGGAATCACCATCACGGAGGATCATCCGGGCCGCGAAGTGATGAGTAGCAACGCACCGGTGGTCTATTCCGGGCGACAGGTCCGCGGCGACATACTCAACTCCATGATCCCAATAGAGCGCCAGGGAGAGGTTATTGGCTATATCTGGGCCAATGAGCTGACGGAAGATATTCGTCAGCAGGCCTGGAGAATGGACGTCAGGATTATTGCCGTACTGGTTGCAGGGCTCATTTGTAGTCTGTTGCTCATCGTGCATTTCTCACGCCGACTCAGTGCGAATATCGACATAATCACCGATGGCCTTTCAACGTTGGCACAAAAAACGCCCGCCCGACTGCCTGAACTTCCCGGCGAGCTGGGACAAATCAGCCGTAGCGTCAATGCGCTGGCGCAAACTCTACGGGAAACCAAAACCCTTAACGATTTGATTATTGAAAATGCCGCAGATGGCGTGATCGCCATCGACAGACAAGGCGACGTTACCACCATGAACCCTGCGGCAGAGCAGATAACTGGCTACACGCTACATGAGCTGGTCGGACAGTCTTATGCAACGCTCTTTGCCAACACGCAGTTTTATAGCCCGGTACTGGACACCCTGGAGCACGGTACTGAACATGTGGCCCAGGAGATTAGCTTTCCGGGACGTGAACGCACCATTGAGATAAGTGTTACCACCAGTCGGATCCATAACGCACACGGCGAGCTGATTGGCGCGCTGGTTATTTTCTCCGATTTAACCGCCCGTAAAGAGACTCAGCGTCGGCTGGCCCAAACCGAAAGGCTCGCCACTTTGGGTGAACTGATGGCCGGCGTCGCGCATGAAGTGAGAAACCCGCTGACCGCAATCCGTGGCTACGTCCAGATCATCCGCCAGCAAACCTCTCTGCCAGAACATCAGGAGTATTTATCTGTTGTGCTTAACGAAATTGATTCCATCAATAAAGTTATTCAACAACTGTTAGATTTCTCGCGCCCGCGACAAAGCCAGTGGCAACAGATTCGACTCAATGCGCTAATTGAAGAGACACTAATCCTGGTGCAAACCGCTGGCCTTCAGGCACGGATCGCCTTTACAACAGAATTTGATCCCGACCTGCCACCCATCGTCGCCGATCGTGAACTCCTCAAGCAGGTTATCCTCAATATTTTAATCAATGCGGTACAGGCAATTACTGCGCGAGGCGAAATTCGCATCCGCACCTGGCAATACTCGGCCTCGCAGCAGGCCGTGATGATTGAAGATAATGGCAACGGTATCGATCTCGCTATACAGAAGAAAATATTCGATCCCTTTTTTACGACAAAAGCATCAGGCACTGGTCTTGGACTGGCGCTGAGCCAGCGCATCATCAATGCACATCAGGGGGACATCCACGTAACCAGCCAGCCTGGCTGCGGGGCGATATTCACCCTGATTTTACCTCTTAACCCGCAGGGAAATCCGTCAGAATGAAAACGACCTATCGTATTCTCATCGTTGATGATGAAGAAAATGTTCGCCGTATGCTTGCTACCGCATTTTCCCTACAAGGGCATGAAACGCATTGCGCCAGCGACGGGAAAGCCGCGCTGAGCCTGTTTAGTGAAACACAGCCGGACGTGGTGCTGATGGATATTCGCATGCCGGAGATGGATGGCATCGACGCGCTGAAAATTATGCGCACGCAGCAGCCACGGATCCCCGTCATTCTGATGACCGCTTACGCCGAAGTGGAAACCGCGGTAGAAGCTCTGCGCAGCGGCGCATTCGACTACGTGATTAAGCCCTTTGATCTCGACGAACTCAGCATGGTGATTCAACGCGCATTGCAACTGCAGGAGATGAAACAGGAGATCCGCAATCTGCATAAAGCGTTGAGCACCAGCTGGCAGTGGGGACATATTCTGACCAACAGCCCGCGTATGATGGATATCTGCAAAGACACGGCGAAAATCGCCCTCTCACAGGCAAACGTCCTGATAAGCGGTGAAAGCGGCACGGGAAAAGAACTGATCGCCCGCGCCATTCACTACAACAGCAAACGCGCCAACGGTCCATTTATCAAAATTAACTGTGCGGCCCTGCCGGAGTCGCTGCTGGAAAGCGAACTGTTTGGTCACGAAAAAGGTGCTTTTACCGGGGCGCAGGCGTTACGCCAGGGATTGTTCGAACGCGCTCATCAGGGAACGCTATTGCTTGATGAAATTGGTGAGATGCCACTGGGGCTACAGGCCAAACTGCTGCGTATTTTGCAGGAGAGAGAGTTTGAACGCATCGGCGGGCACCAGACCATTCGCGTTGATATTCGCATCGTCGCCGCCACCAACCGCTGCCTGCAAACGATGGTGAAAGAAGGTACGTTTCGCGAAGACCTGTTTTACCGGCTCAACGTTATACATCTGACGTTGCCTCCCTTACGCGAGCGTCGGGAAGACATTGCCTTATTAGCAAACCACTTTCTACAAAAATTCAGCTCTGAAAATCAGCGAGATATTAT
This sequence comes from Citrobacter sp. Cpo090, assembly GCF_030332665.1. Taxonomy (NCBI): domain Bacteria; kingdom Pseudomonadati; phylum Pseudomonadota; class Gammaproteobacteria; order Enterobacterales; family Enterobacteriaceae; genus Citrobacter; species Citrobacter sp. Cpo090. The sequence goes on along the minus strand of NZ_JAOWHK010000038.1, from coordinate 171,362 downwards.
TGAAATCGACCCGACGGCGATGTCAATTCTCACCGCCTGGCCCTGGCCGGGTAATATTCGCGAACTGTCAAACGTCATCGAACGTGCGGTCGTGATGAATACCGGTGCGGTGATCTTTGCCGACGATCTCCCCAACTCATTTCGCAACCCGGTTAGCGCAACGACAGAGACAAAATCGACTTACTCCGGGGAACGCAATCTGAAAGAAGAGATTAAACGTGAGGAAAAACGAATTATCCTCGAAGTCCTCGACAATCAGGACGGCAATCGCACCCGCACCGCACTGATGCTAGGAATCAGCCGTCGCGCTCTGATGTATAAATTACAGGAGTACGGCATCGACCCATCGGGTTCCTGATACGCAAATTTGCTATGCAGAATTTTGCACACTGCGCAAAATTCTGCATAACTCCCCTCTATCATCGCCCACCAGCCTCGCAAAAATAAACCAATAAATTCAATAAACTAAACATTATCCCGTCTTTTAAATCATCCTGGCACCCTACTTGCAATTCCCTAAGCGTACCCAAAATGGAGTATGCAAAAAGGGAAACATAATGAAAACAAAACTGATTACCTTACAAGACGCTGCGGGCTTCTTTCGTGACGGCATGACCATCATGGTCGGTGGTTTTATGGGGGTTGGCACACCGCCTCGTCTGGTTGAAGCCTTGCTGGAATCCGGTGTCAGAGATCTGACGCTAATTGCTAACGATACTGCATTTGTCGATACCGGTATCGGACCCCTGATCGTCAATGGGCGAGTAAGCAAAGTAATTGCCTCGCACATTGGTACCAATCCAGAAACCGGTCGTCGCATGATTGCCGGCGAGATGGACGTGCAACTGGTGCCGCAAGGAACCCTGATTGAGCAAATTCGCTGCGGCGGCGCAGGTCTTGGCGGCTTTCTGACGCCAACAGGCGTTGGCACCATCGTGGAAGATGGTAAGCAGACCATGACGCTAGAGGGTAAAACCTGGTTGCTTGAGCGCCCATTACGCGCCGATCTAGCGCTTATTCGCGCCCACCGTTCTGACATGCTTGGCAACCTCACCTATCAGCTTAGCGCCCGTAACTTTAACCCTCTTATCGCCCTCGCCGCTGACATCACGCTGGTTGAACCGGATGAAATGGTTGAAACAGGTGAGCTACAGCCAGACCAGATTGTTACCCCCGGCGCCGTTATCGACCATATCGTCATTCCTCAGGAGAGCTAATCATGGATGCTAAACAACGTATTGCACGCCGGGTGGCGCAAGAGCTTCGCGATGGCGATATTGTCAACTTAGGTATCGGCCTGCCAACCATGGTAGCCAACTATTTGCCTGCAGATATTCACATTACACTGCAATCTGAGAACGGTTTTCTGGGACTGGGCCCTGTCACCACCGCGCATCCAGATCTGGTAAACGCGGGCGGACAACCATGCGGTATTTTACCGGGCGCGGCAATGTTTGATAGCGCCATGTCGTTTGCGTTGATTCGCGGCGGCCACGTTGATGCCTGCGTACTGGGTGGGTTGCAGGTCGATGAGCAGGCAAACCTCGCCAACTGGGTGGTTCCCGGCAAGATGGTGCCCGGCATGGGTGGCGCAATGGATCTGGTCACCGGTGCGCGTAAAGTCATTATCGCCATGGAGCATTGCGCGAAAGATGGTTCAGCGAAAATCCTGCGTCAATGCACCATGCCGCTTACCGCACAGCATGCGGTGCACATGCTGGTCACTGAACTTGCCGTATTCCGCTTTATTGACGGCAAGATGTGGCTGACTGAAATCGTCGAAGGATGCGACATCGCCACGCTGCGTGAAAAAACCGAGGCAAAGTTTGATATTGCCGACGATCTGCTCATCCTGCGAGGTGACGCATGATTGGTCGCATCGCGCGCTTTATGACACGGGTAGTCAGCCGCTGGCTGCCCGACCCGCTGATTTTCGCCATGTTGTTAACGTTGCTGACCTTTGGCATCGCGCTGTGGCTAACGCCACAAACACCCATCAGCATGGTGAAATTCTGGGGTGACGGTTTCTGGAACCTGCTGGCATTTGGTATGCAGATGGCGCTGATCATCGTGACCGGCCATGCGTTAGCCAGTTCCGGGCCGGTAAAAAGCCTACTTCGTACGGCGGCATCCGCTGCCAAAACCCCCGCTCAGGGCGTAATGCTGGTTACTTTTTTTGGTTCGGTTGCCTGCGTAATTAACTGGGGATTTGGTCTGGTGGTCGGGGCAATGTTCGCCCGCGAAGTCGCTCGTCGGGTACCCGGTTCCGATTATCCGTTACTGATTGCCTGCGCCTACATCGGTTTTTTGACCTGGGGCGGCGGTTTCTCTGGCTCAATGCCTTTACTGGCAGCAACGCCTGGCAACCCGGTCGAGCACGTAGCAGGATTAATCCCTGTCGCGGATACCCTCTTCACCGGTTTCAATATCTTCATTACCGTGGCGTTGATTGTGGTGATGCCGTTCATCACGCGCATGATGACGCCAAAACCTTCAGATGTGGTGAGTATCGATCCGAAGCTGTTACTGGAAGAAGTCGATTTTCAGAAGACGCTGCCGGCAGACGCACCGCCATCTGAAAAGCTGGAAGAAAGCCGCATTCTGGCGCTGATCATCGGTGCATTAGGCATTGCCTATCTGGGCATCTACTTTGCAGAGAAAGGTTTCAACATCACCATCAATACCGTCAACCTGATGTTTATGATCGCCGGTCTGCTGCTGCACAAAACACCAATGGCCTATATGCGCGCCGTCAGCGCTGCCGCACGGAGTACCGCCGGGATTCTGGTGCAATTCCCCTTCTACGCCGGTATCCAGTTGATGATGGAACACTCCGGTCTCGGTGGACTCATTACCGAATTTTTCATCAACGTTGCCAACAAAGATACCTTCCCGCTGATGACCTTCTTCAGTTCAGCATTGATTAACTTTGCCGTGCCATCCGGTGGCGGTCATTGGGTTATTCAGGGACCGTTCGTTATGCCTGCGGCTCAGGCGCTGGGTGCCGACCTTGGCAAATCAGTCATGGCCATCGCCTACGGTGAGCAATGGATGAACATGGCTCAACCGTTCTGGGCGCTACCTGCGCTGGCTATCGCCGGGTTGGGGGTACGCGACATTATGGGGTACTGCATCACCGCCCTGCTCTTCTCCGGCGTCATTTTTGTTATTGGATTGACCCTGTTCTGACGGCAATAACTTATTTAAAGGATCTGAAAAATGAAAAACTGTGTCATCGTCAGCGCGGCACGTACCGCAATCGGCAGTTTTAACGGCGCACTGGCAACAACGGGAGCCGTCGAGCTTGGAGCAACCGTCATTAAAGCCGCCCTTGAGCGTGCGCGCCTTGACCCACAGCGCGTGGACGAAGTGATTATGGGCAACGTGTTGCAGTCTGGACTCGGGCAAAACCCGGCGCGTCAGGCATTGTTAAAAAGCGGCTTGTCCGACACCGTTTGCGGCTTTACCGTCAACAAAGTGTGCGGCTCGGGCCTGAAAAGCGTGGCGCTTGCAGCCCTCGCGATCAAAGCCGGGCAAGCTCAGGCAATCGTCGCGGGAGGGATGGAGAACATGAGCCTGGCTCCCTACTTGTTAGACGCAAAAGCCCGCTGGGGATATCGCCTCGGCGATGGGCAATTGTCGGACGTTATTTTGCGCGATGGCCTGATCTGCGCCGAGCATGGTTACCATATGGGGATCACCGCAGAAAATGTCGCCAAAGAGTATGGCATCAGCCGCGAAATGCAGGATGAGCTGGCTCTGCAGTCACAGCATAAAGCCGTTGCTGCAATTGAATCTGGCGCATTTCAGGCTGAAATCGTGCCCGTCAGCGTGTCTTCACGTAAAAAAACCGTCATCTTTGAGCGCGACGAATTTCCCAAAGCTGACTCGACGGCAGAAGGTCTCGCCGCATTACGTCCGGCTTTTGATAAAGCAGGAACAGTCACCGCGGGTAACGCTTCGGGGATTAACGACGGTGCTGCTGCATTAGTGATAATGGAAGAGTCTGCGGCACTGGCTGCAGGGCTAAAACCATTGGCGCGAATCAAAGCCTGGGCCAGCGGCGGCGTAGCACCAGCAATGATGGGGATGGGGCCGGTTCCTGCCACCCAAAAAGCGCTACAACTGAGCGGGCTGCAGTTATCCGACATTGATCTTATCGAAGCCAACGAGGCATTTGCCGCACAGTTTCTTGCCGTCGGCAAAACGCTGGGGTTTGATCCGCAAAAAGTTAACGTCAACGGCGGGGCAATTGCGCTGGGACATCCTATTGGTGCCAGCGGCGCGCGAATCCTGGTTACACTGCTGCATGCGCTACAGGCGCGGGATAAAACGTTAGGACTGGCTACGCTGTGTATCGGCGGGGGTCAGGGAATCGCGATGATCGTGGAACGAATGAACTAAAAAAAAGGGCCGGATTTCTCCGGCCCTTTTTATAGCGTCTTTATTACTCGTCAGCGTCGTCCGCTGCTGCATCATCATCGCTTTCCGCTTCAGGGGCGATATCCTCGTCACCTTCAGCTGCGCTTCCGTCGATGGAGTCGAGCTCTTCATCATCAACCGGTTCAGCAACGCGTTGCAGACCCACGACGTTTTCGTCTTCCGCAGTACGGATGAGGATAACGCCCTGGGTATTACGCCCTACCACGCTGATTTCCGACACGCGTGTACGTACCAGCGTACCTGCGTCGGTGATCATCATGATCTGGTCGGTATCTTCAACCTGCACAGCGCCAACAACGGAACCGTTGCGCTCGGTAACCTTGATGGAGATAACGCCCTGGGTCGCACGAGACTTGGTCGGATACTCTTCCGCCGCCGTACGTTTACCGTAACCGTTCTGAGTAACGGTCAGGATAGCGCCTTCACCGCGCGGAACGATCAGCGATACCACGCTATCTTTTTCCGCCAGCTTGATACCGCGTACACCGGTCGCGGTACGACCCATTGCACGGACAGCATCTTCTTTAAAGCGCACCACTTTACCTGCCGCAGAGAACAACATGACTTCGTCACTGCCGGACGTCAGATCTACACCAATCAGTTCGTCGCCTTCGTTCAGGTTAACCGCAATAATACCGGCAGAACGCGGACGGCTGAACTCGGTCAGCGCCGTTTTCTTCACGGTACCGCTGGCGGTTGCCATGAAGACGTTCACACCCTCTTCGTACTCACGTACTGGCAGAATCGCGGTGATACGTTCGTTAGCTTCCAGCGGCAGCAGATTGACGATTGGACGTCCACGCGCGCCACGGCTTGCTTCCGGCAACTGGTAGACCTTCATCCAGTACAAACGACCACGGCTGGAGAAGCAGAGGATCGTGTCATGGGTGTTGGCCACCAGCAGGCGATCAATAAAGTCTTCTTCTTTAATGCGTGCTGCTGATTTACCTTTACCGCCACGACGCTGCGCTTCGTAATCGGTTAACGGCTGATATTTCACGTAGCCCTGATGAGACAAGGTTACGACAACATCTTCCTGGCTAATCAGATCTTCGATGTTGATGTCAGCGCTGTTCGCGGTGATTTCGGTACGACGAGCGTCACCGAATTGTTCACGAATCAGCTCCATCTCTTCACGGATAACTTCCATCAGACGATCGGCGCTGCCCAGAATGTGCAGCAGTTCAGCAATCTGCTCCAGCAGCTCTTTGTATTCGTCGAGCAGTTTTTCGTGCTCAAGGCCGGTCAGTTTCTGCAAACGCAGATCCAGAATAGCCTGAGCTTGCTGTTCAGTCAGGTAGTACTGACCGTCACGCACGCCAAATTCCGGCTCCAGCCATTCAGGGCGCGCGGCGTCATCACCGGCACGTTCCAGCATGGCGGAAACGTTGCCCAGTTCCCACGAACGCGCAACCAGCGCGGCTTTCGCTTCTGCCGGGGTCGGCGCACGGCGGATCAGTTCGATGATCGGATCGATGTTCGCCAGCGCAATCGCCAGCGCTTCAAGGATGTGCGCACGGTCGCGGGCTTTACGCAGTTCAAAGATAGTACGACGGGTTACGACTTCACGGCGGTGACGTACGAACGCGGCAATAATATCTTTCAGGTTCATGATCTTCGGCTGACCATGGTGCAATGCAACCATGTTAATACCGAAGGAAACCTGCAGTTGAGTCTGGGAATAGAGGTTGTTCAGAACCACTTCCCCGACCGCATCGCGTTTCACTTCAATCACGATGCGCATACCGTCTTTATCAGACTCGTCACGCAGCGCGCTGATGCCTTCAACGCGTTTGTCTTTTACCAGCTCGGCGATTTTCTCAATCAGGCGCGCTTTGTTTACTTGATACGGAATTTCGTGAACGATGATGGTTTCACGACCCGTTTTGGCATCCGCTTCGACTTCCGCGCGTGCGCGAATGTACACCTTGCCACGACCGGTACGGTAGGCTTCTTCGATACCACGACGACCGTTGATGATCGCGGCGGTCGGGAAGTCCGGACCCGGAATATGTTCCATCAGCCCTTCAATGCTGATGTCTTCATCGTCAATATATGCCAGACAGCCGTTGATCACTTCGGTCAGGTTGTGCGGCGGAATGTTGGTCGCCATACCTACCGCGATACCGGAAGAACCGTTCACCAGCAGGTTAGGAATTTTGGTCGGCATGACGTCAGGAATTTGTTCGGTGCCGTCATAGTTATCGACGAAATCAACCGTTTCTTTTTCCAGGTCAGCCATCAGCTCATGGGCGATTTTCGACATACGGATTTCCGTATAACGCATCGCCGCTGCGGAGTCGCCATCGACAGAACCAAAGTTACCCTGACCATCTACCAGCATGTAACGCAAGGAGAATGGCTGCGCCATACGAACAATGGTGTCGTAAACGGCGGTATCACCATGAGGGTGGTATTTACCGATTACGTCACCAACGACACGGGCAGATTTTTTATAGGCTTTATTCCAGTCGTTGCCCAATACGTTCATGGCGTAAAGTACGCGACGGTGAACCGGTTTCAGGCCATCTCGGACGTCCGGAAGCGCACGGCCAACAATGACCGACATCGCATAATCCAGATAGGAGCTCTTCAGCTCTTCCTCAATGTTGACCGGTGTAATTTCTCTCGCAAGGTCGCTCATCTAACCGCTATCCCTCTACTGTATCCCGGATTCAAAGGTCGCAAATTATAACACATTCGTGCAGATTCAGGTAAATGGATTCCCCCTGACAGAGGCTTTATTCATCCCGTCAGGCTGATATACTCATTTGCATCGCAAATTTAGGAGTAGAAGCCCCAATGAATGCCGAAAAACCTCCGGTAGCTCACAACGTTGACCATGAAGAAATTGCCAAGTTTGAAGCAGTCGCGTCACGCTGGTGGGATCTTGAGGGTGAATTTAAGCCGCTGCACCGCATTAACCCACTGCGTCTGGGCTATATTACTGAGCGCTCAGGCGGCCTGTTTGGTAAAAAGGTACTCGACGTCGGATGCGGCGGCGGTATTCTGGCGGAGAGTATGGCGCGCGAAGGTGCCACCGTCACCGGACTGGACATGGGTTTTGAACCGCTGCAGGTAGCAAAACTGCATGCGCTGGAAAGCGGCATCCAGGTAGAGTACGTACAAGAAACCGTCGAAGAACATGCGGAAAAGCATGCACATCAGTATGACGTTGTCACCTGCATGGAAATGCTGGAGCACGTGCCGGACCCACAGTCAGTGGTCAGAGCTTGCGCCAGGCTGGTCAAACCGGGTGGCGAAGTATTTTTCTCCACGCTTAACCGCAACGGCAAATCCTGGCTGATGGCTGTGGTCGGAGCGGAATATATTCTGCGCATGGTGCCGAAAGGCACGCACGATGTGAAAAAATTTATTAAGCCTGCTGAATTATTAGAGTGGGTTGACCAGACCGTACTGAAAGAGCGTCATATGACCGGTCTGCATTACAACCCCATCACCAACACCTTCAAACTTGGTCCGGGCGTTGATGTGAACTATATGGTACATACCACCGCTAAGGTTGATTAACCGCTCCTGCAGGCCGGATAAAGCGTGCAACGCCGCCATCCGGCATGCTAACTGGAACAATGCCTGATGACGTTTCGCTTATCAGGCCTACAAATCCTGTGCCAGATCATAAGAACTTTCCTTGCCTTAGATGAAGAAATCAGCACTCGATCAAATTTTCTATTTTTTTTCTCAATTATTGACATCCCCGCCAGGCCTTATAAGACGCGCACTTAGCGATTATCACCCTTTTGCAACCTCAATTTAACCTCAAAATCAACTCTTGTGCTGAAAAGAATCCCTACTAGAATACTCACCATATAGCGTCTATTTTATCAAACAACCCCTACATATAGTATTTATCCACAGACTTAGTCACAACATGACTCTGTGGATAATATGGGGGATATTTTTTCTTTCACGGACAGGTAAAAAACCACATGAATCAGAGTCTGCTGGTGACAAAGCGTGATGGTAGTACAGAGCGCATCAATCTCGACAAAATCCACCGAGTTCTGGATTGGGCGGCAGAAGGACTGAATAACGTATCGATTTCTCAGGTCGAGCTGCGCTCCCACATTCAGTTTTATGACGGAATCAAGACCTCCGACATCCATGAAACAATCATCAAAGCAGCCGCCGACCTGATCTCCCGCGAAGCGCCGGATTATCAGTACCTGGCCGCCCGTCTGGCGATTTTCCACCTGCGCAAAAAAGCCTACGGTGAGTTTGAACCGCCAAAACTGTTCGACCATGTCGTGAAAATGGTTGAAATGGGCAAATACGACAATCATCTGCTGGAAGACTACACGGAAGAAGAGTTCAAGCAGATGGACTCGTTCATCGTACACGACCGTGATATGACCTTCTCCTACGCTGCGGTGAAGCAGCTAGAGGGTAAATATCTGGTGCAAAACCGTGTTACCGGTGAGATCTATGAAAGCGCACAGTTCCTCTACATTCTGGTAGCGGCTTGCCTGTTCTCTAACTATCCGCGTGAAACACGTCTGCAATATGTAAAACGTTTCTACGATGCCGTTTCTACGTTCAAAATCTCGCTGCCGACGCCGATTATGTCCGGCGTGCGTACCCCTACGCGTCAGTTCAGCTCCTGCGTACTGATCGAGTGCGGCGACAGCCTGGACTCCATCAACGCAACCTCCAGCGCAATTGTGAAATACGTTTCTCAGCGTGCCGGTATCGGTATTAACGCTGGTCGCATCCGTGCGCTGGGTAGCCCGATTCGCGGCGGTGAAGCGTTCCACACCGGCTGTATTCCGTTCTACAAGCATTTCCAGACGGCGGTGAAATCCTGCTCTCAGGGTGGCGTACGCGGTGGTGCAGCCACGCTGTTCTACCCAATGTGGCACCTGGAAGTTGAAAGCCTGCTGGTCCTGAAAAACAACCGTGGCGTAGAAGGCAACCGCGTACGTCACATGGACTACGGCGTACAGATCAACAAGCTGATGTACACCCGTCTGCTGAAAGGCGGCGACATCACCCTGTTTAGCCCGTCTGACGTTCCAGGTCTGTATGACGCGTTCTTCGCCGATCAAGATGAGTTCGAACGTCTGTACACTCAATATGAAAACGACGACAGCATCCGCAAACAGCGCGTGAAAGCGGTTGAGCTGTTCTCACTGATGATGCAGGAACGTGCCTCTACTGGTCGTATCTACATTCAGAACGTTGACCACTGCAACACCCATAGCCCGTTTGATCCGGTTGTCGCGCCGGTACGCCAGTCCAACCTGTGTCTGGAAATCGCCCTGCCGACCAAACCGCTGACCGACGTTAACGATGAAAACGGCGAAATTGCGCTGTGTACGCTGTCCGCATTTAACCTGGGCGCTATCGAAAGTCTGGACGAACTGGAAGAGCTGGCTGTGCTGGCGGTACGTGCGCTGGATGCGCTGCTCGATTACCAGGATTATCCGATTCCGGCCGCCAAACGCGGTGCGATGGGTCGTCGTACGCTGGGCATTGGCGTGATCAACTACGCTTACTGGCTGGCGAAAAACGGTAAACGCTACTCTGACGGCAGCGCCAATAACCTGACTCACAAAACCTTTGAAGCGATTCAATATTACCTGCTGAAGGCTTCTAACGAGCTGGCAAAAGAGCAAGGCGCATGCCCATGGTTTAACGAAACCACCTATGCGAAAGGCATTCTGCCGATTGATACCTATAAAAAAGACCTGGATGCTATCGTCAGCGAGTCCCTGCATTACGACTGGGAAAGCCTGCGCGAATCAATTAAAACTCACGGTCTGCGTAACTCCACGCTGTCAGCCCTGATGCCGTCCGAGACCTCTTCGCAGATCTCCAACGCCACCAACGGCATTGAACCGCCACGCGGTTACGTGAGCATCAAAGCATCGAAAGATGGGATTCTGCGTCAGGTCGTGCCGGACTACGAACACCTGCACGACGCATACGAACTGCTGTGGGAAATGCCGAACAACGATGGCTATCTGCAGCTGGTAGGTATCATGCAGAAATTTATCGATCAGTCGATTTCCGCCAACACCAACTACGATCCGTCGCGCTTCCCGTCCGGAAAAGTACCGATGCAGCAGTTGCTGAAAGACCTGCTCACCGCCTACAAATTTGGTGTCAAAACGCTGTATTATCAGAACACCCGTGACGGTGCGGAAGACTCTCAGGACGATCTGGTACCGTCCATTCAGGACGATGGCTGCGAAAGCGGCGCATGTAAGATTTAATCTTTTGCCGGGTGGCATAGCGCTTACCCGGCCTACAAATTAATTCGCGGTATTGTATGCCGGATAAGCAAAGAACATCCGGCAGTACATTCCAGACAGGATTCACATCAATGGCATACACCACTTTTTCACAGACGAAAAATGATCAGCTTCTGGAACCGATGTTCTTCGGCCAGCCGGTGAACGTCGCCCGCTACGATCAGCAAAAATATGACATCTTCGAAAAACTGATCGAAAAGCAGCTCTCTTTCTTCTGGCGTCCGGAAGAAGTCGATGTTTCTCGCGATCGTATCGATTTCCAGGCGTTGCCGGAACATGAAAAACATATCTTCATCAGCAACCTGAAGTATCAGACGCTGCTGGACTCCATTCAGGGACGTAGCCCTAACGTCGCGCTGCTGCCGTTAATCTCGATCCCTGAACTGGAAACCTGGGTGGAAACGTGGGCGTTTTCTGAAACGATCCATTCCCGCTCCTACACCCACATCATCCGTAATATCGTTAACGATCCGGCGGTGGTGTTTGACGATATCGTCACCAACGAGCAAATCCAGAAGCGAGCAGAAGGCATTTCCAGCTACTACGACGAATTGATCGAGATGACCAGCTACTGGCACTTGCTCGGTGAAGGTACGCATACCGTTAATGGCAAAACGGTTGTTGTAAACCTGCGTGAGCTGAAGAAGAAGCTGTATCTGTGCCTGATGAGCGTGAACGCGCTGGAAGCGATCCGCTTTTATGTCAGCTTCGCCTGCTCTTTCGCCTTCGCCGAACGTGAACTGATGGAAGGCAACGCGAAAATTATTCGTCTGATCGCCCGCGACGAAGCCCTGCACCTGACCGGTACCCAGCATATGCTGAACCTGCTGCGCAGCGGCGTGGACGATCCGGAGATGGCGGAAATTGCCGAAGAGTGCAAACAGGAGTGCTACGACCTGTTCGTACAGGCCGCGCTGCAGGAAAAAGAGTGGGCAGACTACCTGTTCCGCGATGGCTCAATGATTGGCCTGAACAAAGACATTCTGTGCCAGTACGTTGAGTACATCACCAACATCCGTATGCAGGCTGTTGGGCTCGATCTGCCGTTCCAGACGCGCTCTAACCCTATCCCTTGGATCAATACCTGGCTGGTGTCTGACAACGTCCAGGTTGCGCCGCAGGAAGTGGAAGTCAGCTCTTATCTGGTCGGCCAGATCGATTCCGAAGTCGATACTGACGATCTGAGTAACTTCCAGCTCTGATGGGCCGCGTAACTCTGCGCATCTCTGGCACACAGTTGCTGTGCCAGGATGAACACCCTTCCCTGCTTGCCGCGCTCGAGTCGCACGATGTTGAAGTCGAATATCAGTGTCGTGAAGGCTACTGCGGCTCCTGCCGTACCCGCCTGGTGGCGGGACAGGTTGACTGGATTGCAGAACCGCTGGCCTTCATTCAGCCCGGTGAAATATTGCCGTGCTGTTGCCGGGCAAAAGGCGATATTGAAATAGAGCTGTAGTGTTTAGTGAACTTCATGCGCGGAGACCAGTACCACGTCTCCGCGCTTTTTCATCTGCATGATGTACAGCGCCCCGGCCAGTACCACCAGCAGTGCACCCACCAGATAAATCGCCCGATATCCCACACCCTCGACCATCATCCCCATGATAAATGCGCCGATTGCCATTCCCGCATCCATCGCATTGAAAAACAGCGAATTGGCGATACCAATTTTATGGGGTTCCACCGAGCTAATAATTTGTGTCTGAAATACCGGCGTAACCGAACCATAACCAATGCCGATTAATCCACCTGAAATAATCATCATAATGCTGCCGTTAGTATAGCCCAGCGCCACCAGCCCAACGGTAAAGGCCAGCAAACACGGGTAGACTACGTATTTCGGCCCTTTTTTATCACAAATATTGCCGGTAAAGGTTCGACAGATCATCAGGCAAATGGCGTAGCACAACAGGAAATTACTGGCGGCGGCCATCAGATCTAACTCCCGTGCATACAATGCCAGGAAGGCGGAAACACCCGCGTAGGAGAAAGTCATGAAAAACGTCACCATCGCAAAAGGCATCGCGGCACGGTCAAACATTGCCGCAAACCCAAGCTTCGGTTTGGAGCCGTCAGCATGGCGGATAACTGGCGGTACGGTAACGATCAAAGACAGGATGATACCTAGCGTGGCAACCGCGCTACACAGCCAGAACGCCGTGGTAAATGCCCCCCAGCGCGCCATGTTCAGGCCCACCCATGGCCCCACAACCATCGCCAGCCCCATCGCTAATGAGAAAAAACTGATGCCCTCCCCACGTCGGGAGGCCGGTATCAACCGCGCGGAAATCGTTCCTTTTACCGTGGTAATAACGCCAAACGTCACACCATGAAGCACCCGAATTAACAGCAGTGATTCAATTGAGTGGCAAAAAGGATACAGCGCAGTGACCACCAAAAAGGCCAGAGAAGAGAGCACCAGAATCGTTTTATTCGAATATTTTCCTACCCATTGTCCCGCAAACGGGCGCACAACAATAGCGGCCCCCAAAAAGAAGGTGACTAATAATCCGGCCTTATCTGGAGTGGCATGCAGGCGATCCGAAATATAGATCGGTAATAGCGTGAGCAGGACATAAAAAACAAAAAATATAATAAAGCTGATTATCGTTATCGCCCAAAAATCTTTCGTCCACAGTTTTTCTTTCATATTCGACAGCCTGTCCAGACGGCGCACGCAGGCAACGCTCAGCTCAACTGAACTACGGACAGGTGCGTCGAAGTGTGATTTTACGGTAGACCGCAAGTATAAACAGGCCCATTATATTAGAGAAATTAATCGTTTTAATATTGTTGATTAGAGGGAGCTAATGACATTAACACAGATCCACGCCCTGCTTGCCGTGCTTGAGTACGGTGGTTTTACCGAAGCCAGCAAGCGGCTATATATGACCCAATCCGCCGTAAGTCAGGCAATTTCAGCCCTGGAGGAAGAGCTAGGGGTTGATATTCTTATCCGCGAACGCCGCAAAGACATTCAACTTAGCCCAGCCGGGTGTCGGATCGTTTCGCACCTGCGGACAATCGTGTCTGAAACCAACGCGGTGAAAGAGATTGCCGAGCAAGAACGACAAAACCCGGCCCGAACTCTGCGTATCGGCTGCTTTCCCAGCGCCTGTGCCTGCATTTTGCCCGGCATCATCCACCACTTCGAACAGCACCACCCGCACATCAAAATTATCCCTTATGAAGAAAACAGCACGGCAATCGTTGATTCCCTGCGCAGTGGGGATATCGATGCGGGATTTGTACATTTCCCGGTAAATGACATGTACTGCGTACCGGTGTATCGCGACAAATTTACCGTCGTGCTTCCTGAAAGCCATCCGCTGGCTGCCACCAGCACAATTTCAGTGGAACAACTGGTTGGAGAACCGCTAATTATCAGCAAAGGTCGCTATGAATTAAGCATCATGGCGCTATTTAAAGAGAAGGGAATTGAACCGGTCATTAAATACGAGTTTAACCATCCGGATACCGCGATGAGCTTTATTCGTCAGGGGCTGGGTATGGCGTTATTACCGGAATTAACGCTGAAGGCGGTTGGAGGGAAAGTGCGCTCTGTCGCGCTGGAACCGACGTTCTATCGACAGATATCCTTACTGGCAAAAGAGCCGCCGGTGGACGGCAGCCCTTTATTTCTCCTGCAGGCATGTATGGAAACGTTGACAACAGACGGCCTTATCTAGCAGTTAAAACGTTTCATCCATTAAGGCCTGTGACCGGAGGTGCATCACAGGCCTTACGCCATCACTCTTTATTTAAGAATTTCACTGCTTTGTCGGGGAAGTCGGTGAACAGCCCGTCAACGCCCGCCTTGTTATAAAGAATGCCATACAGCTGGTTTACATCAGTGGTGTAATCCGGCAGTTGATCGGCACGAACGGTATAAGGATGCACCACCATCTTATTCTGATGTGCATCCTGCACCATGCCAGTTAACGAGATATTGCCCTTCTTCGACTTCTCATCAATCAGCATGTGGTAGTCCGGCCCAATGCCGTCCGCATACTGCGCAACCTGCTTCATGGCACCCGGTTTAAACATCCAGTCGTAGTTGTAATTAACCCAACTACCGTCCGGCTTTTTCTCCTGGGTTTCATTCCAGTCAGTGTACGCAATCAACTGTACCAGATTGAGATCCATCCCCATCTTCGGTTCCAGTTCATTTTTAATGCGCTTCAACTCAGCAACATCAAAACACTGTAGATAGACCTTGTCGTTCTTGTCGGTATACCCGTACTTTTTCAGTACTTCCAGCGTCTTAGCCGCAATGTCCTTTCCTTCCTGGTGATGGAACCACGGCGCTTTCATTTCCGGGTAAATACCGATGTTTTTACCGGTGGAATGATTTAATCCCTGAACAAACTCAATCTCTTCTTCGAACGTGTGCACGCGGAAATCAGATTTACCCATCGGGAAACGCCCTGGGTAGGTCTGGACCTTTTTGCCATTTTCGATATCGAAGCCTTCGGTAAATTTCAGCGATTTAATTTCATCCAGCGTAAAGTCGATAGCGTAGTAACGCCCGTCTTTACGCGCACGTTCCGGAAAACGCTCGGCAACATCGGTAACGCGGTCAAGATAGTGGTCATGCAGGACGACCAGATGGTCATCTTTGGTCATCACCAAATCTTGTTCCAGGTAATCCGCCCCCTGAGCATAGGCCATCGCTTTCGCAGGTAGCGTATGCTCCGGCAGATAACCGCTGGCGCCACGGTGCGCAATCACGATCTTATCTGCGGCAACCGCCGCACTGCTGACCACCATACCTGCGATCATCAGTGCCACGCTGAGACTTTTCAATGTGGTTTTCATCTATTAGCCCCCGTTACGCTTAAGTTCCATCTCTTTGTGATGGCGTTTTTCGCCAATCATGACGACCACCAGCAGAATAACCGCCAGCACGCTACCGCCAATCATTACCATAAAGCCGCCGTCCCAACCGAAGAAGTCAACGGTGTAGCCAACAATGGCGCTCGCGGCCACAGAACCGCCGAGATAACCGAACAGACCGGTAAAGCCAGCCGCCGTTCCCGCCGCTTTTTTCGGTGCCAGTTCCAGCGCGTGCAGACCAATCAACATTACCGGGCCGTAGATCAGGAAGCCGATGATGATCATACAAGCCATATCGACGTTCGGGTTGCCTGCCGGGTTCATCCAGTAAACGATGGTCGCAATAGTTACCAGCGTCATAAAGAACACGCCGGTCGCGCCACGGTTACCACGGAAGACTTTATCCGACATCCAGCCGCACAACAGCGTGCCCGGAATACCCGCATACTCATACAGGAAGTAGGCCCAGGATGATTTGTCCAGTGCGAAATGCTTCACTTCTTTCAGGTAGGTCGGTGACCAGTCCAGGATGCCGTAACGCAGCAGATAAACAAACACGTTAGCGATAGCGATGTACCACAACAGTTTGTTCGGCAGTACGTACTGCATGAAGATCTGCTTTGCAGTCAGCTCTTCTTCCGCTTTCTCGGTGTAATCGTCCGGATAGTCGTTCTTATACTCTTCGATAGGCGGCAGACCACAGGACTGTGGTGTGTCACGCATCAGGGCAAAAGCAATCAGCGCGACGACGATCGCACCGAAAGCAGGCATATACAGCGCCGCTTTCCAGTCATTGAACCAGGCCATACCCAGCAGGAACAACAGCGGAGGCAGACCACCACCCACGTTGTGCGCACAGTTCCAGACGGAAACAATGCCCCCACGCTCTTTCTGCGACCACCAGTGCACCATAGTACGGCCACACGGCGGCCAGCCCATCCCCTGGAACCATCCGCAGAGGAACAGCAGCACAAACATTATCGCGATGCTCGATGTCGCCCACGGTACAAAGCCCATGAACAGCATTACTGCGGCGGCCAGAATCAGACCGGCTGGCAGGAAAACGCGCGGATTCGAGCGATCCGAAATGGACCCCATGATGAATTTCGAAAATCCGTAAGCAATGGAGATACCGGACAACGCAAAACCCAGATCGCCACGCGAGAAACCTTGCTCAACCAGATACGGCATCGCAAGGGCAAAGTTCTTACGTACCAGATAGTACGCGGCATAACCAAAGAAAATCCCCAGAAAAATCTGCCAACGTAATCGACGATATGTCGGATCGATCTCCGCTGCAGGTAAACGCGCCGTGTGTGACGCTGGTTTAAAAATGCTCAACATAGTGTAGCCTCCGTGGCCGTCTTTCATTCGAAGTAAACACTGTAGTTCGTCATTACTACCCTACCGCTCCCAGTGTGGCCGCGATGTTAAGGAAAGATACATAACAAAAATGTGAAACGCAGCACATATTGTTACAGATTTATGACAAATGTTCATAAAGGCGCACGAAATCACGTTTCATTTTCGAATAATGAGCGATTATGCGCGAAATCAAACAATCCATGTTTTTTATGTGGCTAAATGATAAAAAACGAACTGTGAGGAAAAACAATGAAAACTCGCGACTCGCAAACAAGTGACGTGATTATCATTGGTGGGGGAGCAACAGGTGCAGGGATCGCACGCGACTGTGCGCTGCGCGGGTTGCGCGTCATCTTAGTGGAACGCCACGATATCGCCACTGGTGCGACCGGGCGCAACCACGGCCTGCTGCACAGCGGTGCACGCTACGCCGTCACCGACGCTGAATCTGCCCGTGAGTGCATCAGCGAAAACCAAATCCTGAAACGTATCGCCCGTCATTGCGTTGAGCCAACGGACGGTCTGTTTATTACCCTGCCGGAGGATGAGCTGTCCTTCCAGGCCACCTTTATTCGCGCCTGTGAAGAGGCAGGGATCCGCGCAGAAGCGATTGACCCTCAGCAGGCACGTATTATCGAACCTTCCGTGAATCCACAGCTGATTGGTGCAGTAAAAGTACCAGACGGGACGGTCGATCCTTTCCGTTTAACCGCGGCTAACATGCTGGATGCGCGTGAGCATGGCGCGGTTATCTTAACGGCACATGAAGTGACGGGACTGATCCGCGAAGGCGCAACGGTTTGCGGCGTTAATGTGCGCAATCATCTGACAGGCGAAATGCAGTCCCTGCATGCACCGGTTGTCGTCAACGCTGCCGGGATCTGGGGTCAACGCATTGCGGAATATGCCGATCTGAGCATCCGTATGTTCCCGGCCAAAGGTTCGTTGCTGATTATGGATCATCGCATTAACCAGCATGTCATTAACCGCTGCCGTAAGCCTTCTGACGCCGATATTCTGGTGCCTGGCGATACCATTTCACTGATCGGTACCACCTCACAGCACATTGATTACGACGATATCGACAGCAACCGCGTCACCGCAGAAGAGGTCGATATTCTGCTGCGTGAAGGCGAGAAGCTGGCGCCGATTATGGCGAAAACGCGCATTTTACGCGCCTACTCCGGCGTACGCCCGCTGGTAGCCAGCGACGACGATCCAAGCGGTCGTAACGTCAGCCGTGGGATTGTACTGTTCGATCACGCAGAGCGTGACGGACTGGATGGTTTTATCACCATTACCGGCGGCAAACTGATGACCTACCGCCTGATGGCAGAATGGGCCACCGATGCCGTTTGCCGTAAGCTGGGCAATACCCAACCTTGTACAACGGCAGACACCGCGCTGCCTGGTTCGCAGGAGTCTACCGAGCATACGCTTAAACGCGTGATCTCATTGCCCGCGCCATTGCGCGGCTCAGCGGTCTACCGTCACGGCGATCGCACCCCAGCGTGGCTTAGCGAAGGCCGTCAGCACCGCAGCCTGGTCTGCGAATGCGAAGCGGTCACCGCAGGTGAAGTGCAATACGCCGTCGAGAATTTAACCGTCAACAGCCTGCTCGATTTGCGTCGCCGTACCCGTGTTGGAATGGGGACCTGCCAGGGCGAATTGTGTGCCTGCCGCGCCGCAGGTTTGCTGCAACGTTTTAATGTCACTACCGCAGCGCAGTCTATTACCCAGCTTTCCGACTTCCTCAACGAACGCTGGAAAGGCGTGCAGCCTATCGCCTGGGGAGATGCGCTGCGCGAAAGCGAATTCACGCGCTGGGTTTATCAAGGGTTGTGTGGTCTGGAAAAGGAGCACCAGGATGAAATTTGATACCGTCATTATCGGCGGCGGCCTCGCCGGACTGCTATGTGGCCTGCAACTGCAAAAAAGCGGACTGCGCTGCACGATTGTTACCCGCGGCCAAAGCGCCCTGCATTTTTCCTCCGGATCACTGGATTTGCTCAGCAGCTTACCCGATGGTCAACCGGTGACGGATATTGAAGCGGGTTTGAATGCGCTGCGCACTCAGGCACCCGCACATCCGTATAGCACCATCGGAACGCAGAACGTTCTGGAACTGGCCCAACAGGCGCAAAATTTACTGGAAGAATGCGGAACACATTTGCAGGGCAAAGTGCATCAGGCGCATCAACGTGTTACTCCGCTGGGCACCCTGCGCTCAACCTGGTTAAGTTCCCCGGAAGTGCCGGTCTGGCCGCTGTCCGCACAGCGTATCTGCGTTGTAGGGATTAGCGGGTTACTGGATTTTCAGGCGCATCTCGCCGCGGCATCATTACGCCAGCGCAATCTCAGCGTTGAGACGGCAGAAATCCAGCTACCGGAGCTGGATGTCCTGCGTGATAACCCGACCGAGTTTCGCGCCGTCAACATTGCGCGCCTGCTGGATAACGAAGATAAATGGTCGCTGCTCTATGACGCATTGCTGCCAATGGCAAAAACCTGCGACATGATAATCATGCCGGCCTGCTTCGGTCTGGCAGATGAGCGGCTCTGGCAGTGGCTTAACGAGCGCCTCCCCTGCTCGCTGACACTGTTACCGACCCTACCTCCTTCGGTACTGGGCATGCGTTTGCACAACAAATTGCAGCGCCAGTTTGTGCGTCAGGGCGGTGTGTGGATGCCGGGTGATGAAGTGAAAAAAATCACCTGTCAGGATGGCGTGGTCAGCGAAATCTGGACCCGAAATCATGCCGATATCCCCTTGCGGCCACGTTTCGCCGTGCTCGCCAGCGGCAGCTTCTTCAGCAGCGGACTGGTCGCCACGCGTGAGGCAATCCACGAACCAATCCTGGGACTGGATGTACATCAAACTGCCACCCGCGCCGAATGGTATCAGCGTGATGTTTTCGATCCACAACCGTGGCAACAGTTTGGCGTAACTACCGATGCCGCATTGCGACCATCACTTGCGGGAAAAACGATAGAGAACATGTATGCCATTGGTTCCGTCCTCGGCGGATTCGACCCTATAGCCCAGGGTTGCGGAGGCGGCGTGTGCGCAGTTAGCGCCTTACATGCCGCACATCATATTGCGAAACGTGCAGGAGGACAGCAATGAGCGACACACGTTTTGAAAGTTGTATCAAATGCACGGTGTGCACCACCGCCTGCCCGGTAAGCCGCGTCAATCCGAGCTACCCAGGCCCTAAACAAGCTGGCCCGGACGGTGAACGCTTACGCCTGAAAGATGGCGCGTTATATGACGAGGCGCTGAAATATTGCATCAACTGTAAGCGCTGCGAAGTGGCCTGTCCGTCAGACGTGAAAATCGGTGATATCATCCAGCGCGCGCGCGCCAAATACGACACAACGCGCCCATCGTTGCGTAACTTTGTCTTAAGTCATACCGATTTAATGGGTAGCGTATCCACCCCCTTCGCCCCAATAGTGAATACCGCCACCTCACTAAAACCGGTACGTCAGCTGCTGGATTACGCGCTAAAAATCGATCATCGCCGTACGCTGCCGAAGTACTCCTTTGGCACCTTCCGCCGCTGGTATCGCAGCGTTGCCGCACAGCAGGCGCAGTATCAGGATCAGGTCGCCTTTTTCCACGGCTGTTTTGTGAATTACAACCATCCCCAGCTCGGCAAAGACCTGATCAAGGTGTTGAATGCGATGGGAACCGGCGTGCAACTGCTGAGTAAAGAGAAATGCTGCGGCGTACCGCTGATTGCCAACGGCTTTACCGATAAAGCGCGTAAGCAGGCAGTAAGCAACGTGGCCTCACTCAGGGAGGCGATCGATGGTAAAGGCATTCCGGTGATCGCCACCTCATCAACCTGTACCTTTGCGCTACGTGATGAATATCCGGAAGTGCTGGATGTCGACAACTCAGGCCTGCGTGAACACATTGAACTGGCAACCCGCTGGCTGTGGCGCAAGCTGGATGAAGGTAAAACGCTGCCGCTGAAAACGATGCCGCTGAAGGTGGTCTATCACACGCCATGTCACATGGAGAAAATGGGCTGGACCCTCTATACGCTGGAGCTACTGCGACAAATCCCGGGGCTGGAGCTGACGGTGCTGGATTCTCAGTGTTGCGGGATTGCCGGGACTTACGGCTTTAAAAAGGAAAACTATCCGACTTCACAGTCTATTGGCGCACCATTATTCCGCCAGATTGAAGAAAGTGGCGCTGATATCGTCGTCACCGACTGCGAAACCTGTAAATGGCAGATTGAGATGTCTACCAGTAAGCGTTGCGAACATCCCATCACCCTGCTTGCCAAAGCGTTGGGTTAACTCTGTTGCCCGGTGGCGTTTGCTACCGGGCATTTTTGCGCACCTTGCTCTGTTTAAGTGAATACGTTGCAGCCAGATGTATTTATCTCTGATTCACCCACGCAAAGAACCCATTCCCCACGTGCAGCGCTTGTCAAAAATGGATACCGTCGCGCCATCTTCTATTTCTGGTGACGGACTACCATGGCTAAATCCACTACATCTACACCGCATGATGCCGTTTTTAAAAAGATAATGTCCTACCCTGAGATGGCTCGGGATTTTCTGGATATACACCTTCCCACCGCATTACGTGAGATATGCGATTTACAAACGCTGAAGCTGGAATCCACCAGTTTTATCGAACAAGATCTCCGCGCATACTACTCTGACGTAGTGTGGTCGTTAAAAACCCGCGAAGGCCAGGGCTATATCTATTGTGTTATTGAACATCAGAGTACGGCGGTACCGCACATGGCGTTTCGCCTTATGCGTTATGCCACCGCTGCGATGCAGTATCATCTTGATGCCGGGAATAAAATGCTACCGCTGGTAATCCCCATGTTGTTTTATCATGGTCAACAAAGTCCCTATCCCTGGTCACTCAACTGGCTGGATGAATTTGACAATCCACAGCTGGCTCGACAGCTTTATTCAGAAGCCTTTCCGCTGGTCGACATTACCGTGATACCTGACGATGAAATCGCACAGCATCGGCGTGTTGCACTGCTAGAGTTGATGCAAAAACATATCCGCGATCGTGATTTGATGGGGTTGGTGGACCGCCTGGTCTCGCTATTAGTTACAAGCACCGCTAATGACAGCCAGCTACAAACGCTATTTAATTACCTTCTACGGTACGGTGACGTTTCTCACGTCGGCGAATTTATCCATGAAGTCGCCGAACGTTCCCCCCATCATAAGGAGAGGTTGATGACAATTGCAGAGAGACTCAGGCAGGAAGGCCACCACAACGGGCTACAACAAGGGATACAACAAGGATTAGCGCAAGGAATACAGAAAGGTACGCAAGAAGAGGCCTTACGTATCGCTCATATGATGCTGGAACAAGGTATAGATCGTGATTTGGTTCAGTTAATTACCGGGCTATTGCCTGGCGACACCACCGCATGAACCAGATTGGGAAGGCATTTAGCCTTCCCAATCAATGATTAAATCGTCAACGACTCAACCACTTCGATCCAGCCGTGTTCGCTAGTGATATCCTGATTGTTAAGCCAGCGGCGCAGCATATTTAGCGCCATCATCGCGCACACTTCCTGACGAATCGCCAGGCTGTAGCGATTTGCATTCAGCCGTACGCGCAAGGCGTGTGTCCCATCAGGCGTGGCCAGCGCAAAGTTAATATGTTCGTTTTCGAAAGCCGATATCGCGAGTGCCAATCCAGCATAATGTTTGCTGCGTCGCTCGGTTATCCAATGCGCCGTTTGCGCCAGCGTTTCTTCCTGGGGCGGAACCACTTCACTCGCCAACAGTGGCGCATTCGCACGAGAAAGCTGGAGTGCTACCAGACCACCGGTGAATTGTTCGCTCAGCGTCAGACTGTATTGCCGTTCCTGCAACGTGCGGGCGATTTGCGCGGGCAAGCCTTCCGTGCCTTCAAAAATCATATTCTGCCCGGCAACCCGCTTAACTTCTGGCCACAGCGCCAGCATCGCTTCCCGTTGAGAATCCGGTCCGGTCAGCTTCAGCTCAATAATTGGCATTGAGGAGCGATAACCCATTGTTACTCCCGGAGGTAACGGCAACGGATCCAGGCTCTGCGCCAGGTCGCTTTCAGAACGGCCAAAGGTGGTTAATCTCAGGCATAACGGGGGCTGAGCCAAAGAGAAACGCTCACGCAAACGAGGCAGGATCTCATGCTCAACCATGACTTTGAATTCTGACGGTACACCCGGTGTAAAGAACATCAGGCAGCGGTTAAGCTTCAGGGCGAACCCGCACGCGGTTCCCACCGGATTATTGATAAACTCAGCGCTGGCTGGAAGTTCAGCCTGTTTGCGGTTGCTCGGCGCCATCACGCGGCCACGATCGCGGAAATATCGCTCCATCTCGGCCAGCCATGCTTCATGCAGCACCAGTCCTTCGCCTTTTGCCGTTGCCGCTGCCAGCGCGCTCAAATCATCGCTGGTTGGCCCCAGACCGCCATTAACGATCAGAACATCGGCGTGTTCGCTACGCTCACGTAAAACGGCGACTAAATCGTTAAGATTGTCACCTACCGTGTTGCGGCGCGTTAGCGGTAAACCCTGATTAAAGAAAAAATCGGCCAGCCAGGCGGCATTAGTGTCGACGATTTGTCCGTGCAACACTTCATCCCCGGTGGATAGCATCTCCACGTTTAACATCGTGTTCTCCTGCTTTTATGATGAAAACACTATAACGCATGGAGGGGGGAAGGCGCGACTGAACGCCGCGCCAGAAATGTTAGAAGCTGGCGTTAACCCCAACGTACGGGCCATCAGCAATCGCGTTATCACGATTGCCGTCTTTACCTGCCAGGTTCAGGTAACGATAACCGGCTTCGATGCTCAGCGGACGCATAATGGTCAGACGCGCACCGGCATTTGCTTCTTCATAGCTGTCGATACCGCTGGAAAGCGAATCAGGAGAGTAATAATACTCACCAAACAGACGGAAGCTGTCGCCAATCGGCCACTGTAAACCACCACCGACAGCAGCAGCATAGCCTTCATCGCCATCGTTTGGATTGGTATAAACACCTTTACCACCAACGGTCGCCATCAGCGGCCCCAGTGGGATATTCAGACCTAAACCCAGCCCGGCAACATCACCGTCGTCATCGTTATGCATCCAGTTACCACTGACAGCCAGACCAGTACTCTCAGTGCCCATTCCGAATCCCAGGTTGGTGTAGTCTTCGCCAGCCTGGCCGCTGATGCTAATCGCGCTCGCCGATGCGGAAACAAACAGCATTCCGGCAAAACCCAACATTAAACTTTTTTTCATTTTCTATCCTTTCCAGCAAGAATCAAAACATAGCCCCAAAACCGATGAATTGTACTGTCAGATGGCGAGGAATCAATGAGCTAAAAAAGCGATGCAATGGCATATTGTAACTAAATACTACTCACAAGATTTGTTTAAGGTTAAATTCTTGTGCCAATTACACAACTGGGCGTCTCAGAACGTCATTTTCAACAAACATCCTGTTTTCCCTGCCAAAGCGCTCTTAATTGCCGATGAAACATTTTTTCTGCCGCCAGCAAAAGGTAAGATGAGCACATGATGGAATTTTCTATACCTCCCCTACAAGGACTCGAATGATGCGCCAAAGAACGATTGTTTGCCCATTAATTCAAAACGATGGCTGTTATTTACTCTGCAAAATGGCTGATGACCGCGGTGTGTTTCCCGGTCAGTGGGCGCTTTCTGGCGGCGGTGTTGAACCAGGTGAACGTATTGAAGAGGCTCTGCGCCGTGAAGTGAGGGAAGAGCTGGGCGAACAACTGGTGTTATCAGAAATTACCCCCTGGACCTTCAGTGATGATATTCGCACTAAAACCTATGCTGATGGCAGTCAGGAAGAGATTTACATGATTTATCTCATCTTCGATTGTGTGGCGGCGAATCGTGAAGTGAACATTAACGAAGAGTTCCAGGCATTCGCCTGGGTTAAACCGGAAGATCTCGGTGCCTACGATTTAAATATCGCCACGCGTAAAACGTTATCCTTGAAAGGGTTACTGTAGGTTATCATTTTAATAACGGCATATAATTAACATTCCGAATAGCGGCATTGCACTCATCAATTTATAGCAAAAAGCAATGCCGCAAAACAGAAAAAATAATTTAAATTCATCAAGATAAATAAAAATCACCTCTATTTATCCGTCTATCCCAAACCTTAAACTCTTAAGGATAAATTAACCTTCAGTCATTAACCTTTGTAGCCTGATGAAATAATTAACGACGCCCCTGTTTATCACTAAAAATAAAGCTTCGGTGGCGTTAAATGGCTTGAAGGAATAATGATGTCTGACTTTTTGCCTTTCTCTCGCCCGGCAATGGGTGCTGAAGAACTTGCCGCAGTGAAGGCGGTTCTGGACTCTGGGTGGATAACCACCGGCCCGAAAAATCAACAGCTGGAAGAAGCCTTCTGTCAGCTCACGGGAAATCAACACGCCGTCGCCGTCTGCTCCGCCACGGCGGGTATGCACATCACGCTGATGGCATTGGGCGTAGGCGCAGGCGACGAGGTCATAACGCCGTCGATGACGTGGGTTTCTACCCTCAACATGATTGTCCTGCTGGGTGCAACGCCCGTCATGATCGACGTCGACCGCAATACGCTTATGGTGACACCTGAGCAAATTGAAGCCGCTATTACCCCACGAACTAAAGCCATTGTTCCAGTACATTACGCAGGCGCCCCCGCCGACCTTGACGCGATTTATGCCATTGGCGAGCGTTATGGCATCCCGGTAATAGAAGATGCGGCCCATGGCGTGGGGACGTTGTATAAAGGCCGTCATGTCGGTGCTCGCGGTACAGCAATCCTCTCGTTTCACGCCATTAAAAATATCACCTGTGCGGAAGGTGGACTGATCGTTACCGACGACAGCCAGCTTGCTCAGCGGCTTCGCAGTCTGAAGTTTCACGGTCTGGGCGTTGATGCTTTTGATCGGCAAACCTATGGTCGGGCGCCGCAGGCCGAAGTGCTTGCGCCAGGATACAAATACAACCTGACGGATATCAATGCCGCTATTGCGCTGGTACAGCTGAATAAGCTGGAGCAACTGAACTCACGCCGGGCACAAATTGCCCAGCAATATCAACAGGCGCTGGCTGATACGCCATTTCAACCGCTGGACCTGCCCCAGTGGTCGCACGTTCATGCCTGGCACTTATTCATCATTCGTGTTGACGAAACGCGCTGCGGGTTGAGCAGAGATGCCCTGATGGAAGCGCTGAAGACCAAAGATATCGGCACCGGTCTGCATTTTCGTGCAGCCCATACGCAAAAATATTATCGCGAACGCTTCACTACTCTTTCGCTCCCCAATACAGAATGGAATAGCGCACGCATCTGCTCGCTGCCGTTATTCCCCGACATGACCGACGCTGACACCCAGCGGGTCATTACGGCACTTCGCGAAATTGCAGGACAATAACCATGTTTGAAGCAACCCCGATCAAAAAAGTCTCGGTGGTCATTCCCGTTTTTAATGAACAGGAAAGCCTGCCAGAGTTAATCAGACGCACCAGCGCCGCCTGCGAGAAATTGGGCAAAGACTATGAAATTCTGCTAATTGACGACGGCAGCAGCGACCGTTCCGCTCAGTTGATGATGGACGCCTCTCAGGCGCCGAACAGCCATATCGTCTCTATTTTGCTGAACCGTAATTACGGACAGCACTCGGCGATTATGGCCGGTTTCAGCCATGTCACCGGTGACTTGATCATCACGCTGGATGCCGATTTGCAAAACCCACCGGAGGAAATTCCGCGGCTGGTCGCCACCGCAGATGAAGGCTTCGATGTGGTGGGCACGGTACGCCAGAACCGGCAGGACAGCGTATTTCGTAAGACCGCTTCACGAATGATCAACCATCTGATCCAACGTACCACCGGTAAAGCAATGGGCGACTATGGCTGCATGCTACGCGCCTATCGCCGTCATATCGTCGATGCCATGCTGCATTGCCAGGAGCGCAGCACCTTTATCCCGATTCTGGCCAACATTTTTGCCCGTCGCGCCACGGAGATCCCGGTACATCATGCAGAGCGTGAATTTGGCGACTCCAAATACAGCTTCATGCGTCTGATCAACCTGATGTATGACCTGGTGACATGCCTTACCACAACACCGCTTCGCATGTTGAGCCTGTTGGGCAGCGTGATCGCCGCCACGGGCTTTACCTTATCCGTCCTGCTTGTTGTTCTGCGCCTGACGCTCGGCCCACAGTGGGCAGCGGAAGGGGTATTCATGCTGTTTGCCGTCCTGTTTACCTTTATCGGCGCACAGTTTATTGGCATGGGTTTACTCGGCGAATATATCGGCCGCATCTATAACGATGTCCGCGCCCGCCCCCGCTATTTTGTTCAACACGTTATCCGCCCACAAACCACGCAGTCAACCGAGGAAAACCGCGCATGAAAGCTGTCGTATTTGCCTATCACGATATGGGATGTCAGGGTGTCCAGGCCTTGTTGGATGCAGGTTATGAAATCGCTGCCATTTTTACACACACCGACAATCCGGGTGAAAAAGCATTTTTTGGATCTGTTTCCCGCCTTGCGGCCAGCGCCGGTATCCCGGTTTACGCCCCCGACGAGGTTAATCATCCCCTGTGGGTTGAGCGCATTAGCCAACTGGCGCCGGATGTTATCTTCTCATTCTACTATCGCCATTTACTGAGTGATGAGATCCTCAGCCTTGCCCCTAAGGGCGCATTTAATCTGCACGGCTCGCTGCTGCCGAAATACCGTGGTCGCGCCCCGCTGAACTGGGTATTGGTCAATGGCGAAACCGAAACCGGCGTCACGCTTCACCGCATGGTTAAACGCGCGGATGCCGGTGCCATTGTTGCCCAGCAGCGCGTTGCTATTTCACCAGATGATGTGGCGTTAACGCTGCACCATAAGCTGTGCCAGGCAGCGCGTCACCTGCTGGAAGAGGCGCTGCCCGCGATTAAAACGGGAGATTATGCAGAACTCCCCCAACAGGAAGCAGAGGCTACCTGTTTTGGTCGCCGTACGCCGGAAGATAGCTTCCTCGACTGGAACAAACCAGCCGCAGAGTTACATAATCAGGTTCGTGCCGTCAGCGATCCATGGCCGGGCGCATTTAGCTATGTCGGCACGCAAAAATTCACCGTCTGGTCATCACGCGTTTGCACAAATGACCTCGCAGCCCAACCGGGCACCGTCATCTCCGTTTCTCCTTTACTGATCGCCTGTGTCGATGGCGCACTGGAGATTATTACCGGACAAGCTGGCGATGGTATTGCAATGCAGGGGTCACAGTTAGCGCAGGTTCTGGGCCTGGTGCCAGGTTCTCGTCTGAACAGCCAGTCAGTGACCACCAGCAAACGCCGTACTCGCGTGCTGATCCTCGGCGTTAACGGCTTCATTGGTAACCATCTGACCGAGCGCCTGCTGCAAGAAGATAATTACGAAGTGTATGGACTCGATATTGGCAGCGACGCCATTGGGCGTTTCCTGCAACATCCGCGATTCCATTTCGTCGAAGGTGATATCAGCATTCACTCCGAATGGATTGAATATCATGTGAAAAAATGCGACGTTGTGCTGCCGCTGGTGGCGATCGCAACGCCAATCGAATATACCCGCAACCCGTTGCGCGTATTTGAGCTCGATTTTGAAGAGAACCTGAAAATCATTCGTTACTGCGTGAAATACCGCAAGCGCATCATTTTCCCGTCAACCTCCGAAGTCTACGGCATGTGTACCGACAAAGTCTTTGATGAAGACAGTTCGAATCTGATCGTCGGTCCGGTCAATAAACCACGCTGGATCTACTCCGTATCCAAGCAGTTGCTGGACCGTGTTATCTGGGCGTACGGCGAAAAAGAGGGATTGCGCTTCACCCTGTTCCGCCCGTTTAACTGGATGGGACCGCGCCTGGACAGTCTTAACGCCGCGCGTATCGGCAGCTCACGCGCCATTACCCAACTGATCCTCAACCTGGTGGAAGGTTCACCGATTAAGCTGATTGAAGGCGGCAAGCAAAAACGTTGCTTTACCGACATTCGCGATGGTATCGAAGCCCTGTACCGCATCATTGAAAACGAAGGCGGCCGCTGTGACGGCGAGATTATCAACATCGGTAATCCACAGAACGAAGCAAGTATTCAGGAACTGGCAGAAATGCTGCTTTCCTGCTTTGAAAAACATCCGTTGCGTAACCACTTCCCGCCGTTTGCCGGTTTCCGTGACGTCGAAAGCAGCAGCTACTACGGTAAAGGTTATCAAGACGTTGAGCATCGTAAACCTAACATTCGCAATGCAAAACGCTGCCTGAACTGGGAACCGACCATTGAGATGCAGGAAACGGTAGAAGAGACGCTGGACTTCTTCTTACGCAGTGTGGATATCACGGAACACACATCATGACCAAAGTAGGCTTGCGCATTGATGTCGATACATTCAGGGGGACGCGCGAAGGCGTGCCTCGCCTGCTGGAGACATTAAACCGACATAACGTTCGGGCAAGTTTTTTCTTTAGCGTTGGACCTGACAACATGGGGCGCCATCTCTGGCGTCTTGTGAAGCCACAATTTCTGTGGAAGATGCTGCGTTCAAACGCAGCATCACTCTACGGATGGGATATTTTATTGGCGGGAACCGCATGGCCGGGAAAAGAGATTGGCCAGGCCAACGCGGCAATCATTGCACAAACCGCCCAGATTCATGAAACCGGTTTGCATGCCTGGGATCATCACGCCTGGCAGGCGCGAAGCGGAAACTGGAATGACAAACAGCTGATTGATGATATTTCGCAAGGCATCACCGCACTTGAAGCCATCATCGGTCAGCCAGTCACCTGCTCTGCCGTTGCCGGATGGCGTGCTGATAACCGCGTCGTCAATGCCAAAGAAGCATTCCATCTGCGCTATAACAGCGACTGTCGTGGAACGTCGTTATTCCGCCCAGTGCTGGAATCCGGGAAAACGGGGACGCCACAAATTCCTGTCACGTTACCAACATGGGATGAAGTGGTTGGTCAGGAGGTCCAGGCGGTGGACTTCAACTCTTATATTCTCTCCCACATCCAGATGAGCAGAGGAACACCGGTGTACACCATTCATGCGGAAGTTGAAGGCATCGCCTTTCATCAGAATTTTGACGAGCTGCTTACTCGCGCCGCGGACATGGGGATTACATTCTGCCCGCTTGGCGAGCTGTTACCTGACGACATCAGTACACTGCCAACAGGGCAGATCGTGCGGGGAAAAATTCCCGGCAGAGAGGGATGGCTCGGCTGCCAACAACCGGTGAGTGTGACACAATGAAATCTGCTGCCCGCTACACTCTGGCATTTATCGCTTTTATTGCGCTGTACTTTATTCTCCCCATCAACAGTCGTCTGCTCTGGCAGCCTGATGAAACTCGCTATGCCGAAATCAGCCGGGAGATGCTGACCTCTGGCGACTGGATCGTTCCTCACTTTTTAGGGCTGCGTTATTTTGAAAAACCGATTGCCGGATACTGGTTAAACAGCATCGGACAATGGCTATTTGGCGCCAATAATTTTGGCGTCAGAGCGGGGGCCATTTTTGCCACTTTGCTGACGGCGCTACTGGTAGGCTGGCTTGCTATGCGGTTATGGCAGGATAAACGTACCGCCGTACTCTCTTCAGTTATCTTTTTAACGTTTTTTTCGGTTTACAGCATCGGCACCTACGCGGTACTTGATCCCATCATTGCGCTCTGGCTAATGGCGGGTATGTGCTGTTTTTGGGAAGGCATGCAGGCTACGACCAGAACGCGCAAAATTATCGCTTTTTTGCTGTTAGGGTTAACCTGCGGCATGGGCGTGATGACCAAGGGGTTCCTGGCGCTTGCCGTTCCTGTACTCAGCGTACTGCCGTGGGTTTTCGCACAAAAGCGCTGGAAAGATCTCATTATCTACGGTCTGCTGGCGGTTGTCGGCTGCGTCGTGATCGTGTTGCCGTGGGGAATAGCGATTGCCCAGCGAGAGCCAGATTTCTGGCATTACTTCTTCTGGGTCGAACATATTCAACGTTTCGCGCAGGATGATGCCCAGCATAAGGCCCCTGTCTGGTACTACATCCCGGTATTTGTGGCTGGCACATTACCGTGGCTCGGGCTGCTCCCCGGCGCGCTGCGTACGGGCTGGCGTGAGCGGGATGTACCGCGCAGCGCACTGTACCTGCTAAGCTGGATTATCATGCCAATTCTGTTTTTCAGCATCGCGAAAGGAAAACTGCCAACCTATATTCTTTCTTGCTTCGCGCCGCTGGCTATATTGACGGCACGTTTCGGCCTACAGGCCGCGGAAAAAGGTTCGACCGCGCTGCGCGTGAATGGCTGGATCAACGTTCTGTTCGGTGTGATCGGTATTATCGCCACGTTTATTGTCTCCACTCTGGGTCCATTGAAGACACCGGTCTGGTCGCATATTGAAACGTATAAGGTTTTTTGTGCCTGGGGCATCTTTATCATCTGGACGCTTTTTGGCTGGTATACGCTAAATAACCGCGAGAAGAACTGGAAATTCGCAGCACTGTGCCCATTAGGACTGGCGCTGTTGTTTGGCTTCTCCATTCCTGACCGGGTGATGGAATCTAAGCAGCCACAATTTTTTGTCGAGATGACCAAAGAGTCGCTGGATTCTAGCCGTTATATTCTCACCGACAGCGTTGGCGTTGCTGCGGGGCTGGCCTGGAGCCTGAAGCGTGACGACATCATGATGTACGGACAAACGGGCGAGTTAAAATATGGCCTCAGCTACCCGGATGCCCAGGGCCGCTTTGTCAGTCGGGAAAACTTTGCCGACTGGTTAGCGCAACATCGTCAACAAGGAAACATTACGCTCGTGCTCTCGATTGATAAGAATGAAGATATTAATCAGCTTGCCATCCCTCCCGCTGATTACATTGATAATCAGGGGCGTCTGGTCCTGATTCAGTATCGGCCCAAATGATCTGGATAGCCTTAGTTCTCGCCAGCCTGCTCAGCGTCTGCGGCCAGCTATGCCAGAAGCAGGCGACCCGCCCGGTCTCCGTTCGTGCGCGAAAACGCTACATTACACAATGGATTGGGCTTGCTCTGGCAAGCCTCGGCCTGGCCATGCTGCTATGGCTGGCGGTTTTACAAAACATTCCTGTCGGTATTGCCTATCCCATGCTGAGCCTTAACTTTGTCTGGGTAACTCTGGCCGCGTGGAAAATCTGGCGCGAACCCGTCACCACGCGCCACTGGCTGGGGGTTGGGCTGATCATTACCGGCATATTTATTCTTGGGAGTGCGGTGTAATGGGCATATTCTGGGGATTATGTAGCGTTATTATCACCTCTGCTGCCCAGTTGAGCCTCGGCTTTGCGATGGATAATCTGCCACCAATGCTGCAGCCGCTGGCGTTCATCTCCGCCGTATTCTCTCTCAGTATTGGAGCGTTTGCTTTATATGCCGGGCTGGCAGGTTATTTGCTGTCGGTTATTTGCTGGCATAAAGCCCTACACCAGCTCGCACTGAGCAAAGCTTATGCCCTGCTCAGCCTGAGCTATGTGCTGGTTTGGGTTGCATCAATGATTCTGCCCGGTTGGCAGGGAACATTTTCGTTGAAGGCGCTGGCAGGGGTACTGTGCATCATGGCAGGGCTAATGACGATTTTTCTGCCTTCACGCAAACACCGGCCCTGAGATTACTTACCTTCAGACAGTCGTAACAGACGTTCCCATTCATCACAAATGTATTGTCTGGCATCAATTATCTTAATCACCCGGGATTTATCGCGATTAATACAATACTGAGCATCCTTCAGCGGTGAAAGGAGATCGCCGGGCTTAACCCGCTCGGAAGATTGCGCCTCAGCAAGCATCTTTAGCGAACCACCGCTATCGCAAAGTACGATATAGAGCCTCCCTGCATTTCTGTGACAGCAAGACTTCTTCACATGCCATTCCATAGCGCACCTTTTGTTAAAAAATTTCACACTAGGTTACACATTAGCAGATAAACAAAAGGACAATAGCTGCGGAATGACAAAAATGAGAAATATAATTAATGTTTTCTTAATGTTAACGATGATGCACTGACCCAATCCAATAACGCACGGCGCGAAATTTTAATTCCTCCGGCTTTGAGTTCGGGCGGCAATGTCAGCCAACATACCGGTTGTTGAAAGCGGGCCAGCTTATCTTTTACCCACTCAGCCAGATTGGTTTCTCCAGTATTAGCGTCATACTCAATGACCGCCACCGGGCGATGGCCAAATTCCTTGTCTTCTATCGGTACAATAAAGGCTTGCAGAACATGCGGATGTGCGGCAATCACGCGTTCCACCTCTTCCGGCTGTATACCTTCCCCACCGCTAAAAAACAGATTGTCCATACGACCGACAATGGTTAGCTTGCCGTCCTTCAACACGCCGCGATCGCGGGTTGCAAACCAGCCTTCCGCGTTCAGTAAAGGAATAAGCTGTCCGTTACGCCAGTAACCTTGCGCCATGCTGGCGGCACGCAGCCAGACTTCATCATCAACGATTCTGACTTCTCTGCCCACCAGGGGAGAACCCACATCTGCCAGACCATCTGCCTCTTTCGCACAGACAGTAGAAGCAAACTCCGTTAATCCATAACCGCACCAGCAACGAATCCCTTGCTCGCGCGCTTGCTCCGTCAATTCAACAGGAATTGCCGCACCGCCCAGCAGTACCGCTTTGAGCGTGACCGGCGTGTTGTTGACCAGTAAGCGCCACAGCTGAGTGGGCACCAGTGAAGCGTGGGTGCATCCGGCCAGCATTTGCTCCAGCGGTTGCTTGTCGCGCACGGTCATTCGCGCCCCGGCAAACAACCAGCGCCATAAAATGCCCTGGCCGGAAACATGAAACAGCGGCAGCGAGAGCAGCCAGTCATCCTCAGCACCAAACGGCATTAATGACAGTACGCCCTGCGCGCTTGCCAGATGCGCCTGACAGGTATGAACAGCCGCTTTTGGCAACCCGGTAGAACCTGAAGTTAACGTCATCGTGCTCAAACGCTCGGGTAACCACGCGGCGGCGTGATCGCCTGGCAATGGCTGCATCTGTAACGGATTGAGTTCCGGGAGCTCGATAGCGGCCTCCAGATCCAGCGCAAAACGCAGCGTTAAGTCCGGGATCAGCGCATCAAGCAGCGGCTGAGGCAACTGCGGGTTCACAGGTAAAACCCGCGCCCCACATTGCAGCAGCGCGAGCCAGGCCAGCAAAGCGCGCGGATGATTCCAGGCGCGAAGCAGAACACCATCGCCCTCTTCCACGCCCTGAGCGGCAAAACCGCAGGCCAGATGGTCAACGCGCGAGCAGAGCTCGCTCCAGCTTATTACCTCATCGTTGAGGCGTAGGGCTGGCGCATTCGCACGAACCTGTCGCCAGTGACGCCACGGCCAGTCACCCGGTTGTATCAAGCCCGATAAGCTCACGCTATCGGGCATTTCCTGCTGGGTCATAGCAGACGTTCCAGCGCATCAACGTCGATACACGGCAACGTGCTACCCGGCCAGGTGCGTACCTGCTGGCACTGCATCAGGCTCAGGGTATCCAGACCCGGAATGGTCTGCGGCGTTAACCAGGCGGCAATTCGCGCCAGCTGGGTTAAGCCCAGACTCGACTCAATCGACGAACTGATAACGGCGGTAAGACCAAGCGCATGCGCCGCTGCCACCTGTTCACGAACTTTGTCGAGGCTGCCGGTCAGCGTAGGTTTGATAACCACAGCCTTGACGCCCTCTTCAGCTTCGAAGGTGAAATCCGCTTCACGCAGACTTTCATCCCAGGCGATGGCAATGCCGGTTTCACGCGCGAAGGCACGAGAATCATCGCGGGTTTTGCACGGCTCTTCGAGGAAGGCAATGCGTCCGCGATACTCCGGATTAACGTATTTCGCGAACTGCTGTGCTTTCAACGGCGTCCAGGCCCGGTTGGCGTCAAGTCGCAAATGCAGCTCCGGAATCGCCTCAAGCAGCAGATTGGCTACCATGCCATCACGAACCGCTTCATACAGACCGACCTTAATCTTCGCCACTTTTTCGCCCGGCATGTCCGCCAGTTGTAGCACCAGATCGTCAGGATCGCCCGTACACAGCGGCGCTGCGCGATAGTCTGCGTCCAGTGGCAATACGCCAGCCAGTTCGGCCAACGCGCAGCTTACACCAAAGGCGACCGAGGGCAGTTGCGGTAAGAGGTCATCCCCTTGCAACCAGCCTTTCACCCAGGCCAGCAGCTCAGTTTGCGCCTCTTCCCAGCTTTCCAGACTAAAGCCCGGCAGGGGGGAGATTTCTCCCCACCCTTCGCTCTCGCCGTCACGAAGACAAACGTACAGCCCATCACGCGTTTTTAACCGCCTGTCGCGCAGAATCACCCCCGCGTCCATGGGGATCTGCCAGCGGTATACCTGCGCGCTACGCATTACGGATTCCGTTTGAATTTGCTGAAATCAGGCTGACGTTTCTGGTTAAAGGCGTTACGGCCTTCCTGACCTTCTTCCGTCATGTAGAACAGCATAGTAGCGTTACCTGCCAGCTCCTGCAGACCAGCCTGACCATCACAGTCGGCGTTCAGTGCGGCTTTCAGACAACGCAGCGCCATTGGGCTGTTTTGCAGCATTTCACGACACCAGCGTACGGTCTCTTTTTCCAGATCCGCCAGCGGAACCACGGTGTTGACCAGGCCCATATCCAGCGCCTGTTTCGCATCGTACTGACGGCACAGGAACCAGATTTCACGCGCTTTTTTCTGACCGACGATGCGCGCCATGTAGGAAGCGCCCCAACCGCCGTCGAAGGAGCCGACTTTCGGACCGGTCTGACCGAAGATGGCGTTTTCAGCCGCAATGGTCAGGTCACACATCATGTGCAGCACATGGCCACCGCCAATGGAGAAACCTGCAACCATCGCTACTACCGGTTTCGGACAGGTACGAATCTGGCGCTGGAAGTCCAGTACGTTCAGGTGATGCACACCGGAATCATCCTGGTATCCGCCGTAGTCGCCACGTACTTTCTGATCGCCGCCTGCGCAGAACGCTTTGTCGCCAGCACCGGTCAGAATAATTACGCCGATGTTGTCATCATAGCGGGCATCCGCCAGCGCCTGGATCATCTCTTTCACGGTGACCGGACGGAAGGCATTGCGTACCTGCGGACGATTAATGGTGATTTTTGCGATACCGTCGGTGGATTTCTCGTAGAGAATATCGGTGTAGCCTTCAGAGCAATCGTGCCATTCTACCGGTGCGTAAAGCATTGTTTCATCAGGATAGATCATAAAATGTCCTATAGTCAGCGACGCAGAATCTGAGCCAGACAGTCCACCACGCCCGCGGGGTTATCCCGATGCGCGTTGTGTCCGGCATTACGAATCACATGGTTTGGTACTGATATTTCCGCCGCCAGAGCGCGGAATTTATCGTCACGTTCACCACATAAATAATAAAACGGAAATGTGCGCATCGTGAGTTGCGCACGTAAATCAGGTTGTACGGCAAGCGAGGTGGCCTCCAGCATTGCCGCCAGCGTTTGCCCATTATTCTGGCTACGCAGAGCGACCAGCGCCTCTCTTTGTGCCGCGTTCAGCGAGGAAAAAACGGGCTGTTGATACCAGTCATTAAAAACCTCACGTAGCGGCTCTGCGCGAAAACGCGCAGCCCAGCGGCCATCCGAGA
The DNA here is from genome assembly GCF_030332665.1 of Citrobacter sp. Cpo090. Taxonomy (NCBI): domain Bacteria; kingdom Pseudomonadati; phylum Pseudomonadota; class Gammaproteobacteria; order Enterobacterales; family Enterobacteriaceae; genus Citrobacter; species Citrobacter sp. Cpo090. The sequence continues at coordinate 134,758 of NZ_JAOWHK010000038.1, read as the reverse complement.
GACGGCGCTGAACGCGCGCCTCTTCGCTTTGCAAGCCGGGATGTCCACCTTCAACCACCAGACCACAAAGTCCGGGCATCTCCTGACAGGCCGCCATCATCGCGACTCTGCCGCCAAGAGAGTATCCCACCAGCCAGTAGTTAAGTATGTTGTAACTAAGTAGAGTATTACGCAGCAAAACGCTGACATCATCGAACCCGCTCACGCTGATGTCAGCGGAGCCACCGTGTCCCGGCAGGTCGATGTATAGCCGCGAATAATCCTGAAACGCTTCGCCGACCGTCTGCCATTCCCGACAATCGCCAGAGAAACCGTGCAGGAAAACCAGCCAGGGAAATCCCGTCTGACCCTCTTTCGCCTGCGCATGCAGGATCATAGATGACTTACCTGCGCCAGCAGTTGCTGCAAGGTTTGCGCCCCGTCAGTTTCGTTCACCACCAGCTCAATCACCGTAGCTGCCGGAGTACGCCAGGCATTAGCCAACGCGCTCTCCAGTTGCTCCCAGTTTTCCGGGCGCTGGTATTTTAGGTTAAACATGGCGGCAGCATGCTCGAAATGTACGTTCTGCGGCATCAGATAGAACCGTTCGCGTTCGCTGGCTGGCGTCGGCAGCAGGGAAAAAATCTGTCCGCCGTTATTGTTAACCACTATCAGAACAAACGGTGCAGAAACCTGGCGCAATAACGCCAGCGCATTCAGGTCATACAATGCAGATAAATCGCCAACAATTGCCAGCGTCGATTTCGCGCTGGCACGCTGTACGCCTGCTGCCGTTGACAGCAGGCCGTCAATACCGCTCGCGCCACGGTTGCTATAGACCGGGTAACCTGCCGGAAGCTGCGACAGCGCATCAATCAGGCGTACCACCAGACTGTTACCCACGAACAACTGGCCCTGCTCCGGCAAGTAGTCGCGAATACGGTGAGCTAATTGCGCTTCACCAAATGCCTCACGACGGGCTTCTACCGCCTGCCAGGACAGTTGTGCCAGACGAGGAATTTCCACGCACCAGGGCTGACGTTTCTCCGCCGGATGCAGCTCCAGCCAGTCGCCAACTTTCGCCACCAACCTGCGGCCACGATGATGGGCCGGATCGAGGCGGCCTTCGATATTATCGACAATCCAGTATTCCTGCGGATCGCAGCTAGCCTGCCATTGCAGCAGACGTTTTCCTGTCAGGCTGCTGCCAAGCTGTACCACAATCTGCGCCTGCTGTAACTCAGCTACCGCTTTCGCATTTCCCAGCCACAGGTCGGCGCACGGTAGCGGTTGTCCGGTTTGCGACAGAACATCACCAATCAGCGGCCAGCCTAACGTCTGCGCCCACTGCGCAACTTTCTTGCCTTCTTCGGCGCTCATACGGCCCGCAATCACTACGCCGCGTTTTTGCCGCCAGAAAAACCAGTCGCGCTGTTTGTCGCTTTCCAGCCGACGCGCTTCTCGCAGCCAGGGTTTATCGTCCTGCCACCAGTCGCCAAGGCGCTGCTGCCAGGCAATCCCCGTTTCGTCCATGTCGCCATACAGCGGTTCCGCAAACGGGCAATTGATATGAACCGCCCCGCTATGCAGGGCAGCTAACGCATTATCAATAGTGGACACCAGCCAGCTTGCCGGAATGTCCTGAGTCGGACGCGGTAAAGAGAGCGTTTGCGATGGATGCGAGGCAAACATTCCGGCCTGGCGAATCGCCTGGTTCGCGCCACAGTCGATAAGCTCTGGCGGTCGGTCTGCCGTAAGTAAAATCAGTTTTTCACCGGTCAGGCCCGCTTCAATCAACGCGGGATATAAATTCGCCACCGCGGTACCGGACGTCACAATCACGGCGACAGGCTGACGGCTAACTTTTGCCAGACCTAAAGCCAAATGCCCAAGTCCACGCTCGTCAAAATGGGTGTGGTGGATGAATGCGGGGTTTTCCGCTGCCGCCAGCGTCAACGGTGTAGAACGAGAGCCAGGGGCAATGCAGACATGCCTGACGCCGTGGCGAGTGAGTGCTTCCAGAATGACCGCCGCCCAGCGTCGGTTAAATGCGCTTACTGACATGAGATTGTCCGGTATCAATATTGCGACACAGTATAAAGAATCGAATAAATGTATTTTTGATATGAGTCGGTAATATACAACTCATTGTCCTTCCATCTGTAATAAAGTACGCAGGCCCGCCGCTTTATTGTCTATTTCTTGCCATTCCTGCTCAGGATCTGAACCACGAACAATCCCTGCCCCGGCATACAGGCGCACCACGTTTGCGCTTATTTTCGCCGAACGCAACGACACACAAAACTCGCTTTGGCGCAAAGAAAGATAACCCGCTGAACCGGCATACCACTCACGTTCAAAGGGTTCATTTTGTTGAATGAATTCACGCGCCAGCTCACGCGGAATACCGGCGACTGCCGCCGTGGGCTGGAGCTGCATCAGGCAAAACGTATCGTCGGCCTGATTCAGTTCCGTCCAGATGCAACGGCGCAGGTGCTGCACTTTACGCAGCCTGAGCACCTGCGGCGGCAGCACGTCGAGAGTTTGCGTACAGCCTTGCAGTCGCTGGCAAATATCTTCGACCACCAGCATATTCTCGCGCTGGTTTTTATCATCTTTCATTAGCCAGTCGCCTAATTGCCAGGCCCGATGATCCTCAGGGTGATTGGCCACGGTTCCGGCCAGCGCCTCGGTGCGTAGCGCCGTATCACGTCGTCGATACAGACGTTCAGGAGAAGAACCAAGAAAAGCGGTGTCGGCGGAGAATGCCATAAAGAAATGGTAGCAGTTCAGATTTAAGCGACGGCTGGAAGCCATCACGGCAGCGGCATTAACCGACTGAGAAAACTGTAAATCGGTCGCCCGCGCCAGCACGACCTTATCGAGGTCTTCTCCTGCGATCGTTTGAGTGGCGAGTTTTATCAGGTCTATCCAGCCAGCCTTATCCGGCCAGTGCTGTTCTCCCATCAAATTCAAACGCAATGCAGGGAGCGGTTTTACGGGAGCAAGCGATGATATGAAGGCGATCGCATGTGCAGCGTCTTCACGTAGCGACACGTCGCTATAGAGATGTAAGCGTAAGCTCGCCACTCCGGCGCAACGTCGCCACTCCAGACGAGGCAGCATCAAATTACCACGCTGAGGCTCAAAGGCATTCAGGCCCCAGATGCGCAGGTCGTGGTGATTATCATGCTGGTGTAAAAATTGCTGGGCTGATTCCAGCGAGGAAAATACGGCGACGGCCCCCAATACGGCGGCTTCTTCGTCGCCGTTACGCTGCTGCCAGTAAAACTGGGGCCAGACGGGTTGACTGGCCAGCCATCCTAAAGCGTCAAACGCATCATTCAGTGGGAAAGGTATATCGTAAATACGAATTCCAGGTGCTGCTGGCATCTCTTGCGATAAATGACGCATCAGACTTTCCAGCGCAGTAGTGATTGAATGCACGCGGACCTCTCCCTGTTAAAAACCTCTCATTATACGGGGTACTGAGCAGAAAAAGCAGTACCCCCAGTTAGGGAGTACGTATAAATGCGATGACAGAACGGAATTTATCGCCGTGCTAACAATAATCCCATCACTAAACCGACTGTGGCACCAACGCCGATTCCGCGCCAGGGTTTTTCGTGCACATAGTCATCCGCCCGACAAACGGCTTTTTTCGCACGGTAATAGTAGCTGTCAGAAGCATGGCTGACGCGATTTCTCACCTCTTCTAACGCCCGCTCTGCCCGCGCTTTTAACTCAAGGTATTTTTGATCTGCTGGGTCGCCAGAAGAACGCAGCACCTCTTCCAACGTTTCACTTAATAATTCCAGATCATCATCGATACGTGATTCATAAGAATGAAAAGACATTATATTCTCCCTTTCTATTGACGTACCCGCTAACTATAGACAATCAGATGTATTTGCGCCTGTTTACGCCTGATGTGCTTCCCGCGCCATTCCGACGTGCGGAATACCGTCTTCATCATAGATATCCGTCACAGGGACAAAGCCAAAGCGCGCATAGAATGATTGCAGATGCGCCTGCGCGCCCAGATACAACGCCTTATGTGGCCAGTGTTGCGTGCAGGATGCCAGCGTCTGGGCCATCAGCTGTTGCCCCAATTTTTCACCGCGCAGCGCTTCGCTTACAATCACCCGACCAATCACCACCGGCTCCAGCTCGTCATCGCTTTTCAGAATCCTCGCATACGCCACCAGCTCATCGTTATGCCAGCCCAGAATATGGCGATTCTCTCCAACCAGGTCATCGCCATCCACATCCTGGTATGGACACTGTTGCTCAACTACAAACACTGCGCATCGCAGCTGAAGTAGTGCGTACAGTTGTTGGGTACTCAGCTTTGCATGGTGGAGATCTTGCCAGTGAATCATTGTCTGCCCCTATGTTGTGATAACCTGAACACCCTGCCTTATTGATGGCGAAAAGTGTAACGCAAAGATGGAATTACTATTTTTAGGCACGTCTGCGGGAGTCCCCACCCGCTCACGCAATGTAACGGCAATTTTACTGAATCTGCAACACCCGACTCAGGCGGGGCTGTGGCTTTTTGATTGCGGTGAAGGGACGCAGCATCAGATGCTCACCACGCCTTTCAATCCAGGAAAACTCGATCGTATTTTTATCAGCCATCTGCACGGCGATCACCTGTTTGGTTTACCGGGGCTACTGTGCAGTCGCTCAATGGCCGGCAACGTCCAGCCGCTAACGCTCTACGGTCCAAAAGGGTTGCGAGAGTTTACCGAAACCGCATTGCGTCTGAGCGGCTCCTGGACCGATTATCCGCTGGATATTGTAGAAATCACCGCGGGTGAGATTGTGGATGACGGTCTACGTAAAGTAACGGCGTACCCGCTGGCGCATCCGCTGGAGTGCTACGGTTTTCGCATTCAAGAGCACGACAAACCGGGTGCGCTTGACGCCAGTGCCCTGAAGGCGGCAGGTGTTAAAGCGGGCCCGTGGTTTCAGGATTTGAAAGCCGGAAAAACCATCGTGCTGGAGGATGGACGGACGATCCATGGCGCCGACTTCCTCGCTCCGGCCACCAGGGGAAAATCAGTCGCTATTTTCGGTGACACAGGACCCTGCGCATCCGCCATTGAACTGGCGCGAGGTGTAGATGCCATGGTACACGAAACCACGCTGGACGCTTCAATGGAGGAGAAAGCGAACAGTCGCGGGCACAGCTCGACCCGACAAGCCGCAAAGCTGGCGCTTGAGGCCGGAGTGGGACGCCTGATCATGACCCACGTTAGCTCACGCTACGATGAAAAAGGCTGTCAGCGGTTACTCGAAGAGTGCAAAGCAATATTTCCAGACACGGAACTGGCTCACGATTTCGCCATTTTCACCGTTTAACGCTCTATTTTTCCGCCTCAGTGCCGATAACAGTAGAAAGGCTGGCTTTCACACTGAGGACAGGATGAACAATTTCCAGAAAGATATTGATGACAGGACAAACCTAACCCTGTCTAACCGTTTTGAACTGCTGCTGTTTCGCCTCGGCAAATCTGTTGAGGAGCAGAAATCAGAGCTGTTTGGCATCAACGTATTCAAGCTGCGTGAAATCGTGCCGATGCCGACCTTTACGCGTCCAGCGGGTATGAAGGCCCCGTTACTGGGTATGGTTAATATTCGCGATCAGGTGATCCCGGTGATTGACCTGCCCGCCGTCGCGGGCTGTAAGCCAGAGACCGGACTCAACATCCTGTTGATCACAGAATATGCCCGCAGCGTCCAGGCTTTTGCGGTGGAGTCAGTGGAAAACATTATGCGCCTGGACTGGCAACAGGTGCATACCGCTGAGAAAGCCGTCAATGGTCGCTATATCACCAGTATCGCTTGCCTGGACGACAACAAAGAGACCAACAACCTGGCGCTGGTGCTCGACGTTGAGCAGATCCTGTACGATATCGTACCGGCGAACCACGACCTGCGCGCAACCGATCTTAAAACCAATAAATTCAACATCACGCCGGGTGCGGTGGCGATTGTGGCAGATGATTCCAAAGTGGCCCGAGCGATGCTGGAAAAAGGGCTTAACGCCATGGAGATCCCGCATCTGATGCATGTAACGGGCCAGGATGCGTGGGAAAAAATACAGCAGCTTTCCGCAGAAGCGCTGGCGGAGGGCAAGCCTATCAGCGAGAAGATCGCCCTGGTACTCACCGATCTCGAAATGCCGGAGATGGACGGTTTTACGCTTACTCGTAAAATAAAAACCGACGAACGTCTGAAGAAAATCCCGGTCGTTATCCACTCTTCACTTTCCGGTAGCGCGAACGAAGATCACGTTCGTCGAGTAAAAGCGGATGGCTACGTGGCCAAATTCGAAGTCAATGAGCTTTCTTCAGTGATCCAGGAAGTGATGGATCGCACAGCGAAAGGCATCAGCGGCCCGCTGGTGAGCCGTCAGCTATTAAACTGATCGTATTTCACGCATAAAAAAACCCGCCAAGGCGGGTTTTTTCGTTTCTGCATTTCGCTTACATCAGCGGAGTCGCTAACTGCACAATGCTGATCAGCGGTTGCGGGTAAATACCCAGCACCAGTACCAGCAGAGCAGAAATCAGCACTACGATACCGCCCGCGCTGTACTGCCAGTTAGACGGCGCATCACGGTTCAGCTGTTGCGGTGCGCTCAGGTACAGGCTCACGGCAACACGCAGGTAGTAGTACAAACCAATCGCGGAACCGACCACCACCGCGGCAACCAACCACCACAGATTAGCCTGCACACCGACGGCCAGTACGTAGAACTTGCCGATAAAGCCCAGCGTCATCGGGATACCTGCCAGAGACAGCATCATCACCGTCATCACAGCCGCGAGGATTGGACGATGCCAGAACAGACCACGGTAGGAGAACAGAGAGTCTGCATCCGGACCGCGGTACGGGCTGGACATCAGGCTGACCACACCGAACGCGCCGAGGCTGCTGAACAGGTAACCGGCCAGGTAAACGCCAACCGCTTCCATCGACATCTCGCCGCTCTGCAGGGCAATCAGCGCCACCAGCAGGTAACCGAGGTGAGAGATAGAAGAGTAACCGAGCAGACGTTTAATGTTGGTCTGGCTCAGCGCCATCAGGTTACCAAAGATGATGGAAGCAAAGGCAATCACGCCCAGCACGATACGTACAGCTTCGCTATCCCCTACAGGTGCGTACAGGAACAGACGCATCACCACGCCGAAGATAGCGATTTTGCTCGCCGTCGCCAGGAAGGTGGAAACCGGAGCAGGAGCACCCTGGTAGACGTCTGGGGTCCACAGGTGGAACGGAACCAGCGAAAGTTTAAAGCCGAGGCCAACAATCATCAGACCGAAGCCCGCCAGCAGCAGCGGTTCGTGCAGCATGCCGTCGCCGAGGCTCTTACCGAGCGCAACAAACGACAGATTACCAGACTGCGCGTACACCAGTGCCATACCGAACAGCAGGAAGGAAGACGCTGCGGCAGACAGAATGGTGTATTTGATACTGGCTTCCAGCGAACGTTTCTGACGGAACGCATAGCCAACCAGACCAAACAGCGGCAGAGAGATCAGCTCAATACCAAGGAACAGCGCCGCCAGATGGTTAGCGTTAGCCAGCAGAATACCGCCGAGTGCGGCAATCAGCACCAACAGGTAGAACTCTTCCCGGTTGTCGTCGTAGCCTTCCAGCCACGGGTAAGCGAAGGTACAGGTGGCAAGACTCGCCAGCAGCACCAGCCCGGTGTAGAGCATGGCGAAACCGTCAACCCGCATCAGCGGGGTGACGTCCATGGCGCCCGCCTGGCCAACAAACCAGAGCGAAACCAGCGCGGCGTTAAGCCCAATGACCGACAGCGTGGCATTGAGGAAGTGATTGCGTCGCCACGCAATGGAGAGCATCACAACCACCACCGTCAAGCCGACGATCAGCAGCGGTAGCAGCGCAATCAGGTGTTGTGGAGTTATTGTCATGGCGATTTACGGCCTTGTAGTAGTAACGGAATTAACAAACCACTGCTGGATGTTGCTCATCGCAGAATGCGAGGTATCCAGAATCGGCTGCGGATAGAAGCCAAGCAGTACCAGAAGCACGACCAGCAACAGGATGATAAACAGCTCACGCAGCGACATCCCTGGCAGTTCAACACTGGCAATCTGGCTCTTCGCTTTACCGAAGTAAGCGCGATGCAGCATCGCCAGCGAGTAAACAGAGGCAAACACCAGACCAAAGGTCGAGATCACGGTAATGACCGGAACCACCTGGTAGCTGCCGAACAGAATCATAAATTCGCCAACGAAGTTACCTGTACCCGGCATACCCAGCGTACACACTGCGAAGAACATCGACAGCGCAGGCAACCATTTCATTTTGCCCCACAGGCCACCCATCATACGCATATCACGCGTGTGCAGACGTTCGTACAGCTGACCACACAGAATGAACAGACCCGCTGCGGACAGACCGTGCGCAATCATCTGGATAACAGCACCCTGGTACGCCAGCTGGCTGCCAGTGTAGATAGCAATCAGTACGAAGCCCATGTGCGATACGGAGGTGTAAGCGATCAGACGTTTGATATCGTACTGATTAAAGGCCATCCACGCGCCGTAGAAGATACCGATAACGCCCAGCCACATTGCGATAGGTGCAAACTCAGCCGACGCGTTCGGGAAAAGCGGCAGAGAGAAGCGCAGCAGACCGTAAGCCGCGGTTTTCAGCAAGATCCCCGCCAGGTCAACGGAACCTGCCGTCGGCGCCTGGGAGTGGGCATCCGGCAACCAGCCGTGCAGCGGAACCACCGGCATTTTCACCGCGAAAGCGATGAAGAAGCCCAGCATCAGCAGATATTCCACACCGTGGGACATCGGAGTATTCAGCAGCTCTTCATAGTTGAAGGTCCACACGCCAGTCGCTTTATAGTGCACAAACACCAGCGCCAGGATGGCAATCAACATCACCAGACCACTCGCCTGGGTATAAATGAAGAACTTGGTCGCCGCCGTGATACGCGTTTTACCGTCAGAGGCTTTATGCCCCCACAACGCGATCAGGAAGTACATCGGCACCAGCATCATTTCCCAGAAGAAGAAGAACAGGAACATGTCGATGGCAAGGAACACGCCGATCACGCCGCCTAAGATCCACATCAGGTTCAGGTGGAAGAAGCCCTGGTATTTTTCGATTTCATTCCAGGAGCAAAGTACCGCCAGAACACCGAGCAGACCGGTCAGCACCACCATCAGCAACGACAAACCGTCGATGGCTAAATGAATAGAGATGCCAAAGCGCGGGATCCACGGCAGGACAAACTCAGACTGCCACTGCGGAATGCCAGCGGATTGCGTCAACGAATAGCCACCCTGCAACCACAGTTGCAGGCCAAGCGCCAGCGTCAGTCCCATGGTAATCAGCGCTATCCAACGCGGCACCTTCACGCCAAAGCGTTCGGTCTGCCAGCAAAGGAAGCCACCGATAAAGGGGATTAATATCAACCAGGGTAATAACATAGCTAAGTATGTCCCTTATATTTACTCCTGCTCAGGCTATCTCACTCGTCAGCCCAAATCCCGGCAGTGCTCGCAATCCTCACGTACTTCAGTACGCTCCGGTTGCTCTGCGCTGGCGGTATTCGGTTTGACTTCGCCGATGACGCCTGTACTTCAGGAACAGATTTTCAACGAATTCTAAAAATTATTTTTGGGTTTGTAGGCCGGATAAGCGAAGCGCCATCCGGCAATCGTTCATCCAGCCAACAAACTCAACGCAGTACCATCAACAGTGCCAGCACAACGACTGCGCCGATGCTCATTGATGCGACATACCAGCGCAGATAACCGTTCTCGCTCAACAGCAGGCCTTTACCTGCAAAGCGTGAAAGGATCGCCGGAATGTTCATCATTGAGTTGAGCGGATCGCGTTTCAGCAACCAGGCAACACCCAGGAACGGCTTGACGAACACTTTGTCGTACAGCCAGTCGAAGCCCCAGGCGTTATACCACCAGGTACCCAGCAGGCGGCCCGGCGCACTGTTCGCAATCGACGTCACCAGCGTGCGTTTACCCAGCCACAGCCATGCAGCGATCAGGATGCCCGCAATCGCTACGATACCGGAGGTAATTTCCAGCGTCATGACGCGACCATGCTCAAGCTCGGTCGTCGCAGGCAGTACACCCTGCAGCGGCGGCACAATCAGCGCGCCAACGAAGGTGGACAGGATCATCAGCACAATCAGCGGCAGATGATGGGTAATCCCCTTCCCTGCGTGAGCGTGAATTTGTTCTTTACCGTGGAACACGATGAAAATCATACGGAAGGTATACAGAGAGGTCATGAACGCACCGACCAGACCTGCAACCATCAGATTAATATGACCATTCGCCATTGCACCGGCCAGAATCTCATCCTTACTGAAGAAGCCAGCGGTAATCAGCGGCAGAGCTGACAGCGCCGCGCCACCGATCAGGAAGCAGAGATACACCAGCGGAATTGACTTACGCAGCCCGCCCATCTTGAAGATGTTCTGTTCGTGGTGGCAAGCCAGGATAACCGAGCCGGATGCCAGGAACAGCAGCGCTTTAAAGAAGGCGTGCGTCATCAGGTGGAAAATAGCCGCATCCCACGCTTGTACGCCGAGAGCCAGGAACATATAACCAATCTGGCTCATGGTGGAGTACGCAAGAACGCGTTTGATGTCGGTCTGTACCAGCGCAGCAAAACCCGCCAGCACCAGAGTGATGGCACCGATAATCCCCACCAGGTGCAGGATTTCAGGCGTCATCAGGAACAGGCCGTGCGTACGTGCAATCAGGTAGACACCGGCGGTAACCATCGTCGCGGCGTGGATCAACGCGGAGACAGGCGTCGGGCCGGCCATCGCATCAGCAAGCCAGGTCTGCAACGGCAGCTGTGCAGATTTACCAACCGCACCGCCCAGCAGCATCAGGGTTGCCCACATCAGCATGTTGTTACCGTCTGCAAAGTGCGCAGGCGCCAGTTCCACCATTTCGCGGAAGTTCAGCGTGCCCAGCTCGTTGTAGAGGATGAACAGCGCGAACGCCAGGAATACGTCACCAACGCGGGTTACCACGAAGGCTTTCATTGCCGCAGCGCCATTCTTCGGATCGGTGTAGTAGAAACCAATCAGCAGATAGGAGCACAGGCCCACGCCTTCCCAGCCGAGGTACATCAGCAGCAGGTTATCCGCCAGCACCAGAACCACCATGCTGGCGATAAACAGGTTGGTGTAGGCGAAGAAACGAGAATAGCCCTCTTCTCCGCGCATATACCAGGAGGCGAACATGTGGATCAGGAAACCCACGCCGGTCACCACGGAGAGCATGGTCAGCGACAGGCCGTCCAGCACCAGGTTAAAACCGATGTTGAAGTCGCCGACTGACATCCACGTCCACAGCGGCTGGCTGTATGCCTGCTGGCCATTGGCAAAGAAATCAACGCCAACAAACGCAGTCACCAACGCGGCCAGACCGATCGACCCGACACCCACGGTAGCGGACAGATTTTCTGACCAACGACCACGAGAAAACGCCAGTAATACAAAGCCAATAAATGGCAGAATAATGGTTAAGGCAAGCATGTTCATCCACGCATCTCACTTACTGAATCGATGTTCAGGTTCTGGCGACGGCGATGAAGTTGCAGCAACAGCGCAAGCCCAATGCTCGCTTCGGCAGCCGCAAGGCTGATGGCGAGAATATACATCACCTGACCATCGGTCTGGCCCCAGTAGCTTCCGGCGACCACAAAGGCCAGCGCAGAGGCGTTAATCATGATTTCCAGTCCGATCAGCATAAACAGCAGATTGCGGCGGATAACCAGACCGGTTAAGCCCAGCACGAATAAGATCGCAGCGAGGATCAGTCCATGTTGTAAGGGGATCATGCGTGCTCCTCCGTTTTTCTTTTCGCGCGGTCATCGGTGCGATTGCTCAGCACTTCACCAGAACGCTCTTCGCGCCCCACGTGGAAGGCCACAACCAGACCCGCCAGCAGCAGCATCGAAGCCAGTTCAACCGCCAGCACATACGGTCCGAACAGGGAAATACCGACTGCTTTCGCGCTAATTGGCGTGCCGTCGATGCCCTGATCGTTAACGCCCAGAATGGCGTAAACAATAACCACCAGCATGATAGCCGACAGAATCGCCGGACCAATCCACACCTGCGGTTTCAGCCACTGGCGTTCCTGCTCAATTTCAGAACCACCGAGGTTGAGCATCATTACCACGAACACGAACAGCACCATGATGGCGCCCGCGTAGACAATAATTTCCAGCGCACCGGCGAAGTAAGCGCCTAACGAGAAGAACACCCCAGAAATCGCCAGCAGCGAAATAATCAGGTACAGCAACGCGTGTACCGGATTGGTGTGGGTGATCACCCGCAAGGTTGCGAGAATGGCTATCAGGCCACAGATATAAAAAGCGAACTCCATTGCCCCTCTCCTTACGGTAACAGGCTCTTGACGTCGATAGGCTTAGCTTCGTTCTCTGCTTCGCCCTTATCTTTGCCGTCGATTGCCATACCTGCCATCCGGTAGAAGTTATATTCCGGGTATTTGCCCGGACCGGAGATCAGCAGATCCTCTTTCTCGTAAACCAGGTCCTGGCGCTTGTACTCACCCAGCTCGAAATCTGGAGTCAGCTGAATAGCCGTAGTCGGACAGGCTTCTTCGCACAGGCCGCAGAAAATGCAGCGTGAGAAGTTAATGCGGAAAAACTCCGGATACCAGCGACCGTCTTTGGTCTCTGCTTTTTGCAGAGAGATACAGCCTACCGGACACGCTACCGCACACAGGTTACAGGCAACGCAGCGTTCTTCACCGTCTGGATCACGAGTCAGAACGATACGACCACGAAAACGGGGCGGTAGATAGACCGGCTCTTCCGGGTACATCTGCGTTTCGCGTTTCGCGAACGCATGCAGGCCGATCATCCAGATACTACGTACCTGGGTGCCGAAGCCTACTAACAATTCTTTTAAGGTCATGGTCTTTGTGTCCCTTATTGCGCCTGCCAGAGAATGACAGCCGCCGTTACCAGCAAGTTGACGAGCGTCAGCGGCAGACAGACTTTCCAGCCGAAGGACATTACCTGGTCATAACGAGGACGCGGTAACGACGCACGAATCAAAATGAACATCATCATGAAGAACGCGGTTTTCAGCGCGAACCAGACGAATGGCGGTAAGAACGGGCCATGCCAGCCACCGAAGAACAGGGTAACCATCAGTGCAGAAATGGTGACGATACCGATGTACTCACCCACGAAGAACAGACCGAATTTCATACCGGAATATTCAATGTGGTAACCGTCGGCCAGTTCCTGCTCGGCTTCTGGCTGGTCAAACGGGTGACGGTGGCACACCGCCACGCCCGCGATGGCAAAGGTGACAAAACCAAAGAACTGCGGAATAACGTTCCAGATATCAGCCTGGTTGTTGACGATGTCGGTCATGTTAAATGAACCGGCCTGCGCCACCACGCCCATCAGGGAAAGTCCGAGGAACACTTCATAGCTCAGCGTCTGCGCAGAAGCACGCATCGCACCGAGCAGAGAGTATTTGTTGTTACTGGACCAGCCGGCGAACAGCACCGCGTATACCGCGAGGCCCGCCATCATCAGGAAGAACAGGATCCCGATGTTCAGGTCAGCAACCACCCAGTTCGGACTCACCGGCACAATGGCGAAAGCCAACAGCAGCGAGGTAAAAGCGATCATCGGTGCCAGGGTAAAGATGACGCGATCCGAGAATTTCGGGATCCAGTCTTCTTTAAAGAACATCTTGATCATGTCCGCAACCAGCTGGAGCGAACCGCCCCAGCCAACACGGTTCGGTCCGTAACGGTTCTGGAACAGACCCAGCAGACGACGTTCGCCAAAGCTCATGAATGCCCCGCAGGTGACCACCACCAGCAGGATCACGACCGCTTTGAGAATGCTCAGCAGGATCTCAATCAGATCGGGTGTAATCCAACTCATTGTTGTGCCTCCTGCAGATCCTCAAGACGCGCACCAGCCAGAACCGGCGCGATGCCAGGCATACCCATCGGCAAACCAACCTGCCCTGCCGTTAATCCTTCGGCGATTTCAACCGGCAATGTAACCGTGTTGCCATCGTAGCTGAAAGAAACGCGCGTACCGGCATTAACACCCAACTTCGCGGCATCAGCCGGGTTGAGTTTGATGTACGGCTGCGGCATACGGGTCTGGAAGACCGGCGCACGCTGGGACATTTCGTCACTGCCAAACAGATGGTAGTATGGCGCGATACGCCACTGACCATCCTGAGCCTGGAAGCTCGCCGGAACGGTAGTGAAGTAATCCATACCATCCGCAGAAGCTTCGATCAGGCGCACGCCCGGATCGCCATGGCGCAGTTTTCCGCCCACTTCATCCTGGAACTTGTTCCACGCCTGTGGGGAGTTCCAGCCTGGAGCCCAGGCAAATGGAATTTGTGAACGCGGCGCAGACGGTTGGTTGTTCCCTTCCATAGAGAAGGCGAACATGGTGTCTTTGTCCTGCGGCTGGCGCGGTTCGTGTACGCTGATGTTGGCGCGCATTGCGGTACGACCGCTGTAGCGGTGCGGTTCACGTGCCAGTTTCTGTCCACGGATACGGAAGGTTGCGTCCGGCGCGGCATCTTTGATACCCGCCAGCTGCGGCAGCTTCTCAACGACCGCATCGATAACGTGGTCGAGCTGCGTCCAGTCCACTTCACGGCTCTGCACGGTGCTGTGCAGCGAATGCAGCCAGCGCCAGCTTTCCAGCATGATAGTGTTGCTGTCGTAGTAGGACGGATCATAAACCTGGAAGAAACGCTGGGCGCGGCCTTCGTTGTTAATCACCGTACCATCGCTTTCGGCGAAGCTTGCGGCAGAAAGCACCAGATGGGCGTTTTCCATAATTGCCGTACGCTGATGGTCAATGACCAGTACCAGCGGCGCTTTCGCCAGCGCGGCGTTCACACGCGTTGCTGAAGCATGGCGGTGCAGGTCATTTTCCAGTACCACAACGGCGTCAGCACGACCTGTTTCCAGCTCGGTCAGCGCATCGTCAAGGGAACCACCGCCAATCATACCCAGGCCCATGCTGTTAACAGAGCGAGCAATCATGGTGATGCCGACGTCTGCGCCACGGCCTTTCAGCGCTTTCGCCACGTTGGCAGCCGCCTGAATCACTTCGGCGCTACCGGCGTTGGTGCCGGAAATAATCAGTGGTTTCTTCGCCCCGGCCAGTGCCTGAACGATAACGTCAATTTTGTTTTGCAGGTCACGGTCGATACCGTCAACCGCCGGTGCGTTGTTATCCAGCGCATGAGCGATAGCGAAACCTAAGCGCGCCTGATCTTCAATCGGTGCACGATAGGTCCATGCGGCGATGTCATCCAGGCGGGTGTTATCGACGTTGGTAACGAACAGCGGGTGCTTAGCACGCTGGCCGATGTTAAGGATTGCTGCGATCTGCCAGTCAGCCACTTTCTGTGCCGCCGCCATTTCGCGCGCTTTGCCTTTCACCGCCTGACGCACTGCCAGCGCAACGCGTGCGCCGGTCTGGGTGACATCTTCGCCCAGCACCAGAACCGCATCATAAGATTCGATTTCGCGTAGAGCCGGAGTATGAATCCCGCCGTCACGCAGCACGCTCAGTGCCAGTTGCAGACGTTCCTGCTCGCCCTGGGCGATACCGGTATAGAAGTTATCCGCACCGACCAGTTCACGCAGCGCGAAGTTACTTTCAACGCTGGCGCGCGGGGAGCCGATACCAATCACTTTCTTCGACTGACGCAGAATATCTGCCGCGCCCTGCATCGCCTGCTCGGCGTTCAGAGTGATCAGGTCATCGCCACGACGCTGTACCGGCTGACGCGGACGGTCTTTCAGGTTCACGTAACCATAGCCAAAACGACCACGGTCGCAGAGGAAGTAGTGGTTAACGGTACCGTTATAACGGTTTTCGATACGACGCAGTTCACCGTAGCGCTCGCCCGGGCTGGTGTTACAGCCGATGGAACACTGCTGGCAGATGCTCGGCGCAAACTGCATGTCCCATTTACGGTTATAACGCTCGGAGTGCGTTTTATCGGTGAAGACACCGGTTGGGCAAATTTCTACCAGGTTACCGGAGAACTCGCTTTCGAGCGTACCGTCTTCCGGACGACCGAAGTAGACGTTGTCATGTGCGCCATAGACGCCCAGATCCGCGCCATCGGCGTAATCTTTGTAGTAACGTACGCAGCGATAGCAGGCGATGCAGCGGTTCATTTCGTGAGAGATGAACGGCCCCAGGTCCTGGTTACGGTGAGTACGCTTCGTGAAGCGGTAGCGACGGAAGCTGTGACCGGTCATGACGGTCATATCCTGCAGGTGGCAGTTGCCGCCCTCTTCACAGACCGGACAGTCGTGCGGGTGGTTAGTCATCAACCACTCCACGACGCTTTCACGGAACTGCTTCGCTTCTTCGTCATCAATAGAAATAAAGGTACCTTCGGTAGCCGGTGTCATACAAGACATCACCAGGCGACCACGCGTGTCTTCCGCGTTTTGATATTGCTTCACCGCACACTGGCGGCAAGCACCGACGCTTCCCAGCGCCGGGTGCCAGCAAAAGTACGGAATATCGAGGCCAAGAGACAGACAAGCTTCCAGCAGGTTGTCCGCTCCGTTGACCTCATATTCTTTGCCGTCTACATGAATCGTAGCCATAGTCAGCATGCTTCCAGTTGGCTCGGTCGTAACCGAGCGTTAATCGAATTTCTTATCGCGACACAGGGCTAACCCTGTAATCACCAGCGCTCTTTCAACAGGTTCGGCTGAATACCACCAATCGCATGGGTATTGCTGAAGGACTGCTTGATGCCAGCTTCGAATTCTTCGCGGAAATATTTAATGGCGCTCTGCAGCGGTTCCACTGCACCCGGTGCGTGTGCACAGAAGGTTTTACCCGGGCCGAGGAAACGACACAGTTGCTCAAGTGTCTCGATATCCCCAGGCTGGCCTTCGCCACGCTCCAGCGCGCGCAGAATTTTCACACTCCACGGCAGACCGTCACGGCACGGCGTACACCAGCCACAGGACTCTCGGGCAAAGAACTCTTCAAGGTTACGCACCAGAGGAACCATGCCGATCTCGTGATCGACAGCCATGGCCAGCGCGGTACCCAGACGGCTGCCTGCTTTACCGATGCTTTCGAATTCCATTGGCAGGTCAAGGTGCGCCTCGGTCAGGAAGTCAGTACCCGCGCCGCCAGGCTGCCAGGCTTTGAACTTCAGGCCATCGCGCATGCCGCCCGCGTAATCTTCGAGGATCTCACGCGCGGTAGTGCCGAAAGGCAGTTCCCACAGGCCAGGATTCTTCACACGACCGGAGAAGCCCATCAGCTTGGTGCCCGCGTCTTTGCTCTTCGAAATGTTCTGGTACCACTCCACACCGTTCGCGAGGATAGCCGGTACGTTACACAGCGTTTCGACGTTGTTTACGCAGGTCGGCTTACCCCATGCGCCAGAGCTTGCCGGGAACGGCGGCTTGGAACGTGGGTTAGCACGGCGACCTTCGAGGGAGTTGATCAGTGCGGTTTCTTCACCGCAGATGTAACGCCCTGCCCCGGTGTGGACAAACAGTTCGAAGTCGAAACCGGTGCCCATGATGTTTTTGCCAAGCAGACCGGCTTCGGTTGCTTCGGCAATCGCACGGCGCAGATGCACGGCCGCTTCGATATATTCACCGCGCAGGAAGATGTAACCACGGTACGCTTTCAGCGCAAACGCGGAAATCAGCATGCCTTCCACCAGCAGGTGCGGCAGTTGTTCCATCAGCAGACGGTCTTTATAGGTGCCCGGTTCCATTTCATCGGCGTTACACAGCAGGTAACGGATGTTCATGGATTCGTCTTTCGGCATCAGGCTCCACTTCAGACCGGTGGAAAAGCCCGCGCCGCCACGCCCTTTCAGGCCAGCGTCTTTTACCTGATTAACGATTTCGTCCGGTGACAGCCCGGTCAGGGCCTTACGCGCACCTTCGTAGCCGTTCTTGCTACGGTATTCGTCCAGCCAGACCGGCTGTTTGTCATCACGCAGACGCCAGGTCAGCGGATGGGTTTCGGGAGTACGGATAATGTCTTTCATTTATACCGCTCCAACAGTTCGGGAATGCCTTCCGGGGTCAGGTGAGCGTGAGTATCCTCATCGATCATCATGTTTGGCCCTTTATCGCAGTTCCCCAGGCAACAGGTCGGCAGCAGCGTAAAGCGACCATCAAAGGTCGTCTGCCCCGGCTTGATGTTGAGTTTTTTCTCAAGCGCGGCCTGGATCCCCTGGTAGCCGTTGATATGGCACACCACGCTGTCGCAATAGCGGATGACGTGGCGACCTACCGGCTGGCGGAAGATCTGGCTATAAAACGTAGCAACACCTTCTACGTCGCTTGCCGGAATACCCAGCACATCAGCGATCGCATAGATCGCTCCATCCGGCACCCAGCCACGCTGTTTCTGAACGATTTTCAGCGCTTCAATGGACGCCGCACGCGGGTCTTCGTAGTGGTGCTTTTCGTGCTCAATCGCTTCACGCTCAGCCGCACTCAGCTCAAAAGCCTCGGTTTGTGGTTGTTGATTCTCGTGCATAATTAGCGGTCCACATCTGACATAACAAAATCGATACTACCCAGATGGACGATTAAGTCGGACACCAGGCTGCCACGTACCGCTACCGGGATCTGCTGCAGGTGCGCATAGCTCGGGGTACGGATACGGGTACGGTAACTCATGGTGCTGCCATCGCTGGTCAGGTAGTAACTGTTGATACCCTTGGTCGCTTCCACCATCTGGAAGGACTCGTTTGCCGGCATAACCGGACCCCACGAAACCTGCAGGAAGTGGGTGATAAGGGTTTCGATATGTTGCAGCGTGCGCTCTTTCGGCGGCGGCGTCGTCAGCGGGTGATCCGCTTTGAACGGGCCTTCCGGCATGTTATTGAGGCACTGCTCAAGGATGCGCAGACTCTGGCGCAGCTCTTCAACTTTCAGCATCACGCGGGTATAGCAGTCAGAAACACCGCCGCCAACCGGGACTTCAAAGTCAAAGTTTTCGTAGCCAGAGTACGGACGCGCTTTACGCACGTCGAAATCAATACCGGTCGCACGCAGCGCAGCACCAGTACAACCCCAGTCCAGCGCTTCTTTCTTACCGTAAGCGGCAACGCCCTGCGAACGGCCTTTCAGGATGGTGTTACGCAGCGCGGCTTTCTCGTAAGAATCCAGACGTTTTGGCATCCAGTCGAGGAAGTCACGCAGCAGTTTGTCCCAACCGCGCGGCAGATCGTGTGCCACACCGCCGATACGGAACCAGGCCGGGTGCATACGGAAACCGGTGATCGCTTCCACGACGTCATAGATTTTCTGACGGTCGGTAAAGGCGAAGAATACCGGGGTCATCGCGCCAACGTCCTGAATGAACGTGGAGATATACAGCAGGTGGCTGTTGATACGGAACAGTTCAGACAACATTACGCGAATCACGTTGACGCGATCCGGCGTGGTGATACCTGCCAGTTTCTCAACGGCCAGTACGTAAGGCATTTCGTTTACGCAGCCGCCGAGATACTCGATACGGTCGGTGTACGGAATGTAGCTGTGCCAGGACTGACGTTCACCCATCTTTTCAGCGCCACGGTGGTGGTAGCCGATGTCAGGTACGCAGTCGACGATTTCTTCGCCATCAAGCTGCAGCACAATACGGAACGCACCGTGAGAAGACGGGTGGTTAGGACCGAGGTTGAGGAACATGAAGTCCTCGTTTTCGGTACTACGCTTCATGCCCCAGTCTTCTGGTTTGAAGGTCAGTGATTCCATTTCCAGATCCTGTTTGGCTTTAGTCAGCTCAAACGGATCGAATTCAGTCGCACGCGCCGGGTAGTCTTTACGCAGCGGGTGGCCTTCCCAGGTATGCGGCATCAGCAGACGTGTCAGGTGCGGGTGACCTTCGATGTCGATGCCAAACATTTCCCAGGTTTCACGCTCATACCAGTTAGCGTTCGGGAACAGTTTGGTGAAAGTCGGTACACGCAGATCGTTTTCAGACAAAGCCACCTTGAGCATGATATCGCGATTGCGTTCAATGGAGATCAGGTGATAGAAAACGGAAAAATCCGCGGCAGGTAACCCTTCGCGGTGCGTACGCAGACGTTCGTCCATGCCGTGTAAGTCAAACAGCATGACGTAAGGTTTCGGCAGTCTCTTTAAGAAATCGCCAACTTCCAGTAATTGTTCACGCTTGACCCAAACAACGGGTACCCCGGTGCGAGTCGCCTGAACGGTAAAGGCATCCGGCCCAAAACGGTTGCGCAGTTCGCCAATGACCGGGTCATCAAGGTGATCCCGTGTTTGCCATACAGCGTCTTGCGCGGTTAAGTCGGTCATATTGTTCACCATTGCAAATGGTCCGTGGTGGTCGGCAGTGCTTCGCGCTATTTATGTAGTGATAAGCGAAGGAAGTGCTGCTGCCGACAGGCGCAAATTAAATCTCGTCTGGTGTACGAAGATTCGTTACAGCAATACGTTCGCCGCGTTTACGCTCGCGTTCTGACTGCATATTGGCGCGATAAACGCCCTGATCGCCAACCACCCAGGAGAGCGGACGGCGTTCTTTGCCAATGGAATCTTGCAGCAGCATCAGAGCCTGCATATACGCTTCTGGGCGCGGCGGACATCCCGGGATGTACACATCGACCGGAATAAATTTATCAACGCCCTGCACCACAGAATAGATGTCGTACATACCGCCAGAGTTGGCGCACGCGCCCATGGAAATAACCCATTTCGGTTCCAGCATCTGATCGTAGAGACGCTGAATAACTGGCGCCATTTTGGTAAAGCAGGTTCCGGCTACGACCATCAGGTCAGCCTGACGCGGCGATGCACGCAGTACTTCCGCACCAAAACGGGCCACATCATGCACGGCGGTAAACGAGGTCACCATCTCAACGTAGCAGCAGGAAAGGCCAAAGTTATATGGCCAAATTGAGTTTTTACGGCCCCAGTTAACCATGTCATGCAGTTTGCCCATGAACACGTTTTTGTTAACTTCTTGCTCCAGGGGGTCGGTTACGATCTCCTGTTTTTGCAGGGGGTAACGGTCGTTCTCACCGTTAGGATCTATGCGGGTGAGCGTATAATCCATCTTAATGCCTCGCGGTTAGCGTTGACGATTAGCGATACTGTTCGTTTCCGGGTTCAAACGCTCGCGGCGTGAACGCGCGGGCGTCCAGTCCAGCGCGCCAATACGCACCAGATAAACCAGACCTGCCAGTAACACAAAAATAAAAATTGCAGCTTCCACAAAGCCAATCCAGCCGCTTTCACGGATAGAAGTTGACCATGCGAACAGATACAGCGCTTCAACGTCGAAGATAACGAAGAACATGGCTACCAGATAAAACTTGGCAGACAGGCGCAGGCGGGCGGTGCCGACCGAGTCGATACCTGATTCAAACGGCACGTTTTTAGATCTCGCGCGTGCGCGACCCCCTAAAAACCAGCCGCCGACGAGCATCAGGCAGCACAGGCCAATGGCAACGATAAGAAAGATAGCGAATGCCCAGTGATGAGCGATGATTTCAGTGGATGTTGACATACTCATTGCTTACTCATCAAAAGTAGCGCCAAATTCTCTGCTCTTTTCGGCAGATGAACGCCACATCGATTCATGGGGAGGAATAAAAAAAACCTTACAATCACTGTGAAAAATCATTTTATACAGCTAATTGATGGGGTTTTTTACTCCTTTCTATAACCTTTTGTCAACTTTAACAAAAGTTTCCTCACATTATTTTACACTGTTCCAACTTCATTAACATAAAGTGCTCTTTAGACCTATTTCGATTGCATCATCGGTCATTTTTAATGTTGTTGAATCGTGTCCGTAGTGAAGTAAAAAAGATAATACACATCTATTTTGACAGGAATTCACCCAGATGCCTCCCCCTAAATGGGAGTATTTTCTTGATCTGTGACACGCTTTTGTTAATTCACCATAAAAAACAGCAACAATTTCTCTAGTTTTTTAACATGGAAACATTTAGCAGCTCAGCTGATTATTTTTCACCCTATTGTCAGTCTGTTTTTTTACCTGCTGATTTTGTTAAGTTTTAGTATATGAATGAACAGAAAACAGTAATATTTGCATAAAAAAAGAGCCACTGGATGTTTTTTCATCATCAGTGGCTCTTTTTTACACTTACATTTTAAAACGTTTTTTTGTGACGCTTTACTCAAAGTCGCCTTCAACAATCAGCGAGTCATCTCCCCCTTCAGGGGTAAACTGATTGTATTGCCAAGGATTTTGATATGTCTGCATCGACTTAAAGATAACCTGAGCTAATTCATTTTGCGTGGCCGGATCGCTGCACAGCAGATACTCGGTATCAGGCAGAGGTGGCAATCCGTCTGTCGCACCCAGTACGCGTAAATCCGGGCTCATCATTTCGACAGGACGGGCAGTAACGCCCAGCCCTGCTTTTACCGCCGCGCGGACCGCAGGCAATGTTGAAGCGACATAAGCCAGACGCCACGGGATCTGTGCGGCATTCAACGTCGCCAGCACGATATCGCGAAACGGGCTGGGATCGTCCAACAGAACTAACGGCACCGGTTCGCCTTTTTGCAGGATATACTCGGCTGCGCAATACCAGTGCGTCGGTGAAGTCCGCAAATTCAGGCATTCAAAATCGCCAGGGCGATTAGTGGTGACCACTAAATCCACTTCTTGCGACTTAAGCATCTCCACCATGTAGGCATTGCGTTTCACTCTTACATCAAGCGCAAGTTTCGGATAAACCGAACTAATGCGGTTAAGCAGAAATGGGAGTATGGTGTCGGCGGATTCATCAGAAGCACCGATAGTTAACACCCCCTGAAGATTGTTAAACATCAATGATGAGCATGCCTCATCATTAAATCGCAATATTTTCCTGGCGTAACCCAACAGCTGGATACCATGTTCGGTCAGCAGTTTGTTGCGTCCATGGCGCGCGAACAACTCTTTCCCCACAAGTTGTTCAAGGCGCTGCATTTGCTGACTTACCGCAGACTGAGTTCGACATACCGCAGCTGCCGCAGCCGCGAAGGTATTCAGGTCGGCAACAGCAACAAAGGTTCTCAGCAGATCGAGGTCGAGGTTAATTATCGGACGATTTGCATTTATCATAGTTTTTCACTTACTCGCGGGTCATACCGGGTTAATGCTGTGCATTCAGAATCAAACAACTCCATTTGTAATGTGCCTCCCTCCAGTTTCGCTTAGTGTAACCAAGTGAAAATAAGGATGTATTTGGTTTAACAAACGAAACAATTCTCTTTCTGAGCTATTTTAATACCCGTGATATTCATCGGAATATAGCAACGAGAAAGAGCCGTATTTTTAGCTGCTGGATGATTCTGACTAATGGAAAACATGTAAATTTTGTAAATTTAAAAAAAAGTTAACGAACAATAATTTACACATTAAAAACTAACTTTTCAGTATGTTAGGAACAACCAACAAACATTTGAATTATCGTAAATTTCGTACTACACACCATTTCATAGGAGTTATCTTAACCTAAAACCACTATATTTATAAGTGTTATCGCGAATAATTCCGGGCAAATTGGTGTTATGTCAGTGCAACGGTTTTCCTATTATTGGCCCACTCAATTTGATGTCGTTTAAATAATAAATAATAATTAATTAAGAATCCCTCAATTCATTAATTATACTTAACAATGGATTCACACGGCATCACGTAGGGATCAGACCGATAACAGAATTCGTGGATGAAACCTCAGTATTTTCGAATCGCGCGTACCGCACAGATATCAGCTGCCTTTTGTTTTATAGAACTAACTTTTTTTAACCAGACAAATCACCATGCCCGCACTAACAAAGCAAAATATAAATCATAAATAACACAGTAAACCAGATTATTATTCTAAAATAATCAAATAACTCAGTCACTAACAGTTAATTATAATCCTCCTGCTTTCCGAAATCTTCTACTAAAGACCCTTCAAAACTAACCGTCGTGGGAGTACATTGTGCTGGGCTGACTTCCACGGCAGGGAGTGGCATTCACAGCTAAAAAGGTCAACGTTCATGTCCCCCATTGAAAAATCCAGCAAATTAGAAAACGTCTGTTATGACATTCGCGGCCCGGTTCTGAAGGAAGCAAAGCGCCTGGAAGAAGAAGGCAACAAAGTTCTGAAACTGAACATCGGCAACCCTGCGCCTTTCGGGTTTGAAGCACCAGATGAAATTTTGGTGGATGTGATCCGCAATTTGCCAACTGCGCAAGGATATTGCGATTCCAAAGGCCTTTATTCAGCCCGCAAAGCAATCATGCAGCATTACCAGGCCCGTGGGATGCGCGACGTAACCGTGGAAGATATCTATATCGGTAACGGCGTATCCGAATTGATTGTGCAGGCCATGCAGGCATTGCTAAACAGTGGGGACGAAATGCTGGTTCCTGCACCTGATTATCCCCTGTGGACGGCGGCGGTTTCGCTCTCTGGTGGTAATGCCGTGCACTACCTGTGTGATGAATCGTCAGACTGGTTCCCGGACCTTGATGATATCCGCGCCAAAATCACCCCGCGTACGCGTGGGATCGTCATCATCAACCCCAACAACCCAACTGGCGCGGTGTATTCTAAAGAACTGCTGATGGAGATTGTTGAGATTGCTCGCCAGAACAATCTCATCATCTTTGCGGACGAGATTTACGACAAAATTCTTTATGATGACGCCGAGCACCACTCGATTGCGGCAATGGCCCCGGACCTGCTGACTATTACCTTTAACGGCCTGTCAAAAACCTATCGTGTTGCCGGTTTCCGTCAGGGCTGGATGGTGCTGAACGGACCGAAGAAACATGCCAAAGGGTATATCGAAGGCCTTGAAATGCTGGCTTCTATGCGCCTGTGTGCCAACGTCCCGGCACAACATGCTATTCAAACCGCACTGGGCGGGTACCAGAGCATCAGCGAATTCATCATGCCTGGCGGGCGACTTTATGAACAACGCAACCGCGCCTGGGAACTGCTTAATGACATCCCCGGCGTCTCTTGCATAAAACCGCGCGGTGCGCTGTATATGTTCCCGAAAATTGATGCCAAGCGCTTCAACATTCATGACGACCAGAAGATGGTGCTCGACTTCCTGTTGCAGGAAAAAGTTCTGCTGGTTCAGGGAACGGCATTCAACTGGCCGTGGCCGGATCATTTCCGCATCGTCACGCTGCCGCGTATTGATGATATCGAAATGTCGCTGAGTAAATTTGAGCGTTTCCTGTCAGGATATCGCCAGCTGTAACCACGCAAAGTGCTACCGGGTTTGCATCCGGTAGCACTCTCTGCGCAAAATACCGTTACTGAAGTCACTGAGTAAGGGTCGTTATGAAGCAGAGCCACTTTTTTGCCCACCTCTCCCGTCTGAAACTCATTAACCGCTGGCCGCTGATGCGCAACGTGCGCACCGAAAACGTGTCCGAACACAGTCTGCAGGTTGCCATGGTTGCCCATGCACTGGCCGCAATTAAAAACCGTAAATTTGGTGGTCAGGTTAATGCTGAGCGTATTGCCCTACTGGCGATGTATCACGATGCGTCAGAGGTGTTAACCGGCGATCTCCCTACCCCAGTGAAATATTTCAACTCGCAGATTGCTCAGGAATATAAAGCGATAGAGAAAATTGCCCAGCAAAAACTGGTCGATATGGTTCCCGATGAGCTGCGTGATATTTTTGCACCGCTCATTGATGAACATGCCTTAAGTGAAGAAGAAAGATCGATTGTTAAACAGGCCGATGCCCTGTGCGCTTATCTGAAGTGCCTGGAAGAACTCTCCGCCGGTAACAACGAATTTTTGCTGGCAAAAACGCGTCTGGAAAAAACGCTGGAGTCACGACGTAGCGAAGAGATGGACTACTTTATGGACGTGTTCGTCCCGAGTTTTCACCTCTCATTAGATGAAATCAGTCAGGATTCTCCATTGTAAGTTTGCGACGACGTTGTCTTTATAGGCCGGATAAGGCGTTAACCGCCATCCGGCACATAAAAATCAAAACGGAAACAGCATCGGGATCATCACCACGCACACCACCATCACAATGATGGTAAACGGCACGCCAATTTTTACGAAATCGCTAAAGCTGTAGTTACCCGGCCCGAGTACCAGTGTGTTTACTGGTGAAGAAACTGGCGTCATAAAGGCTGCGGAAGCCGCCATCGCAATCACCATAGCAAAAGGATACGGCGAAACGCCCATCGACTTTGCTGCCGCCAGCGCAATCGGCGCCATCAGTACCGCCGTCGCGGTGTTAGAGATAAATAACCCAATGGTCGCGCACAGCACAAACAGACAGCCCAGCATCATATACGGACCGTACCCACCACCAATGTCCATTAGCCCTTTAACCACCAGATCGACACCGCCCGTTTTCTGTAATGCCAACGCAAAGGGCATCATTCCGATAATCAAAATAATACTTGGCCAGTGAATGGCTTTATAGGCGCTTTCGGCATCGATGCAGCGGAATTTTCCCATCAGCAAACAGGCGATAATCGCGGCAACCGTATTAGGGATTTCATCAGTGAGCATTAACGCGACCATCAACACCAGACAGAAAATCGCATGCGGCGCCTGGCTGTGAGCCGGAGAAGCTTCACTGACTTCCACGGGCATGTTCAGCACCACAAAATCGCGTCCTTTTTGTCCCAGCAGCGTGATAAGCTTCCAGTTACCCACCACCAGAATAATATCGCCCATCAGCAGCGGCTCATTGACGACCGCCCCGGCCAGCGCCGCACCATCACGCTTTACTCCGACGACATTCAGCCCGTAACGCGTACGAAAAGCGATTTCCCGTACCGTTTTGCCGATCAATTCCGATTCAGGGATCAATGAAATCTCGGCCATACCCACATCAAGCGCCTGCTCGGAGAAGTATTCACCGCGCAGAACCATCGGCTCCAGCAGTTGCTCGCTGCAAAATTCACGCAGGTCAACGTCGGCCGCGGACATATCAATCAGCAACACATCACGGGCGCGAAACTCAGAAACCCCGTTTACGTCGACTATCACACGGCGAAAACGCCGCCAGCGTTCAACACCAATCACGTTTGCCCCGTAGCGCTCACGCAATTTCAGGTCATCCAGACGTTGGCCAATCATGGGAGAACCCGGGCGAATCGCCAGGCGACGGGCACGCCCTGTCAGGCGGTATTCTTTAATCAGATCGCGAAAGGTCCGGCGCTTCCAGCCGTCTCCCGACTGCCTGGAGTCTTCGCCTTTCAGCATAAAACGCATCAGCAGCATATAAATTATGCCGAGCACCAACACCACCAGTCCCAACGGGGTTACGCTAAAAAAGCTAAAACCATTAAGCCCTTCACGTAAAAGTTCACTGTTGACGACCAGGTTTGGCGGCGTTGCCACCAGCGTCATCATGCCGCTTATTAATCCGGCAAAGCTCAGCGGCATCATCAGGCGTGAAGGGGAAATTTCCATGCGCATGGAAACGCTTAAGACAACCGGAATAAAGATGGCGACCACACCGGTCGAACTCATGAATGCACCGAGTCCGGCTACGGTTATCATCAGCAACACCAGCATTTTCACTTCACTGCTGCCGGCAACCTTGACCAGCCAGGCGCCCATTACCGTCGCCACCCCGGTACGCACCAGGCCGTCGCCAATAATGAATAAAGCCGCTATCAAAATAACGTTAGGATCGCTGAATCCGGAAAAAGCCTCTGTGATACTCAATGTTCCACTCAGAACAAAGGCAATAATGACCAGCAAAGCGACCGCGTCCATACGCACTCTGCCAGTTGCAAACAAGACGACGGCAATCGCCAGCAATGAGAGAACCCATATCAATTCACCGTTCACAACATATCCTTGTTAAATGAGAGGGATGGACTGATTCTGCCATAAAAAAGCCCCAACAATCTGGGGCTAAATCATGATCAGGTATTTCTTATAACGACCACATTTCCGTTGGGTTGTTTGGTCACAGAAATATGTTCCAGACTGGTCAGCGAAAAATCCACCTCGTCCAGACGCGGCGTATCCGCTGGCGCGTTAACCGCGATGACATGACACCCAGCTGCCAGTCCTGAGAGCACCCCGGCGGGGGCATCTTCCACCACTGCACATTCCTGCGGTGCCAGGCCCAGAAGCTGAGCGCCTAACAGATACGCGTCTGGTTCTGGTTTCCCTCTTTTTACCCGCTCGGCGGTGACAAACACTTCAGGAGCAGGAAGCCCAGCAACACGATGGCGCGCCCGTGCGACCGGCATGGAGCCGGAGGTCACAATCGCCCATGGGATACCCGCTTTATTGAGATGGTTGAGTAAATCAACTGCCCCCGGCAGCGCGGTGATCCCGGCGGTTTCCGTCGCTTCGATCTGCTCCAGACGGGTAAACTCCGCGGCGATCTCTGCCTCAGATTTGCCCACCATAAAGTGTCGCAGGGAGGTAATGGCCTGCTTGCCATGAATAAAGCCGAGTACCTCGGCGTGATCGAGGCCGAAGCGATCGGCCCAGTTGCACCACGCACGCTCTACTGCGGGTAAGGAATCGACCAGCGTTCCATCCAGATCAAACAGAAAACCTTTGCACTGCACGCTCGCCCCCTCAGGCATTAATGATTTGGTTAATTTCATTCGCGCTCAGGTGATACTGACGCGGGCAAGAGTGCCAAACATTCAGCATACGCTGATATTTTTCCCACATTGGGGTCTGGGCGTTGAAGCCATGCGTACCCGCATCAAAGTGGGTGTAACGTCCTTCCACATTGACCATAAAACGAACGTACCCGAGGAAACGGGCTTCCGTTGCGGCGTCAAAACCGAGGAAGGTCACGCGACGCTCATCAATAGCCTGTGCATCCTTAAGATTAGTCCAGGACACATGTAATGCGTGATACATCTCCATAATATCGATAATCGTACGACAGGTTTCTTCCGTCAGCTCACCAAACTCACGATCCAGCTCACGCATCTGCAAGCCGTAACCGCGTTCAATAATCGTCTGCAAACGACGATAACGCTCGGCGTTAGTTGGATCGAGCATAGTCATCATTTTGTACTGATTCGACAAAATCAGACGTTGAGCGTTGGTCATTTCCATTTGGGACTCCTGTATCACTACTACTGCGATGAAAAAAAAGAAGGCATCTTGTGCCTTCTTTTATATGCGTAATCAGGGGTCAATTACAAATCATCAAGGAAAGTTTTATCCAGTTGTTTGAAGGCGCGCTTAAGCGTGTCAGCCAGCGCCTGGTAATCCGGCTTTCCTTCTACCGGAGAGAGCGCCTGCCCGGCCTCTTGCAATTTACCCCGAACTTCGTAGAACCAGTTGAGTATTGAAGGCGGCAGTGGCGTTACGGAACGTTTTCCCAGCCACCACATCCCCTGCATCGGCAGGCTAAGCGCAAACAGCGCAGTCGCTACGGCCGGGCCCAACTGCCCCCCTAACGCAATTTGCCAACATAAGGTGAAGACGGCGATAGGCGGCATAAAACGAATCGCGTAACGCGTCATGCGGATCACGCGATTCTCAACAAACACAGGCGCAAGGCGCTTTTCCATTGGCCACGTCTTTGCATAGTGCTGCCCCCGGCGAAACAAGCTAAAAAAATTGACGGAGCGATTATCCGGTGTCGACATGGCGGTTACCTCAACTTCACATATAAAAATTAAAAAATTTGTGCAAAACAACAACTACAAAGGACATCGTTCAAAACATTTTGTCTTTGATACCCACATTCAGGTATCCTGTGCCGGCCTGTAAGGCCTGTAGTCCAAAATCATTGAGTCGTCAAATTGGCATACATTATGCCATTGCCTGAAAAATACGCAAAATGACATAGACTCAAAGGTATTTATTCCATCGTGCCCAAAAAGACTATGGCGCATGATGTTAATCATAAACGTCGGTGTCATCATGCGCTACGCTCTATGACTCCCTGACGTTTTTTTAGCCACGTATCATAAATAGGTACTTCCATGTCGAGTAAGTTAGTACTGGTTCTGAACTGCGGTAGCTCCTCACTGAAATTTGCCATCATCGATGCAGTAAACGGTGAAGAATACCTCTCTGGTTTAGCCGAATGTTTCCATCTCCCAGAAGCACGTATCAAGTGGAAAATGGACGGCGGTAAACAAGAAGCGGCTTTAGGTGCAGGCGCCGCTCACAGTGAAGCGCTGAACTTTATCGTTAACACTATTCTGGCACAAAAACCAGAATTGTCTGCGCAATTGACCGCTATTGGTCACCGTATCGTACACGGCGGTGAGAAGTACACCAGCTCCGTGGTTATCGATGATTCTGTTATCCAGGGCATCAAAGATTCCGCCTCTTTCGCACCGCTGCATAACCCGGCTCACCTGATCGGTATCGCAGAAGCGCTGAAATCCTTCCCGAATCTGAAAGACAAAAACGTGGCTGTATTCGACACCGCGTTCCATCAGACTATGCCGGAAGAGTCTTACCTCTATGCTCTGCCGTACAGCCTGTACAAAGAACACGGCGTACGTCGTTACGGCGCACACGGTACCAGCCACTTCTTCGTCACTCAGGAAGCGGCAAAAGTGCTGAACAAACCGGTTGAAGAGCTGAACATCATCACTTGCCACCTGGGCAACGGCGGTTCTGTATCTGCTATCCGTAACGGTAAATGTGTTGATACCTCCATGGGTCTGACCCCGCTGGAAGGTCTGGTGATGGGTACACGTTCCGGTGACATCGACCCGGCGATCATCTTCCACCTGCACGACACCCTGGGCATGAGCGTTGACCAGATCAACAAAATGCTGACCAAAGAGTCCGGCCTGCTGGGTCTGACCGAAGTCACCAGCGACTGCCGTTATGTTGAAGATAACTACGCTACTAAAGAAGACGCTAAACGTGCAATGGACGTTTACTGCCACCGTCTGGCGAAATACATCGGTTCTTACACTGCTCTGATGGATGGTCGTCTGGATGCAGTTGTCTTCACCGGTGGTATCGGTGAAAACGCAGCGATGGTTCGTGAACTGTCTCTGGGCAAACTGGGCGTTCTGGGCTTTGAAGTTGACCACGAACGTAACCTGGCCGCACGTTTCGGCAAATCTGGTTTCATCAACAAAGAAGGTACCCGTCCTGCGCTGGTTATCCCAACCAACGAAGAACTGGTTATCGCGCAAGACGCGAGCCGCCTGACTGCCTGATTTCACACCGCCAGCCTAGCTGGCGGTGCTGTTTTGTAACCCGTCTAAATTGGCGGTAACGAAAGAGGATAAACCGTGTCCCGTATTATTATGCTGATCCCTACCGGAACCAGCGTCGGCCTGACCAGCGTCAGCCTTGGCGTGATCCGCGCAATGGAACGCAAAGGCGTTCGTCTGAGCGTCTTTAAGCCGATTGCTCAACCGCGTGCCGGTGGCGATGCGCCAGACCAGACTACCAGCATCGTCCGTGCTAACTCTTCTCTGCCAGCCGCTGAGCCGCTGAAGATGAGCCACGTTGAATCTCTGCTGTCCAGCAATCAGAAAGATGTGCTGATGGAAGAGATCATCGCGAACTACCACGCGAACACCAAAGACGCTGAAGTTGTACTGGTTGAAGGCCTGGTCCCAACCCGTAAACATCAGTTCGCACAGTCTCTGAACTACGAAATCGCGAAAACGCTGAACGCGGAAATCGTCTTCGTTATGTCTCAGGGTACCGACACCCCGGAACAGCTGAACGAGCGTATTGAACTGACTCGCAGCAGCTTCGGCGGCGCGAAAAACACCAACATTACCGGCGTAATCGTTAACAAACTGAACGCACCGGTTGATGAGCAGGGCCGTACTCGCCCGGATCTGTCCGAGATTTTCGACGACTCTTCCAAAGCGAAAGTGATCAAAGTTGATCCGGCTAAACTGCAAGAATCCAGCCCGCTGCCGGTTCTGGGTGCGGTGCCATGGAGCTTCGATCTGATCGCTACTCGTGCAATCGATATGGCGCGTCACCTGAACGCCACCATCGTTAACGAAGGCGATATCAACACCCGTCGCGTGAAGTCTGTGACTTTCTGCGCTCGCAGCATTCCGCACATGCTGGAACACTTCCGCGCAGGCTCCCTGCTGGTAACTTCCGCAGATCGTCCTGACGTGCTGGTTGCAGCATGCCTGGCAGCCATGAACGGCGTGGAAATCGGTGCCCTGCTGCTGACTGGCGGCTACGAAATGGACGCGCGCATCACTAAGCTGTGCGAACGTGCATTTGAAACCGGCCTGCCAGTATTCATGGTGAACACCAACACCTGGCAGACCTCTCTGAGCCTGCAGAGCTTCAACCTGGAAGTTCCGGTTGACGATCACGAGCGCATTGAGAAAGTTCAGGAATACGTTGCTAACTACATCAACGCTGACTGGATTGAATCCCTGACTGCGACCTCTGAGCGTAGCCGTCGTCTGTCTCCGCCAGCGTTCCGTTACCAGTTGACCGAGCTGGCGCGCAAAGCGGGCAAACGCGTTGTTCTGCCGGAAGGCGACGAACCGCGTACCGTTAAAGCGGCAGCCATCTGTGCTGAACGTGGTATCGCAACCTGCGTACTGCTGGGTAACCCGGATGAGATCACCCGCGTTGCGGCCTCTCAGGGCGTTGAACTGGGCGCTGGCGTAGAAATCGTTGATCCAGATGTGGTTCGCGAAAGCTACGTTGCTCGCCTGGTCGAACTGCGTAAAAACAAAGGGATGACCGAAACCGTTGCCCGCGAACAGCTGGAAGACAACGTGGTTCTCGGTACCCTGATGCTGGAGCAGGACGATGTTGACGGTCTGGTTTCTGGTGCAGTACACACCACCGCGAACACCATCCGTCCGCCGCTGCAGCTGATCAAAACTGCACCGGGTAGCTCCCTGGTGTCTTCCGTGTTCTTCATGCTGCTGCCGGATCAGGTTTACGTTTACGGCGACTGCGCGATCAACCCGGATCCGACTGCAGAGCAGCTGGCAGAAATCGCGATTCAGTCCGCTGATTCCGCAATTGCCTTTGGTATCGAACCGCGCGTAGCGATGCTCTCCTACTCCACCGGTACTTCTGGTGCAGGTAGCGACGTAGAGAAAGTTCGCGAAGCAACCCGTCTGGCACAGGAAAAACGTCCTGACCTGATGATCGACGGTCCGCTGCAGTACGACGCCGCCGTTATGGCTGACGTAGCGAAATCCAAAGCGCCTAACTCTCCGGTTGCAGGTCGCGCTACCGTGTTCATCTTCCCGGATCTGAACACCGGTAACACCACCTACAAAGCGGTACAGCGTTCTGCCGACCTGATCTCCATCGGGCCGATGCTGCAGGGTATGCGCAAGCCGGTGAACGACCTGTCTCGTGGCGCGCTGGTAGACGATATCGTCTACACCATCGCTCTGACCGCGATCCAGTCTTCCCAGCAGCAGCAGTAATAATCAAATACGCTCTCTAAACCGAAACCTAAATGGTTTCGGTTTTTTTATTTATGTTTTCTTAAAAAGAGTAAAGTGTAAAAAATAGCACGAGAACCTCATTACAATACAATAAACTAACCATCTGAAAAATAATAAAAAAATATTAGCCGTTAGAAAATTACATTTACACCAGTTATTAAATTCATCGCACAAATGCATTATAGAATTTATATTCAACATATAATATAGATAAGTCAATCATTAAACTGTTACCATTGCATAAATTATAAATATTCATTTCTTGAATCAGGATAATTTAAATGCGACATTTATTTTTCTCTCTTTCTCTCCCATTTACCTTACTTTTTATCGCACCGAACGCTCTGGGCGCCTGTGGTTTTATGATTGGCTCTGCCAGTAGCCTGAATGTGGACGCAAAAGTAACAATTACTACCGCATCCACCAGCCAGACTCTTCTTCCAAATCAAACGAATATTCTACCAGGCACATTAGCGTACCCTGTCTCTTACTGGGGACGTAATCAGAATAAAGTGTCCAAAACAATTATATTCAAGCCCGAAAGTTCAGAATTCACAGCAGACCCTAATAATCCCAAAGGCTGGCTTGTCGACAGTTCCGTCCCTGGTTTTTATTTTACACTCTCCGCAAACCTGCCTAATCCGAATGGTGTCACCTGGGGTAACTTCTCCCCCGCGATGCCAATCTGGTTATCGAATGACGCCACAATTAATCAATCAACCCCCGCAAATGGTTCTTGGGGCTGTGCCAGCGACAATGAAGACACTCATTTTGAAGATCGAAGCATGACCTTTTCTCTGAGTTTCTATACAACCGCTGATTTTAGTCCTGCCAAAGCAGCGGGAAAACAACTCCTGACATCACTCAAAAGAGCAGGCACGCTGGAAAACTCACAGGATAGTGGCGGGGAATTTCAAATTTCCCTGATGGGACCAATTGCTATTTCATCCGCGAGCTGTACCAGCTTTAACGCCGATAAAAAGGTAGACCTGGGAGAATTGTACGCTTCTCAGGTCAGAGCTGATCCACAAGGTGAATTTAATAAGACACCATTCCAAATCACACTCAGCAATTGCTATGCTAAACCGAGCTTGATAATGAATTTATCAAATAACCCTGTAAAAAATAATTTATTAGTAAACACAAATGGCAACGCGGGCGGTATTGGTGTTGGATTGGGATATAACACGACGACAACCAGTGAACGCCTTGATATGACAAAAGCAGTAACGATAGACGCTGCAAATATGAATTATACCGGCGAGAGTGGAAATGGTGTTTTAAATATGTATGCCTTTCTAAGTGCTACCGATAAAACTCAGATATCCGCTGGTTCTGTAGATATCAGTGCCGTTATCACATTGACTCAGCCATAGAGTCCTCATTCCATACGATGCCTGTAAACAATAAAAGCCGCATATGCGGCTTTTATTAGAGACTGTGACACATCATTTTGTCTCTTCCGCCACCGCGGCTTCATTTTTTGCGTTGCGAGTCATCCACAGCGCCAGGGCTTTCAGGGAGTCCGGTGTAAATTCGTCGCAGCGCGCGGTAATTTCTTCCGGTGTCAACCAGCAAACTTCACTGACCTCATCTTCCTGAAGCGCAAACGGTCCGTGGGAAACGCAGCTAAACAACCCGCCCCATACGCGACAGTTCTGGTCTTCAAAGTAAAACTGACCATGCTCGGCAAACGGCACGCCCGCAATCCCCAGTTCCTCTTCTGCTTCACGACGCGCTGATTCCAGCATCTGCTCGTCAGCCTGAACAACACCGCCTGCGGTGGCATCCAGCATGCCGGGCAAAAAATCTTTTGTCTCAGTGCGACGTTGAACCAGAATTTTGCCCATACCATCATGTACAACGATATACGTTGCACGATGGCGTAAGCGTTGCGCCCGCATTTGTTCCCGGCTGGACTGTGCAATGACTTCGTTGTCTTCATTCACAATATCCACCCATTCAGTACTTGCCAAACGACGCTGTTCCACCATCAGGAAACCTTCTTTTTTCTGGCGCTCTTACGGCGCGTTTATGTTTGTGGGGTAAATTACGGATTAATCTCGATCTGTGCAATAACACTTTGATCATTGAGTGCCATTACGCTGAGAACATTATCATCCAGAATCCCGTAACTTGCCGCAAAGCCCCCTTTAGGGATGCTTACCGAGCCGGGGTTGAAGTGATAAGCCTCCCCTTGCCGCTCAGCAACCGGCAGATGAGTATGCCCATAAACCAGAACATCGCCCGCATTGAGCGCCGGCATATTTTGCGGGCCAAAAAGATGTCCGTGCGTCAAAAAGAGTCGCTGGTTTTCTGTCAGAATTTGCTGCCACGGCGCGGTCATCGGAAAATGCAGGAGCATCTGATCCACTTCGCTGTCGCAATTACCACGTACCGCGATAATCCGCGCTGCCAGCTCATTCAGCCGCTCTGCAACCTGCGCAGGTGCATAGCCTTCTGGAAGCGCATTACGCGGCCCGTGATTTAAAACATCACCCAATATCACCAGCCATTGCGCACCGCTTGCGTTAAACAGCTCGAGCACGCGTTCCGTGGCTGGCAACGAACCATGAATGTCCGATGCGAACATCAGTTTCATCACTCACTCCTCGTTGAAAAGTACCTTGTAATGATACTGGATTACGGCCCGTTTTTCAGCAGGAACGCTTCGCTGAAAGCGCGATAAAACGCTGGACTGAAGCGCGCTGCCACTGGAAGGTGGCGTATTCTGCAAGCGCTTCTGGAACCTCATCGCCGTTAAGGACCAGACGATTAAGCATTAGCGCTAAATCACAGTCGGCGATACACCATTCGCCAAATAAATTCTGTTTACCGTGGCTCAGTAAACTGCCAGCAGTGGCGAACAATTTTTCCGCACTGGCTTTCCCTGCGTCACTCAACGGAGCTTTCTTTACGCCAGCAAATACCACATCTGTTGAGCGTTCTTCACGGATAGGCATCAGATCGCTGCGGATCCACGCCTGAACCTGGCGCGCCCGCGCGCGCTTTTGTACATCGTGTGGATAGATACGCTCCCACTCTGGCGGCGCAAAGCTCTCTTCCAGGAATTCCGTAATCGCTGATGATTCGCTCAGTTCAAAACCATCGATCTCAAGAACCGGTACACGGCGCGTCAACGCGTACCCTTGCCATGAAGGTTGCAAATGTTCGCCGCTGTTGAGGTCAACGGTTTTCAGCGTGAAAGGTAGCCCCTTCTCTTGCAGAGCGACATAAACAGACAGCACGTAAGGGGAGAAAAAATTGGCATCTGACCACAGCGTAATTGCAGGTTTGCTCATAATGTCCTCTGAAGTGTATTGGCTTGCTTTCAAAATATAGAGTCTTTCTCTCGCTGTCACTTGATGAAAACTCACGCACGCCAACAGGCTCTATACTTGTTATGACCCGGTTCATGACAAAACGGATGCTGAAAATGATCGATCTCTATTACACGCCATCGCCAAACGGTCACAAAATTACGTTGTTTCTTGAAGAGGCGCAGCTGCAATACCGTCTGATTCATGTTGATATCAGCAAAGGTAGCCAGTTTCGCCCCGATTTTCTGCAGATCTCGCCGAACAATAAAATCCCGGCCATTATCGATCATGCGCCGGAAGATGGCGGAAGGCCCATCAGCCTGTTTGAGTCCGGTGAAATTTTACTCTACCTTGCGGAGAAGAGCGGTAAGCTGCTGAGCGGTGAGTTGCGTGAGCGCCACATCACGCTTCAGTGGCTGTTCTGGCAGGTCAGCGGGCTGGGCCCCATGCTGGGGCAGAATCATCATTTCAGCCACTACGCCCCACAAACGATCCCCTACGCTATTGAAAGGTACCAGGTTGAAACCCAGCGCCTGTACAACGTGATGAATAAACGCCTGGAAACGTCACCCTGGCTGGGAGGCGATCACTACAGCATTGCCGATATTGCCTGCTGGCCGTGGATCCACGCCCATCAGCGCCAGCGCATCGACCTCGACAACTACCCGGCGGTCAATAACTGGCATGAACGCATCCGCACCCGTCCCGCTACGGAACGCGCCATGCAGCAAGCACAGAGTGAGAAGCGGTGACGCGATTCGGTTCTCGTGTATCATGCAGAGGTTCATACATGGAGGAAACCTGCAATGTCACAACCTGACGCTATTATTCGTATAAAAAACCTTCGTCTGCGCACCTTTATCGGCATCAAAGAAGAGGAGATCCTTAATCGCCAGGATATCGTCATCAACATTGCCATTCACTATCCGGCAGACAAAGCCCGTACCAGCGAAGATATCAACGACGCGCTGAATTATCGCACTATCACCAAGAGCATCATTGCCCACGTGGAGGGTAACCGCTTCTCATTGTTAGAAAAATTAACTCAAGATGTGCTCGATATCGCACGCGAACATCACTGGGTCACTTATGCTGAAGTAGAGATAGATAAACTTCACGCATTGCGTTACGCCGACTCAGTATCAATGACGCTGAGCTGGCAGCGCTAAAACGTAACCCGGGAGGCGATATGCAGATTCTGATTACCGGTGGTACTGGCCTGATTGGACGTCATCTGATCCCCTGCCTGCTGGAACTGGGGCATCAGATAATCGTAGTGACACGTACTCCTGATAAAGCGCGTCAGATTCTCGACTCTCGGGTCACGTTGTGGAAAGGACTGGAAGAGCGGCAACATCTCAATGACATTGATGCCGTGATTAACCTTGCCGGAGAGCCTATCGCAGATAAGCGCTGGAGCGCACAGCAAAAGGAACGTCTGTGCCAGAGCCGTTGGGGCATTACGCAGAAACTGGTCGATTTAATCAATGCCAGCGAGACGCCGCCCACGGTGTTAATCTCCGGTTCCGCTACCGGTTACTACGGCGATTTGGGCGAAGTTGTGGTTACGGAAGAAGAGCCACCGCATAACGAATTTACCCATAAGCTATGTGCCCGCTGGGAGCAAATTGCCAGCACTGCGCAAAGCGACAAAACCCGCGTGTGTATGCTGCGTACCGGCGTAGTACTGGCCTCAGCAGGCGGCATTCTGGCGAAAATGGTCCCGCCGTTTCGTCTTGGCTTAGGAGGTCCGATCGGTAACGGACGCCAGTATATGGCCTGGATCCATGTTGATGATATGGTCAACGGAATTATCTGGCTGCTGAATAACGATCTGCGCGGTCCCTTCAATATGGTTTCGCCATATCCGGTACACAATGAGCAGTTTGCCCACGCGCTGGGACACGCTCTGAACCGCCCTGCCATTCTGCGCGTTCCCGCCACCGTTATGCGACTGCTGATGGGAGAATCATCAGTACTGGTCCTTGGTGGACAACGTGCATTGCCCAAGCGCCTGGAAGCGTCCGGTTTTGCATTTCGCTGGTACGATTTAGAAGAAGCGCTGGCGGATGTCATCCGATAACCCCTAAGCGCTATTCACAGTCGCCGTTGTGGTGATAAGGTTATAGACCAGATTTCCGCAATGGCGACGTTATGGCGATAATATCGACACCCCGACTTACCCTCTCTTTGTTTCAATTTTCTGACTGGTCTTTTTTCCAGAAACTCCGTGAATGTCCCGAAGTCATGCGCTATATGGGCGATATCGCCCCGGCGAAAGATACGCGTCTGTTATTCGCCAGACGTCTGGCCGCACAGCACACTTTCGTCATCCGCGAACATAACAACCCAACGCCGCTCGGCGATATTGGTTTGCAAATCAGCCATCTTTACCCGCAGGAAGCCGACCTCGGCTACGCCGTCATGCCACAGGCTCAGGGGAAAGGTTTTGCCAGCGAAGCCGTCCGCGCGGTGTGCCAGTATGCCTTCGAGCATGCAGGTGTGACGGCGATAAATGCATACGCGCTGGCGGATAATAAGGGTTCAATCCGTATTCTGGAAAAGACGGGCTTTGTACGTACGCAGGTACTGGAAAAGGCGTATGAGATTGACGGCATCGCGTACGACGACTGGGTGTATCGTCTGGAGTCAGATGCGCTAAAATTGTAGGCCCGGAAAGCATAACGTCTCCGGGCTGTTGGCTTACTTCAGTGAACCTTTAAGGAACTGCTGCAAGCGTGGGCTTTGCGGATTACCGAATACCTGTTCCGGGTCACCCTCTTCCTCAATTTTCCCCTGATGCAGGAAAATCACGTGCGTGGAAACATGACGGGCAAACCCCATTTCGTGGGTCACCACCACCATGGTTTTCCCCTCCTCGGCCAGCTGTTGCATAATGCGCAGCACTTCACCCACCAGCTCAGGATCAAGTGCCGACGTGGGTTCATCAAACAGCAACACTTCCGGCTCCATCGCCAGCGCACGGGCAATGGAAACACGCTGCTGCTGACCACCGGACAGATGCACCGGATATTTGCCCTGTGCGCGCTCATCTATGCCCACTTTAGCCAGATACTTCACCGCACGGTCGCGGGCTTCCTGCTTGCTCAGCCCCAGCACCTGAATCGGCGCTTCCATGACGTTTTCCAGCACCGTCATGTGGCTCCACAGATTAAAGTGTTGAAAGACCATCGTCAGACGCGTGCGCAGCAGGCGCAACTGATTTTTGTCCGCAACCTTCAGCTGGCCGTCTTTGTCGCGCACCAGACCAATGTTCTGACCACTGACGACAATCGACCCCGCGCTTGGTTTCTCTAGAAAGTTAATGCAGCGCAGGAAGGTACTTTTACCGGAACCTGACGAGCCAATAATGCTGATAACATCACCCGCGTTGGCCTGTAGCGATACCCCTTTCAGCACTTCATGTTCGCCGTAGTGCTTATGTAAATCGATAACGTTTAATTTATTTTCAGACATCGTGTTACTCGAATCATTTAGAGGATACATGCTGCAACCAGCGTTTTTCCGCTCTACGGAACAGACTGATCAGGACATACGAAATAATCAAATACAGTACAGCGGCAATACCGAAGGCGGTAAATGGCTGATACGTTGCCGAGTTGATATCGCGAGCGATTTTCAACAAATCTGGCACCGTTGCCGTAAATGCCAGCGCCGTGGAGTGCAGCATTAAAATGACTTCATTACTGTAAGCCGGCAGTGCGATACGCAGCGCGGAAGGCAAAATAATGCAGCGATACAGTTTGAATGACGAGAACCCATATGCGCGCGCAGCCTCAATCTCACCGTGAGGCACGGAACGGATAGCCCCGGCGAAAATCTCCGTGGTATAGGCGCAGGTATTCAGCGTCAGCGCCAGCACGGTGCAATTCAGCCCGCTGCGGAAAAACGCGTTGAGGAAATCCGTGCCTTTAACTATCTCCAGCGTATACATCCCGGAATAAAACACCAGTAGCTGAACGTACAGCGGCGTCCCACGAAAAATATAGGTGAACAGCCAGATGGGAAACTGGATAAATTTATTACTGGAAACGCGGCCAATCGCCAAAAACAGCGCCAGTATTCCGCCCATCACTACTGACGAAATCAAAAGCCACAGGGTGATAGCGACGCCAGTGTAGCGATATCCGTCGGTCCACAGCAGGGACTTCCAGTATTCCTGAATAATCTCAATCACAGGTCAGCCCTCTTCACACCCACGGAATAGCGGCGCTCAAGGTACAGCAGCACACCATTAGAAACAGTGGTAAACACCAGATAGATGACCCCGCACACGACGGCAAAATAGAACGGCTCCCAGGTACTCTTCCCGGCAAGCTGAGTCGCTTTCACCACGTCTTCAAGTCCAAGCAACGATACCAGCGCCGTAGCCTTAAGAATAACCTGCCAGTTATTACCGATTCCCGGTAAGGCATAACGCATCATCGCCGGGAACATAATGCGACGAAATATTTGTGAGCTGGTAAAGCCAAACGCCGTTGCGGCTTCAATATGGCCTTTTGGTACAGCCATAAACGCACCGCGAAAAGTTTCGGTAAAGTAGGCACCGTAGATAAATCCAAGGGTGATAATGCCCGCAACCATCGGATCGATATCAATCTGGCCGATACCGATTGCATCAGTAATGGTATTCAGCGCGATTTGTAATCCGTAGAAGATGAGCAGCATTAAGACCAGATCGGGCACGCCGCGGATTAGCGTTGTGTACCCTTCGAAAATAAGCCCCATTGCCCGGCTTTGCGACAGCTTTGCTGCTGCGCCGA
Source organism: Citrobacter sp. Cpo090 (assembly GCF_030332665.1). Classification (NCBI taxonomy): domain Bacteria; kingdom Pseudomonadati; phylum Pseudomonadota; class Gammaproteobacteria; order Enterobacterales; family Enterobacteriaceae; genus Citrobacter; species Citrobacter sp. Cpo090. Next base: position 93,195 of record NZ_JAOWHK010000038.1, on the reverse strand, counting down.
CAAGACCTATCAGAACCGCCAGTACCACCGAGCTGAGTGCCAGCTCCAGCGTAACAATTGCGCCCTGTAAAATAACACCTGAAAAGCCATACAACATGCTGCCTGTCCTGTCGTGTGTGGTGGAGTAGTAAGCCTCTTTTGATTTCAGACTAACCGTTAAATGCCGGATGGCGGCGTTGCCTTATCCGGCCTACAAAACCACCGTAGGCCTGATAGGCGCAGCGCCATCGGGCATAAATTCAACGCGTCAAAAATCTACGGGCTTTATCAGCACCTGCGGTAATTAACCGCCGTAAACATCAAAATCGAAGTACTTTTTCGCCAGCTTCTCGTAAGTACCGTCAGCTCGCATTTCGGCAAAGGCTTTGTTCAGCGCTTCGCGCAGCTCGTTATCGTCTTTGCGCAGCCCCATACCGGTACCCACGCCGAATAACTTCTCGTCTTTCACAGACGGGCCGCCGAATTTGTAATCTTTACCGACTGGCTGTTTCAGGAAGCCTTCGCTGGCCGCGACTTCATCCTGGAACGCGGCGTCAATACGCCCGGCAGTCAGGTCAGAATAGATATTGTCCTGCCCCTGATAAGAGACAATCTCAATACCTTTTGGCGCCCAGTGTTCGTTGCCGAACGTTTCCTGGGTGGTGCCCTGCAGCACACCAACACGTTTACCTTTCAGCGACTCAATGGTCGGCTGAATAGCAGAATCTTTAGCGACAACCAGACGCGAATCGGCTGCATAAAGCTTGTCGGTAAAAGCGATTTCCTGCTGACGCTTTTCAGTAATGGAAAGCGAGGACATGATGGCATCGATTTTCTTCGCTTTTAGCGAAGGGATCAGCGCGTCCAGCGGGTTTTCCACGAAGGTACATTGCGTATTGATACGTTTGCACAGCTCTTTAGCCAGATCGATATCAAAACCGACTAATTCACCCTGTGCATTTTTCGATTCGAACGGCGCATAAGTAGGATCGGTACCGATACGAATTTTTTGCGGAATGGCTGCAAATGCTGCGGTAGCACTGGAGAAAGCCAGAACCAAAGAAAGAGACAACACCAGTTTTTTCATAACTATCCTCAACAGACTGTCTTTTATAGGGGATCTTTACAGGACCAGGTGCAGTTATCGTGCCATTAATCAGGCCGACAAGGCAAAGCATTCTACCCTGTCGGCGGTATTTATTTGCATGAAAAGCGCTTAAGTATGCACTCATGCTTGTTAAGTCAGCGATAAAAGCACCATAACAGTGCACTGCATTTATTATGCACCGTAATGGTTACCCGCAATGGTGCAGTCAATTCCCCACGTCGCTGTATTAATCGCCGTAGACATTAAAATTAAAATATTTGCTCGCCATTTTGTCGTAGGTGCCGTCTTTACGCAGTTCGCCCAGCGCTTTGTCGAAAGCGGCTTTCAGCTCTGCATCATCTTTGCGCAAGCCAATCCCGGTTCCGTCACCAAAGTATTTTTTATCTTTCACCGACGGGCCGGCAAAAGCGTAATCCTTACCAGCAGGCTGCTTGAGGAAGCCTTCGCTGGCCGCAACTTCATCTTGCAACGCCGCATCCAGACGACCTGCTGTCAGGTCAGAATAGATGAGGTCCTGGTTCGCATAGGCCACCACATCCACGCCTTTGCTGCGCCAGTTGTCATTGGCATAGGCTTCCTGAGTAGAGCCTTGCAGGACGCCAACGTGTTTACCCTTGAGGGAGTCCAGAGTCGGTTGAATTGGGGAACCTTTCGCGGCGATCAGACGTGAGTCTGCAGCGTAAAGTTTGTCTGAGAACGCAATCTCTTGCTGACGCTTCTCGGTGATAGAAAGCGAGGAGATGATGGCATCAATTTTTTTCGCTTTCAGCGACGGGATCAGCGCATCAAAGTCGCTGGCAACCCAGGTACATTTGATTTGCATACGCTTGCACATCTCATTTCCCAGATCGATATCAAAGCCGACAAAATCGCCTTTGGCATCTTTAGAGGAAAAAGGAGCGTACGTTGTATCTGTACCAATACGAACCGTCTGCGGAAGTGCTGCGTAGCTGGCCGCGGTGGCGGAGAGTCCTACCAGCAAAGACAAAGCAAGAACCGTCTTCTTCATACATAACCCTCAAGTGGCGTAATTTTATTATGTTTTACGTTGTGTTGTGTGTTTGCAGACTTTTTCATGCAGGTCTTATGCCATTTTCGCGTCGATGAGGATATTCGACGTTAAATATGTTAATAAAACGTTGCAATGATGTCCTGATTTTGAAGATAGCAGGTCTGACGGTTGAACCGCAGCGTTTCGTTGAGTTTTAACGAATTAAATGTTGAGGATATGATCGCGGTTACAAAATTGCCCTGAAACAGGGCAACAGATGATTCTTTGCACGCTGATGGAACGGCTTACGCCCCTTGCCAGCGGGTGAACAGGTCCTGCGGAAGAGTAATATCAAACTGGTCAAGCACGCGATTAACCGTTTGATTAATCACATCATCGAGCGTTTGCGGACGATGATAGAACGCCGGGACAGGTGGCATAATCACCGCCCCAATTTCTGCCGCCTGCGTCATCAATCGCAAATGCCCCAAATGCAGCGGCGTTTCGCGTACACACAGCACCAGCGGACGACGTTCTTTCAACACCACATCTGCCGCACGGGTAAGCAACCCATCGGTGTAACTGTGGACGATGCCAGAAAGCGTTTTGATTGAACAAGGCAGGATAACCATTCCGGCGGTCTGAAAAGAGCCGGAGGAGATACTGGCGGCGATATCACGTGTATCGTGATTCACATTTGCCAGCGCCTGCACGTCGCGCACAGAGAGGTCCGTTTCAAGTGCCAGCGTCTGCCGGGCAGCGGCACTCATCACCAGATGGGTTTCCACATCGGTAACGTCACGCAAAACCTGCAGCAGGCGCACACCGTAAATTGCCCCGCTTGCGCCAGAAATACCAATGATGAGTCGTTTCATGTGTAATCGCCCTTACTTGTTCAGGGCCGACTTTGCAGGAAATTACGGTGAGTTGCAAGCAAGGGTGCAGGTTGCGCCCTTGCTCGCGAGCAAACATTAACCTTCGTTGTGCATCTCAAGGTTTTCCGCTTCGTTCTGACGCAACACCGCTTTGGCATCGTCATTACGCAGGGAGTCGAGGAAATCGAGATACTGCTGGTCGACGTCTTTAGTAACGTACACCCCGTTAAACACTGAACATTCAAACTGCTGAATATCCGGGTTCTCAGCACGGACAGCTTCAATCAGATCGTTCAGATCCTGGAAGATGAGCCCGTCTGCGCCGATTATCTGGCGAATCTCGTCCACTTCACGACCATGTGCAATCAGCTCCGTCGCCGTAGGCATATCGATGCCATAAACGTTCGGGAAGCGAATTTCCGGGGCGGCAGAGGCCAGATAGACCTTCTTCGCTCCGGCTTCACGCGCCATCTCGATAATCTGTTCTGAGGTGGTGCCGCGCACGATGGAGTCATCTACCAGCAGCACGTTTTTATCACGGAATTCCGCACGGTTAGCGTTCAGCTTACGGCGCACAGATTTACGACGCAGCTGCTGGCCCGGCATGATAAAGGTACGGCCCACATAGCGGTTTTTCACAAACCCCTGACGGTACGGCTTACCGAGAATGCGGGCAATTTCCAGCGCGATATCGCAGGAGGTTTCCGGGATTGGGATTACTACGTCGATGTCCAGATCTTCCCACTCACGGGCAATTTTTTCGCCAAGCTTAGTCCCCATATTCACACGGGCGCTGTAGACGGAAATTTTGTCGATAAAGGAGTCAGGACGTGCGAAGTAAACGTATTCAAACAGACACGGATTGCTCACCGGGTTATCAGCACACTGACGGGTAAACAGCTGGCCTTTTTCGGTGATGTACACCGCTTCGCCAGGTGCAACGTCGCGCAGGAATTCAAAGCCCAGCGTATCCAGCGCTACGCTCTCAGACGCCACCATATACTCGGTACGGCCATCGCCAATATCGCGTTTGCCCATTACCAGCGGACGAATACCGTTAGGGTCGCGGAAGGCAACCATACCGTGACCGATAATCATCGCCACGCAGGCATAGGCGCCGCGAATTTGGCGATTGGTTGCCGCAATGGCCGCAAAAATATTGTCGGCTTCCAGCGGGTAATGGCGGAAGTTATCCAGCTCGCTGGCGAAAATATTCAGCAGAATTTCAGAATCTGAAGTGGTATTGATGTGGCGGCGCTTTTCTTCAAACAGCTTTTTACGCAACTCATGCGCGTTGGTCAGGTTGCCATTGTGGGCAAGCGTAATGCCATACGGTGAGTTGACGTAAAAAGGTTGAGCTTCGGAGGCGCTGGAGCTGCCAGCCGTTGGGTAACGCACATGACCGATGCCCATATTGCCCTGCAAACGCTGCATATGGCGCGCTTCAAAAATATCGCTCACCATTCCGTTTGCTTTACGCAAGCGGAAGCAGTTGTTGGCATCAATGGTGATGATGCCCGCAGCATCCTGACCACGATGCTGGAGCACCGTTAACGCGTCATAAATCGACTGGTTTACCGGCATAACACCGGCGATACCGACAATACCGCACATACGTCTTTTCCTCGTTCAGCAACGACCCAAAGTTTATACTTTGGGCAAGAAACTTGACGAGCTTTGCAGATAGTCAAAGAACCATCTGATGATGAAACTGAACTGCGGGATCAGCTGCGACTTACCCCAGTCTTCACTTTTCGACAGACCGGTAAAGGTATCGAGAAAGAACAGTATGGCGGCGACGATCAACGCTCCACGCAAAGCACCGAAGCAGATCCCCAACACCCTGTCGGTACCCGACAGTCCTGTTTTCTCTACCAGTTGGCCTATCACAAAATTAACGATAGCGCCGACGATAAGTGTCGCGATGAACAGTATCGCGATAGCAATCCCATTTCGAACCAGTTCGTCTTCAAAGCCCGTAAACCAGACAGACAGGTAAGTGTAGTAATGGCTGGCGACAAAGAAAGCACAACCCCAAGTCACCAACGATAATGCTTCACGAACAAAGCCACGGATCAGGCTAACCAGACAGGAAAAACCAATCACCGCGATAATGGCGTAATCAATCCAGACCATATGTGTCCCACGATTTTACGCCCTGTCGTCCTGTTCGGGGCGCATTCTAACAGAAAAAGAAAACGTTTGCGTAGGGATTTCCTTTCCACGCGTAAATAAAAATGGCGCTGAAAAAATCTTCAACGCCATACGATTTTATGCCTCTTCGGGCACTGCCGGATGGCGGTATAAACACCTTGTCCGGCCTACTTCAGAGCAACGTAACGCAATCCCTTAGTTAGGGGTATACCCCATCACCACCCCACTCAAACCAGAGATCTTCTGCAGCTCGCCCAGCGAGTTCTTCAGCTTATCTTTGGAGGCGTCAGGCCCTACGAGAATGCGGGTTATTTTACCCTGCACCGGCGTTGACGGGGAAGTATATACCCGGAAGCCCGCGCCACGAAGTTTACCCACGATCTCATTGACCTTATCCGCGTTTTTCAGCGCACCGAGCTGTACAACGTACGCTTTGCCGGTTGGGGCTGGCGCTTCCTCAGCGGCCGGTTTCGGCGCTGGAGTCGGTGCCGGCGTTGGCGTGACAGCAACAGGCTGCGGCTTCGGTTTAGGTTTCGGTGGTTCCACAGGCGCAGGGACAGGATCTAACTCCGCGCTGTTTGCCGTCGTCAAACGCGATGGATCCAACGATGGCGCGGCAGCATCACCCGCACGCACCTCTTCTGCCGCCCCTTCCGGCGGCTGAGTCGGCAGCGCCTGCGTTGCTGCAGGCATCATGTCTGGTTCATCGCGATCGCCGGGTTTAGGCACCAGTGGGATCGCAGCAAATTCATCCTGATAATGTTTTTTCTGCCCGTCAAGCAGCCCGGGAAGCACAATAACCCCGAGTGCGACCAGCACAATTGTGCCGACTAATCGATTCTGAAACTTACTCGCCACCGCTTCTCCCCACGTCTATTACTTCCATGACATGTGCGACAGTGTGAAAGGATCCACACACCAACACGGTATCTTCTGGCTTCGCCTCAGCAAGTGCTGCAGACCATGCCTGCGCCACGCTGTCATAAGCGTTGCCTTTGCCCAGGTGCTCCAGCAACTGTTCCGCCGTTGCACCACGCGGCCCTTCCAGGGGCGCACAGTACCAGTCGTCAACCACGCTTTTCAGCCAGGCCAACGTACCGGCAATATCTTTATCATGTAGCATACCGATAACCGCAAGTACACGCCCGCTTTTCACTAACTTTTTCAGGCGTCCGGTCAGATACTCCGCCGCATGCGGGTTATGGGCAACATCAAAAATCACCCGCGGCGACTCGCTCACAATCTGGAAGCGCCCCGGTAAAATCGCTTGTTCGATACCGTCACGAATAGCCTGCTCGCTGACGTTAAGGCCGCTTGCGCGCAGTGCGGCCAATGCCGTTGCGGCGTTAGGTTGTGGCACATGCGGCAACGGCAGGTGCGCCAGCGTTCCATGAGCATCCGTAAACGACCAGTCGTTCTCCGTGACCGCATAGCGCCAGTCCACACCGCAACGCTGCAAAATCGCCCCGCACTCCTGAGCGACATCCGCGATGGTGTAAGGCATTTCCGGTTCGCCGACGATGGCCGGTTTCTCTGCGCGGAAAATGCCCGCCTTCTCACGACCAATACTTTCGCGATCCGGACCCAGCCAGTCAGTATGGTCAAGCGCAATACTGGTGACTACTGCGACATCGGCATCGACGATATTTGTGGCGTCAAGGCGGCCGCCTAATCCCACTTCCAGAATAACGACATCCAGTTGGGCCTGTTTAAACAGCCAGAGTGCCGATAACGTACCGTATTCAAAGTAAGTCAGGGAAATGTCACCCCGTGCGTCTTCAATCTCAGCAAACGAGGCGGTATGGGCTGATTCCGGCAGTTCACGCCCCTGTACGCGTACGCGTTCCGTGTAGCGCACCAGATGAGGCGAACTGTACACCCCAACTTTATAGCCTGCCGCAGTCAGCACAGATTCCAGCGTACGACAGGTTGTGCCTTTCCCATTGGTTCCCGCCACCGTAAAAACAAATGGTGCAGGTTTCAACACACCCAGTTTACGCGCCACCTGGCTGACGCGTTCAAGGCCCAGATCAATGGTTTTACTGTGCAGGTTTTCCAGATAAGAAAGCCACGACGCCAGGGGCGACGCGGCTTGAGGGATACGTTTATTGTCCATGATGCCTGTAGATTCTTTACGTTAAGAAAAGCAAAAGGGCAGCGCCAACCGGCCTGCCCTTTTTTACACGTCGTTTTCCACGTTGCAGATGCGTTGGCTGTACTCGCTCTCCCGAATCGCTTACCGGTGTAAGCTCATCGGGATCAACACTCTTGTCGCCTGCCTGCAACCCGAAACCCATAGCGTAAACTATCAGGCCTCTGGTTCCTGATCGGGAACCGGAGGTACCACTTCGCCTTCACGCGGCTCATCCGGATTCGGCGCAGGAAGATTCATCAGCTTCGCCAGGATACTTGCCAGTTTCAGGCGCATTTCCGGACGGCGGACGATCATATCGATAGCGCCTTTTTCAATCAGGAACTCGCTGCGCTGGAATCCCGGCGGCAGTTTCTCACGTACGGTTTGCTCGATAACACGCGGACCCGCGAAGCCGATCAATGCTTTCGGTTCTGCAATGTTGAGATCGCCCAACATCGCGAAACTTGCGGAAACACCACCCATTGTTGGGTCGGTCAGTACAGAAATATACGGTAAACCGCGTTCCTGCATTTTCGCCAGCGCAGCAGAGGTTTTCGCCATCTGCATCAGAGACATCAGCGCTTCCTGCATACGCGCCCCGCCAGAAGCGGAGAAGCAGATCATTGGGCAGTTATCTTCCAGCGCCTGCTCAACGGCACGGACAAAACGCGCGCCGACCACAGAGCCCATGGAGCCGCCCATAAACGCGAACTCGAATGCCGCAGCAACGACCGGCATACCGTGAAGCGTGCCTTTCATCACCACCAGCGCATCTTTCTCGCCGGTTTCTTTCTGCGCAGAAGCCAGTCTGTCTTTGTATTTTTTGGAGTCACGAAACTTCAGCACGTCTTTCGGCTCAAGCTCGCTACCCAGTTCCACAAGAGAACCTTCATCTAACAGGCTATGCAGGCGATTGCGCGCCGACATGCGCATATGATGGTCACACTTCGGACAGACCTCAAGATTACGTTCCAGCTCAGCACGGTATAAAACCTGACCGCAGCTATCACACTTGGTCCACACCCCTTCAGGAATGCTTGCCTTGCGGGTGGGAGTAATGTTGCTTTTAATTCGTTCAATCCAGCTCATTGGTGACCTTTCTGCCTGAACCCTAGTCAGCTTTGTTATAAGGGACGCATAATGCCATTTTTGCCCCTAACAGACCATGAATGTTGCACATTAAAACATAACAGCCCGAAACTTTGGATAAAAAAGTGGTCGAACCGCTGAGTTACTTTCTATTTTGCAGCCCGTGACGCAGCACGCTTATGGCGAATTACTTCAATCACCCCCGGCAATACGGAAAGGACGATAATCGCCACAATCAATAATTTCAGGTTTTCCTGGACGATCGGCAGATCGCCGAACAGGTAGCCTGCGTAGGTGAACAACAATACCCAAAGCAGTGCACCTACGACGTTATACATCGCAAAGTGACGGTAGGACATATGTCCCATACCGGCAACAAACGGCGCAAATGTACGCACGATAGGCACGAAACGCGCCAGGATAATCGTCTTACCGCCATGACGCTCGTAGAACGCATGGGTTTTATCCAGGTAGCTGCGGCGGAAAATTTTGGAGTTCGGGTTACTGAAAAGTTTTTCCCCGAACAATCGGCCAATCGTGTAGTTCACCGCATCGCCCACAATCGCCGCCACAATCATCAGTGCCACCATCAGATGAACATTGAGATCGTTGGTTGGCAGCGCAGAAAGCGCACCTGCAACAAACAGCAGCGAGTCACCAGGCAGGAATGGTGTCACCACCAGCCCGGTTTCACAGAACAGGATTAGAAACAGAATGGCGTATACCCAGATACCGTATTCCGCAACCAGCTCCGCCAGGTGCACATCAATGTGCAGGATAAAATCGATAAGAAAGTAAATCAGGTCCATAGTTTTGCCTTTATACGACTCAAATTAGTCCGCCAGAAATAGCGGGCCCATAGGCGGTTTTGGCAGGTCGAACCGCTCTGGGTAATCTACTGCAACCAGATACAGTCCTTCCGCTTTCGCCGTTGCCGCTGCCAGCGTTCTGTCCTTCGCCGCTAACAGTTCTGCTATCCAGCTCTCCGGCTGGTTGTTGGCGCCAACTTCCATCAGGCTGCCGACAATATTCCTGACCATATGATGTACAAAGGCATTCGCTTTAATATCCACCACCACATATGCACCGAAACGTTCGACGTTAATGTGCATCACGTTTCGCCACGGCGTGCGCGACTGACACTGCACCGCCCGAAACGAGGTAAAATCATTTTCGCCAATCAGACACTGGGCCGCACGATGCATACGCTCAGCGTCCAGCGGTTCATAGTAATGGGTTACCCCTTTACCCAAAACTGCAGGGCGCAACCGATGATTGTAGATGATGTAGCGATAACGGCGAGCCGTGGCGCTAAATCGGGCATGAAAATCATCGGGTACAGCTTTAACCCAGCGCACAGCGATGTCACCAGGCAAATTCGCATTTACCCCCAGTGTCCAGGCCGCATCTTTACGCTGGGCGGTGGTTTCAAAATGAACGACCTGCCCAGTGCCATGAACGCCCGCATCCGTGCGTCCTGCACAAAAAACATTGATGCGTTCATTCGCCACCTGAGAGAGCGCTTTTTCCAGTTTTTCCTGAACGCTACGTACTTCGTTCTGGCGCTGCCAGCCATAATATTTGCTGCCGTCATACTCAATGCCCAGCGCAATTTTATGGGTTGACGGCTGTTGCTGGTCAGACATTAGTACAGGTACTCCTGCACCAGTTTTTCCGCAATTTTCACCGCCATCAACGCGCCGCCAAAACGCACGTTGTCTGCCACAGACCAGAACTGAACTTGCTCCGGCATACCGTAATCGTTATGCACACAGCCAATAGAAAGGTGCGGCGTGCCCGATGCATCGCCAACCTGGGTCGGGAAATCGGTTTCTTCCGACAACACCACGTCCTCTGCGCGTGAAAAAGCGTCGCGTGCTTCTTCCGCCGCCAACGGGCGCAGGGCCTCAAAGTTCACCATCTGTGCGTGACCATAAAATACCGGGGACTGCACAATGCTGGCGGAGATGAGCAGGCCGTCGTCCTGCATAATTTTGCGCACTTCATCGACGATACGACGCTCTTCACGCACGCTACCTTCGCGATCGGGCAGCAACGGCAGCATGTTGAATGCCAACTGGCGGCCAAAGAAATCATCTTCGTCAATCGGGATGCCGTTAAGCAGTTTTGCACTCTGTCCGGCCAGCGCATCCACCGCTTTTTTGCCATGAGCGGAAGCTGAAATAATATTGGTCACGGTAATACGCGAAAGCCCACCGTCATCAATCAATGGTTTCAACGCAGACAGCAGTTGGCTGGTCAGGCTGTTAGGCACCGCAATCACATTGCGGTTACGGTAATCCGCCAGCACGAACGGGTTAACGTCCGGAACCACCAGCGGAACGTCAGGCTCGAGCGCGAACAGACCGCTGCTGTCAATCACCAGACAACCCGCATTAGTGGCTTCTTCTACCCATGCGGCGGTGGCTTCAGCGCCCGCAACAAAAAATGCCAACTGTGCCTGCGTCCAGTCAAAGTCTGCAACGTCCTGCACTATGACCGATTTACCGTTAAAACGCAGATGCTCACCGGCGCTTTCATTACGCGCCAGCGCATAAATTTCACCGACCGGGAACTGGCGTTCAGCCAGCGTATCGAGCAGGGCTTCGCCTACGGCGCCCGTTGCGCCCAGAATGGCAATATTCCAGCCTTCAGACATGGTGATTTACTCCAAGAAATACGTAAGCGTCCCTGTCGCATTATTCGACAGGGAGCATTAAGAAGACATTAATGTGCCGGATGATGAACAGCGTTAAAACCCAGCTTACACAATAAGGCAGCAGCCGTTGCGTCGTCACACATCACATATAAAGACGACCATTCACGACGCTCAAGGTAATTTTTACGCAGTTTATCAAACTCACCCGGAATTCCAGCGACTTTACGCAACGGCGCATCATCGCGGCGCACATCATACACTAAATGCACGAGCCTTTTCAGCGTTGGCTGATCTAACGGGCCATGCAGGGTAATACGACCAAATTCCGGCGCGGGTAACAGGGTACTCAGCGCAACGTGCTGCTCGTGACCAATAAACTTACTATAGGCCTCAAAGACCTGCGTGGTGCCACGCGCTTTTCCTTCGAGGGTATACCCGGCAATGTGCGCCGTGCCGATATCAGCTTTCTCCAGCAATGCCACATTGAGATCCGGCTCTCCTTCCCAGACATCCAGCACAACGCTCAGCGACTGACCGGCATTCAATCGGTTCAGCAATGCCGTATTGTCGATGACCGGCCCACGGCAGGCGTTGATCAGAATAGTGCCCGGCTTCAACCGGCTAATCAGCGCGTCATCCGCCATATGCAGCGTTTTGTACGGCCCGTCTTTAAACAGCGGGGTATGGAAAGTCAGCACATCGGCTTGCTCAACCAGTTCATCCAGCGAGCAGAAATTGCCTTCGTCACCGCGATCGGCTCGCGGTGGATCGCACAGCAGCGTGCGGATCCCCAACGCTTCCAGACGCGCCTGCAAACGCCCGCCCACGTTCCCCACACCCACAATGCCTACGGTGCGATCGCGTAACGCAAACCCGTCGCGCTCCGCCAGCATCAGCAATGCTGAAAAAACATATTCTACGACCGCTATTGCGTTACAACCGGGTGCGGCGGAAAAACCGATCCCCGCCTGAGCAAGCCAGGCGTCATCCACATGGTCTGTGCCAGCGGTTGCCGTCCCGACGAATTTAACCGGTTTTCCGCCAAGCAGTGATTCATTTACTTTCGTCACCGAGCGCACCATTAAAGCATCCGCATCATCCAGTTCAGCTACGGGAATCGGACGGCCGGGAACCGCTTTGACCTCCCCCAAACGACTGAACAGTTCGCGGGCATAGGGCATATTTTCATCAACGAGGATTTTCACGTCTTTCGCACCTGTTTGAGAACGAGAGTTAACCGGGCAAGTGTGCCATAATCTCGCCGCCAGGCATACTGCGAGACCTGGTCAGCACAGATTTAAGGAACAGAGATGATGCAGCCCATTTCAGGTACGCCCGCACGCCCTCCCGGTGAAGGCCAAAATGCCCCTTCCGCTGCGGGTGAACAACCGTTATCCACGCAACAACGTACTGTGCTGGAACGGCTAATTACCCGTTTGATTTCACTCACCCAGCAGCAAAGTGCTGAAGTGTGGGCCGGAATGAAGCACGATCTGGGCGTCAAAAGTGATACGCCGCTGCAGTCACGTCACTTTCCAGCCGCTGAGCAAAACCTTAACCAACGACTGGGGGTTGCTCAGCAAAATCATGTTAATCGTCAGGTGCTTTCGCAGCTCACTGAATTACTGAGCCAGGGAAATAATCGCCAGGCGGTGAGTGATTTTATCCGTCAGCAGTATGGGCAAACGGCGCTCAGCCAGCTCACGCCTGAGCAGTTAAAGAACGTGCTCACGCTGCTGCAACAGGGGCAGCTGTCGATACCGCAGCCGCAGCAGCGCCCGGCCACCGATCGTCCATTGCTCCCCGCAGAGCACAATACTCTGAACCAGTTAGTTACCAAACTGGCGGCGGCCACGGGAGAATCCGGGAAGATGATCTGGCAGTCGATGCTGGAGTTGTCTGGCGTAAAAAGCGGTGAGCTGATCCCTGCCAAACAGTTTACGCACCTGGTCACCTGGCTGCAGGCGCGCCAGACGCTCAGCCTGCAAAGCGCCCCGACGCTACAAACGCTCCAGGCGGCGCTGAAGCTGCCATTAGAGCCGAATGAGCTGACAGCAATAAAAGAGTACGCACAGCAAACGTATCAGATCCAACCACAATCGATTCTGACCACGGTGCAGGTGCAGGACTTGCTCAATCAAATTTTCCTGCGTCGCGTGGAACGAGAACGCGAGCTCAGCGATCCGCGTCATCTGCAGCCCATTTACAGCCCGTTCGCGCCGATGATTGAAACGGTTAAATCTCTGTCGGCACGACCGGGACTGCTGTTTGTTGCGTTGATAATTGCGTTAGCCATTTTCTGGCTGGTCGCTTAACCTTTTCGCAGCGTAAGTAACGTCACGATAATCCCCACCACGGCGGATATCGCCCCGGCAAGGAACACTGAAGGATAACCGTACGCAGTGGCCAGCACCCCGGCGACCGGACCGCTTATACCGTAGGAGATATCCTGAAACGCGGCGTAACCGCCCAGCGCCGTCCCACGAACCTGCGCGGGCACTCGCTTCACTACCTCGACACCCAAGGCCGGGAAGATAAGCGAACACCCGGCCCCGGTTAATGCCGCTCCGAGCAGCGCAATCCAGGCTGAGGGGGCCTGCCACAGCAGAATCAGCCCCGCAGTTTCCACCAGCAAAGAGACAACGGCAACCTTCACGCCGCCGAACCGGTCCGGCATCCAGCCAAACAGAATACGCATCAGCACAAATGCCCCACCAAACGCAGTCAGGGTGAACCCCGCCATCGTCCAGCCGTTGCTGACAAAATAGAGCGAAATAAAGGTACCGATCACCGCAAAGCCAACACCCTGCAGCGCCAGGCCCAGGCCCGGTTTCCAGATAAGCCCTACCACGCTCCATAACGAAGGACGTTCTCCTGCATGCGCAGGCACTTTGCGCACGGTGCCGTTGAATGCCCATGCCAGCAGCGGTAATACCATTGTGGTTCCCGCCAGCGCCGCGAAGCCAAAGTGGCTGTGGATCAACAGGCCTAACGGTGCACCGGCGGCCAGCGCGCCGTAAATCGCCATTCCGTTCCACGACATCACTTTACCGGAGCGTGTTGGGCCGACCAGCCCAAGTCCCCAGGTCAGCGTTCCGGTGAGCAGTTGGCTTTCGCCAAAGCCGAGGATCAAACGTCCGACGATTAATAACGCAAATTTTACGGGGACAGAGACAGGCAATAGCGCGGCTAAAAGCCACGCCGCGCCCGCCAGCCCACAGGCAAACATTCCCTGTAGCGCCGAACGTTTAGCGCCATATTGATCGGCTAAGCGCCCGGCGTAGCCGCGCGTTAATACCGTTGCCAGAAACTGTACGCCTACGGCGATACCGACCATGGTATTGCCATAGCCCAGTTCCTGGTGCACAAACAGAGGAATGACGGGCAAAGGTAGACCGACCGTCATATAGGTCAGGAAAACCGCAAAAGCGATACGAAACAGCGAAAAATTCGCCGAAGGTGTTTTTTCTTGTTGGGTTACAGCTGTCATGCGTTACTCCAAAATGCAGAGTAAGGCGAGGAATGTCCACGCCCCCTCTACCTGACTATCAGGATTAAGGTGCGTTGGATAACGTTAAACGCTTACGCATTATCAAGAGGATAATGTTGAAGCTGGAGTCTGCCTGCGAGTGACCCTGGCTGTCAACTGTGAAAGCATAGCTGTGCGTTTCAAAGCGGTGACTTCTCAACGAACAAAAAGGGAAATACCGCATCAATGCCTTTCGCTCTGAACCGCCCGGTTACCTGTTCACGCTGCTGCGGCGTCAGGAGCCGGAACATCATATCCCAAATCTCTTTGGGCTCAGCTTCCTGCACAATGTTGCGTTCTGGCACTACTGTTTTCTCATTTTCATTCAGATACGAACGAACATACAGTGGGAACACAGAAATATGGAATTCCTCGGCCTTAGATTTCGCACGCTTGCGCTTAACGCCCTCCTTCCCTTCACTGTAGGTATTTAAGCGCAGGCGTACAGCGGGTGCGCTTCCAGGAAACCCCGGTAATTCAAGACACTCCTTTACCGTGAACCACTCTTTTACCATCAGTTTCTTTCCTTTCTGCTGATGAAATAAAAATAATTTTTCTTTTTCGCGAAATTTCAAATTAATTCTGGCAATATTCCTACGATAAAAAAGAAAGTAACGTTCTTTTTTCTTTCTAATTTATACCCTGAAAAATATCGGTGCCGATAACACATCTTCTTAGGATTACAGAATGGAACACAAAAGCCAAGACTGGCATCGTGCAGATATTAAAAGTGCACTGGAAAAAAGAGGCATTACGCTCAGAGAATTATCACGTTCGGCAGGCTTGTCTCCTGATTCGCTACGAAATGTATTTACCCGCAATTGGCCTCGAGCAGAACAGATCATCGCACAGGCGCTGGAAACCACGCCGGACGTAATTTGGCCGTCACGCTATCTCTCGAAATTAGCAAAAAAAACCGTTACAAAGAATAATCATCAATTATAAACATATAATACATGATTCACTAAACGGATTAATTAATACGTCAGTTAAATATATTCCTGATATTAATAGCACTATCGGCCATTCTCGTCAGATTAAATCCTGTTAAAGCAATACGCGAACCTATTACATATTTTTTTAACAGGGGTCATGATGAGCTGGAATAAAACAGCAGCAACAAATTATGCGAAATCACATGCAGGCGTGCATTCTCAGAATGCGCTGTGCAGAATTTACCCGCAAAGCCATTCAGGCAGGAGGTATTTCTCTTGGAAATACCTACCATGCTAAAGATTATGGACCGCTGTTAAAAAACGCAGGATTCAGTCCTATCGGCACATTTGAACAGCCCAGAGCAGGTGATGTCGTCGTCATTCAACCTTATGAGGGAGGAAACCCAAGCGGTCATATGGCGATATTTGACGGTCAGGAGTGGTACTCCGATTTTAGACAACGTGATATGTGGGCGGGGCCTGGCTATCGGGCGGCAAAACCGTCATACACTATTTACAGGAAACAATAATGAAAGCGCTCTCGTTGATTGCTCTGGTTTTGTTACTTTGTGGTTGTTCTTCACCTCGCAGTGACAGCACACAAGATGTAAAGCAGTTCTATCTCGCGTGGATGAACAACTTTACCCAAGATCTGGATACTTCTCATGACACATCCACATTATTGCAACGCTATGTGGCGAAAGACGTTATTAATCGTCTGGCGCTGATTGATAGTCTTTATGAGCAGGAAATACTGGATTCTGACTACTTTATGTACGTGCAGGATTACGACCCTGAATGGATCCCGCTGTTACGGGTTGGACCAGCTCACCCCTTTCTCGGCGGCGAAAAAGTGGAAGTCCAATTAGGTGGGCCGACAGGTGAAGCCCCCATACTGCTGGAAGTGTATACGCGTTGGGAAGAGGGTCGCTGGAAAATATATCGCGTAACGGATCTGGGCAATCATTTTGAACAGCCAATCTACAGCACCGGTGACATCGCGCAAGCCCAAGCATGGTCTGCAGAGATCGCACCGGAGTATGAAAAGATGAATAAGTAAAAAAGGGAGCCTCACGGCTCCCCTTTGCATCTCATTTTGCAGACTTACGCTTACAGCTTACGCATGACCAGCGTTGCGTTGGTGCCGCCAAAGCCGAAGCTGTTGGACATCACGGTGGTCAGCGCCTGCTCGGTCGGTTTAGTCACGATGTTCAGACCAGCCGCCTGCTCATCCAGCTCTTCAATGTTGATGCTTGGCGCGATAAAGCCGTGTTCCAGCATCAGCAGAGAGTAGATGGCTTCCTGTACGCCAGCTGCGCCCAGTGAGTGACCGGTCATGGCTTTAGTCGCGGAGATTGCCGGGCTATTGTCGCCAAATACTTCACGAATTGCGCCCAACTCTTTCACGTCGCCTACCGGGGTAGAGGTACCGTGAGAGTTCAGGTAGTCGATCGGCGTGTCTACGCCGTGCATCGCCATCTGCATGCAACGTACTGCGCCTTCGCCAGACGGAGCAACCATGTCTGCGCCATCGGATGTTGCGCCGTAACCGACGATTTCCGCGTAGATATGCGCGCCACGTGCCAGTGCGTGTTCCAGCTCTTCAACCACAACCATACCGCCGCCGCCAGCAATAACGAAACCGTCACGGTGTGCATCATAGGTACGGGAAGCTTTGGATGGATCGTCGTTGTATTTAGTGGACAACGCACCCATAGCGTCGAATTCACACGCCATTTCCCAGCACAGCTCTTCGCCGCCGCCAGCAAAAACGATGTCCTGTTTGCCCAGCTGAATTTGTTCTACCGCGTTACCGATACAGTGCGCAGATGTCGCACAGGCAGAGCTGATAGAGTAGTTTACGCCGTGGATTTTGAACGGCGTTGCGAGGCAGGCAGAAACGCCGGACGCCATCGCTTTGGTGACCACATACGGGCCAACCGCTTTCAGACCACGCGGGCTACGCATTGCGTCAGCACCGAACACCTGAAAACGCGGGGAGCCGCCGCCGGAACCTGCAATCAGGCCAACGCGCGGGTTGTTCTGGTAATCTTCTGCTGCAAGGCCGGCATCAGCCACTGCCTGTTCCATAGAAAGGAATGCATAGATGGATGCGTCGCTCATAAAGCGCACTACTTTGCGGTCAATGAGGCCAGTGGTATCCAGTTTTACGTTGCCCCAAACGTGGCTACGCATGCCGGAGTCCTTCAGCTCCTGAGAGAAAGTGATCCCTGAACGTCCTTCACGCAGAGATGCCAGGACTTCCTGCTGGTTATTACCGATGCTGGAAACGATGCCCAAGCCAGTAATCACTGCACGTTTCATTCAATACCTCTGTAAGTCGCACTATTTTAAAGTTTCGAGTGGCACAATAGCGTACACTTGTACGCCGAACAAGTCCGATCAGCCATTTAGTGTGGAAATTTGCGCAGCCAGGCACTCATCGCTAAGATCGGGGCACAGCCTGCCAGACGAGTAACTTACGTGAAACAATACGCTATACAACCTGCAAACCTTGAATTCAACGCTGAGGGTACACCTGTTTCCCGAGATTTTGACGATGTCTATTTTTCTAATGATAACGGGCTGGAAGAGACACGTTACGTCTTTCTCGGCGGGAATCATCTCGCCCAGCGATTCCCTGCGCATTCACGCCCCCACTTCGTGGTAGCGGAAAGCGGGTTTGGCACCGGACTTAACTTCCTCACACTCTGGCAGGCATTTGCCGATTTTTGCGATACCCATCCTGACGCTACCCTGGAAAGATTACATTTCATCAGTTTTGAAAAATTTCCGCTGACGCGAGATGATCTGACATTAGCGCATCAGCACTGGCCGGAACTTGCCCCGTGGGCCAAGGCTCTGCAAGAGCAATGGCCTCTGCCGCTGGCGGGATGTCATCGCCTGCTCCTTGATGATGGACGCGTTACGCTGGATCTGTGGTTTGGCGATATTAACGAACTGACCAGCAAGCTCGATGACTCCCTGAATCAAAAAGTGGACGCCTGGTTTCTGGACGGTTTCGCTCCGGCAAAAAACCCGGATATGTGGACGCCAACGCTGTTTAACGCAATGGCCCGCCTGGCTCGTCCCGGCGGCACGCTGGCGACCTTCACCTCAGCAGGCTTTGTGCGTCGGGGGTTGCAGGAAGCCGGGTTTACGATGCAAAAATGCAAAGGCTTTGGTCGCAAACGCGAAATGCTCTGTGGCGTAATGGAACAGACGCTGACGCTCCCCCCATCGACACCCTGGTTTGCACGTACCGGAACAGATAAACGCGAAGTTGCCATTATTGGTGGAGGGATTGCCAGCGCATTGCTGTCGTTGGCGTTACTGCGCCGCGGCTGGCAGGTCACCCTCTATTGCGCCGACGATAACCCAGCCGGGGGTGCATCCGGCAATCGCCAGGGCGCGCTTTATCCGCTACTCAGCAAGCATGACGCAGCCATTAATCTCTTTTTCCCCACCGCGTTTACCTTCGCTCGTCGGCTGTATGACGCCCTCCCCATTGAGTTTTCGCATGACTGGTGCGGCGTGACGCAACTGGCATGGGATGAGAAAAGCCAGCAAAAAATCGACCAAATGCTGTCCCTTGAACTGCCTGATGCGCTCGCCGTCAGCGTTGACGCAGAGCAGGTTTTACAAACAACCGGCGTAGAAACCGGATGCGGTGGGATTCAGTACCCTGCCGGAGGGTGGCTGTGTCCGGCACAGTTAACCTCCGCCTTATTCGACTATGCCGCAACGCAGGGATTACGCACCCGGTATCAACATACGCTGGCCTCGCTGTCTCGGCAGACAGAAAGCTGGCAATTGACGTTTGCCAGTGGGGAAACCGCCACTCACGCAGCTGTTGTTTTGGCTAACGGGCATCGCATTAACGGCGTTGAGCAAACGCAGTCGCTACCGGTGTACTCCGTAGGCGGTCAGGTGAGTCATATTCCTACTACGCCTTCGCTTTCAGCGCTGCACCAGGTGCTGTGCTATGACGGCTACCTCACGCCGCACAACCCGCAAAACCAGCAGCACTGCATTGGCGCCAGCTATCATCGCGGAAGTGAAGAAACGGTGTATCGTGCTGACGATCAGCAGCAAAACCGTCAGCGCTTAATAGATTGTTTCCCGAATGCCGCGTGGGCAAAAGAAGTAGACGTTAGTGGCAATGCCGCCCGTTGTGGAGTGCGCTGCGCCACCCGCGATCACATGCCTATGGTCGGCAATGTCGCGGATTATGACGCCACGCTCAGCCAGTATGCCACTCTTGCCGAAGACAAAGAGCACACCGTAAACGCCCCGGTGTATTCCAATTTATTTATGTTGGGTGCGCTGGGCTCGCGCGGGCTGTGTACTGCCCCGCTGTGTGCAGAAATTCTGGCATCGCAAATGAGCGATGAACCAATTCCCATGGATGCCAATACGCTGGCGGCGCTGAATCCGAATCGTTTGTGGGTAAGGAAGTTACTGAAGGGTAAAGCGGTGAAATAGGATTCCATCCCACCATTGCCTGATGGCGCTACGCTTATCAGGCCTACCTCCTCCCGTCCACGTAGGCCGGATAAGACGCCTTCGCGTCGCCATCCGGCACAATCCGCTGCAATTATTGTTTTGTTGCCTTCTGGAACAGTGTGTCCCACATCTCTTTCACTAACGCCTGGTCACGCGGCGAGAGTTCGCCTGCGCTGATGGCTTTTTCCAGGCTGCTGGTCACATTGGCGTACAATGCCTCAGCGGAATGGTCCTCGCCAGTATCCAGCTCTGCCACAGCCAGCGTCAGGTGCCCACGCAAATAGCCACTGGCAAATAACTCATCATCGCTGGCGTGCTCTACCATATCGTCGATTAATGCCAGAATGCGTGATTCAAACTCCGCGATCATCTTCTTTCCTCATTGTAAACGTGGCAGCGGCTTCAGTTGAGCGCTTCAGGCCACGGGAATTGTTCCGCCGTAAGTTCAGGCGTGTGATAATAATTCTGTAACGCGTTAATGAAACGCGCCGGACGTTCAGGGATCCCCTTTTCCAGGTACTCCATCACCTGAGCATGAACACGGCGCTGGAATACCACGCGATCCGGTTCAAAGTCCCCTTCCAGATTGTCGCAACTGACGTTAAACGGGTAGCCCGCCGCCATGCAAAACAACCAGTCAAACGCCTGCGGCTTCACTTCCACATCTTCAAACTGGCATTGTGTTTTGGCATCGCGTCCGTCCGGGCAGTACCAGTAACCAAAATCGACCAGCTCACGACGGGCTTTACCGGCGATGCACCAGTGTGAAATTTCGTGTAATGCACTGGCGTAATAACCATGCGCAAAAACGATACGGTGATACGGCAATTCCGCATCCGCAGGAAGATAGATCGGTTCGTCGTCGCCTTTAATCAGACGGGTATTAAATTCATCGGCAAAGCAGCCGTTAAAAATCTCAATTAACTGTTCGTAGTGATGCGTATTATTCATTAGTTCATCCCCAGCCAGTGGAGAATCTCCTGTCCATGATTATCATAAAGTAGCTTGGCGCTCATCACGGCGGAGACAATAACGATCATTGGCCGAATGAGTTTTTGTCCTTTGCTGAGCACCAGTCGTGAGCCCATCCGTGCGCCAATAAACTGGCCAATGAGCATCACAAATCCGGTCGCCCAAATCACTTTGCCGCCGAGGGCAAACAGCAACAACCCACCGATATTCGATGTGGCATTTAATACTTTGGCGTGGGCCGTCGATTTCGCCAGGTTGTATCCGCACAGCATGACAAAGGCCAGCGCGTAAAACGATCCCGCCGCCGGACCAAAAAAGCCATCGTAAAAGCCGACGCATCCCCCGGCCACCAGCGCAAAAGGCAACCCATGAAGTCGACGCTGTCGGTCTTCTTCCCCGATTTTCGGCATCAACAGGAAGTAAAGGCCAATACAGATAACCAAAACCGGCAGGATCTGGCGCAGAACATCTGACTGCACGTGCTGAACCAACAGCGCGCCGCTCATTGAGCCGATAAAGGTCATGAAGATATTGAGCTTCTGATCCGCCAGATTAACCACACCACGACGAATAAAATAGAGGGAGGAAGAGATAGATCCCCCGCAGGCCTGCAGCTTATTGGTCGCCAGCGCTTGCGCAGGTGGCATCCCGGCCGCCATCAATGCCGGAATGGTGAGTAAACCACCGCCTCCGGCCAGAGAATCAATAAAACCTGCCAGCATCGCCACAAAAAAAAGCACACCTAACAGCAGTGGCGACACCATAAACAGAGAGGCAAAATGATCCATTAGAGTACATGCTCGTCCAGTAGCGCCTGGCAGGAAGGCGGCAACGGCGGCGGTGTCTTCTTCTCAGGCTTGGTGGTTCCAGGTTTTGGAGGTTCGAACCAGCTTTGCAGCTCTGCGCCACAGCCGTCACCCGGTGGCGGTAACGGTTGATCTTCGCACTCAAGGCTGTCCGCAGGGCAACGTAACCGCACGTGCATATGCGCACGATGCTGGAACCACGGCCGCACTTTACGCAACCAGTCCCTGTCGGTCCCTGCATCCAGACAAAGTTGTTGCTTAATCGCCGGATTCACGAAAATACGCGTTACTTCATTATCTTTTGCAGCCAGCCTGATCAGGCTGAAAATCTCCGGTTTCCACAGTGACGTCACAACACGCTTGCCGTCCTGTGAGACCAGATCTAACGCCTGCGGCCGCAGCAGTTGCGACTGAGTCCAGCGCGTTTTCGGCAGTTGCAGGAAAATATCCACATCCAGCCCCGTCTGGTGGCTGGCGTGACCGCCATTGAATCGCCCACCGGCCGGCATACCCATATCGCCGATTAACACCGTGCCCAGCCCCTGACTATTGGCCTGATTACTCAGACGCTGGATAAACCTCACCAGGTCCGGATGGCCAAAGTAACGACGCTGATCGGTGCGCATCACCTGATAATGTTCTGACTGGACAGGCAGCGTATCTGCGCCAACGATACAGCCATTGGAAAACGCGCCGATAGACTGCGCGCTGCCCGCAACCGGATGGGTAATTTTCTGCCAGGGCGTTGCCGCCAGACAGGCGGTACTGGCAAACAGAGCCAGCGCCGCAAGTGCCGTTTTTTTCATCTCTTACCAGCGTGGAATATCGGTCTTCACGTCCGCATTTTGCGCCCGCTGACGCAGCAGGTGATCCATCAATACGATCGCCAGCATCGCCTCGGCGATCGGTACGGCGCGGATCCCAACGCACGGATCGTGACGACCCTTAGTGATCATTTCGACTTCTTCACCAAAGCGGTTAATAGTGCGCCCAGGAACGGTAATACTGGACGTCGGTTTCAGCGCCATATGAGCAATGATTTGTTGCCCGCTGCTGATCCCACCCAGAATGCCGCCCGCATGGTTACTCTGGAAACCTTCTTTGGTGATTTCATCTCGGTTCTGGCTGCCGCGCAGCGCAACAACGTCAAATCCGTCGCCAATCTCAACGCCCTTAACGGCGTTAATGCTCATCAGCGCATGGGCGATGTCGGCATCCAGGCGGTCGAATACAGGTTCGCCGAGACCCGCAGGTACGCCGCGTGCAACAACGGTCACCTTAGCTCCGATGGAGTCACCTTCTTTCTTCAGCCCGCGCATCAGTTCATCCAGCGCGTCGAGTTTATCCGGGTCCGGACAAAAGAACGGGTTAAGTTCCACCTGGGACCAGTCTTTGATCTCCAGCGGAATATCACCCATCTGCGTCAGGCAGCCGCGAATCTCAACGCCGAATTTTTCCGCCAGATATTTTTTGGCAATCGCTCCGGCCGCCACGCGCATCGCTGTTTCACGTGCGGAAGAACGTCCGCCGCCACGGTAGTCGCGCAGGCCATATTTTTGCTCATAGGTATAGTCGGCGTGCCCTGGACGAAAAACGTCCTTAATCGCGCCGTAATCCTGTGAACGCTGATCGGTATTTTCGATCAGCAGGCCAATGCTGGTGCCAGTGGTAACGCCCTCGAACACCCCGGAGAGGATTTTCACCTGATCCGGCTCACGACGCTGCGTAGTGTAGCGCGATGTGCCTGGACGGCGTCTGTCGAGATCGTGCTGCAGGTCAGCTTCTGTCAGAGAAATGCCCGGCGGAACACCATCGACAATACAACCGAGCGCCAGCCCGTGTGATTCGCCGAAAGTGGTTACGCGAAAGAGTTGCCCAATTGTGTTTCCTGCCATCACGGCTCCGTTATGAGTGTTGTGTATGTGCGCGTGTAATTAGTCTTTATAAATGCTGAAGTGCTCACGAGCAGCAACTAACTGCTCTTTGGTCAGCATGAATACGCCGTCACCGCCGTTGTCGAACTCCAGCCAGGTGAACGGTACATCCGGATACTGCTCCATCAGATGTACCATGCTGTTTCCGACTTCACAAATCAGAATACCGTTATCTGACAGGTAGTCTGGGGCGTTCCCCAGAATGCGGCGGGTAAGTTTCAGCCCATCGGTGCCGGACGCCAGACCCAGCTCAGGTTCGTGACGATATTCGTTTGGCAGATCGGACATATCTTCCGCATCGACATACGGCGGGTTGGTCACAATCAGGTCATACTGGACTTTCAGCAGATCGCGGAACAGATCGGAACGGATCGGCGTGACGTGATGGATCAGACCGTGTTCTTCAATATTGTGTTCGGTCACCGCCAGCGCGTCAGTGGAAATATCTACTGCATCCACTTCGGCTTCCGGGAAGGCATAGGCGCAGGCAATGGCGATACAGCCGCTGCCGGTACACATATCGAGGATATGCTGCGGCTGCTCATTGATAAGGCCCGCAAAGCGGTTATTGATAAGCTCGCCAATCGGTGAACGCGGAACCAGCACGCGTTCATCAACATAGAACTCATGCCCGCAGAACCAGGCCTTGTTGGTCAGATAAGCAACCGGAATGCGCTCGTTGACGCGGCGAATCACGCGTTCAACAATACGATGACGCTCGCTGGATGTCAGACGTGCGGTACGCATATCTTCTGGAATATCCAGCGGCAAATAAAGTGACGGCAGCACCAGTTGTACAGCCTCGTCCCATGGGTTATCCGTGCCATGGCCATACCAGATGTTCGCCGCGCTAAAACGGCTGACCGCCCAACGCAACATGTCCTGAATGGTATGCAGTTCACTCACTGCTTCATCGACGAAAATTTTATCCACGTATTCCTCCAGGGCATGCTCGTATTAATTTCGGCGGCTAGTTTGCCACGAAGACGGCGATAAATCAGCATTCACACGGGGCCTGAGCGCGAAAATTGCGTTTTAAGCGATCGGATGCCCGCCGAGTCGGGTTAAACTAACGGAAAATAAAAGTTGAGACTCTCGAATGAAAAAGAAAACATCGCTCAGCGAGGAGGATCAGACGCTGTTTCGCCAGCTGATGATCGGCACGCGTAAAATTAAACAGGACACCATTGTTCACCGACCTCCACGTAAAAAAATTGCCGAGGTTCCGGTTAAAAGACTGCTACAGGAGCAGGCTGATGCCAGCCACTATTTCTCGGATGAGTTTCAGCCGCTGCTGAATACGGACGGCCCGGTAAGATACCTGCGTGCCGACGTCAGCCATTTCGAACTGAAGAAAATGCGCCGTGGCGATTACTCTCCGGAGCTGTTTCTCGATCTGCATGGCCTGACTCAGCAGCAGGCCAAACAAGAGTTAGGTGCGCTGATTGCCGCCTGTCGTCGTGAGCATGTATTTTGCGCCTGCGTGATGCATGGTCACGGGAAGCATATTCTTAAGCAACAAACGCCGCTCTGGTTGGCCCAGCATCCACACGTGATGGCCTTTCATCAGGCGCCGAAAGAATACGGCGGCGACGCCGCGTTGCTGGTGCTGATTGAAGTGGAAGAGTGGCTACCGCCCGAACTTCCGTGATGCAGAAAAACAAAAAGAGCCGCATTTGCGGCTCTTTAATTTTCCGGGTGGCGGCTGCGCCTTATCCGGCCTGTTTAAATCGCTTTTGCCATTTTCAGGTTACACGGGCTCATCTGCCAGTTAAAAGTACCCTTCCCGCTCTCATCAAGCGTAACGCTGGCAATCGCTGATGTGGTAAACATCGGCGGTGTTTCACCAGGGCAAAGCTCAGACACCAGATATCCCACTAAAGGCAAGTGAGAGATAACCAGTGCCGTGGCGATACCTTCATTGGCCAGAGCCTGTAAATAGGCACTGACCAGACCGACATCGCCGCAGGGAGTCAACTCCGGCAAAACATCCACGCCGGTTGGCAGGTTCATACATTCCCCCACCACATCCAGCGTTTGTTCGGCTCGTAGGAACGGGCTCACCAGAACACGTTCGATATCCACTTTTTGACCTTTCAGCCAGTTCGCCATCAGGCGAGATTCGTCACAACCACAGGAGGTTAAGGGACGAACCGAATCACTGGCGGCATCGAGGGCCGCGTCGCCGTGACGCATGATAAAAACTTGCATATTGCACCGCTTTTGTTAACCAGAATCACCACTACCTATACTCACAGCCCCTATTGGCTGTGGTAACGATATGGTGGCCGGCATTGTGCCTTATCCATTCACCGAATGAAACGCTGTTTTTTACCTCAACGGCGTAAGTATAGTCAATCTCTGTTTACATTTTGAGCGCGACCCATACATTCAGTGCGGATTCATCCTACTTTTGACCTCATGAATTCAGGTCAGTTTCCCCAATATTCCAGAATCTTTCACTGCGTTCCGCCATCTGCAATAACTGCTCACACGGTGTAAACCGCGAGCCGTACTGCGTGGTCAGCCGTTGCAGAACCGCAACCACTTCACCCGCGCCGAGAGAATCCATATACCGGAACGGACCGCCGAGGAATGGCGGAAAACCAATACCAAATACAGCGCCAATATCACCATCACGTGCGCTGCGGACTATCTTCTCGTCGAAGCAACGGGCTGCTTCATTGAGCATTAACATGACGCACCGCTCTGCTACCTGCGCGGCGGTAAGTCGGCCCTGACCCTGGACGCCAATAAGCGTATAAATTGCAGGGTCGACCTGTTTTTTGCTTTTACGCCCTTTCACACCATAAAGATAGAAACCCCGACCATTTTTTCTACCTTTGCGATCGTCATTCAATATTGAAGCAACAACATTTGCAGGCGCGCTAAAACGTTCTCCATATGCAGCTTCAAGCACTGGTATAATTTTAGTGCCCGTATCAATTCCGACCTCATCCAAAAGTTGGATTGGCCCAACAGGAAAACCAAACTTAACCAGCGCGGCGTCTATGGTTTCGACCCGCTCGCCTTCGGTCAACATACGAATCGCTTCGTTAATGTAAGGCGCTAAAATACGGTTAACGTAAAAGCCGGCCTTATCTCTGACCACTATCGGCGTTTTGCCCTGTTTTTTCGCTAACTTAACGGTAGTTGCAGTCGTCTGTTCAGAAGTCGTGGCATGTGGGATCACTTCGACCAACGGCATTTTTTCCACCGGACTGAAAAAGTGTAAACCAATCACTTGTTCAGGCCTGGCAGCGTTCGCGGCAATATCGCCAATGGGCAAAGATGAGGTGTTAGAAGCAAAAATGGTATGAGGTGCGCAATTTTGCTCAACTTCTGCCACCATCCGTTGTTTTAGCGACAGATCTTCAAACACGGCTTCAATAATCAAATCGCGATGCGCAAAGCCACGGTAGTCGATCGATCCCGAAATCAGCGCCAGTTGTTTATCGCGTTCACTGGCTTTGATATGGCGGCGGCGAACCTTCGTTTCAAGCTGATCCCAGCTGTACTTCAGCGCGTGGTTGATTCCCTTAGCGTTTATATCTTTGATGCGCACAGGCAAGCCGCCTTTACAGGCCGTCACGTAGGCAATACCACCGCCCATCAGACCGCCCCCCAAAATACCTACACTGTTTAGCGGGCCAGGTTTCGCATCACTTCCGGGATCTTTTTTCACATCGGTGTTGGCAAAAAAGATGTGCCGTAGCGCCTGAGACTGGGATGTCATCGCCAGTTCACCAAACGCGCGGGCCTCTGCGTCGTAACCGCTACTGCTGCCTTGCGCTAGCCCGGTTTCGATGACCTCAAGGATACGTTCTGTTGCAGGGTAGTTACCTTGCGTTTTTTGCGCCGTCTTTTTACTGGCCATGCGGAACAACAGCGCCCGCCCCAGCGGCCCCGCCAACACCCGCTCTCTCACGGGCAGTGTTCGGTGCGCTGAACTGTCCTTTTTAGCCAGTTCAACGGCCGCTTCCAGCAAAATGGAATGCGGTACAACTTCATCCACTAAACCAACTTTCAGCGCCTGTTTTGCGCGTAATTGTTTTCCGGTGAGGATCATATCCAGTGCGGTACTGACGCCAATCAGGCGCGGCAGCCGCTGCGTACCACCGGAACCGGGCAACAAGCCAAGTTGTACTTCCGGTAAACCCAGTACGGTTTTAGCATCATCGGTACAAATACGGTTGTGGCACGCCAGCGCCATCTCCAGGCCACCGCCGAGGCATGCGCCATGAATCGCGGCGATAACCGGGATCGGCAAGGCATTAATTTCCGCCATCATCTGCTGCCCCTGACGGGCCAGCGTTTCGGCTTCCTGCGCGCTGCGACAGCTACCAATCATGTTGATATCCGCCCCGGCAATGAAGTTATCGGGTTTAGCCGAAATAAACACCACACCACGCAATGCTTTGTTATCGCGAATTTGTTTCAGAATAGCCCGTACCTGAGAAGCAAACTCCGCTTTCAGGGTGTTCATTTTCTCTCCGGGCACATCAATGGTGACAACAGCAACGTTATCCAGACGCACGTTTAGTGTAAAAGCCGATGCCATTTCCATTATTCCGCCTCCAGAACCATTGCCGCACCCAGACCACCTGCCGCACAGGCTGTCACTAAACCAAAACCGCCGCCACGACGACGCAGCTCATGGAGGGTTTGGGTGATCATGCGCGCACCAGTAGCGGCGAAGGGGTGTCCATAGGCAATCGATCCGCCCAGCACGTTAAATTTACTGTCATCAACCTCGCCAGTGGCATGCGCCCTGCCCAGCACGTCGCGGGCAAAACGTTCGCTACCCAGCAGCTGAAGATTCGCCAGCGTTTGCGCGGCAAAGGCTTCATGCATATCGATCAGGGTTAAATCTGCCATGGTCAGACCCGCTCTCTCCAGGGCAAGTGGCGTTGACCACGCCGGTCCCAGCAGCATGTCCTGCCAGACATCGATGGCGGTAAAAGCAAAACTACGCAGGTATCCCAGCGGTACCAGTCCCAACTCTTTTGCACGCGACTCCGTCATCATGATCACGGCGGCTGCGCCGTCCGTTAGCGGGGTACTGTTTGCTGCGGTGACGGTGCCGTGCTTGCGGTCAAACGCCGGACGTAGTTTGGCGTAATCCGCCAGCGTAGAGTTACCGCGAATATTGTTATCTTCCGAAAAAGGATCTTTAAACGGCGGCGCGTAGGTAGTCATTACCTCATCTGCCAGCTTTCCTTCAGCCCACGCCTGAGCGGCACGCTGATGAGAGCGGTGCGCCAGGGCATCCTGTTGCTCTCGGGTAATACCATAGGTTTTGGCCATTTGCTCAGCCGTATCCCCCATCCGCAAACCGGTGGAATACTCGGCGACTGCTGGCGGCACAGGCATCAGGTCACGTAAGCGCAATCGGGAAAAGAGTTTAAGGCGTTGACCGGTAGTCCGGGCCTTATTGACATCCACCAGCACCCGCGCCAGCTTTTTACTAACGCCAATAGGCAAGACTGACGAGGAGTCCGCACCACCCGCAATTCCCGCACGAATAGACCCCGCCATCAGGCTTTCCGCGACATTCGCCACTGCCTGGAAGCTGGTAGCACAGGCTCGGCTTACGCTGTAGGCATCCGTGTGCACATTCATGCCAGTTCCCAGCACAATTTCACGAGCAATATTTGGCGCTTCAGGCATTTGCACCACCTGACCAAAAACCAGTTGCTCAATCACATCAGCAGGTATTTCGCTGCGCGCCAGCAGCTCACCGACGACCATTTTTCCTAAATCAACGGCGGGAATGCCATGAAACGCGGTAGCCTGACGAGCAAATGGCGTACGCAATCCACTTACAATGGCAATACGGTCGCCCTGGCGTGTAACCAGCGGTAAAGCCTGACTCATAACACTCCCCTGTAAAAAAATAAAATAAGTGGTCTGACCTGATCATAGTCTTAACCAATTTTTTACATTTAGCCAAGCGGAGAGAAAAGAAAGTGGGAGCTAAGACACAGTGAATAATCACTGACAGTTACGAAAAAGCCCTTGCTATCAGATAGCAAGGGCTTTTGCAGAAGGGGGGAATTAACGCAGGCCCAGTTGGAAAATCAGCGTTTCAGCTTCACAGGCAAAAACAAAGTCGATATCCAGACGCACACCTTCTGACTCTTCAGTAAAGGTAGAGGTGATTTGGCAAGGCTCAGATTCCACGCCACGCGCCTTTTCAGTCAGAGCGGCCAGTGTTTCTTCTGCCTCTGCGCGATTCGCGAACACACGGCTGTAAGACGCGGTGCAGTCGGAGTTGTCCATGATGGTGCCAACATCCATACAGCAGCAAACCGGGGTTTCATCAGCACTGCATTTACTCATTGTAGATTTCCTCTGTATTCGCACCTGAGGTGCCAGATAAACGATAGGGATATTTTACGCTCCCATTATTCGCCTCTCCAGTCGTTAATTGTATGAAATGCGATAAGTGACCGAAATCACACTTAAAAATGATCTAAAACAAAAATCGCCCAAACAGGTGAGTGCGCGCCCCCGCAATTTTGCCAGCTGGATCGCGTTTCTTTGATCAAGTTTGAAAATATTTATAAACATACTTGCAACATTTCAGCTGGTCAGACCTATACTCTCGGCACTGGTCTGATTTCTAAGTCGTACCTCAGACCCTACACTTCGCGCTCCTGTTACGGTATGTAACATTGTTTGTATAAAAATAAATCAATGAGGTTATGGTCATGAGCCAGAAAACCCTGTTTACAAAGTCTGCTCTCGCAGTCGCAGTGGCAATTATCTCCACACAGGCCTGGTCTGCAGGCTTTCAGTTAAACGAATTTTCTTCCTCTGGCCTTGGCCGGGCATATTCGGGTGAAGGCGCAATTGCAGATGATGCAGGTAACGCCAGTCGTAACCCGGCACTGATTATGATGTTCGATCGCCCTACTTTTTCTGCGGGCGCGGTGTATATCGATCCAGACGTTAATATTTCCGGTAATTCGCCATACACCGGACGCAGCACTGATGCGGATAACATCGCGCCTACGGCGTGGGTTCCGAATGCTCACTTCGTGATGCCTATTAACGAACAGTTTGGTTGGGGTGCTTCCGTTACCTCAAACTATGGTCTGGCTACCGAATTTAACGACAGCTACATCGTCGGTGAATACGGCGGTAAGACCGACCTTAAAACGGTCAACCTTAACCTGAGCGGCGCCTACCGTCTGAATGATAGCTGGAGCTTCGGTCTCGGTTTTAACGCCGTTTATGCTGATGCAAAAATTGAGCGTTATTCCGGCGAGCAGACGGCTGCATTACCGAAGGTCAGCAACAAAATTGCCAGCCTGAAAGGGGACGAATGGGGCTACGGTTGGAACGCCGGGATTCTGTACGAACTGGATAAAAATAACCGTTATGGTTTGACGTACCGTTCTGAAGTTAAAATTGATTTTGATGGCGATTATAAGAGTGGCATCCGTACCCAGGCGAACGCTATACCAGGCGCTGGCACTACATTCCCATGGGGAACGACCAATGCCACCGTCCCGGGTTCTCTGACGCTTAACCTGCCTGAAATGTGGGAATTGTCAGGTTATAACCGTATTGCACCACAGTGGGCTATCCACTACAGCATGGCCTATACCAGCTGGAGTCAGTTCCAAGAGCTGAAAGCAACAGGTTCCGATGGACAGACACTGTTCTATAAAGAAGAAGGCTTCAAAGATTCTTACCGCATCGCGCTGGGTACCACTTATTACATGGATAAAAGCTGGACCTTCCGCACCGGTATCGCCTATGACGATAGCCCTGTTCCAGCAAGCAAGCGTTCCATCTCCATTCCGGATCAGGACCGCCTGTGGCTGAGTGCGGGTACAACTTATGCGTTCAATGACGATGCCTCTATCGACGTCGGTGTGTCTTACATGCACGGACAAAAAGTAACAGTGCAAGAAGGCGACTATACTTTCGACTCTGAAGGTAAAGCCTGGCTGTTTGGTACAAACTTCAACTACGCATTCTGATTTTCTTCAGACGTAAAAAAGGTGAGCTTTTTAGCTCACCTTTTTATTTGTCCAATTCCTTACTCAGAATCGATCTCTGTTAAATCGTCCTGAATATCTTTCGCGTTCGGGTTTTCTTCTGGTTTGAGTTTCCCGCCGTTCGCAATAAAGTCATGACGCTGGAAGTAAGCTTCACGCACCATGATGTAAGGATCGGAAGACTGACGCAGCAGACCGTCAGAGTCGAGCAATTGCGCACGGGTTTCAATCCCTTCAACCGTCCATTTGCCTATCGACAACGGCCAGGTCAGCCAGGACAGGACCGGATACAGCGTATCGACCATATCGCCGCCATCATCACGCAGTGTGAAACTACCGTAGAACGGAAGCTGCATATACGGCCCGTAACCAACATCATAATGGCCTAACGTACTGCCAAAGCGGTGTGGTTCAACGCGCTGCAACTTCGGATTAGCCATACCTGCCACATCTATAAAGCCGCCCATACCTAACAGGGTATTCAGGAAGAAACGGGTAAAGTGCACCATCCCCTGATAAGGATCGCCTTGCAGGAAGTAGTTGACCATGACGGCCGGCTCTTCAAGGTTCCCCGTAAAGTTGCTTAAACCATTACGCGCTGGCTGCGGAACATAATCACGCCAGGCAACAGCTACGGGTCTAACAACATATGGATCTAAAACATTAAAGTTGAAGTTGTACATGGTGCGGTTGAACCCTTCAAATGGGTCCGAACGCCCCTGCTGTTCAGTACCGGAGCTCGCACACCCCACCAAAAGTGTGGTTCCCAGCGCAAGCGCCGACAGGCGAAGCTTCATAAGTGTCTCCCTGTGTTTTATGGCTATCGCTGATTGCCATCCATGACGGAACGATGACGTATCCGCCTGCTTAGATGTGAGCGATTGTAACAGCACGTCAAATGATGTCTATATACCCTGTCTTACTGATTTGATCATAGCCTGGTAATGCGCACTCCGCGGCGGTTCTATTCTAACTAACCCGATAAAAACAAACGTTACTATTTTTGCTATCTCAGACTTTCTCCCGCTGATTTTCGGACAAAAGCCGCTACGCTTTAGCAATACGTGCTTATTCAGGATTCGGCCATGAATGACATCAAGAAAGATAAGATTGATCGACACAGCGACGAACTCGAGGTGGAAAGCGATGAAAAGCTAACAGGGAAAAAGATAGAGCTTGATGAGGACAGACTCCCCTCCCGCGCCATGGCAATCCATGAACATATTCGCCAGGATGGGGAGAAAGAGATGGAGCGCGACGCAATGGCGCTACTGTGGTCAGCCATCGCAGCAGGACTGTCGATGGGCGCCTCGCTACTGGCAAAAGGGATTTTTCACGTACAGCTGGAAGGCGTGCCAGGGGGATTTTTACTGGAGAACCTCGGTTATACCTTCGGCTTTATTATTGTCATTATGGCCCGCCAGCAACTCTTTACCGAAAATACCGTTACCGCCGTACTGCCGGTGATGCAAAACCCTACCCTCGGCAATTTTGGCCTGTTGATGCGCCTGTGGAGCGTGGTTCTGCTGGGTAATATTGTTGGTACCGGGGTTGCGGCATGGGCATTTGAACATATGCCGATTTTTGATGAAGAGACCCGCGATGCCTTCGTGAAAATTGGTATGGATGTGATGAAAAATACGCCAACAGAGATGTTTTCCAACGCCATCATTTCTGGCTGGTTAATTGCCACGATGGTATGGATGTTCCCCGCCGCCGGAGCGGCAAAAATTGTGGTCATTATTCTGATGACCTGGCTGATTGCGTTAGGTGATACCACGCATATCGTCGTCGGCTCGGTGGAAATTCTTTATCTGGTCTTTAATGGCACGCTGCACTGGAGTGATTTTTTCTGGCCCTTTGCGCTACCAACGCTCGCCGGGAATATCTGTGGCGGAACGTTTATTTTCGCGCTGATGAGCCATGCGCAGATCCGCAATGATATGAGCAACAAACGCAAAGAAGAAGCCAGGTTGCAAGCAAAGCGGGATGAGCAAAAGCAGAAAAACCAGAAAAAACAGGCCTGAATGGTGACTGTTTGAGCAGTCGGGCGGCCTGAGACTTACCGTTGTGAGTAAAAAACGCTATACTCGTGCCGCTTCGTCCCCTTAGTTAAATGGATATAACGAGCCCCTCCTAAGGGCTAGTTGCAGGTTCGATTCCTGCAGGGGACACCATGAACTCTTATGCTTCCAGTTATAATCCTTTCATTTACCAGTCAGTTCATCTCTGGGCCAGACGGTAAAACGGCACATTCCTCACTGTTGCAGTAAGATTGTCGGACACCACTGTCTGCTCTGTCGCTATCCGCATCCCTGCTTTTCTCAGCCTTAGCACATCAGCGGCAATACGTTGGCTGCCAAACCAGAACAGCCCGTCCAACGCAGTGACATCAAGACCCGATTCCAGTGCCAGCTTCAGACGTTCGCGCGGCGCTTTTACTGTTTTAGCAATCTGCTGATATGGCGCTTCGCTTGAACCTGCAGGACTAATGCGCCGGATACGATGCGACAGGCGGTACTGAAAATCATCCGGTATCCCGCTGAGACTGGCTTTCAGGCTATAAACACAACCAAAGCGTTTGCCGTTAAAGATGACGTTTTTCTGACTAAGCTGCAGTTCTTCACGTACGCTGGCAATCAGTTGCGGGGTACGGAGTAATAACAGGCGGAAAGGCAACTCAAAGCTGGTCACGTAGTCCACATTCAATAAAGCAATACGCAGACGTTCTTCTGGACCTGCCTTCAATACCCGACATTCAGCAATAACATCAGCCCATTGGCCGGTAAGACGAGAACTCTCAGTCGCCTCAGTAAAGCTGTATTTTTCAGCCTGATAATCAATACGCTCGGTCACACTGAATTCCCTTCTGGCCACATCTTGGTATCGGTTGCTCACCTTACCAGCGACAGGCTGCAACCGGAAGCCTGCTAGTATTGTCAGTTGAATAAGAGAAACTTCTGCTGAAACGCTTCATTATTTGGTAAATCAATCATTAAAAATCTTTTTTTGACTAAAATCAATTCACATGAATTATGACTATTGAAATATAGCCATGATCAATTTTTAGCCAGCTCATCAGAAAAACTTCTCCCAAGCAGGCTGATTAATACCGGTAATAATAAAAATTACCGGTGACATTGTCCAAACTGATTCATCGCTTAGAAAAAAGGAATTTATTCATATGATCAGAATCAAGACCAGTATCGCTACCTTGGCCCTATGTACCTTACTGACTGTTCCCGCATGGGGAGATACGCAATCGCCGATACGGCTGGTGATCCATGGTGGTGCCGGTACTATTACAAAAGATACCATCACACCAGAACAAGAAAAGCAGTATACAGAAAAACTCACTGAAGCTCTGAATGCTGGCTATGCCGTTCTGAATAAAGGCGGTAGCAGCCTGGAAGCCGTTCAGAAAGCGATTAATGTGATGGAGGATTCCCCTCTCTTCAATGCAGGTAAAGGCGCCGTGTTTACCCACGATGGCCGTAATGAACTGGATGCGTCCATTATGGACGGGAAAACACGAAAAGCCGGCGCCGTTGCCGGTGTAACCACAGTTAAAAACCCAATTAATGCGGCGTATGCCGTTATGACACAAAGTCCACATGTTCTCATGGTCTCGGCAGGCGCGGATACCTTTGCAAAAGAACAGGGACTCACAACCGTTGATCCGGCTTATTTCAAAACTGATTTTCGCTGGCAGCAATTACA
Source organism: Citrobacter sp. Cpo090 (assembly GCF_030332665.1). Taxonomy (NCBI): domain Bacteria; kingdom Pseudomonadati; phylum Pseudomonadota; class Gammaproteobacteria; order Enterobacterales; family Enterobacteriaceae; genus Citrobacter; species Citrobacter sp. Cpo090. The sequence goes on along the minus strand of NZ_JAOWHK010000038.1, from coordinate 57,792 downwards.
GAATGCAATCAAAAAAGAAAAAGTACTCCTGGATCACGACGGAAAGAGCGCAGCTCTGTTTGCTGATCCGATGATGTATGACTATAAATATGGCACTGTCGGTGCTGTTGCACTGGATAAAGAAGGTAATCTGGCTGCCGGAACGTCTACAGGCGGAATGACCAACAAACGTTACGGACGAGTGGGAGATTCACCTATCATTGGCGCAGGTAATTACGCCGACAATGAAACCGTGGCGGTATCCGCAACCGGTTCAGGAGAAATGTTTATCCGCACGCTTACCGCTTATAACATTGCAGCCCAAGTGAAATACCGCAATACCCCTTTAAAGGACGCAGCACAGAATGCCCTGGATGAAGTTAAGGCGCTGAATGGCAGCGGTGGGGTTATTGTGCTTGATAAAGCAGGTAATTACTCCATGTCCTTCAACTCTGAAGGGATGTACCGCGGAACCATAGGTAATGACGGAAAACCTGTTGTAGCCATTTATCGTTAATGATATTTCCCCGCCATAAAGGCGGGGATGCTCTGTGACTCACGTCAGTCCCTTTCTCTTTTCGCCCCCCCCTCGAATACCTGCAGGAAGAAATTACCAGGGTAACCGACGTCAGAAGTTGCACTCCCTCCGGGCAACATAATAAATATTGATTGAACTCATATACTTGAGTGCATCCACACTGATAATCTCTCGAGATACATTTGTTGGCAGAAAGGGTCACTGTGTTAGAAATCTTTTCTTAACCCACTGAAAAATATTTAAAAATATTTTTCTCACATAAAAACGATGGTTCGTTCAAAACGGATCCGAATTTATTTGGGTTAAAAAAGGTACGGTATGAAAGTCACATGGACCACCCCTGTCGGGTACCAGCGCATAGCTAAGCGTTGTCCATCATGTAATGTAAAACGCGAATTCACACCTTCCGGAGCATTCAGAGTCAATTCGCAAAAGAAAGTGCTCGATATCTGGAGCATTTATAAATGCATCCACTGCGAATATACATGGAACATTTCGCTGTTTTCACGGCTTCACGTCAGCAAAATCAATCGCGAACTGTATCATCGATTTATCACCAACGATGCCAGTACAGTTCACTATTTTGCCAATGATAAGGCGACCCTGAACCGGAATAATGCTGAGCTTGCAGGTAAACCTGATTTTCGTATTCATGAACAGTGGCAGGTCAGCATCAACAGTGGCCAGAACGTCACCGTCAACATCAGACTTTCCCATTCTTTTCAGATTAGTGTGCTGTCGATATTGAAGCGACAGCTTTTACTCAGCACTGCGGAGATAAAGAAACTGATAGATGAAGGTCATATTCGCGGTATTACGATGAAAGAACTTAAATCCCGAAAACTAATGACAGGACATTTAAATTTTAATCTGTCAGTAGTCACATTATGTGCTCAGCGAAAAGTTGTTCTGAGTCAGCGTTAACAATATGCAACTCACAATAAGGTGATGAGACTTAACCGACCCGGTATGTCGTCCGGGTCGGTTAAACGGCGTCACGTCAGACAACAAAACGGTTAACCAGACCCTTCATGGTGACCGACAAATTGTCCAAGCGCTGGCTGTCGCTCGCAGCCTGAGAAACCAATGCCGCATTTTGCTGCGTGACCTGCTCCATCGGTCGCAATGCCAGGTTTATCTGGGTTACCCCTTGCGACTGCTCCGTCGCCACACGCGCGATATCCGCAATATATTGCTTCATACTGGTGGTATTATCCGCCGCGGCTTCCAGCGCGGTTGCAGACGCAGTAACCCGCTCAACGCCCTCACTAATTTTGACCATATTCTGCGCGACCAGCTCACGGATTTGGTTAGCCTCTTTGGCGCAACGCTGCGAAAGATTTCTCACTTCACTGGCTACGACAGCAAACCCCCTGCCCATCTCTCCTGCCCGTGCAGCTTCCACTGCCGCATTCAGCGCCAGTAAGTTAGTCTGAAACGAAATATCGTCAATCGAGGTCACTATATTCGAGATTTTCTCACTGGAAGCGCGAATATCCCCCATACTCTGGTTCGCCGCACTGGCAACGTTACTGGCCTGTCGGACCTCTTTTTCCAGTCTGATTGTCAGATGCTCCGCTTCGCGGGCATTATCCGCCGTTTGCGTAATCGCAGTTGATAGCTGCTCCATACTGGCCACAGCTTCTACTATTGATGCAGCCTGTTCATCTGTACGTTGAGCCAGATCCTGATTTCCCGCCGTAATACTGCTACTGGCATCGGATAAAACCACGGAGCCTTGCTTAATCTCCTGCACGATATGCTGAATACTTTCCAGCATCGTGTTATAGGCACGATTAAGTGAGGAAAGCTCATCTTTGCCCGGGGTCGCCAGACGTTGAGTCAGATCGCCGTTCATACCCGCAATCTTGCGTAGCGTGCCACTAAACTGACGGTGCATATTGATTGCGATGGCCCCTGCGAACGTCAATGATGCCAGGAGCGCTAACAGGCTAACAGCCATATATATTTGCCAGTTTTTTCGTGCATCCTGCGCGAGTTTTTCTGCATTCGCCAACAGAAGATTCGCCGCCACATTTTCTATCTGCCGCATCACTTCAATACGCTGGGTTTGTACTTTAAACCAGACAGTAGGATCGACACCGAATCCACCGTTCTCGACATGGTTAAACGCGGTTTCACGAAATGAGAGGGCTTTTGACGCTTCTGCTGACTGTAAGCGGTTTTTCAACATAGCCGCCTGTTCCGGTGAACTCAGGCGTAACGATTCGGTCAGCCAAACGTTCTGTTTACTGACGACATCACTGAGCTGATGTAATTGTCCGTCGGCGAAATGACCGGAGGAAAAGATATTTGACAGCAGAGCCCGTTCAATACCCGCTTGTTCTTTCAAATTCAACAGGTTGTAGTAGGCAGCGAAGGCGTTAGCCATCTCGCCTGAATCCGTCAACTGCCCCAATCTACCCACAAAACTCAGCACATCAGCAATGACGTTGGTATAAAACTTAACGACATCCGACGCTGGAAGCCCCAACTGCGTGACGTTTTCGCGGATGGTGGCGAGCGAAAGAATGTTTTTCTTAAACGCAGAGACAGAAGTGGCGACATCCCCTTTCGGTAATGCAGTATCGGACAGTGAACGCACAAATACCTCGATCTCGCGATCGGTCAAAGCCCGCTGTGCGTTTAACTCATCTTTGAACGTAGTCCCTGCAGCCCCCAGAAATCCGACACTCATTCCCCGTTCTTTTTGCAGTTCATGCACCACATTTCCGGCACTACGTGCGAGCGCTGTCAGTTGGGCAATATTCTCCATCTGCCGTTCTGTCTCAATACGCGTTAATATTCCTGAACCAGCAAACCAACACAACGCCAGTAATAATGGTTGTAGCGCAATTATTAACTTCATTTTCATCGGCATTCGATAAACCCACCACATGCCACTTACCTCCATTATCCATATTTTCACTATGGTTATCGGCGTGACATGGCTGCACTTTAAAATTTCTCAAAAGACTGATGGGGATTTTCCAAGTTTAAAATTCGCCAAAATAACTCTATTTGATTATGCATATCAAGACAAATAACTACCAGAACAGCATTTATAGGCCTATATTTTGCACTTTTATTATAAATAGGATAATATTCTTTTTAAGAAAATGAAGAAACACCCAGGCGATACCATTCAAATGGGCGGAAATCAACTCTCATATGCAGCGTTCCCACCTTACGCTGGTATACCATAACCAACGAGATACCGCGTAGTGAAGATAGCTCATAGAAATAACTCAACAATCCGTAGTAATTTTAATCAGCATAAAATCCCCGGCTAATATAGCTGACTCATAAAAGCAACAATCGGTATTCTTTGCAGATCGCAGATGGAATCCAACGTTCGGATTATTATATTAAACATCAATTTATCAAAAAACACATTCAGATCAACTAATTAATCACTTCGAGAAACGTGGTATCGATAACAGACTCACATTCACATTGAATAAAAAAATAATTTATCTAACATAATTAATGTTCACCATTACTCTATAAGAGAATCAATTTATGAAAAAACTCAGTGTCATTGTATTGTTAGGTTCGGCATGCGTGTTTTCTGCATATGCTGCTGAGCAAATTACACCAGAACAGGCAAGTAAATATACAAAAACAGGAGAAATTAGCGTAACTGAAGATGGATTCACAATGACTGATGATGGGCTCAGCAAAAAAGTGGACGAAAAGGGTGGCAAATACTACGTAATTACATCAACTGAAGGACGCTCTGAACATAAAACCATCAATGCAGACATTTATAATTAAATGTCTAGATATAAATAAATCGTTAATAAACTATATCTGTACGAATACCAGATCCTCTTGATAAAGGAGGATCTGGTAATTTTATCTCGCAATAAATCTACAGCCTTTCATTTAATATATTTAAGGAGGGTAATATGTCCAAGGTTTATACCTCTGGGAAATTGCCATATATCGCCTTCGCTGCAATTACACTCTTGCTCTCAGGTTGCACCACCATTCCTTCATCAATTAAAGGTAATGGTCAACCAGACTTGCAAAAAGATTTTCTTAAACTGAAGCAAACCCCTAACCTCTATGTAGGACAGCAAGTTCGATTGGGAGGACTGGTTATCAATGTTGTTAATCAACCTCATGAAACCTTACTCGAAATAGCTGTACTGCCGCTTAATCATGATGCACAGCCAGAAATCGGGGCGCAATATCAGGGACGGATACTGGCTAAAAGCTTAACATTTCTCGATCCGGTTAACTTCCGGAATCACTATGTTACCGTACTGGGTAACCTGACGGGAAATCGTCCGGGTCGGGTCGGTAATTCCAGTTACCCATTTGTTACAATGAACATTCTCGGTTATCAGATATGGAAGGAAGAAACACGTATTATGCCAGCACCGGGTTTTGATTACGGTATTGGGCCAGCCTGGCCAGCCGACTGGAATAGTATGATGTATCCAGGGTGGGGATGGTATGACCCACCGCTACAAGTGGAGAAAACTCTGTCTCCATAACATTCAATAATTCTCCTGCTCCACACCTCTATTCAATGCCTGGAAAAATGACACTACCAGGCATTATCACATGAATGCTTCACTTTTTATCCTATTGAATATAAATAAAAAAGCTGGCAAATCCATCGCCAGCAAAAGTCTATATAGGAGTCTCGAGTTCGTCACCAATACAAGTGACATATTTATCCTAATGCCCCAGAAAACATCCGACAAGTTTGTTTTATATAAATTAATCCTGGATAACATAAAACATAATATTTCTTAGTAATACCGAAGGAGTATTACCAATATCAAGATTTTTCTTATACTAAAAAATGAACCACTGATATTTTATGGCATTGAGATTTTTACTTAGGATTATTATATAGATTTATATCTGGATTAATCATAAAAATAGATTATGTTTATAACATTATATAAACATAACACGGAACAACCACCCCTGCATTTTCAAACTCAGTCACTAATCTTAACGCCATATTTTTAAAAACATTATAACTAGAAATATGCACCAAAGGAGCATTTTTATGATTTACATCATCACAAAGGATTTTTTCCTTTTCCAGGGAGTAATTCACCTACAGGAAAAGGAAAAAATCATCAAGATCAATCAACTTTCAGATATTAACTTTAATGACATTGATCACACTGTGAGAATTGTTATTGATACTTATCATAATAATATTATTGACGAAGTTACCGTCAGACTTCTCAACCATATCGATGTGCAAAGAATCATCATTCTTGCTCCTTTTCAAATTAGCAAATTGAAAAGCCTGTCACCGTTGCTGTTTGTAAACAGAAAAGAGCAACTCATGAACTTACTCTCACTCATCATAGATGAAAAAATTTCATATCAGAAACCAAATGTCGCACTTTCGCATAACCAGCTTAAGCTGGTTAACTCAATTATCAATCAACAGAACATAAATGATATAACTAAATCCCTTAATATTTCTGAGCAAACTCTACGTATTCAGAAATTTAACATTATGCTCAAACTAAAGCTTCGAAGAATCAGCGATCTTGTTACTCTAAAAATATCACCTTACTTTTAAAGTGCAGGTTAATACTATTTAACATAGTAAATTGAGGTTATATGCTGACATCATTAATTGCCATTATGATTGGTGGCAGTATCGGAAGCGCTTTACGCTGGGGTATATCCCAACGACTAAATGCACTTTTCCCTTTATTGCCTCTCGGCACTCTTGTCTCAAACATAGTTGCTGGATTCATTATTGGTTTTGCTACGGTATTTTTTACACGGTCAACATCATTCTCGCCAGCAGTAAAATTGATGGTCACAACGGGGTTATGTGGTGGTCTATCGACCTTTTCAACTTTTTCAGAGGAAGTATTTTCACATTTGCAAAATGAAGATTATATCTGGGCCGGTACGGAAATTACCGTTCATGTGCTGTTCTCCCTGCTCGCCGTTTATACCGGCTTCTTAATTGCGTCGTTTATTACCCATTGGTACCGATAAACCGCAAACTCTCGTGACCTTTATGTGAGTGCTATGATGCAGATAAAAAGAAAATTCGCGGTAATTGGCCTGGTTAATATTCTCTTCACCGGAGGATGTGATGACAGTAAAAATACGCTCCCACATCCCGTTGTACCGGATGTAGGTGTGATTACCCTCCAGGCGGAATCCGCGAATATTACCAGCAAATTGCCAGGAAGGATTGTTCCCTTTGAAATTGCAGAGATACGCCCGCAGGTCGGAGGGATCATTCTCAGTCGTCAGTTTCAGGAAGGCAGCAGGGTAAATGCAGGAGATCCATTATACCAGATTGATCCAGCCCCTTTACAGGCAGAGCTGGATCGGGCGAAGGGAAACCAGGCGAAGGCTCAATCTGCTGCAGATAACAGCCGCTTTACGTTGGCTCGTTTTACGTCATTACTGAAATCACACTATGTCAGCCGACAGGACTATGACACGGCTCAGGCTAACGCGAAGGAAGCGCAGGCAAACGTCGTGGTGGCGAAAGCGGCAGTTGAAAGCGCCAGAATCAACCTGAACTATGCCAGCGTCACCTCGCCACTGAGTGGATTAAGCGGCAAATCAACAGTCACCATCGGCGCGTTGGTCACTGCCAACCAGGGACAAGCTCTGGTCACGGTTCAACGACTAGATCCGATTTATGTCGATGTCACCCAATCCGCCAATGATTTCCTTCAGCTAAAAACTGAAATGGAACAAGGCGTAATTGAGCAAAACCAGGGACAAGCCACAGTCTTCCTGGAGTTTGATAACGGTAAGCGATATGCCCACACTGGTAAATTGCAATTCTCCGACCTCACGGTAGATGAAACAACGGGGTCAGTGACGCTCAGAGCCATCTTCCCTAACCCTGATAACACCCTTTTACCCGGCATGTACGTTACCGCCGTGCTCAATGAAGGCATCCAACACCATGTATTGTTGGTTCCGCAAGAAGCGGTTACTCGCAATGCCAGCGGCAAAGCGACAACACTCATTCTCGATACCGAAAATATTGTCCAATTGCGTGAAATTACAACCGCAAAAGCGATAGGAGATAAATGGCTGGTAACTTCCGGGTTACGCCCCGGCGACAGGGTAATTATTACCGGGCTCCAGCAGATTAGGCCTGGCATTAAAGCTCATGCGCTTCCCTCCCCTTTTGCACCTAATCCTTCTATACCGCAATAAAGCCGGGTAACAGGAGTCTTCCCTATGGCGAATTTTTTTATTGAGCGCCCAGTCTTCGCCTGGGTTCTTGCTATTATCATGATGTTAAGCGGCGTCATTGCCATCACTCAGTTGCCCATCGCACAATACCCCAACATCGCGCCACCGGCAGTAACAATCAGCGCAACCTACCCGGGAGCGGATGCCCAGACCGTACAAAACTCGGTAACGCAGATTATTGAACAGAATATGAATGGCCTGGATGGATTAATGTATATGTCCTCCACCAGCGATGCCTCAGGCAATGCCGTTATGACCCTAACGTTCGAATCGGGAACCAACCCAGATATCGCTCAGGTACAGGTACAAAATAAGCTGCAACTGGCGATGCCGTCACTTCCGCAGCAAGTACAACAACAAGGTATCAGTGTTGATAAAGCAAGCAGCAATATATTGCTTGTTGCCGGCTTTATTTCAGAAGATGGGTCGCTTAACCAGTACGATATTGCCGATTATGTCGCGTCAAACATCAAGGACCCTCTCAGCAGAATCGCCGGCGTGGGTAGCATTCAGCTATTTGGTTCACAGCATGCCATGCGTATTTGGCTTGATCCGGTAAAACTCAATCAATACCAACTCGTCCCTCAGGATGTCATTCAAAAAATCAAAATACAAAATAACCAAATATCGGGAGGGCAATTAGGTGGTGCGCCTCAGGCAAATAACCAGCAACTGAACGCCTCCATTATCGTCCAGACCCGGTTGCAAAGTACTGAGGAGTTTGGAAACATTCTGCTTAAAGTTCAACAGAATGGTTCACGCGTTACGTTAAACGATGTTGCCCACATTGAGTTGGGGGCTGAAAGTTATGGTACCGTCGCGAAATACAACGGTAAACCCGCAGCAGGAATTGCGATTAAATTGGCAACTGGCGCTAATGCCCTTGATACAGCAAAGTTAGTGAAAGAGGAAATATCCCGGCTTTCACCCTGGTTTCCTTCTGGTCTCAAAACCGTCTACCCCTATGACACAACGCCCTTCATTCAAATATCAATACAAGAAGTCGTTAAAACTCTGGTTGAAGCCATTGTTTTAGTATTCATCGTTATGTATTTGTTCTTACAAAATTTTCGTGCAACGCTTATTCCAACAATTGCGGTACCGGTTGTCATATTAGGCACATTTGCCGTTCTCGCCGTGGCTGGCTTTACCATCAATACGTTGACCATGTTTGGCCTTGTCCTGGCCATTGGGCTGCTCGTTGATGATGCTATCGTGGTTGTGGAAAATGTTGAACGCGTGATCGCCGAGGAACATCTTTCGCCCAAAGAGGCCACACATAAATCGATGTCGCAAATCCAGGGGGCGCTGGTGGGGATTGTTCTTGTCCTCTCGGCTGTATTCGTACCTATGGCATTACTGGGGGGTTCTACCGGAGAAATATACCGGCAATTCTCAGTGACTATTGTCGCAGCTATGGCGCTTTCCTTATTGACCGCACTATCACTAACTCCCGCACTCTGTGCCACGCTGATCAAGCCGGCACATAAGGATATTCCCCACTCCCCACCCCGTTTTTTCGCACTGTTTAACCTGTACTTTGAGCGTTTTACCCAACATTACAGCGACAGTACACGTAAAATTCTGCGAGTAACATCTCGATATATGATTCTGTATTTACTGATTATTATTGCCATGTTAGTACTTTTTTTACGTATTCCAACCTCGTTTTTACCTGAAGAAGATCAGGGCGTTTTGCTAACTATGGCCCAGTTGCCGCCAGGCGCTACGCTTGTGAAAACTAATCAGGTGCTTGCAGACGTAAGCCACTATTACCTGACTCAGGAAAAAAATAATGTGGAATCAGTTTTTACGGTCAGTGGTTTTGGATTCAGTGGGCAAGGTCAGAACAACGGCCTGGCTTTTGTTAGCCTGAAACCCTGGTCTGATCGCACGGCCAGCGCTGATGGCATTAATGCAATTATTCAACGCGCGATTAAAGCACTGAGCACAATCAACCAAGCCATTGTCTATCCCTTTAATTTACCTGCCGTCCCGGAACTTGGAACGGCTTCAGGTTTTGATCTGGAACTTATTGATAAAGCCAATCTGGGTCATCAAAAACTCACTCAGGCAAGAAATCAGCTCCTCGGAATGGCGAAACAATACCCCGAACAGGTGGTCGGCGTTCGACCCAATGGACTGGAAGATACGCCCATGTTTCGGGTGCAGGTCAATGCCGCGAAAGCAGAATCAATGGGCGTCAATCTCAACGATATTAATCAAACGATCTCAACCGCTTTTGGAAGCAGCTACGTTAACGACTTTCTGGATAATGGGCGCGTCAAAAAAGTCTTTGTGCAGGCAGCCATCCCCTACCGCATGCTCCCAGAAAGTGTGAACAGTTGGTATGTCCGTAACGCATCCGCAGACATGGTTCCGTTTAGGGCATTTGCCAAAACAGAGTGGACTTATGGCTCACCGCGTCTTGAACGCTACAACGGCTCTCCTTCAATGGAGATTCTTGGCGAAGCCGCGCCAGGTAAAAGTACTGGTGATGCCATGGCATTTATGGTCTCGCTCATCGAAAAGCTGCCCGCTGGTATCGGGTATGACTGGACAGGAATGTCTTATCAGGAGCGCTTATCCACCGACCAGGCCCCTATGCTGTACTTTATTTCAATCGTCGTTGTTTTTCTGTGTCTGGCAGCGCTCTATGAAAGCTGGTCAATTCCATTTGCCGTAATGCTGGTTGTTCCACTTGGTGTTGTTGGGGCCTTATCAGCAACCTGGCTACGCGGGTTAACCAATGATGTCTATTTTCAGGTAGGTCTGCTGACCACAATTGGGTTATCCGCTAAAAACGCAATTTTGATTGTAGAATTTGCCGTTGAGCTCATGCAAAAACAGGGTAAAAGCGATATTGAAGCGACATTAGACGCAGCACGAATGCGCTTAAGACCGATTCTGATGACCTCTCTGGCGTTCATTCTTGGCGTGCTTCCATTAGTCATCAGTAATGGCGCAGGATCGGGTGCGCAAAATGCGGTAGGAACAGGTGTGATGGGTGGGATGATCGCAGCAACCATCCTGGCAATATTTTTTGTCCCCGTCTTCTTTATTGTTGTACATCGTTTGTTCGCTAAGATAACTACTACAAAAGGAACCAAGAATAATTATTAAGATTTATTTATTAAAATATAACCACGATAACTTTTGAAATGTTTATCTATATTATTTAGGATTATAAAGGCTTCAGTGCAGACTGATCCCCTGAGAAAACACTTGGCTATATTTTCATTTTCAACTGCCCGCAAGGGCAGTTTTTTTATATATTAACGACCCCGTTACCGGGGCCTGTTTATAATAATATCTTAGACCGTAATGCTATGGCTTACGAAACTGATTGGCAATAAAGATGCAGCTAATCCCACTCAACATGAGTTCAATTCCCGTTACCATCGACACCATGTAAATCGATGCCTGCGGAGCAGCAGTAATAAAACACCAGGCAATAAAAAGGTCCAATACACCGATCACCCCTTGCAGCCACACTTTTTTCTCTTTACGACGCTTAAAAAACGTGGTCAGTCGAATAATGCCTCCCAGACAAAACAAACACGCCAAAAATGTTGCAATAGCAAAAATACCCAACTCAGGTGCCGTGATGAAAAAATACCCCATCAAAAAGTATGCGATGCTAACGACTATTCCAGAAACAACGGGCCAAAAGTTATGCACCCGATTCTTAAACAGACCTATCGCCAGGGCCACACCGCTACACATTAAAATTCCGCCGACGATGATACTGAGTACACCTCCGGACACATACGGAAAAAGGATAAAAAGCACCCCACCCAAGAACATCAGGCATGCCAGAAATTTAAGAAATCGCCGCTGTTTAACCAGCACATCATCGTCAAGTTTAGATAGAATATCTCGTGTTACATTTAACATTTTCTTCTCCTGTTAGCCAGAGTACTACTGACAACATTAATTTATGCTAAATATCATCAATAAATAACACGTCATTAATAATATAGTCTGATAAATTCATCTTAAACAACGCGCAACCCTTTCAAATAAAAAGAAAATATTGAACATATAAAAATCACGATTTCATTCAAAATATGACATTCATGCTGTTCCAGGATATATATTTATAGTCGCTATCAGACTTTCCACCCGTCGACATTAATTGATACAAGAGGTACGTTAGATGAATAAAACATTAAGCATTATCGTTGGCTCTCTACTCATGATCCCCGCGCTGAGCCAGGCGGCAGATAATCACAAGCCGCTCAGCCAGTGGACATGTGAAGATTTTCTTGCCACCGATGCCACATTCCAGCCCACGGTAGTTGGCTTTGCTGAAGCATTGAATAAAAAGGATAAACCGGAAGATGCGGTACTTGATGTTAAAGGTGTTGAAACCGTAACTCCTGCGCTGGTTCAGGCATGTATGCAGGATAAAAAAGCCAATTTCAAGAAAAAAGCCGACAGTGAGTGGGACAAAATCAAAAAGGATCTGTAATCAATAATTTTATGTATTGATATCACTGAAGCGAGAACTGTGCCCCAATAGTTCCCGCTTCAGTAAATTAATTGTAGTCAAAACACCAAGAGGCTATATATGAGACGCGTACTTATCACACTTACCTCTCTATTATCATTGTTCATGCTAAACACCCCTATGGCACATTCAGCCGAAAACAGTCCTGACAAAATGACCTGTCAGGAGTTCATCAATCTAAATCCCAAAGCAATGCTTCCTGTAGCATGGTGGATGCTGCATGAAGAAACAGTTTATAAGGGAGGGGATTCAGTGTCTTTGAATGAGACAGATCTTACCAGCATCCCGCAAGTCATTGAATATTGCAAACATAATCCACAATTAAAACTGTATTCATTCAAAGATAAATAATTGCCAGTAAATACACTGATTAGTGATTAGCCCTTCATATTGAAAAAGCTAAAACACATCACCTTTATAAACCTTCAGAAAAGGGCACAGGGTATATGGGAATATCACCTGTTCAATTTCAATTACTGGACCCGGCTAATACAGCTTTTATGCTGTTATGCGCTAGTCTGGTTATGTTAATGACACCAGGGCTTGCTTTTTTTTACGGTGGTTTAGTCCAGCGTAAAGGCATACTCACCATCATGTTTCAGAGTTTTGTCTCCATGAGCTGGGTAGCGATACTGTGGTTTGCTGTGGGCTATTCTTTAGCCTTCGGCCCCAGCCTTAATGGCATTATTGGCGATCCTCTGCACTATGCTTTTTTACATAATATCAATGCGAACACGCTGTTTACCGGCAATAACGCAGGGATCCCAATCCTGGTACATTTCGCTTACCAAATGATGTTCGCAATTATAACCCCGGCCTTGATTACTGGTGCTTTTGTTGGCAGGGTGAAATTCAAGGCATATCTGATTTTTATTACTCTCTGGACATTATTCGTTTACTGCCCGTTTGTGCACATGGTCTGGAGCCCCCAGGGCGCAATGGCTAAATGGGGTGTGGTTGATTTTGCCGGTGGTATCGTCGTCCACGCAACGGCCGGATTCGCAGCGCTTGCTTCCGCTCTATACGTTGGGCGACGAATAATTCAACCAGATGGTAGCCATAATATTCCTTATATTGCTCTGGGTGCGGGATTGCTCTGGTTTGGCTGGTATGGTTTTAACGCAGGATCTGAATTACAAGTTAACACTATTACAGTTTCTGCGTTTGTCACCACCGATATTGCGGCTGCTTTTTCCGGTGCCACATGGCTATTTATTGAAAAAATGCACACCGGCAAACCGAAATTTGTTGGTTTCCTGACAGGAGCCGTCGCGGGTCTTGCCACCATCACACCTGCGGCAGGGTATGTTTCAATTCAATCCGCAGCATTTATTGGTATTGTTGCCGGTTTTGTCTGCTACTACTGCGCACTGTTTGTTAAAAAATATGTTGATGATGCACTGGACGTTTTTGGCGTACATGGCATGGGTGGCATTACCGGTTCTATTCTACTCGGTGTTTTTGCATCTCAGGCCTGGAACAGCAAAGGGCCGTCAGGATTGCTGGAAGGTGGTGGAATATTGCAGGTTGCAAAACAACTCGCAGCGGTGCTGATCACCAGCATATGGTCCTTTATATTTACTCTGCTCATTTTATGGATAATTAACAGATTTACCCCGGTGCGAATTTCAACCAATGACGCTCGCCAATCTCCTGATTATTCAGCATTTGGTGAGGATGCTTATACCCCTTCAGGTAAGGAGTAATTAATGAAACTTAGTCCCAGAGAAATTGAGAAAATAATGATTTACTCACTTGCCAGCGTGGCTCAAAGCAGAAAAGAAAAAGGCATAAAACTAAATTATCCTGAAGCTGTTTCTATTATTGCGTCAACGGCCATGGAAAGTGCCAGAGAAGGAAATGATCTGGAAACCGTCATGAATAAATCAAGAGATGTTCTGACCAAAGACGACGTCATGGAAGGTGTCGCAGATCTTATACCACAAATACAGGTTGAAGCTATTTTTACCGATGGTAGCCGACTGGTAACTGTTCACGACCCTATTCGTTAATAGCAGGAGAAATAGACTATGCCTGAGGATAAAGAAACAAAATCCGTACCCTATGGGGGCTACGTTTTACAGGATACCCCTGTGTCATTTAATACAGAGAAACCTGTAACAAAAGTGCGCGTTAAGAACACAGGAGATCGACCGATTCAGGTAGGTTCACATTTCCATTTCTTCGAAGCTAATAAAGAACTGGAATTTGATCGTGTAAGTGCGCTGGGAAAGCGCTTAAACATTACCGCCACGACTGCAATACGCTTTGAGCCAGGCGATGAGATAGAAATAGAACTCATCCCCTATAGTGGGGACAACGATATTTTTGGATTTAATAACCTCGTTGATATGACAGGTCAGCAACTCGCTGAAGTTATTAAAGATCCAGTGAAGTTGAAATCACTGATTGATAATGCCCGGCGAGCCGGTTTCAAAATGCCAAACAATCCCAGCTAAGGATCTCTTATGCCAACAATATCCAGAAAGGAATACTCCAGTCTGTTTGGTCCAACGACCGGTGATAAAATTCGTTTGGGCGAAACGGATTTGTATATTGAAATTGAACAAGATTTACGTGGTTATGGTGACGAAGCAGTCTATGGCGGAGGAAAATCTCTACGTGATGGAATGGGGGCTAATAATCAGTGTACCCACGACCAGGGGGTTCTCGATCTGGTTATTACAAATGTCACGATAGTTGATGCAAAACTGGGTGTGATTAAAGCGGATGTAGGCATTAAGGATGGACTGATCTCAGGGATTGGTAAAAGCGGTAACCCCGCAATTATGTCTGGTGTAACACCTGGGATGACGGTTGGGCTTAGCACGGATGCGATATCAGGCGAGCATTTGATTTTGACTGCGGCGGGTATCGATTCCCATATTCATCTCATCTCTCCTCAGCAAGCTTATGCTGCATTATCTAACGGCATTACCACCTTCTTCGGTGGCGGCATAGGTCCCACTGATGGTACGAATGGAACCACAGTGACTGCGGGACCAAAGAATATGCGCGCCATGCTGCGGGCATGGGAAGGTATTCCGGTCAATATCGGTCTACTTGGCAAAGGAAATGCCTACAATAAAGCCCCTCTCGAAGAACAAATCATTGCCGGTGCCGTTGGGCTAAAAGTACATGAAGATTGGGGTGCTACGCCAAACGCGCTCCGACACGCACTGCGCACAGCAGATGATATGGACATTCAGGTCTCTGTACACACCGACAGTCTTAATGAAGCAGGATATGTCGAAAATACGATTGCCGCCTTTGAAGGAAGGACAATTCACACCTTTCATACAGAAGGCGCTGGCGGTGGTCATGCCCCGGATATTATTAAGGTCGCCAGCCAACCAAACGTCCTGCCAAGTTCTACTAATCCAACGCTTCCTTTTGGTATCAACAGCCAGGCAGAACTGTTCGATATGATTATGGTGTGCCACAACCTCAATCCTAACGTGGCTGCCGATGTTTCATTTGCAGAAAGCCGCGTTCGCCCTGAAACCATTGCCGCCGAAAATATCCTGCATGATATGGGCGTAATATCTATGTTCTCCAGCGATTCTCAGGCTATGGGACGCGTGGGTGAAAACTGGCTTCGCCTGGTACAAACCGCGCATGCCATGAAAGTAGCTCGCGGAAAATTACCGGAAGATAGTCCAGAGAATGATAATTTCCGCGTTCTCCGATACGTCGCCAAAATTACGATTAACCCTGCTATTACGCAAGGCGTCAGCCATATTATTGGCTCTGTTGAAGTGGGTAAGATGGCTGACCTGGTACTCTGGGAACCGCAATTTTTTGGAGCTAAACCAAAACTCATTATTAAAGGGGGAATGATCAACTGGTCTTTAATGGGTGACCCTAACGCTTCGCTGCCTACTCCTCAGCCAGTATTTTACCGCCCCATGTTTGGTGCAATGGGAAAAACGCTGCAGGATACCTGCCTTACTTTCGTCTCAAAAGCTGCCTTTGATGATGGCGTTAAAGAAAAAGCTGGCCTTGAAAGACAGGTTGTCGCAGTCAATAACTGCCGTAACATCAGTAAACACGATCTTATCAGAAATAATGCAACCCCAAAAATTGACGTAAACCCAGAGACATTCGCCGTCAAGGTTGATGGTGTGCACGCTACCTGCCAGCCTATTCAAACTGCGGTAATGAATCAAAAATATTTCTTTGGTTGAAAGGAAAATAGCTATGTATTTAATTGAAAGAACTCTCGGAAATATTAATTCTCATGGTGTACTTGACCTTTCCGCTGAAGATATTAAACACGATGTACTCGTGCTAGAACAATGGGAGGCACAAAAAAGTCGTTGCCGTAAAAAAAGTCAATTCGGCTATGATATCGGTTTATCCCTTGACCGTAATCTCCGTCTTAATGATGGCGACATTCTTTTATATGACAAAAATAACCGTTATTTACTTACGGTAAAAATACAGCTACGACGTGTGATGATTGTCGATCTGGGGTTATTTGGCGTAGAGAAAATCACCGACCTTCTCACTCGCGCCTTTGAATTAGGTCATGCTCTAGGGAATCAACACTGGAAAGCCGTCATCAAAGGATACTGCGTTTTTATTCCCATTGTCGTGGCCGACAAGATGTTGGCTTCAGTAATGAAATCTCATGGTTACACCGAGGGTCAGTATTACTTCACGGAAGGTGAAAAAGTCATTCCACTCTTAACACCATCGGAATCCAGACTTCTTTTTGGCGGTACGGAAGAAGCACATACACATGTACACATTGATCACTAACATAATAGGGTTGCCGAACATGCCAGATAGTTCACATAGAGTACTGAATATTGCACGAATACTGCATTTTGGAGATTCGGTCCTACCTGTCGGGGCATTTACTTTTTCCTGTGGGGTTGAGTCTGCCATTTCATGTGGAATTGTCTATGACCGGCATACCCTCAAGCAATATGTCTGTACGGCACTATTGCAGGCAGCAAAATGTGATGCTGTCGCACAAATACAGGCCATGCGCGCCTGTCGCAGCAACAGGTTAAATGAGCTTATTTCTATAGATAATGATGTAATCAGTAGAAAACTATCACCAGAAGCCCGACTGATGACCCAAAGAATGGGTAAGAAGTTAACCGAGCTTTCAGCAGCTATTTACCATGATCGTCTATTTAACTGGTGGCTTGAGCAAATACGCCAGCGCCATGTTATTGGTACCTATCCTGTTTCTCATGCCTTACTTATGCACCATTTAGAACTTGATGAAGAAGCCATGCTGGCCATGCACTTTTATGGCGTAGCGACGACCATTCTCAGTGCAGCGCAAAGACTGATGCGGATTACGCATCTGGATAGCCAAAAAATCCTGGCCGAAGCCACGTCGCTTTTTCCTGATTACGCTGAAATGGCACTAAATACCCACCCCGAAGAAATGTCTTCTTTTTCGCCGGTGATCGACATTCTTGCGGCTGTTCATGTCGATGCCCATGTACGTCTGTTTATGAATTAACTGAGGTCAGTAATGAAAAAAATTACCCGAATTGGCATTGGTGGTCCCGTAGGTTCAGGAAAAACAGCCATTATTGAGGTTATTACTCCTGTACTTATTCATCGGGGATATAAACCTCTGATTATAACTAATGATGTTGTAACCACTGAAGATGCAAAGCAAGTCAAAAGAACATTGAAAGGGATATTAGAAGAAGAAAAAATCGTTGGCGTTGAAACAGGAGCATGTCCGCATACTGCTGTACGTGAAGATCCCAGTATGAATATTGCTGCCGTTGAAGAAATGGAAGATAAATTTCCAGATAGCGATTTAATTATGATTGAAAGCGGTGGTGACAATCTCACCCTCACATTCAGTCCCGCATTGGCTGACTTTTATATTTATGTCATTGACGTAGCCGAAGGGGAAAAAATCCCACGTAAAAATGGTCCTGGTCTGGTACAGGCCGATATTCTGGTTATCAATAAAATTGATTTAGCGCCATATGTCGGCGCGAGTCTGGAGATAATGGAATCAGATACCAGACATGTTAGAAATAATCGTCCCTATATTTTAACTAACTGTAAAACGGGTGAAGGTATCGAGCAGCTTGTTGACATGATTGAGCGCGATTTTTTATTTGGTCACACTATTGAAGGTAAACAAGATGACTCACCTACAGAATTTGCATGACCAGGTGGAAACAAAACGATCGCTTTGGGATATGCAGATCCCCATAGAGTATCGTCAGGAACCGGAGCAAATGCCCAGTGGGGCAATCGGTAAGGATGGTTTTTTATACCTGGGTTTTACGCGTTACGAAAGTAAAAGCATTCTTCATCGTATGGAAAAACGAACGCCATTGTTTGCGCAAAAGGCATTGTATCATGATGAAGCACTGCCAGAACTTCCCTGCGTGACCGTGATATCGACTTCAGGCTGTGTTCTGCAAGGGGATCGCATAGTATTATCCATTAGCGTGGGTGAAAATGCTTTCGCCAGCGTCAGTACGCAATCCGCAACCAAAATACACTCCATGGATAAAAACTATGCTGCGCAAATTCAATTTATTCATCTTGATGAAAATGCTTATCTGGAATATCTCCCCGATCCTTTAATTTTGCACCGTAATGCAAGGTTTATAAACGACACCGTAATTAATTATAAGAGAAGCGCGACTCTTATTTATTCAGAAATAATTATACCTGGCCGTCGCCATCATCATGAAAATGAGCTTAATGGCTTTGACTATTATTCCTCAAGCGTATTAGCAAAAGATGAATCAGGACATATTGTCTTCAAGGAACAAATTTCGCTGAGACCCAAAGAGCATCCGATGGAAGAAATCGGAGTTATGGGAAACTTCCAAATTCTCGGCACAATTTTCATATTAACGCCAACAGAAAACATAGCATCCATTCTGGCGGCCTTCCCTGCTCATTATAGCAAGGATTGTTGCTACGGTATGTCAACACTTCCTGCGGAATCGGGGCTTATATTTAAGATACTGGCTAATGACAGTAGTATTATAAAAAAACACATTCGTAAAGTGTGGGCCATGGTCAGAAAAGTCGTTCTGGATGCAGAATTACCGCCTCCATATATCTGGAAACAATAGGATCATCCACAACTATTCATATTGGTAAACAATGATGACAATACAATCCATTCCGGTATTATGGAAAAATAATATTGATAAGCATTACACTTTCAAAATTATTGATATATCATTACGTGGTTGCGCACAGGTAATGTTCCAAAACAATCCTATCACAGGGTTATTGTTTTTCATTGCGATATTCATTTCTGCTTATAGTAATAACAATCCTTTAGCTGCATGGGGGTGTGTAGTTGGAACTGTTCTGGCTTCGATTACAGGTGCAATAACTCATGATGTAAAAGGTTGGCGAGATGGTCTCTATAGCTATAATGGCTGCCTGGTTGGTATTGCTATTCCTGTATTTATAACTGCGACGCCAATAATGTGGTTATGCCTGGTCGTTGGTAGCGTCGTGTCTGTTATTGCTACGGTATGCATTGCTGATATATTGAAAACATGGAAAGTTGCGGCGTTAACAGCACCGTTTGTTCTGACAACCTGGGTAATCCTACTTGCCAGCTATGCTTTTCATAATATTTATGGCTCAGGACTGCCCTCCCCTGATCTGCCCCAGCATTATATACCGTCAACTCAAAGTAGTTACTCACTCAGCTTTTTCATCAACAGTACTTTACATGGGATCTCGCAGGTATTTTTATTCCCTGGGATCCTGGCAAGTTTTTTCTTTATTGCCGGTCTGGCGGCAGAATCTGTCGTATGCGCCTGCTATGCCATCGTCGGTTCTTTCATCGCGACACTACTTGCCTGTTATCTGGGCGCCAGTCCCCATGACATTGCTGCAGGGTTGTATGCTTTTAGTGCCGTTTTGACATCCGTCGCACTTGGGACTGTGTTTAATCATCCAGGCTGGCGAGTTTTTATTTACACCATTTCAGGAATTATTTTTACAGTTTTTATCCAGGCCGCAATGAATGTACTTTTAATGCCTTTAGGCATACCGACATTAACCATGCCATTTGTTATTTCCTCATGGTTATTTCTGGTACCAAACAAAGAATTTATGCCAGAACATCGTCATTAATAATAATAAGGTGGTGAATATGAAAATATTTAAAATATTTACTCCAGCGCAACTCTTGCTACTAAGTTTAATTATTATTAACTTATTATCCTGGTGTTGGGCATTTTTAGTATTTAAAGATAGTACCTTTCTTATGGGAATGGCTATACTGGCTTATAGTTTCGGTTTGAGACATGCGGTTGATGCCGACCATATTGTTGCTATCGATAATGTAACGCGCAAACTTATGCAGCAAGGTAAAAAACCAATCGCCGTAGGAACTTACTTTTCTTTAGGTCATTCCACTATCGTGATACTCGCATCAGTCGTGATTGTGGTAACTGCGATGA
Organism: Citrobacter sp. Cpo090; assembly: GCF_030332665.1. Taxonomy (NCBI): domain Bacteria; kingdom Pseudomonadati; phylum Pseudomonadota; class Gammaproteobacteria; order Enterobacterales; family Enterobacteriaceae; genus Citrobacter; species Citrobacter sp. Cpo090. The sequence goes on along the minus strand of NZ_JAOWHK010000038.1, from coordinate 37,103 downwards.
CTTATTCTGACTCACTCGAGAAATTTAGAGAAACAGGCGGACTTATCGGCACTATCGTATCAACCTTGTTTCTGCTTTTATTCGCCTTTCTAAACTACACAATATTTATTTCAATCTACAAAAAATTTCGTGTCATCCATACGAAAGGTTCATTTTCAGAACAAGAGGCGCAAGAAAATATAAACCATGGCATTTTATCTCGATTATTTGGCAAGTTATTTAACTTGATCAACAACAGTAAACAAATGTATTGGATAGGATTACTTTTTGGTTTGGGATTTGACACTGCTACGGAAATTGGAGTATTAAGCATCAGCGCGATCACGGCAACAAATGGAATCAACACTTGGAATATTATGGTATTTCCAATATTATTTTCCTCAGCAATGGTTTTAGTGGATACACTTGATAATTATTTAATGACTGGAGCCTATGGCTGGGCATTATCAAAGCCATTAAAGAAGCTATACTATAATATGACTATTACTGGAATATCAGTTGTTATCGCTGCTTTTATTGGTAGCGTACAAGCTTTAGGATTGATTAGAGATAAAATGAACTTATCTGGATGGCTATGGAATGGCATCGCGATACTCAGTGATAACCTCACCGATATGGGATTTTGGATTATCGGCATCTTTGTTATTTGTTGGTTATGTTCGGTAAGTTATTACTGGATTAGGGGTTACGACAATTATCCCTCAACTGATTCCAGATAGAGGAGACACTCATCATGAATGAAGAATTTCTTCTACGTCTAATGCTAGCAGGTTTATTAGGTGGCGTAATTGGTCTTGAGCGTCAAATACGCGCCAAAGAAGCTGGTGTACGAACTCATATATTGATTGGTATCGGTAGTGCCATGTTCATGATCGTTTCTAAATACGGTTTCTATGATGTTATAGGGCATGGTCATATTGGATTAGATCCCAGCAGAATAGCAGCACAGGTTGTCACCGGCGTTGGATTTCTTGGCGCGGGAAATATTCTGGTTCAAAAACAGACTATCAGAGGATTAACAACAGCTGCGGATGTGTGGGTCACTGCAGCAATTGGCCTGGTCATAGGCAGCGGAATGTATGAAGTTGGTATTGTTGGCGCAGTTATGGCGCTCATCGTGCTGGAATTCTTCCGCCAGCTTACCTGCCGCTTTTTGAATCACCATTTGCAACTACGCATACGCATTGCGGCTGGTACAGCACAATCTGTCCTGGCCTGGATGACTGAACAGGGATATCGCATACAATTGCGCTCATTGGCTAATGATGCAACCAATTGCCATATTCTTACGGCAGATTTAGAGGTTACAGAAGCAACCAATGTGATTCAGGTAATTTCTTTACTTAAAGAAAACCCTGCTATTAAAGAGGTTTCTGTGGAGTGAAATTAGACCACATAAAATAATCACTTGATTTATTATTGTGTTTGTTCTTTATTTTTAAGAATAGGATTAAACTATAATTTTGAAAGATACAGGTATTGAAAGCTATGCTATACAATACTTGCCTCTTCAGCACTTTAACAATTTAATCCTAATGTCGAAACGAGACATCCTACATCTGGTTATTGTAGATAGCATGAAATTTGATGCCGTACTAAATCACTCATTTTCCTGAGTTTCAGCAACAACATTATATTGTACTTATGGCAGTAGTAAGTCTTCAATGAGATATGCATTTCCTCAGCAATCGAGTAACAGGATTTTTGCTGCAGAATACAGGTAAGAATTTGATGCTGCCGACGAGAAATTGATAATTCTGGAGAAATATCATAGTTTCCATCGCAATTCAGCAAAGTAATAAAATTACACAGCGAAACGTTTCGATTGATAAAAACGACAGGAATATCCCCGAAGCATCTTTTGATCCTGAATGGCGAAAGTATGAAAACCTTAGCAGGTTGAATCCTCTCCAGTTGATAAGCTATACTGGTATAGAAAATGTTGTTATTGAACGTATCAATTATCACTTTTGCATTAAGCTCTTCAATAGTACAAAAGTCTTCTGTATGCTGAATATGGACAATAACATCTTTTTTGATAAGGTGATAAATAGCCTGTAGCAAAATAATATCTTTAGTAAATACCAGAAACACTACCCTCTCCTGCAATACGTCATTTGATTAACAAATCTTATAGTTACTTAACGAAACTATCTATACATCATCGTCTCAAAATCAGTCCATTAGTGACAATATTGGGGAATATATGAATACTTCAGGCTGGTTACTGAAAAGAGGTGAAGCGAAAACATCCGTCTTCCACCTCGGCAGATATTGTAGCGAATGGAAGGCATCAACATACTCCTATGGTGAACCGAGTTTTCATATCGTTTTGGGCGGGGAATGCTGGCTGGATTTGTTCAACCAACAGCCGCGCATCATGCTGGAAAAGGGAGATATTCTCTTCTTTTTTAATAATTTTCCTTTTTACCTCACCTCATCTCCAGATAAAAGTATTGATGACTTACCCCGCAAACAGATGAGTAAAATCGAAGATTTATCTACCGACTCCACCGATCTTCTATGTGGTTTTATCCAACCTAACTCTATTGCCAGTCAATTGCGTTTTGCCTTACTTCCAGATATTTTTCTGATTAAGCAAAAGGACGATGTCAGTAACAAAATACATTCGTTATTTGAATTACTACTGACTGAAGTAAATGCCTCCGCCGATGAAAATAATTGCATTATTGCTCATCTGACCGATGCTATTTTGCACTATGTGGTTAGTGAGTCTACTTCCTTATATGATATTGACATAAATCTTCTGAACGCAGCTAATGATGAGCCGTTAGCAAAATTAATCATTGCTATAATTAAAAACCCACAGTATTCATGGTCACTGGATGATATGGCCCGTTTCGCTTATATGTCACGTTCAACATTTATTCGTCGCATATCGAAAGCGACAAGCTATACACCGAATCTGGTGTTAAGCAAATTAAGAATTTATGTGTCATTAAACCTGCTCAGAAGGGGTATAAAAACAGAGGATATTTACAGCAGCGTCGGGTATGAATCATTGTCTGGATTCTATCAGGCATTCAAACGCGTTATGGGAACTGCGCCAGGAGACTACCTCTCATCTTGCAAATAAAATGATCTGCGGGATAAATGTCAGCTGTCCGGGTAACGCTTACGCATTCTGGCATACCGCCGAACGTTAAGGTTATAATCCTTACAACGATTTTTTTGGATTAGAAGCGATAATGACAAAACTTACCCTACAAGAACAGATGCTTAAAGCGGGTCTGGTCAGCAGCAAAAAAGTGGCGAAAGTGCAGAGAACGGCGAAAAAATCGCGCGTTCAGGCTCGTGAAGCCAGAGAAGCAGTTGAAGAAAATAAAAAGGCACAGGTTGAGCGTGATAAGCAGCTCAGCGAACAGCAGAAGCAGGCCGCATTGTCTAAAGAATACAAAGCGCAGATCAAGCAACTGATTGAGATGAACAAAATCACCATTTCCCGTGGCGATATTGGTTACAACTTCACTGACAATAACCTGATCAAAAAAGTTTATGTTGATAAGGTAACCCAGTCTCAGTTGATCAAGGGCCGTCTGGCCATTGCCCGCCTGACAGCTGAAAGCAGCAGCGAGAGCGAATACGCCATTATCCCGGCTGTTGTCGCCGACAAGATTGCCCAGCGCGATGCAAGCTATATTGTTCTAAATTGCGAACTGAGCCAGGAAGCGAAGGACGAAGACGATCCGTATGCTGATTTTGTCATTCCTGATGATTTGATGTGGTAAGAACCCCCCCTGATAATCACCCAGAGTTTCGTCGCGTATTTCGGTGAACGCTAGCGCCGCCACCGAAATACCGTCAACCTCTCTTTTCCCCACATGCCATCTGCTAAAACTTATAGTGTTCCTTGCTCAGTCCGTATTTTCTCATGCGCAAATACAGTTTCTTACGCGGAATTTGTAAATACTCCGCCACTTCATTAATACGGCCCTGATGAATATTAAGCGCTTCGGTGATGATCTGTCGCTCGTACTCGTCAACCCGACGATCGAGCGGTGTCGGTTCAGGCAAATGCAGCTGTGGATTCGCGGTTTCAGCCAGTGGCAATAACCCCACAGCAAAAAGCTCAGCGGCATTGGCCAGTTCCCGGACATTGCTTAACCAAACGCGTCGCCGCATGCCTTTTAGTAATTCCCCGTCAACCTCGGGCACTGGATGATTCAGGCGCAGACAGGCTTTCTGCAGATAATGGCGAAACAGCGGCTCAATATCATCCGGGCGCTGAGACAGCGGTTGGCAGCCGATTTGCGTCATTGCGAAACAGTAATAAAGTTCGGCCACAATCTGGTTGGTTGCCGCCAGTTCCACTAACGAAGTGGCGCCAATGCCAATTAAGCGAAACGGACGTCGCTCCTGGCTTTGCAGATGCACCAACTGGTGCTGCTGTTCGCGCGTCAGGCACTCAATATGGCTCAGAACCAGCGTTCCCCCTTGCGCCTGGGCAATAAGGTCATTGAATTGCGCCGCATTCTCTAACGTCAATTCCCCGCGGATAAACGGTCCTTCAGCGCTGCGCCCAAGCTGATGCAAATAACGGGCTCCGGTCATACGCCCCGTTCCTGGCTCACCATAAAACCAGACGGCAATATCCGTTTCCGCCAGTTGCCGTAAACGCTGGCGGTACTGGTTAACCCAGTCACTGTAGCCGACCAGTTCAACCTGGAGCTTTTGCTGGCAATAGTGACGACGTGCAATCACAGATTTTCTCTGACGCAACGCGTCCTCTACCAACACCAGCAGTTTGCCAGGATCAACCGGTTTTTGCAGAAAGTCCCACGCACCTTTCTTCACCGCCTCCACCGCCATCGGGACATCGCCATGTCCGGTGATCAACAGGATCGGAAGTTGATTGTCATCCTGATGAAACAACGTCATCAGGTCGATTCCATTACAGCCAGGCATACACACGTCGCTCAGGACAATCCCTGGCCAGTCGGCCTGCAGCCAATTTCGGGCATCAAAAGGGTTACTGCATGCGAATACATGATATCCCTCCTGTTCAAGCAACAGGGTGTAAGCATCGAGAACATCGGCATCATCATCAATAAGCAGAACAGAATATTCATCACTCAACATCGTTTACATCCGTCAGATTAAATTGCAGAACGACGCAGGCATTGCGCCCTGGTGTCGACGCCAGGCGCAGTTCGCCGTTCATTTGCATCATTAACGATACACAAATCGATAAGCCAATACCGAGGCCAACATCCTTACTGGTGGTAAACGGTTTTAACAGTGATGGTAATAATGCCCCAGGCCAGCCGGGACCGTTATCGCTGATAAATACGCACAACCGACTGCCTTCGGTCTGCCAGTGAACCTCTATCTTCGCCGCAACTGGACAGGCATCCAGCGCATTTGCCAGGACGTTTACCAGTACCTGCTGAATGCGCACTTCGTCACCGGCCACCCACACGCTTCGGTCGGGGAGTGTCAGCGTACCCTGCTGTGGCTTATGCCGCATAGACAACAGCTCCCAGGCAGCGTTGAACGTTTGTCGGAGATCGACCGGATGCAGAGGCGTGCCAGGCTCGGCCCGGCGCGCAAACTGACGCAGTGAACGGATAATCGCATCGATGCGAGTAATCACCCCCTCCGCTTTGGTTAATGTGCTTCTGGCCTGAGCGGGTTGTCCCTGTTCAATTGCCCTCCCCGCCGTAAACAGGTACATCGACAGCGCATTCAGCGGTTGATTAATCTCGTGCGCCAGCGTGGTCATAGTCTGGCCGACCACCGCCAGTTTTGCCGTTTGGATCAGCTCATCCTGCGTTGCACGAAGATCGGATTCAATCTCTTTGCGCTCGGTCACTTCCTGCTCCAGCTGATTTTTTTGCGCACTCAACTGGCCCAGGGTATGACGCAGCAGGCCTGCGATACGCCCCAGTTCATCGCGTCCATATACCGGGATAGAGGCATCCGTTCTGCCAAGACCAATTTGCACCACGGCCTGGTTGAGCGCAGTAAAACGCTTCACCAGACGCGAGCGAATGAAGTAGTGATTAAGCCCCCAGGCGAGAAGTAGCGCCAGCAACGTCGCCAGCAGGATAAGTCCACCGCTGACGCGAACAATTTGTTCCAGCCGCTGGTTAAACGTCTGCATTTGCTGATGGCTACTCCCCAGTTGCGCTTCCAGCAGTGTTCGAAAGCGCCCAAGCGTAGCCTCTCTGGCATGGCTGGCATCAACCAGCGCTTTTTGCGCTGTGACATAATCGCGCATCGTATCGGGCATTTTATTTTTCATCATCCCGATTTCCAGCAGCTCATCGATTGTTTGTCGCAGTGTGATAGTACTGGGCCAGTCATCGAGGGTACGGATATTTTCATCCGCCGTTTTCTTCAGATTTTCCAGGTAGCGGATGTGATTCTCCACCAGCATGCCATCGTCGCTACCCGATTTCAGTTCATTGAGTCTGTCGCGTAAATCATCAACGATCTGGTTTTCAATTCTCGCCAGGGTATAGACCTGCTGCTGCTCGTTTTGCACCTCCCGGGCACGTTTGAGATACAGCGCCGCATCACCATTTTTGGCCTCGATTTGATCCAGCAACGTCCCCTGCTGCCAGGTAAAATCCTGCACCAGTGAATTCAGCTCGGTAGTAAAATCATCATGTAGCCAATCAACGCGCGCGGAAAGTTCACTCACTTTTTCGCGAACAAGGAACATGTTGTAGAGCACCCGGTCCAGTTCCGCCATCAGCGCCCGACTGTCTTGCAAAATCACCGCCAGCTGCTGCTGTTCTGCTGGTTGCAACCCCCGGCTCAGCACTTCAATTTTATCCAGATGCGAGATTATCTGATTGCGCAGTTGCAGCCTTACCGTCGTATTGGGAGCCAGCAGGAATTCATTAAGCTGATCCACAACCAGGTTAAGATTCCCCTCAATCAAAAAAGCGGAATGCACGCGCGGGAAGTAATCATCAAGCGAATAGCGTATCTGCGAGCTCTGCTCATGCCATGAGTACAAACTGACGCAGCTTACGCTCAACGTCAGTAATGCCCCCGTCAGAAAGGCTCCACGCAGGCTGCTGCTGATGCTGAGTTGACGAAGGCGTTGCAGTATCGATCCACCTTTCATTTTAATTCTTCCAGTTTTGATATCGCCTGACGCTGATTTTTAAGAAACCACAGCTGCCACTCCATCATCTGCTGTTCGGCAACGCTTTTATTATCAAACTGCGCAAGCCAGGCTTCATCTTCACTACTTTTGGCATCTATCGGAACGCTGGTCAGTAAGGCTCTGATTTCGGGTAGCGGGCGTTTCAGGCGCGCTTCCGCACTGTACAGTGCCCGCCATGCGTCCTTCAGTTGCGCAAGACGAAAACTGATGGCGGTATCAAACATTCGCTGCACTAGCTGTTGTCGCTTAAGGATCAGCCGATAATTAAGCGGAGGCTGGTTCATTAAAATAGCCTGCTGAGCAGCGCGGGGATTATCAGGCGCGAGCTGTGTTACCGGATATTTCCCCGTATTCGCATCCGCAAGGATCCGCTGTCCCTCCGGGCTTAACAAATAGCGGATAAAACGACGCGCTTCATTGGGATGCTGGCTGTTCCTGAGAACAGCAACATAGGTTGGCGATACCGCCGAGCGTGGGAAATAAGTAAAAGCCAGGTGAGGATCGTTAAGCAACAAGTTGGCATAATTATCAATGACCGGTCCCGCCACGCCCAGGCCACTCTTAATTTTGTCGGCTACGCCAAAACTGCGGGATGAAATCGTCACCAGATTCCCGGCACTCGCCAGCAGGGTCGCCCAGCCCTCTTGCCACCCTTTTTGCTGTAGCAATGACTCAACCATTAGATGGTTAGTATCCGAACGCGATGGGCTACTCATCAACAGCGCATTCTGGTATTTGGGCAGGGTTAAATCCCCCCAGTCGGAAGGAGGTGACAGATGTCGTGCCGCCAGCGCAGAACGATTAATCAGCAGCCCAAAACCAGATATCGCCACAGCAACGGAGGTCGAACGGATGGATTCTGGCACCAGGCGCTGGCTTTCCGGCAACGCATTGTCGAAGGGCGCCAGCTTCTGATGCTCCTGCAGATGCTGCAACAGCATAGGGGATGAGGTCAAAATCAGATCAACATTTTCCGCATTCGCGGTATCCAGCAGCTGTTCCAGCGAGCTACTGGTCCGGTTTAATGTGCGAATCATCACCGACCCCGGTTCCGTCTGCCAACGCTGAATAATCCAGGCCGTTGCCCCCGGTGAAAAGGTTGTTGCCATTACCAGCTCTTTACCCTGCGCCAGGCAACTCACCGACAGCGCCATAAAACAGAGCGAGATCGCCCAACAACACCCCCGGCCCAAAAGTCTGTTTGTGATCCCGTTCATAAATACCAACATGTGCAAAAAATAATATTGAGACAAAACTTACCCGTTTATCACCACCAGAGGGAAGAATAAGGTTATTCGTAGAATAACCAAACGGAAAGTGACGGCATCGGTAAAGAATACCCGAAAACGCAGTCTGAATTTGTTAATATCCGCACACGCCGAGGATAAAAGCGCCCGTAAAAGAATAGAATTGAAAACTCACTATTTAAAAAGAGTCAAAATCAGCCATGCAATCCAAAAATTGTGTCAATAGTGACTCATTTCATCAACTTGAGTTTCTCTGCCGTCTATTTCACTCTTCACTGCGAAAAATCCTGATATTCACATCAATATAAATTTAGGTGACGATATGTTATCAATATTTAAGGCAGGGCCAGCGGCAAATAAAGTCCCGGCAGAGAAAGTCCAGGAAACTTATGGCCGATACCGCATTCAGGCATTACTCAGCGTATTTCTTGGCTATCTCGCGTACTATATTGTGCGCAATAACTTCACGCTCTCAACACCGTACCTGAAGGAACATCTGGATCTCAGTGCCACGCAAATTGGTTTACTCAGCAGCTGCATGCTTATTGCCTATGGGATCAGTAAAGGCATTATGAGTAGCCTGGCAGACAAGGCCAGCCCTAAGGTCTTTATGGCATGCGGCCTGGTTCTGTGCGCCATCGTAAACGTCGGTTTAGGATTCAGTACCGGATTCTGGATTTTTGCCGCTCTGGTCGTTTTCAATGGCTTGTTCCAGGGAATGGGCGTTGGCCCTTCATTTATTACCATCGCCAACTGGTTTCCGCGTAAAGAACGTGGACGCGTCGGCGCATTCTGGAATATTTCTCACAACGTTGGTGGTGGCATTGTCGCGCCGATTGTTGGTGCCGCCTTTGCCATTTTAGGGAGCGAGCACTGGCAAAGCGCCAGCTATATTGTCCCGGCCGGTGTTGCCGTACTGTTTGCTTTTATTGTGCTGATGCTGGGGAAAGGTTCACCGCGCCAGGAAGGCTTGCCGGCTCTGGAACAAATGATGCCGGAAGAAAAAGTCGTATTAAATTCCCGACACGCTGTCCAGGCACCAGAAAATATGAGTGCCTTCCAGATTTTCTGCACCTATGTGCTGCGCAATAAGAATGCCTGGTATGTTTCACTGGTAGATGTCTTCGTCTATATGGTGCGTTTTGGCATGATTAGCTGGTTGCCTATTTATCTGTTAACCGAAAAACATTTCTCGAAAGAGCAAATGAGCATCGCTTTTCTGTTTTTTGAATGGGCGGCAATCCCTTCAACATTACTGGCGGGCTGGCTTACCGATAAACTGTTTAAAGGCCGTCGCATGCCGCTGGCCATGATTTGTATGGCGCTGATTTTTGTCTGTTTGATCGGCTACTGGAAAAGTGAATCCCTGTTGATGGTCACTATTTTTGCCGCCATTGTGGGTTGCCTGATCTATGTTCCACAGTTCCTCGCTTCTGTTCAGACGATGGAAATCGTGCCCAGCTTCGCAGTAGGTTCTGCAGTAGGACTACGCGGATTTATGAGCTACATTTTTGGCGCATCGCTGGGAACCAGTCTGTTTGGCGTAATGGTCGACAAAATGGGATGGCATGGCGGCTTCTATCTGCTGATGGGGGGAATTGTCTGCTGCATCCTGTTCTGCTACCTCTCTCATCGCGGTGCGCTGGAACTTGAGCAACAGCGAAAAAATGCTCAGCAAGAGGAAGCATCACTCCAGTTGGCGGATGCCCGGTAATTCATTTCGCTATCGCAACAAAGTGCCAGCGATGCTGGCACTTCAATAAACTCAGATAAATAATAAATAACTCAAGGTGATAATTTATTGCTAAACGTAACATTCCAAATTATTGCTTACCGTCTGCGACCATAAAGCGAATGATCAAACCACATGCCGGGGCAAGAAACAGGAATAATCCAGTTACCATTTCGTCACCATTGGTCAGCCGCATAGTAAAAACGTAAATTAATGCCGTAAGGATGGCCATGCCGAGAAAAGCGCTAATTGACGCCGCAGCGCCTATAACCTGCCAGATATAGCAACTGACGCACAGAATGCTCAGTATGAGAAAGATCCAGAAATAGAGCATAGCGATACCTCCTGTCTGCCGTAAACTTAACGTAAGTCCTTACACTCCCTTAACTTTATATTCTAAGACAATTCCTATCCGCATGCAATTTGAGCAACATTTTATTCACAATAATCATTCAACCGCTGACTATTACACTGTTTCTCCGTCGTTTATTTAATCATCATAAAAACAACGAATTATATATAGGCGAAATTTTGCCCTTAATCGTCCTAAAAACATTTACGAATCTTGAGTAATTATTTCTGGCTGACATTAATTTTCGGGTGTACATTGTGCGTCCGATCATTCACGCCCCCTCGTGGTTTTGTCCTGACTCAGTTTTACACTCTTTACAGGAACCAATGTCGTTCATGGCGGCCTAACGATCAGTGCAGAGTGTAAAGCGACAGGCAAAGAATCTTCGCGATACATCTATTTCGTATCAACAACAGGTGCTTATGTTCCCCCAATGTAAATTTTCACGCGCATTTTTGCATCCGCGCTACTGGCTCACATGGTTTGGTGTTGGTGTGCTCTGGTTACTGGTACAGCTTCCCTATCCCGTATTGTGTTTTCTTGGTACCCGTACAGGAACGCTGGCTCGTCCATTTTTAAAACGCCGTGAATCTATTGCTCGTAAAAATCTCGAACTCTGTTTCCCAAATCTGTCGCAGGAAGAAAGAGACAAACTGGTCGATGAGAACTTTCGTTCGCTCGGCATGGGACTGCTTGAAACAGGTATGGCCTGGTTCTGGCCGGACCGTCGGGTGCGTAAATGGTTTGATGTAGAAGGGCTGGACAACCTGAAGCGCGCTCAGATGCAAAACCGTGGCGTGATGGTCGTTGGCGTACACTTTATGTCGCTCGAGTTGGGTGGTCGCGTAATGGGGCTTTGCCAACCAATGATGGCAACCTATCGCCCGCACAATAATAAGTTGATGGAGTGGATCCAAACCCGCGGTCGTATGCGCTCCAACAAGGCGATGATCGGCAGAAATAATCTGCGTGGTATTGTCGGCGCCCTGAAAAAAGGCGAGGCAGTATGGTTTGCTCCCGATCAGGACTACGGGCGTAAAGGGAGTTCATTCGCCCCCTTCTTCGCAGTCAAAGACGTGGCGACCACCAACGGTACCTACGTACTGTCACGGTTATCCGGCGCAGCAATGCTGACCGTAACCATGGTGAGAAAAGCAGATAACTCCGGTTACCGCCTGTTCATCACCCCAGAAATGGAAGGTTACCCGGCAGATGAAAGCCAGGCTGCGGCGTATATGAACAAAATTATCGAAAAAGAGATCATGCGTGCTCCCGAGCAGTATCTCTGGATCCACCGCCGCTTCAAAACTCGCCCGATGGGTGAAGCTTCCTTGTATATCTAAAAAGAAAGGCCGTAAGGCCTTTCTTTTTTCTGCGGTTGAATTACTTAACGCCCCATTTGCTGTGCAGTTCAGCCATTCGCTCGCTGTAGTTGCGGGCGATGCAGGCTGATTTATCCTGTTCCTTCCAACACTCATTACGCCCCTTCACCCACCCGCGTTGCTCTGCTTTCAGCGTCGGGTTATTGCTTGATTTAACCAGCGCCTGCTTGTAGGCCCCGTTTAACGCCAAATCCATTTCTGAGAGCGAAGGGCTCTGGCAGATAATCTCTTCGATACTGCCTTTTTCTACCGCAGCGCAGGAAAAAGAGGGTCCAGTGCTGGTCGATTTTTTGGCCCCGGAAAAGTCGGTATTGTCCTCGGGCAGGCAAACGCCATGCTTTCGATTAGGCCCGCTCCAGGAAACATCCGGATTCCCGTCATCTTTACGGGAGATAGAAACGGTATTGTTACCGCTTTTTGCTTCCCAGTAATTTTCATTAAAGGCCTTCACCGTCGCCTTCGTGCCATCAATCCAAACATTGCCTTTACCATCACTATTCACACTACCAATACTTGCGCAGCTGAAATTAAACGCCAACGGTGAGGCCGCCATCGAGGTCAATGGCGTAAAAACGAGTGCTAACATCATTAATCTGGTCATTTTTAACCTTTTCATTATCTCATTCTGCGAAAAATTAACCGCATTAACACCATGGCGATATGAGAATTCTCCGAGTAACCATTCCGTCGCTCAATAGCAATTTATTACCGGCAGAAATTAAACTGTCGCCGAATCACGACAGTTGTAAGTTATTAAAATTAAATAAAAAAATGCCTCTTGTCTCGCCTCATTTTTAGGCGTACATTAGCGCCGTCTGGAGCATTAAAGCTCAGAATTCTGAGGTGATGCAGCCAAGCAAATGAGGGGTATTCTCCTTTCGTTCGCGTGTGCATCAGCTCTCTGTCAGGTAAGCATATGTTCATTTAGACGTACCCCAGGTACGCGGAGAGATGAAAAGTGAAATATTTCTTTATGGGCATTTCTTTTATGGTCATCGTTTGGGCCGGTACTTTCGCCCTGATGATCTAAATTAAAAGACGCAGCAAAAAACAGGAGCCATCAGGCTCCTGTTTGCATTTTGGGGGAACATTCTGTCAGTCGGTACTTTGAGAAGTCGATTTTGCACTAGCCGGTAACAGGCCATCTGCTCGGAACATCGCCTTGATGCCGCGAATAGCCTGGCGGGTACGGTCACGGTTTTCAATCAACGCAAATCGCACATGCGTATCACCATAATCACCAAACCCAATCCCCGGCGAAACGCATACCTTCGCTTCGTTCAGCAGTTTCTTGGCAAACTCAAGTGACCCCATCCCGGCGTATTGATCTGGAATTTTCGCCCATACGTACATCGAGGCTTTTGGCATCTCGACCATCCAGCCAGCTTCATGCAGTCCTTTGACCAGCACATCACGACGACGTTTATATTGCTCAGCGATATCCCGCACACACTGCTGATCGCCTTCCAGTGCAGCGATAGCCGCAACCTGCAACGGTGTAAAGGTTCCGTAATCGTGATAGCTCTTGATTCGCGCCAGCGCGTTCACCAGCGTTTTGTTGCCCACCATAAAACCGATACGCCATCCCGCCATGTTGTAGCTTTTCGACAGGGTGAAAAATTCAACTGCGACGTCGCGAGCGCCGGGTACCTGCATAATCGATGGCGCTTTCCAGCCGTCATAAACAATATCAGCGTAGGCCAGGTCGTGAACCACCAAGACGTCGTAGCGTTTAGCCAGGGCCACCACTTTCTCAAAGAATTCCAGCTCGACGCACTGCGCGGTCGGGTTGGATGGGAAACCTAAGATCATCATCTTCGGCTTCGGGTAACTTTCGCGTATTGCGCGTTCCAGCTCATTAAAGAAGTCGACACCTTCAACCAGCGGCACTGAACGCACCTGCGCGCCAGCAATCACCGCGCCGTAGATATGGATGGGATAACTTGGGTTAGGCACGAGGACCGTATCACCGTGATCGAGCGTTGCCAGCATCAGGTGCGCCAGCCCCTCTTTAGAACCGATGGTCACAATGGCTTCGGATTCAGGATCGATCTCAACGTCATAGCGTTCCTGGTACCAGCGGGAAATCGCCCGACGCAAACGCGGAATGCCGCGAGAGGTGGAGTAACCGTGAGTATCCGGGCGCTGCGCCACGGTACACAGTTTTTCGACAATGTGAGGAGGCGTGGCCCCATCCGGGTTCCCCATGCTGAAGTCGATAATATCTTCGCCGCGCCGACGCGCAGCCATCTTCAGTTCAGCCGTGATGTTAAAAACGTACGGGGGAAGGCGATCAATACGCGTAAAGCGACGTTCAGGGCAGGAGTCAGCCATAATATCCTCAGATTAACGTTAGCGCCCGGACCGTCCGAGCGACGCTGCCACGATGGTGGCACGTTTAGAAAATAGCCTGAATAATTTCCTTCTGTCGAGAGGCAAAACAAAATATTTTTTCCTGACAAAAAAGAGGAACAGCATAGTAAAATGAGGAAATATTCATTTTCGCAACCCGTTTAACATAACCATCATTTAACATTTTGTTGTTAAATATATTACCTTGAACGCAGCGCTCACAGGACAGGTATTGTAAATACAACAATCATGCAACAATCCCCTTTTAATATTATGGTTTTTCCCCATTAACTCTGAGCTGCGGGGGTGCTGGTCATCCTGCCTCAGGTTACCTATCATAGTGGTTTAACCCTTGCGCAAGAGTCACCCGTGCACGAAATATTCAATATGCTGCTGGCGGTATTTGACCGGGCAGCACTGATGCTGTTCTGTCTGTTTTTCCTGATTCGTATCCGCCTGTTTCGCGAACTGTTGCACAAGTCAGCCCACTCCCCAAAAGAGCTGCTCGCCGTTACCGCGATTTTCTCCATGTTTGCCCTGTTCAGTACCTGGTCAGGCGTACCGGTAGAAGGTTCTCTGGTCAACGTGCGTATTATCGCGGTTATGTCAGGAGGGATCCTGTTCGGTCCATGGGTCGGCATCATTACGGGCCTCATCGCAGGCACCCACCGTTACCTGATCGATATTGGCGGCGTAACTGCCCTACCCTGCTTTATTACCAGCATTCTGGCTGGCTGCATTGCCGGGTGGATCAACCGTAAGATCCCCAAAGCACAGCACTGGCGCGCGGGTATTTTAGGCGGAATGCTGTGCGAATCACTGACCATGATCCTCGTCGTCGCCTGGGCGCCCACCACCGAACTGGGGTTGGATATTGTCTCAAAAATCGGTATCCCAATGATCCTCGGCAGCGTCTGTATTGGCTTTATTGTGATGCTGGTACAAAGCGTTGAAGGTGAGAAAGAAGCCAGCGCTGCAAAACAGGCCAAGCTGGCGCTGGATATCGCCAACAAAACGCTGCCGCTCTTTCGCCAGGTCAACAGCGAGTCGTTACGTCAGGTGTGCGAAATTATTCGCCACGATATCCACGCTGACGCGGTTGCCATCACCAATACCCAGCACGTTCTGGCCTATGTTGGCGTCGGAGAGATCAACTACCGCGATAACGATGACTTCGTCAGCCCCACCACGCAGGAAGCCATAAATCACGGTAAAATCATCATAAAAAACAATGATGAAGCACATCGCACCCCGGAAATTCACTCCATGCTGGTGATCCCGCTTTGGGAGAAAGGCGTCGTGACCGGCACGCTGAAGATCTACTACTGTCACGCTCATCAAATCACTTCCTCGTTACAGGAAATGGCGATCGGTCTGTCGCAGATCATCTCCACTCAGCTTGAAGTCTCCCGCGCAGAGCAACTACGAGAAATGGCAAATAAGGCAGAGCTACGCGCGCTACAAAGCAAAATAAATCCCCATTTTCTGTTTAACGCTCTGAACGCGATTTCATCGTCGGTGCGGCTTAACCCGGACACCGCACGTCAGCTCATTTTTAATTTGTCGCGCTATCTTCGCTATAATATTGAATTAAAAGACGATGAGCAGATCGACATCAAGAAAGAGCTGTATCAAATCAAGGATTACATCACCATCGAACAGGCCCGCTTTGGCGACAAGCTGACGGTTATTTATGATATCGATGAAGAGGTAAGCTGTTTTATTCCCAGCCTGCTGATTCAGCCGTTGGTAGAGAACGCTATCGTCCATGGGATCCAGCCCTGCAAAGGGAAAGGCGTGGTCACCATCAGCGTGGCAGAATGCGGTAACCGGGTACGGATTGCCGTGCGAGATACGGGTCACGGTATCGACCAAAAAGTGATTGAACGGGTCGAGTCCAATGAAATGCCGGGCAATAAAATTGGTCTGTTGAATGTGCACCATCGCGTTAAGCTGCTCTACGGTGAGGGATTACATATCCGCCGTCTGGAGCCAGGCACAGAGATTGCCTTTTATGTACCTAATGTGCACTCGCCCGCAGCCGCGCCAACCACATTATTGCTTTAACCAGGAGTGAAGTCGTGAAAGTCATCATTGTTGAAGATGAATTCCTGGCCCAACAGGAACTGAGCTGGCTGATAAAAGAGCACAGCCAGATGGAAATTGTCGGCACGTTTGACGATGGTCTGGATGTGCTGAAATATCTCCAGCACAACCGCGTTGACGCCATTTTTCTGGATATTAATATTCCCTCGCTGGACGGCGTATTGCTGGCACAAAATATCAGCCAGTTCGCGCATAAACCCTTTATTGTGTTTATTACCGCATGGAAAGAGCACGCCGTCGAAGCCTTCGAACTGGAAGCTTTTGACTACATTCTGAAGCCGTACCAGGAATCACGCATTGTCAGCATGCTGCAAAAGCTGGAAGCCGCCTGGCAGCAACAGCAAACGGGAACGTCCCCTGTAAGTCCGGTGACCCGCGAAAACGACACGATCAACCTGATCAAAGATGAGCGGATCATCGTGACGCCAATCAACGACATCTACTACGCTGAAGCGCATGAAAAGATGACGTTCGTCTATACGCGACGAGAATCATATGTCATGCCGATGAACATCAGCGAATTTTGCAGCAAACTGCCGGCTTCGCATTTCTTCCGCTGCCACCGCTCGTTCTGTGTAAATCTGAATAAAATCCGCGAGATCGAACCCTGGTTTAACAACACTTATATTCTGCGTTTAAAGGATCTGGAATTTGAAATCCCGGTTAGTCGGAGTAAAGTGAAAGAGTTCAGACAGTTAATGCACTTATAGCGCAGAGAAAGAACGATGAAAGAGCCAGGCCTACCCGCAGACCAACAGTTTTTCGCCGATCTGTTCAGCGGCCTGGTGTTAAACCCACAGCGTCTGGGGCGCGTGTGGTTCGCAACCCAGCCCACCACACTACCGACCGGTAGTTTATGTATTGACCTCCCGCGCCTCGATATCGTGCTGCGTGGGGAATACAGCAACCGGCTGGAAAAACAGCAGCATAGTCTGCCAGAAGGAGAGATGCTGTTTATCCCGGCGAAAGCTGCCAATCTGCCCGGCAGCGATAAACCCGTGATGCTACTAAGCCTGGTGTTTTCTCCGGCATGGCTGGGACTCTCTTTTTACGATAACCGAACCGCATCTCTGTTACGTCCAGTTCGCCGTATTGAGCTACCGCATCCGCAGCGCGGCGAAGGCGAGGCGATGCTCACCGCATTAACCCATTTAAGCCGCTCTCCTCAGGCCCAGGATATTATTCAGCCTCTGGTGCTTAGCCTGCTGCATCTGTGTCGTAGTGTGGTCAATACCCGCCCTGACGCAGAGCGTCCGCGCGCTGAATTTCTCTATCACAGTATGTGTAATTGGGTACAGGATAACTATGCTCAACCGCTGACCCGGGAAAGCGTGGCGCAGTTTTTTAATATCACACCCAATCACCTGTCAAAAGTGTTTGCCCAGCACGGCACCATGGGGTTCGTCGAGTATCTGCGGTGGGTCAGAATGGCGAAGGCACGCATCATCTTACAGAAATACCATCTGTCGATTAGCGAAGTCGCACAACGGTGTGGATATCAGGACAGTGATTATTTCTGCCGCCTGTTCCGACGTCAGTTTGGCCTGACGCCCGGAGAGTACGGCGCACGCTTTCAGTCAGCGCGTTAAGTGAGACAACACCCACGCTGTTAGTCATATCCGTTTGCTTCGTTGTAAAATAGCGGCCTTTAGCCAAATCCTACTGGCTTACTCGATAAAGTGAATATGCGATGAAAAACAGACGTGCACTCTCCCTGATGTGTTTTCAAATGCTGGAATCAGGTGCGGATCGTCAGACCGTGAAAAGAGCCCTCACCTCCCGCCGTGTTAAAGGTCGCCAGGCGGTGGTTCTGCTCTGCAAGCAAGAGATGAAACTGTTAAGAGCCGGGAAGCTGCCGGGGCACAACGCGCCGCATTGATGATTTCACTTTTCGGTAGCGTTTACCCAGCCTGCAACCACAACGCCACAGGCTGGATAGCGTTCTTTCAGTGAAGCTTAAAACGTCAGTTCCGCCTCCAGCAGCGCCAGAATACCGTCGGCATCTTCAGCGGCAAACAACGACTGGCGGAACTGCTTGTTCACCAGCTTACGCGCCAGCTGCGAGAAGACCTTCACGTGGTTAATGCCTTCATCGGCACCCAGCGTCAGCATGATAACCAGTTCCACCTCGCCCATCTCAGACTGCCAGTCAACGGGCTGAGCAAGCCGGGCAATGCTGATGCTGGAATGGCGGATCCACTGGGATTTCGTGTGCGGAATTGCCACCCCAAAACCGACGGCAGTGGTAACTATCTCTTCACGCTGCCAGACATCCTCTTCCAGTTCAAACGGATGTTCAGTGCGTCCGTTTACCCCAAGATTACCGCACAGAAACTGGATCACCTGCTCTTTGTTGCTCAGAGACTCACCAACAAAGATATTCTCCAGCGCCAGCAGCGGACGCACATCTTTCTGCGGTGCAAATTGATTCAGCAGATCTTCAATCTCCTGAGCGCTACGGCACTCGCAGGCCTGCATGGCGAGCTCGCGGCATGCCTGGCTGTTCAGTTGACGAAGCTGACTTTTTACTGCCGGAATGCGTGGACTACTCATACTTAGCTCATCGAGTCCTAAACCCAGCAGAAACGGTAAATAGCGTCCTTCGCCGCCCAGTTCTCCACAAATCCCCACCCATTTACCGCGTTCGTGCGCCACGCGAACAATTTGCTGCAACATACGCAGGAACGACGGCGTAATCGGGTTGTATAGCGGCGAAACGCGTGGATTATTGCGATCGACGGCGTACAGGTACTGGGTCATGTCGTTTGAACCAATACTGAAGAAATCCACCTCGTCGCAGAAATGGTCGATGATGTAACACACCGAAGGGACTTCAACCATAATCCCCAATGAGATTGTCGGCGCATGACGTAAACCGTCCGCTTTCAGCGCCACCAGCGCTTTTTGCAGTTCGCTTTTTACCCACAAAATCTGGTCAAGGCTGTGCACCATCGGGATCATCAGCTGCGCGTTACCGAAGGTCGCCGCACGTAGGATGGCACGCAGTTGGGTACGAAACAGTCCGGCAAACTCCGGATAAATCCGCACCGCACGGTAGCCGAGGAACGGGTTATCTTCCTGCGGAATATTGAGATAGCGGATATTCTTATCACCACCGATATCCATGGTGCGAAAGATAACCGGCTTGTCGCCTGCGGCCAATAAAACCTGCTGGTAAGCTTCAAACTGTTCCTGCTCGTCAGGAGCGCTGTCGCGGTCCATAAACAGCATTTCAGTACGAAACAGCCCAATCCCTTCCGCACCATTGGCAAATGCACCCGGCGCTTCGAGCGCGGTGCCGATATTAGCCGCAACATCAATACGTTGATTATCTTTGGTCAACGCGGGCTGGGCGGCATCAAGCGCCTGCCGCCGCTGGCATTCATCGGCCAGCTTCTGCGCAATCGCGTAATAGCCGCGAACTGCATCGTCCGGATTGATGGCCAGTACCCCACAGCGAGCATCCAGTACCGCAGGCTGCCCTGCATAGCGGCTAATAGCCTCCAGCGGCAAGCCGCTAAGCACAGGAATAGCAGATGCACGAGCGAGAATCAGGGTATGTGAAGTGCGCCCTGTTTTCTCCAGGATCATGCCAGACAGATGCTGCAAATCGAGGCTTAAAAACTGGCTGGGCGTCAAATCCTCAGCGACCAGAATCGTCGGCTTATTCAGCACCAGCGCATTGCGCGGACGTCTTTCAGGCCAGGTGATGTGCAGCAGCTGTTCGCTGATATCACGGATATCACTGACACGCTCGCGCAGATAATCGCTACCGGAGGCCGACAGCTTATCGCACACCTGTTTCATATTGACGACGATTGCGGCCCCCAACCCCAGATGCTGCTCCAGCATTAAGCGGCGAATATTCCCGGCAAACTCGTCGTCCTGAATCAGAGACAGATGCGCGCTGAGGATGGTTTTACTCTCGCCGTCGCGCTCGCGCAGTTGTTGATTGAGCTGTTCGGCAAGCGTCGCCAGACTGTGTTCCAGCCGGGTGTTGTCTTCCGCACTCGCTGCAATGGCGCGATAGCTTTCCAGATTATCGCTCTGCCAAAGCGTGAGCGTACCTGCCCCCACGCCCCCTGCCAGCACAGTGCCATAAAGAAGGTCTGGATTGAGACGAATCAGCGAACGTGGCAACGGATGTGCCGCCAGTTCCTCCGGAGTCGGTTGAACGCTATCACTGTCAATAAACCGGTGCTGGAGATACTCCTCCAGCACTCGCCGAGCCTGTTCTTCATCGCGACCGGTGATGGTTAAGCTACAGCTGTCGTTAAACAGCGTCCCGGTGCCAATCAGCGCCAACGAGCTTTTCGCATCCGCCTTCGCATTCTGGCGATGGTTAATAAATATCACCTCACTTTGCCACTGGCTGCACTGCTCTTTCAGCTCCCACGCCGGACGAGCATGCAGACCATTGGGTAACGGGCAAAGAAATTGAATCGTTAGCATAACAACTCCTGATTAGCGCGAAATCAGCACCTGAAATCCGTCAGATGAGCCACAGTTTCGCACGTAAGATGTGAAATAAGAGCCGACAACAACTGCTGGGTCTGAATAATGTCACGACAGTCAGCAATCGATGCCGCGCAGTGCCCATGCCGCGTGGCGGGCCCCATGACAACCGTAGGGATCCCCGTGCCGCTTACGTGCACAGCCCCACCGTCGGTGCCACCGTTACTGAACATGTCGAGCTGCAAGGAAATCCCCGCATCAGCGGCCATGCTTTCCACCCACGCCGTCAGCTTTGGTGGTGCAATCAGCGATTTATCGCTTAACACCAGCATTGGGCCTTTACCAGGCTGCCGATGGTTGGCCGCACCATAATCAAAGTTTTTGGCCCAACAGGCGGTATCCAGCACGATCGCCACATCCGGTGCAACTGCCCGTGCTGCTGTTTGCCCTCCGCGCAGTCCTACTTCTTCACTGGAACTGGCTACCAACCAGACCTCACAAGGGAGAGTTGCGTCATGCCATTCGCGCAGTAGCGCCACCAGCAAATAACATCCAAGTCGGTCATCAAAGGCTTTGCCCATGACTCGCTGATGCGGCAAAACCTGAAAAGTTGTGTCAAAGGTGACGCGATCGCCAGGACGTACGCCAGCCTGAAGTACCTCGTCATAAGATCGCGCGCCAATGTCTACCCGCAGGGCGCTGACCTCATTACCGCTTCGCTCTCCATCAAGCAGACCGGGAATTTTGCTCTCTTCACGGGTGGTAATCCGCACCGGCTGCAATTGTCTGGCCGCCATACGCACATTTCCCACCGGCAATACATCGATCGCTCCTTCGCTGGAAATGCTGCGTACGATAAATCCCACTTCATCCATATGCGCGCAGATCATCACCTTCGGACCGGTTGATTCATTCAGACGGATCAGCACCGATCCCAGGCCATCAAAACGCACCTCTTTATGCATACGATCCGCCTCTTCAAGCAGGATCTGACGCACTTCTTGTTCTGAAGAAGCGATCGCATCCGCCTCGCTCAGCGCTTTCAGTAGCGATAAGTCCATTACGCCTCTCCCGTGTGTAACAATGTTTTCGCCATGGTGTAGAGCACCTCTCCGCCGTCTGGCGTAACCAGCACCACATCCTCAATACGTACTCCACCCTGCCCCGGCAGATAAATACCCGGCTCAACGGTGAGCAGCATGCCAACCGCCAGAGTCGTTTTGTCATCAGGGGAAAAACGTGGGTTTTCATGCACCTCAATGCCAATAGCGTGTCCGGTATTGTGGCCAAACGCATCGCCATAGCCCGCCTGCGTAATAACCCGCCTGGCTGCGGCATCCACCTCATTGCAACGCGCGCCTGGTCGAATAGCCAACACCGCTGCACGCTGCGCCGCCAGGACAATCTGATACACGGCAAACAGGGCGCTTTCTTCCGCTGGCAGGTTGGCGTCGGGGATGCGAAAGGTTCGCGTCATATCCGAACAATAGCCCTGATACTGTGCGCCAAAATCCAGCGTAATGAACTCACCCGCCTCAACACGTTTATCGCTGGCTTTACCGTGCGGCAGCGCACCGCGCCAGCCGCTGGCGACAATGGTGTCAAAAGAGGCTTTGTCTGCGCCGAGCGTGCGCATAAACCACTCCAGTTCAGCGGCAATTTCGCGCTCACTGAGACCAGGTTGAATAAAGCGGCGTATATGTTCAGCGCTAAGGTCGGCTATCCGACAGGCTTCGCGGATGCAGGCTATCTCCTGCGCCGTTTTCACCTGCCGGAGTACGTCCGGCACGGCGCTCACTAATCGGGCGCACAGTTTGCCCGACCACGCATTCGCCGTTTCCCAGCTTACCTGCTCACCTTCGAATCCCACCGTCTGCAGCTTTTCGTTCGCAATGATGTGATTCACCTGCGAATACAGCGTCTGTGTTCCATCGAGTAGATGGATCTGATAGCCCTGAGTACGCGTGGCGACATCGGTGTAGTAACGGGCATCGACCAGGATATGCGCACTTTTGTGGCTGATAAACACAAACCCTGAACTGCTGGAAATCCCCATATGCGGCTGTTTGTTCTGCCGCGATGACAGCAGCATCGCATCAAGATGTTGCGCCGTTAGCCAGTCGCGCAGCGAGGCAAGTAAGCTCATGGTCACAATCCTTTTAATCAGAGACTTTCAATCAGCAATTTGCCTTTGCGATACATCATGTTGCGCAGGAACACCACCATCAGCGCCGTAATCACCGCGCCTAACAGGATCCCCGCCATATAGATGCCGAGGTTAGTAACCAGCGGCCACGCCCAGATAGCCGATTCAGGGAACCACTGCACCGCCCCCAGCCAGACGGCAGCCGTCGATCCGACAATGGCACCAACCATATAGGAAGGAATTGCCGTGATGGGGCTTTCCAGCGCAAATGGGATCGCCCCTTCGCTGATGCCCATAAACGCGAGGAACATCGCCGTTTTTCCCTGCGGGTAGAGTTGTGCGCTGAACAGACGTTTGCCGGTTAAGCGACGATCAATAAGCGTGGCCAGCCCAAGACCAATCGGAGGAATGACAATCGCAATAGAACGCGCGGTAACCGGTAGAACGTGATCGGTGGTAAAGCTGAAGGCGACAAAACCTGCTGCTTTATTGATTGGGCCACCAAGGTCAATCGCCGTTGCCGCGGAAATACCCATCGCATACATCAGGGTGCCTTTCTCGCCAGCCGCCGTCAGCAGAGTACGGATCCCGCCGTTGATCCAGCCACCAAACGGCGTGATCACGTAGTACATCGCCAGCATGACGAAAATAGCGGAAAGAATGGGCAGTAAAAAAGTGGTTTTGAACGCCAGCAGGAAATCAGGCAGCTGGATTTTTTGGTTCATCCACTTCACCAGATACCCGGCGACAATCGAGATAATCAGCGCGCCAATAAAGGTTGACGGTACGGGAGCACTGGTTGCCCATTGCAGCGTCGCGGGGTCAAAATTCAGCATCTGCGTGGGCTGAGTAGACATTAGCCCGCCGATGAACCCCGCCGGAAATGCCAGCTTGCCGCCGATAGAATTAGCGACAAACGCGGCAAACATCGGGATAGCAAAGCCAAACAGCACGCCGCCAAAAGATTGCGACAGCCAGGCAAACTTCAGCAATGAGAGATTAAAACCAGTAAATTTTCCGCTGTTCAGCGCATCCATGATGCCTGTGTCAGCAGGAATATCGAGCCAGCTATAGGCGATCAGTTGCGAGAAGGCGAGAATAACCCCACCCATAATTAACGTCGGCACCATGCGCGAAATACCGGACATCACATGCTGCGGAAGTTCGCCCCAGAAGCTATTGCGGGAGGCCGGTGGATTTTTTATTGCCGCTGCCGCACCAGATGCGCCAGGCACAACGGTTGCACTGCGTTTTTTAATGGCCATACGTAATTCCCTGTCGATGATTATTGTTGTTCAGCGGCAACCATCTCTTCGATCTCTTTAATGATGCCGGCCGCATTTTTTATCGCGTCCTGTAACGTAATTTCGTAGACGTCACGCGTCTCAAAACGCTCGTTATCTTCTGGAGTAACAGCCACAGAGTGGATGATTAACGTCGCCTCTGCGATATCCTGCGCCGTCAGACGATTTTGAATTCCGTCCGCGCCCTGAGTTTCAATTTTCACTTCATAACCCGCTTCAACAGCCGCTTCTTCCAGCGCCTGAGCCGCCATAAAGGTGTGGGCCAGGCCCATTGGGCACGCGCAGACGGCAATCAGTTTTTTGCTCATAATCATTTCCTCGTAATAGTTAACGAGTGAAATTATGGTCCGGGGAAAGTAACAACCGTTATCAGACAAATAATGCTTTTACTGGACAATTAATCCCGTCATTCGGAAATGTGACGAAGGTCGGAAAGGTAGGCGGCAGGCATAAAAAAACCGCGTCAGGAGCGTAATGCTTGCCAGTTAAGCATTATGGAGAACATGTGATTCCGAGTCAGGATTCCGTTCACTTCAGCTTTGAACTTTTCTGAAGCACAGGTACCTGTGAACGTGCAAGGGAGGCTCACCGCCGCCTCCCTTGCAACCCAGGCTCCCGGCGGGAAAATCGTCGCTGCGCGAGTTATTCGTCTTGTGCCGTCTGCCTGTCGGGTCGGGGCCGAGCCTGCATCCCTGCAGGCCATCCCCTCTGCCCGCATCCCTGCGGGCAGCCCCGGTCAGCCGTCAACGCCTCATCGATTTTCAGCCGGACCGGGGTCATCGCTTCAACTCTCTGACTTCCAGTGAAATCCGTTTTGCTGTTTAAACAAAAAACGCAGATGGTCAGGTGCGGGCTGGTCCGGCTGAAAATTGCCGACGTGTTTCCGTAAGGCCGGGAGAGCCAGCATGGATGCTGGCTAAGGGCGCGCTTTGCATGGACGCTACCTCGCACCCGGCCCGGTAGCCTGAAGGAATAAGCGGAGGGTATTGCGCAGCAACAATTTTCCCGCCGGGAGCCGGGATTGTTAAGGGTACGGCGATAGTACCCTTAACACGTTCACTGGGATTGATCGTTTCAGAGAAGTGAAAAATATAAGGTGAACGTAACAAATACCGGGGGCAACAAATTCATTACCTCCGGATATGCCGCTTTTAGGTATCGTTACAACTATTGCTCGTCGTTAACTGATCGGCATTACGTCAGAAGCGCGGTTTTATGGGATGTATGGGCCGGATGATCGCTAAATGACATCCGGCATTGGCCTTACAAAATATGACCCAACGTCTGACGCAAATGCGCACCGGACCCAAGCAGGCCTGGGTTGTCATGCACAATCAGATACACCGGGATGTCTTGTACGTAGGCTTTAAAACGTCCTTTATCTTCAAAACCACCGCGGAAGCCCGACGCTTTAAAGAAGTCGAGGAAGCGTGGCACGATCCCCCCGGCGATGTACACGCCACCAAACGTGCCCAGCGTTAACGCCAGATCGCCACCAAAACGTCCCATGATGACGCAGAACAGCGACAGCGCACGGCGACAGTCAATGCAGGAATCTTCCAGCGCCCGTGCGGTGATATCCTTCGGCTGCAGATTTTCTGGCAAGCGCCCGTCTGATTTGACGATAGCGCGATACAGATTCACCAGTCCCGGACCGGACAGCACGCGTTCTGCGGACACGTGACCTATTTCCGCGCGCAGAACCTCAAGGATAATTCCCTCTTCCTCACTGTTAGGCGCAAAATCCACGTGGCCGCCTTCACCGGGCAGGCTTACCCAGCGTTTATCCACGTGCACCAGATGCGCCACGCCGAGTCCGGTTCCTGCGCCATAGACAGCAATCGGTTTACCTTCAATAGGTTCCGCGCCGCCAAACTGGATTAAATGCTCTTTTTTCAGCATCGGGATCGCCATCGACACAGCGGTGAAATCATTGATGATTTCCAGATGGCTGAAGCCCAGATTTTTTTTCATCTCAGCAATAGAAAATGCCCAGGTATGGTTGGTCATTGCCACCCAGTCGCCGGTGATCGGACAGGCAATGGCAATGCAGCCATCTTCGACGCTGACGCTATGCTCATCCAGGTACACGCGCACCACCGCTTCGAGGCTTGGGTAATCCAGCCCGGAATAGGTTTTTGCCTGCGAAATCTCGCCACTGGAAATATCGCACAGAGCAAGACGCGCGTTGGTGCCGCCAACATCACCTACTAAAGCATATTTTGTCATTCTTCCACTGCTCCGCTAAAGTCAGAATAAATCTTTGCCACACTGTAAATTCATGGGGACATAACAACAACGGTCTGAAGGCTGACGCCCGTGGAAAATCGATCCAGATCACACAATTACTTTATCGTTTCAGCATCATTTGCAGCGATGCCGTCAGGCTGGCTGTGCAAACTATGTCTATGACTCTGTTTTAAGGAATAGAAAATGCTCCATCCGCGAGCCAGAACGATGCTCTTGCTATCAACTCCAGCGCTAATCATTGGCATAGCGTCCAGCCTGGTGTTGATCGTTGTGATGAAAGTGGCTTCCGTTTTACAGCAGTTTTTGTGGGAGCGCCTGCCCGTTAGCATTGGTATAGCCCAGGACTCTCCGGTCTGGATTATCGGTATGCTGACGCTCACGGGGATCATGGTCGGGTTAGTTATCCGCTACAGTCATGGCCACGCTGGCCCGGATCCGGCCTGTGAACCGTTAATTGGTATGCCGGTGCCAACATCAGCAATACCGGGCCTGCTGGCAGCGCTTATCCTTGGCCTCGCGGGTGGCGTCAGTCTGGGTCCGGAACACCCGATCATGACCGTAAATATCGCGCTGGCAGTGGCACTTGGTAGCCGCATGTTTCCCCGCATTGCGAAACTGGACTGGACCATTCTCGCCTCTGCCGGCACCATCGGCGCGCTTTTTGGCACCCCCGTTGCCGCCGCGCTGATATTTTCACAAACACTGAATAGCTCAAACGATGTGCCCTTGTGGGATCGCCTGTTTGCGCCGTTAATGGCCGCCGCCGCAGGTTCTCTGACCACCAGCCTGTTTTTCCACCCTCATTTTTCACTGCCCATCGCGCACTACACGCAGATGCATCTGGTCGATATTCTCAGCGGCGCGGTTGTTGCCGCTATCGCCATTGCTGCCGGGATGATAGCTGTCTGGTGTCTGCCGCGTTTGCATCATTTAATGCATCGATTAAAACACCCAGTCCTGATCCTTGGGGTTGGCGGTTTCATACTCGGCATTTTGGGCGTTATTGGTGGGCCGCTTACCTTATTTAAGGGACTGGACGAAATGCAGCAGATGGCGTTTAGCCAGACGCTGGGGACATCAGATTATTTCATGCTCGCCGTCATTAAGCTGGCGGCGTTAGTGGTTGCAGCAGCGAGTGGTTTTCGCGGTGGGCGAATCTTCCCAGCGGTATTTGTTGGCGTCGCGCTTGGCCTGATGCTGCACGCTCACGTTGAAGCTGTGCCAGCAGCCATCACGGTTTCCTGCGCGATCCTTGGACTGGTGCTCGTCGTCACCCGTGACGCCTGGCTGAGCCTGTTTATGGCAGCAGTGGTGGTGCCAGATTCCACCCTGCTGCCGCTGCTGTGCATCGTCATGCTGCCCGCCTGGCTGCTGCTGGCAGGCAAACCGATGATGGTCGCTGAGCGCCCTGATAAATAGCTATCCGCCGTTGCGAGATTCCAGCGCACGGGTCACCGTGCGCAATAATTCAGGAAGATCGGCTTTCGGTAGCACCACCTCAATTAACGACAGTCGTTGCGGATGGGACAGCCGGACCAGTACTTCTTCCAGCTGTACCGCCTGCATCACCCGCCAGCATTCGGCCTGACATTCACGACTAAACGCCTGCGGCACCAACGTCCAGCTCCAGGCCGCGATGTCGTTATAGCGCTGATTTGCCCCGTGTATGGCCCGTTCCACGGTATAACCGTCATTGTTGAGCAGTAGAATAACGGGTGATTGCCCGTCTCTGAGCATGGAGCCCAGCTCCTGAATGGTGAGCTGCGCCGCGCCATCACCAATAATCAGGATCACCCGACGGTCCGGACAGGCCGTTTGCGCGCCGAATGCCGCCGGGAGCGCGTAGCCGATAGATCCCCACAGCGGTTGAACCAGCACTTCCGCCCCGCAAGGTAGCGAGAGCGCAGCCGCGCCAAAGGCGGCGGTCCCCTGATCGACGAGGATAATGTCATCAGGCTTCAGAAACTGCTGCACCGTGTGCCAGAAGTTTTCCTGCGTTAGTGGGCCCTTCTCAACCTGAACACGCCCAAGTGGCGGACGTTCTGGCGGTAGAGAAAACGACATTTCCAGGCACAGCTCACGTAATGTGGTGACCGCCTGCTCCATCGGGATGTTAAACCAGTGCGCTCCAATTCGTGACGCATGAGGCTGAACCTCAATGGTGCGGTCCTGCGGTAACTGTTGCGTAAACCCAGCAGTCAGAGTGTCGACAAATTGCGTACCGACACACATTATCGTATCGGCATCTTCTATCGCCTGACGTACATAATCGCTGCTGGCTCCCGCGCTGTACGTGCCGACAAACGCCGGATGACGCTCATCAAACAGTCCTTTGCCCATCAACAGCGTGGCATGAGCTATCGGCGTTTCCGCCATCCAGCGCTGTAAAACTGGCTGCAGGCCAAAACGCAGCGCGAGAAAATCCGCCAGCAGTGCTACGCGCGGGCTATCCAGCAGCCGCTCGCGGGCATGGAAGCGAAACGCTTCTGCCACACTGCTTTCAGGCTCGCTGAGAGGAACAATCAGGATGTCATTCGGTGGCGTGGCGGGCTGTTTTGCTACATCAGCAGGTAACATCAGATAACCCGGCCTGCGTTCGGTAAGCATCGTTCGCAGCACGCGGTCAATTTCATAGCAGGCATTTTGTTCATCCAGTATCGCGCTGGCCGTTGTTACCGCCTGCTGCATGCGGTAAAAATGCTGAAAGTCACCGTCACCCAAAGTGTGATGCATCAACTCTCCGCGACGCTGCGCGCCGCGACAGGGTGCGCCGACAATATGCAAAACAGGAACATATTCCGCATAGCTACCCGCGATACCGTTAATTGCGCTTAACTCCCCCACACCAAACGTGGTGAGCAGCGCCCCTACCCCGGATACCCGGGCATAGCCATCTGCCGCATAAGCCGCATTCAATTCATTCGCACACCCGACCCAACATACGTTGGGATGTTCAATCACGTGGTCAAGAAACTGCAAATTATAATCGCCCGGCACACCAAAGAGATGGCCGACGCCACAGCCTGCCAGCCTGTCCAGCAGGTAATCAGCAACGGAATACGGGGTTTGCATGACAGCTATCCTTCTGACGGTAACCTCATGTTGAGTATCGAAGAACTGTGATGACTGTCCAGGAAAGTCGCTGTGAAGGGGTGGAAAGCAAGATGTACAGTTTTGACGATTAATAATTCATTGCAGTCTGCTTTGTGTAAACGTATACACTCAATGATACACGTTATCCTACAGGGGGCTACATGGCTTATCAGGCTGATGAAAATCGTTACCAGACAATGGAGTACCGCCGCTGCGGTCAGAGCGGCCTTAAGCTCCCAATTGTCTCTCTGGGTTTGTGGCACAATTTTGGCGATACCACCCAGGTCGAGAACAGTCGGGCATTGTTACAGCGCGCATTCGATCTGGGGATCAACCATTTTGATCTGGCAAATAATTATGGTCCACCGCCGGGTTCGGCAGAACGGAATTTTGGTCGGATCCTGCAGGAAGATTTTTTACCGTGGCGAGATGAGCTTATTATCTCCACTAAAGCGGGCTACACCATGTGGGAAGGTCCCTACGGTGACTGGGGTTCACGCAAATATCTGATTGCCAGTCTCGATCAAAGCCTGAAGCGTCTGGGGCTGGAATATGTCGATATCTTCTATCACCATCGCCCAGCCCCTGAAACACCGCTCAGAGAAACCATGCGCGCACTGGATCACATCGTCCGTCAGGGCAAAGCGCTGTACGTCGGGTTGTCTAACTATCCGGCAGATCTTGCCAGGCAGGCGATTGAAATACTCGACGATTTAGGTACGCCATGCCTTATTCACCAGCCCAAATATTCCATGTTTGAACGTTGGGTCGAAAGCGGTCTGCTGTCGTTATTACAGGAAAAAGGTGTCGGCAGTATCGCCTTCTCACCGCTGGCTGGCGGACAGTTAACCGACCGCTATCTGAACGGCATTCCTGCGGATTCTCGTGCGGCAAGCACCAGCCGCTTTCTGAATCCGGACCAGATCACTCCACAAAAACTGGAAAAAGTGCGAGCGCTGAACGCGCTGGCAGAGCGACGCGGACAAAAGCTTTCCCAGATGGCGCTGGCATGGGTGTTACGGGATGACAAAGTCACGTCAGTGCTGATTGGCGCGAGTAAAACGGCGCAGATTGAAGACGCTGTCGGTATGCTGGCAAACCGTCACTTTACGTCTGAAGAGTGCGCGGAGATTGATGCTATTCTGAGTTGATTGAAATAAAGACACATTTATTAACAAAAAGTGCTCTCATTTACGATTTAAGAGTTAAGGCGATGAAACGGGGCTTTACTGCCCCGTAATATTGCGTTAACAGGCCGGCTACGGCTCGATCGTGAAGGAGAGAAAACATGTTCAGGTCACTGATTCTGGCGGCAGTCTTATTGGCTTTTACACCGCTGGCCGCGAACGCTGGCGAAATCACCCTGCTGCCATCAATAAAATTACAAATTGGCGATCGCGATAACTACGGTAACTACTGGGATGGCGGGCGCTGGCGCGACCGGGATTACTGGCACCATAATTATGAGTGGCGCAAAAATCGCTGGTGGCGTCATGACAACGGCTACCATCGTGGCTGGGACAAACGCAAAGCTTACGAGCGCGGCTACCGTGAAGGCTGGAACGACCGTGACGACCATCGCGGTCGCGGGCGTGGCCACAAACATCATCATTAATGTAACAAAAGGGCCTGTGGGCCCTTTTGTTTTTACAAACCGAGTGCGGTTCCTACCAACAACCAGATATTGAGCGCCACCACCAGCACAACAATCACCCAGCCTATCTGTTTTACCCATCGGGTATTGACCAAATCGCCCATCAGCTGACTGTTGCTGGTGAAGATCAGTAGCGGCACCAGCGCCAGCGCAATACCAAAACTGAGCAACACCTGGCTCATCACCAGAATACGCGTCGGATCTAATCCCATCAGAATCACAATAAATGATGGCATCATGGTGACAGTGCGGCGTACCCATAGCGGAATGTGAAAGCGGATAAACCCTTGCATCACCACCTGCCCCGCCAGCGTACCGACCACGGTAGAAGAAAGTCCCGCGGCCACCAGGCTTAAACCGAATACCGTCGCCGCAGCGTGACTCAACAGCGGTTCAAGGGTCAGATACGCCTGATCGAGATCGGCAATACCGGTATGCCCGCTAAAATGAAATGCAGCGGCAGCCGTCGCCATCATCGCCAGATTGACAAATCCAGCAATCGTCATGGCGATAGCCACATCCCATTTCGTGGCCGCATAGCGCTGTTGACGTGTTCCGCCGTGCAGATGCTGGGTTAAGGAAGAGTGCAGATAAATGACGTGTGGCATGATAGTCGCACCGAGCACGCCAGCGGCCAGGAACACCGCTTCGGAATTAGGCAGGCTCGGGATAACCATTCCCTTGCTAAGCTGCGCGAAGTTCGGCTGGGAAAAGATCAGTTCCACAATGTAAGCCGCAGCCACAAACAGCAGCAAGCCGCCAATCACTTTTTCCAGCGGCTTTTGCCCACGGCGTTGTAGCATCAGAATCAAAAAAGTCGCAATACCGGTGAGCACAGCCCCCTGCAATAACGACACACCGAGGATCAACTTGAAACCAATCGCGGCGCCAATGAATTCAGCAAGGTCCGTCGCCATGGCGATAATTTCGGCCTGCACCCAGTAGAACCACACCACTGGACGAGGATAGTGATCGCGAATTTGCTCCGCCAGGTTTTTACCCGTGGCAATGCCAAGCTTTGCCGACAGCACCTGGATCAGCATCGCCATCAGATTTGCCCAGACCACCACCCACAACAGTTTATAGCCAAAGCTGGCCCCGGCCTGGATGTTGGTGGCGAAGTTGCCCGGATCGATGTAGCCGATCGCCGCGATGAACGCAGGTCCCATTAATGCGAGCTTCAACTTGCGCGCTGCCCGTCCACTGCTACTCTCAACGCGATCGTTAGCCATTTTAGTGCCTCAGAAACATAGCCTTTGCTATGTTTCAAGCTACGCCTATTGAGAATGATTATCAAATTCATTTTAATGGGTGAAGTTGATTTCTCTGATAGCGTTTGTCTATGGATCGATAAGGATTCTGGAAATACCGGTGAGATGTTTAATTATTGTTATGAGATTAGCACAATGACATAACTTTTCACTTCCATACTAAACATAACAGAAGTGTATCACCGATCACTAATTTTGAATCTCGTCACAGGTCCTTATTATAGTGTGTGTTTGATCTCGTTTTCTTTATGGTTGTTACATAGAATGTGCACGAAAACTAAACCTGCCTCATATTTGGAGCAAATATGGACCGCGTTCTTCATTTTGTCCTGGCCCTTGCCGTGGTTGCGGTACTCGCACTGCTGGTAAGCAGTGACCGTAAAAAAATCCGCATTCGTTATGTTATTCAATTGCTTGTTATTGAAGTGTTACTGGCATGGTTCTTCCTGAACTCTGATGTCGGTCTGGGCTTCGTGAGAGGCTTCTCCGAGATGTTTGAAAAACTTCTCGGATTCGCTAATGAAGGGACAAACTTTGTCTTCGGCAGCATGAACGATAAAGGCCTGGCATTCTTCTTCCTGAAAGTGCTGTGCCCAATCGTCTTCATTTCCGCCCTGATCGGTATTTTGCAGCATATCCGCGTTCTGCCGATTGTCATCCGCGCAATTGGTTTCCTGTTATCCAAAGTGAACGGTATGGGCAAGCTGGAATCCTTCAACGCCGTCAGCTCCCTGATCCTGGGTCAGTCCGAGAACTTTATCGCCTATAAAGATATTCTCGGCAAAATGTCTCGCAATCGTATGTACACCATGGCTGCAACGGCGATGTCTACCGTTTCCATGTCTATCGTCGGCGCGTACATGACCATGCTGGAGCCGAAGTACGTTGTTGCGGCGCTGGTTCTGAACATGTTCAGCACCTTTATCGTGCTGTCGCTGATCAACCCGTATACCGTTGATGCCAGCGAAGAAAACATCCAGATGTCTAACCTGCACGAAGGCCAGAGCTTCTTCGAAATGCTGGGTGAATACATCCTGGCAGGTTTCAAAGTGGCAATTATCGTTGCAGCGATGCTGATTGGTTTCATCGCGCTGATCGCTGCCCTGAACGCCCTGTTCGCCACCGTGACCGGCTGGTTTGGCTACAGCATCTCCTTCCAGGGCATCCTGGGTTACATCTTCTACCCGGTTGCATGGGTAATGGGTGTGCCGTCCAGCGAAGCGCTGCAGGTAGGCAGTATCATGGCGACCAAACTGGTTTCCAACGAATTCGTCGCGATGATGGACCTGCAGAAAATCGCCTCTACGCTCTCTCCACGCGCTGAAGGTATCATCTCTGTATTCCTGGTCTCCTTCGCTAACTTCTCTTCTATCGGTATTATCGCCGGTGCGATTAAAGGTCTGAACGAAGAGCAAGGTAACGTGGTTTCCCGCTTTGGTCTGAAGCTGGTGTACGGCTCTACGCTGGTGAGCGTACTGTCTGCATCTATCGCCGCACTGGTGCTGTAAGCGTAAGACAACGTCGTATTGATAAGACCGGGGAGATTCTTCTCCCCGGTTTTTTTATGCCTGCTATTCAGCAAACCGAAGAGATACAGGGTAAGAAAAGGCAGGATAAAGAAACAAAAAACCCCCGCTTTTCAGCGAGGGTTCAAATTTTGGTGGAGCTAAGCGGGATCGAACCGCTGACCTCTTGCATGCCATGCAAGCGCTCTCCCAGCTGAGCTATAGCCCCACGATGCTATTACGTATGTACCAAATTTATTGGGATTAAATTTGGTGGAGCTAAGCGGGATCGAACCGCTGACCTCTTGCATGCCATGCAAGCGCTCTCCCAGCTGAGCTATAGCCCCATTACGTAAAGCTTGTCGAGTTGACGGGCGGCATCATATGAATTCCCTTCGCGTGTGTCAACGGCAAAATTAACTCATAGAATTCAATCGCTGAAAAAGCAGTCAAATGAAGAACATTGCGTAACAACTCGCATTCAGTAGTTAAACGCGTCACGGTTTCTACTAAAATGGTGCTATAAAATGAGCCACTAATTAACCCCACGACTATTCAGGGAATCGTTATGTTCAAGGAACGGATGACGCCAGAAGAACTTGCTAATCTGACCGGATACAGCCGACAGACCATCAATAAATGGGTGCGCAAGGAGGGCTGGGCTACATCACCAAAACCAGGCGTACAGGGCGGTAAAGCGCGTCTGGTTCACGTCACCGAACAAGTTCGTGAATACATTCGCAGTGCTGAACGTTCAGCCGAAGGTTTATCAGATAATTTATCGTTATCCGGCGATACCTCTATCGAAGCTCTACTGATTAGGCTCGCCAAAGAAATGACACCATCAGAACAGAAAATGTTTACGTCACTGATCCTGCGTGAAGGCATTACGGGTTTATTACAACGCTTAGGGATCCGCGACAACAAATAATATGAAAAAATTACGCAGCAAAATGACGACTGAAGAACTGGCGGAATGTCTCGGGGTTGCCAAACAAACCGTCAATCGTTGGATCAGAGAACATAACTGGACCACCGAAAAGTTTCCCGGCGTTAAAGGGGGTCGTGCAAGGCTGATTCATATCGACTCCAGCGTCCGTACGTTTCTGCTCAATATTCCGGCTTTTCGCAAAGTACCTGAAATTTATCAGGCTGAGGAACCGCTGGCAGAATACACCCACGTGGTGCGTAGCCACGCCTGTCGCCAGATAATTAGCGCACTGGACAACATGTCCCCAACGGAACAAGAAAAGCTCGCGATGTATATTTCGCGCGAAGGTATTCGCACTTTCCTTACCCGCTTAGGTATTGATGAGTCTGAATAACAGGCAAAAAAAACGGCAGGATGCACTCCTGCCGTAATTTCATCGGTCAATCTGTCTTACTGCTGGCTTTCACGCTCAGCAATAAACGCCAGTGCTTTATTAATACGCTCAATGCTACGGGATTTACCAATCGCATGCACTGTAACGTCTAACGCCGGAGACTGACCCGCGCCGGTTACGGCTACGCGCAGTGGCATCCCAACTTTACCCATCCCCACTTCCAGCTCATCAGCGGTCGCCTGAATCGCGTGGTGCACGTTTTCTGCCGTCCACTCGCTGATAGCAGCCAGTTTGTCGCGAACCACTTCCAGCGGCTGACGCGCTACCGGACGAAGGTGTTTCTTAGCTGCATCCGCGTCGAACTCAGCAAAGTCTTCGTAGAAGTAGCGGCAGCTCTGTGCCATCTCTTTCAGCGTTTTGCAGCGCTCACCCAGCAGTTTAACCAGCTCAGACAGTTGCGGGCCGACGCGAGTATCGATATTTTCCTGCTCAATGTGCCATTGCAGATGCGTTGCCACATATTCCGGTGCCAGCGAATTAATGTAGTGATGGTTCAGCCACTGCAGTTTTTCAGTGTTAAACGCACTGGCAGACTTGCTCACCGCACCAAGGGAGAACAATTTGATCATCTCTTCACGGGTGAAGATTTCCTGATCGCCGCTGGACCAGCCCAGACGCACCAGATAGTTCAGCAGCGCTTCCGGCAGGTAACCGTCGTCGCGATACTGCATAACGCTGACTGCACCGTGACGTTTAGAGAGTTTTTTACCGTCGTCGCCGTTGATCATCGACACGTGTGCATAAACCGGCACCGGCGCATTCAGCGCTTTCAGGATGTTAATCTGACGCGGAGTGTTGTTGATATGGTCTTCACCACGAATAACGTGAGTGATTTCCATATCCCAGTCGTCGACCACAACACAGAAGTTGTAGGTCGGGGAACCATCGGTACGGCGGATGATCAGATCGTCCAGCTCCTGGTTGCTGAATTCGATCGGCCCACGGATCTGGTCGTCAAAAATAACGGATCCGTCCTGCGGGTTGGCAAAACGCACCACGCATGGTTCATCAGCAGCATGATGTTCATGGCCGTGGCGGCAGCGACCGTCGTAACGCGGCTTCTCACCATTTGCCATCTGCTCTTCACGCAGTGCGTCCAGACGCTCTTTGGAGCAGTAGCATTTATACGCGGTACCGGCTTCCAGCATCTCATCAATCACGGCGTTGTAGCGATCAAAACGTTTAGTCTGGAAGTACGGGCCTTCATCCCATTCCAGATTCAGCCAGTTCATGCCATCCATAATGGCTTCAATAGCTTCCGGAGTGGAGCGTTCGAGATCGGTGTCTTCAATACGCAGCACAAACTCACCGTCATGGTTACGTGCAAAAAGCCAGGAATATAGAGCAGTACGCGCACCACCGACGTGCAGGTAACCTGTCGGGCTTGGCGCGAAGCGAGTTTTGATTTTCATGAAATGGCCTTACGTTTATAAAGATGCCGACAACCGGCAAATCCTGGGAAGATTATCAGGCTCGTATTCTATCACTGTGGTCTGATTCCTCAATGTTGTTCAGGTTGGAACATCACGCTTTGCCATTTTCGTATACAAATCATGCTGCATGGATTGATTTGCGATCGTTTTGTTTAAATTTACGACGAACGAACAAATTCTTTAGAAAATGCGTTGACTCATTTTCAACTCTCCCTATAATGCGACTCCACACAGCGGGGGTGATTAGCTCAGCTGGGAGAGCACCTCCCTTACAAGGAGGGGGTCGGCGGTTCGA
>NZ_JAOWHK010000037.1:86913-117956 GCF_030332665.1 Citrobacter sp. Cpo090 | reverse complement strand
GGCCTGTAGAGATAATAGGTGTCATCAAAGTATTGATAATCTATACCCGGACCACCCGGCGCCAGACGCGGGTCGTCAAAAGGATATGAACTCATATACAAATGGTCCTGCGCTGTGGAAATAAACGCCTGGTTATTGACCACCACCACTCTTTTTATTTCTTTTCCTTCAGGGCTGTCACGCATAACACCATCTGAGTTTCTCTCCAGCGCTGGGAAAGGGGCCATATATGTTGCTACCTGCCATGTTTGTCCGTAATCTTTAGATATTTTATATGCCCCAGGTTCCCATCGCGGTATAAGAATATACTTATCGGATGGATGAATATATACGCCGGAAAAGATCTGATACGTTGAATAAACGCCATCTACTAATTCCTTATGTATATTCCTCCTGGTATCATGATACCAAAGTGCACCTTCGCAATCGAAGCCCTTTAGTTCAAGATACCGGTTATCGTCATAACGATAAATAACTTGAGTTGGTACTTTTTTTGTACATGCAGTGATAGCGCATAGCGAAACCGCGCCGATTAATACTCTTATCGTAATTCCTGGTTTCATAATTCATCCTTAAACGTTAAGCGGTTTTGGCATATCCCATTGCAGATTGGGTGTCTCAGTATTATATATTCCATTATGTCTGGCAGGTTGAACCGTTGTTGAATGACAATATTCGTTAACCACGCCAAACTTCCCCTTCGGTAAAATATCATCCGGCCTGTTCATGAAACCTTTCGTCTGGTCTTTGTCCAACTTTCCAGTACAATAATAATCAACTGCTTTCTGAAAACCATTACGCTTCATACGCCAGTCTCCGCGCAGGAGTAGCTCGGTCCAGAATTCTCCGCAGCGGTGATCGAATGCCCCGCATATCCCCACCGCCAGATCGAAGGCCATCGCTTTTACGGGGGCATCTTTCGACATAACAATAGAGGAATGCTGGCTGTAACCAACCTGCTCTGATTGCAGCCATTCTTTTTGCAGCTCATCCGGCGTTTTTTCATAGATTAGCTGCACGGTTTTATTGTATCCCCCACCCAGAACAACGCCTTTGGTATATGGCTTACCATATTTTCTGGAGAACATCGCAAGTTCAGTGGGCGTTAATGCCTGGCCCGGCTGTAAATAATCGAAACCTGCGCCGCTGAGATTTTTGAAATCTGTCTCAGTGCGCGCAATAACCGTGGCTTTTGCAGAAAATGAGATGTCCTGATCGGGTGAACCTGGCGCTATCGAATATTTATACTGACTTCCCGCACCCTGTAACTGGTGTCTGAAGGTGACGGGGAGCTGCTCACCATTCACAACAACATCCGCAAATGTATATTGTCTGGTCGCCAGCGTATCCTGATCAAAACAACCCTTTTTTAACGCCGGCATTTCAAAAGGCACGCTCAGTGGGCTGCCGCCTATTTCCGGACCATTTTCGCAGAAAACCCGCTGGCGCAGATTGTCTATGCCGCTGGCAATGTTATGGGGGACTCCCCGCCAGCCCAACCCCTGGACGTTAAGTAATGAAACCACACTGTCATTGGGGCAAAAATAGTTATATACCTTGCCAAAGTTATTACGCGTATAGAGTTTATTCTTGCGCCATTGAGAATTGGTTTTACTCAGGCACAGCGCGCCTTCTAGTTCATCAATCTCGGCCTGCGTGTGATATTCCCCCTTGCCATATCTGGCGTTGGTCGCCATTAAATGACAGAAATTTTTAAACGTCTGCTGTCGGGCGCGATCCGTTTGATGATGTCCGGGCGTCATACCTTCAGCAGCCGTTTTTTCCAGTGCGTAGGGAGAATGATTAAGTATCACGCAGTCAGCGGGTTTCTCATTAGCCTGCATAACCAGCATATTGGCCAGCATAGTGATAATAGTCCCCTGGGAGTGCGCAACAATATTAATGGGATCGAATTTTGTTGCCGGTTCTCTTCGAATCGTCAGGATTAAATCAGCCAGCCGCTGCGCGGCAAAAAACTGATAAATACGGTGCGGATTATCATAAATAGGGTGCGTAAAATCCCCAGCATTCAGATGAAATGAAGCAAATCCTGCCGTAGCGTTCGCAGGGCCACCGGAGCCAGGGCCTAACATATCCGGAATAGTGGTTGTCGCATTGGCAAAGGTACCCCCGCCTTTGGCATACACATCGTCCAGCACGTTGCCAAAATTATCATTCTGATATTTCAAGGTGGTTTGGGGAATATGCCCCAGCTTTTCCAGCTTTGTGTTGTCATCTTCCTGATAGGCGTTGTAAGGCAGTTTTGCGGCGTCTCCTGATTTTGCCCGTTCTTCGCGATAACGCCGCTGGTCTTCTATATACGTCGCATGATCGACAGGTTTATATCCCCAATAAAATGGAATTACCGGGCTGCGTCCGGGCATTTTTACATTCTGCTGCTCGCCATCGCCCATATCCATTTTGTACTGCTGCCATTCATGCGGATACATATCCGTGCGGCCCATACGTTCATTCAGGCCAGCGATAATACCCTGCTCCTGATTCTGATAGGCCTCCCCCACATCGTTGACGCCGTGCACAAGGATCACAATACAGGGCATGGGATACTTAACGGGCACGTCGCAGACAGCCATTTTTCCGCCCGTTGATTTAGGCACGCCCTGTACACCGGTCGCCACCACCCGCGGATTAAAGGGACTGTTACTCATTTGGCAAAATCTCCATTTTCATTTCGTCCATTTCAGTCATATCCAATAACGGCGTCATTCCTTCATCGTCTGTGACGCCTTCAATGGTTTCACCTGATGCCTTAGTCAGTCTGAATTTTGTCTTTTTCAGAACATCGTCCGGGTTGCCAGAGCCATGTAATTTAATACGGCGATGAAACTGCTCCTCCTGAAAGACAGGGGTTTTATCTTTCGCCGACTCCGGTCCGCTCCAGTCAAGAGTGGTGCCTTTCAACTGCACTTTTGCGGGGGAGAATATTTTTACAGAGCCGTCTTCATTTATTCTGATACCGCCACCACCGCACAAAAGCTGGATATTCTTCCTGGCGCTGATGGTTACGTTGCCGTTCATACTCTGAATATGAAAATGCTTATCAGAAAGCAGGCCCATTTCGCCGCGCTGCGCCTGGACGGAAATATCATCTTTTGCGGCGATGATTTTGATTCCGATAGCTCTGCTGAAAAGTGACAGGCCCTGTCCAACGGCCATTGAGAGTTTTTTAAAGACGTTAAAACTGCCGTTGCTGGCGGCGTTTAGCGACAAATCTTTGTCTGCTGATATTGCCATCGTTTGTGGCGTAAGCAGGGCCATACCATGATCGGCGTAGGCCACCAGCCCCGAGCGGGTGAGCTGTTCAAGTGCGGCGTTAAGCTGCTGCTGCGGTCCAGGTTCGACATTTAACGCCTGCGCCGTCAGCGCACTTTGCTGAAGCGACGTTGCCAACGTAAGCGCGGCCTGAAGCTGCTGAACCACTGCGCTCATATCAAGCTGCTTGCCCTGGGCTTTTGGCTGCGCCTCGGTCGTGAGTAATATCCCCTTTGCCGCCCTCAGGACCGCCCGGTCATCGGTGCGCAGTTCTGCGCCTTCGCCGCGCGGTTTACCACCAGCATCAACAAGATGGCCCATATTCAACTGCGTTTTACCGTACTCGGTACTCAGTTTGACGTGTTCCTGCCCGCGCCGATCCTCCATCCGCAGCTTATTAAGACCCGCAGTGCGGATGACGTTGCGGGTATTGTTGCGACTGGTGACGGGGTCAGGCTTTGGAGCATGATGCAAGGCATGCGCAATGAAAGGTCTTTCCGGATCGCCGCCTTCAAATGCAATGGCGACCTCTGTGCCCTGGATGAGCGGAAAGTGATGACCATAAGTATCACCGGCATAAACCCGCGCCAGACGAACGGGCATGCTTTCATAACCTTGCCTGTGCTGGTCGAGGTCAAAATCAAACTTCACCCAATAACGCCCCTGCACATCGATGTGAGCATATTTGTCATTGTCTATTGATGATGAAACGATAGCGGGAACAGTACCCGCAATACGTGGCCGGGGTAGCGGCTGAGGTCGAAAACAGACGTTCTGGCTATAGGGAATACCGATAAGCCGGGACTGGAGCGCTGCATCGCGCCTCCCCGTCACCCGCATTGCCGTTACCACAAATCCAGAGGCGAAAGCATGTGGAATGGTACCGTCAATTTCCAGCACCATCCCCGGCACGATCGACGGACTGGTGGTCACACCGTTTAAAATGGACTGATTATTAAGAATAATTTCGTGATGCAGTTTGGCGTAAAACCAGCTGGATTCACCTGGCTGCGCCTCGGCAAATTGCGATCCCGGCTGATGATGGATATCCGCATAGCGATACTCTGTGCCATATGTCGTAGCCCTTTCCGCAGACACATCGGCGTCAGCATTTAGCATCAGCGAGTTTGCCAGCCTGTAATCAAAGTTCTTCGCCCTAACGTCTGCCGAGACAACATTGTGCTTTGATACCAAGTTATCGATCGAATAATCATTTGATGTCAGCCCGGCGTGGGAAGAGTGCATAATCTTTTGATCAAAAATGTACTGGCACTGTGAATCACTGAAGATAACCACCATAATGTGCGAAACAGCATGATGATTTGCGATCCTGAACCAGATCCCAACTTCTGACAGGATGCGGCTGATAAACGCTAAATCTGACTCCTCCCACTGAACAATCATTTCCCGGTTGGGATACATACAAACAAGATTATCAAAGTCGATTTCATAATCGGCAAAAGCATGTTCTTTGAGGATCTGCGTGACCAGTTTCGGCACATTTATGTTCAGGTAAATAGCCGAGCGCTTGTGTCGTGAGAGTAATGCCAGCTTATGCTCCAGCCTGATTTCGTACAGTGATTCATCCGCTGATGTACTAATAAGCGAAAATGACGTAATGACGCCTTCAATTTGCCGTTCATATAGCCACATCTCAGAACCCTGAATATATTTATTCCAGTTATGATTAGGTGCTCTGATTTGTAGCGAGCCTTCAATATTTAGAAGTGAATCAGGAGGGATGCTTTTTAGTTTTGATGTGAATTTGATTTTATAACTATATGGTTTACTTAAATTTTCATGACCTTCAATTGTTTCAACATCAAGCAACCCTAACTTACTCTCGCCCCTTACGGAGAATAAATACTTATTGATACTCTCCTCTGAAACTATACCTTCAAGATTATAGAAACCCGAACCTTTTTTCATTATCGCATCCCTTACCAAAAGAAAGTAATACATAAGAAATAAAGTCCAGTCAGCATATCAACAATAATAAAAAAAAGGTTATTTTTTTACTGGAAACAAATCTGGAAAGTGAAGTAATCATTATTAACCAAACGCTTAATATAATCCCAACATATAAATAAACGATTAACTGGCACGATTTTATATTCAATGAAATAATTTTTTAACAAAACGATTTATATTACGCTGCATTCGTTTTTTCACCATGATTGAAAAATCAAGCAGTCACATCCAAATGGTTCCAAAAACTGAGAGAGAACTAAAAAACAAAGCATTAACCCAATGATTTACAATAACATTTATAGAAATATTCTTTTTATTTATTTTTTTATTGAATAAATCACATCCTCCCATAAAAAAACACAATAAAATATAACTATTCCCTATTCTGCTGTGAGGGGAGAGGTAACTGGATTATGCCCATGTGTTCCCCAGGAAAGATTTTGGTTTTCTCCCTCTCCCTTTGAGAGAGGGCCGCATAAAGGTCATCTTATCAGCCACAGGAGAATCAATGAAACGCTCCGCAATAAACGAGATCCTTGGCCACACGCGCCAGTTTTTCTCTCAGCACGACGTGCATCTCCCCCCTTTTGCCAGCTTTCCCCCGACCCAATGGCGCAAGCTTGATGCCGCCGCCTGGAGCGAAGTGTTCGACCTTAAGCTCGGTTGGGATGTCACCGCGTTTGGCGGCAACAATTTTGCCGCGCAAGGGTTAACGCTGTTCACCCTGCGTAATGGCTCGCCGAAAGGCATGCCTTACGAGAAATGCTACGCCGAGAAAATCATGCATGTTCGCGATGCACAGGTCACGCCGATGCATTTTCACTGGCGCAAACGCGAAGACATTATCAATCGCGGTGGCGGCAATTTAATTGTGGAACTGTGGAATGCGGGAGTCCGGGAGCAAACGGAGGAGACCGACGTGAGCGTGGTGATTGACGGCTGTCGGCAAACCCATGCAGCGGGCAGTCAGTTGCGCCTGACGCCGGGTGAAAGCATCTGCCTGCCGCCAGGCCTGTATCACAGCTTCTGGGCGGAAGAAGGTTTTGGCGACGTGCTGGTCGGCGAGGTTTCTTCTGTTAATGACGACGACCACGATAACCACTTTCTGCAACCGATCGCCCGCTATAACGACATTGAAGAAGACGAACCGGCGCAGTTGGTGCTGTGTAACGAATATCGCCTGTTCCGCTAACCAAGGAGCGCATTATGCCGTTGATATCTCTTGCTGATGGCCTTGCCCATGCCCGTAAGCATCGCTATGCCTTAGGGGCGTTTAACGTTCTGGACTCACACTTCCTGCGCGCGCTGTTTGCCGCGGCAAAGCAGGAACGTTCGCCGTTTATCATCAACATCGCCGAGGTGCACTTTAAATATATCTCGCTGGATTCACTGGTCGAAGCGGTCAAATTCGAAGCCGCGCGGCATGACATTCCGGTGGTGTTGAACCTTGACCACGGCCTGCACTTTGAGTCGGTGGTTCGGGCACTACGCTTAGGGTTCAGTTCAGTAATGTTCGATGGCTCCACGCTGGAGTATGAAGAAAATATCCGCCAGACTCGCGAAGTGGTGAAGATGTGCCATGCCGTCGGCGTGTCGGTGGAAGCCGAACTGGGTGCGGTGGGCGGTGATGAGGGCGGCGCGCTGTACGGCCATGCCGACGAGTCGCTATTTACCGACCCAATGATGGCGCGTGATTTCGTCGACAGAACCGGGATTGACGCGTTGGCGGTCGCCATTGGCAATGCCCACGGCAAATACAAAGGCGAACCGCTGCTCGACTTCCCGCGTCTGGACGC
Source organism: Citrobacter sp. Cpo090 (assembly GCF_030332665.1). NCBI lineage: Bacteria > Pseudomonadati > Pseudomonadota > Gammaproteobacteria > Enterobacterales > Enterobacteriaceae > Citrobacter > Citrobacter sp. Cpo090. The sequence goes on along the minus strand of NZ_JAOWHK010000037.1, from coordinate 110,916 downwards.
CATTCGCCAGCAGGCGGCGATCCCGTTAGTACTGCACGGCGGCTCCGGCATCAGCGACGACGATTTCAGACGCGCAATTGAACTCGGCATTCACAAAATCAACTTCTATACCGGCATGTCGCAGACGGCGCTGTCGGCGGTAGAAACACGGATGGCGAATCGCCAGCCGCTGTACGACGAATTCGCCGAACTGCTGCTCGGCATTGAAGAGGCCATTACCGATACCGTTTCGGAACAGATGCGCATTTTTGGCAGCGCGGGACGGGTCTGATGGAACGCAAAGGCGTTATCGCCGCAGGCAACATGCTGGTCGATCACGTGCATCAAATTGTGCAGTGGCCGGAACGCGGTTGGTTGGCGGAAATCACCCGTAGCGAACGCGCCACGGGCGGTGCGCCGCTTAATGTGCTGCTGACGCTGGCAAAAATGCACACCGGACTACCGTTGCAGGCGGTGGGGTTAATCGGTCAGGACAGCGACGGCGACTACATCATGGCGATGCTGGAGCAGTATCACGTTAATCGCCAACACGTGCAGCGCACCACATTCGCCCCCACCTCGATGTCGCAGGTGATGACCGATCCCAGCGGTCAGCGCACCTTTTTCCACTCACCGGGTGCCAATCGGCTACTCGATCTGCCTGCGTTTGAGCAACTGGATACCTCGATGAAAATCTTCCATCTGGGATATCTGCTGCTGCTCGACAGTCTGGACATGCCGGATGGGGAGTACGGGACACGTAGCGCACGGCTGCTGGCGCAAATGCGCGACAACGGCTTTGAAACATCGCTGGATCTGGTCTCACGCAAGGGCGACCCGCGCTACCAACCACTGGTGATGCCAGCCCTGCGCCATCTCGACTATCTGGTGATTAACGAGCTGGAAGCCGGGGAGTTCAGCGGGCTGGAGATCCGCCAGCCCAACGGCGAACTGCATATTGCGCACATCGCCACCGCCGCACGCGAATTATTGGATGCAGGCGTACGCCAGCGGGTGGTTATTCACTGTCCGGAAGGTGCCTGGGGTGAAGCACCGGATGTGCCGGGCGTCTGGATCCCGTCGCAATACCTGGCGCAGGAGGAGATCGTTGGCAGCGTCGGGGCGGGAGATGCGTTTTGCGCTGGATTTTTGTATGGCTGTCATGAGCGCTGGTCACTGACGGACAGCGTCAGGCTTGCACACGCCTGTGCGCGGGCAAGCTTGCTGTGCGCGAATGCGATAGACGGTGCGAAGACGCTGGCAGAGTTAAAAGCAGAAATGGCTGACGCCTGATGCGCTGCGCTTATCAGGCCTACGTGCGCATCATTCGGAAATGTGCCTGATGCGCTGCGCTTATCAGGCCTACGGGGTCGTTATCGCTTTTGTAGGCCGGATAAGGCGTTTACGCCGCATCCGGCAACTGCACACGATCACGCCGCCTTATCGTGATGCTGCACGTCGGCGGCAAACACATAACCCAGCCCGCGCAGGGTTTTGATCAACATTGGCTGGTGCGGGTTGTTCTCTATTTTTCGCCGCAATCGCATGATTAATACGTCAATAGTGCGGTCAAACACCTCAACGCTGTCGCTGCGTGTCAGCTCCAGAAGTTGTTCCCGGCTCAGCACCCGGCGGGCGTTTTGCGCCAGCGCCAACAGCAGGCTGTATTCCCCCTGCGTCAACTCCACCTTCAGTTGTTGGGGATTATGCAGCTGGCAACCAGAGGTATCGAGATGCCAGCCATTAAAAGAAAGCCCCGTGGTTTGCGGGCCACCGCTTTCCGCCGTTAACACGCCGACGCGCCTGAGCACCGCCTTTACCCGCGCCACCAGCACCCGCGCATTGAATGGTTTACCGATATAGTCATCAGCCCCCATTTCCAGCCCGACAACCACATCCGATTCGCTGCCAAGCCCGGTCAGCATCACCACCGGTAATCCAGGTCTCAACTTTTGCACCTGTTGTAGCACCATCAGACCGTTAATATCGGGCAACATCATGTCCAGTAATACCAGAGCGATTTCCGGCTGAGTCGCAATGCAGCGCAGCGCCTCCTGCCCGGTGTGACAGGCGGTCACCGCAAAGACGTGTTCGCTCAGCACATCCTGTAAAAGCGTGCAGACAGCGATGTCATCATCCACAACCAGTATGGCTGGCTTCATTGTTTTTCCCCATTTCTGGCCAACTTAAATGAGTGTGATTGATTCTGCGCAGAGTGACAGCGATAAGGCACAAGGATGTGCGGGAAACATAACCTCGGTCACACTGCCGGGGCGTCACGTATTGGAGATTCGTCACGTCAAATATGACGACAGCCTGTTTTTCGTCAGGGTTTTGCGCAAAATTCGCCCGTAATATCGACTAATGCCCCTGATAAAAACATGGCATAAAAGATGCATAACAAAAGCGACAAGCGCGTATGCGCGATTTGATTAACTGGAGCGAGACCGATGAAAAAAGTCGTCACGGTTTGCCCATATTGCGCATCAGGTTGCAAAATCAACCTGGTGGTCGATAACGGCAAAATCGTCCGGGCTGAAGCGGCGCAGGGGAAAACCAACCAGGGTACCCTGTGTCTGAAGGGCTACTATGGCTGGGATTTTATCAATGATACCCAGATCCTGACCCCTCGTCTGAAAACCCCTATGATCCGTCGCCAGCGTGGCGGCAAACTGGAATCCGTTTCCTGGGATGAAGCGCTTGATTACGTCGCCAGTCGTCTGAGCGCCATCAAAGCGAAGTATGGCCCGGACGCTATTCAGACGACCGGTTCATCTCGCGGTACGGGTAACGAAACCAACTATGTAATGCAAAAATTCGCGCGCGCCGTTATTGGTACCAATAACGTTGACTGCTGCGCTCGCGTCTGACACGGCCCATCGGTTGCAGGTCTGCACCAATCGGTCGGTAACGGCGCAATGAGTAATGCTATCAATGAAATTGATAACACAGATTTAGTGTTCATCTTCGGGTACAACCCGGCGGATTCCCACCCGATCGTGGCGAATCACGTGATTAATGCTAAACGTAACGGGGCGAAAATCATCGTCTGCGATCCGCGCAAAATTGAAACCGCGCGTATTGCCGACATGCACATCGCGTTGAAAAACGGCTCGAACATCGCGCTGCTCAACGCTATGGGTCATGTCATCATCGAAGAAAAACTGTACGACCAGGCGTTCGTTGCCTCCCGTACGGAAGGATTCGAAGAGTACAGCAAGATCGTCGAAGGCTACACGCCGGAGTCCGTCGAAGATATCACTGGCGTTAGCGCGCAGGATATCCGTCAGGCTGCGCGTATGTATGCCTCAGCGAAAAGCGCGGCAATCCTGTGGGGCATGGGTGTTACCCAGTTCTATCAGGGCGTGGAAACCGTGCGTTCACTGACCAGCCTCGCAATGCTGACCGGCAACCTCGGTAAGCCGAGCGTGGGCGTTAACCCGGTTCGTGGCCAGAACAACGTTCAGGGCGCATGTGACATGGGCGCGCTGCCGGATACCTATCCGGGCTATCAGTATGTGAAAGATCCGGCTAACCGCGAGAAGTTCGCTAAAGCCTGGGGCGTGGAAAGTCTGCCTGCTCATACCGGCTATCGCATCAGCGAACTGCCGCACCGTGCAGCGCATGGCGAAGTACGCGCGGCGTACATCATGGGTGAAGATCCATTACAGACCGATGCTGAACTCTCCGCAGTGCGCAAAGGCTTTGAGGATCTGGAACTGGTCATCGTGCAGGATATCTTCATGACCAAAACTGCCGCTGCCGCAGACGTTATTTTACCGTCTACGTCATGGGGTGAGCATGAAGGCGTATTCTCCGCGGCTGACCGTGGCTTCCAGCGCTTCTTTAAAGCCGTTGAGCCGAAGTGGGATCTGAAAACGGACTGGCAGATTATCAGTGAAATCGCCACCCGTATGGGCTACCCGATGCACTACAACAACACCCAGGAAATCTGGGACGAGTTGCGTCATCTGTGCCCGGATTTCTACGGTGCCACTTACGAGAAAATGGGCGAACTGGGTTATATCCAGTGGCCTTGCCGCGACACCTCAGAAGCCGACCAGGGTACGTCTTATCTCTTCAAAGAGAAGTTTGATACCCCGAACGGCCTGGCGCAGTTCTTCACCTGCGACTGGGTAGCGCCAATCGACAAACTCACTGAGGAGTACCCGATGGTACTGTCTACAGTGCGTGAAGTCGGCCACTACTCTTGCCGTTCGATGACCGGTAACTGTGCGGCGCTGGCCGCGCTGGCGGATGAACCGGGCTATGCCCAGATCAACACCGCCGACGCAGAACGCCTGGGCATCCAGGATGAAGAGCTGGTGTGGGTGAACTCGCGTAAAGGCCGGGTCATTACCCGTGCGGCAGTCAGCGATCGTCCAAACAAAGGCGCGATTTACATGACCTACCAGTGGTGGATTGGCGCATGTAATGAACTGGTAACCGAGAACTTAAGCCCGATTACCAAAACGCCGGAGTACAAGTACTGTGCTGTAAACGTTGAACGCATTGCCGATCAGCGCGCTGCCGAGCAGTATGTCATTGATGAGTACACCAAGCTGAAAGCCAGCCTGCGCGAAAGCGCGATGGGTTAAGCTTCCCCTGACGGCCTCCATTCGGAGGCCGTTTTTTTATGCACATAATCTCTCTATACTGTTCATTCCCTACACTAAATCTAAATATAAGATGAAACGACTTTTCGCCTTGATGGTGTTAATGACATGCTTTGTCCATGCCGAAGAGCCCGGTAGTCAGTTTTTGAAAGCTGCCGAGTCCGGAGACCGCCGCGCACAATATTTCCTCGCTGATACCTGGTTTAGTTCAGGCGATTTGGGTAAAGCGGAATACTGGGCGCAAAAAGCCGCCGACAATGGTGATGCCGATGCTTACGCATTGCTGGCACAGATTAAGATTACCAATCCGGTCAGTCTGGATTACCCCGAGGCCAAAACGCTGGCGGAGAAAGCGACCCAGGCAGGCAGTAAGACCGGGGAAATTACGCTGGCGCGTATTCTGGTCAACACTCAGGCTGGACACACCGATTACCCCAAAGCCATTACCTTGCTGCAAAACGCCTCCGAGGACCTGGAAAACGACTCCGCCGTCGACGCGCAAATGCTGCTTGGGCTGATTTACGCCAACGGCGTGGGTATTCCCGCAGACGATGAGAAAGCGACGTGGTATTTCAAACGTAGCTCAGCCATTTCCCGCACCGGTTATTCCGAATACTGGGCCGGGATGATGTTCTTAAACGGTGAGCAGGGTTTTATCGTGAAGAATAAACAGAAGGCACTGCACTGGCTGAATCTGAGCTGTACGGAAGGATTCGATACCGGCTGCGAAGAGTTTGATAAGTTAACCAACGGGTAATGGTTTGCATTGCCGGATGAACGTAGCGCCATCCGGCAATCGGTCATTGATTACTGCGCGGTCTTCTCAAATTTACCCAATACTTCGCGCTCATAGGCCAGCGCTTTTTTGCGGTCAAATTTGTGTTCCCACTTGGCGATAACCAGCACCGCCAGCGCGTTACCCACCACGTTCAGCGCAGTACGCGCCATGTCGAGGATACGGTCAACACCGGCAATAAACGCCAGGCCTTCCAGCGGGATCCCCACGCTGCCCAGCGTTGCCAGCAGCACCACGAATGATACGCCCGGCACGCCAGCAATCCCTTTCGAGGTCACCATCAGCGTCAGCACCAGCACGATTTCCTGCCACAGCGACAGATCGATACCATACAGCTGCGCGATAAAGATCGCGGCAATACTCTGGTACAGCGTTGAACCATCAAGGTTGAATGAGTAGCCGGTCGGCACCACAAAGCTGGTGATTGAAGCCGGTGCGCCATAGGCTTCCATCTTCTCGATAATACGCGGCAGTACGCTCTCGGAGCTGGCAGTCGAGTAAGCCAGAATCAGCTCGTCTTTCAGAATGCGGATCAGGATCCAGATGCTCAAACCACAGATACGCGCGACAATCCCCAGCACCACCAGCGCGAAGAACAGGATGGCAAAGTGCACCAACAGCACCAGCTTCGCCAGCGGCCACAGGGAGGCAAAACCGAAGTTCGCAACGGTAACGGCAATCAGCGCGAAAACACCGACTGGCGCATAGCGCATGACCATGTGGGTCACTTTAAACATGGTTTCGGAAATAGAGCGGAACACGGTAACCAGCGGTTCGCGGTGAGTGGCTGGCAGGGAAGACAAACCTAAACCAAACAGCACCGAGAAGAAGATAATCGGCAGCATATCGCCTTTTGCCATCGAGGCGACGATATTGGTCGGCACCAGTGACAAAATCGTGCCCATCAGACCATGCGCGTGGCTTTGTACTTCTGCAGTCGTGCTTTGATATTTCGAAATATCCACGGTCGCCAGTTGCGACATATCAATCCCGGAACCCGGCTGGAACACATTCGCCAGCGTGATCCCAAGGATAATCGCCACGGTGGTGATCACTTCGAAATAGAGAATAGTTTTGGCGCCAATGCGGCCCAGCTGTTTTGCATCACCAACTCCGGCGATACCGACAACCAGCGTAGAGATGACAATGGGCACAACGATCATTTTGATCAGATGGATAAAGATATCGCCCGCCGGTGACAGCAGGTTTACAACCAGCCATTCACGGCTGTCACTATGGTAATGCAGGTAACTCCCTAGCAGAATACCCAGCACCATGGCGATTAGAATCTGCCATGCCAGGCTGACTTTCAAATTTTTCATAACAACGGACTTCCTCGATGGAGCGCTATTCCACATGCGGTGTGTGGGAATAGTACATACTGAAAGGGTATGATTTGTGTTGCGTTCGTTTATGGAGTTTTTTAACGCTTATTATCATTATCATCTGCATGGCATTCCGCGCAACCCTCTAAGAACAGGGCTTTTGGCTGAATTTATGCATAAAAATGCAATTTTGTCGCGCTAATGATGAATAACTTTTTGTTATAAAAGAATTTTAATATGTTCAAAAATGAAGAAGTCATGACGTGAGTTTTTTTTGCCCACTTGTTCGTTTGCCTGTTTTTTAAACAGGCAAAATGATACAAATCACAAAAAAAACAAATTTATTTTTGCCGATTCTGCAATAACTTCGCCATATTAATAGAGTCAATGAGCTGTGCCCGGTTCACTCTCGGCGAGTTTAAATCCATAACCTTTTGCCACACTGAAATAGCCTGGGCGTAGTCTGCCTGCATAAACGCATCTGAGGCTAACAGCATCAGCGCGGTGACTTCTGCCGGGTCCAGCGCCAGAGCCTTATCAATCATCTCGCGAGTGGGCGGCGTCATATGTTGCCCGGCCTGGTAATACAATACCGTTGCCATCGCTGAATAGATCTCAGCATTTTCACCGCCGACACGCAGCGCCTGCTCATAGGCCAGCAGCGCATTATGATACGCGTTTTGCCAAAGATAGTACTCCCCGAGTTGCGCCCATTTCACGCTGTCCTGTGGATTGGCGCGAATCTGCGATTGCAGCAAAAGCAACTGTTTTTCCTGAATGTTTTCATCGGAGAAAGCATGTAAAGGGTCCGCCAGTCGCGTCTGCTCCTGACGAACCGCCTGCCATTTCGGCGTCAACAGGTAACCTCCAATGCAGGCCACAACCATCAGCACCGCCGCAGCGGTCAGTCGCTTCACAGGCATTGGGCGTAACGGCGGTTCGCACTGGCTCATTGTTCACCTTCCTCCGTATGCTGACGTCTTCTCGCTCGCCAGACCACCACACCTACCAGCAATAACAACAGGCACGGCAACGCCCACAGCAGCAACGTTTGCTCATTCAACGGCGGGTTGTAGCGCACGAAATCACCATAACGCTCGGTCATCCAGGCGGTGATTTCCGCTTCGCTTTTCCCTTCAGCCACCATGCTATAAACCTGGTGGCGCATACTAACCGCTACCGGCGCATTGGATTCCAGCAAGTTTTGGTTTTGACACTGCGGGCAGCGAAGCTGGCTGGCAATAGACAGCGCTTGTTCCTGCTGTTGCGGGTTGGCAAACGTCCATGTGTCCACAACCTGGGCATGTGTAGCGAAAGTGATGAAAAACAGGACGAGCGTTAAGAGTAAAAACTTTTTGCCGGATGGCGCTGCGCTTGTCCGGCCTACGGTTCGCGCCCCCTGTAGGCCGTATAAGGCGTTTACGCCGCCATCCGGCAACGTTGTAATTAATTTACGCATCGCGCTTTCTCCCTCGCCATCCGCTCAGCAGCGCGCCAAAGACCATTAACAGTCCCCCACCCCAAATCCAGCGCACGCCGGTCTGCACGTACAAGCGCATGGCATAACGGTCTGGTCCGGTTTTTTCGCCTATTACCGCGTACCAGTCATGCATCAGGTTCCAGCGGATACCCGGTTCCATCATCTGTTGACGACGCGCGGCATAGAAGCGCCTTTCAGGTTGCAGGCTGCCAATACGTTTCTCATTGTGCCACAGCGTGATCTGCGCTTTTTCACTGGTGTAATTACCTTTGGCTTCCAGGTCGAGACGCTCAAAACGGAAAATGTAACCCGCCAGTTCAACCTGCTGCCCAGGGCTCAGGTTCAGGCTTATCTCCTGACGGCTACCGCTGGAAAAGACGATCCCCGCCGCAAACACCAGCACCCCTGCATGCGCCAACAGTGCCGGAAGCTGGATGCGGAAAGACACTTTACGGCTTCTGACCGTTGCCAGCACGATAACCAGCAGCATCAGCAGGCCAAAAGGCAGTGTAGCGCGGTTAAAGTACGGTGCGCCTACGGAGAGCCGTCCCCAGCCGAACAGCCCGTAAATCATCGGGTAGAGCGTGCCAATCAACACAATCAGCAGCACCGCACTAAAGAGCAGCAGCGCAACCAGAATCAGCATCTCGCGTGACCAACCGCCAAAACGCGCATTCTGCCGGACTTGCTGGCCCCGCCAGGCGTATAGCCCGAGTGACGCCAGACTCAACACGGTAAACAGCGCAAACAGTGGCGCGGCGCGGACGTTATCCAGCGCAAAAGCATGCACCGAGACGAGAATGCCGGAACGCACAATCAGCGTCCCCAGCAGCGATAAAATCAGCGTGACGATCGCCAGCAGCAGCGACCAGTGGCGGAAGATTCCGCGCTGGCGCGTGATATACAGGCTATGCAGCAACGCGCTGGCGGAAAGCCAGGGTAATAAGGAGGCATTTTCAACCGGGTCCCAGAACCACCAGCCGCCCCAGCCCAGCTCGCAATAGGCCCACCAGGAGCCGAGGATAATCCCCAGCGTCAGCGCGCACCAGCCGGGCAACGCCCAGCGCCAGCACACCCAGGCACCTTGCGCATTAAAGTCACCGCGCAGCAGCGAGGCCAGCGCCACGCCTGCCGCCACCATCAAACCACCGTAACCGAGGTACAGTAGCGGTGGATGGAGGATTAACCCGAGATGTTGCAGCATCGGGTTAAGGTCACGCCCTTCAATGGCTGGCGGGAAGATACGCACGAATGGATCGGACCATACCACCACAAACAGCAGCAGCAGGGCCGTTATCATTGAAAGGACGCTGAGCGTCAGCGGAAACAGCGCGTCGGTATCACGCCGATAGCGAAGAGCAAACAGCGCGCTCCAGCCGGAAAGAAACAGCACCCACAGCAGCAGCGATCCTTCATGACCGCCCCACACCGCCGCCAGTTTTAATCCCCACGGCAGCAGGCTATAGCTGTGTTGAGCAACGTAGACCACCGAAAAATCGCTGGTCAAAAAGCAGAATACCAGAATGGCAAAAGCCAGCAGCAGCAGGGCAAATTGCGCCCACACACCCACGCTTGCCAGGCGCATCACCCCTTGCCAGCGCTGGCGGACACCCACCAACACGGCAAGCGGGGTCAACACGTTGACCCCGAGGCTTAATAACAGCGCCAGAAAACCGGCTTCAGGAAGGAGAACGTCCAGATATCACCTTACGCAACGGTTAGCTGACCCGCATAGAGTATAAAAAAGCGCAGCAGCAGTACGCCGGTCAGGCTGGCGCCGCAGACTGCCAGCACGCCATGAAACGTCGAACTGCGGTTGGCCCAGGGTTTTAGCAGCATCGGTAGTATCAACCCAAGCCCAGCCACGCCAAGCCAGAACCACCAGGTCCAGAAACCGCCGCCCAGTGCCGCCGCCAGCGCGCGCATTTTGCCGTCATCGCCCAGCGCCAGACCAACAAAGAACGCCGCCAGCAGGAAGATCTCCAGCCACACCACCGGGACTTCCATGCGATGCACAAAGTGCGCTTCGGTGCTGTGCGGGTTGCTACGATGGCGTAACGCCATGGCGATCAGCGCCACCGCTGCCCCGGAGGAGATCCCGGAGAACAGGAACAGCACCGGCAGGATCGGGTTATTCAGGAACGGGTAGGATTTCAGCGCCGACAGCAGGAAGCCGGTGTACGCCCCGAGCAGGACCGCCAGCACCAGCATTAACGTCTCAAGCGCACGATGGAACGGCGCGATCAGCGTTAGCACTTTCTGCACGATACCTAACCGCGGCAGCCAGCGCTGTTGCAGAGCAATCACCTCTTTTTCAAAGATTTTTGCCAGCCACAGCACCAGCACCACCATATACAACTGGAACAGCATGACCCCCATCGACATCACCGAAGTGAAGCTGTAGTGGAACATCAGTTTCCAGAAAGTCCATGGACGCGTCAGGTGGAACACAAGAATTAACAGACCGAGGATAATTGCCCCTGGCCCTAACACCAGCGTAGTGCGCAGCAGGGTGCTGTCCGAACCGCCCGCCTCCGGATGGAAACGACGCAGCAGAATCGCCAGCGTAACCAGTCCGGCTGAGATGCCAATCAGGAACAGATAGATGGCAATGGGCCAGTCCCACACTAGGGATTCAAAATGAAATGCAGAAGCGGATGTCATTGGCTCACCTCCCCAAATTTAAAGGGAACGCGGTAGACCTTCGGTTTTGTACCCAACGCCAGCTTGTAACGGTAGGTCGTTTTCTGCTGCAACAAACGGGAGATATCGCTGTTAGGATCGTCCAGATTACCAAACGTCAGCGCCTTCGTCGGGCATGACTCAACGCAGGCGGGCTGTTTGCCCGCTTTCAGGTTGGTTTTCCGGCAGAAATCGCATTTATCCGCCGTTTTGCTCACCGGATGGATAAAGCGCACGCGATAAGGACACGCGGCGATGCAGTACTGGCAGCCTACGCAAAGGTCCGGGTTCACATCCACAATGCCGCTGGCGGCATCGCGATACGATGCCCCCGTCGGGCAGACGTCGACGCAGGGAGCGTGGTCGCAGTGCTGGCACGAGTGACGGAAGAAGCGATACTTCACATCAGGAAACGTTCCTTGCGGCTCACTGCGAATAATCGTCAGACGCGATACGCCTTCCGGCACATTGTTGACTTCGCGACAAGCATCCATGCAGGCCGTACAACCGATGCATAATGACTCATCATGTACCATACCGTAACGCACGCCGTTGATGTTCAGCGTCTTCGCCACAACGCGCCCCGCCGTCCCGCTCACTGCCACCAGCGCGCCGACGCCGGTGATAAACTGGCGACGAGAGCAACTCATGGATGCTCCTTAAGCAACGGTACCGACGCCGGGTTAAAGTTCGGATTGTTACGCTGATCGCTGTGGCAATCGACGCATATCTTGATCCGTCCTTTATCGCTCAGCGTCTGCATCGTGTCTTGCTTCGGATGCAGTGAGTGACAGCTGGCACACGCCACTTTGGTTACGTGGACATCGTGCGGCCAGAACGCTTTTTGCAGCTGCTCAGGTAGGTGACAGGACATACAGACGCTGTTCTGCTGCTCCACGTTGTACATCGGCTCATTAAAGCGCATCACATCTTTCACCCCTTCGCGGTGGTTCGGTGATGGCTGGCCATGACAGTTGGTGCAGGTGACCGGCAGTTTGTTATTCGGGTTGATGACTTCCGCATGCTTACCATGCATGCCTTCGGTATCCGGCTTGTGACAGTCCAGACAGGCGGCATCCGGATTACGCTGTTGGGTAACCGTCCAGCGTTGATCCGACTCCTGCGGCGTTGGCGTGGCAGTGATTCCACTCAGGCTCCATAACAAGCCTGACGCCAGCACCCCAGCAGTTAATAACGAACGTAATACGCTCATATTCACTCCGTTGAGTTATCCGCCCCTTGCGGGGCGGAATGGGGTTATTGGCTTAACAGACCGTTTTTACGTGCCTGTTCTTCCCACTGCGGAATCACCGTTTTGATGAAGTCCTGCTTCTCAGCATTGATTTGCTGCATGTTCAGACCAATCGCCGCCTGGGCTTTCTCTTTGGTCGAGATATCCGGCAACGGAATTTCATGCGTGATGCCTTTGGTCGCCAGCAGACGGACCAGTTTGGTACGCGCGTCGGCGGCTTTATCCATTGCGCTACCCAGCATCCGCAGACCTTCTTCCGGCGCGTGCATATGAATACCGTGTGAGGCGATAGACAGGTCCCAGCGCCATTGTGCGTGGCGGATATCTTCCAGAATCGGCTTCATTTCCGCTTCAGTCGCGCCCGCATCCCATGCGGCTTTCGCTTCGAAGTGCGCATGAACCAGCTGATCTTCAACCTTGATTTTCAGGTCATGAATGGCCTGTTTACGCTCGGCGACCACTTTTTGCAGGGACGCTTTGTCCTGAGTGTGGCAGTTCGCGCAGGTCTGAGGGAAGTTATCGAACGGGTTACCAATCTTATGGTCGGTGTAGATCTTGCCTTCCGCGTTTTGCACTTTCGGCATGTGGCAGTCGATACAGGTCACGTTGTTCTTGCCGTGAATGCCCGCACTCCAGGTTTCATACTCCGGGTGCTGCGCTTTCAGCATCGGCGTTTTAGACAGGGAGTTGGTCCAGTCAGAGAAAGCAATGTTGTCGTAGTATTTCTCCATGTTCTCGACTTTCATGCCGTCGTCCCACGGGAACTTAACGGCTTTGTTTTTACCGTCGAAGTAGTATTCCACGTGGCACTGGCCACAGACCATGGATTGCTGGTCAAAGCGACCGGCTTTCTCAAACGGTTTACCGATGGCTTCCATCGCGCGTTCTGCATAAGGACGCGACAGTGTCAGTTCTGGCTTGCCTTTGGCGAAGTCTGGTGACGCGGTATTATGACAATCCGCACAACCGAGGTTGTTAACAATTTCCGGACCGCCGCGCGCCCATTTACCATGGAAGTAGCCATCTTCACCGTCTTTCTGGATAAGACGCGCTACGTCCGGGCTTTTACAGCTCCAGCAGGCCATCGGCAACGGACCATCTTCTGCCGTTTTTGGTGCGCCTGTGCGTAAGGTTTCACGGACATCGGTCACGGCATACGCGTGTCCCCGCGGTTTATTGTAATCGCGCGAGAATGGGTATCCCGCCCACAGGATCACCAGACGCGGATCTTCTGCCAGCGCATCTTCACGGGCTGATTGCTCAGACGTGGCTTTCCAGGAGAGATATTGATCGGGATGCTGAGGCGCGAAGGTTTCATTCTTCGCTTCAACGGTGACGGTTTTTGCAGGTACAGAAGTTTGTTCAGCGTGAACAGCAGAAATAAATAATAAAGGTAATAACAGGCTGAAGAAACGGCGTACGCGTGATTTTATCCTTGCCATAGGGGTCTCATCCAGATGACGCCATTATCTGCAATGGCGGTTCTTTTATTGTTTTCCACAACAGCAACCACACGAATACTGTCATGACATTGCTCCACCCTATTTGTAACAAGAAACCACACTGAAAATGTTGTTTTTAATCAATTGTAAGTGTATGTAAAATACCACTTTAGAGTTATAACACCCCTCTAATCTCTCACTCTTTGGTCTAATTCAGAGACAGATCACCTTTTCAACAATCCTTTAGATAACTGCATGTTATCGCGAGATTTAATCAATTTTTGCTAGTTCCCTTCAAAATTCAGTTTGTCGCTAATTTGCACAATTCGTTTATTGCGTGATCTGCCGCGCAAATACTAAACAAAACTCTCAAAGCCCCTACATTTAACGTTTATGAGACATATTATTAACATCCTACAAGGAGAACAAAAGCCATGAGCCAAATACATAAACACGCTATTCCCGCAAACATTGCGGATCGTTGCCTGATAAATCCGGAGCAGTACGCAGAGAAATACCAGCAATCCGTTAACGAACCCGACACATTTTGGGGCGAGCAGGGAAAGATTCTCGATTGGATCAAGCCGTACAGCCAGGTGAAGAACACCTCCTTCGCACCAGGCAACGTGTCTATTAAATGGTACGAAGACGGCACCCTGAACCTGGCCGCAAACTGCCTTGACCGCCACCTGCAAGCAAATGGCGATCGTACCGCCATCATCTGGGAAGGCGATGACGCTACCCAAAGCAAAAACATTACCTATCGCGAGTTGCATCACGATGTCTGCCGTTTCGCCAATACGCTACTGGATTTAGGCATTAAAAAAGGTGACGTAGTGGCCATTTATATGCCGATGGTGCCAGAGGCTGCGGTTGCCATGCTGGCCTGTGCCCGCATTGGGGCAGTGCATTCTGTCATCTTCGGTGGTTTCTCACCGGAAGCCGTCGCCGGACGTATTATCGACTCCAATTCACGCCTGGTGATCACCGCCGACGAAGGCGTACGCGCCGGGCGCGCTATCCCACTGAAAAAGAACGTGGATGATGCGCTGAAAAATCCAAACGTGAAAACCGTTGAACATGTGGTCGTCCTCAAACGTACCGGAGGTAAAACGGAGTGGCAGGAAGGCCGTGACCTGTGGTGGTCCGATCTTATCGAGAAGGCCAGCTCAGAACACCAGCCGGAAGAAATGAACGCGGAAGATCCACTGTTTATCCTGTATACCTCCGGTTCAACCGGCAAGCCGAAAGGCGTGCTGCACACTACCGGCGGGTATCTGGTCTACGCCGCAACCACCTTTAAGTACGTATTTGATTACCATCAGGGCGATATCTATTGGTGTACCGCTGACGTGGGTTGGGTAACCGGACACAGCTACCTGCTGTACGGTCCGCTGGCCTGCGGCGCAACCACGCTGATGTTCGAAGGTGTGCCAAACTGGCCTACCCCGGCGCGTATGTCGCAGGTTGTGGACAAGCACCAGGTCAATATTCTGTATACCGCACCGACCGCCATTCGCGCACTGATGGCAGAAGGCGACAAAGCGATTGAAGGTACTGACCGTTCGTCGCTGCGTATCCTGGGTTCCGTTGGCGAGCCGATCAACCCGGAAGCGTGGGAGTGGTACTGGAAGAAGATCGGCAACGAAAAATGCCCGGTCGTCGATACCTGGTGGCAGACCGAAACCGGGGGATTCATGATCACCCCACTGCCGGGCGCTACCGAGCTGAAAGCCGGTTCTGCAACCCGTCCATTCTTTGGCGTACAACCTGCGATTGTCGATAACGAAGGTAATCCGCTGGAAGGCGCGACCGAAGGCAACCTGGTGATTACCGACTCATGGCCAGGCCAGGCGAGAACCCTGTTTGGCGATCATGAACGCTTTGAGCAAACCTACTTCTCTACCTTCAAGAATATGTACTTCAGCGGTGACGGCGCGCGCCGTGACGAAGATGGCTATTACTGGATCACCGGACGTGTGGACGATGTGCTGAACGTCTCCGGCCACCGTCTGGGAACGGCTGAAATCGAATCAGCGCTGGTGTCGCATCCGAAGATTGCTGAAGCCGCAGTGGTCGGTATCCCGCATAACATTAAAGGTCAGGCGATCTACGCCTACGTCACGCTGAATCACGGTGAAGAGCCGTCACCTGAGCTGTACGCCGAGGTTCGCAACTGGGTGCGTAAAGAAATTGGCCCGCTGGCAACGCCAGACGTGCTGCACTGGACCGACTCACTGCCGAAAACCCGCTCCGGCAAAATCATGCGCCGTATCCTGCGTAAAATCGCGGCGGGCGATACCAGCAATCTGGGCGATACCTCGACCCTCGCCGATCCTGGCGTCGTAGAGAAACTGCTCGAAGAGAAGCAGGCCATCGCGATGCCATCATAACAAAGTCCTGAAAATGCCGGATGGCGACGCGAAAGCGTCTTATCCGGCCTACAAATCTGACCCTACCCTCTCTTCACCGGGAGGGAAATATAAAAAAACCTCCCCCAAAGGATTTCGCGTTGCAGGACTGCGACAGCAGCCAGGTCATGCCTGCTGCGCGAAAGACGAAGGGGACCTCTGGAGAGCTCTGTGATGAATGACAATATTTATCAGCGGATAGAAGACAGTGCGCGTTTCAGGGAGTTAGTCGAAAAACGGCAACGGTTTGCCACCATTCTTTCCATCATCATGCTGGCAGTTTATATCAGCTTTATTTTATTGATTGCCTTTGCGCCGGGCTGGCTGGGTACTCCGCTACACGCGGGAACCAGCGTCACCCGCGGTATTCCGATTGGGGTCGGTGTGATCCTCATCTCCTTCATCCTGACCGGGATCTACATCTGGCGGGCAAACGGTGAATTCGATCGCCTGAACAATGCGGTTCTGCACGAGGTTAAAGCATCATGAAGAGAGTCCTGACGGCGCTTGCCGCCACGCTGCCCTTCGCCGCAAACGCGGCGGATGCTATTAGCGGTGCAGTCCAGCGCCAGCCAACCAACTGGCAGGCGATTATCATGTTCCTGATTTTCGTCATCTTTACGCTCGGTATTACCTACTGGGCGTCTAAGCGCGTACGTTCGCGTAATGACTACTACACCGCCGGCGGTAACATCACCGGTTTCCAGAACGGGCTGGCGATTGCGGGCGACTATATGTCTGCGGCATCGTTCCTCGGGATTTCCGCGCTGGTGTTTACCTCGGGTTATGACGGGCTGATCTATTCACTCGGCTTCCTGGTCGGCTGGCCAATTATCCTGTTCCTGATTGCGGAGCGTTTGCGTAACCTCGGTCGTTACACCTTTGCAGACGTTGCGTCTTATCGTCTGAAGCAAGGACCAATCCGTATTCTGTCGGCCTGTGGTTCACTGGTGGTGGTCGCACTGTATCTGATCGCCCAGATGGTCGGCGCAGGTAAACTGATTGAGCTGCTGTTTGGTCTGAACTATCACATCGCTGTCGTACTGGTTGGCGTGCTGATGATGATGTACGTGCTGTTCGGCGGCATGCTGGCAACCACCTGGGTACAGATTATCAAAGCTGTGTTACTGCTGTTCGGCGCCAGCTTTATGGCCTTTATGGTGATGAAGCACGTCGGCTTTAGCTTCAATAATCTGTTTACCGAAGCAATGGCGGTACACCCGAAAGGTTCTGCCATTATGAGCCCGGGCGGGTTGGTAAAAGACCCAATATCCGCGCTGTCGTTAGGTCTCGGCCTGATGTTTGGTACGGCAGGCTTGCCGCACATCCTGATGCGCTTCTTCACGGTTAGCGATGCTCGTGAAGCGCGTAAGAGCGTGTTCTATGCCACCGGTTTTATGGGTTATTTCTACATCCTGACCTTTATCATCGGCTTTGGCGCGATCATGCTGGTAGGTGCTAATCCGGCGTACAAAGATGCTGCTGGCGCGCTGATTGGCGGTAATAACATGGCGGCGGTTCACCTGGCAAATGCGGTGGGCGGTAACCTGTTCCTCGGCTTCATCTCGGCAGTGGCCTTTGCCACCATCCTGGCGGTGGTTGCCGGCCTGACGCTGGCGGGTGCATCGGCGGTTTCTCACGACCTGTATGCCAACGTGTTCCGTAAAGGCGCAACTGAACGTGAAGAGCTGCGAGTATCGAAGATCACCGTACTGGTGTTAGGTGTGATCGCTATTCTGCTCGGCGTGCTGTTTGAGAACCAGAACATCGCCTTCATGGTGGGCCTGGCGTTTGCTATCGCGGCCAGCTGTAACTTCCCCATCATTCTGCTCTCCATGTACTGGTCAAGACTGACCACGCGTGGCGCGATGCTGGGTGGTTGGTTAGGCCTGCTGACGGCAGTGGTGCTGATGGTTCTTGGCCCAACGATTTGGGTCCAGATCCTCGGTCACGAAAAAGCCATTTTCCCGTATGAGTATCCGGCGCTGTTCTCCATCAGCGTAGCATTCCTCGGGATCTGGTTCTTCTCTGCTACCGACAACTCAGAAGAAGGCAACCGCGAACGCGAGCAGTTCCGTGCTCAGTTCATCCGTTCCCAGACCGGATACGGCGTAGAACAAGGTCGCGCGCACTAACTTCCCTTCTCCTCCCCGGTCATTTTGGCCGGGGAAGACATTCAGCAAATCATCCAGGATTCTCATCCGTTATAAAGCGACGAGCAGGTACAGCGATAAGCAACAGGAAAACAATCGCACACACAAGGTTTAGCCATTGCCAGCCCTTCCAGAAAGCCAGCAACCCGGCCCCCCAGTGAATAATTGCAATGATCACTGGAAACGGAATCAACTCCCGATACCGTTTGGTGATGACCAAAAAACCACAGTAATAGCTTAAAACAATACCCAACCAAAAGATAAAAAGCGCGAAAATATTTGTTGGATTGATAATTAAAATCCATGTTGTAAATAATGAAATAACAGTAATTAATATGAAATAGAGAAAAAACCTTAATCTTCCCAATACACCATTCCGCCAGTCCAAAAATAAATCATTAAGCATTTTTTAACATCCTTTTCTATTTTTATTCCATCAGTAATACGTCATTAGTCTGCAGTAAAACTCCCCGTCAGTCGCAGTTTTCCATCAACCCGCTTGAACATATATGACGTCGCGCCGTCACAATTTTCTGAAAGACCTGGGAGTTGCTTATTTGCACCTGTCCCCTGCGAAATTAAAAGAATACCGTCTGTAAGTTCCCCTTGAGCGATGGTATCGCATGTTCCTGTAACGGTATGACGTTTACAGTGTTCTTCATAATAAAACATGCCATCTTCATCCGCAGGAAAATAGTGACGTTGCTGCTCGCGTTCCGAAAGCGCGTTAATTCTGTACTCGTTTATCATCAGGGATTCAGCATCAACGTCGATGTTGGTCAGCATCTGCAAATACGTCATAATCTGCTGCGAATTTTGGTCAAACACAGCCTCGGTAAGTATTTCCTCCTGACGGTTTTCATCAAAAGCAATAAAATCAAGTAAAGTCCCTTGCAAAGGAAAGACAAAATACGTTTTCACCACCGCCACGTTTTTATCCTTTAACGCCTGCTGGAACTGTTGAAACTGAAGCAGCGCACTTTTCTTTTGTTCCGGCGTGGTGATGGGAGTAACGTCTTTGGCGTCCTCAATAATAAGCAGCACAGAAGTAAAGTGATGACCCGTTTGGGCATACATCGTTTTCCCGGTCAAGATGACATCTTTTCCCAGAGAAGGAGCAAGATCGGCGTAAATAAGCTTATTTTTGTGCATCAAAATAAGCTGTACTAGCGGAACACTTTCACCCTTACCAGTAACATCACACTCAAACGGCTGATCCAATTTAAGATAATTATAGGTTACCGCTTCATCGCCATCTTTGATGCTTTCGTAATTTGGCGGACCGGGTAGCGTCTGTTGTATTAATGTTCCCTGAAGTGTCACCTGTTGGTCTTCATAAGGACACCAGGCTAAAACGGTATGGCTGAACAAGAGAGCAGATAACCACAAATATTTCACGCTGCGCGTCCTTACAATGGCGAGTAACATTTATCACTATTCTAAGGCATGGACATAAATTTAAACATAATCTCTAAGAAAATCAGAATATCGCCTCCCTCCCCCAGTCATTTTGGCCGGGGATCACATTTTTCCCTCTGCGTTGTATCCATCTTCTGCATTAGCGCTATTGTATAAAAATAAAATTGAAACATTGTTTTTATTACATCAACACGTTAATTCATTTTGGGAAAATGAGGATGTTATGAAGAAATATGCCCTGGTAGGAACCGGCGGGCGCGCGGGACTTTACATCAGCGCGATTGGCGGGCAGTGGAAGGGAAATGCACGTCTGGTCGCCTTTTGCGACACCAATCAAACCCGTATGAATTACGCCAACCAGCTTCTGGAGAACGAAGGCGCGGCCCCGGTTTCCAGCTGGAAAGCGCAGCAGTTTGAAGAGATGATCCGCGAAACTCGTCCGGATATCATCATTGTGACCACCATGGATCGGACTCACGACGACTACATCGTGCGAGCGCTACGCGCGGGCTGCGATGTGATCACCGAAAAACCGATGACCATCGATGAACAACGCGCCCTGCGGATTCTGGATGCCATTGAAGAGACTGGGCGTCAGGTACGCGTCGCCTTTAACTATCGCTATGCGCCGCACCACAGCAAGATTCGCGAACTGCTGATGAACGGTACGATTGGCGAAGTTTATTCGGTTCACTTTGAATGGTTGCTCAATACCGAACACGGTGCCGATTATTTCCGCCGCTGGCATCGCGAAAAACGTAATAGCGGCGGCTTATTAGTGCATAAATCCACTCACCATTTTGATCTGATGAACTTCTGGCTGGGAAGCTATCCGGAGCGAGTGTATGCCGAAGGTAGCCTGCGCTTCTACGGAAAAGAGAACGCTGAACGCCGGGGCGTGACGCATTTTTACCCGCGCGCTCACGGCTATGCGCAGGCCACAGACGATCCGTTTGCGCTGCATATGGCCGAGAATCCTCAGCTTAAAGCACTCTATCTGGATGCCGAACACGAAGATAACTATTTCCGCGACCAGAGCGTGTTCAGCGACGGTATCACCATTGAAGACACCATGTCGGTGCTGGTGAAGTATCAGAATCAGGCGCAGCTTACCTACTCACTGAATACCTGGCTGCCATGGGAGGGCTTGAACGTGGTGTTTAACGGCAGCGAAGGCCGCCTGGAGATGAAAATCGTTGAGAAATCCTACGTCAACGCCGGAGGCGAACGGGACAACGAAGGCAGCCTTGAAACCTGTGACATCACTGTTTTCCCGATGTTTGCCGCGCCGTGGCAGGCTGATTTTATCCTCGGCGAAGGCGGCCACGGCGGTGGAGATAATGCAATGCTGGCCGACCTGTTTGGCGAGCCGCGGCACGATCCGTTGCAGCGCGCCGCCGACCATCGCGCCGGCGCCATGTCGATTTTGACAGGTATCGCCGGGAATATTTCAATGCAGCAACAGCGGCCGGTGAATTTTAAAGAATTCTCGCTGATTTCACGCTTGAAATAGCACACAGCCGCTGGTCAGAACATCAGCCTTGCGACCAGCGGCGCTACCAGCACCATCACCACGCCAGAGAGCATCATCACCAGGCTAGCAACTACCCCCTCTTGCTGACCGAGTTCATAAGAGCGAGCCGTGCCTGCGCCGTGCGATGCTGCGCCAAATCCTGCGCCTTTCGCCATCCCTTCACGAATGGAAAGCCGTAAAAACAGCACATCGCCGACCGCCATACCAAATACGCCGGTCACCACCACGAATAATGCCACCAGGTCCGGCTGCCCGCCCAATGGCTCTGCCGCCGCCAGCGCAAACGGCGTGGTGACGGAGCGCACCGCCAGACTGCGTTGGATCTCATCAGGCAACATAAACAGGCGCGCCAGCCACACGGAACTGGTGACGGCTACCAGCGTTGCCGTTACCACGCCCGCCGTCAGCGACATCCAGTGACGCTTAATCACGGCAAGGTTGTCATACACCGGAACGGCAAAGGCGATGGTCGCCGGGCCTAACAGCCACAGTAACCAGTGCGATTCACCAATATAGTTTTGCCAGGAGATATGGCCGAAGACCAGCATCAGCACCAGCAGGGCCGGGGTGAGAACTAATGGCATCAGGGGTAATTTACGAAAACGGCGATACAGGCGCTTATTGGCAAAGTAGATACCCAGCGTAATCACCAGACACAACACGCTTAGCTGGAAATTACTCACGGTTTAGCCTGCGCATTTCATAGCGATACACTTTATCCACCACCCACGCCGTTGCGCCGAGTACCATCAGCGTACTGATCGCAATGACGGCAAATATACGCCAGCCATCAACCAGCAACAGCTGCGTGTAGTTCACAACGGCGACCACCGCCGGGACAAAAAACAGCAGCATTTCAGCCAGTAACCAGCGAGCACCTGCGCGAATCCAGTTCAACGGGATAACCCGGCAGACAATTAACGCCAGCATCAGCACCATCCCAACCAGATTGGCAGGAAGCGGCAGATGCAGCCAGGAGACAAGATATTGAGCAAATACAAAGAGACCTGCGTACAACAGAACCTGAACGGGGATCTGGAGTCGATGAATAACGGCAGGCGTCACGCGGCTTATCGCCACAGCCATGAGGGTATGTCCTTAAAAAATAGAGAGCGCCAGTATAGAGAGCCCCCGTCCAGGACTGAAATGAATTAAACTCATTGCAGGCATAGTCTTAAGGAATAATCATGGATATCAGAACGCTGCGATATTTTGTTGAGGTGGTTCGTCAGCAGAGCTTTACCCGCGCAGCGGAGAAGCTTTTTGTCACCCAGCCCACCATCAGCAAGATGTTGAAGAACCTTGAAGACGAGCTTAACTGCACGCTGTTAATCCGTGACGGTCGGCGACTGCTGTTAACCGACACCGGGCAGGTCGTTTTCGAACGCGGCCTGGCGATCCTTGCCGAGTTTCGCCAGCTTGAAGCGGAACTCAGTGACATTAATCACCTCAACAAGGGCGTGCTGCGCCTGGGAATCCCACCCATGGTGGGGATGTTGATGGCCGGGCCGATCGGCCTGTTCCGCCAGCGCTATCCCGGCGTTGAGCTGAAGGTCTCTGAATTTGGCGGCTTAACCGTTCAGCAGGCGGTGATGAACGGTGACCTGGATGTTGCAATGACCGCGCTGCCGGTTGAAGAAGAGAGCGGTCTGGCGACCTTACCGCTTTTTAGCCATCCACTCTGCGTACTGGTCCCCCGATCCGGTCAGTGGACAACGTGCGAATCCATTTCCCCCGAGGCGCTGGCAGAACATCCGCTGCTTATCTACAACGAAGATTTTGCGTTGAGCCGCCAATTGCTTGAGCTGTTTAGCCAACACAACGTCAAGCCCCGCATCGCGGTGCGCAGCGGGCAGTGGGATTTTCTCGCGGCAATGGTACAAGCCGGAGTCGGGATTGCCATTTTACCGGAACCGATTTGCCAGCGGCTGGATAAGCAAACGTTGCGCTGGATCCCTCTGGAGAGTGATTTACGCTGGCAGTTGGGCATGATTTGGCGCGAAGGCGTGTATCTGTCGCACAGCGCCCAGGCGTGGCTCAAGTGCTGTGAAGGGTTTTGGCTACCGCAAGCGTCGTAAAATACCGGATGCGGCCTACATCGGTATGCCGGTCTTGTAGGCCTGATAAGCGTAGCGCATCAGGCACGTTCACCCGCATTAAAATCCATTATTTCACCTGCCCAATCTTGCGGGTACAAACCATGCCTCACATCACGATGAAATGTTGAAAAAGGCCATGCCTGTACCTGCTTTACCCACCCGTGCTTCACCGGGTTTATGTAAATATAATCAACATGCTGGCGATAATCATGTTCATCACGGATGGTGTGCTCCCAAAAACGAGATTGCCAGATATGTCGCGCAGACAACGAGTGGGTGAAATGCTTCTTAATTTCCCGCCAGCGAGAGGAATAATCCGCATCATTGCCAGGTAACGTCCATATGCAATGCATATGCTCGGGTAAAACGACCCACGCATTGATGCGAAAAGGCCTAACCTTTTTGACCGCAGCGATTGCACACCGAAGCGCGTAAATGTTGACAGTCAGAAGGTGGCTTCGACGGTCCTGCAAATTTACCGTAAAAAACCAGGTTCCCCCATTGATGTAATTTCGTCGATAGTTGGACATGTTCCCCCCTTTCCTCAACCGTATGGAGAAAAGAGGGAATCGACAAGAGGGATGGATTCGTTCAGGAAAGCCGCTCGCAAATTACACGATGAATAATTTCTTGCCGCCATTTGGCACACCCTTCGCCGGATGCGGACAGCGCCTTATCCGGCCTACATCGGTATGCCGGTCTTGTAGGCCTGATAAGCGTAGCGCATCAGACACACCCCTCGCCGGATGCGGCCAGCGCCTTATCCGGCCTACATCGCTATTGCCGGTCTTGTAGGCCTGATAAGCGTAGCGCAT
>NZ_JAOWHK010000037.1:0-86863 GCF_030332665.1 Citrobacter sp. Cpo090 | reverse complement strand
GGCACACCCTTCGCCGGATGCGGCTAACGCCTTATCCGGCCTACATCGATATGCTGGTCTTGTAGGCCTGATAAGCGTAGTACATCAGGCACACCCTTCGCCGGATGCGGCCATCGCCTTATCCGGCCTACATCGATATGCTGGTCTTGTAGGCCTGATAAGCGTAGTGCATCAGGCACACCCTTCGCCGGATGCGGCTAACGCCTTATCCGGCCTACATCGATATGCTGGTCTTGTAGGCCTGATAAGCGTAGCGCATCAGACACCCCCCTCGCCGGATGCGGCCAGCGCCTTATCCGGCCTACATCGCTATTGCCGGTCTTGTAGGCCTGATAAGCGTAGCGCATCAGGCACACCCTTCGCCGGATGTGACCAGCGCCTTATCCGGCCTACATCGCTATTGCCGGTCTTGTAGGCCTGATAAGCATAGCGCATCAGGCACTACCGTTTACTGATTCTCAATCAACAGCGCTTCCAGCAAATCCAGGTCGTGCAGTAGTTTTTGCAGCGTTTCATTGCTGATTTCACGTGTGGCTCGCAGGTGATAAAGCTCCGCGCGTTCTGAACGCAGCGCTGCCAGGCGGAAACGTCGTTCGAGGTTTTCTTCCTGCATCGAGCTTTCCACATCGTTGCGTCCGTCGGCGCGTCGGCGCAAGTTACCAATCACGCGTGAACTCACCTCGGTGAGCAACTGGTTGTCGATGTTCTCTTCGCTGTCCGCAGCCAGACGCTCTTCCATTTTCTGGATGGCGACAATCGCCACTTCCGCCGTGGCGGCACGGGCAATTCGTTCCTCTTTTTGCTGCTGCGAGTGGTCAGCCACTTCCAGATGTTGTAGCAGAATCGGCAGCATCACCACGCCAACAAACAGCGAGAACAGAATCACGCCAGCGGCAAGGAAGATCAGCTCATATCGCGCGGGGAAGCCGCTACCGTCCGGTAACAACAGCGGAATGGAGAGCACACCGGCGAGGGTAATTGCCCCACGCACGCCTGCAAAAGAGGCGATCAGGATTTCACGCGTCGTCCAGGATCCAAACTCCATCGGCTTTTTCTTCAGGAAGCGCAGACTGAACTTCTTCATGGTCCACAGCCAGCCAAAACGTACCAACATCAGCGCCACGTAAATCAGCACGATATCGGTAAACAGCATCCAGATTTCAACGTTCGGGTCGACCTCTGCCGCCGCCAAAGAAGACTCCAGAATCCCCGGCAGTTGCAGCCCTAACAGCAAGAAGACCATGCCGTTAAACACAAACTCCAGCATTGCCCAGGTACTGTTAGCACGTAAGCGCATCGCCAGCGGCGCGCGGCGCATCACCCCGGAACGGGTGATCGTCATCCCGGCAGCGACTGCCGCGAGGATACCGGAAACGCCGATGTGTTCCGCAATCAGGTAAGACGCAAATGGCAGCAGGAACAGCAGGACGATTTGCGTTGCCGGCTCATCGCCACCCCAGCGGCTGAGAAAACGCAGAGACCGCCCGTACAGCCAGCTGACGACAAAACCGGCCAGGATACCGCCAATTGCTACCTTGAAGAATTCAAGCGTTGCCCCACCAACGGTAAACACCATCGTGCCCATCGCCACAGCGACGGCAAATTTCAGTGACACCAGGCCGGAGGCGTCGTTCATTAACGCTTCGCCCTGCAGGATGCCCATGATTTTCTTCGGTATGCGTCCCTCTCCCACAATGCCGGAAAGGGCAACGGCATCGGTTGGCGATAGCACAGCAGCCAACGCAAAGGCTGGGATGAGAGGGATTCCCGGCACCAGCCAGTAAATCATAAATCCAATGCCGACCACCGTGACCAGAACCAGCGCCAGCGCAAGGCCGAAGATCTCTCGCCCGTGTTCGAGAAACTCACGCGTTGGCGTCTTCCAGCCATCGGCAAACAGCAATGGCGGGATGAACAGGACCAGAAACAGCTCAGGATCGAATTCCACATGCAAACCAAACGTCGGCCACGCCAGCAAGGCGCCGATGGCGATCTGCATAAGGGGTAAAGGAAGTTGGAAGGGCAATACGCGAGTAAATACCCCCGACAGCGAGACCACAAGGGTCATGATGAGTATGGTGAAAAAGATTTCCATGCGTTCCCTGTTTGCGATGTTTCTTATGATTGCTAATGAGAGGCGTCGTGCCTCAATTCTATCTAATTGAGAGTAACGCAAAAGACAACGAGTGTGTTCTGAAAATGAAAACGGGCGGCCAAAGCCACCCGTTTTTAGGATCGTCAGGAAAGCTGAATCAGATAGCCCAACCGCCAGCGTAGAAGGCCACCAGCGCGATGGCGATCACCACAGTGCCGATGTTCAGTTTGCGCCATTCGCCAGAGACGATGCGGCCAATTACCAGGGTAGCAAAGCCAATCATGATGCCGGTAACGATGTTACAGGTCAGCACGATAAATACGGCTGTTACCAGTCCCGCCATCGCGTCGACAAAGTCAGCAAAGTCGATTTTCGCAACGTTGCTCAGCATCAACAGACCCACATACATCAGCGCAGGTGCCGTTGCGTACACAGGAACAAGATAAGAGAGCGGAGAGAGGAACAGAATCAGCAGGAACAACACGCCAACGGTGATCGCTGTCAGGCCAGTTTTACCGCCTGCCGCCGTACCCGCTGCGGATTCAATGTAAACCGCCGCCGGAGCTGCACCCACCAGACCAGAGAACACGCTGCTCAGGGAGTCAGTGGTCAGCGCTTTACCACCGTCGATAATCTGTCCGTCTTTATCCAGCAGATTCGCCTGTCCAGCTACCGCGCGTATGGTTCCGGTTGCATCGAAGACAGCGGTCATGACCAGCGCCAGCACGCTCGGCAGGACGATCGGATTCAGTGCGCCCATGATATCCAGGCTGCCGATCAGCGAGTTGCCGTTTTCATCACTCAGAGACGGCATGGCAAAAATACCGGAGAAATGCACGGCCGGGTCAAAAATCAGGCCAATCACGGAAATACCGATAATGGTCAGCAGGATGCCGCCCGGTACTTTCAGTTTTTCGAGGCCAAGAATCACCGCCAGACCAACCAGCGACATAATGACCGGGAAGGTATCGAAGTCACCCAGCGCAACCGGCAGACCGTCCAGCGGGTTCTTAATCACCAGACCAACACCGTTTGCCGCAATCAGTAGCAAGAACAGGCCGATACCAATCCCCGTACCGTGCGCAACGCCCTGCGGCAGATTGCGCAGGATCCAGCTACGGATACCGGTCGCGGAAATGATGGTAAACAGGACACCCATCAGGAACACCGCACCCAGCGCAACGGGCACGCTAATATGTTGGCCCAGCACCAGGCTGAATGCGGTAAATGCGGTCAGAGAAATGGCGCAGCCGATTGCCAGCGGCAGGTTTGCCCACAGGCCCATCACAATAGAACCGACGCCCGCGACCAGACAGGTCGCCACAAATACAGCAGCAGGAGGGAACCCGGCTTTACCCAGCATCCCCGGAACCACGATAACAGAGTAGACCATGGCCAGGAAGGTCGTTAATCCGGCAACGACTTCCTGACGAACGGTACTGCCGCGAAGCGAAATTTTAAACCAGGCGTCAAGTGAACCGCCGGTACGCGCTGAAGGCGTAGACATAGAAAACATCCCCTGAGAGTTTATTTTTTCGTCATTATGCGTGCTGGACAATCCACTGCCTGCCAAACGTTTTCTCCATGTGCCAGGTTTGCGTCAATAGGGGTGTCGCAAAAAAGCAAACGTTTAGCTCCGCGCATAAAAAACGGGTGGTAAAAAAAAGCAAACGATTATCCAGCGATCATACGCAGGTTTTCAACTGAACTTTGCCGCTTTTTACTCATTTCTTCTTATAACGCACAATTAATAACCAGTCGATGCGCAAACGTTATCGTCAATGCGCAATCTGGCAACAAATTTCGCGGAGTTATTACAACATCAGAGTGTCTATTTCGCGCAACTCGCGCAAGAAAACAGGTGAAGATGCGGAAAATTTTTTGGCTAAAAAATCACCATTTCACTGGCAAATAGAGAGAGGTGGCTTACACTTACATTATCAACACAGACCGGAACCTCCCCTAATGTGCTCGACTGAGGGGTGTTGATGTCGGGGGAAACCCTCCCGTGAACCAGCGGGATAGAGTGAAAGACAAAGACCGGAACCAAACTAAAGCGCCCTCTGTGGCGCTTTAGTTTTATACTCGTCATATCCGTCATATATTTTAAACCAATTAATCATCTTCCAGCAGGCGCGCTCCGGTCCCCTGCTCGCCAAGCTGATCGCCTGGGTTACGCAACGGGCAATCGCTGCGCGATAAACAACCGCAACCAATACACCCATCCAGCTCATCGCGTAGCGCCACCAAAGTATGAATACGTCGATCCAGTTCTTCACGCCATTGCGAAGAGAGCTGCTTCCACTCTTTGGCACTAAGCGAATGCCCCTCAGGTAATACACCTAACGCGTCACCGATCGTGGCCAGCGGGATCCCGATGCGTTGAGCAATCTTGATTATCGCGACGTAACGCAACACATCACGTTTGTATCGGCGCTGATTGCCGCTGTTGCGCATACTACTGATTAACCCTTTGCTTTCATAGAAATGCAGGGTTGATACCGCCACGCCGCTACGCTTAGCGACTTCACCTGGCGTAAGCAGCGCTTTTATCCGGGGTAATTTCTTTTCCATAAATCGCTTTACCTCAAGTTAACTTGAGGAATTATACTCGCCCACAGACAAAACGACGAATCGAATACTGAGAAAGAGGCAGCCCTATGTCCCATCAGCAGATTATTCAGACTCTTATTGAATGGATTGATGAACATATCGATCAACCGCTGAACATTGAGGCGGTGGCGAGAAAATCAGGTTACTCGAAGTGGTATTTACAAAGAATGTTCCGCACGGTGACGCGCCAGACCTTGGGTGACTACATCCGCCAGCGTCGACTTTTGCTGGCCGCCGTTGAACTGCGGACAACTGAGCGACCTATTTTTGATATCGCGATGGATCTTGGCTATGTGTCGCAACAAACCTTCTCGCGCGTGTTTCGCCGCGAATTTGATCGTACTCCCAGCGACTACCGCCATCGTCTGTAGGATTATTGCCCGCTCTGCGTCAGTATGGCGGGCGACCGTTGTATCCAGTGCATAAACTCCTGCGGCGGCAGCGCCTTCGCAAAATACCAGCCCTGACAATACTGTACGCCGCGTTCAAGCAGCCATTCGATTTGCTCCTTCGTTTCCACCCCTTCCGCGATCGTCTTCAGGTGTAAGCTTTGCGCCATCTCAATAATATGTTCGGCAATCAAGTGACTGGTGCTGTTAGTGGACAACGTGCTAATAAACGATTTGTCGATCTTCAGGATATCGACATTCAGCGCTGACAAATTATGCAGATTGGAATATCCCGTGCCAAAGTCATCAAACGCCACTTCATAACCCGCCTTGCGAAACGCCTGAATGACTGGGGTCATTTTATGTACATCTATGAACCCACGTTCCGTCACTTCAACTTTAATTTGTTGGGCCGCCACGGAGTACTCACGATTTTTGTCGTTAATCAGAGCAATCAATCGGGATGAATGAAAGTCAGAAGCGGAAAGGTTAATCGAGATAGAAAGCTGAGGATGCGCCGAAAGAAAATACCCCAAATCGTTGAACACCTCTTCAACGACATAATCCGTTATCCGTTCAATCATTCCCTCTTTTTCAGCCAGCGGAATAAACTCCGTCGGGCTCATCACCTCACCTTTACAACCCGGCCAGCGCAGCAGAGCTTCAGCCCCAACGCATTGTCCATTTTTGATATCAATGATCGGCTGGTAATGCAGGCAAAGCTGACGTTTTTTGATCGCGCGCTTTAGCAAGCGCCGGGGAGATAAGTATTCCTGGCGCGTGCGCCACCACATTAGCAGTATCAGGATGCTACAGATAATCCCGAAGGGAATGGTTAACGCCGCCTCGTGATAGAAAATCTGACTCACGCGGTTGTCTGAGGTCGACACAATAATCGCAATTGGGCGTTTTTCAGAGTGCACGATGGTGTAGAAGCGATCGTCTTGTTGAAAGGTCGAGGCTTCACCACGTACCAGCGGCGCGAATTGCGCAATATTTGCCGCTTCGCTGGCAGAGAAAAACGTATCTGTTACTGTGTCATACACGCCCCAGGAGAGATCCGGATCATCTGACATGACTTCACTGTAGGACAATGGATTGATGACTGCGACGTAGTTCCCGCGTTGCATGTACGTCATTCTGTAGCCGGCGAAAAAAGGGGTATCGCGGTAGTAATAGATGGCGATATCCGGCGTACGTTTATAGTCGGGTGTCGGCATAATATAAGTAACAGGCGGCGCCATAGACGTAGAGCACAAAAAATGATCGCCCTGCGCATAAATTAGCTCACTGATATATAAACGACCGCGAATAATATTCAGCATACTTTTCTGATGTGCCGGGGTACACATCTTACCCTGATACAACTGGGCCATATCACGCGCCAAATCGGCTTGTAGGATCACCAATTCTGTTTTATTTAACACCAGTTGAGCAAAAGAGCGGAGTTGGTTATGGGTTTCGGTCATCGCCCGGATGTGCGCAAACCATATCGCCAGCACCACGGGGAACAATACCACCATGAATGTTCCCAGGAACTTCAGCATCTTGCGTCGCGCACTGTGATTCATGTCAGCCCTATTTCCCTGTTTCGTATATGCCAGAACCCATCAAGGCAGGATGCTATAAACACCGACTGATTAAGTTGCATGAATCTATCAGTATTAGCAACAGACTTCTCTATGTAAAAGTCTGATAATAGTTGATGATGATATTATTTTTCCGTAAGGCAAACTTAAAGTTATGCTTATTTCATAACGTTATTATCCCCACGGAGTAATTTTTAATGGGCATTATCCTGGCTGCATTTAAGAAATTCATTAAAGTTTTTTAACGTTTAATTTAGGATAAATATAACAAGCAGACTAAATACATGTTTAAAACATGGTTATTTATTATCAGCCCTTCATTAAAGAAACCACATTCTTAGAGTGGTTATAGGCCTACAAAAATAACGTCCAATAGTGGTGAACAAACAACCAAATGTGATATAGTTCACAGAAATAATGTAACAGAAACAATGTTTCATTCATGTGATTGCCCGTCGATAGCCAGAGTATCACACCCTCGGTGAACACCCCCGCGCTGTCCTGGGCATCCAGACTTTCTGAGGACGTTTTTCATGGCGACAATAACAACTGGCGTGGTTCTTCTGCGGTGGCAACTACTCAGCGCGGTGCTGATGTTTTTAGCCAGTACGCTCAATATCCGTTTTCGTAAATCAGATTATATTGGCCTGGCCGTCATTAGCAGCGGTTTGGGGCTGGTTTTTGCCTGCTGGTTTGCGACTGGATTGCTCGGCATAACCCTGGTGGATATGTCCGCTATCTGGAAGAACATTGAAACCGTGATGGTTGACGTGATGAGTCACACACCGCCAGACTGGCCGATGGTGTTGAACTGATAACAAAATTGCATATGGCTACCCCAGTCTTGAGGTAGCCATTATTTTCAGCGTAACGCAGTGGGATTAGAACGGAATATCGTCGTCGAAATCCATCGGCGGCTCGTTAGACGGCGCTGCCGGAGCTGACTGTTGCGGGCGAGACTGCGCGCCGCCGCTGAACTGGTTGCCACCCTGCGGCTGCTGAGGTTGACCCCAACCGCCCTGCTGCTGACCGCCACCTGCCGGAGCACCACCACCCTGACGACCACCCAGCATTTGCATGGTGCCGCCAACGTTAACCACAACTTCTGTGGTGTACTTTTCTACGCCGGACTGATCGGTCCATTTGCGGGTACGCAGCTGACCTTCGATATAAACCTGAGAACCTTTACGCAGATATTCGCTGGCCACTTCCGCCAGTTTGCCAAACAGCACAACACGGTGCCATTCAGTCTGCTCTTTCATTTCACCGGTCGCTTTATCACGCCAGGATTCGGAAGTAGCCAGCGTAATGTTGGCAACTGCGCCACCATTCGGCATATAGCGTACTTCCGGGTCCTGGCCCAGATTACCGACGAGAATCACCTTGTTTACGCCTCTGCTGGCCATGATCGTGTCTCCTGAAAAACGTTACTGAATAAGTGTAAGCGCGGGATTGTAGCATTTCCAATAGCGCTTTTACTACGTTGCGAAGTTGATTCCAGTAAACAACCCCAGCCAGACATTGTTGCACAGACGTCTGCGTTTTGCATTCCAATACTGTATATCCATTCAGGTTAGGTTGTGTCATAATTAACCGTTTGTGATCGCCGGTAGCACCATGCAGCCAGGCAAAAAAGCGTTTAATCCGGGAAAGATGAATGGATAAGATCGAAGTTCGGGGCGCCCGCACCCATAATCTCAAAAACATCAACCTCGTCATCCCGCGCGACAAGCTGATTGTCGTCACCGGGCTTTCGGGCTCAGGCAAATCTTCGCTCGCTTTCGACACCTTATATGCCGAAGGGCAGCGTCGTTACGTTGAATCCCTTTCCGCGTACGCGCGTCAATTTCTGTCGCTGATGGAAAAACCGGACGTCGACCACATTGAGGGGCTCTCTCCTGCCATCTCAATTGAACAAAAATCGACGTCCCATAACCCGCGATCCACGGTAGGTACAATTACCGAAATTCACGACTATCTGCGTCTGCTGTTTGCCCGTGTTGGCGAGCCGCGCTGTCCGGATCACGACGTTCCTCTGGCTGCGCAGACCGTAAGCCAGATGGTGGATAACGTCCTGTCACAGCCGGAAGGTAAGCGTCTGATGCTGCTGGCGCCGGTGATCAAAGAGCGTAAAGGCGAGCACACCAAAACGTTGGAAAACCTGGCAGGCCAGGGCTATATCCGCGCCCGTATCGACGGTGAAGTCTGTGACCTGTCCGATCCACCCAAGCTTGAGCTGCAAAAGAAACACACCATTGAAGTGGTGATTGACCGCTTTAAAGTCCGTGACGATCTCACCCAACGACTGGCGGAATCCTTTGAAACCGCGCTGGAGCTGTCCGGCGGCACGGCGGTCGTTGCCGATATGGACGATCCGAAAGCGGAAGAGCTGCTGTTCTCCGCCAACTTCGCCTGCCCTATCTGCGGCTATAGCATGCGCGAACTGGAACCGCGACTGTTCTCGTTTAACAACCCAGCGGGCGCGTGTCCAACCTGTGACGGTCTCGGCGTGCAGCAATATTTCGATCCTGATCGGGTGATCCAAAACCCGGAACTGTCGCTGGCCGGTGGTGCTATCCGTGGTTGGGATCGCCGTAACTTCTATTACTTCCAGATGCTTAAGTCTCTGGCGGAACACTATAAATTCGACGTTGAAGCCCCGTGGGCCAGCCTGAACCCTACCGTGCATAAAGTGGTACTGTACGGTTCTGGTAAAGAGAATATCGAATTTAAATACATGAACGATCGCGGTGATACGTCCGTACGTCGCCATCCGTTCGAAGGTGTATTGCACAATATGGAGCGCCGCTATAAAGAGACGGAATCCAGTGCGGTACGTGAAGAATTAGCCAAGTTCATCAGTAACCGTCCTTGCGCCAGCTGTGAAGGGACGCGTTTGCGCCGGGAAGCCCGTCACGTATTTGTTGAAAA
The DNA here is from genome assembly GCF_030332665.1 of Citrobacter sp. Cpo090. Taxonomy (NCBI): domain Bacteria; kingdom Pseudomonadati; phylum Pseudomonadota; class Gammaproteobacteria; order Enterobacterales; family Enterobacteriaceae; genus Citrobacter; species Citrobacter sp. Cpo090. The sequence goes on along the minus strand of NZ_JAOWHK010000037.1, from coordinate 77,246 downwards.
TACGCCGCTGCCTGCGATTTCTGACATGAGCATCGGTCATGCAATGAATTTCTTCAACAATCTGAAGCTCGCAGGTCAGCGGGCGAAGATTGCCGAGAAAATTCTTAAAGAGATTGGCGATCGTCTGAAGTTCCTGGTCAACGTCGGCCTCAACTACCTGACGCTATCGCGTTCGGCGGAAACACTCTCCGGCGGTGAGGCCCAGCGTATTCGTCTGGCAAGCCAGATCGGCGCGGGTCTGGTCGGCGTAATGTACGTGCTGGATGAACCGTCTATCGGTCTGCATCAGCGCGATAACGAACGTCTGCTGGGTACGCTTATCCACCTGCGTAATCTGGGTAATACCGTCATTGTGGTCGAGCACGATGAAGATGCGATTCGCGCCGCTGACCACGTTATCGATATCGGCCCGGGCGCGGGTGTTCACGGCGGTCAGGTCGTCGCCGAAGGGACGCTCGACGACATCATGGCAGTGCCTGAGTCGCTGACCGGCCAGTACATGAGCGGTAAACGCAAGATTGAAGTGCCTAAAAATCGCGTTGCGGCTGACCCAGAAAAAGTGCTGAAACTCACCGGCGCGCGCGGCAACAACCTGAAAGATGTCACCCTGACGCTGCCGGTAGGCTTATTTACCTGCATTACCGGTGTTTCCGGTTCGGGTAAATCGACACTGATTAACGACACACTGTTCCCGATTGCGCAGACAGCGCTAAACGGTGCGACGCTAGCTGAACCTGCGCCGTATCGCGACGTTCAGGGCCTGGAACATTTCGACAAAGTGATCGACATTGACCAAAGCCCGATTGGCCGTACGCCGCGCTCTAACCCGGCAACCTACACCGGCGTGTTTACGCCAGTGCGCGAACTGTTTGCTGGTGTACCGGAGTCACGTGCACGCGGTTACACGCCGGGGCGTTTCAGCTTTAACGTCCGCGGCGGACGCTGTGAAGCCTGTCAGGGCGACGGCGTGATCAAAGTCGAAATGCACTTCCTGCCGGATATCTACGTGCCGTGCGATCAGTGTAAAGGCAAGCGCTATAACCGCGAAACGCTGGAGATTAAGTACAAGGGCAAGACCATCCACGAAGTGCTGGATATGACGATTGAAGAAGCACGCGAGTTCTTCGATGCCGTTCCGGCGCTGGCGCGTAAGCTGCAAACGCTGATGGACGTGGGCCTGACGTACATCCGACTGGGTCAGTCCGCTACCACACTCTCGGGCGGTGAGGCACAGCGCGTGAAGCTGGCGCGCGAACTGTCAAAACGCGGTACCGGGCAAACGCTGTATATTCTCGATGAGCCGACCACCGGTCTGCATTTTGCGGATATTCAGCAACTGCTGGACGTGCTGCATCAGCTCCGGGATCAGGGCAACACCATCGTGGTGATTGAGCACAATCTGGACGTGATTAAAACCGCTGACTGGATTGTCGATCTCGGTCCGGAAGGCGGCAGCGGCGGCGGCGAAATTCTTGTCTCCGGCACACCAGAAACGGTCGCTGAGTGTGAAGCCTCACACACGGCCCGCTTCCTCAAACCGCTGTTGTAATTACGCAACACTTGTCTGGCCTACAGAATAGGCATAAAGCCTGTAGGCCGGATAAGGCGCTTGCGCCGCATCCGGCGAACCGGATCAGGACTGCGTCAGTATCCGGCGTTTATCTTCCGGTAACGTGTTCACAGCCTGCTGATAAGAGGCGTCGACCAGATAATAAATCTGTGAATCCGGCAGCGAGCCGTCCAGATACACCGTACTCCAGTGCGCCTTATTGAGATGCCTGCTTGGCCGAACATCGCTATGCTGCTGGCGCAACAGTTCTGCCAGTTCAGGGCTGGTTTTCAGAGACACCGCCGGGCGTTCTTCCACCTCTTTTACCATGGCAAAAAGCACATCTTCGACTTTGATTTGCGTGGCCTTCCAGTCACTGTGAACGCTCTGCTCCGCGCCCGTTTTTGCCATGCAGTATTGCAGCAACTCCGAATTCGTCATCTTTATTCCCCTTACCAGCATATTGCCTCATGAGAACATCTTTTATTCAGTGTGCAGCAAGTCCGCAAAAGGTAAAAGCCAGCAATGTAAATTTGTTTAAAAAAACAGCAATCCGTAGCCAGCGTCCTCAATATTCCGAGTTGACGATCACCTCTTCACCAAACGCACCGGCCTGTGGCAGCGGCTTATAAGTGGAGTTAGAGGCGCGCAAAATGCGAATACCGCGAATACCCACGTCGCGAGCGGCAGTGATGTCATTATCGGAGTCACCGTAGAACATGCGGATATTTTTATCCTGTAACCACTGCGTTTTGGTGTTCTGACCCGGCTTGTCGCCGGCAAAAATGACCGGATTCATATTGCCAGCCGGGATGTGAAAGTTATCAGACAACGTTTTCGACACCGTTTCAGTCTTCGTCTGGCTACGCCCGGTCACGAAAAAGATACTGTCACCGCGACGCACGTGCATATCAATTAGCTGGCGCGCAACTTCTTTTGGAATGCTGAATTCATCCCAACCATTGTTCATTTTTTCCCAGAAGGCTGGATTCTTCAGGTAATCCTCACTGTCTGGAGAATACGTTTTTTTACCGCGCCAAAAGCCAGGGCTGGAAAAGAGGACGGTATCATCGATATCAAACCCGACGGACATCGGCGGACGTCCGGTCAGGCTATTTTCAATTTGTGCCACGGAGACCCAGTGAATGGGAGCCTGCTCAGCGAGCTTTGCAACGTTAGTGCCTGGATTAAGCTGAGAGGGAGAAGAAACGAGTGCCTGAGCAGGCTGATTTAGCGTGAACAATAAACAAACGGCACTCAGTGCCAACGTAAACTTGCGCATATTTTTCCCTAAGTAGTCAGTTAGTTATCATTTTTTTATTAACAACTGGTCAAAAAACTATCTGACCTTACCCCTTAGGGGGAGGGAAAGGAAGGATTTTCTCTGGTTTTGTCCTGGAAAAGGAGCACGATCACATTGGAAAACAGGCCTGATAGCACGATGCTTATCAGGCCTACAAAGTCGGTTACATGACGGCGGCAAATGCCTTCGCCACACGCTGGACGTTACCGTGATTTAACCCAGCCACGCACATGCGACCGCTGGCGATCAGGTATACACCGAACTCATCACGCAGACGATCAACCTGGGCTGCGCTAAGCCCGGTATAGCTGAACATACCGCGCTGTTGCAGCAGGTAGTCAAAGTTACGGCCTGGGATCTCCGCATTTAATACGTTAACCAGCTCCTGACGCATCGCCAGAATGCGAGTACGCATCTCTTCAACTTCCGCCAGCCAGCTGGCTTTCAGCACGTCATCACCCAGCACCGCGGCAACTACCTGCGCACCAAAGTTTGGCGGGCTGGAGTAGTTACGACGCACCGTCGCTTTTAGCTGCCCCAGAACACGGCTGGCGGCATCAGCGTCTTCACATACCACTGACAGTCCGCCGACACGCTCACCGTATAAGGAAAAAATCTTCGAGAATGAGTTGCTGACCAGAGCGGGCAATCCAGCGCTGGCAATGGCGCGAATCGCGTAGGCGTCGTCTTCCATTCCACCGCCGAAGCCCTGGTAAGCAATGTCCAGGAACGGAATCAGATCGCGTGCTTTCAGGATTTCAATAACGCTATCCCACTGCGCTGGCGTTAAATCCGCCCCTGTCGGGTTATGGCAGCACGGATGTAGAAGCACGATGCTGCGCGCCGGTAAGGTATTCAGCTTTGCCAGCAGGTCGTTGAAACGCACACCGTTGGTCGCGCTGTCATACCACGGGTAAGTGTTTACTTCGAATCCAGCACCTTCAAAAATCGCGATATGGTTTTCCCAGGTCGGATCGCTGACCCACACGCCAGAATCAGGGAAATAACGTTTCAGGAAATCTGCACCAACCTTTAACGCACCGGAGCCGCCCAGCGTCTGAATGGTTGCGACGCGCTGCTGCTGGAGAACCGGATGTTCTGCGCCAAACAGCAGCGGCGCAATGGTATGGCGATACGTGTTCAGACCTTCCATCGGCAGATACAACGAAGCACCATGCGGTTTGGCATTAAGTCGAGCTTCCGCTTCCGCCACCGCTTTAAGCTGAGGAATAATACCGTCTTCGTTGTAATACAGGCCGATGCTGAGATTCACTTTGTCGCTACGTGAATCTTCTTTGAAGCGCTCCATGAGCGATAAAATCGGGTCGCCGGCGTAGGCGTCAACTTTTTGAAACACGTGTGGTTCTCCGGGTTTACAGGCAGGGGTTAAGAACACAATAAACCGGAAGTGGGAGAAGATCGAGAGGATGTTGAGGGGAATATTGCCGGAAGGCGGCGTAACCACCTGTCCGGCACATCATGCTGCTAATCGATATACTTCATCGCCACCCTTGAGGTCAGGCGCGTAATAAGTTCGTAAGCACTTACTTTCGTCATTTCAGCAATGCGTTCAACGGGCAGGCCCTCGCCCCACAGAATCACCGAATCGCCGGCTTTATCCTGCGCTTCGGGCCCTAAATCGACGCAGATCATATCCATCGCAACGCGACCGACGATCGGCACTTCACGGCCATTGACCAGTACTGGCGTCCCCGAAGGCGCTGCGCGCGGATAACCATCGCCATAGCCCATCGCTACCACGCCAAGACGCGTGTCACGCTCGCTCAGCCATGTTCCACCATAGCCAACCGGCTCGCCCGCCTTGTGCTCACGCACCGCAATCAGGCTTGAGGTCAGCGACATCACCGGCTGGCAGCCAAAATCAGCGCCGATGGAGTGATTTTCCAATGGTGATACGCCATACAGAATCAGCCCCGGACGCGCCCAGTCGAAGTGAGACTGCGGCCACAGCAAAATACCACCCGACGCGGCAATCGACCGCTGCCCCGGTTTGCCTTCACAAAAACTGTTGAAGATATCGAGTTGTTTTTCGGTCGCGCCACACTCAGGCTCGTCCGCGCGAGCAAAGTGGCTGACGATATTGACCGGCTGGCGCACGTTTTCACATTGCGTTAAGCGCTGATAAAACGCCTCAGCCTGCTCAGGGCGTACGCCCAGACGGTGCATACCGGTGTCGAGCTTCATCCAGACGGTAACGGGTTCAGCCAGTTTTGCTGCTTCCAGGGCTTCGAGCTGTTCCTGGTTGTGGACGGCAGTATGCAGACGCTGCGCGGAAATAGTCGGCAGATCGGAGGCATCAAAAAATCCCTCCAGCAGCAGGATGGGCTGCGTGATCCCTCCCGCTCGCAAGCGCAGGGCTTCTTCAAGACGAGCGACACCAAAAGCGTCCGCATCGGGGAGCGTTCGCGCGGTCTCTAACAGACCATGGCCGTAGGCGTTCGCTTTCACGACCGCAACCAGTTTACTGGCTGGAGCCAGTTCACGCAGACGTTGCAGGTTGTGTCGCAGAGCGCGGCGGTTAATGACTACAGTTGCCGCTTGCATTTGTATTCCTTTATAAAAGAATCTTCTAAATCATTCGTGTTGCAGGAAGGCGACAAGCCAGAGAATCCCGGGAGCTTAGTAAACCAAGTGACCGGGGTGAACGGGCGTAGTCAACACATCTGCAGCATGAAGGATGACGGAGATTTATTCGTCGTCGTATTGTGGGCCCGCATAGTTATCAAAGCGCGACCACTGACCGTTAAACGTCAGGCGCACCGTACCGATCGGACCGTTACGTTGCTTACCAATAATGATTTCTGCGATCCCTTTCAGGTCGCTGTTTTCGTGATAAACCTCATCACGATAGATAAACATGATTAAGTCGGCATCCTGCTCAATGGAGCCAGACTCACGCAGATCCGAGTTGACCGGACGCTTGTCGGCACGTTGTTCCAGAGAGCGGTTAAGCTGCGACAGCGCCACCACCGGCACATGCAGTTCTTTCGCTAACGCTTTCAGCGAGCGGGAGATTTCTGCAATTTCCAGCGTACGGTTGTCGGAGAGCGACGGCACGCGCATCAGCTGCAGGTAGTCGATCATGATAAGTCCGATACCGCCATGTTCACGGGCGATACGACGGGCACGCGAGCGCACTTCCGTTGGCGTCAGGCCGGAGGAGTCATCAATATAGATGTTTCGTTTCTCCAGCAAAATACCCATTGTTCCGGAAATTCGCGCCCAGTCCTCATCATCCAGTTGACCGGTACGGATTTTAGTTTGGTCTACACGTGAGAGCGAGGCCAGGGAACGCATCATGATCTGTTCCGAGGGCATTTCAAGACTAAAGATAAGAACCGGCTTATCCTGCAACATCGCCGCATTTTCGACGAGGTTCATTGCAAATGTCGTTTTACCCATCGACGGACGCGCCGCGACGATAATTAAGTCTGACGGCTGCAGACCAGCCGTCTTTTTATTGAGGTCGTCATAACCGGTGTTTACCCCGGTGACGCCGTCGTGCGGCTGCTGGAACAGCTGCTCAATACGCGCGACGGTTGCGTCGAGCACATCGGTGATATTTTTCGGGCCTTCGTCTTTATTAGCGCGGCTTTCCGCGATTTTAAAGACGCGGGATTCCGCAAGGTCCAACAGATCTTCACTGGAGCGTCCTTGCGGATCAAAACCGGCTTCCGCGATTTCGTTCGCAACTGAAATCATGTCACGAACAACGGCACGTTCGCGGACGATATCCGCATAAGCGCTAATGTTCGCCGCACTTGGCGTATTTTTGGATAACTCAGCCAGGTAAGCAAAACCGCCGACGCTGTCCAGTTGTCCCTGAACCTCCAGCGACTCTGCGAGCGTGATCAGATCGATGGGTTTTCCCATCTCCTGTAGACGATGCATTTCCGTGAAGATATGCCGATGCGGTCGGGTATAAAAATCTTCCGCCACCACACGCTCGGCGACATCGTCCCAGCGTTCGTTATCCAGCATTAAACCGCCCAACACCGACTGTTCCGCTTCAATCGAGTGCGGCGGTACTTTCAGCCCGGCGACCTGGGGATCGCGCTCACGAGCATCAGTCTGTTGTTTGTTGAAGGGTTTATTTCCTGCCATAGTGAATGGAGTTACCGAGATAATGATTGGGTCGAAAGATTACCACATTTCTTTTGGAGGAAGCATGGCAACACGTATTGAATTTCACAAGCATGGTGGCCCTGATGTACTCAAGGCTGTGGAGTTTACGCCCGTAGACCCGGCGGAAAACGAAATCCAGGTCGAGAACAAAGCGATTGGGATCAACTATATCGACACCTACATCCGCAGTGGTCTTTACCCGCCACCATCTCTGCCCAGCGGTCTGGGTACCGAAGCCGCAGGCGTGGTCAGCAAAGTCGGCAGCAAAGTGACGCACATTAAAGCCGGCGATCGCGTGGTGTACGCCCAGTCAGCCCTTGGTGCGTACAGCTCAGTGCATAACGTTCCGGCCGATAAAGCCGCCATCCTGCCTAACGCTATCTCGTTTGAACAAGCTGCCGCCTCGTTTCTTAAAGGGCTAACCGTTTTTTATCTGTTACGTAAAACCTATGAAATTCAGCCTGATGAGCCGTTTTTGTTCCATGCGGCTGCGGGCGGCGTCGGCATGATTGCCTGCCAGTGGGCAAAAGCATTGGGTGCGAAGCTGATAGGTACCGTCGGCAATGCGCAAAAAGCGCAAATTGCGCTGCAGGCTGGCGCATGGCAGGTCATTAACTATCGTGAAGAGAGCATTGTTGAGCGAGTGAAAGAGATAACCGGCGGTAAAAAAGTGCGGGTGGTGTATGACTCGGTGGGGAAAGATACCTGGGAAGCCTCGCTGGATTGTTTACAGCGCCGGGGACTAATGGTCAGCTTTGGTAATGCTTCAGGGCCGGTTACTGGCGTGAACTTAGGTATTCTGAACCAGAAAGGTTCGCTATACGTGACCCGTCCTTCACTCCAGGGGTATGTCACCAATCACCGCGAATTAACCGAAGCCAGCAATGAGCTTTTCTCGCTAATTGCCAGTGGAGTGATCAAAGTGGATGTCGCGCCTGGTCAGACGTTCGCACTGCACGATGCACAGCGTGCTCATGAAGTACTGGAAAGCAGGGCCACGCAGGGATCGAGTTTGCTGATTCCGTAACGCCATCATTTTCCCCTAAATAATTCAAGCTCCGGGACAAAAACGATTAGGCGTTTTTGAGCAGCGCTTGCGCTGACCCTGAAGGGGCGAGGCTGTAAGCCGAGTAACGCGGCAATGGAATGAATCCCCAGGAGCTTACTGGAGTAAGTGACTGGGGTGAATGATAGCAGCCAACACACCTGGAGTTTGAATTATGACGGGGAAAGAAAGAATTAGGGCTTCCCGTAGGAAGCCCTTTCTTTTTTTAGTTCGGCTGTATGTAGGGTACAGCTCGATGAATTCGTTAACCTGGCAATAGTGACAGATTTGATAATCAATTCCTATTTGGTTCTAAAGGCAATGTTGCAGGTTGTGACGTACCGCTCAATACCTTAGTAAAACCGGCGGTTATTGCGCTGATACTGTGGGACTTTTGGCGCTTTTATCGCCTTGATAACCCACACCACAGCAACAGCCAGTAGCAGCCATGGCAACAGTTTAATCATCAAGGCAAATAGTCCGCCCAGAAACATCACTGCGGTGGCTACGACCAATGCGGCCAGAACGCCCAGCAAAGAAACGCCGGTGACCATCAGCATGATAAAAAATCCAATCACAAAAAGTAGTTCCAGCATGGCTCTCTCCCGAAATGAAATTCTCTCCATTGCTTTACAAGAAACATGCCAAAAATAATGCGTTGATTTATAAAGAAAACACCCCGCGACAAAGCGCAGGGCGTGGTGAAATTAACTAACTTTTGGTGAAAACTTAACGCTTGTCTGCCACCAGCTTCAGCGCGTGCTCCAGAACGTTAATATCAGCCCCGGCTTTATGTGCATTCTCGCTCAGATAGCGGCGCCACTGACGGGCCCCAGGGATCCCCTGAAACAGCCCCAACATATGGCGTGTCACATGTCCCAAATAGGTTCCCTTACTCAGTTCACGTTCAATATACGGGTACATGGCACGCACCACGGCGACCGGATCGGTATCTTCGGTGGTAACTGCAAAAATCTCGCGGTCAACGGACGCCAGAATGCCCGGGTTTTGATAAGCTTCACGCCCCACCATCACGCCATCCATATGTTGCAGATGAATTTTCGCTTCTTCCAACGATTTAATGCCGCCGTTGATCGACATCGTCAGATGCGGGAAATCACGCTTTAGCTGATAAACACGGTCATAATCCAGCGGTGGAATTTCGCGGTTTTCTTTCGGGCTTAACCCGGACAGCCAGGCCTTGCGAGCGTGAATGATAAACATCTCACATTCGCCTTTGCCAGATACCGTGTTGATGAAATCGCAGAGGAATTCGTAACTATCCTGGTCATCAATGCCGATACGGGTTTTCACCGTAACCGGAATCGACACCACGTCGCGCATCGCTTTGACGCAATCGGCGACCAGTTGCGCATTCCCCATCAGGCAGGCGCCAAACATGCCATTCTGCACGCGGTCGGAAGGACAACCCACGTTGAGATTGATTTCGTCATAGCCCCGCTGTTCAGCGAGCTTAGCACACTGCGCCAGCGCCGCAGGATCGCTCCCGCCCAGTTGTAATGCGACCGGATGCTCTTCTTCGCTATATGCCAGATAATCGCCTTTACCATGAATGATTGCGCCAGTGGTTACCATCTCCGTATAGAGCAGCGTCTGGCTGGACAGTAAGCGCAAAAAGTAGCGGCAGTGTCTGTCCGTCCAGTCGAGCATCGGCGCGATAGAAAAACGATGAGCGGGAAAAGCGGTAGACTGAGATTCAGGCAGCATGGCGAATATTCAAGCATCCGGTTAAAAAAGGGGCGCTACTATAGCATAGACCGTAACGATAGTGAGCCACATCCTCGCGGCTCACTCCCCCAGCCCCTCAACAAACGCTATTTACGCCCCGGTTTTCCGTCGTGAGACCCAAAAAACTGCGGCGGATGGTCGACCCAGCGATCCTCGCGTGTAGCGGCATAGACCGGGTTAAGCGGATAATAAATGCGATTGTATTTTTTGTTCGCCTCACCCACCACTAACAGGCGCACCTCTTCACTGGTGTTATTGATAAAGGTATGGCACACGCCTGTACCTGCCGGGAAACCGACGCTGTCTCCCGGTTCCAGCTTCCATAAATACCCGTTAATCCAGGCCTCAGGATAACCTTCCAGCACGTAAATAAACTCTTCCTCATCGCTTTCAGCGTGTGGGTACGACGTGCGCCGACCCGGTGGCAGGCGTTCATGATGAATGCCGAGTCGTCCTAACCCCAACTTGCGGGCAAGCGGCGCGCCAATAGCAAATAGCTCATCGCTGTCAGGATAAGTGGAGTCATCAGCCCCCTCAACCTCACGCCAGTGGCGAATACAATCGGGTCTTTTCATGGTTATTTTCCAGTATTGCGATGCGTCAGGTATAGCACACCGCGGTGGATCTCGGTGTTTTAAGCAGAACATGTTAAAGTAAGGGATTAACCTTCCATGCAAATCGAGGCGCCAAATGGACAAAACCACTACGCAAGAGTTATTGGCTCAAGCTGAAAAACTCTGTGCGCAACGCAACGTGCGGCTTACGCCACAACGCCTCGAAGTTCTGCGCCTGATGAGCCTGCAGGAAGGTGCGATCAGCGCCTATGACCTGCTCGACCTGTTGCGGGAAACTGAGCCGCAGGCTAAGCCACCTACCGTATATCGTGCGCTCGATTTTCTGCTGGAACAAGGTTTCGTGCACAAGGTGGAATCCACCAACAGCTATGTGCTTTGTCATCTGTTCGATCAGCCAACCCACAGCTCAGCGATGTTCATTTGCGACCGCTGTGGCGTGGTAAAAGAAGAGTGTGCGGAAGGCGTGGAAGACATCATGCATACACTGGCGGCAAAAATGGGCTTTGCACTGCGGCATAACGTTATTGAAGCCCACGGGCTGTGTCCGGCCTGTGTGGAAGTTGAGTCATGTCGCCATCCTGGCGAGTGCCAGCATGACCATACGATTCAGGTGAAGAAGAAAGTTGGGCGATAGCTAAGCGGGAGAGCGTACATCCTTGTACTCTCAGGAGGGAGGGATTAATTACCAGCGGTAATCATTACGTTTTTCCCAATCGTTAACTTCTTTCTCCGCCTGATCTTTCGCGTAACCGTAACGCTCCTGGACTTTACCGACCAGTTGGTCACGTTTACCTTCGATGACCGTCATATCATCATCGGTCAGTTTGCCCCATTGCTCTTTCACTTTACCTTTAAACTGCTTCCAGTTGCCGCCGACTTCGTCTTTATTCATCATCAAGTCCTCATCGTTAGGTTGTGAATAGCGAGAGTGCCATGTCCAGACACATGCTGTTTTTGCTGGACGTGAGAATAAGTGTAGTCAGGGATTCTGGGTTTTATTTACTATTCGGAATTTTTAACCATCCCGCTCAGGCAAACCAGGTTCCATTACGCCAGTGACGCCGCCAGATAAAGGCCAGTGAAAGCCCGCGCAACGCCAGGAAAACGGTTAACGCCAACCACAAGCCATGATTTCCCAGCCACGGCAGAGTCAGCAGCGTTAATGCGAATCCTGTGGCGGCAACGGCCATACTGTTGCGCATTTCTGCCGCGCGCGTCGCGCCAATAAACATTCCGTCGAGCAGATAACACCAGACACCCACCAGCGGTAACACCACCTGCCAAAAAAGATAACGATCGGCCAGCAGTTGGATCTGCGGCAACGAGGTCAGCAGCGCAACAATGTGCTCGCCAAACAGGGCATAAACCAGCGAAAACAAAATCGCCACAATACCGGACTGCCGACAGGCTGCCCGCCAGACGTCCAGTAACTGGCTACCATCTCGCGCCCCATAGGCCTGGCCCGAATGCGCTTCCACGGCATAGGCAAATCCATCCAGCGCGTAGGCGGTAAAGGTTAGCAGGGTCATCAGAACGGCATTAACCGCAATTATATCGCCCCCCAGACGCGCACCCAGCACCGTGATAGCGCCAAAACAGAGCTGCAGCAGCAGCGAGCGCAGCATGATGTCACGGTTAAGCGCCAATAAACGGCGGAAGTTGCCACGCCACGCCTGCTTCAGCATTGCCAGCGAAATTCCGCGCATATGCAGGACTTTGCGCACCATCATCAGGCCGATCAGCAAGGTGGCATATTCAGCAATCACCGTTGCCAGTGCCGCGCCTTGCACGTTCATATGCAGGCCCATCACCAGCCATAAATCGAGCACAATGTTGAGAATATTACCGACAATCAACAGGATAACTGGCGCACGCGCATACTGAACGCCAAGCAGCCAGCCGAGCAGAACCAGATTCGCCAGCGAGGCGGGTGCGCTTAACCAGCGAATTTCCAGGAACCTTCGGGCCTGCTCCAGTACCGCTTCACTTCCGCCAACAATGTGCAGAGCCAGATCGATAATTGGCGTACGAAACAGTGCGATAAGCAACCCTGCTCCCAGCGCCAGCATTAGCGGCTGCACCAGCGCGCGCGCCAGCGCCTGCGGATTTTTCGCACCAAATGCCTGGGCGGTCAGACCGGTAGTGCTCATGCGCAAAAAAAGCAGCAGCATAAAAAGAAAACTGGTTGCCGTGGCACCAACCGCAACACCGCCAAGATAGACCGGACTATCCAGATGACCAATCACCGCGGTATCCACCAGTCCCAGCAGGGGAACGGTGATATTGGAGAAGATCATGGGTAAGGCGAGGTGCCAGAGTGCTTTATCAGAAGAGGTAAAGAAAGGCATACAGGAGGGCCTGAGAAGAAGTTAGACGTACTGGACAATGTGATGCAGGCCCGGCAAGCACAGTGCTACCGGGCACGTTGCCGGATGGCGACGTCATCGTCTTATCCGGCCTACAGGGATTCAACAGAAAATTACAGCCATTCACCGTTACGGATGACGCCTACTGCCAGCCCTTCAATAGTGAAGTTTTGTTCGCGCAGGTCGACAACGATGGGTTTGAATTCGCTGTTTTCTGGCAAGAGTTCAACCTTGTTGCCCTGCTTTTTCAGACGCTTAACCGTGACTTCGTCATCAATACGGGCAACAACAACCTGGCCGTTACGCACGTCCTGAGTTTTATGCACAGCGAGTAAATCGCCGTCCATAATCCCGATATCTTTCATCGACATACCGCTAACGCGCAGCAGAAAATCGGCGTTCGGTTTAAACAGTGAAGGGTCGACCTGATAATGGCCTTCGATGTGCTGCTGCGCCAGAAGTGGCTCACCTGCCGCAACGCGACCGACAAGCGGTAATCCTTCTTCTTCTTCCTGCAGCAGTCGAATACCGCGCGATGCGCCGGATACAATTTCCAGTACACCTTTACGCGCCAGCGCTTTCAGATGTTCTTCAGCTGCGTTTGGGGAACGGAACCCCAAACGCTGCGCGATCTCCGCACGCGTCGGTGGCATACCTGTCTGGCTGATGTGATCTCTAATGAGATCAAACACCTCTTGTTGCCTGGCCGTTAACGCTTTCATTCCGCCCCCTGGGTGTATATACAGTTATGCTGTGAGTATATACAGCTAAAGGCGATTTTGGAACCGCAAACTGCACAAAAAACAGGAGATTTATGCAGTTGTGGAACCCTTATCGCAAATGCGACCACAACAGGATGCCCCAGGTGATCAGCGCGACAAAAATAGACAGCAATACCGCAGCCGACCCCATGTCCTTCGCCCGACCGGAAAGTTCGTGGTACTCAGAACCAATACGATCAACTACCGCTTCAATCGCACTGTTGAGGATTTCTACAATCATCACCAGCATCACGGAACCAATCAACAACACGCGGGTAATTGCATCAACATCCAGCCAGCAGGCGATGGCGACGCCCAGCAGGACGGCAACGCTTTCCTGACGGAATGCCGCCTCATTAATCCATGCGGCGCGAAAACCTTTCCAGGAATAACCTGCTGCTTTGATAATTCGGGTGAATCCAGTGGTATTATTAGCCATCAAAAAGAACCTTTTTACATTATTAGCGTCAATGTCATTGTAACGTTACCCCGTTTGTTCAGGGTGTGGAAAAGCAGCGCGAAGTATGACCGGATACCACAGAAATTCACTAAACTTTCTGATATCCTTGCAGCGCATTTGCATTATTAACCAGAGGCTTTACATCGTTTATGTCCGGCTGGCCACGAATTTACTACAAATTACTGAATTTACCATTAAGCGTCCTGGTAAAAAGCAAGTCTATTCCCGCAGAACCTGCTCCGGAATTGGGGCTCGATACTTCGCGTCCCATTATGTACGTCCTACCGTACAATTCGAAAGCAGACTTGCTGACGCTGCGTGCCCAATGTCTGGTGCACGATCTCCCCGATCCCCTGGAACCGCTGGAGATAGACGGAACTCTGTTGCCGCGCTACGTGTTTATTCACGGCGGCCCGCGCGTGTTCACCTATTACACGCCGAAAGAAGAGTCCATCAAGCTGTTTCATAACTACCTCGACTTGCATCGCAGCAATCCGGATCTGGATGTGCAGATGGTGCCGGTTTCGGTGATGTTTGGCCGTGCGCCAGGGCGTGAAAAAGGCGAGGCTAATCCGCCGCTGCGTATGCTGAACGGCGTTCAAAAATTCTTTGCGGTGTCCTGGCTGGGCCGCGACAGTTTTGTCCGTTTCTCCCCGTCAGTTTCTCTGCGTCGTATGGCGGATGAACACGGTACGGATAAGATCATCGCTCAGAAGCTGGCGCGCGTGGCACGTATGCACTTTGCTCGCCAGCGTCTGGCCGCAGTCGGCCCGCGCCTTCCTGCTCGCCAGGATCTGTTTAATAAGCTGTTAGCTTCAAAAGCGATCGCGCGAGCGGTAGAAGATGAAGCGCGCAGTAAAAAAATCTCCCACGAAAAAGCGCAGCAAAATGCCATTGCGCTGATGGAAGAGATTGCCGCCAACTTCTCCTACGAAATGATCCGTCTGACGGACCGTATTCTGGGCTTTACCTGGAACCGTCTATATCAGGGGATTAACGTTCACAATGCTGAACGTGTACGCCAGTTGGCGCACGATGGGCATGAAATCGTGTACGTTCCGTGCCACCGCAGCCATATGGACTATATGCTGCTGTCGTACGTTCTGTACCACCAGGGTCTGGTGCCGCCGCACATCGCAGCCGGTATCAACCTGAACTTCTGGCCAGCGGGTCCGATTTTCCGCCGTCTGGGCGCGTTCTTTATCCGTCGTACTTTCAAGGGCAACAAGCTCTATTCCACCGTATTCCGCGAATACCTTGGCGAGCTGTTCAGCCGCGGTTACTCGGTTGAGTACTTTGTTGAAGGGGGCCGTTCACGTACCGGTCGTCTGCTCGACCCGAAAACCGGCACGCTGTCGATGACTATTCAGGCGATGCTGCGCGGCGGTACGCGTCCGATTACCCTCGTACCGATCTATATCGGCTATGAGCACGTAATGGAAGTGGGAACCTACGCCAAAGAGCTGCGTGGCGCGACGAAAGAAAAAGAGAGCCTGCCGCAAATGCTGCGTGGCTTAAGCAAGCTGCGTAACCTGGGTCAGGGCTACGTCAACTTTGGTGAACCAATGCCATTGATGACTTACCTCAACCAGCATGTGCCGGAGTGGCGTGAATCGATTGATCCTATCGAGTCTATCCGCCCGGCCTGGCTGACGCCGACAGTGAATAACATTGCCGCCGATTTGATGGTGCGCATTAACAACGCAGGCGCGGCCAACGCCATGAACCTGTGCTGTACTGCGTTACTGGCTTCCCGCCAGCGCTCTCTGACCCGTGAACAGCTGACCGAGCAGCTTGACTGCTACCTGAGCTTGCTGCGCAACGTGCCGTACGCGGCGGATGCTACTGTTCCTGCGCAGAGTGCCAGTGAACTGATCGACCACGCCTTGCAGATGAACAAGTTTGAGGTCGAGAAAGACACCATCGGTGACATCATTATTCTGCCGCGCGAGCAGGCGGTATTGATGACCTACTACCGCAACAACATCGCGCATATGCTGGTTCTGCCTTCGTTGATGGCAGCCATCGTGACTCAGCATCGTCGTATTTCACGCGCCGCGTTGCAACAGCATATCGACGCGCTGTACCCAATGTTAAAAGCGGAGCTGTTCTTACGTTGGGAGCGTGATGAGCTTGCTGGAGTGATTGACGAACTGGCGAGCGAAATGCAGCGCCAGGGACTCATCACCCTGACCGATGACGAACTGCATATCAATCCAGCCCGCTCCCGCACGCTACAGCTGCTGGCGGCAGGTGCTCGCGAGACGTTGCAGCGCTACGCCATTACCTTCTGGCTGCTGAGTGCGAACCCGTCCATCAACCGTGGCACGCTGGAGAAAGAGAGCCGCACCGTGGCGCAACGCCTCTCCGTGCTGCACGGCATTAACGCGCCGGAATTCTTCGATAAAGCCGTGTTCAGCTCTCTGGTGCTGACGCTTCGTGACGAGGGATTCATCAGCGATACCGGAGATGCCGAACCGGAAGAGACGATGAAGATCTATCAGATGCTGGCCGAACTGGTCACGTCAGATGTGCGTCTGACCATCGAGAGCGCCACTCAGGGCGAGTAAGCATAAAAAAACCGGTCGCAATGACCGGTTTTTTATTTCGCTGGCTAAGCCAAAATCAAAAATGCCAGTAGCTCATTGCCAGGCCTAAGAACAGCACCAGACCGACGTAGTTATTGTTCATAAACGCTTTAAAGCAGGCATCACGTTCACGATTGACGATCAGTTTCTGCTGATAGACAAACAGCGCGCCCGCCACCAGCAGAGACCAGTAATAGCCCAGCCCCAACCCGTTTAGCCAGCCCACCAGCGCCATCAGTACCAGCACGCCTACCTGCAAAATACCAATAATCAGCTTGTCGTTCTGACCAAACAGGATCGCGGTCGATTTAATGCCGATCTTCAGGTCATCATCCCGGTCAACCATGGCGTACTGCGTATCATAAGCCACCGCCCAGAGAATATTCGCAAGGAACATTAGCCAGCAGCTCAGCGGTACGGATTCACTCACGGCGGCGAACGCCATCGGGATCGACCAGCCAAACGCCGCCCCCAGCACCACCTGCGGCAGATGCGTATAGCGCTTCATAAACGGGTAAACCCACGCCAATGCTAATGCCGCAACGGATAACAAAATGGTCATCGTGTTAAGGGTCAAAACCAGCAGGAAGGCCAGCAGCACCAATACAACAAACAGTGTTCGGGCTTCTTTCTCTGTGACAGCCCCGCTCGGCAGCGGTCGATTCGCGGTGCGTTTGACGTGCCCGTCAAATTTCCTGTCGGCATAATCATTCACCACGCATCCGGCGGCGCGCATTAACCATACGCCGGCAACAAAAACCGCCAGGATCCACAGTTGCGGCATGCCTGGGGTCGCCACCCACAGTGCCCACAGCGTAGGCCAGAGCAGCAGTAAGGCGCCGATTGGCTTATCCGTACGCATCAAGCGGTGAAACGCCAGCAGCTTATTCTGCGTCAGACTCCACTCCATCTTTATCTTCCTCTCAGTACAACGGCGATGCAGGCAAAAAAAGCTCGGTAAGCATCAGCGGCTTACCGCTCAGCCGCAGGCGGGAACGACGCCCCCACAGCGCTGCATCGCGGCCAATCTCAATAAAATCTCGGGTCAATGTCGATGACGTAAACAGGTAGCGTCCGAGCGGGGTTTTCCCCAGGTTTTGTAAGGCCAATTCAGGGCCGCACAAGGTTGATTCAGGCACCACGGTCCGTCCGGCAAGCCAGGGTTCACCATCCGCACATAACAGGATTTCACGTAACCAATAGCGAGACTCTTTAGGCAGCAGCGTCAGTTCTTCAGCCACCTCATTTTGCCCAACGAATTCTTCGCGAATCAACGTTACGGTGACCTTTTTCCCCTGCTGCTCAAAACGTTTGGTCATGGAATCTTCCAGTAACAACCAGTCGAGCAGTTGGGCGTCCAGCGCCGGGATCGCATCAAAATAACGCAGCGCACGCAGTTGCGTTAACGCAGGGTGTGGCATGCCTTACTCTCCGATTTATAACCTGAAGGCATTGTATCGCAGAAAAGGCATTACGGGGTGAGCAAACACGATTAAGTGATCGGTAGGGCAACATAAGTGTAACAATTAGCACCGAAGGATAAAAAAAGGTGCGCCAGGAGACGCACCAGTTGTTGCAAAATCAACAATGTGGGGAGATGTTTACCCCTTGCCTTTTACACTGCTGATAAAGGTGGATCGGGCAGATTTGGATCCCAGACGTTCCGCTTCATCAAGCAGCTTCAGCGCTTTATCAACATCGCCTTTCGCCACGGCATCCTTAATCGCCTGATTAAAATAGCTCTCGGTGTCGTTCAGCATCGGTTCACTTTTCTTCACTGGCTGCGGTGCAGGAGCAGCGACTGCTGCTGCCGGAGCCGCATAAGCCACTGCAGGCGCTGCGGTATTGCCAACCGTGACAGGACCAGGGCCGGAGGAACCAAACAGCGGCCCGACAAGAACGCTGGAGGTGCTGTTTGTTTTCACCTGTAGCTTCACCAGACCATCGGTAGTATGACGGGCAATCGGGTCTGGAATATCCGGAACAGCGTTACCTACACCCTTGGCGTAGGCTTTTGCTGGGTCAAGCAGGGTAGTGGTTTGCTGGAGATCGTTATCAGTGGTAAAGACCAGAACATAGAGTTTTTGCTGGCCCAGCGCTGGTGTTAAACGCATGACCCCTTCCAGACGATCGGCACTCATCACACCCGGAGCCTGATAGGTAAAGTAACTACTGGGAAAGAATGCAGATGGCGTCATATTCTGATCGAGAATTAAGACGTTTGGCGCAAATACGCTGGTTTGTTTGTTAACTTCACTGGACAGCGTCAGGGTCAGCTCGCCGATATTCGCCGGTACGCTATAGGCCGCTACAGGGCCGGAAATACCAGCGACATCCAGACGCTGGCCCGCTGTCGCAAGCTGTGTCGATTGGGTTTTGGATTGATCAACCGGCGTCCAGGTTAACTGTTGCAGCGCCGCAGTGGGAATAGCCGGGGCCGCGGTGGTGTTCTGCGGAACAATATTTACATCGGCCAGGCTGATGCCAGGCGCGCTGGCAAATAACCCTGCAGATAAACAAAGGGCAACGAGACTTTTCTTCATTTTCATTGTTATCACCTCAGATAGCATGGGTTCAGCGGTGGCCAGGCAATAGCGCGCTAAACCGTAATCAAGAGGGGCTTGCGCCCCTCTTTCGGTCTTTACGTCAGGTTAGTGCTGGATTACCACCAGATTTCCATCTGGGCACCGAAGGTCCATTCATCGCTGTCGCCACGACCAAAGGAGCCGCCGTTAAAGCCGTCTTTAACTGCTTTACCGAAGTTCGCGTTATTAGATGGGTTACCGTTGTAGTCGTAGCCCCACTTCTCATCCCACTTAGCATAGGTTGCGAAGACGCGGATAGCCGGACGAGACCAGATGCTGTCGCCAGCCTGCCACTGCTGTGCCAGAGTAATTTTATACTGGTTGTTGGTATCGCCAGTTTCCTGGGATTTGACGTTGTCGTAGCCCACTTCCAACAAGGTGCTCATGATTGGCGTCCATTTGAACATTGGACGAACACCCACGGTCCACCACTTGGTGCCGTTGTTGTTATCCCAGTCGATATCCTGGTACATACCGACGTACATCAGGTCCCAACGATCGCCCAGAGAGATTGCGCCGTGGTCGAGGATACGCAGCAGGCTGCCGTTGTTGTTAATGTCGTAAGCAAAGTTGGAGTTGCTATCAATGCCCACGCCAGAGCCCTGAGACAAGCCTTTACCCTGAGAGGTCATGGAGTCGGTAGCGTACTGAACCACAAACTTGTTGTAGCCTTTCAGCATGCTTTGGGTGTGTTCAGCGGTGAACATCCAGCCATCTTTAGATGCGCCGTCAACCAGGCGATAATCATCGCGCGGGTTTGCACGACCGTAGTCAACGCCCAGTTCCAGCGTACCGCCTGGGTTAATTTCCATCTGCGCTAAACGAACGTCAAACACGTCGTTCGCGGTACGGGTGGTGTAATCATAAATGCTGTTGCTGGCGAAGGAGGAAGAACCACCCGCTTCAGAAGAACGGGTTGCAGCCAGAGACAGTTTACCGAAGCCTACATCGATGTTTTCCAGACCCGCACCAGGACCTGAAATATCCCAGTAGTAGAAGTCGATCATGTGGACGTCATGACGCTGATAGAAGCGCTTACCGGCCCAGATAGTGGAGCCTGGCAGCCATTCGATCAGGTTTTTACCCTGCACGTTGGCTTCACGGAAGGCCGGGTCAGTCCCTTCCCAGTCATTTTGCTGTGCAACGGAATAGGCAACGTTAGTATCGAAGTAGAAGCTCTTATCGCCCTCTTTCCACACTTCCTGACCTAATTTAATTTCCGCATAGGTTTCACATTCGTTACCAAGACGGTATTTACTTTGTGCACCTGTTGCCTGGAAACATTGTTGTTCACCGCCGCTACCTGTCCAGCCAATGCCGGAACGAGCATAACCATGGAAATCCACAGCCATTGCCTGAACAGACATAATGCCTGCTGCTACAGCAACCGCCAGAGGGAGTTTGCGCAGAGTAATCATCGTTCTATCTCCTGAGATCATTGCTTTTCTTTAAACGCTGCCACCTTCTAAAACTGCGAATGGTTTTGCGTTTCGTTTTTTTATGGGGACCTTAAACGCCTGGCTCCTGGTGCAACCGACGACATGCAGTGCCATCCTCACGGAACAGATGGCAACGCTCTGGCGGCAGGCCGATAGCGAATGTGGCACCCTCTTCTACCAACACCACGTCGTTCTGGCGGTAAACCAGGTTTTGACGGATGGCGGGGATCTGGATATGAATTTGTGTTTCGTGACCAAGCTGCTCGACCACCTGCACTTCACCTTCGAGGGTGACATCGGCGATATCGCTGGGCAGCAGATGTTCCGGGCGGATACCTAAAGACATGTTGGCGCCAACCTGTACCGCATGGCTGTCTACCGGGAGCCATATTTGCTGGCGGTTGGGCAGTTCAACCTGCACCTGATCGATGGCCGTTGCCGTGACTTTCACCGGCAGGAAGTTCATCTTCGGGGAACCAATGAAGCCCGCCACAAAGCGGTCAGCCGGGTAGTGATACAGCTCCAGAGGCTTACCGACCTGCGCTACGCGACCGGCATCCAACACCACAATTTTGTCGGCCAGCGTCATCGCTTCGACCTGATCGTGGGTGACGTAAATCATCGTGCGGCCAAGACGTTTATGCAGGCGGGAGATTTCAATGCGCATCTGCACGCGCAGAGCGGCGTCGAGGTTTGAAAGCGGTTCATCCAGCAGGAAAACGCGCGGTTCGGCGACCAGCGTTCGGCCAATCGCCACACGCTGACGTTGTCCGCCGGAAAGCGCTTTTGGTTTACGCTCCAGCAGGTGCGCCAGTTGCAGAACTTCCGCAACCTGATTCACGCGCTGGTTCATCACCTCTTTTTTCGCTCCGGCCAGTTTGAGGCCGAACGACATGTTTTCCGCGACGGACAAATGGGGATACAACGCGTAGGACTGAAAGACCATGCCCACACCACGTTCGGCGGGCGGAATGTCGTTCATCCGGGTCTCCCCGATAAACAGGTCACCACTGGTGATGGTTTCAAGTCCGGCGATCATACGCAGCAAGGTCGACTTACCGCAGCCTGACGGTCCGACAAACACCACGAATTCCCCTTCGTGAATGTCGAGATTGATATCTTTCGATACCACCACGTCACCCCAGGCTTTCGTTACATTTCGTAGCTGTACGCTCGCCATGCCCTTCTCCCTTCGTTACAACCTGTCATCGACAGCAACATTCATGATGGGCTGACTATGCGCGATCCCTTGACTGCGTGAATCCTCCACCCCCCGGCTTTTTTATGGGGGAGGAGGCGGGAGGATGAGAGAGCAGCGTCTGAGACCCGGGCCGTACGCAGCGGAGGAATTTCGTGATGCAGCCTGCAAAAATCAGTGGGTTTTTATGTGCGCCAGTGCGCAATACTCACATTTATGTAACACAGATCACATAAAGAGCGGGTGGGGCGTAGGGGTAAGGAGGATGGAAAGAGGTTGTCGTATAAAGAAACTAGTAACCGTTAAGCCACCTCTGCAAAATCACCAAACAGGATGGGAACTATGAAAATCAAAACTGGCGCACGCATCCTCGCATTGTCTGCATTAACGACGATGATGTTTTCCGCCTCGGCTCTCGCCAAGATTGAAGAAGGTAAGCTGGTTATCTGGATTAACGGCGACAAAGGCTATAACGGCCTCGCTGAAGTGGGCAAAAAATTCGAGAAAGACACCGGTATCAAAGTCACTATTGAGCATCCGGACAAACTGGAAGAGAAATTCCCGCAGGTTGCCGCGACCGGCGACGGCCCGGACATCATCTTCTGGGCACATGACCGCTTTGGCGGCTACGCTCAGTCTGGCCTGCTGGCTGAAATCACGCCTGATAAAGCGTTCCAGGACAAACTCTATCCGTTCACCTGGGATGCCGTACGCTATAACGGCAAACTGATTGCCTACCCGATCGCGGTTGAAGCGCTGTCGCTGATTTACAACAAAGACCTCGTTCCAAACCCACCGAAGACCTGGGAAGAAATTCCTGCGCTGGATAAAGAGCTGAAGGCGAAAGGTAAATCCGCGCTGATGTTTAACCTGCAAGAACCGTACTTCACCTGGCCGCTGATTGCTGCCGACGGTGGTTACGCGTTCAAGTTTGAGAACGGTAAGTACGATGTGAAAGACGTGGGCGTGGATAACGCTGGCGCGAAAGCGGGTCTGACCTTCCTGGTTGATCTGATCAAGAACAAACACATGAACGCGGATACCGACTACTCCATCGCCGAAGCGGCCTTTAACAAAGGCGATACCGCGATGACCATTAACGGTCCGTGGGCGTGGTCCAACATCGACAAGAGCAAAATCAACTACGGCGTCACGCTGCTGCCAACCTTCAAAGGCAAAGCGTCTAAACCGTTTGTTGGCGTTCTGAGCGCCGGTATCAACGCCGCCAGCCCGAACAAAGAACTGGCGAAAGAGTTCCTCGAAAACTACCTGCTGACCGATCAGGGTCTGGATGAAGTGAACAAGGATAAACCGCTGGGCGCCGTTGCGCTGAAATCCTTCCAGGAGCAGTTAGCGAAAGATCCACGTATCGCCGCCACCATGGATAACGCCCAGAAAGGCGAAATCATGCCGAACATCCCGCAGATGTCCGCATTCTGGTATGCCGTTCGTACCGCAGTGATCAACGCAGCCAGCGGCCGTCAGACCGTCGATGCCGCGCTGAAAGATGCACAGGGTCGTATCACCAAGTAATACGGTTTCCCTTATTTTTTAGGGAATCAGGTTTATTGAATACGTTGTTACGCGAAATCATTCGCGCTACATCGAGGCGGCAAGGGGGCAAATCCCCAGAGCTTACATAAGTAAGTGACTGGGGTGAGCTTCCGCAGCCAACAAAGAGGTAGTGCGAAGGATAAAGCGTAAAGAGGAAGATCCCCATGGATGTCATTAAAAAGAAACACTGGTGGCAAAGCGACACGCTGAAATGGTCAGTGATGGGTCTGCTTGGGCTGCTGGTCGGTTACCTTGTTGTTTTGATGTACGCTCAGGGGGAGTACCTGTTTGCCATCATGACGCTGATTTTAAGCTCTGCTGGCCTGTATATTTTCGCTAACCGTAAAGCCTATGCCTGGCGCTATGTTTACCCTGGCGTTGCCGGTATGGGGCTGTTTGTCCTGTTTCCGCTGATTTGTACTATCGCGATTGCCTTTACCAACTACAGCAGCACCAACCAGTTGACCTTTGAACGTGCTCAGGAAGTCCTGATGGATCGTTCTTATCAGGCAGGTAAAACCTACAACTTTGGCCTGTATCCAGCGGGTGATGAGTGGCAACTGGCCCTCACCGACGGTGAAACTGGCAAGAATTATCTCTCCGACGCCTTTAAATTTGGCGGCGAGCAGAAACTGCAACTGAAAGAAGCCGAGGCGCTGCCGGCGGGCGAACGTGCAACGCTGCGTATCATCACGCAGAATCGACAGGCGCTTACCCAACTGACCGCCATCCTGCCGGATGAAAGCAAAGTTACCATGAATTCGCTGCGCCAGTTTTCCGGCACACAGCCACTCTATACGCTCGCGGATGACGGTACGCTCACCAACAGCCAGAGCGGCGTAAAATACCGCGCCAACAACGATATTGGCTATTATCAGGCGATTAACGCTGACGGTAGCTGGGGTAGCGAAAAACTCAGCCCAGGCTATACCGTTACCATTGGCTGGGATAACTTCACTCGCGTGTTTACCGACGAAGGTATCCAGAAACCGTTCTTCGCCATCTTCGTCTGGACGGTGGTCTTCTCGGTACTGACTGTTATTTTGACCGTTGCCGTGGGGATGGTGCTGGCCTGTCTCGTACAGTGGGAGTCTCTTAAAGGCAAAGCGATTTACCGTGTGCTGCTGATTCTGCCGTATGCCGTACCGTCGTTTATCTCGATTCTGATTTTCAAAGGGCTGTTCAACCAGAGCTTTGGTGAAATCAACATGATGCTGAGCGCGCTGTTTGGCATCAAACCGGCCTGGTTCAGCGACCCAACCACCGCGCGTTCGATGATTATTATCGTCAACACCTGGTTGGGCTATCCGTACATGATGATCCTGTGCATGGGTCTGCTGAAAGCGATCCCTGACGACCTGTATGAAGCCTCGGCGATGGATGGCGCAGGCCCGTTCCAGAACTTCTTTAAGATTACGCTACCGCTGCTGATTAAGCCGCTGACGCCGCTGATGATCGCCAGCTTCGCCTTTAACTTTAACAACTTCGTGCTGATCCAGCTGTTGACCAACGGTGGCCCGGACCGTCTTGGCACCACCACTCCAGCAGGCTATACCGATCTGCTCGTGAGCTACACCTACCGTATCGCCTTTGAAGGCGGCGGTGGTCAGGACTTCGGTCTGGCAGCAGCAATTGCCACACTGATCTTCCTGCTGGTCGGCGCACTGGCGATTGTGAACCTGAAAGCCACACGTATGAAGTTTGATTAATTGGAATAACCAGGCGTCATTGGCGCGGGCAGTTTGAGCTCGGCCAGCGCGGAAGAACCGGAGCGTACACGTAGTACGTGAGGATTCTGAGCACTGCCCGAGTTCAAAATGGCAAGCAAAATAGCCTGGAGCGGTATCAAGGGGAGTAAAAATATTATGGCTATGGTTCAACCCAAATCTCAGAAGTTACGTTTATTCGCAACGCACTTAGGGTTGCTGATTTTTATCGCAGCAATCATGTTCCCACTGCTGATGGTTATCGCTATCTCGCTGCGCGAAGGTAACTTTGCCACCGGCAGCCTGATTCCGGAAAACATCTCCTGGGAACACTGGAAACTGGCGCTGGGCTTTAGCGTTGAGCACGCGGATGGCCGCGTGACGCCACCGCCGTTCCCGGTACTGTTATGGCTGTGGAACTCGGTGAAAGTGGCCAGCATTACCGCGATCGGTATCGTGACGCTTTCCACCACCTGTGCTTACGCCTTTGCCCGTATGCGTTTTCCAGGCAAAGCAACCCTGCTGAAAGGGATGCTGATTTTCCAGATGTTCCCGGCGGTGCTGTCTCTGGTCGCGCTGTATGCCTTGTTTGACCGCCTGGGCCAGTACATTCCGTTTATTGGTCTGAACACACACGGTGGCGTGATCTTCGCTTATCTCGGCGGTATCGCACTGCATGTATGGACGATTAAGGGCTATTTCGAAACCATCGACGGTTCGCTGGAAGAAGCGGCCGCGCTGGATGGCGCTACGCCGTGGCAGGCATTCCGCCTGGTGCTGCTGCCGCTTTCCGTACCAATTCTGGCGGTCGTGTTTATTCTGTCTTTCATTGCCGCTATTACCGAAGTACCGGTCGCGTCACTGCTGCTGCGTGATGTGGACAGCTATACCCTTGCGGTAGGTATGCAGCAGTACCTCAATCCACAGAACTATTTGTGGGGCGACTTTGCCGCCGCAGCTGTACTTTCCGCCATTCCGATCACTCTGGTGTTCCTGCTGGCACAGCGCTGGCTGGTCAACGGACTGACAGCGGGCGGTGTGAAAGGTTAAGTTTTACCGAAGTAACTGCCCGGCAACGGGCAATGCCACTGCAACCCTCAACTTATGTTATCCCAACCTGTGACTGTTATTCGGCGCTCTACGGAGCGCCCTTTTTTTATGTTATTTTGTATTACACTTACGATTATTTCCTTTCGTGCTCCCCATCACTGCAATTCTATTTTCCACCTGAACGCATGCAAATTAAACAGAATTAAGATCACAGAAAAGACAAAACATAATTGCAATGTAAAAAATGATAATTGTCTTCCCTGCCTGTTAAATTCACCATCACAGCACTGATCAAAAGAGCTGTACCCTCTAAGGCAGGTCTGAATGAACACCCAATATAATTCCAGCTATATTTTTTCGATTACATTAGTGGCAACATTAGGAGGGCTATTATTCGGCTACGACACTGCAGTCATATCCGGAACGGTAGAATCCTTAAATACAGTATTTGTCGCCCCTCAACACTTAAGTGAATCCGCCGCCAACTCGCTGTTGGGCTTTTGCGTCGCCAGTGCGTTGATTGGCTGCATCATCGGCGGTGCACTGGGCGGCTATTGCAGTAACCGGTTTGGTCGCCGGGACTCGCTGAAAATCGCAGCGCTGCTGTTCTTTATTTCCGGTATTGGTTCCGCCTGGCCAGAATTAGGTTTTACGACTATTAACCCGGATAACGCCGTACCCGTTTATTTAGCCGGATACGTTCCCGAATTTGTTATTTATCGTATCATTGGGGGTATTGGTGTAGGTTTAGCTTCAATGCTCTCACCAATGTATATTGCTGAACTGGCGCCCGCACACATTCGCGGGAAACTGGTGTCATTTAACCAGTTCGCCATTATTTTTGGTCAACTGTTAGTGTATTGCGTTAACTATTTTATCGCCCGTTCAGGCGACGCTAACTGGTTGAATACCGATGGTTGGCGCTATATGTTTGCGTCCGAAAGTATTCCCGCCCTGCTGTTTTTACTGCTGCTGTACACCGTACCGGAAAGTCCGCGCTGGCTGATGGCACGTGGCAGACACGAACAAGCGGAAGGTATTCTGCGCAAAATTATGGGCAGCACCCTCGCCACCCAAGCCATGCAGGAGATCAATCAGTCTCTGGAACATGGTCGTAAAACCGGCGGCCGCCTGCTGATGTTTGGCGCAGGCGTTATCGTCATCGGCGTTATGCTGTCCATCTTCCAGCAATTCGTCGGTATTAACGTCGTGCTCTACTACGCCCCGGAGGTGTTTAAAACGCTGGGAGCCAGCACCGACGTGGCCCTGTTACAGACCATTATTGTTGGCGTGATCAACCTGAGCTTCACCGTGCTGGCAATCATGACGGTGGATAAATTTGGTCGCAAACCGCTGCAGATTATTGGCGCTCTGGGCATGGCCATCGGTATGTTCAGCCTCGGTACCGCGTTTTATACCCAGGCTTCCGGGCTGGTTGCTCTGCTGTCGATGCTGTTTTACGTCGCCGCATTCGCTATGTCCTGGGGACCGGTTTGCTGGGTGCTGCTGGCAGAAATCTTCCCGAATGCGATTCGTGGCAAAGCGCTCGCCATTGCCGTTGCCGCTCAATGGCTGGCGAACTATTTCGTCTCCTGGACCTTCCCGATGATGGACAAAAATTCGTGGCTGGTTTCCCATTTCCACAACGGTTTCTCCTACTGGATTTACGGTTGTATGGGCATTCTGGCGGCGCTGTTTATGTGGAAATTCGTGCCGGAAACCAAAGGTAAAACGCTGGAAGAACTTGAGGAACTGTGGGAACCCGCCGCAGAGAAAACCCAGCCAGCCTCTGCGCAGTGATCCTGACCTGCAACACGCCGCAGTCCGATTGCGGCGTGTTGTCTTTTACTCTCGCTTCAGCCGTTTAGAATTACACAGCCACAGGGTGATCACCAGCAGCAGGATCGCCGCGGAATAGATCAGCACATCCATCGGCGCTTTATGATCGACGATGATCAACCGCACAATCGCGGTGATCCCAATATAGACAAAATAGCGCAATGGAAAGTGAAAACCTGACTGAAAGTACTTCACAATCAGCGCGATAAATTCAAAGTAGAGGAAGTAAACCACCAGCCCTTCCACCAGCTCATACTTGCTGGTTTGTTCCGGCGCGAACAGCACATCTGCCAGATGCAACGTTTCTTTCCCGAGGAATACAACCAGGATCAGACCCAGACTCAGCAGCCCCAGATTCAACACGGTCTGTAAGATGGTGGAGATAAACTCCACGCGCGGACGAGATAGCGACGTCATAACAGCACCTCTTACTCAGTGACAGGGTTCCTGTATAACGCAAAAATGTGACAGAGATCTACATTTTTTGTTTATGTTTTGTGCAAGAAAGGTCAGTGGGGAATGATGAATGTCACGACACATTTCACAGGATGAAGTATGCAGCTAAGACAATCCGCTGTCCGCAACGTTACCTGCGGTGAGAACGTGGTGATTTATGAACCCGCCAATCTCTACGACTGCACATTGGGTGACAACGTTTTTGTCGGACCATTTGTTGAAATCCAGGGCAATACGCAGATTGGTGCAGACAGCAAAATTCAGTCGCACACCTTCATCTGCGAATATGTCACCCTCGGAGCCCGCTGTTTTATCGGTCATGGCGTGATGTTCGCCAACGATATGTTTCGCGAAGGAAAACCCAACGCCGACCGCAACAGTTGGGGAAGAATTATCATTGGCGACGATGTTTCGATCGGCAGTGGCGCGACCATTCTGGCGGTCACTATTTGCGATGGCGCGGTCATCGGCGCAGGGAGCGTGGTGACCAAATCGATCACCGAGAAAGGCGTGTATGCGGGAAACCCGGCAAAATTATTGCGTCGCATATAACTTGCCGGTTAGCTCGATTAACGGAAATTCACGCTGCGATCGCTGGTCATGTCATACAGACCAAACTTACGTCCAAGCTGCTGGCCACCATCACGCGTTAGCGGCGTCCAGCCAATCGCTGCACGGCTGCGGGTCGGACCTGACGAGAACAGGTCCAGTGGCACGGAAACGTATACCCCTTTGGTAAAATCACCCTCTCCGTACTCATCCGGCGAGGCGTTGGTGATGGTCGCATAGCCGCCCACTACTACGCCGCTGTCAAAGCGTTTCGCCACTTCCAGCGTTCCGCCCTTATCCCCCGCCAGATACTGACCCACGCTGGCTTTCACCAGTACATCCTGGGCAAACGACGGATTCCAGTAAGCCGTCAAATGCCCGGTCTTCACGCTGTAGTCGGTGAATTTCATCATGTCCTGCGCGCTACGCCAGTCACGCTGTTTCACGTAGTTGGCATCAACACCAAACGCCCAGTTGCTGTCCAGCGGACGATACAGCACTTCCGCCCCCGCTCCGCCGTACATGGTTTCCAGATAGCCACCGTAAACCTGTCCGTAGAACCCGTTTCCGAGTGACTGGAAGTAGTTGGCCTGCAGGTTATTCACGTAGACATCGTTTTGCACATACTCGCGCACGTGGGTACGCACTCGTGGTAAATGCGAATCCTGAGGCGGGTTGGTGTAGTTAAATTTGTCATAGTTATTGGCGAGGTTGGCGAACAAACTCCCGGTGGTCAGCAGATGATCGGTAACCCACCAATCCGCCGTTCCCATCACGCCCAACTGATACATATAGAAGTTTTCCGGGCCGCCCACCGACTGGTTAAGCACCGGATCAATGTGGAAATCGAAGCGTGACTTATCGATATACCAACCCTGCTCGGTCGTTTTCGGCACCACGGGCTCAACGCGTTTTTGCGCCAGTTGGGTTTCATGGCCCAACGGTTCGCCTTCCAGATGGCGCTTGAGGCTGGAAACCTCCGTTTCGGTCGTCACCTGCGGTAAGTTAAGACGATTTTCCGTAATACGGATCGTGCGGATCCCGTCGGGAAGATCGTTCATCACGATCCGGTTGGCACGTTCGATCCCTTCGCGCGAATCACGGTATTTCACCTGTTCACCGGTCACATACAGCGTATCTCCCTGCACCTGAATTTTAGGATCGGCCAGTCCGGCGTTATATTTCAGCAGCGTTAGCTGATTCGCCACCACCGAGTGTTGCAGGATGGCATCCTGCGGCTGTGGCTGGTATTTCGGGCGGGCGTTGTCGTTATAGTTTGACCGCAGATCGTTGAAGTTAGTCCGCAGCGTGACCCCAAACATAAAGGTGTTCCCGCGCTCATAGCTGAGGTTAACGTCGGCCCAATCGGTGACGCGATAAATAGCGCCGACGTTAAACTTGCTCTTCTGATCCAGCTTGCCCGCAAAATCCTGCTGGTAATTGTTTCCCTCATACTCCAGTTTCAGACGCAACGGCTGCCAGGGCGTCTGATACTCAACTCCGCCAAACAGCGATGCCGGGCCGTGGAACATCTGGCTGCCGTCAATAGAACCGGCCTGCTTGTAGCTGTTATCGCGATAGCAGAATTTATCGCTGTATGAGCAAAACGGATTGCTGACGTTGCCGCTGGTCCCGAGATATCCCCAACCCAGACCAAGCGAGAAATCAAACGGTCCCCAGGCTTTATTCGCCACAATATACTCCGCATCGAACAGGCCAGTTCCGCCAATATCTCGTGCGCCAACAGCCACCTGTGGCATCCAGTAGCTCTCTTCCCACAGCCGCAGTTTGAGATCAAAAGCTTTATCCTTGTAAGTCTGATCGCCAGAAAACGACTCCACGCTACTGTATTGTTTGGTACGCACATCGGTGTAGCGCAGCGTGGTTTCCAGCCACGGGAAGAGCTGCACCGACGCAGAGTAGTAGCGGTACTGATCGTTATCGCGGTAGTTGAGGCTCATTTCGCCCTCGCGCGCCATGCGTGCGGTTGGGGTTTGCAGCAGCCCCACGCCGCCAAAATCGGACTGGGAAGGCCCAATGGGCGCGGGCCAGGTTTCACCATGGCAGGCAACGCTTACGCCCAGCGCCAGTAAGCTGAGCAGGTAAGTTTTTCTCATTATTCGGGTATCCGCTGGGTCAGGGTGCGAAGAATGTCGGCATTGATTTCATCCGGGGTGCTGCTCCAGACAGCATCAGAGAGTCCGACATAAATGATGCTGCCGGGCATCGGCTCAACGTGACGTTTGTTCCAGTAAGCGACCGGTACTTTTTGCGTGCGCCCGTCGGGATAGATAACCCAGGCGAAGCTACGATCCGCGCCGCTAAGCCGACTTTGCCCATCGAGATAACTGGCAACATCACGCCCGGGCATAAACGGTTGTTTACCCGGATGGCTTAGCAGGCCAAACAGCGTGATATGCGTTGGCTGCGCTCCGATCCACAGCGTGTAATTGCCCTGCAACGGCGGGTTGCCTCGCTCGCTGACGCGCACAACATCCGGGTCAAGATTAATCATCTGCCTTCCGGTCACCTTCAACGCCTGAATTTGCTGGCGTAATGCGTTGATAGCGGCAGCATCGTCACCGCTTTCTTCGGCACCCAGAGTCGCCAGGCGAGCTAGTAACGCCTGCTGCTGACGTTCCGCCTCCGTCGTCGCCCGCTCTTCGCTGATAACCGCGCCAGGCCACCAGCTATTGCTCAACCGCGGCTGTCCGACCAGGTCGAGCAGATGTTCGGCCCCGGTCAGCGTTTTTGGCTCGTCGCTGGCGGAGGTAAAGACCTTAACGCTGCCCGCAGCAAAAACAGACGCTGCGCTCAGGCTCAACAGCAGCGCCATAACGGCTCGTTTGATCATGATTTTGCCGCCTTAATCAGCGTGGTTTTCACCGGGAAGTAATGCGCGCCAAGATACTGTTCCGACTGGCGAATCTGCCCTTCACTGTCGATCCAGTAGCGGTTATGCCAGCGCGTTTGATCGGTGGTTACCTCTTCATCGAGGATCCGTACCGGCGTGTCATCGTTGCCGACCTTGATGGTGTCTGCGCCATCCCATGTGAAAACCGAGCGTGCGGTGGTATAGCGTACCTGCTGATGTTCGGTCCAGCCCATCGTGCGGGTCCATGTTGCGCCATCGACTATCTGATTGGGTTTGATGAGTGGGTCTGCCGCCAGATTATTCACCTCAATTAGGTTGTCCCCGCCGAGATGCGTTTTCACAATGCGCCCATGCTGCGTGACGAGAATAGCCCGATCCTGAGTCACCCATTTCTGCTGTCCGTTTTCCGCAAATGCGAGTACCACAAACAGCTGGGGACCACCGTTTAGCTGCATATACTGGCTGGCGTAGGGCATATTTTGGATTTCATCGTCCGTCATCTGTACGCCGGGAGTACCAAACACGCTATCCCACAGCGAATGCCCCAACCCTTCGGTGGTGGCTGAGCACGCCTGCAGTAACAGGCAAACCATTATGAGCGCTGGTCGCTTCACGACGTTTCTCCGCATTATTGCCGGGTAGCGCGACGCTTACCCGGCCTACAAATCCCACAGACTTTTGGCAATTCAAAATAACCACACCGAAGTGTGGTTAGAATTAAACGTACCTTTATTACTGGGTACTGGTGGTTGTGGTGGTTGTGGTTCCGGTATTAGAACCATCGCCGCCACCGGTCGCCGCCAGGGCAACCCCCACCGCAGAACTTACGGTGCTCACGCTGGTTGCGGAGGAACTTCCTGCCGAAACCGACGCAGCAGCCGACCCTGCAGCCTCACCCACCTGAACGGGGGCGGCATAGACAGAAGTCGCCGCAAGCGCAGATATAGCCCACAGGCCATACAGAACTTTTGTCATCACAAATTCCCTTCATTGTATGAATGGAGATTTACCCAAAAGAATTTCGGGCGAGATCGAGTATACACAAGCCAAAGTGTGCAAATTACGCTACGCGGGAATTTAGGATAATTAGATAACGAAAATATAAATATTTAAAAAATACAACAAAGACAAATAAATCAATAAATTAAAATATAAAAATCAAAATGCAATATCCGGTAAATCCGAAAACACCAGAAATTGAATAACATTAAGAAAATTATTTTAGGATTAAACTCAATTAAGGTGTGAAGCTAAAACGTAGATACCCTGGAGCATTCTTATAAAAAAAGCCGATATTAATATCGGCTTTTTATTTCATTAATGCCGGATGCGGCTAAACGCCTTATCCGGCCTACAAGTGTGTGCCTGTAGGCCTGATAAGCGTAGCGCCATCAGGCACGCCAGGACTTATAACGGTTAATCAATCCGTTAGTCGAGCAATCATGGCTGGTGATTTCTTTGTCATCATTCAGCTCTGGCAGAATGCGGTTCGCCAGCTGTTTGCCCAGCTCAACGCCCCACTGGTCAAAGGTGAAGATGTTCAGGATAGCGCCCTGAGTGAAGATTTTGTGTTCGTACAGTGCAATCAGCGCACCCAGGCTGAACGGCGTGATTTCGCGCAGCAGGATGGAGTTCGTTGGACGGTTACCTTCGAACACTTTGAACGGCACAACGTGGTCAAGCGTTGCCGGATCTTTACCCTGGTCGCGGTATTCCTGCTCAACCACTTCACGAGATTTACCGAATGCCAGCGCTTCGGTTTGCGCGAAGAAGTTAGACAGCAGTTTCGGATGGTGATCCGACAGCGGGTTGTGGGTGATTGCCGGCGCGATGAAATCGCACGGAACCATTTTGGTGCCCTGGTGAATCAGCTGGTAGAACGCATGCTGGCCGTTAGTACCCGGCTCACCCCAGATGATTGGGCCTGTCTGGTAATCCACCGCATTGCCGTTACGGTCAACGTATTTACCGTTGGATTCCATGTTGCCCTGCTGGAAGTAAGCCGCGAAACGGTGCATATACTGGTCATACGGCAGAATCGCTTCGGTTTCGGCACCGAAGAAGTTGTTGTACCAGATACCGATCAGCGCCAGCAGCACCGGCAGGTTTTTCTCAGCCGGAGTGGTGGAGAAGTGTTTGTCCATCGCATGCGCGCCGGAGAGCAGCTCAACAAAGTTGTCGAAGCCTACGGACAGGATGATGGACAGACCGATTGCAGACCACAGGGAGTAACGACCGCCAACCCAGTCCCAGAACTCGAACATATTGGCAGTATCAATACCGAACTCGCCAACCGCTTTACCGTTAGTGGAGAGCGCAGCGAAGTGTTTGGCAACGTGCTTGTTGTCGCCTGCAGTCGCCAGGAACCAGTCGCGCGCGCTGTGGGCGTTGGTCATGGTTTCCTGGGTGGTGAAGGTTTTGGAAGCGACCAGGAACAGCGTGGTTTCCGGGTTCACTTTCTTCAGCACTTCGGCAATGTGCGTACCATCGACGTTAGACACAAAGTGCATGTTCAGGTGATTTTTATACGGACGCAGCGCTTCGGTCACCATGAACGGACCGAGGTCAGAACCGCCGATACCGATGTTTACTACATCAGTGATGGCTTTACCGGTATAGCCTTTCCAGCTTCCGGAGATGATCGCTTCAGAGAAAGATTTCATCTTCTCCAGCACTGCGTTCACTTCCGGCATGACATCTTTGCCATCAACAATGATTGGCGTATTGCTACGGTTGCGCAGCGCCACGTGCAGCACGGCACGGTCTTCAGTGCGGTTGATTTTCTCACCGGAGAACATGGACTTGATGGCGCCTGCCAAATCGGTTTCTTTCGCCAGATCCTGCAGTTTAGCCAGCGTCTCTTCAGTGATGCGGTTTTTGGAGAAATCCACCAGCATCAAATCGTCAAACGTCGCGGAAAACTTAGTGAAACGATCGCTATCTTTCGCGAAAAGATCCGCGATAGTAACGTCTTTCATTTCTTCAAAGTGTTTTTGTAGTGCCTGCCAGGCTGAGGTCTGCGTTGGATTGATGTTTTTCATTAGCAATACTCTTCTGATTTTGAGAATTGTGACTGAGATCGATTGTAACGCCAGTCACAGAAAAGTGTGATTGTTTTAATGCCATTGCCAGGGCATCCGCCAAACGTGGCTAAAAAGTATAGCGGTTATCAGCGTTGTTATTAGTACCGTTACTCAACGCAGTTGCAGCATGAAAAATCCGCATAATCCCAGCGTTGACAGTGCAAGCTACACATTTTATTTATAAATACGGTATTTGCATTTGCGCCTGCACCGGTTTCTGTTCTGCCTTATGTGCCATGGTCGCTCTATTCATTCCCTGACACGAGGTAGTTATGACTGATGTAGTTGTCTCCAAGTTTGGCGGTACAAGCGTGGCGGATTTTGATGCCATGAATCGCAGCGCTGATGTAGTGCTTTCTGATGCTAACGTCCGTGTAGTGGTACTTTCCGCTTCTGCGGGGATCACCAACCTGCTGGTCGCACTGGCTGAAGGGCTGGAGCCAACCGCGCGCTTCGAAAAACTCGACGCCATTCGTCAAATTCAGTTCAATATTCTGGAACGCCTGCGTTATCCAAACGTGATCCGTGAAGAGATCGAACGTCTGCTGGAAAACATCACCACGCTGGCTGAGGCGGCGTCACTGGCGACCTCAACCGCGCTGACCGACGAACTGGTCAGCCACGGTGAACTGATGTCTACCCTGCTGTTCGTCGAGATCCTGCGTGAACGCAACGTGCAGGCGCAGTGGTTTGACGTACGTAAAGTGATGCGCACCAACGATCGTTTTGGCCGCGCAGAACCCGATGTCGTGGCGCTGGCCGAACTGGCAACGCTCCAGTTAGCCCCGCGTCTGAGCGAAGGTCTGGTGATTACTCAGGGCTTTATCGGCAGTGAAGGTAAAGGCCGCACCACCACGTTGGGGCGCGGCGGGAGCGATTATACGGCAGCCCTGCTGGCCGAAGCGCTGCACGCCACGCGCGTCGATATCTGGACCGATGTTCCCGGCATTTACACGACCGATCCGCGCGTTGTTCCGGCGGCGCAGCGTATTGATGAAATCGCCTTTGAAGAGGCCGCAGAAATGGCGACCTTTGGCGCGAAAGTGCTGCACCCGGCAACGTTGTTACCTGCCGTACGTAGCGATATCCCAGTGTTTGTTGGCTCCAGTAAAGATCCAAAAGCAGGCGGTACGCTGGTATGCAATAAAACCGCGAATCCACCGCTGTTCCGGGCGCTGGCACTGCGCCGTAAGCAAACGCTGCTAACGCTGCATAGCCTGAATATGCTGCACTCTCGCGGCTTTTTAGCGGAAGTGTTCGGCATCCTGGCACGCCACAATATCTCGGTAGATTTGATTACCACATCCGAAGTCAGCGTGGCGCTGACGCTGGATACTACAGGCTCCACCTCCACCGGCGATACACTGTTAACACAGTCTCTGCTGATGGAACTGTCTGCACTGTGTCGGGTTGAAGTGGAAGAAGGCCTGGCGCTGGTGGCACTGATTGGCAACGACCTGTCCAAAGCCTGTGGCGTGGGTAAAGAGGTGTTCGGCGTACTGGAACCGTTCAACATCCGCATGATTTGCTACGGCGCATCCAGCCATAACCTGTGCTTCCTGGTGCCCGGTACTGAAGCCGAACAAGTGGTACAGAAGCTGCACCATAATTTGTTTGAGTGAGTAGATGCCAACGCCCGATGGCTCTTGTACCATCGGGCATTTTCACCGCATCACCGTTTCATATAACAATCTGTCCAACTCCCTGACATCGCCTTCCCGGCAATCCGGTAACGTCGGAGGAATCTCTCCTCTTTCCAGTTCGGCGCGGATAAACGTATGCAACAGTGGACGACGCGGGCCGTATTCCGCTTCACCCGCACACTGCTTGCGTTCCAGCAGTTCATCAATTTCCTGACGCAACGGCGCATCCAGTTCACTTCCCGCCAGCAGGTCGGCAAAACGCATCGGTGGCACGCCTTTCCCCGCTTCCACCCAACGCACCGCCAGCAGCGGCCGAATGACGTAAAAGTACTTTTTCAATCGCACGTCGTCACCTTGCAGATAGCCACGGAAGTTTTTTCGCGCCATCGAGTAGTAGTGCCAGCGGGCACGTAGCGGGGAAAACCATTTCGGCACCAACGCTTTCAGCGCCGACACGGTCACTTCATCCTGCCGATAGACCACTGGCGAGTCCAGCCACTCGATAAGCGTAGGGTTCGCGCCTTTCAGTAACCCCAGCGCCTTGCGCCATTCCCAGCCACACACGTCCAGCTCATCATCTATCGGCAACTCGATAACATCTCGTGGCGCTTCGACCCGCAGATACCACTCAGGTGGATGAACATAGAGAAATCGCACGTCGTAGTCGCTGTCCGGCGAGGCAAATCCCCAGCCACGGCTGCCGGATTCACAGGCATACAGCACCCTGACGTCATAGCGCTGCTCAACCTCTTTTAGCTGGCGCAATACCCTTTCACGTATCGCGTCGTCCACTGTGTTGTAGCTCATTATTCTTATCCTTTTATGTTCACGAGGCCGTGCAGCACCTGGTCGAGGCCACCGAACACCGAGATTTTATCGATACGTTCAGCGACTCTTTCGAGGGTTTCCAGCTCTTTTAAGCGCAGCGCCACCGGGTTGTTTTCCATCACTTTCGCGGTATTTAACAGCGATCGCGTCGCGGCAGTCTCTTCACGACGGCGGATCACGTTGGCCTGGGCGGATTTCTCGGCTTCAACCAGTTGGGACAGGATGGCCTTCATATCCCCCGGCAGGACTATATCTTTCACGCCGAGCGAAGCGACCTCGATACCAAACGGCGTCATTCGGGCTTTCACCTGCGCGCTCACCACCTCATCGATCACCTGCTTATCTTCCAGCAGCTCGTCCAGCGTGCGCGTTCCCACCGCTTCACGCAGGGCAAACTGCAACTCGCGGTAAAGATGATCCAACGGTTTGGTCAGTTGACCAAAAGTGAGCAACACATCGCTATAACGCCAGTTTGCGGCCAGATTTAAACGCAGATTGACCTTATCTTTGGTCAGGATCTCTTGCCCACCGACCTCCAGTACCTGTAAACGAGTATCAACAACTTCAGCTTCAATCAGATGGTTTACCTTCCAGTATGCGGTTAAACCCGGCGGCAATAGCGCCTGGGTTTCGCCATCAATTTTCAGCACGCCAACGTGCCACGCAGGAACCTGCACCGTTAAGATGGCTTCACGACCTTTCACCGTACCGTTACGTCGTGGCTGTAACACCGCATGCATCACCTCAACCGGTACTAAAACCTGACGCGTATCCATGCGCACCAGTTTCAGTGCTTCCTCTGCGCGCCAGTACAAACGGCGCGTGGCTGGTGGCAAAATTTCCTGCAAGACGCCGTTCACATACAGCGCACCCGCTTCGGTATCGGTTAAATCAGCCACCACACAGTACTGCTCCACCCATGCAGGCTGGAAGCGGCGTAAATACTCCGCCAGCGCTTCCGGAATCTCGCTGCCATCGGTATTGATCACCAGAACGTCCGGTGTGTTAAACCATGGCAAACGGTGTTCACCTGCATCCAGTACCTGATAGTAATCACCCTGTCGGGATAACAGGCCAAGCTGGCCTTTACGAATAGTGATTTTTTTCATCATTTTTTATTCCTTATTGTGAGTCAGGTGCGGGTGCAGGGGCGAAGCGACAGGGGAATTCCCTTTTGCCTGTCGCACGGCATCATTACCGGCAGCCTGTTCTGGAGCGTGCTAACTGCGCATTGCTCCGCTTTATTTCTATGATTAACAACCAGTTTTCATTTGGAGGATGAAATTGGGAATCGAACCCACTGTGTGCCATCGGCTGACGGAACACTCCCGGAAAACAGCCTGTGCCGTTCCTGACGTGCCGGCGAGGTTTAACCCCCTGCGTTTTCAGCATGATTGACGTAATAGTTATTGCCAGAAGCGTGCCAAAAATGAAAACTGTCATTAATTCTTTTTAATTGATTGATTTATATGAATTTAATTATTATTGCTAATATTGGCAGTTGTCTCACCCGGTTAATTTTTTTATCTTTTAATCTCTTAATTTATCTTTTTGGATAAACCATGAAAAAGCGGCGGGTTGTAATTGGCGTACTGGGTACGGTGCTGGACAAGCGCGGTAAACGCGCTAATCGATTTAAAAAGTGGCGACCCACGGTTGGATTGTGCCAACAGCCTGATTTCCCTGTCGACAGACTGGAACTGCTCCACCAGCCACGCGATGAGGGCATGGCGCAAAGGTTGATTGAAGACGTCGCGCTGCTCTCACCTGACACCGAAGTACGCCCACATGCCGTGACCATTAACGACCCCTGGGATTTTGAAGAGGTCTACGCCGCCTTTCTCGACTTCGCCACCCACTACAGCTTTGATACGGAAAACGAAGAGTATCTGGTGCACATCACCACCGGAACGCACGTCGCGCAGATCTGCTGGTTTCTGCTAACGGAAGCCCGCTACCTGCCCGCCAGCCTGCTGCAAACCAGTCCGGCTCCTGCCGGTTCATCGGACGAGGCCGTCGCCGCTGGCGTTTGCTCGGTAATCGATCTCGATTTAAGCCGCTACGCCACGCTCACCAGTCGTTTTCAGCGCGAACAGCAGCAGTCGGTCTCTTTCCTGAAGGCCGGTATTGATACGCGCAACGCCACCTTCAATAAACTGATCGATCGCATTGAGCGTGTGGCTCTACGTTCGACCGACCCGATCCTGCTCACCGGCCCCACCGGCGCGGGTAAATCCTTCCTGGCGAAACGTATTTTTCAGCTACGCCAGTCGAGGCATCAGGTGGCGGGAAAACTGGTCGCCGTCAACTGCGCAACCCTGCGTGGCGACAACGCGATGTCTACGTTGTTCGGTCACGTGAAAGGAGCGTTTACCGGCGCACTCACGGCACGCAGCGGACTACTGCGAGAAGCAGATGGCGGCGTGCTGTTTCTCGATGAGATAGCCGAACTGGGGTTGGATGAGCAGGCTATGCTGCTAAAAGCGATAGAAGAAAAAACCTTTTTCCCGTTTGGATCGGACAAAGAGGTACACAGCGATTTTCAGCTGATTGCCGGAACCCATCGTGATATGCAGCAATGGGTCGCCGAGGGCCGTTTTCGCGAAGATCTCTATGCGCGTATCAATATGTGGAGCTTCGCCCTGCCCGGTCTGGCGCAGCGGCGGGAAGATATCGCCCCGAACGTCGAGTATGAGCTACACCGTTTTTCCAGCAGCAAACAGATGCAGATCCGTTTCGACAAAGAGGCTCGTGCTTGTTATCTGGCATTTGCCTGCTCCCCACAGGCGCAGTGGCG
This sequence comes from Citrobacter sp. Cpo090, assembly GCF_030332665.1. Classification (NCBI taxonomy): domain Bacteria; kingdom Pseudomonadati; phylum Pseudomonadota; class Gammaproteobacteria; order Enterobacterales; family Enterobacteriaceae; genus Citrobacter; species Citrobacter sp. Cpo090. The sequence continues at coordinate 37,102 of NZ_JAOWHK010000037.1, read as the reverse complement.
CGGCAATTTTCGCGAGCTAAGTTCATCCATCGCGCGAATGGCGACGCTTGCCGAACAGGGGCGCATCACCTTATCCCTTGTCGAAGAAGAAATTGCGCTGTTAAAGGAGAGTTGGCAGATTACCGCTTCGCAACCGGAACTGAACATGGACATTGACCTTTTCGATCGCCGCCAGTTAGAAACGGTGCTGGAAGTGTGCCGCCGCAGCCCGTCGCTATCGGAAGCCGGACGCGAACTGTTTGCCGTCTCACGGCAGAAAAAAGTCAATCCTAACGATGCAGACCGCCTGCGCAAATATCTCGCCCGCTTCGGGCTGAGCTGGGAAAGCGTTCGCAGCGGAACATAAACATAATTTGTTTGAATAATATTCCATCACGCGATAAACAATAACTATAGCCGGGCTCGATCCCGGCTTTTTTATAACAACACAACACATTTCAATCGCAAGGAATATAACATGCTCGCTACTCTCACGCGGCTGTTCCCGTTATGGGCGCTGCTACTCTCTGTTATTGCGTATTACACGCCCTCCACCTTTACGCCTGTCGGGCCATTCGTGCCGTCATTACTGATGCTAATCATGTTCGGCATGGGCGTTCACCTGAAGGTTGACGACTTTAAACGCGTACTCTCACGTCCTGCACCGGTCGCGGCAGGTATTTTTCTGCACTATCTGGTGATGCCGCTCGCTGCATGGATTTTGGCGCTGGCTTTTAATATGCCGCCGGAACTGTCCGCAGGGATGGTACTGGTCGGTAGCGTCGCCAGCGGAACAGCATCAAACGTTATGATCTATCTGGCGAAAGGCGATGTGGCCCTCTCTGTGACTATTTCATCGGTTTCAACGTTGGTCGGCGTTGTCGCCACACCGCTGCTGACGCGACTGTATGTCGATGCGCATATCCAGGTAGATGTGATGGGTATGCTGCTGAGTATTCTGCAGATCGTGGTCATTCCGATTGCGTTGGGGTTGGTCATTCACCATCTGTTCCCACGCGTCGTAAAAGCCGTGGAACCGTATCTGCCCGCATTTTCAATGGTGTGCATTCTGGCGATCATCAGCGCCGTCGTGGCGGGTTCTGCCTCGCACATTGCGTCCGTCGGCTTTGTGGTGATTATCGCCGTAATCCTGCATAACACCATTGGCCTGCTCGGCGGCTACTGGGGCGGAAAATTGTTTGGTTTCGACGAGTCAACCTGCCGTACGTTGGCTATCGAAGTGGGCATGCAGAATTCAGGACTTGCCGCTGCGCTGGGCAAGATCTACTTTGGCCCGCTTGCCGCCCTGCCCGGCGCGTTGTTCTCCGTCTGGCATAACCTTTCCGGTTCGCTGCTGGCAGGCTACTGGTCCGGCAAGCCGATTGAAGAGAAACCACACGCAGTAAAACAACACTAATCTTCATAAATGGAGGAGGCATCCTCCATTTCTCCCTACCTGCATTTGAACCTCATCACAAAACAACAAATACCAACACAAAACAAAATAATTATTTAATTGTTATATTTCAACCAAATATACAAATAAACCTGTTTCAAACCTCAGTTTAATCATTTTATTAATGTTGATTTGGTTTGTTTTAATTGGGAATATAATTCCACTACAACACAGATAAACCCTTACCCTATCTTCGAGGCCGCTATGAAAAAAATTGCGATTATTGGAAGCAGTGGAGGCAACCTCTACAACCTGGGTGGTGCTGAACCAGAAAAGCTACTCCAGGAAATTTACCAGCAGTGCGAAGCCGCAGGAGTTGAAGTTGCCGCTGTGCAGTTCATTGCGGCAGAAGCCTCAATGGACGTTGCCAAAGCTCACACGCCAGCGTCGGTGTTTGCACTAACCACAGAAAACCAACAAAAACCACAAAGGATATTTCAGGGCAAACTTTCAGAAGTGAACGACTCGGTAGTTGAGAGCGATTTCAGGATTGCCGAAATGATCCGTAACGGTGAGATCGATGGGATCATCGTGATGAGCGCCGATCCGGTGAAGGCCAATCAGGCTGTCTTTGCCGCAGCTGTTGAAATGAAAACACCGATTGTTGGCACCGGCGGGACCTCAATGGCGCTAGTGGCGGCAAAGGGGGCAAATGTCGTCGCAACATCGGGCACGACGGGTACCACCAGTCGAACCCGCGCAGTTTCCTTCATCGCATCACTGTGTAAGCACTGGGGTATTAAATACAAACCACAGTTGGGCAGTGCTTCTCCTTCACAGGGCGGTTCTGGAAAAAGTCTGCTTAAGCGCTTCAATATTCGCAGCATAATGATCCCTGCGCTGCCGGGCTTTATCGCCATGGCAATCGTGCTCGCACTCAGTCACATTCCTGGCCTGGAAAAACTCAACGATATCTTTGAAATTCTACTGAAGGGCCTGCCGGTTTTAGTTGCGGTTCTCGCAGCAAAACAGATTTCGGAACTGGATGAAGTCTCAATTGTTGCCGGGGTGGTCGCCGGAGTGCTTTCCGTCGAAGGCGGTCTGATTGGAGGGATCATCGGTGGTTTGATGGCAGGGATTTTCGTTCGTTGGCTGTTCGAATTATGCCTGAACTGGCGCTTTCCGATGACCACCGTCAACATTGTAGCGGGTGGGATCTCGGGCCTGGCCGCTGGGTTAATCATGCACTATCTGCTAAGTCCGCTGGCGCTGTCAGCAGGTAATTACATCAAACTGGCTATCGAAAGCACGCTGGCCTTCAGCCCTATTCTTGCCGGCCTGCTGGCTGGGTTGGTTATCTGGCCAGCTATTCTGGGGGGCGTCTATCACGCGGTCATTCTGCCGCTGGTGCTCCTGGAAATGGAAAAATCCGGAGTCAGCTTCCTCGGCGCTGTCGATATGGTAGGCCTGGTGATGGTTGCTGCAGGAATCAACCTGGCTAACGTCATCGCACCACGAGAAAAAAGCGAAGCTGCCGTCGCGACACCCGGCCTGCTTATCAACCTCGGCTTTGGGACCTTCGTTGAATCGGCCTATCCGTTCATGTTTGCCAACAAAATTGTCTTTGGTTCAGCAATCGTTTGGGCCGGTCTGGGCGGCATGATGCTGGGTTTCTTTAACGTTAAAGGCGTGGCTTATGTCCCCGCATTTGCCTCTCCGTTCTTATCCAGCAATGCGCTGCAAATGGCGATTGTGATGGTTACCGTCATGGGCCTGACCTGTATTTCCACCATTATTGCCAACCGTTTTAAGGCTGTCGCACAGAAAGAATCTACCGCGTCGGCCCATTAATTAATGCACCAACACCAGAGGTACACCATGTTTAAAGGCGATATGAATAAAAAACGCGCTAAAGCGTTACAGAAAGTGAAAGATGCCATCACGCTGCACGGCGGGCAGACCATCCTCAGCACAGGGATAACCGGCGACGATGCGCGTCTGGCAAAAGCAGTATGTGAGGCAGGCGTTAAGCTGCTCGAACCGAACCATCCCGCACTGGCACTGGCGCGTGGGCATAAGGGGGTGAGCAACATGCACGCGGCGGAACAAATCCGCCACGAAATCACTAACAGCCAGATGGCCGAAGCAGTACATGGCGTGCGTAATGTGGTTCCTGACGATATCTTCATTACTGTCGGTATCGCAGGAGGCTTTACCGAAACGTTACCGGTCCCACTCACGGAAACGGAGATACTGGAGATTGCTCGTGCTGGTGCCGATGGCTTACACACCCATAAATCTGACTGGGACGATCTACAGGACATCGTTAATCTCGCCCATCAGTATGGCCTGACCGTTGATGCTTATATTGGCCACCCGGATGACCTGCATACTTTCGGTATTCCTGCACGCACTCCGGAAGAGGTCGCCAGCGTGGCAAAACGGATGCAGGAGATTGGCGTCGACATGATTGGTTTAATGACCGGTATGAGCTACGAAGGCGTAGCCGCAGGTGATATTCCGCAAGCCATTAAAGATCGCCTGTGGGCACTGGTCGGCGCGGTAAGCGTGCCGACGCTGGCGGAAGGCGGAATTAACCTCGCCAATGCTAAAGCGTTTAAGGATACCGGGGTCAATATTCTGGTCGTCGGTACGGCAATCGACAATATGGTCTGCAACGCCGCCAAAGAAGCTGTCACACCGTTTATTGCGCATTGAGATTAAGGGAAAGAAGCATGTTACTGGTCACCGATCTGGATGGAACACTACTGACTTCGCAAAAGACAATCAGTCCACGCACACGTCAGGCACTCATCGAATTCCACCAGCGCGGTGGCCTGCTGGCCGCCTGTTCCGCCAGACCAGTCTCCTCTATGATGCGCCTGCTACAGCAGCAGCAGGTTAATACGCTGTTTGGCTGGTGCGCAGGCTTCAACGGAGGTCAGATCCTCGAGATGGCGCAGCAGCGCAATATTCATACTGCAGCGCTCTCTTGTATGAATCTTCGGGATATTGACCGACATATTTCGCTTTCCTTCTGTCCTCATCACTTTTTTAGCGCCGATGCTATTTATCATCGCTGCGACCTACAGGTAGCGCCATGGACAACTTATGAAGCCCGTTTATTTGAATTACCACTTATTTTTGCAGCACCCGGTAATATTTTAAACCGGCAAGATATTTATAAAATCACACTCGTTACCGAGCAGTTAAAAATAAATGAGCTGTGTACAGAAGTGAATAATAAATTGCCTTATGGCTATACAGCGACGATCACTGGGGAGAATTACATTGATATCCAACGTAGCGAAATAAATAAAGGTTATGCTATTAGTATGTTAATGCACCAGCTAAATATAGCAGCAGAAAAGGTTGCGGCGATTGGTGACCAGCAAAACGATATCAGTATGTTTTCCGCCGCCGGCGTTGGTATTGCAATGGGGAATGCGCCTGAGGCAGTAAAACGACAAGCCAGCTATGTGACGGCCTCTAATGATGATGAGGGTATTGTCTGTGCGCTGGAGTGGTTGCGTTGCTCTGCACATCCAGTTACCATGCGCCAAAGCACGACGTTGGCGGAAAGTAATGAACCCGATTAAAAGAAGAAAACATATCCTCGATGAATTAAATAAATTCGGTGAAGTGACGGTTATCAAATTATCGGAAACGCTAAAAGTCACATCAGAGACCATTCGCCGCGATCTCTCCATTCTGGAGTCTGAAGGGCAAATTACCAAAATTCACGGCGGAGCCGTCAAAAAGCAGGTTGTTCAGGAAGATGAATTTGGCGCGCGGATTGATATACACCGCGAAGAAAAAATGGCAATTGGTAAACTTGCCGCCGGGATGGTCAGCGAGCACGACACTCTATTCATTGATTCCTGCACAACCAATCTTATTCTGGCCGAACAATTACCTCCTCTGGCCTATTCCGTAATTACCAACTCAGCCTTAATTGCCGATAAAATCAAAGAACATAATCTTAAAGCGCGCGTTTATGTATTAGGTGGTGAATATGACTACCATTTCCGTGCCAATCTCGGCGTCTCCGTTTGCCAGCAAATAAACACTATTCACGCAGATATCTGTTTCATCGGCGCAGGTGGTGTTTCACCTCAACATGGTGTGCTGGTGAAAAGCTTCGATGAAGCCTATGTTGCCAAATCAATGATTGCTATGAGTAAAAAGTCGGTAATTCTTGCCGACCATACAAAATTTGGCCAGGACGGTGTGATGTGTATCGCCACATTGAAAGAGATCGATAACATCATCACAGATAAGCGATTCAGAACAACGGGCTATACACAGCAGGACTTCGCCGGAAAATTACGTATTGCTGAATAATACAATACATGACGCTATCAGCAGGTTCTGGATTACCGTACACTGAGGTTATCGGCTAACAGAGGGCACCCTTATGGCACTCCCCCGCATTACCCAAAAAGAGATGACCGAGCGCGAACAGCGTGAACTGAAAACGCTGCTCGACCGCGCGCGCATTGCGCATGGTCGTCTGCTGACCAACGCAGAGACCAACAGCATCAAGAAAGAGTACATCGATAAGCTGATGGCCTTGCGCGAGGCAGAAGCTAAAAAAGCCCGCCAGTTGAAGAAAAAGCAGGCTTATAAACCGGATGCGGAAGCATCGTTTTCCTGGTCAGCAAATACGCCGACACGCGGCAGACGTTAACGCCCTTTCTTCTTACGCCCCGGCGAGGTAAAACGCTTACCGTTTGCCGCCGGGCGCGATTTCTCTTTCTCCGCCGATTTTTCGATTTTCACCACCGGGCGCTTAATGCCTGCGGTTTTTGGCTTCGCTTTCACCTTCGGTTTGGCTTCTGAGGACGAGTTCTCAATCAGCTTGAACAGATCAATCAGTTCGTCATCTGTCAGGTCGCGCCATTCACCCAGCGGCAGGCCGGACAAACCAACGTTCATGATACGCGTACGCTCAAGTTTGGTAACTTCATAACCAAAGTGTTCGCACATACGACGGATTTGACGGTTCAGCCCCTGAATCAGCGTGATGCGAAACACAAACGGAGCTTCTTTCTTCACCTTACATTTTTTGGTGACGGTGCCGAGGATTGGCACACCTGCCCCCATCCCACGGATAAAATCATCAGTGACCGGCTTATCGACCGTCACCAGATACTCTTTTTCGTGATCGTTACCGGCACGCAGGATTTTATTCACCAGGTCGCCGTGGTTGGTCAGAAAGATAAGTCCCTGAGAATCTTTGTCCAGACGACCAATTGGAAACACGCGCTTGCTGTGATTCACGAAATCAACAATGTTGTCGCGTTCGCTGTCTTCGGTGGTGCTGACAATCCCTACCGGCTTGTTCAGCGCGATAAAAACCAGATCTTCCGCTTCACGCGGCTCAATCAACCGACCATTTACTTTTACGACGTCGCCAGGCATCACCTGATCGCCGATGGTGGCGCGTTTACCATTCAGGAAGACATTCCCTTGTTCGATAAAGCGATCCGCCTCGCGACGCGAGCAGATTCCGCTTTCACTGATGTATTTATTTAATCGGATGGATGAGTCGGGCAGCATAGTTTCTCCTGTATACACTTCATCCTTCAAGCTGTCTCTGCGTTGGCTGCCCTCACTCACCCAGGTCACATAGCAATCTATGCTCCCAGGGATTCGCTCCCTTGCCGCCTTGATACAACTTGCATGACTTTGTGTATTAAAAGCGAAATATACCCTACCTTGCGGACGATAAAAAATAATCGTGTTCGACTGCCCACGCGCTATTTGTGATCCGTCACACCTTTTGACACAAAAGTGTCAGCGATCCATCCCTGCAATTTTGTTGAGTGAAAACAAGCAGAATCAATACATTAGAGATGCAAGCACATCTGTGCCAACAACGCGCTATCGCCACATCAAATGTGCAACATAATCGGCCAGTTTAGCGCGCTGAAATAAGTGAAAATAGCTTTGAGATGGAGAACAGATGGGGTTATATCAGATCAAGAAGGCAATTTCGTGATTTGCACAAATGTGCAGGAGTTCAAAAATGGCGACGGAAAACAGCGATGATATCCGCCTGATCGTAAAAATAGCGCAGCTTTATTACGAGCAGGATATGACACAAGCGCAAATCGCCCGCGAGCTGGGGATTTATCGCACCACGATCAGCCGTTTACTAAAACGTGGCCGCGAGCAGGGTATCGTCACCATCGCCATTAATTACGACTACAACGAAAATCTGTGGCTGGAACAGCAGCTAAAACAGAAATTTGGCCTGAAAGAGGCGGTCGTAGTCTCCTGCGACAGCGAGCAGGAAGATGAACAACTTAATATGATGGGCGTACATGGCGCACAGTTGCTGGAACGCTTACTGGAACCTGGGGACATTATCGGGTTCTCATGGGGTCGCGCGGTACGGGGACTGGTGGAAGGGTTATCTCCTTCCAGCCAGTCGCGCCAGCTGATCTGCGTGCCGATTATCGGCGGACCATCCGGCAAACTTGAAAGCCGCTACCACGTCAATACACTGACCTATGGCGCAGCGGCAAAGCTCAAAGGGGAATCACACCTGGCAGATTTCCCGGCACTGCTGGAAAACCCGCTGATCCGTAACGGGATCATGCAGTCACGACATTTTAAATCGATTTCCGCGTACTGGGATAATCTGGACATCGCACTGGTCGGGATTGGATCTCCGGCGATACGTGATGGCGCCAACTGGCACGCTTTTTACGGCAGTGAAGAGAGTGATGACCTACATGCCCGACAGGTCGCCGGAGACATTTGCTCGCGCTTTTACGATATCAACGGTGTAACCGTAGAAACCAATATGAGTGAAAAGACGCTCTCCATCGAAACCAATAAATTAAAACAAGCACGTTACTCCATTGGCATTGCAATGGGTGAAGAAAAATACAGTGGGATATTAGGCGCATTACGTGGGAATTATATTAACTGTTTAGTTACCAACAGCCATACCGCTGAATTATTGTTGAAGTAAATAAATTCTAATTGGTCCTGCCATAATTAATTTTATGTGGGATCCCCTTATCTGAGATCGGGAGTTAATTATGCAAACGTGGTTAAACTTGCAGGGCAAAGTCATTATTGTTACCGGTGGTGCATCCGGAATTGGTCTGGCGATTGTCGAGGAGTTATTAGCGCAAGGCGCTAATGTGCAAATGGCAGATATTCATGGTGGAGAAGGTAAATACGATAGTCATGACGGGTATCATTTCTGGCCAACGGATATTTCCAGCGCCAAAGAGGTTAATCATACTGTCGCTGAAATTATCCAACGCTACGGACGTATTGATGGGCTGGTAAATAATGCTGGCGTTAATTTTCCGCGTCTTCTGGTCGATGAAAAAGCCCCCGCCGGACAATACGAACTCAACGAAGCCGCTTTTGAAAAAATGGTTAATATCAACCAGAAAGGTGTGTTCTTAATGTCGCAGGCAGCGGCACGCCAAATGGTAAAACAGCGTAACGGCGTGATTGTGAATGTCTCTTCCGAAAGCGGACTGGAAGGTTCTGAAGGTCAAAGCTGTTATGCCGCTACCAAAGCCGCATTGAATAGCTTTACCCGTTCCTGGTCGAAAGAGTTGGGCAAACACGGCATTCGTGTGGTGGGTATTGCGCCTGGCATCCTGGAAAAAACCGGACTGCGGACCCCCGAGTATGAAGAAGCGCTGGCCTGGACTCGCAACATCACCGTCGAACAGCTGCGCGAAGGCTACACCAGGAACGCGATCCCGATTGGTCGCTCAGGGCGCTTAAGCGAAGTCGCTGATTTTGTTTGTTATCTTTTGTCTGAGCGCGCCAGTTACATCACCGGAGTAACCACTAACATTGCGGGCGGGAAAACACGCGGTTAAGGAGGTTTTATGGTCAATGCAATCTTCTGTGCTCACGGCAAACTGGCCTGCGCCATGCTGGAGTCTGTACAGATGGTCTACGGTGATGCCAACGTTGAAGCCGTGGCATTTGTCCCCGGAGAGAACGCCAGCGACATTGTGGAAAAGCTGAAAAAGTTAGTGAGTATTCACACTGGCGGTGAATGGCTGATTGCCGTCGATTTGCAGTGTGGCAGTCCCTGGAATGCCGCCGCGACGCTGGCGATGCACAATCCGGCGATACGGGTCATCAGCGGGTTATCACTGCCGTTGGCGCTGGAACTGGTAGACAACCAAAGCAGTATGAATGTGGATGAACTGTGCGAACACCTGACGACCATTGCTCAACAAACCTGTGTCGTCTGGCAACATCTGGAAACGACCGAAGAGGATTTCTGATGAACATTACCCTTGCACGTATTGATGACCGTCTGATCCACGGTCAGGTCACCACCGTCTGGTCGAAGGTGGCAAATGCCCAACGGATTATTATCTGTAATGACGACGTTTATAACGATGAAGTACGTCGCACATTATTACGTCAGGCCGCCCCGCCGGGAATGAAAGTGAACGTTGTTAATATCGAAAAGGCGGTCGCAGTTTACCATAATCCGCAATACCAGAACGAAACCGTTTTTTATCTATTTACCCGCCCGCAGGATGCATTGGCAATGGTCAAGCAAGGCGTGAAAATCGCCACGTTAAATATTGGTGGTATGGCCTGGCGGCCTGGTAAAAAACAATTAACCAAAGCCGTTTCTTTAGATAAAGACGACATTAATGCGTTTCGTGAGTTAGATAAACTGGGTGTCACGCTGGATTTACGTGTCGTCGCATCCGATCCATCTATTAATATTCTCGAAAAAATAGAAGAACAATCGTTCGCTGAATAAATAAAAATGCCTGTGTACTTATGCTTTAACAGGCAGGGATGATCACATTCACAAGGTGACATATTATGGAAATAAGTACCCTACAAATTATCGCCATATTCCTATTTTCCTGTATTGCCGGAATGGGCAGCGTGCTGGATGAGTTCCAGACCCACCGTCCGCTCATTGCTTGTACCGTTATCGGCCTGATCCTCGGTGATTTAAAAACCGGGATTATGCTCGGCGGCACGCTGGAGTTAATCGCTCTTGGCTGGATGAACGTCGGCGCAGCGCAGTCTCCCGATTCGGCGCTCGCCAGTATTATCTCCGCCATTCTGGTCATCGTCGGTCAGCAAAGTATTGCGACCGGTATCGCTATCGCCCTGCCGGTCGCAGCGGCAGGTCAGGTACTAACTGTCTTTGCCCGTACCATCACCGTGGTGTTCCAGCACGCGGCGGATAAAGCAGCCGAAGATGCTCGCTTTCGCACCATCGACATGCTGCACGTTTCCGCCCTCGGCGTACAGGCGCTGCGCGTTGCCATTCCTGCATTAATCGTCTCGCTGTTTGTCAGCGCCGATATGGTCAGCAACATGCTCAACGCCATTCCGGAATTCGTCACCCGCGGATTGCAGATTGCCGGTGGCTTTATCGTGGTGGTCGGCTACGCCATGGTGCTGCGCATGATGGGCGTGAAGTACCTGATGCCCTTCTTCTTCCTAGGGTTTATCGCTGGGGGTTATCTCGATTTGAGCCTGCTGGCTTTCGGTGGGGTTGGCGTGATTATCGCGCTGGTCTACATCCAGTTGAACCCACAGTGGCGTAAAGCCGAACCGCAGGCGCAATCCGCCTCTTCTCAAGCTCTCGATCAGCTTGATGACTAATGGAGCCAGCCATGGAACAGAAAAAACTGACCAAATCCGACCTGTTTAGCATGTTTGTTCGCTCCAACCTGCAACAGGCGTCATTCAACTTTGAACGCATTCATGGGCTGGGCTTTTGCTACGACATGATCCCTGCCATCAAGCGCCTGTATCCACTGAAAGAGGACCAGGTTGCGGCACTCAAACGCCACCTGGTGTTTTTCAACACCACGCCTGCCGTTTGCGGCCCGGTGATTGGCGTGACCGCCGCGATGGAAGAAGCTCGCGCCAACGGCGCGGAAATTGACGACGGGGCCATCAACGGCATCAAAGTTGGGTTAATGGGTCCGCTGGCCGGTGTTGGCGACCCGTTGGTCTGGGGAACATTGCGCCCGATTACCGCCGCGCTCGGCGCATCGCTGGCGCTGTCCGGAAACATTCTTGGCCCACTATTGTTCTTCTTTATTTTCAATGCAGTACGTTTGGCAATGAAGTGGTACGGCTTACAGCTTGGCTTTCGTAAAGGGGTCAATATCGTCAGCGACATGGGCGGAAACCTGCTGCAGAAACTGACCGAAGGCGCATCGATTCTCGGCCTGTTTGTCATGGGGGTGTTGGTCACCAAATGGACCAGCATCAACGTGCCGCTGGTGGTATCGCAAACGCCTGGCGCAGACGGCACCACCGTCACCATGACCGTGCAGAACATTCTCGACCAACTCTGCCCCGGCCTGCTGGCGCTGGGTCTGACGCTGCTGATGGTGCGTCTGCTCAACAAGAAAATTAATCCGGTATGGCTGATCTTCGCCCTGTTTGCGCTGGGGATTATCGGTAACGCGTTGGGCTTTCTGTCCTGATTTTTTTCGCTCCGGCGATGCCGGGGCAACTTCAACAAATAGTCCTCGAAAGAGGAAGAGGTGGTAACAATGCAAACAACAACAGCTTTACGCCTTTATGGTAAACGCGATCTGCGCCTGGAAACCTTCGATCTTCCTGAAATGCAGGACGATGAAATTCTGGCCTCAGTCGTGACCGACAGCCTGTGCCTTTCTTCCTGGAAAGAGGCTAACCAGGGCGAGAACCACAAAAAGGTACCGGACGATGTGGCCACCAACCCGATCATCATCGGTCACGAGTTTTGCGGCGACATTATTGCCGTAGGCAAAAAATGGCAGCATAAGTTTCAGCCCGGCCAGCGCTATGTCATTCAGGCTAACCTGCAACTGCCGGACCGCCCGGACTGCCCCGGCTACTCCTTCCCGTGGGTGGGCGGTGAAGCCACATACGTCATCATTCCTGATGAAGTGATGGAGCAGGACTGCCTGTTAGCCTACGAAGGTGAAACCTATTTTGAAGGCTCGCTGGTTGAGCCGCTGTCCTGCGTGATTGGCGCATTCAACGCCAACTATCACCTACAGGAAGGCACTTATAACCACAAGATGGGCATTCGTCCGCAGGGGCGTACACTGATACTCGGCGGCACCGGGCCGATGGGACTGCTGGCGATCGACTATGCGTTGCATGGCCCGGTTAACCCGGCGCTGCTGGTGGTAACCGACACCAATAACGACAAGCTGAGCTACGCCCGCAAGCACTATCCATCAGAACCACAAACGTTGATCCATTATCTCCACGCCCAGGATGCGGGTTATGACACCTTGATGGCGCTGAGCGGCGGGCACGGGTTTGATGACATCTTTGTGTTTGTGCCCAACGAACAGCTGGTTACGCTGGCCTCTTCTTTGCTGGCTGCCGATGGTTGCATGAACTTCTTTGCCGGTCCGCAGGATAAGCAGTTTAGCGCGCCGATTAACTTCTACGATGTGCATTATGCTTTCACCCATTACGTTGGGACGTCTGGCGGCAATACCGACGACATGCGCGCGGCGGTAAAACTGATCGAAGAGAAGAAAGTTCAGGCGGCAAAAGTGGTGACGCACATTCTGGGATTAAATGCGGCAGGAGAAACAACGCTGGAACTGCCGCAAGTCGGTGGGGGTAAAAAACTGGTTTACACCGGAAAAGCATTGCCATTAACTGCGCTCACCCAGATTGACGATCCGGCCTTGCGCGATATCCTGGAGCGTCATCAGGGGATCTGGTCGCAGGAAGCCGAACAGTACATATTGTCTCATGCCGAGGAAATTTAACATGATTAACCGCGACACCCAGTTGTGCATGTCGCTTGCCGGACGCCCCGGCAATTTTGGCACACGCTTTCACAACTATCTGTATGAAAAGTTAGGGTTAAATTTTATCTACAAAGCCTTTACTACGCAGGATATTGAGGCCGCAGTGAAAGGTGTTCGCGCACTCGGAATTCGCGGCTGTGCGGTCTCTATGCCGTTTAAAGAGAGCTGTATGCCGTTTCTGGATGTCATCGATCCTTCAGCAAAAGTCATTGACTCCGTCAACACCATCGTCAATGACAACGGTACGCTGACAGGATTTAACACCGACTACATTGCGGTAAAAAGCCTGATTACCAGCCACCAGCTCAATAGCAACGCGCGCGTCATGATCCGCGGCAGCGGTGGAATGGGTAAAGCGGTCATTGCCGCATTTCGCGATGCCGGTTTTCACGATGTAGTCGTCGCTGCCCGTAACCGGGAGAGCGGCCCGGCGCTGGCAAAACAGTACGGTTTCCAGTGGCAGCCGCAGCCGGAAGGGATTACCTGCGATATTCTGGTCAACGTGACGCCCGTCGGTATGGCTGGCGGTAAAGAGAGCGATGAGCTGGCCTACAGCGAAACGATGGTCGCTGCCGCCAGCGTGGTGTTTGACGTCGTCGCCCTGCCGCCAGAAACACCGGTGATTAAGCTGGCACAGCAATTAGGTAAAAAGACCATCAGCGGTGCAGAGGTGATTGCCTTACAGGCCGTGGAGCAGTTCGCCATGTACACCGGCGTACGCCCGGATGACGCGCTGATCGCCGAAGCGGCAAAATTTGCGCGGGCGGGGTAAGAGAGCAGGAACAGAGCGCCAGGGATGGGCGCTCTGTTTATTTGAGGTACTATGCAACAGCAAACAATTGCTGGTCAGCTTTCACTTCCAACTGCGCCAACGCGGGAATCAACTGGCTGATGTTTACCAGACTGTGTCCTAACTGGCATATGCTCTCATACGCAAAATGTTCCTGACCTTCACACGCCATGGTCAGCAGGCTTTCGCCCATAAAATTCAGCGTCTGGTACAACCCTGCCAGCGCCTCTTCACAACCAAACGATAGCGCCAGATTTTCTTCGGTAGTGAGATGGCTACAATCAAGATGGCGGAACGCCTCGGCGAGTGGAAAATAAAGTAGATCGGCTTGCGGAATGGGAGAAGAAGACGCAAAACAGGCGTTAGTGGTACTATTAGCATCAGCCATAGCATTACCTCGTATAATGTTGTGGTCAGACGCCCTGATCGTGTTCCCGCACTTTCGGGGCGTTGTCATTTTTGGTGTGTGAGAGTAATGTGTCATCACACATACTCACACTACTCTTGTGTAATTAAGGTGTCAACACACATGAACGAACGAAGAGGCAATCCCCCGTTTCAATTCCGTCTGGATCCGGAACTGCGCAAAGCGATGGAAGAAGCACAACGGCAGGATGGCGACGAATCGTTGGCAGCCTGGATTAAGCGAGTGATTAGAAAAGAGCTGAAACAGAAAGGAATTGAAGTGTAAGAGGCAGTACTTTATATCACTTTTCTGAAGGTCTGCTCAGAGCGAACAGCGGAAGTTGACTGTTCCGGGATGAACATTGATGTTGTCGTGATTCAATGCCTCCTTTAATGACATAAGTGTAAAATAAGATTATTTTCATCAAGCATGATTTACTTAACTCCATGAGAATTCAATGAATAAAATTATAATTGCTGCAGTCATTCTTTCCTCTGTACTTCTGGGGGGGTGTGCATCGGTTCCTCTAGCCAGTAATGCTGAAAACGAGACGGCTAAGTCTTTCCCGGTCCCGGAAAATGGCAAAGCCGGTCTATACGTTTACAGAGACAGCTTTGTCGGTAAAGCGTTAAAAAAGGATGTTTATCTTGACGGACGTTGTCTTGGTGAAACGGCTGACAGAGTCTTTTTCTATCAGCAAATATCGACCAGCCAACCACATACGCTGGGAACTGAATCCGAGTTTTCACCAAATAATCTGACACTCAATGTCACGCCCGGGAAAAACTACTTTGTTCGCCAATACATCAAAATGGGCGTTTTTGTTGGTGGCGCTGGACTTGAGCAAGTTTCCGAAAACGAAGGTATCCGCGTCCTTTCTAAACCTGAAGTTAAGTTAGCAGTGCCAGGTCATTGCGATAACTGACCGGCGGAAATTTAATATCCAGCCTGCATCAGGGCTGGATATCATTCGCTGCTCGGTTTGACTATATGGTTAAGAATTTACGGGCACATTTTCTACTTTATCCTTTTTGGCTTTCGAATTATCAGCCGCCTTTTGTTTCTGGCTGGAGGAGCATTTTAGGTCAACTGTGCTTTCTCCAACCTACATGCCGGAGAGTTCGCTTTGTGGTCAGAATTTGTACACCACCAGTGATTGGTTGGTGATTTTAACAATGCTCGTCTTAGTGCTCAATTGTTCCCAGGAACGGCTATAAACAACTGACAAGCAATGCCGGGGTTTAGCGCTTTATGACCCCTCGGCAACTTCCACTCTTGGCACAAAGCCGCCCCCTATCCCCTGTTATCGTTTCTCGTATCAACCGCAGCATCCTGAAAAACTACGTATTATTGCGAGGCGCTTTCCTGTTTCCTCCTGCCAGCATTTCCCCTTACTCCCCATTTTTTTATTCTCTAGCCTCAACTTGTCAATTCAGAATGTAGTTTATAAAATACATGGAACGTAATCATGGATATTCTTCAGACAATGGTTTTCCTGCGTTGGGAGCAAAACCTACGGGACAGGAGAGCTAAAACACTCATTGCCACACGCCTTTTTCGTTTGGCTAATGGCTTAGCTGGTGATGTTAAACCTGTTGGAGAATGCTCGCCCGTACACTGGATTCACAGGAGGTCTTCCGTCATGAATAAACTTACTCACTACGATCCCGCGACTGCGCTGGTTGATGATGAAGAAATTGCCGTGTTTATGGCCGATGCCCTCGAAACAGGCGATGCAACGTACATTGCAAAAGCACTGGGCGTGGTGGCTCGCGCTAAGGGAATGGCGAACATTGCGGCAGAAACGGGATTATCCCGCGAGCAGCTTTATCGCTCTTTTAGTGAGAAAGGTAATCCGACGCTGAAAACCACCCTTGCAGTGATGAAGGTACTCGGCATTGAATTGACACTTAAAAAATAGCCTTAGCTTCTATCTCCCCCTTCCAACATCGTGAGCCATATCAGTGAGGCGTTATACTGACGGTGGTAACATGACTGCGGTTGGTAATTTTCTGATTACATGGAGAAATGATGGAACTGCTTTTATTGAGTAACTCGACGCTGCCGGGCAAAGGCTGGATGGAACATGCGCTGCCGCTAATTGCTGAGCAACTGAATGGTCGCCGTACTGCGGTGTTTATTCCGTTCGCTGGCGTGACGCAAACCTGGGATGAGTACACGGCGAAAACGGCAGCCATCTTTGCGCCAATGGGCGTCAATGTTACGGGCATTCATACCGTTGCCGATCCGATTGCCGCTATTGAAAACGCAGAGCTGGTGATTGTCGGCGGGGGTAATACCTTCCAGTTACTGAAAGAAAGCCGCGAGCGCGGTCTGCTGGCCCCAATTGTAGATGTCGTCAAACGCGGTGCACTGTACATCGGCTGGAGCGCGGGTTCCAACCTTGCCTGCCAGACCATCCGCACCACCAACGACATGCCGATTGTCGATCCAAAAGGCTTCGATGCCCTGGGTCTGTTCCCGCTGCAGATTAACCCACACTTCACCAACGCGCTGCCGGAAGGCCACAAAGGCGAAACGCGTGAACAGCGTATCCGCGAGCTGCTGGTTGTGGCACCGGAGCTGACGGTGATTGGCTTGCCGGAAGGTAACTGGATCAAAGTGAGTAACGGTCAGGCGGTGCTTGGCGGCCCAAACACCACGTATATCTTTAAAGCGGGTGAAGAGGCGGTTGCCGTTGAGGCAGGTCACTGCTTTTAGTTGATGGGTTGTCTGATGCCGGATGGCGGCTTCGCCTTATCCGGCCTACAAAGTAAACGATAACATTGCCGGATGCGGCGTAAACGCCTTATCCGGCCTACCGGACTGCGCCACCGGGCAACATTTCACCTGTCCTCGTTAGTACTCACGCTCATCGTCTTCATCCGGCTGTTCCAGCACGCTATAGGCTACGGAGCAAAACAGCGAGTTCAGACGCTGCATATCGCCCAACAGCGCCAGGTGCAAGGAGCTGGTCTCGATGCTCTGCACATTCTGCTGATGCAGACGGTCAACGTGCGCATGCGAATAACGACGGTTGAGAATACGGAAGCGGTGCTTGCTGCGGCGCAGACGGCGGGCGCTGGTCACATCACCAGAGAAGAACACCGACATCGCCAGTTGCAGATTGCTGAGCAGCAGATCGTAGAGCGCATCCAGCTCTTTCAGCCCTTCGACAGAGAATGCCCGACGTGCGGCCAGCGACTTATCAGCTATCTCACTGCCCATACGTTCGACAATATCGGAAGCCTGCTCAAGGTTGAGCGACATTTCGATAATCTCCGCCCAACGGCGTGACTCTTCTTCCGCCAGCTCATCCTTTGGCATCCGCGCCAGATAGAGCTTGATGGCCGTATACAGCACGTTAATGTCGTCCGCCATCCTGCGCAGCTCTTTCTCTTCCCGCGGTTCGCCGTGCATTACTTTCTTCAATCCGTCCATCATCTGCTCCATCGCGTCACCGATACGCAGGGCTTCACGGGCGGCATTGGCCAGAGCGAGCGTCGGCGTATCCAGCGCGCTGACGTCCAGATGTTTAGGCTTCAGATGTGCATCCAGCTCCGGCTCATCGCGGATGATGCGCTTACAAAAACGCGCCATCGGTTCGGCGAACGGCACCATCGCCACGCAGCGCACCAGGTTGTAGAAGACGTGGAAGTAGATAACCAGTTCAGATTTCGGTAACGGCAGTTCATCCATCAGATTGGCCAGCGGATGAACAAATGGCAGGATAATCAGGCTCCCCACCAGCTTAAACAACAGGCTGCCGAGCGCCACGCGACGGGCTGCGGCGTTCGCGGCGCTGTTATTCAACATCGCCAACAGACCGGAGCCGAGGTTGGCGCCAATCACCAGACACAACGCCACCGGGAACGAGATAATGCCTGCCGCGGTTAGTGTTGCCGTCAGCAAAACTGCCGCCAGGCTGGAGTAACTGATAATCGCAAACATGGCGCCAATCAGCGCATCGAGCATGATATCGCCGGTGAGCGAGGCGAAAATAACCTGCACACCGTTCGCCTGGGTGATCGGCGTTACCGCCTGCACAATCAGCTCCAGCGCCAGTAAAATCAACCCCAGCCCAATACCGACCCGCCCCAGTTGCCCCACGCGGGACTGCTTACGTCCGAGAAAGAAGATCACGCCGATAAAAATCAGCAGTGGCGACAGCCAGGAGAGATCGAAGGTCAGGATACGCGCCATCAGCGCGGTCCCCACATCGGCGCCGAGCACTATTACCAGAGCGGGGGTGAGCGCCACGAGATCTTGCGCGACAAACGAAGTGACCAGCATGGTGGTGGCGTTGCTGCTTTGCACCAGCGCCGTCACGCCGATACCCGCACAAAAGGCGAGCGGCTTCTTTTCAACGCTACGGCTGAGTACGGTACGCAAGCGGGCGCCGAAGACGCGCATCACGCCGGTACGCACAATATGCGTACCCCAAACCAGCATAGAAACAGCAGAAAGCAGGTGTAACAGAGTTAACACGGAATCAGGTTCTCCTTATCGTTATATGTTCCTGAGGTTCATAGCAATGACATACCGCCTGATGGCACTACGCTTATCAGGCCGACAAAAATGTGCCATCCGGCAAGCACTACCGATGAACGTTCTTTCAGTATAAGGGTTTAAACGTAATAAAGAGACAGGGCACTCATTGAGTGCCCTGTTTGTTGTAAAGAAAGATGACAGTTTTGTGAATCAGTCAGCGTCGTAGCCGAGGTTCGGCGCTAACCAACGTTCGACTTCCGCCACGCTCATCCCTTTACGGAAGGCATAATCTTCAACCTGATCGCGCTGGATTTGCGCCACGGCGTAGTACTTGCTGTCCGGATGGCTGAAATACCAGCCGGAGACCGACGCGCCAGGCCACATGGCGAAGGATTCGGTGAGTTTCATCCCGGTGTGCGCTTCCACGTCCAGCAGTTCCCAGATGGTGGCTTTTTCGGTGTGTTCCGGGCACGCCGGATAGCCTGGTGCCGGGCGAATCCCCTGGTAGTTTTCGCGGATCAGCTCCTCATTACTGAGGTTCTCATTCGCCGCATAGCCCCAGTAGACTTTACGTACGCGCTCATGCAGATATTCCGCGAACGCTTCCGCCAGACGGTCGGCTATCGCTTTCACCATGATCTTGTTGTAGTCGTCGTGCTGGGCTTCGAAGGCATCCGCCAGCGCATCTTCTTCCAGACCACCGGTAACCGCGAAAGCACCGATGTAATCCGCTTTGCCGCTCAATTTCGGCGCGACAAAGTCAGACAGGCAGTAGTTGGCGAAACCGACTTTTTCCGTCTGCTGGCGCAGATGATGACTCACGTTGATGACGTGCGTACGCGTCTCGTCACGGTAAATCTCGATGTCGTCACCCACGCGGTTGGCCGGGAATAAACCCACCACGCCGCGCGGATTCAGGGTCTTCTCAGCGCTGAGTTTATCCAGCATGTCGTTGGCGTCTTTGAACAGGCGCTTCGCCTCTTCTCCTACCACCTCATCTTCAAGAATGCGCGGATATTTCCCGGCCAGCGACCAGGTCATAAAGAACGGCGTCCAGTCGATGTAGTTGCGCAGGGTTTCGATGCTGGCTTCCACTTCCTGCACGCCCAGACGGTGCGCCACCGGTGGCGTGTAGTTTTCCCAGTCGAAGGCCAGATCGTTGTCGCGGGCAGCCTGTAACGTTACCGGCGGGGTACGCGGTTTCTTACGCGCATGCTGGATACGGACGGTTTCATACTCTTTACGCGTACGGGCGACAAAATCATCGCGCTGGGTGTCTGAGAGCAGCGCGGCCACGACGCCAACGGTACGCGAGGCGTTCTGCACGTACACCGTCGGGCCGCTGTAGTTCTGCTCAATTTTCACCGCCGTGTGCGCTTTTGAGGTGGTCGCGCCACCAATCAGCAGCGGAATAGTGAAACCCTGACGCTCCATCTCTTTCGCCACGTTGACCATTTCGTCCAGCGACGGGGTAATCAGCCCAGACAGGCCAATCAGATCGGCATTCACTTCACGCGCCGTTCTGAGGATTTTCTCCGCTGGCACCATCACGCCAAGATCGACGATTTCGTAGTTGTTACATTGCAGCACCACGCCGACAATGTTTTTGCCAATGTCGTGTACGTCGCCTTTCACGGTCGCGATGACCATTTTGCCGTTGCTGGAGCCTTTCTCTTTGCTTGCCTCAATGTACGGTTCGAGGTAGGCCACCGCCTGTTTCATCACGCGGGCGGATTTCACCACCTGTGGCAGGAACATTTTGCCTTCGCCGAACAGATCGCCAACGACGTTCATGCCGTCCATCAGCGGTCCTTCAATAACTTCGATCGGACGCGCAGCCTGCTGGCGCGCTTCTTCGGTATCCAGCTCAATAAACTCGGTAATGCCTTTCACCAGCGAGTATTCGAGGCGCTTTTTCACGTCCCAGGTGCGCCACTCCGCCATCTGGGCATTCGCCGTGTCGTCGGTTTTACTGCCGCGATACTTCTCAGCAAGCTCCAGCAGTCGTTCGGTGCCATCGTCACGGCGGTTGAGGATCACGTCCTCAACCGCATCGCGCAGCTCGGAGGGCAGGTCGTCGTAAATTGCCAGTTGTCCGGCGTTGACGATCCCCATATCCATACCGTTGCGAATTGCGTAGTAGAGAAATACCGCGTGAATGGCTTCACGTACCGGGTCGTTGCCACGGAACGAGAATGAAACGTTAGAAACGCCGCCGGAAATCAGCGCGTGCGGCAGTTCGCGTTTGATGTCTTCACAGGCACCGATGAAGTCCTGCGCGTAGTTGTTGTGCTCATCAATCCCGGTTGCGACGGCAAAGATGTTCGGGTCGAAGATGATGTCTTCCGGCGGGAAGCCCACCTCTTCGGTAAGAATTTTGTACGCCCGACGGCAGATTTCGATTTTACGTGCACGGGTGTCGGCCTGCCCTTGCTCGTCAAAGGCCATCACCACCACCGCGGCACCGTAGCGACGCAGCAGCTTCGCATGATGGATAAAGGTCTCAACCCCCTCTTTCATCGAGGTGGAGTTAACGATGCCTTTACCCTGAATGCACTTCAGCCCCTTCTCGATGACGTCCCATTTCGAGGAGTCGATCATAATCGGCACGCGGGCGATATCCGGCTCACCGGCGATCAGGTTGAGGAAACGCACCATTGCCGCTTCGGCATCGAGCATCCCCTCATCCATGTTGATATCGATGATCTGCGCGCCGCTTTCCACCTGCTGACGGGCGACGTCCAGCGCTTCGCTGTATTTCTCTTCTTTGATCAGGCGCTTAAATTTCGCCGAACCGGTGACGTTGGTACGCTCGCCGACGTTCACAAACAGGCTGTCGTCACCGATGTTCAGCGGCTCAAGGCCGGACAGGCGGCAGGCAACCGGGATTTCCGGCAAGCGGCGCGGCGGTAAGCCATCCACCGCGCGGCTCATGGCGGCGATGTGTTCCGGCGTGGTGCCGCAGCAACCGCCGACGATATTCAGGAAACCGGCCTCAGCCCACTCGCGAATCTGCGCCGCCATGGTATCGGCGTCGAGATCGTATTCACCAAAGGCGTTTGGTAAACCGGCGTTCGGGTGCGCGGTCACGTAGCATTCGGCAATACGCGACAGTTCCTGCACGTACTGGCGCAGCTCGTCCGGACCTAAGGCACAGTTCAGACCAAAGGTCAGCGCATCGGCGTGGCGCAGGGAGTTGTAGAATGCTTCGGTAGTCTGGCCGGAGAGCGTACGGCCTGAAGCGTCGGTGATGGTGCCGGAGAGCATAATCGGCAGCTCAACGCCCAGCGCTTCGAATTCAGTTTTAACCGCGAAAATAGCGGCTTTGGCGTTCAGGGTATCGAAGACGGTTTCAATCAGGATCAGGTCACTGCCGCCTTCCACCAACGCTTTGGTGGATTCACGGTAGGCGGCCACCAGCTGATCAAAGGTAATGTTGCGATAAGCCGGGTCGTTAACGTCAGGCGAGATAGATGCCGTACGGTTCGTTGGGCCGAGCACGCCCGCAACATAGCGCGGTTTTTCCGGTGTACGCGCTGTCCATTCGTCAGCCGCCGCACGCGCCAGTTTAGCTGCCGTAAAGTTGATTTCCGCCGACAGGGATTCCATCTGGTAATCCGCCATGGCGATAGTCGTGGAGTTAAAGGTGTTGGTTTCGATGATATCCGCGCCCGCCTCAAAGTAGGCGTTATGGATGGCGGCGATGACCTCCGGTTTGCTGAGCACCAACAGGTCGTTGTTACCTTTCAGATCGCACGGCCAGTCGGCAAAGCGTTCGCCGCGGAAATCCTCTTCGCTCAGACGATATCCCTGGATCATGGTGCCCATACCGCCGTCCAGCACCAGAATACGTTCATTTAACTGCTGACGTAATTGTTCTACTTTGCTGCTCACACTCGCTCCCGACAACGCTCAACCAGACCGAAAAAAACTCAACAGGTCATACTGGCACAAACCTGAGAGGCGGAAAAGAGAACAACGGCCAACATGAGACATGTTCAGCTTCACTCATCCGATCAGTGCAGGAATTCTTGCATTATAATTGAATAAAACGAAAATGATTTCCACGATACAGAAAAGGAGTCTGCCATGGTAGCCACTGTCCCCGCGAAACGCGGTAGAAAACCCGCCGCCACTACTGCACCTGCAACCGGGCAGGTTCAGTCTCTGACCCGCGGTCTGAAGCTGCTGGAGTGGATTGCGGAATCCAACGGCAGCGTGGCGCTGACCGAGCTGGCGCAGCAGGCTGGCCTGCCAAACTCCACGACTCACCGTTTGCTGACCACCATGCAGCAACAGGGTTTTGTCCGTCAGGTGGGTGAATTAGGCCACTGGGCCGTGGGCGCACATGCGTTCATCGTCGGCAGCAGCTTTTTGCAAAGCCGTAATCTGCTGGCGATTGTGCACCCGATCCTGCGCAAGCTGATGGAAGATTCCGGTGAAACAGTAAACCTGGCCGTGCTGGATCAAAGCGATCATCAGGCCATTATTATCGACCAGGTGCAGTGTACCCAACTGATGCGCATGTCCGCGCCTATCGGCGGCAAGCTGCCGATGCACGCCTCAGGTGCGGGTAAGGCGTTTTTATCCCAACTGAGCGAAGAACAAGTGACTGGCCTGCTGCACCGCAAAGGCCTGCATGCTTATACACACGCCACGCTGGTGTCGCCAGTGCATCTGAAAGAGGATTTGGCCCAGACGCGCAAGCGCGGCTATTCCTTTGATGATGAGGAACATGCGCTGGGTCTGCGCTGCGTGGCGTCGTGCATTTATGACGAGCACCGCGAGCCGTTCGCTGCGATTTCCATTTCCGGGCCAATCTCACGCATTACTGATGACCGCGTGACCGAGTTTGGCGCCATGGCGATCAAAGCGGCGAAAGAAGTGACGCTGGCATACGGCGGATTTCGCTAAGATGGGGTTGCCGGGTGGCGGCTACGCCTTACCGGGCCTACTGTCCAAGGTTAAGGCAGATTTGTAGGCCTGATAAGCGTAGCGCATCAGGCACGGCGCACATTGCCGGATGGCGGCGCAAGCGCCTTATCCGGCCTACGGTCGGTTTCATAACGTACGCTGAACCGCTGTCGACGCCGGTAGGCGTAAACATCTTCCACATGCCCGTTTTTAATCCGCGTCTGTAGGCCGCGCCAGTAGTCGGCGCTGAACAGGTCAGCGTGCATCTCTTCAAATAGCGGCCCGATACGCGGGTCGGCACATAGCCAGTGACGAAACTCTTCCGGGAAGACATCTCCCGGCGATACGCTGTACCACGGCTCAGCGCTCATCTCATCTTCCGGGTAGCGCGGCGGCGGGATATGGCGGAAATTCACCTCCGTCATGTAGCAGATTTCATCGTAGTCGTAGAACACCACGCGCCCGTGACGGGTCACGCCGAAGTTCTTAAACAGCATATCGCCGGGGAAAATATTGGCGGCGGCCAACTGACGAATGGCGTTGCCGTACTCTTCAATGGCATCGCGCAGTTGCTGACCTTCGACCTGCTCCAGCCAGATATTCAGCGGTACCATCCGTCGTTCGATATACAGATGGCGAATGACAATCTGATCGCCAAGATCGGTAATTTTTTCCGGGGCTTCCTGCAATAACAGCGCCATCAACGCCGGATCGATTTGCCGTTTCTCCAGCACAAAGTTCTCGAACTCCTGGGTGTCAGCCATCCGCCCAACACGATCGTGTTCTTTGACCAGTTGATAGCAGGCGCGGACGTGGGCAGCAGACATCTCTTTTTGCGGGGCAAATTTGTCTTTGATGATTTTAAACACCCGGTCAAAACCCGGCAGGGTAAACACCAGCATCACCATGCCGCGGATCCCCGGCGCTTCAATAAATTGCTCATCGCAATGGGCAAGATAGAGCAGATATTCGCGGTAGCTTTCGGTCTTCGCGTGTTTCTGACAGCCAATCGCCATATACAGTTCGGCGGTGGTTTTCCCGGGCAGGATCTCGCGCAGCCACTCCACCAGCGCCGCGGGCAAAGGGGCGTACACCATAAAATAGGAGCGGGCGAAGCCAAACACAATGCTCGCCTCTGCTGTCGTGGTCAGACAGGTATCGACAAACAATTCGCCTTCGTCAGTCCGGTGGATTGGCAGTAAAAACGGCAGCGTCCCGGAAGGGGTAATCAACTTCCCGACCAGCCAGGCGGCCTTGTTGCGATAAAACAGTTCGTTCGCCACCTGTAAATGGCAGCCCGGCAGCACATCCGCTCCCAGGGTTTCGGTCAGGTGTTCGATGATGTAGTGGATATCACGATGTTTGTTCTGCCACGGCAGACGCAGGGGCAGATCGCTAAGGACGCGCGTCAGCAGCCACTCCCAGCCGGTATCCGGAAAAAAGTCTTTCGCCAGCGGACGTGGGATCGTGCGAAAACGGCGCTCTGGCTGAGAACTGAAAATAAACAGCCGCTCGGGAGTCAGCGAGCGGTGATCAAATAACCGACAGTAAACGGAGTTAAAAAAGCTCTCCGCTATCTCGAAGCGCGGGTAATCCGGCAGTAGCCGGGTGTAATGCTCTTTCACGCGAAGTAAAAAATCCGCATCGGTACTTTTGCCGTCAGTAATGCAGCGCAACTGCTCCACCACCAGACCCACGTGATGGTCGTAGAGGTGAATACGGCTTTTCATCGCCTGCTGAACCGCATGCCAGTCGGCATGTTCAAAACGCTGCTGCGCGCCGGAGGTGACTTCCAGAAAACGCCCGTACTGGGCGTCGAAACCCTGCAAGATAGTCTGAGCAATCAGTAATTCCAGGCCACGCGTCATCAATGTCTCCCATCCGGCACAACGTCATGCCGGATGGCGCGTTCGCTTGTCCGGCCTACATCCCTTCGTAGGCCCGGTAAGCGCAGAGCCACCGGGCATTCATCAAAACTGCGATTCTTCGGTCGAGCCGGTCAGCGCGGTCACCGAGGAGGCGCCGCCCTGAATGATGGTGGTGACTTTGTCGAAGTAGCCTGTCCCCACTTCCTGCTGATGGGAGACGAAGGTGTAACCGTCTTTAGCCGCCGCAAATTCTGGCTGCTGAACCTTCTCAACATAGTGGCGCATGCCTTCACCCTGCGCATAGGAGTGCGCGAGGTCGAACATGTTGAACCACATGCTGTGGATACCCGCCAGGGTAATGAACTGGTATTTGTAACCCATATCCGACAGCTGCTGCTGGAAGCTGGCGATGGTTTTGTCATCCAGGTTTTTCTGCCAGTTAAACGACGGCGAACAGTTGTAGGCCAGCAGTTTGCCAGGGTATTTCGCGTGGATTGCATCGGCAAAACGCTTCGCCAGTTCGAGATCCGGCGTGGAGGTTTCACACCACACCAGATCCGCATACGGTGCATAGGCCAGGCCACGACTGATCGCCTGCTCAATACCCGCATGCGTACGGTAGAACCCTTCGCTGGTACGTTCGCCAGTGATGAACTCGCTGTCGTACGGGTCGCAATCAGACGTAATCAGATCGGCTGCGTCAGCATCGGTACGTGCAATCACCAGCGTCGGCACGCCCATCACATCAGCCGCCAGACGGGCTGCCACCAGTTTCTGGATAGCTTCCTGCGTCGGCACCAGCACTTTACCGCCCATGTGACCACATTTTTTCACCGATGCGAGCTGATCTTCGAAGTGAACGGCCGCTGCACCAGCCTCAATCATCGATTTCATCAGTTCAAACGCGTTCAGTACGCCGCCAAAACCCGCTTCCGCATCGGCCACGATCGGCAGGAAGTAATCTACATAGCGCGGATCGTTCGGCTCAATACCGGTTGACCATTGGATCTGATCGGCACGACGGAATGTGTTATTGATCCGATCCACCACCGCCGGGACCGAGTTCGCCGGATACAGCGACTGGTCCGGGTACATGCTGGATGCCAGGTTGGCATCTGCCGCCACCTGCCAGCCTGAAAGGTAGACCGCTTCAATACCGGCTTTCGCCTGCTGCAGCGCCTGACCGCCGGTCAGCGCACCGAGGCTGTTGATATAACCTTTCTTCGATTCACCGTGCAGCAGACGCCACATTTTCGCCGCGCCAAGCTGCGCCAGCGTACATTCCGGGTTGACCGAGCCACGTAATTTCACCACTTCCTCCGCGCTATATGGACGGGTGATGCCTTCCCAGCGCGGTTGAGTCCATTCTTTCTGTAATTCTTCGATTTGTTGAGTACGGGTTTTCATGTGCAGATGCTCCATATTGTTATGTGGTGGATTACGCCAGCAGGCGGTAGCCTGGCAGGGTCAAGAAATCGATCAGTTCATCAGAGGTAGTGATTTGCTCCATCAGGCGTGCGGCATCGTCAAAACGCCCGCTGCTGTAGCGGTGTTCGCCCAGCTCGTCCTGAATCACCAGCATCTCTTCGGCCAGCATCTGACGGAACAGCGGTTTGGTAACCGGCTTGCCGTTACTGAGCGTCTTCTGATGGTGGATCCACTGCCAGATGGAGGTACGGGAGATTTCGGCGGTAGCCGCATCTTCCATCAGACCGTAAATCGGTACGCAGCCGTTACCGGAGATCCACGCTTCGATGTACTGCACCGCGACACGGATATTGGCGCGCATGCCTTCTTCAGTACGCTCACCTTCACAAGGTGCCAGCAGTTGCTCTGCGGTAATCGGGGCATCTTCTTCACGGGTCACGAACAGCTGATTTTTGTTTTCACCGAGTACGTCGTTGAACACCGCCATAGCGATATCGGCCAGTCCCGGATGGGCAATCCATGTGCCGTCATGACCGTTATTTGCTTCCAGTGCTTTGTCCGCTTTTACCTTGGTCAGAACCTGGTTGTTACGTTCCGCATCTTTGCTGGGAATGAACGCGGCCATGCCGCCCATCGCGAACGCGCCACGCTTATGACAGGTTTTAATCAGCAGACGCGAATAGGCGCTGAGGAATGGCTTATCCATCGTCACCACCTGACGGTCCGGCAGCACGCGATCCGGGTGGTTCTTCAGCGTTTTGATATAGCTAAAAATGTAGTCCCAACGACCGCAGTTCAGACCCACAATGTGGTCACGCAGGGCGTGCAGAATTTCGTCCATCTGGAAGACGGCTGGCAGCGTTTCAATCAGCAGGGTCGCTTTAATGGTGCCGCGCGGCAGATTAAAACGATCCTCTGCATAGCTGAACACTTCGCTCCACCATGCCGCTTCTTGCCAGGCCTGTGTTTTTGGCAGATAGAAATAAGGACCGCTGCCTTTTGCCAGCAATGTTTTGTAGTTATGGAAGAAGTAGAGGGCAAAATCGAACAGGCTGCCCGGGATAGATTCGCCACGCCAGGTGACGTGTTTTTCCGGCAGGTGCAGACCACGAACGCGACACACTAACAGAGCCGGATTAGGTTTGAGCTGATAAATTTTACCCGCTTCGTTGGTGTAGCTAATGGTGCCATTGACCGCATCGCGCAGGTTGATCTGCCCGTCGATAACTTTGCTCCACTCAGGAGCCAGTGAATCTTCGAAGTCAGCCATAAAGACTTTGACGTTCGCGTTCAGCGCGTTGATGACCATCTTGCGCTCAACGGGTCCGGTGATCTCTACGCGGCGATCCAATAAATCATCAGGAATTCCGCGAATTTTCCAGTCACCTTCTCGAATGGAAGCTGTTTCCGAAATAAAATCAGGCAACTTACCGTCATCAATATCCTGCTGTTGCTGGATACGTGCAGCCAGAAGTTTATTCCGCTTTGGCGTAAATCTTGTCACCAGTTCAGTCAGAAACTCCACCGCTTCAGCGGTCAGAATTTGCTGTTCCTGTTCGCCACGCGGCCTGGTGAAGACCAGTTCATCGGTTGTCGTTGCCTGTTGATTCATTGCGTAGTTCCTCGTCATTGATCCAAACACATCCCCAATGCGAACGAAGGATCGTTGTGCGCTTTTCGTTCAGCACAACTAAGACTACTCATTTAAATTCCAAAATCAAAAACAATTTCCATTTTTAATTTAATTATCAATTAACTTATTGATAACAATATAAATAAAATTTAATTACACGGTGAGGTGCGTTTCGGAAATAAAAAAGGCACCCGAAGGTGCCTGATTCAATATGCTGAAACGCTTAATTAAAGAGAGGAAAGATTGTTCAAAGCGGTGGACGCGAGGTTGAAGTGATCATCCATGGCTTTCATCGCACCTTCCGCATCCCGGAGACAGACGCAATCGCAAACTCGCTGGTGTAGTGCAATAATTCCGCGTTCATATTCATAGTGATCTTTTTGCGCTTCCAGACCGGCGCGCATAGAGTGGGTCAACTGCTCATGAAGAGCTTGCAGAAGAATGCTGAACAATGGATTTTTCGATGCCCGTGATAACAGCAGATGGAAATTCAGATCGTGCTGCAAAAAACGTTCAGCATCGGAAAACTCTTCACGAATCAGCAACATTTCTTGTTTTAGTGCCGCAAAGTCGCTTTCATCCCCATTGAGTGCCGCCATTTGTACGCACCCCGCTTCCAGCCAGCGTCGGGCAGCGAGAATTTGGGACGAAGTGACCTGCTCGGTTACCGTGGCAAAAGAGAAGATAAGCTGCAATACGCTGGAATCAAACGCTTTAATGCGCGGAACTTTACCGCTTTTCGTTTCAAGGATCCCGAGAGCCGCCAGGGAACGATAGGCTTCTCGTACCACTCCTTTACTGACGCCAAGTTCCTGGGTGAGTTGCATTTCACTGGGCACGGGCATGCCCACGGTCAATTTCTGCCGGGCAATTAACGACAGTATGTAATCCCGCACCTGAGCCGAGAGAGTATTGCTTTCAAGCTGAATTTTCGTTGTCATCATTTTTATCATCAATTTACTGAGCGGGTAATGCCTGTGTCAGCCGTAAAATTCATGTCTAAATATTAAAAATCATAGTGTTATAGGTAATTTCCTTCCGCACTTGAGTCGTATGTTACCGAAAAAGCCTCACCAGGGATAGGACACGCCTGGCTGAAAATCGATCGCCTTCCATGTTGGCAGAACTGTGAGGAGCTTCGCAGAGTATAGCTGTTTACCCTTCTCAACCTATAAACCTGTTTGACAGGTTTATAGGTTGTATTTTAGTCTCAATGCATATCTTCTCACCAGTACATCAGGATGTTTAATTATGTGGAAAAACGACAAGGAACTTTTTCAGTTAATGCGGACGCAGCTATTTACTGCCGTCGTCGGTGATATTCTTGATACTAAAGGGTATCTGCATCAATTTGTTTCCCCCTCCATTAAACCACTACATTCCAGTATGGTTATTGCAGGTCGGGCAATGCCCGTTCTTGAAGCTGATGTTTATGAGCTTCATTCGTCATCCGGAAATACTGAGATCGGTAAAAAGCCCTTCGGTATTATGTTTGAAGCCCTGGATTCGTTAAAAGAAGATGATGTTTATATTGCCACGGGAAGTTCACTTCGCTATGCATTATGGGGGGGGTTAATGTCGACCCGCGCCTTGCATTTGAAAGCAGCAGGCGCAGTACTTGATGGATATGTCCGTGATTCTAAAGAGATCCTCGATATTAATTTTCCAACGTTCAGCTATGGTACTTACGCTCAGGATCAGGGACCGCGGGGAAAAGTCATTGATTATAACGTTCCCGTTGAAGTCTGCGGGATTACGATTAACCCCGGAGATATTATATACGGAGACAGTGATGGTCTGTTAATTATTCCTAAATCGATAGAAAAAGACGTTATCACAGAAGCACTGGAAAAAGTAGCAACCGAAAGCGATGTACGTATCGCAATAAAGAACGGCATGAGCACTGTTGATGCCTTTGAAAAATTTGGCGTGATGTAAATACATATTCATTATACAAATCGTACCCTACAACAATTCACATAAACTATTTATGCAGGACTCGCTATGTTCAAACGACAGCATTCAAAAATATTATTCTTGCTGTTTATCGCAGGAGTAATTAATTACCTCGATCGTGCGGCATTTTCTGTGGCGATGCCCTATATCAAAGACCATTTTGGCTTAAATCCGGCGGAAGTCGGAATTATGCTGAGTAGTTTTTTCTTTGGTTACGCCCTGTTTAACTTTGTTGGTGGCTATCTCTCCGATCTTTACGGTCCACGCAAGGTTTTCGCCATTGCAATGCTCTCCTGGTCACTGTTTTGCGGGCTGACCGGTCTTGCCTTTGGCTACATTTCTCTGTTCATAGTCCGTGTGTTATTCGGTATGAGTGAGGGACCTATCAGTACCACTATCAACAAATGCATCAGCAACTGGGTGCCACTTGACCAGCGCGCCAGGGCCGTCGGTATCGCCAACGCGGGTAATCCTCTGGGCGGTGCGATTGCCGGGCCAATTGTCGGCGCTATTGTCGTCATGTGGAACTGGCGGATTGCATTTATTATTCTGATGTCGCTCGGGTTTATCTGGACCTTTTTCTGGCTGAAAGCCTTTACCGATCGTCCTCATAACAATCCTCACACTTCAGAAGTAGAGATTGCTGAATACGATGAGGCACAAAAAGGAGCGCCAGACTATGGTGGTGATGGAGAAAAAGTACCTTTTGTCTTTTATCTCACCCAACCAATTGTTTTGTTTACCGGATTAGCTTTTTTTTCCATCAACTATATTCTCTATTTCTTTCTAACCTGGTTCCCAAGTTATTTATCGATGGAAAAAGGACTTAATATTCAGGAGATGAGTATTGCCTCTGCTATCCCTTGGATTATTGGCAGCGTAGGTATTGCCATCGGAGGAATTTTTTCCGACTGGTTATATCGTAAAACGAAAAACCTGCTACTTGCCAGAAAACTCATCATCGTCGGCGGTTTGATTCTCTCTGCCATTTGCATCAGCTTTGCCGGTCAGGTTGTTTCCGTTACTCATGCCGTCATGTTAATGGCAATGGGGATATTTTTTATGTATCTCGCCGCTGCTGCTCCGTGGGCAATCGTATCCGACAATATTTCACCTGATAAGGTTGGCGGCGTCGGTGGTTTTGTCCATTTACTGGCAAATACCTCAGGAATTATTGCACCAATTTTAACCGGATTTATTGTGCAGTATACCAATAGTTTTATCGCAGCCTTTATTCTGGCTGGTGCTATTGGCGTAATTGGTGCCCTCGGTGTGGCATTTGGGGTTAAACCCATTAAGAGAAAAAATAAAAACGCAGATAGCGTTATCACCTCCGAATTACAGTAACCCGATAAATAAGGCTCTTATATGAAAGCATTAGCCATTGATAAAGGTTCCGTAACGCGATTTATTGATATCGCCGAACCAGATTGCCCATCCGACCATGTATTAATTCGCGTTGAGCGCGTAGGTCTATGTGGCTCAGATTTAAACACCTGGCGTGGGCTGAATCCACTCACGCAATATCCTTGCATTCCGGGACATGAAATAGGCGGTACGATCCTGAAAGTGGGTAGTAATGCCAAGCATATCCATGAAGGTGATAAAGTCGTTGTCCTCCCCTGTACAGAATGCGGCCATTGTAGCTCCTGTCTGAGCGGTCGTCCGAATGCCTGCCAAAATAATCAGACCCTCGGCGTTCAGCGGCAGGGCGGTATGGTACCGCTGCTGGCCGTTCCTGCGAATAAAGTTATCGTCTGCAATACGCTGAGCAGCAACGAACTGGCGCTAGTTGAACCCCTGGCGGTCGGCCTTCACGCCGCACGCCGCGCACAAATCAACGTCGGTGAGTGGGTTGCCGTTATGGGCTGCGGTGTGATTGGGCTAGGCGCAATAGCTGCAGCCAACGCGATGGGCGGTCGCGTGGTAGCAATTGATATCGACGATCGCAAACAGGCCGTGGCAACTGCCTGTGGCGCGGAAAGATATCTCAACAGTACTCGTGAAGACGTCGCGGAGATACTAGGACAACTGAATGAAGGCCGCGGCCCGACAGTGGTGATTGAAGCCATCGGCCTTGATAAGACCATCGAACAGGCCGTTGAACTGGCCGCATTTTGTGGGCGTGTGGTGTATGTCGGTTATGCCAAAAAGCCAGTGAATTACGAAAGTGCACGCTTCCTGATGAAAGAGTTGGATATCCGCGGCTCGCGCAATGCCACCGTTGCGGACTTCCGCGCGGTGCTGTCATTGATGGAAAAGCACAGCTACCCCATCGAACACATTATTTCTGCGCACTACCCAATCGATTCCGCTGATAAAGCGTTTCAAGACTGGGCAGCCGATCCGGGCGCATTCACCAAAATTTTAATCGATCTCTAAT
Organism: Citrobacter sp. Cpo090; assembly: GCF_030332665.1. Lineage (NCBI taxonomy): Bacteria > Pseudomonadati > Pseudomonadota > Gammaproteobacteria > Enterobacterales > Enterobacteriaceae > Citrobacter > Citrobacter sp. Cpo090. Next base: position 4,051 of record NZ_JAOWHK010000037.1, on the reverse strand, counting down.
TTGACGAGAAAACTATCATGACAATGAATAATCCTTTTTCACTGGAAAACAAAACGGCGCTTATTACTGGTTCCGCCAGCGGTCTGGGCTATGCCATGGCGAAATGTATGATCGCCTGCGGCGCAAAGGTCATTATTGCCGATCTGAACGGCGAAGCGGCCAAAAAAGCTGCCGAAGAACTGGGAGCAAAAGCCTCCTGGAGCCAATTTAATGTTGCCAACACGGGCGAAACGGAAAGCTGGGTCGACGGCCTGCTCAGTCAGCATGGGCAGATTGATATTCTGGTCAATAACGCAGGAAATCACTGCAAAAAACCAATCGAAGAGATGAGCGTCGCAGATTTCGAATCCGTGCTGGATGTCCATGTTGTTGGCGCTTTCGCTCTGACCCGCGCCCTGGTTCCGCATATGAAGCAGCACGGTAACGCCTGCGTACTGTTTACCGCTTCAATGACCTCTTTCCTCGGACAGCCTTACGTGACCGGCTATGCCGCGGCGAAATCAGCTTATCTGGGACTCATTCACGGCATGGCAACTGAGTTGTCCGGTGCAGGTATTCGCGTCAACGGCGTCGCACCTGGCTGGATTGATACGCCTATGCTGCGCAAAGCCATTGAAGGCGACGATGAGCGTAAAAACAAAATCCTTGGCCGCACGCCGATGAAAAAATTCGGTAAGCCAGAAGATATCGGCTGGGCGGCGACCTATCTGGCTTCTGACGCCGCCGGGTTCGTTAGCGGGCAGGTATTGATTGTCGACGGCGGTGCGCTGATTGGCTTTTAATGATCAGGCGGTCTTCGGGCCGCCTAAATATTGACTACAGATAGAGCTGATGCAAATGAATAAACGCGCTCTGCTATTACATAAACAGGATAACTGCGTTGTCGCGCTGGAGGACATTCAGAGCGGCGATTGCATCCACTACGACGGTGGCGAATTTTCGGCAATAAGTTCTGTCGCACTGGGGCATAAGCTGGCAATTGAAGCGCTAAGTGCAGGCGATAAAGTGCGTAAATATGGCGCAGAGATTGGCTCCGCCAGTCAGGCTATTGCCATCGGCGAGCATATCCACTCGCATAACCTGAGCAGTGATTATATCGCCGTATTCCACCATGATAACGCGGGCTATGAGCCGGCAGGAGATGCCTGATGCGTGGTTATATCAGACAAGATGGTAGCACAGGTATTCGTAACAGCGTCCAGGTCATCTTTATGGTGGAGTGCGCCAGTCATGTCGCCAAAGTCATTGCCGAATCCTTCCCTGATGACGATGTGCAGTATTTTGGCTTCTCCGGATGCTATCCGACCGACTATGGCTACCGCCTGGTAAAAGGGCTGGCGACGCATCCCAACGTTGGTGCAGTGTTGATTATCGCCCTGGGCTGCGAGAACTTCGATCGCGATAAACTCTATGATGATGTTATCGCCAGCGGTCGTCCATGTCATAAGTTGGTCATACAGGAAAATCGCGGAACAGCAGAAACTATTCGCCGTGGGAAAAACTGCGTGACAGAGATGTTGGCGCAAATTGCGCAAACGCCGGTGCGCCCGCTGGCTTTCAAAGATTTGGTGATTGGCACTATCTGCGGTGGATCAGATGGCACCAGTGGGATCACCGGCAATCCCGCCGTGGGCCGCGCGTTTGACCGTCTTCTCGCTCAAGGAGCGACCTGTATCTTTGAAGAGAGCGGTGAACTTATCGGTTGCGAAGGACATATGATGGCGCGTGCAGCTACGCCCGCCGCCAGAGAAGCCATTGACGCCGCAATGGAGAAAGCCAAGCGCTATTACGCAACAATGGGTCTGGGGAGTTTTTCCAACGGTAATGCCGTGGGGGGATTAACCACGCAAGAAGAAAAATCACTCGGCGCCTATACCAAGTCAGGCGATAGCCCAATTCAGGGGGTACTGCTGCCGACAGAGCGCGCCCCTTATCCGGGTCTGTATCTGATGGATGTGGTTCCCGATGGCGAAGCCCGTTTCGGTTATCCTAATATCAATGACTCTTCGGAAGCGATGGAACTCATTGCTACCGGATGCCATATGATTTTATTTACCACCGGACGGGGTTCTGTCATAGGTTCAGTCATTGCGCCAGTGATTAAAGTCTGCAACAACCCGCAGACCTGGGCCAATATGGCTGATGATATGGACGTCAATGCCGGGCGAATTATTAGCGAAGGGGCATCTCTCGATGATGTAGCGACGGAGATTCTCGACTGTATTGCGGCAACCAGCAATGGAGAACTCTGTAGCGCGGAACGTCTGGGCCACAAAGAATTCGTTCTAACCTATAAAGCGTTTGATTACACGAAAACGCCCTGCCGAATAGCCTGAAACTCCCCGCTCCCGAAGAGCATTCGGGAGCGGTAAATAAATCATCAATCCAGCGTTGGATTCATATGTCGTAGATCATATGGCGTGATCTGGTAGACGTAATAGTTAAGCCAGTTGGTAAACAACAGATTACCGTGGCTACGCCAGGTCGCCCGCGGTTTGTTTTGCGGGTCATCTTTTGGGAAATAGTTATAGGGTACTTCCGGCGATAAGCCCGCTTCAACATCACGAAAATATTCGCTGCCGAGTGTGTGGTCGTCATACTCAGGATGACCCGTCACAAAAGCAATACGTTTATCTTTGCTGGCAAACAGATAGGCATCTCCCCCTTCGGTTTCAGCAAAAATCTCGAGATCGGTGTAGTCGCGGATAAGCGCAGCAGGGAAATCAGCATAGCGCGAATGCGGGGCCAGGAACGCATCATCGAATCCACGCGTCAGCAGCGCATGAGGGTGCAGAATGTGGTGCTCATAGACACCTGAGAGTTTATCCGTGCGGGTTTGCTTGGGAATTCCGTACAGGATATTCAACGCGGCTTGCACCGCCCAACAGACAAATAGCGTCGAGGTAACGTGATCTTTCGCCCATTCAAGCACTTGCTTAATCTGCGGCCAGTAAGCCACATCATTAAATTCAACCAGGCCCAACGGTGCGCCGGTAACAATTAGTCCGTCAAAGTTCTGATTGCAGATATCCTCGAAATTACAGTAGAAGTTATTCAGATGCTCCGTTGGGGTGTTGCGTGACTCGCGGGCATCGATGCGCAATAGCTGAACATCTACCTGCAGCGGTGAGTTAGACAATAAGCGCAGGAACTGGTTTTCCGTTTCAATCTTCTTGGGCATCAGGTTAAGGATGAGCACCTTCAGTGGACGAATTTCCTGACCGGAAGCGCGGGATGTCGTCATCACGAAGACGTTTTCCTCACGCAAGAAATTGACGGCGGGTAGCTCGTCCTGCACGCGAATTGGCATAACCTGATAACCTCACAACATACGTTTAAACGTTTAGACATCCAGATAGCTGAAGATACCCAGGAATCATGCGAATGTCGAGCCTGCATCCTCAAGTTGAGAAAGTTTCACGGCTCCTTGCTGTAGAATAGTGCAGTAAAGAAAAAAAGGAGAATGCTATGAACCTTACCATTCGTCGTTCGCGTCAGGACGAAGGAGATAAGTTAGTTTCTATTTGGTGTCGCTCAGTAGACGCCACGCACCATTTCCTCTCTGCGGATTATCGGATTGAGCTGGAGGAGCTGGTACGTTCATTTTTACCAGAAGCCCCTCTGTGGGTTGCAGTGACAGAACAGGATGAGCCCGTCGCCTTTATGCTCCTGACCGACCAGCATATAGATGCCCTGTTTGTCGATCCGGATGTGCGTGGTAGTGGCGTTGGTAAGCTGCTGATTGAACATGCTTTATCAATGAGTTCAACGCTAACAACCAACGTTAACGAGCAGAATGAGCAGGCGGTTGGATTCTATAAGAAGATGGGATTTAGCGTGACGGGACGTACAGAGGTGGACGATCTCGGACGACCGTATCCGTTACTCAACCTCGTACGCGGGTAGCAGGACTCGCTTTTGTAGGCCGGATAAGGCGATGCGCCGCATCCGGCTGTTTTCATCCCGCACAGACGCAAAAAAGCCCATCCGTCAGGATGGGCTTTTTCACTTTAATTAATGCCTGGCAGTTCCCTACTCTCGCATGGGGAGA
>NZ_JAOWHK010000036.1:241974-406974 GCF_030332665.1 Citrobacter sp. Cpo090 | reverse complement strand
AACTTCGTAATGAATTACGTATGTTCACTCAGAGACTTGGTATTCATTTTTCGTCTTGCGACGTTAAGAATCCGTATCTTCGAGTGCCCACACAGATTGTCTGATAAATTGTTAAAGAGCAGTGCCGCTTCGCTTTTTCTCAGCGGCGCGGGGTGTGCATATTACGCCATCCCACTACGAAGTCAAGCATTTAATTTCGCTTTCTTCGCCGAAGTTCTCAGTGGAACCTCGCTGACCCGGCGGCTTGTAATCCGTTGTTCCGTGTCAGTGGAGGCGCATTATAGGGAGTTATTTCAGGCTGACAAGTTAAAAATATAAAAAACTTATCAAGCGATTACTTTTCAATCAATGCGCCTATTTTTGCCTGGATTTTAAACAAAAACGAGCCCTGCAGGGCCCGTTTATTGTTATTTTGTGACTTACTGCACTGCCACGATGCGATCGTCATTCACTTCCAGACGAATCGTTTTGCCCGGAATCAGTTCACCAGACAGAATTTGCTGCGCTAACGGGTTTTCGATCTGCTGCTGGATGGCACGTTTCAATGGACGCGCGCCATACACCGGATCGTAACCATTCGCACTCAGCAGTTTAAGCGCCTCGTCAGAAATATGGATTTCATAGCCACGCTCTTCCAGACGTTTGTACAGACGCTGCAGCTGGATCTGAGCAATAGAAGCAATATGCTGCTCACCCAGCGGATGGAACACAACAACTTCATCTATACGGTTGATGAATTCCGGGCGGAAGTTTTGGCTCACGACGCCCAGCACCATATCCTTCATGTGACCGTAATCCAACTCACCGAAGCGTTCCTGGATCAGATCGGAACCCAGGTTCGAGGTCATGATGACAACCGTATTACGGAAATCGACCGTTCTCCCCTGTCCGTCAGTCAGACGACCATCATCAAGCACCTGCAGCAGAATGTTGAACACATCCGGATGCGCTTTCTCCACTTCATCCAACAAGATGACAGAGTAAGGACGACGGCGTACTGCTTCCGTCAGATACCCACCTTCTTCATAACCGACATATCCCGGAGGTGCCCCAACCAAACGAGACACCGAGTGTTTCTCCATAAACTCGGACATATCGATACGCACCATTGCATCGTCACTGTCGAACATAAAGTTTGCCAGCGCTTTGCACAGTTCGGTTTTACCGACACCGGTTGGACCAAGGAACAGGAATGAACCAATCGGACGATTCGGATCGGACAAGCCCGCGCGGCTACGACGAATAGCATTAGAAACGGCTTCCACCGCTTCGTTCTGGCCAATCACGCGGCTGTGCAGCTCCTGCTCCATACGCAACAGTTTTTCCCGTTCGCCCTCCAGCATGCGAGCAACCGGGATCCCGGTCCAGCGCGCCAGCACCTCAGCAATTTCTGCATCCGTGACTTTATTACGCAGCAGACGCATGGTTTTGCCTTCAGACTGGGTGGCTGCTTCCAGCTGTTTTTCCAGTTCAGGAATTTTGCCGTACTGCAGTTCAGACATCCGCGCCAGGTCGCCAACGCGGCGCGCCTGTTCGATGGCGATTTTCGCCTGCTCCAGCTCAGCCTTGATAGTTTGCGTTCCCGAGAGGGAGGCTTTTTCAGCTTTCCACTCTTCCTCTAACTCAGAATACTGGCGCTCTTTGTCGTCCAGCTCTTCGTTGAGCATATCGAGACGTTTTTTACTCGCCTCATCAGACTCTTTCATTAATGCCTGCTGTTCCAGTTTGAGCTGGATAATACGGCGGTCGAGTCTGTCGAGTTCCTCCGGCTTGGAGTCAATCTGCATACGAATACTGGATGCCGCTTCGTCAATGAGGTCGATAGCTTTATCCGGCAACTGACGATCGGCAATATAGCGGTGAGACAGCGTAGCTGCCGCAACAATCGCCGGGTCAGTAATCTGCACATGATGGTGCAGCTCATAACGTTCTTTCAGGCCACGCAAGATTGCGATGGTGTCTTCCACTGAAGGTTCAGCCACAAACACTTTCTGGAAACGACGTTCCAGCGCCGCATCTTTTTCGATGTACTGGCGATATTCATCAAGCGTTGTTGCGCCTACGCAGTGCAGTTCCCCGCGAGCCAGTGCTGGTTTCAGCATGTTCCCGGCGTCCATTGCGCCATCGGCTTTACCCGCCCCAACCATGGTATGCAATTCGTCGATAAACAGAATGACGTTGCCTTCCTGTTTCGAGAGATCGTTCAGCACACCTTTTAAGCGTTCTTCAAACTCACCACGATATTTGGCCCCAGCCACCAGCGCGCCCATATCCAGCGCCAACACACGACGGCCTTTTAAGCCTTCCGGCACTTCACCATTGATGATGCGTTGGGCCAGCCCTTCAACAATGGCTGTTTTACCGACGCCAGGTTCACCGATTAACACTGGGTTATTTTTAGTACGACGTTGCAGCACCTGAATAGTACGGCGAATTTCTTCATCACGACCAATGACCGGATCGAGTTTGCCCTGCTCGGCACGTTCGGTCAGATCGACGGTATATTTTTTCAAGGCCTGACGTTGGTCTTCAGCCCCCTGGTCATTCACGCTTTCACCTCCACGCATTTGTTCAATTGCCTGAGTGATATTGGCGGTCGTCGCGCCTGCTGATTTTAATAAGTCGGTCAGCGTACCGCGTGACTCAAGCGCCGCCAGAACGAACAGTTCTGACGAAATAAAGTTGTCCCCACGTTTTTGCGCCAGCTTGTCGCAAAGATTCAGTACACGCACCAGTTCCTGAGAAGGCTGCACATCACCGCCGGTACCTTCTACCTGCGGTAAACGGCTCAACGCCTGGTCAATGGCTGTACGTAACTGGCCAGCATTAATGCCAGCAGACGTTAATAAAGGACGTACCGATCCCCCTTCCTGATTCAGCAAGGCGCTCATTAGATGAAGTGGTTCGATGAATTGATTGTCGTGCCCCAATGCGAGTGACTGGGCATCGGCAAGAGCAAGCTGGAATTTATTAGTAAGACGATCCAGACGCATAACTCCTCCCATAACAGGTCAAAATGCTACTGGAGATTAAATGAGGTCATCCCTCAATTATTCAAGGTGAATGACCTGAATTATGTGAAAAGAAAATTACACGTACCGGATCGTCTTGATTCTTTAGGTTATATCAGCCAAATAAAACTTGCCATACGACCCGTGGTATTGTCGCGACGATAAGAGAAGAACGTCTCACTTTCACTAAAGGTGCAACGGTCACCACCGTGGATGTTCTCTACCCCGACATTGGCCAGACGCTGGCGCGCAAGCTGGTAGATATCCGCCAGATATTTGTCACCGCGTGGTACAAAAGCGAGGTCCGCTTGCGGATCTTTCGCCATGAATGCCTCGCGGACTTCAGGCCCAACTTCAAACGCGTTTGGACCTATCGCCGGGCCTAGGCAGGCAATAATGTTTTCAGGTTTATCGGCAAAACACGCCACAGTCTCTTCCAGCACGCCGGCGCATAATCCGCGCCAACCCGCATGGGCCGCAGCCACTTCCGTTCCGGAACGATTGCAAAACAACACCGGCAAACAATCAGCGGTCATTACCGCACACACGGTGCCCGGCGTGTTGCTATACGACGCATCTGCGCGTTTGGAGGCGTAAGGCTCGCCGGTCAGTTTCAGAACATCCTTACCGTGGACCTGCTCCAGCCAGACCGGCTTTGACGGCAGATTGCCCGCAGCAAACAGTCGTTTGCGGTTCTCTTCAACATGCTCCGGGTTATCGCCGCAATGGGCGCCCAGATTCAGCGAATCGTAAGGCGGCATACTGACTCCGCCAATACGGGTAGAACTACACGCCGCGACACCTTGCGGTATCGGCCACTGCGGGACAATTAGCTTATTCATAGCCAGGCAATATCATCCTTATGTTCTTCGAAATCAGCGCGCATAACTTCAATCAACTGCACCATATCTTGTGGAATCGGCGCGTGCCATTCCATTTCGATACCGGAAATCGGGTGATATAAACGCAGCATGGTCGCGTGCAGCGCCTGACGGTCGAACTTACGCAGTACGGAGATAAATTCGTCAGAAGCGCCTTTCGGTGGACGTGGACGACCGCCGTAGACCTGATCGCCCACCAGCGGATGAGTGATGTGTGCCATGTGCACGCGGATCTGGTGCGTACGTCCGGTTTCCAGACGCAACCGCAGACGCGTGTGCACACGGAAGTGTTCCATAATGCGATAGTGCGTTACCGCCGGTTTCCCCATTGGGTGTACCGCCATGTGCGTACGCTTGGTCGGGTGACGGCTAATCGGTTCCTCAACGGTTCCGCCAGCAGTCATGTGACCAATTGCCACGGCTTCGTACTCACGGGTAATTTCGCGCAGCTGCAACGACTCCACCAGACGAGTTTGCGCCGGAACCGTTTTTGCCACCACCATTAATCCGGTCGTGTCTTTATCCAGACGGTGTACGATACCGGCACGAGGAACATCCGCGATTGGCGGGTAGTAATGCAGCAACGCATTCAATACCGTACCATCAGGATTCCCGGCGCCCGGATGCACTACGAGGTCACGGGGTTTGTTGATGACAAGAATATCGTCATCTTCATAAACGATATCCAGTGGGATATCCTGAGCTTCAAAACGAACCTCTTCATCAATTTCTGCATTGATGGAGACACGCTCTCCACCCAGGACTTTTTCTTTCGGTTTATCGCAAAGATTGCCATTTACCAGCACGCGCTGGTCGAGGATCCATTCTTTTATGCGCGATCGCGAATAATCAGGGAACAATTCGGCCAAAGCCTGATCTAAGCGTTGACCGAGCTGATTTTCGGAGACTGTTGCGGTGAGTTCTACTCGTTGTGCCATAAACTGCTTCTTCGTTTAACGTTGGGTTTTACGGCTTTGCCGTTTAATATAGTGTGCTATTGTAGCTGGTCTTAACCGGGAGCAGGAACAGAGAATCTCCCGTATTACATTTTGAGGAAAGTCAAAACGTCATGACGCGCATGAAATATCTGGTGGCAGCAGCCACGTTGAGCCTGTTTTTGGCGGGTTGCTCTGGTTCAAAGGAAGAGGTGCCCGATAATCCGCCAAATGAAATCTACGCGACTGCTCAGCAAAAGCTGCAGGACGGTAACTGGAAACAGGCAATAACGCAATTGGAAGCGTTGGATAACCGTTATCCATTTGGACCGTATTCTCAGCAGGTGCAATTAGATCTCATCTACGCCTACTACAAAAACGCCGATCTGCCGCTTGCTCAGGCTGCCATCGATCGTTTTATCCGTCTTAACCCGACACACCCTAACATTGATTATGTCATGTATATGCGTGGCCTGACCAATATGGCGTTGGATGATAGCGCACTGCAAGGTTTCTTTGGTGTTGATCGCAGCGATCGCGATCCGCAACATGCCCGAGCTGCGTTTAATGACTTTTCCAAGCTGGTACGTGGCTATCCGAACAGCCAGTACACCACTGACGCCACTAAACGTCTGGTGTTCCTGAAAGATCGTCTGGCGAAGTATGAATATTCCGTTGCGGAGTATTACACTGCCCGCGGTGCATGGGTTGCCGTGGTAAACCGTGTGGAAGGCATGCTGCGTGACTACCCGGATACCCAGGCAACACGTAATGCTCTGCCGTTGATGGAAAACGCTTATCGCCAGATGCAGATGAATGCGCAGGCCGAAAAAGTAGCAAAAATTATTGCCGCCAACAGCAGCAACACCTGATTCACCTCAGAATGCAAAACGGCAGCCCAAGGGCTGCCGTTTTTTTATCCATTAACGCCATAACTGAAGCGGTTTAGCTTCGACGCATCTCATCAAATATGGCCTGCTTTCAGGTATTCCTCAAGTAAAAAATCGCTTGTTCCTGCGGTGCCTCACAAAAAGGTTTTCTTGACAAAAAGCGACAAAATAATGTGATTTATATCACACATTTTGACATTAGGAACGGTATGCTGGAATCACCAAGACGGGAAAGACAAGAGGTAAAATTTATGACAATGAACATTACCAGTAAACAAATGGAAATTACTCCGGCAATTCGCCAGCATGTCGCAGACCGTCTCGCCAAACTAGAAAAATGGCAAACTCATCTGATTAATCCACATATCATTCTGTCTAAGGAGCCACAGGGTTTCATTGCTGATGCCACCATCAATACACCGAACGGACATCTGGTCGCCAGCGCAAAACACGAGGATATGTACACCGCAATTAACGATTTGATCAACAAGCTGGAACGGCAGCTCAATAAAGTGCAGCACAAAGGCGAAGCCCGTCGTGCAACAACTTCAGTCAAAGACGCCAACTTCGTCGAAGCAGAAGAAGAGTAGTCCCTTACATTGAGTGTATCGCCAACGCGCCTTCGGGCGCGTTTTTTGTTGACAGGGTGAAAACAGTACGGGTACTTTACTGATGTAGCCAAAGGAAAATCACATGAAACTTGTCCCGTTCTTCTTCGCATTCTTTTTTACCTTCCCCTGAATGGGAGGCGTTTCGTCGTGTGATAAAGAATGCGAAGACGAACAATAAGGCCTCCCACTACGGGGGGCCTTTTTTATTGATAACAAGAAAGGCAACACTATGACATCGGAAAACCCATTGCTGGCGCTGCGCGATAAGATCAGCACGCTGGATGAAAAATTACTGGCCCTGCTGGCTGAGCGACGTGGGCTGGCCGTAGAAGTTGGTAAAGCCAAACTGCTTTCGCATCGTCCGGTTCGTGATATCGACCGTGAACGTGACCTTTTGGACCGACTTATTCAGCTTGGCAAAGCACATCATCTTGATGCTCACTACATTACTCGCCTGTTCCAGCTCATAATCGAAGACTCCGTCCTGACTCAACAGGCACTGCTGCAGCAGCACCTGAACAAAATTAACCCGCACTCCGCGCGCGTGGCCTTCCTTGGGCCAAAAGGGTCATATTCCCATCTCGCAGCACGTCAGTACGCCGCCCGCCATTTTGAACAATTTATTGAAAGCGGCTGCGCAAAATTTGCCGATATCTTTAATCAGGTCGAAACCGGACAGGCTGACTATGCTGTGGTTCCGATTGAAAACACCAGCTCTGGTGGGATTAATGACGTTTACGACCTGCTGCAGCACACCAGCCTGTCTATCGTTGGCGAGATGACCATTACGATAGACCACTGTGTACTGGTGTCCGGCACGACGGATCTTGAGACCATTGAAACGGTATATAGCCATCCGCAGCCGTTCCAGCAGTGCAGCAAGTTCCTGAATCGCTACCCACACTGGAAGATTGAATACACCGAAAGCACCTCTGCGGCGATGGAAAAAGTTGCGCAGGCTAACTCACCGCGCGTGGCGGCCCTGGGGAGCGAAGCCGGAGGCGTGCTTTATGGATTGCAGGTTCTCGAGCATATTGAGGCTAACCAGTCGCAAAACATCACCCGCTTCGTGGTGCTGGCACGCAAAGCAATCAATGTTTCCGATCAGGTTCCGGCGAAAACCACGCTGCTGATGGCAACAGGACAACAGGCCGGTGCGCTGGTAGAAGCATTGCTGGTGCTGCGTAACCATAATCTGATTATGACTAAACTGGAGTCACGCCCGATTCACGGCAATCCGTGGGAAGAGATGTTTTATCTTGATATCCAGGCCAACCTGGAATCGCCCCAGATGCAAAAAGCATTGAAAGAGCTGGGTGAGATTACGCGTTCGATGAAAGTACTGGGTTGCTATCCAAGTGAGAACGTCGTGCCAGTCGATCCGAGCTAACGTTTGACAATGCCGGATGGCGCTACGCTTATCCGGCCTACGATTCATACGATTTTTGTAGGCCGGATAAGGCGAAGCCGCCATCCGGCATCTTACTTAAGGACGGCTGTCATTCGCCTGGCGTAACAAGGTACGGCTTTCACTCTGGAAGCGTTTCGCATAATCGCCAAACCAATGTTCCACCTTACGGAAGCTGTCGATAAACGCCTGCTTATCGCCCTGCTCCAGTAAACCGATCGCCTCGCCAAAACGTTGGTAGTAGCGTTTAATCAGCGCAAGGTTGCTCTCAGACGACATAATAATATCAGCATAGAGCTGCGGATCCTGAGCAAACAGACGGCCAACCATCGCCAGTTCAAGACGGTAAATCGGCGAAGAGAGCGCCAGCAGCTGCTCCAGTTGAACGTTTTCTTCCGCTAAATGCAGACCGTAAGCAAAAGTCGCAAAGTGACGCAGTGCCTGAATAAACGCCATGTTCTGGTCATGTTCAACGGCGCTAATCCGATGTAGTCGCGCACCCCATACCTGAATCTGTTCCAGAAACCACTGATAAGATTCCGGCTGACGTCCGTCACACCAGACGACGACCTGCTTGGCCAGACTGCCGCTGTCCGGACCAAACATTGGGTGTAACCCCACCACCGGGCCATCATGTGCAGCCAGCATCGCCTGCAAAGGACCATTTTTCACTGAAGCCAGATCCACCAGAATGCAGTCAGACGGCAGGCGCGGTAGTTTGGCGATCACCTGCTCGGTGACGTGGATCGGCACGCTGACGATCACCATGCCGGCATCAGAGACGATCTCCGGCGCGCGATCCCAGTCCTGCTGTTCCAGGATCCGCACCTGGTAACCTGACAGGGTGAGCATTTTCTCGAACAGACGCCCCATCTGACCACCGCCACCGACGATCACCACCGGCCGCAGAGATGGACAAAGCGTTTTAAACCCTTTGTCGTTCTCACTGGAGTAGGACTCACGCATAACGCGGCGTAGCACATCTTCAATCAGGTCCGGCGGCACACCAAGGGCTTCCGCTTCCGCGCGACGAGAGGCAAGCATAGAGGCTTCCCGTTCCGGCACGTAGATCGGCAGCCCAAAGCGGCTTTTTACTTCGCCAACTTCGGCAACCAGCTCCAGGCGGCGTGCCAGTAAATCCAGCAGCGCCTTGTCGACTTCATCAATTTGATCGCGTAATGCGGTCAATTCAGCAACCATAACCAACCTCTTATGCTACACGCGCCGACAGCTGGCCGTTTAAATCTTGACTAATTTCACGCAGCAGCGCATCCGTCATTTCCCAGCTAATACAGGCATCGGTTACGGACACGCCGTATTTCATTTCGCTGCGCGGCTGTTCAGAAGACTGGTTGCCTTCGTGAATATTACTTTCAATCATCAAGCCAATGATCGAGCGATTGCCATCTTTGATTTGTGCAATCACGGATTCAGCCACGGCAGGCTGACGGCGGTAATCTTTATTGGAATTACCATGACTGCAATCTACCATCAGAGAAGGTCGTAGTCCCGCCTGCTCCATCTCTTTTTCGCACTGGGCGACATCTGCCGGGCTGTAGTTCGGCGCTTTACCCCCGCGCAGGATCACATGACCGTCCGGATTCCCCTGTGTTTGCAGCAGTGCAACCTGCCCGGCCTGGTTAATACCGACAAAGCGGTGCGACTGCGCAGCCGCACGCATGGCGTTAATGGCGGTCGCCAGGCTACCGTCGGTACCATTCTTAAAGCCAACCGGCATCGAAAGACCGGAAGCCATTTCGCGGTGAGTCTGCGATTCCGTGGTACGGGCACCGATTGCGGACCAGCTAAACAGATCGCCCAGGTATTGCGGGCTATTTGGATCCAGCGCTTCAGTTGCCAGCGGCAGTCCCATATTTACCAGTTCAAGCAGCAGCTGACGCGCAATTTTCAGACCTGCTTCAACATCAAAAGAGCCATCCATATGAGGATCGTTAATTAACCCTTTCCAGCCGACGGTGGTACGGGGTTTTTCAAAATAGACGCGCATCACCAGGTAGAGGCTATCGCTGACCTCTGCGGCAAGGGCTTTAAATCGACGAGCATACTCAATAGCCATTTCAGGATCGTGAATGGAGCATGGGCCACATACGACCAGCAGGCGCGGATCGCGACCGGAGATAATATCTGAGATGGTTTTACGCGACTGGGCGATTTGCGCCTCTTGCTCCTGGCTCAGCGGAAATTCAGCTTTCAGCTGTTCCGGAGTCATCAGAACCTGTTCGTCGGTAATATGTACGTTGTTCAGCGCGTCTTTTTGCATGATGGTGATCCTGTTTAGCTCGTTTGCGATAGTTGATCCTCAGCGAGGAAGAAATAACGATATCACAACAGGTAAAGATTTCAATCCACAATCCGTAAATTTTAATTTACATGGTGTTATTTTAAGGCAAAAACAGCCCCTGTAGATGTACATTTAAATTTACACTGCCGAATTATCAGATCCACTATGCTTAAAAAAACGAAGGAGCACAGGCAATGAAGCAACTCATCAGCATCTTGTTTCTATTACTTCTTAGCGGATGTCAGATAGATCCCTACACCCATGCCCCAACCTGGACTGGTACCGACTGGTATGACGTCGGGATACAAGATGCCATTTCGGGGTATGCCGTTAAAGATAATGAAACGCTTGCCGACAACTACAATGATCCCGAAGTCGATCGTACGGAATATCTTAAGGGTTACAGAGAGGGACAACGTAAAACCTGCCAGCCGGATTTTGTTTACGCCAAAGGTTTGACCGGGAAAACCTTTCCCTCAAGTTGTGATACGGTCGAAAATGTTGACCAGTTACACAGTGCCTGGCAACAAGGGGCAAACGAGGGTGCTGCCTCGATAAGGTTAAATTAAACAATGGGTTATATTTTATAAACCATTAAGATTTAACTTAAATCACCAGTAGCATTATTCCAGGAATAATGACGGCTTAGGAAAATAATGTTATTTTGCTGCAAACAATCTTGAATGTATTTCGACGTTTTACAGCAAACGCTGGTAGGTAACTATTCATGAGCTATTCTTACCGACTCATACTTCTACTGGCACTGCTCCTGACCGGACTACCGCTGTATGCCCAAAGCGTTACGGAAGAAGCAAAATCTGTACGCGCTATGGTTTCCGGCATCGTCAGTTATACACGCTGGCCTGCACTTTCCGGGCCCCCAAAACTGTGTATTTTCTCTTCATCGCGTTTTTCCAGTGTCCTGGAAGATACCAGTGCTGGTGCATTACCCTATCTTCCCGTCATCATCCGTACGGAACAAGAAATATTAGTTTCGCAATGTGACGGTTTTTATTTTGGAAAAGAATCCCCTACTTATCAGGTGGAATTAAAGAATAAATATCCGACTAAGGCATTGCTATTAATTGCCGAACAGAACTCCGAATGCATTATTGGCAGCGCCTTTTGCCTCATAATTAAAGATGAAGATGTGAGATTTTCCGTAAATATGGATTCCCTTTCACGCAGCGGCGTAAGGGTCAGTCCAGACGTATTGATGCTTGCACGGAATAATAAGCATGGATAAGGGTCATTCTCCCATAACACGCCCGACGTTTAAGCGGACATTACGGCGTATCAGCATAATCAGCGTTCTGGTAACCATGATGCTGATCTGGCTGCTGCTCAGCATTTCTTCCGTGCTGGCATTAAGACAGTATGCGCAAAAGAATCTGGATCTGACTGCCGCTACCATGACCCGTACGCTCGAAGCTGCATTAGTCTTTTCTGATAGTGTTGCAGCAACTGAAACGCTGGCGGCACTGGGCCAGCAGGGGCAATTTTCCGTTGCAGAAGTTCGTAATAAAAACCAGAAGGTAATCGCCACCTGGCGCTATAACGCGCAGGATACTACTGAAAAGATCAGCGGGATGATCAGCCACTGGCTGTTCCCACAACCGGTCACTCAACCAATTTTGCATAATGGCAACGTCATCGGCGAAGTACGATTGACTGCGCGCGATAGCGTTATCAGTCATTTCATCTATTTGTCGCTGGCCGTCCTTACCGGGTGCATCCTGTTGGCATCCGGTATTGCATTAATGCTCACTCGCTATTTACACAATGGCGTCGTGGAAGCCCTGCAAAATATTACCGAGGTGGTACATGATGTTCGTACCAATCGTAACTTTTCACGGCGCGTATCAGAGGAACGTATTGAAGAGTTTCATCTCTTTGCCCTGGACTTTAATAGTCTGCTGGACGAGATGGAGGAATGGCAACTTAAACTGCAGGCAAAAAACGCTCAGCTTTTGCGTACTGCACTACATGATCCTCTGACGGGTCTGGCAAATCGCGCCGCATTTCGCAGCAGCATTAATGCCTTAATGAATGATGATGCCGCCCACAGCAGCTCGGCATTGTTATTCCTTGATGGCGACAATTTTAAATTTATTAATGATACCTGGGGCCACGCAGCAGGGGATCGGGTCCTGATTGAAGTCGCAAAAAGGCTGTCCGAGTTTGGGGGGAGTCGCCATTACCCCTACAGACTTGGCGGCGATGAGTTCGCTATGGTGCTGTACAGCGTTCACTCTGAATATGAGGTTCAGCGGATCTGCGCGGCACTGTCACAAGAGTTTAACCGACCTTTTGACCTGCATAATGGTCATCTGGCAAGCATGACACTCAGCATTGGATTTGCGCTGACGTGGGAACATGCCTCTGCCGAGAAATTACAAGAACTGGCCGATCAAAATATGTATCAGGCCAAACATTTGCGTTCTGAACGCATTATTAAATAATAAGGAATTACACACATGCTAAAACGTTTATTATCCCCGTTTCTTCTGCTTTTACTGATTCTGGCTGGCTGTCAGGCACCTCAGGGAAAATTTACCCCAGAGCAAATTGCAGCCATGAAATCGTATGGATTTACTGAAGC
Source organism: Citrobacter sp. Cpo090 (assembly GCF_030332665.1). Taxonomy (NCBI): domain Bacteria; kingdom Pseudomonadati; phylum Pseudomonadota; class Gammaproteobacteria; order Enterobacterales; family Enterobacteriaceae; genus Citrobacter; species Citrobacter sp. Cpo090. The sequence goes on along the minus strand of NZ_JAOWHK010000036.1, from coordinate 394,334 downwards.
ATCAGGAGACTGGTCTCTTGGCCTGTCTGACAACATCCTGTTTGACAAAAACGACTATAAGCTCCGTCCTGAAAGCGAAAAGCAAATCCAGGAAATGGCATCCAAACTGGCTGCTACCGGGCTAAACCATGCGCGACTGGATGGTCATACCGATAACTACGGCGAAGACAGCTACAACGAAGCTCTGTCGCTCAAACGCGCTAATGTCGTTGCCGATGCCTGGGCGCAGGGTGCTAATATTCCCCGCACCAACCTGACGACTCAGGGACTCGGAAAGAAATATCCCATTGCCAGCAACCAGACATCAAAAGGTCGCGCTGAAAACCGCCGCGTGGCGGTAGTGATCACGACGCCATAATCATCCCCCAACTGGCTGCTCGCCGCGCAGTCATTCCATTGCCATAAAGAATAAAAGAGTAAACGTCAGGATAAAAAAAGGGCCAGCCTTTCGGCCAGCCCTTTTCTAACAGGATGTCGCTTGCGCGAATCTTAGTTAAGACGCTCTTTGATACGAGCAGACTTACCAGTGCGCTCACGCAGGTAGTACAGTTTAGCTTTACGAACAGCACCACGACGTTTAACAGCAATGCTGTCAACTACCGGAGAGTGAGTCTGGAAGACACGCTCAACGCCTTCGCCGTTGGAAATTTTACGAACAGTGAATGCAGAGTGCAGACCGCGGTTACGAATAGCGATAACCACGCCCTCGAATGCCTGCAGACGTTTTTTGGAACCTTCAACAACCCATACTTTCACTTCCACGGTATCACCCGGACGGAAGGAAGGTACGTCCTGCTTCATCTGTTCTTGTTCAAGTTGCTTAATAATGTTGCTCATAATTTAATCTCTTATCCTGGGTAAACTGATATTGGGGGCTTACGCCTGCCCATCATGTTTATGTTGCTGTTGCGCGTGTTCCTTTTTGAACTCCGCCAGCAACCTTGCTTGCTCTTCAGTCAGAGCCAGGTTTTCCAGAAGTTCAGGTCTTCTAAGCCAGGTCCGGCCCAGCGACTGTTTCAAACGCCAGCGACGTATCTCAGCGTGGTTCCCCGACAGTAACACTGCCGGTACTTCCATCTGCTCTAACACTTCAGGTCGGGTATAGTGCGGGCAATCCAGCAATCCATCAGCAAACGAATCTTCGATTGCTGAAGCTTCATGACCCAGAACTCCCGGAATAAACCGGGAAACGGAGTCGATCAGCGTCATTGCCGGTAACTCACCACCGCTGAGTACGTAATCGCCGATTGACCATTCTTCGTCAATTTCGGTTTGAATCACGCGCTCATCTATTCCTTCGTAGCGACCACATACCAGAATCAGCTTTTGATTCGTGGCCAGTTCGCTAACGCCCGCTTGATCAAGCTTGCGTCCCTGAGGTGACAGATAAATCACCTTTGCGCCTTCACCAGCCGCAGCTTTTGCTGCATGAATGGCGTCCCGTAAAGGTTGCACCATCATTAACATCCCCGGTCCGCCGCCGTAAGGACGATCGTCCACGGTACGGTGCCGGTCATGAGTAAAGTCACGAGGACTCCAGCTCTGGATGTTCAGCAGGCCATTTTTTACTGCCCGGCCAGTTACCCCGTAATCGGTAATTGCGCGGAACATTTCTGGAAACAGGCTAACAATACCTATAAACACAAGCCAATCCCCATAACGCCGACTTTTACCGTTTATCCGGTGGTTTAAAAACCAGGATCCCAATCTACTTCGATAGTACGAGTAGCGAGATCGACTTTCTTGATAACCTGCCCATCGAGGAACGGTACAAGACGTTCCTTGATACCAAACGCATCTTTCAGGTTTGCCTTGATGACGATGACGTCATTCGAACCGGTTTCCATCATATCGACGACTTTACCGAGATCGTAGCCTTCAGTGGTCACTACCTGGCAGCCCATAAGGTCTTTCCAGTAATAGGAACCATCTTCCAGCGCTGGCAACTGCGAGGAATCCACGACAATTTCGCAATTAGTCAGTAGATTCGCCGAATCACGATCGTCAACGCCTTTCAGCTTGATGATCAGATCCTGATTGTGGTGCTTCCAGCTTTCCAGCTGTACTTGCTGCCACTGACCCGCCTTCTGGATAAACCAGGGCTGATAGTCAAAAATGCTTTCGGCGTCTTCAGTGGAAGAAAACACTCTGAGCCAACCACGGATACCGTAAGAAGACCCCATTTTCCCCAAAACGATGGGTTCTACAGGAGCCTGTGCGGCGAGTTGCTTGCTCATCATGACCACCGTGACAGATTAAGCTGCTTTGTTTGCTGCTTTGATCAGCGTAGCTACGCGATCAGAAATAGTCGCGCCCTGGCCAACCCAGTGAGCGATGCGATCCAGATCCAGGCGAGTGCCTTCTTCTTTTTCGCTAGCGATTGGGTTAAAGAAGCCAACGCGCTCGATGAAGCGACCGTTGCGTGCATTACGGCTGTCGGTAACAACAACCTGGTAGAACGGACGCTTTTTAGCGCCGTGACGAGCTAAACGAATAGTAACCATAACATCCTCTTGTGTGAATAAAACACCCAGGCCCCATCGAGGAACGGAGCCCGGGTGTCATATTAAAAGCCCGAAAATTTTACTGATTTCTGGGGAAAATGCAATCAGCAGTTGATAACTCTGCTATAAAAGGCCGTTGGCGGTGCCGTCAGTTCGGTGCCGGCGTGCGCGCAGCCACCTGAGCGTACACGCAGTACGTGAGGATGGCGAGCACACCCCGGTGCCGAAATGGCAAACAAGCCAGGCCGATTAGCGGCCTGGGAATCCTGGGGGCATCATCCCCTTCATACCACGCATCATCTTCGCCATTCCGCCCTTCTTCATTTTCTTCATCATGCGCTGCATGTCGTCGAACTGTTTCAGAAGACGGTTTACGTCCTGTACCTGCATACCGCAACCGGCAGCGATACGGCGTTTACGGGAACCTTTGATAATTTCCGGCTTAGCGCGTTCTTTCATCGTCATCGAGTTGATGATGGCTTCCATACGCACCAGCACTTTATCGTCCATCTGCGATTTCACATTGTCAGGGATCTGACCCATGCCCGGCAGCTTGCCCATCAGGCTTGCCATACCGCCCATGTTTTTCATCTGGTTGAGCTGCTCAAGGAAATCGTTGAGATCGAAGCCATCGCCTTTTTTCAACTTGCTGGCTAATTTTTCTGCCTGCGCGCGGTCAACCTTGCTTTCGATATCTTCGATCAGCGACAGCACGTCGCCCATGCCGAGAATACGCGAGGCAATCCTGTCCGGGTGGAACGGCTCCAGTGCTTCGGTTTTCTCGCCGACACCGAGGAATTTAATCGGCTTACCGGTAATATGACGAATAGAAAGCGCCGCGCCGCCACGCGCATCACCATCAACTTTTGTCAGCACTACGCCGGTTAACGGCAGCGCTTCGTTAAAGGCTTTTGCGGTATTCGCGGCATCCTGACCGGTCATGGCGTCGACCACAAACAGCGTTTCTACCGGTTTGATAGAAGCGTGGACCTGTTTGATTTCGTCCATCATCGCTTCGTCAACGTGCAGACGACCGGCGGTATCCACCAGCAGCACGTCGTAGAATTTGAGTTTGGCTTCTTTCAGCGCGGCGTTAACGATATCGACCGGCTTCTGGCCAACATCCGACGGGAAGAAGTCCACACCAACCTGCTCGGCCAGCGTTTCCAGCTGTTTAATCGCCGCCGGGCGATAAACGTCCGCGGAGACCACCAGCACCTTCTTCTTGTGCTTCTCACGCAGGAATTTACCCAGCTTACCGACGCTGGTCGTTTTACCCGCACCCTGCAGGCCCGCCATCAGCACCACGGCTGGTGGCTGTGCAGCCAGATTCAGGGTCTGGTTTTCTTCGCCCATTGCCGCAACCAGTTCGTTACGAACAATCTTGACGAACTCCTGACCCGGCGTCAGGCTTTTGTTAACTTCATGACCAACCGCTTTCTCTTTTACGCGATTGATAAACTCACGCACTACCGGCAGCGCTACGTCAGCCTCCAGCAGCGCCATGCGCACTTCGCGCAGCGTCTCTTTAACGTTGTCTTCAGTAAGGCGTCCACGGCCACTGATATTGCGCAGCGTGCGCGACAAACGATCGGTTAAATTATCAAACATTGTCTCTCGCCTGGGGTGGAAACGGTCGGTCGCGACAGCGACACATCAACAGAAATTTGTCGCAGTATAACATGAAGCCGCCTTTGTTGTTATGCAACGGTTGGAGCAGCGGTCACGTAACGCTATACTGCTTTTCTTTATCACTGGCCAACTGTCGACACCTATATGCCCGTTTTTGCTCTGCTCGCCCTTGTCGCCTACTCAGTCAGCCTCGCGCTGATTATTCCCGCTCTGCTGCAAAAAAACAGCGGCTGGCGGCGTATGGCTATTCTCTCTGCGGTCGTTGCGCTGGTAAGCCATGCTATCGCCCTGGAAGCGCGTATCCTTCCTGGTGGTGAAAGCGGACAAAACCTGAGTCTGTTGAACGTCGGCTCGCTGGTAAGCCTGATGATCTGTACGGTAATGACCATCGTCGCTTCCCGCAATCGTGGCTGGCTATTGCTGCCTATTGTCTACGCCTTTGCGCTGATAAACCTGGCCTTCGCCACGTTTATGCCTAACGAGTTCATCACCCATCTCGAAGCTACGCCAGGCATGATGATCCATATCGGGCTTTCGCTTTTCGCTTACGCCACGCTGATTATCGCCGCACTCTATGCGCTACAGCTTGCATGGATTGACTACCAGCTGAAAAACAAAAAACTGGCCTTCAGCAATGAGATGCCGCCACTGATGAGTATTGAGCGGAAAATGTTTCATATCACCCAAATTGGCGTGGTTCTGCTAACACTCACCCTGTGCACTGGCCTGTTTTACATGCATAACCTGTTCAGTACCGAGAACATTGATAAAGCCGTTCTCTCTATCGTGGCATGGTTTGTCTATATCGTTCTGTTGTGGGGGCATTACCATGAAGGTTGGCGCGGACGTCGCGTCGTATGGTTTAACGTCGCAGGCGCAGGCATTCTGACGCTGGCCTATTTCGGCAGTCGTATCCTGCAGCAGTTCGTGAGTTAAATCTTTAAGGAATCCTACGTGGAACACATCTCCACCACCACGCTCATTGTCACGCTCCTCATCATGGTGGTCATTTCCGCCTATTTTTCCGGTTCTGAAACCGGAATGATGACCCTGAATCGCTATCGTCTACGTCATCGGGCCAAGCAGGGAAATCGACAGGCAAAACGCGTTGAAAAGTTACTTCGCAAGCCGGATCGCCTGATAAGCCTGGTGCTCATCGGCAATAATCTGGTGAATATTCTGGCCTCCGCGCTCGGTACTATTGTCGGTATGCGTCTGTATGGCGATGCGGGCGTCGCCATTGCCACTGGGGTACTGACGTTTGTGGTGCTGGTTTTTGCTGAAGTGCTGCCAAAGACGATTGCCGCGCTATACCCGGAAAAAGTTGCCTATCCAAGCAGCGTCCTGCTGGCTCCCCTACAGATTCTGATGATGCCGTTGGTATGGCTACTCAACACCATCACGCGGCTTCTGATGCGCATGATGTGCATCAAAACGGATATCGTAGTGAGCGGTTCGTTGAGTAAAGATGAGCTACGCACACTGGTGAATGAATCGCGCTCGCAAATATCACGCCGTAACCAGGATATGCTGCTGTCAGTGCTGGATCTGGAAAAAGTCAGCGTCGATGACATCATGATCCCGCGTAATGAAATCATCGGCATTGATATTAACGATGACTGGAAATCAATCGTGCGTCAGCTTTCGCACTCCCCGCACGGTCGTATTGTGCTGTATCGCGATTCGCTCGACGACGCCATCAGCATGCTGCGCGTACGTGAAGCCTGGCGATTGATGGCCGAGAAAAAAGAGTTCACCAAAGAGACCATGTTACGCGCCGCCGACGAAATTTATTACGTTCCGGAAGGCACACCACTCAGCACTCAGCTCATTAAATTTCAGCGCAACAAGAAGAAAGTGGGACTGGTCGTCAATGAATATGGCGATATTCAGGGACTGGTTACGGTCGAGGATATCCTGGAAGAGATTGTTGGTGACTTCACGACCTCAATGTCTCCGACGCTTGCCGAAGAAGTCACGCCGCAGAATGACGGTTCGGTGATCATTGACGGTAGCGCCAACGTTCGTGAAATCAATAAGGCGTTCAACTGGCACCTGCCGGAAGATGATGCTCGTACTGTGAACGGTATTATTCTTGAAGCGCTGGAGGAGATCCCAATTGCTGGCACACGTGTGCGTATTGGGCAGTACGATATCGATATTCTCGACGTGCAGGACAATATGATTAAACAGGTGCAGGTATTGCCCGTCAAACCGCTGCGGGAAAGCGTATCGGACCAGTGAGAGTAATCCAGACCGGGTAGCGCATCAGCATTACCCGGTCTGAGGCTGATTAGCCTTTGGCTTTCGCCACAGAGACCATCGCTGCACGGATGGTACGTCCGTTCAGGGTATAGCCTTTCTGCATAACCATCAGCACATTACCGGCAGCAACGTCGTCAGACTCTACCATTGCAATCGCCTGGTGCACGTTCGGGTCCATCGGCACGTCGATATCCGCAACCACTTGTACGCCAAACTTCGCCACCACATCCAGCATTGACTTACGGGTCAGCTCAATACCTTCAACCATCGCCGCCATGGCGTCATTCTCTTTATCCGCCACTTCCAGCGCACGGTCCAGGCTATCCAGCACCGGCAGCAGTTCGTTGACGAATTTTTCCAGCGCAAACTTATGCGCTTTTTCTACGTCCAGTTCGGTACGACGACGCAGGTTTTCCATTTCCGCTTTGATACGCAACACGCTGTCGCGCTCGCGAGTTTCGGCTTCAGCAAGCTGAGCTTCCAGATTCGCAATTTTTTCATCGCGCGGATCCACCTGCTCAGCAGAAGCGTCTGGTTCAACCGCCTCAACTTCTTCGTGCTGATCCATGATAATTTCTTCCGGGGCTTGCCCCTCAGGCGTTTTCTGTTCTTTACTACTCATGAATTTCTCCGCGTTTTTTTCGCATTCATCTCGCTAACTTGGCTTATTATGGGGATCAGATTCAGGGATTCAAGGGAAGTACTCACATTGTCACTAATCTTCGTTACAAGGACCTCGAGAAAATGAACAAACATTTCAAGTGTATTGGCATTGTGGGGCATCCACGTCACCCCACTGCACTGACCACACATGAAATGCTCTACCGTTGGCTGTGCGCCAAAGGTTATGAGGTTATCGTGGAGCAACAAATCGCCCGCGAGCTGCAGCTGAAAAATGTGAAAACCGGTACGCTCGCAGAGATTGGCCAGCAGGCAGACCTCGCCGTAGTAGTCGGCGGCGACGGCAATATGTTGGGCGCCGCACGCACCCTGGCACGTTATGACATCAAGGTTATTGGCATTAACCGCGGTAATCTCGGTTTTCTGACCGACCTTGACCCAGACAATGCACAACAACAGTTAGCTGACGTGCTTGAAGGCCATTACATCAGCGAAAAACGCTTTTTACTGGAAGCACAGGTGTGCCAACAGGATTGCCAGAAGCGTATTAGCACGGCGATCAATGAAGTTGTGTTGCACCCCGGAAAAGTGGCGCACATGATTGAATTTGAAGTCTATATCGATGAAATTTTTGCCTTCTCCCAGCGTTCGGACGGCTTGATTATTTCCACACCGACTGGCTCTACCGCCTATTCGCTCTCTGCCGGAGGCCCGATCCTGACGCCTTCACTGGATGCTATTACGCTGGTCCCAATGTTCCCGCATACGCTTTCCGCACGACCGCTGGTGATCAACAGTAGCAGCACCATCCGCCTGCGTTTTTCTCATCGCCGTAACGATCTGGAAATCAGCTGCGACAGCCAGATCGCCCTGCCTATACAGGAAGGTGAAGACGTATTAATTCGCCGCTGTGATTATCATCTGAACCTGATACACCCAAAAGATTACAGTTATTTCAACACATTAAGCACTAAGCTAGGCTGGTCAAAAAAATTATTCTAATTTAACGCCAACCTCTTTACTGTATAAAAAACCAGTTTATACTGTATGTAATTACAGTTATGGTTTTTCATACAGGAAAACAGCTATGTTGGCACAACTGACCATCAGCAATTTTGCTATCGTTCGTGAACTTGAGATCGATTTCCAGAACGGAATGACCGTTATTACCGGTGAAACCGGTGCGGGTAAGTCCATTGCCATTGATGCTCTCGGTTTGTGCCTGGGCGGACGCGCAGACGCCGACATGGTACGTGCAGGTGCCACGCGAGCCGACCTCTGCGCCCGCTTCGCCTTAAAAGATACCCCCGCGGCCCTGCGCTGGCTGGAAGAAAACCAGCTTGAGGAAGGCCGTGAGTGTTTGCTGCGTCGCGTTATCAGCAGCGACGGACGTTCACGTGGCTTCATTAACGGCACTGCCGTACCGCTGTCACAGCTGCGCGAGCTGGGCCAGTTGCTTATTCAAATCCACGGTCAGCATGCGCATCAGCTCCTGACAAAATCAGAACACCAAAAGTCTCTGCTGGATGGCTACGCCAATGAAGCGTCCCTGACTCAGGAAATGGCTGTGCGCTACCAGTTGTGGCACCAAAGCTGCCGTGACCTGGCACATCATCAACAACAGAGTCAGGAACGCGCAGCCCGGGCGGAACTGTTGCAATACCAGTTAAAAGAGCTGAACGAATTCAACCCGCAGCCGGGTGAGTTTGAGCAAATTGATGAAGAGTACAAACGTCTGGCTAACAGCGGGCAATTGCTGACCACCAGCCAACAGGCGCTGGCTATCCTGGCAGATGGTGAAGACATCAACCTGCAAAGCCAGCTGTACACCGCAAAACAGCTGGTCACTGAACTGGCAGGCATGGACGGCAAACTTTCCGGTATTCTGGATATGCTGGAAGAGGCCACTATCCAGCTCAGCGAAGCCAGCGACGAGCTGCGCCACTATTGCGATCGTCTGGATTTGGACCCTAATCGTTTGTTCGAACTTGAACAGCGTATTTCCAAACAAATCTCATTGGCCCGCAAGCATCATGTTGCCCCTGAAGCGCTGCCACAGTTCTATCAGTCATTGCTGGATGAACAACAGCAATTAGACGATCAGGCCGACTCGCTCGAAACCTTAACTCTGGCGGTGAGCAATCACCACCAGCAGGCACTGGAAACGGCAAAAATGCTGCACCAACAGCGCCAGCATTATGCTCAGGAACTGGGACAACTGATTACCGAGAGCATGCATACTCTCTCAATGCCGCACGGCGTCTTTTGCATTGATGTGAAATTTGAGGAACATCATTTGAGCTCAGACGGTGCCGATCGCGTAGAGTTTAAAGTGACCACTAACCCAGGCCAGCCGTTGCAGCCGATTGCGAAAGTCGCTTCCGGTGGGGAACTGTCGCGCATTGCGCTGGCTATTCAGGTTATTACCGCACGTAAAATGGAAACACCGGCGCTGATTTTCGATGAAGTGGATGTCGGTATCAGCGGCCCGACTGCTGCGGTAGTGGGAAAAATGCTGCGTCAGTTGGGCGAGTCAACTCAGGTAATGTGTGTTACTCACCTGCCGCAGGTTGCTGGCTGTGGCCATCAACATTTCTATGTCAGCAAAGAAACAGATGGCGCGATGACCGAAACACACATGCAGCCGCTTGATAAACGCGCTCGTCTGCAGGAGTTAGCCCGCCTGCTTGGCGGTAGCGAAGTGACGCGCAATACCCTCGCAAATGCAAAAGAACTGCTGGCGGCATAAACTTTTTTACCTTGTTAAGGTCTGAGTTCAACATAAAATCGCCGACCGACCCGACAGCAAAAGGTTTTAAAGTGGTGAAAGGTCTATTATCATCGGCATATTACATATGAGCCGCGTACTGCTCGGGCCCGAAAAGGAATCAAATCACTATGCGCTGTAAAACGCTGACTGCTGCTGCAGCAGTACTACTGATGTTGACTGCAGGCTGTTCCACTCTGGAGCGAGTGGTTTACCGCCCTGACATCAACCAGGGAAATTATCTGACACCTACCGATGTCGCCAAAGTGCGCACGGGTATGACGCAACAGCAGGTTGCTTATGCTCTGGGTACACCAATGATGTCCGATCCTTTTGGCACTAACACCTGGTTTTATGTGTTCCGTCAGCAACCTGGTCATGAAGGCGTAACCCAGCAAACACTGACGCTGACCTTTAACAGCAGCGGCGTTTTGACCAACATTGATAACAAACCTGCTTTGACCGACAACAAGTAGGTTTGAGAGATCAAAAAAGGTGCTCAATGAGCACCTTTTTTATTGTCTGCTATTTTTTAGCGGATTTCTCTGCTCGCTGTCTGCGCAGCTCTTTCGGATCGGCAATCAGTGGCCGGTAGATTTCCACCCTATCCCCGTCCTGCAGAACATCAGCAAGCTTTCCCGGACGGCTGTAAATGCCGACTTTATTTTTGCTGAGATCGATATCGGTACGTAATTCCAGCAACCCGGAGGCGCGGATAGCCTCTTCCACCGTAGCGCCCTGTTGCAACGTTACACGCTGTAGATACTGTTTCTCGGGCAGCGCATACGCCACTTCAACGACAATTTTAGCTGACGCTGACACTGTAAACCTCTTTTGCGCGGACAGTGAAGGCCTGCACCATGTTTGAAGCCAGCTCTTTAAAGATACGACCAAACGCCAGCTCGATTAACTTATTGGTAAACTCAAAATCGAGATGAAATTCAATGCGGCACGCTTCATGACTCAGTGGCGTAAACTTCCATCCGCCAATGAGTTTCTTGAACGGTCCGTCGACCAGATGCATCAGGATACTCTGGTTACTGGTCAGTTGATTGCGCGTGGTGAACGTTTTGCTAATCCCTGCTTTCGAGACATCCACCGCAGCGGTCATCTGTCCCGGAGTCGACTCCAGCACACGGCTACCGGTGCACCCCGGTAAAAACTGGGGATAGGATTTAACATCGTTCACTAGCTGATACATCTGTTCCGCACTGTAAGGTACTAAAGCGGTCCGGCTAATCTGAGGCATAACAATTTCCATCAATATCAATCACACAAATAATACCATTTATCCCCCGCTAAAAAAAACGCTATAGCCTAACTCGTGCTAAGATAGCGCCTTGCGCCCCGCTGGATGAAATGGGGTGTTTTTCGATTCCAGATTACCTATACTGAGCGGCATTATGACGAAGAAAAAAGCACACAAACCTGGCTCAGCCACAATCGCGCTTAACAAGCGCGCACGACACGAATACTTTATTGAAGAAGAGTTCGAAGCAGGACTCGCTCTGCAAGGCTGGGAAGTCAAATCCCTGCGCGCGGGTAAAGCTAACATCGGCGACAGCTACGTCATCCTTAAAGATGGCGAAGCGTTCCTGTTTGGCGCCAACTTCACGCCGATGGCTGTTGCCTCAACGCATGTGGTATGTGATCCCACCCGTACCCGTAAGCTGTTGTTAAACCAACGAGAGCTCGACTCCCTGTATGGTCGTATGAATCGTGACGGTTACACCGTCGTTGCGCTTTCACTGTACTGGAAAAATGCCTGGTGCAAAGTAAAAATTGGCGTCGCGAAAGGTAAGAAACAGCACGACAAGCGCTCCGATGTGAAAGAACGCGAATGGCAGTTAGATAAAGCGCGTATTATGAAAAATGCTGGCCGCTAAACGCTACTCCCCTGTGACCAGTCTCTTATCCTGAGACTGGTTCGTATTTTTAGTTATTGAAACCCACCCAATACATTCACCTGGCTTATAGTTTATTTGTGCTGAATCGTTCAGGTATGAAATAAACTCCCCTGGCATTACCGTAGCGCTCCATAGTCTAATAAAATAAAACTTCAAGACCATATCGTCTATATTGAAACTTATTTAATAACACTATTATTACTGTTGTTTATTATATTACCCCTCATTTTAATTAAAGTAAAAACCAATAAAATACAAAGAGTTAACATAAAATAAATTGTTAAATACGTACCGGAAAGTATTCTTTTCAATTAGCTAAATATATTTTTAATATGGATAAGTTGCAGAATACTTTCTTTCTGACTATATCATCTAATACGAAAGAACTATTCAGCCGACAGGGCGCGAACGTATTTGATAAGTAAACGAACATCTGTATGACCTAATCAAAGTAATTACATGACTAAATTCATCTTTATGATGAACGGGCCCCTGTCTGCTCATTTTCCCAGCGCGCTGTTGCGGATTAATACTCCCGGCATGCCATCAGGAGTGAACATATGCGTCTACTCGCCGTTGTATCAAAATTAACTGGCGTTTCCACAAATGTTGAAACCTCTGAAGTTACACTCAGTTCACCTTCTATCGTGAAACTGTCGGTGTCGCGTGAGGAGGTGAGCCAACTGACACGCGTGAATCAGGATCTGGTTGTCACACTCCGCTCAGGTGAAACCATCACCATTAAAAACTTCTACGTCGGAAAAGGTGATGCACAAAACCAGCTTGTTCTGGAAGACAGTAATGGCGCGCTGTGGTGGGTTCAGGATACTGATGGGGCATTCCACTTCCAGCATCTGGACGATCTCACTCCGCTAATGACTGCCGAGGGAAGCCATGAAGGCGGCGCCGTCTGGCCGTGGGTTCTTGGTGGGATCGCGGTCGCAGGTGGAATTGGCCTCGCGGCGGGTGGCGGTGGCGGTGGCGGTGGCGGTGGCGGTGGCGGAAGTGATAATAATGCCGGAAACGGTAACGGCGGCAATGGCAATGGCAATGGCAATGGCAATGGCAATGGCAATGGTAACGGTAACGGTGGTAATGGTGACGGCGATGGCGATGGCGGCACACCGCCAACGACAACCCCTAACAAGCCTGACGAGCCCGTCATCACCAGCGTAATCGATAACCAGGAACTGATTACTGGCCCTGTTAATCAGCAGGAATCCACCAACGATAATACGCCTACACTCCAGGGTACTGGCCCCGCGAATGCCACATTACATATTTTTGATAACGGTGTCGAAATAGGTCAGGTCACTATCGATACCAACGGCAACTGGTCGTTTACGCCATCCTCTCCTCTCACAGACGGTACCCACCAGTTTACCGTCAGCGCTTCGAACGGTGCGGGCAGCAGCGGAATGTCGGACAGTTGGGTCATTATTGTCGATACACTTGCCCCCGACGCCCCTGTAGTCACTCAGGAAATCGACAATGTTGGTTCCATTACCGGTCTTATCGCCAATAACGGCGTAACCGACGATGCTACGCCAACGCTCACTGGCACAGGCGAAGCAGGTTCTTACATCAGTATTTCTGATAACGGCATTCTGATTGGCATGGTCCAGGTGGATAAGAATGGTAACTGGACGTTTACACCGAACACGCCGCTCAGCGACGGAGTTCACAATCTGACGCTGACGCAAACTGACGCCGCGGGTAACGTGAGCGCGGAAACGAAAGTACCGACATTCACCGTTGATACGATTCCACCTGCCGCCGCGGTCATTTCCTCCGTTAATCCGGAAGGTACAACTGTTACCGGGAGAGCGGAAGCGGGAAGCCTGGTCACTATCATCGGTAGTAATAATCAGGTTTTAGGTTCAATCAGGGTCGACCAAACCGGCAATTTTTCCATCGCGATTTCTCCCTCGCAAACGCACGGTGAAGCGCTGATCGCGAAGATTCAGGACCAGGCAGGCAACGTCGGGCCAGATACTTCCTTCAATGCCACTAACTCTGGCTACCCGGGCGTACCCGTTATCGTCAGCATAATGGATGATTTTGCCCCCTCAACCGGTCTGTTGAGCAATAATCAGGCCACCAACGACCAAACGCCCACGCTCTCGGGTACCGCTGACGCCAACAGCACGGTTAACATTTATAACAACGGGGTGTTAGTTGTAAGCGTACAAGCCGATCCCAGCGGCAACTGGACCTGGACTTCAAGCACCAACTTGCAGGACAACTCATACTCCTTCACCGCCACGGCGACCAACCACCTGGGCACGGGAGGAACGTCAGCGGCATTCAATATCACTATCGATACTCAGCCACCGTCAGCGCCGGACGATCTGAACGTATCTGCCGATGGCTCTGTCGTCACCGGTACGGCCGAACCAGGAAGTACCGTGACCATCAATGATAATAATGGTCATCAGATCGGCAGTGGCGTCACCGGAACAGATGGCTCATTTACCATCACCATTAGCCCACCTCAGACCAATGGTGAGACCATTACCGCTATCGCCACCGATCCAGCCGGAAACCCAAGCCCACCAGAAACTGCGCTCGCGCCAGACATCACGGCCCCGCAGCCGCCTGCTAACCTGGTGATTAACACCGCGGGCGATCAAGTTACCGGTACCGCAGAACCCAACAGTACGGTACATATTCTGGATCCAGGTGGCGCGATTATTGGAACGGCAACCGCCGGCCCGAGCGGAGGTTTCACCGCCACGCTGCTTCCGCCGCAGACCAACGGAGAACATCTTGTCGCCAATGCGACGGATGCGGCTGGCAATACCAGCGGTAACAGCGCGATTACCGCACCGGATACCACAGCACCTGACGCGCCAACCGGCGTTATCGTCGCCGGAGACGGCGGTTCTGTGAGTGGGCATGCTGAAGCGGGAAGCACCATCACAGTCAAAGACAGCAACGGTAACCCGATTGGCACAGGTCAGGCTGACAGCGGCGGCAACTTCGCAGTGTCGATTACGCCATCGCAAAAGAACGGCGAAACGGTAAACGTTACCGCAACGGACAGTAGCAGCAACGAGAGTCAGCCGACTTCCGCATTGGCACCGGATATTACCGCCCCCGGAACGCCCATCATCACCGCTGTAACGGATGACCAGCCCATGTACCAGGGCCCTCTCAATAACGGCGACGTCACCAACGATAGCAAACCTAAACTGGAAGGCACCGCTGAAGCAGGTTCTCAGGTCAAAATTTACGATAACGGTACCCTGCTGACGACCGTTACCGCTGATACCAACGGTAAATGGAACTATACGCCAGCCTCGGCGCTGAGCGAGGGCGCTCATATCTTCACGGTGACCGCCACAGACGCCGCGAATAACACCAGTAGCGCAGCAAGCTGGAAAATCATTGTCGATACCATTGCGCCCACAGTACCCGCAATCACGCTGGTGAACGATAACGTCGGTACGATAACCGGCGACGTTGCTAACAACGGCGGCATCACCAACGACAACACGCCGACGATTTCAGGCACCGGTGAGCCAGGTTCGTTAGTTAGCCTCTTTGACAATGGCCTTTTACTGGACACCATCCTCGTCACTAGCTCAGGTTCCTGGATCTATACAGTGCCAAATGGCGCTCCGCTCACCGACCGGGTGCATAATTTCACGGTATTGGCTACAGATATGGCAGGTAACGTCACCACCTCGCCAACGGTTGTGACTATCACGGTTGATACACAAGCGCCTGCCACGCCAGTCATTCTCAGCATGACGGATGATGTCGGCAGCATTAAAAGCGATCTACTTACCAACCAGAGTACGGACGATACGCTACCAAAACTTAACGGCACGGGCGTTGCCGGTTCAACCGTCACGCTGTATGACGGCACGACGCCTATTGGCAGCGTGCTGGTTCCGGCTGACGGCAACTGGAGCATTCAGGTGACTCAACCGCTAAGCGAAGGGCCGCACACGCTGACCGCCGTGGCGACAGATGCCGCAGGTAATGCCAGCGCACCCGCAAGCTTTACGTTAACCATCGATACCACGCCACCTGCTGCTCCAATTATTGTCGCCGGAGAGGGACTGATAGGCAGCGCCACTCTCCCTCTGGCAAACGGTGGCAGTACGAAAAGTACCACCCCTGTTCTTTCAGGCACTGGCGAGCCGGGAGCAACCATCACCGTTGCTGATAACGGCACAACGTTGGGTCGCACCACCGTCCAGCCTGACGGTACATGGGCATTTACGCCACCGAATGCGCTGCCTGAAGGACCGCATAAATTCACCGCTACAGCGACTGACGCAGCAGGCAATACGGGGATCCCGTCGGCGAGCTTTACCCTGACGGTTGACAATACGCCCCCTGTGCAGCCTGGCGCGCCTGTCATTACCGACGATGTCGCTCCGGTAACGGGCGTGGTCACGAATGGCAACACCAATGACACCACGCCAACCTTTAGCGGCACCGGTACGGCGGGTGATGTTATTTCGGTGTATCTCGACGGCAATACCACACCGCTGGGTACCACAACGGTTGGCGCAGACGGCACCTGGAGCTTTACGCCGACCATGCCTATTAACCCGGATAGTTACCAGGTTACCCTCACCGCAACCGATCCGGCAGGCAACGTCAGCCAACCGTCGACAGCCATCACCCTGAACATTGATATTACGCCTCCCGCAACGCCTACAATCACTGCTGCAAATGACAACGCAGGCACAGTTCAGGGAGATATCGCAGCGAACGGCACAACCGATGACAGCACGCCAACCGTGCGCGGAACCGGGGAAAGTGGCTCGATCATTACGCTGTATAACGGCACTACCGTCATCGGCACCGCTACCGTAGTGAATGGTTTGTGGGTCATCACGCCGACGACGGCACTGCCCAATGGCACCTACACGCTGACGGCAGTCGCCACCGATGCCGCAGGCAACCCCAGCGGTACCTCAAATAGCATCTCGTTTACGGTGAATTCGACACCGCTTACCGCCCCGCAGGTAACGGATATCGAAGATAACGTCGGCGTGATTACCGGCACGCTCAGCAATGGAAGCGTCACGGATGATCTCTCCCCCACCGTCAGCGGAACAGGAACACCGGGCAGTACGATCCAAATTTTTGATAATGGAGGCTCAAGCCCAGTAATAACCACAACGGTGGGAGCCGATGGCAAATGGAGCGTGGACGTTCCGCTTTCGCCCAATGTGCAGCATACGCTGACCTTCGGCGCGCAGGATACGGCAGGCAATATCCTCCCGGCGGGCAACCCGGTAATTATAACAACCGATACGCAAGCGCCGCCTGCCCCCATCGTAACCATCATAGATAATAACGGTACGCTGGTGAGCGGGACCGCCGAACCAGGCAGCACCGTCATCATCAGAAATGGAACCACGGTCCTCGGCCAGGCCGTTGCTGATAGCATTACCGGCGCTTACACCGTCACGATTTCACCGGCTCAGACGACAGGTGAAGCATTGAACGCGATCGCCCAGGATCCAGCGGGCAACCAAAGCGGAGAAACGCCGTTTACCGCCTCAAACTCGGGCCTTCCGCACCCACCTACTCTGCAAATTATCGACGATGTCCCTTCCGGTTTAACTGAAATCGGTAACGGAAAAACCACCAATGATACGCAGCCAACCTTACAAGGCGTGGCAACCGCCGGAGCTGATGTAAATATCTACCAAAACGGGATCCTGCTGATCACCGTCCGGGCTGACGCGAGCACCGGAGCCTGGAGCTACACCATCCCCAGCGCGCTGGCGGACGGCACGACCTGGAATTACGCGGTCTCTCAAAAAGTGGGCAATGACACCAGCGGCCAGTCGCCAAACTATGCCATTACCATCGATACCACCGCGCCGCTCGCGCCAAGCATCACCGCCGTTACTGATGACGTGGCTCCAGTGACGGGCAACGTCGGCAGTGGACAAAGCACCAACGACACGCGTCCAACACTGAGTGGTACTGGCGAAATTGGAGCGACAATTACGGTTTATGACGGCGGCGTGTCCATCGGAACCACGACCGTGAACAGCAGCGGAAACTGGAGCTTTACCCCGCAAAATGCCCTGAATGACGGTCCTCACACGTTTACCGTGCGCGCCACTGACGCGGCTGGCAATCAGGGAGCCCCATCCGCATCTTACCCAATAACGGTGGACACAGGCCTGCCTGGTGCGCCAGTTATTGTGTCAGTAACCGACGATGTAGGTGGAACAACCACGCTCATTTCCGGGCAGACAACCAACGATAATACGCCAACCCTGGCAGGTACTACCGAAGCGAATAGCGTGGTCACCATCCGCGATAACGGCACGGTGATTGGCACAACCACCAGCGACGGAAGCGGCAACTGGAGCTTTACGCCTTCTCCGGCACTCGGCGAGGGCAATCACGCGTTGACCGCCACGGTCACGGACGCCGCGGGTAACGTCAGCCCGGCAACAGCGCCATTCTCTTTGTTGGTCGACACACTTCCACCAGTAGTGCCAACTATTGTGTCAGTCATCGACGATCAGCCAGGAAGCACTCAGTTGACCAACGGTCAACTGACCAATGATGCCCAACCCACATTGAATGGCATTACCGAACCCAATGCCATTGTCACTATTCGCAGCAATGGTACGATCATTGGCACCGCAAATGCCGATGGATCCGGTAACTGGAGCTTCACCCCTACAAGCGCGCTGGCGCAGGGGGAAAATATCTTTACCGTGACGGCGACGGATGCAGCTGGCAATACCAGCGGAGCCTCCACCTCATTCACCATTTTGGTCGATTCAACTGCCCCGTCTGTACCGGTAATTCTGACCGTTCAGGACAATACCGCGCCGACAACCGGGCCAATCTCCAACGGGCAAATCAGCAACGAAAGTCGCCCGGCGCTCAGCGGTACCGGTGAAGTTGGTGCGACGATTACCGTCCTGAGCGATGGTCAGCCCATTGGCACCACCATCGTCGGCGCAGGTGGAAGCTGGAGTTTTACGCCCTCCGCGGCATTGGGTAACGGCCAGCATACTCTGACCGTCACGGCTACAGATAGCGCAGGCAATACCAGCCTGCCTTCTGGTGGCTTTACCTACACCGTCGATACTCTGGCACCGACAGCACCAGTGATTACTCAGGTTGCAGATGATGTCGGCCCGCTGATCGGTAATCTGAATAACGGTCAGGCCACGAACGATCCGCTCCCGACGCTTAGCGGTACGGCTGAAGCCAATTCCACGGTGAGAATTTACGATAACGGATCGTTTATCGGCTTTACCACAGCGGATGGTACGGGCGCATGGAGCTTCACGCCGGGAACCCCACTTGGCAATGGTAACCACGCGCTGACGGTAACAGCCACCGACGCGGCCGGAAACATCAGCCCGACGTCTGCAGGATTTAACATCGTCGTTGATACCGTTGCCCCGCTTGCGCCAACGATTATTCAGGCTTTTGATGACGTGTTGCCGGGAACCGGAACGCTATCGAACGGAGCCTTTACCAACGATACCCGTCCCGTACTCAACGGCTCGGCGGAAGCAGGTGCTCGAGTAGCCATCTACGATAATGGCACGCTGCTGGCAACGGTGACTGCGGCGATAGACGGCACCTGGGAATATCTGACCACCACACTTGGCAACGGTCAGCATGTGTTTACCGCTATCGCCACCGACGCCGCCGGGAACGTGAGCCCTGTCTCAGGCGGATTTACTATTAATGTCGACACCATTGCGCCATCCGTCCCGCTGCTGGTCTCTGTGGTGGATGATATCGCAGGCGGCGTGTTCAATGCGGCGCTCGGCAACGGACAGTTGACCAACGATGCACGCCCAACGCTGAACGGCACCGCTGAGGCTGGCAGCACCGTCAGCATCTATGACGGAAGCACCCTGTTGGGTACCGCGCTGGTGCAAAGCAATAACAGTTGGTCGTTTACCCCAACCACACCGCTGGCGAATGGATCGCACACCTTCACCGTCACCGCCACCGATGCGGCGGGCAACACCAGCGGCGCAACCGCAGGCTTCAGCGTGGTGGTTGACACCACGGCGCCGACGCAGCCTTCAATCAGCAGCATTATTGATGATGTCGGGCCAAACACCGGGGCGATTGGCAATAATCAGCCGACCAATGACGCGCGCCCAACGTTAAACGGCATCACGGAAGCCAACGCGCGGGTTGATATTTATGATAACGGCAGCTTTGTTACCAGCGTGACGGCGGATGGCAGCGGCAACTGGAGCTATACCCCAGCTACCGCGCTGGCACAAGGCACCCACTCGTTTACCATCACCGCAACGGACAGCGCGGGTAATACCAGCGGCATATCGTCTGCGGCCGCGATCGTGGTCGATACCGTTGCCCCTGGCATCCCAACCGGGCTGGCGGTAAACGCCAACGGCACCGCTCTCACCGGCGTTGCCGAGCCAAACAGCACGGTCATTATTACCTCAAGCGGCGGAACGGTGCTCGGGACCGCAACGGCCAACGCCTCCGGTAATTTCACCTTTACGCTGAATCCACCGCAAATCAGTGGGCAAACGCTGCAGGTCAGCGCGCAGGATGCCGCAGGCAACATCGGTACGCCGGGTAACGTGCTGGCACCGTTTACCGGCGTACCGCCTGCGCCCGTTATTGCCAGCGTGTTCGATGACGTCGGCACAATCACGGGGCCTGTCGCGGCTGGCAAAACCACCAATGACACCCTGCCAACGCTCAGCGGAACGGCCCAGGCAAACGCGGTGGTTAGTCTGTACAACAACGGCGTACTAATGGGTACCACGACTGCAGACGGTAACGGGATCTGGAGCTATACCCCATCCGGCGCGCTCAGCGAAGGTAACCATGCGTTTACCGCCACTGCAACCAACGCCAACGGCGCAAGCGGGTTGTCCGGTTCGTTCAGCGTGATTGTGGATACCACACCACCAACAGCACCAACGATCCTGATCAGCGCCGATGGCGGCACCGTCAGCGGCGTCGCCGAAGCGGGAAGCACGGTCACCATTTCTCTGCCCGGCGGCACTAGCGTGACGGCAATCGCCAACAGCAGCGGTGTCTACAGCGTAAACCTGCCGGTTCGCCAGATTGAAGGGCAGTCTCTGTCCGCCACGGCGACCGATGCGGCGGGAAATACCTCATCGCCGACAAGCGCTCTCGCACCGGTATTGCCGCTGCTGGCTGAAGACAATGTCACCAGTCTACCGCTACAAACCGATGTCACCGTCAGCACCGAGCATCAGAGCGATTATGGTTTCCTGTTGGTCAATGCGCTTGGAAATGTCGCCAACGTACTGGGGAACGATACGGCAAGCGTCAATTTCAGCATCGCTTCTGGCGGCAGCGGATCCATTACGATCAATGCCGCTGCGACCGGCGTGGTGCTGTCGCTTTTAAACACGCTTGAAGTCGTCATCCAGCGCTTTGACACCGCGCTGAATGCCTGGGTAACGGTGGTAGATACCGGAAAGCCAGACTTTGCCAGTCTGCTCACCCTGGGTGCCTCAGGCGTAACGCTCAATTACAGCGGACTGACTGGCGGGGATTACCGCGTAGTCAGCTACAACACCAACCTGCTGGCGACCGGCGCATACACCAGCCTTGATGTCTCAGTGGTAAAAGCCAGCGCAGGGACCATCACCGGCGGTACCACGGAATCCGGGAATATCATCACGGATACCGATCCCACCAACGGACAGGATAACGCCCCTTCCGGCACGCTGGTCACCTCCATCACCGACGGTAACGGCAACCTCGTGAACATCCCGGCGGGCGGCATTGATGTGCAGGGGAAATACGGCATCCTGCATATCAATCAGAACGGTAGCTACACCTATACCCTGACCAATACGTCAATCTCGGTATATGGACGCTCCGAAAGCTTCACCTACACGCTGACACATGGCAGCGATCACTCCTCAGCAAAACTGGTGGTAACGCTGGGTCAGGCCCCAACCACCAGTACGGTAACCGCGGCAGATGATGTGGCTGCGCTGACTTACGGGACGCAGGTCATCGCGGTTGATCATGGCACATCACAGCAAACCGGCTTCACCCTCGCCAACGTCGGACTGGGTAATGTGCTGGACGTCAGCCTGGTTAACGGTTTAACCAACCCGATCAAGTTTAACGTAGATGACGGCGCAACCCGCACGCTGACCGTCAAGGCAAGCGTTCTCGGCGTCACAGTGGGCGGTTTTGATCTCTATGTTTATCGCTTCAACGAGTCCATTCAGCAGTATGAACAGTTCCGCGTGAAACCTAACTGGGTCACGGCGCTGTTAGGAGGTAGCTCAACGGACTACACCATCACCCTGCCGGGCGGTGACTATCTGTTCCTGCTTAACGCCTCCGGCGGTCTGACGCTGCTGACCGGCTACACCCTGGATATTAAGGCCGATCACACCTACGCCGTCGACAGCCTGAGTGCGACAACCAATGGAAACCTGCTGGTCAACGACTCGGCTCCGGCCAATACCGTTATCACCGAAGTGAACGGTGTCACCGTTAACGCAACGGGCACCACCACCATTAACGGACAGTACGGCACGCTGATTATTGATGCGAAAGGGAACTACACCTACACGCTGAAAAGCGGACTGGGCGCAGACGGTATCAATACGCCGGACAGCTTCGTGTATAAGGTCAAAGCACCAAACGGCGATACCGGCAGCGCATCACTGAATATCAAACCAACACCGCAGCCGCTGGACGCAATAAATGACGTCAGCAGCACGATGCCGGTGAGTACCGTTCAGGATTCTGCTGCGTACGGAAGCGGCGCGCTGGGAACTGCGACAATTCCGACGCTGGGGAGCAAAGCAACCGGTACAGGTTCGTTTGATATCGCAACAAATGACGTTCTGAAAGGCGCCACGCTCAACTTCAGCATCGGCACGCTTATCACCGTTGGTACGCTGGGCGTGACCTGGACCATAACCGGTCCTGACGGATTCTCGCTTTCAGGCTCGATACCCGCCAGTTCCATCAGCCTGTTAGGCAGTTCAATTGCCGTCTCACTGGGCAATGCCGAGCTAACCGCAGGCCATTACAACATCAGCTTTACAGGAACGATGGGAGGGCTGGCAGTTGGCAACGTCAGCATTACGCCAAACGTCACAGGCACGACATGGCACCTCAATACCTATGACGTTAACGCCACCACGGTGAATGGCAATATTTTTGATGGCAGTGATGCCGCAGGCGCGCACGATCAGCTCTCAACTGTCCATACCCAGCTCACCGTCACTGGCTTTAACGGCAGTACGGCCACCCTTAATCCGGCCGGCAGCATCAGCAGCGCAATAATTCAGGGGCATTATGGTTCACTAACTATGAATCTGGATGGCTCATACATCTACACGCTGAAGCCGGGTACAACCGTAGCATCGATCACCAGCAAAGAGACCTTTACCTATACCCTTAACGACCAAAACGGACATACGGACACCGCTACGCTGACCATCAATATGAATCCGCAGATGGCAAGCAGCGCACAGCATGACGTGATAACCGGATCGGTCTACGGCGATACGCTGATTTATCACCTGCTCAACGCCAACGACGCTACCGGTGGCAACATTAGCAATGGCGCTACCGACAACTGGACCAACTTCTCGCTGGCCCAGGGCGACAAAATCGATATTGGCGACCTGCTGGTAGGCTGGAACGGGCAAAATGCTACGCTCGGCAACTACCTCACCGTGACCACCAGCGGTAACAATACGGTGATTGCTATCGACCGCGACGGTACGGGCAACACTTATCACTCAACCAATCTCATAACGCTGGAGAACGTACACACCACGCTCGATGAGCTGGTGCAACAAAATCACATTGTGCCCTGACGTTAACGCTATGCGTTAAAGCGCCATAACTACAGCCCCGGATGCCATGACGTCCGGGGCAATAACAGTCGTCGCTGCCGTATTTTGTAAGGGATAAACTATGAGAAATGTCGCGCCTGTTGCCCTGCTGCTGGCATTAACGCTCTGTACCCTGCGGGTGAATGCCGAAGATGAACCGCAAATTATTACGCCGGAAGGGCTGGCCACCAGCCAGATGCTTCCCTCGCTGGACGGCGCGGTTGCCGATCTGCCGCTGAGCGCTGCCGCCCCCGGCAGCCTGACGCTCAACGACGCGGTAAGTCGTGCCGTGAGCTGGCATCCTTCTATTCGTGAATCGATCGGCAAACTGCTCTCACAAAACGAGCAGATCGACGTGGCAAAATCGAAATATTACCCGCAAGTTTCTGCCGGAATGAACAACGGTTACAGCAATACCTACACCGACCACGGCTTTAGCCCGGCGCTGGTTATTTCGGTGTCACAAATGCTGTACGACTTCGGCAAAGTAGCAAGCCAGGTTCGCGCCGAAACCGCTGGAGCTGCGCAACAGCAGGCGAATGTATTACTCAGTATTGATACCATCGCCCACGCAACTGCCAACGCGATAGTCCAGGTGCAGACGTGGCAGCAAATGGTGGATGCCGCCGAAGAGCAGCTCACTGCCTTAAACGGCATTGGTCGACTGACCCGACAACGCAATGATGAAGGGGCAACCTCGCTGTCCGACGTGGTGCAAACCGATGCGCGTATCGAGTCTGCACGTTCTCAGCTGGCGCAGTATCAGGCCAATCTCGACAGCAGTAAGGCCACATTGATGAGTTACCTCGGCTGGAACTCACTTAACGGCATCAGCAACGAATTCCCGGCCAAACTGGACAGCAGCTGTGATGTGGTCAAACCGGAAGATAAACTGGTTCCTGCGGTGCTGGCTGCCTGGGCACAAGCAAATGTGGCGCAGGCAAATCTCGATTACGCCAACGCGCAGATGACGCCCACCATCTCTCTGGAACCGTCGGTTCAGCATTATCTCAACGACAAATACCCCAGCCATGAGGTGCTCGACAAAACCCAGTACTCCACGTGGGTAAAAGTTGAGATGCCGCTGTATCAGGGGGGCGGACTCACCGCCAGGCGCAACGCCGCCAGCCACGCGGTAGAGTCTGCACAGTACTCCATCCAGCGCACCCGACTCGAAGTACGGCAAAAATTACTCGAGTCCCGCAGCCAGGCGATGAGCCTCGCCACCGCCCTGCAGATTCTGCGTCGCCAGCAGCGACTGAGTGAACAAACGCGCGAGCTTTATCAACAGCAGTATCTGGACCTCGGTTCGCGCCCGCTGCTCGACGTACTTAACGCCGAGCAAGAGGTGTATCAGGCCCGTTTTGCTGAACTCCAGACCCAAAACCAGCTGCGCCAGCTCCAGTTGAACTGCCTCTATAACACCGGCTCGCTTCGCCAGGCGTTCGCCTTAAATAACCGCAGTATTCAATCGGTGGAGATCAAGCTATGAGCGACCTCGATTCACATGCGGAAGATGCGATTGGCGAACACGCCCTGAGCCAGTGGGCGCAGGCGATGACGCATATTGCCAATCACTATCGCGTGGCCTGTTCTCCCGGAGCAATCCAGGCCAACGCCCCGTGGTTTGCGGGAAAAACCAGGGCCACGGCCCTGTCGCAACTGGCGCGTCAGGCGGGACTGTCATTTCATTCGCTGAATACCGCCACGCAGGCATTCGGTCAGTGGCGTTTACCGGTAGTGGCGGAGCTGCGCGACGGCCAGCTGATGGTGATAGAACATTTCAACGGCGAAGATACGTTAGATGTGTTTATCATCGCCGAAGAGGGCCAGCGTAACCGGTTAACGATTGCAGAACTTCTGCCGGAGATCGTGAGCATTACCGCGCTGCGCCCACTGTCGGCGCTGAAGGACAGTCGGGTAGACCGCTATATTTCGCGCTTCAAGCCCGACTGGATGCGCGAACTGGTGTTAAAGGACATCCGCCCTTACCTGCCGGTCATGATCGCCGCCTTTCTGATTAACGTCCTGTCGCTCGCCGGGATTATCTTTTCCATGCAGGTTTATGACCGGGTGATCCCCGCCCAGTCTTATCCAACGCTGTATGTTCTCTCCACTGGCGTTCTGGTGGCGGTGCTGTTTGGCTTTTTGCTGCGCGAAGCACGTACCCACATAATGGACCTGCTCGGCAAACGCGCCGATATGCGCATTTCTGATCGCGTGTTCAGTCATGCATTACGCCTGCGCAACAGCGCCGTACCGCGCTCGACGGGGAGCTTTATTTCTCAACTACGCGAGCTGGAACAGGTTCGCGAGATGATCACCTCCTCGACCATGTCGACCATTGTCGATCTGCCGTTTTTCTTTTTGTTTATCGTGGTGCTGGCATTTATCGCCCCGCCGCTGGCATGGATAGCTCCCGTCGCGGCCCTGCTGATGATCCTGCCCGGTTTGCTGTTACAGAAGAAGCTGGCGGTGCTCGCCAACCAGGCTGCCCATGAATCCACCCTGCGCAACGCGGTGCTGGTCGAAAGCGTTCAGGGGCTGGAAGACATCAAGCTGATGCAGGCGGAAAACCGCTTTTTACAGCAGTGGAACAGCTACATACGCATTACCGGAGAGTCCGGGCTGCGCACGCGCAGGCTGACTCAGGGGCTGATTGGCTGGGGCATGTCGGTACAAAGTCTGGTCTATGCCGCCATCATTATGTTTGGCGCGCCGATGGTCATTGAAGGCACGATGACCACCGGGGCCGTGGTGGCCGCTTCGATGCTCGGTTCCAGAATGATTGCCCCAATGGCTAACCTGTGCGGCGTGCTGGCCCGCTGGCAACAGGTCAAGGCGGCGAAGATGGGGTTGGATAGCATCATGCAGCTCCCCACTGAAACACAGTACGATGAAGACCGGGTGCATCAGGAGATTTTTCACGGTCATTATCTGTTTGAAAATGCACACTTTCGCTACCACAGCGACGATCAGCGCGTTCCGCTGCGCATCTCGCGCCTGGAGGTCATGCCCGGCGAACGGGTGGCGATCCTCGGGCGTAACGGTGCCGGGAAATCAACCCTGCTGCAGGCCATGGCAGGCGGTGTGGAGATTATCCAGGGCGATGTCCGGCTCGACAACCTGAGTCTGGCGCAGATCGATATGGCCGATTTACGCCGCAACATCGGTTTTCTCAGCCAGAACGCGCGGCTGTTTTTCGGCACCCTGCGCGAGAACCTGACCCTCGGCGCACCGCACGCCAGCGATGCGCAGATCTTCGAAGCGCTGGAGGTCAGCGGCGCGGCAGCTTTCGTTAAACAGCTCGCCAAAGGGCTGGCGCATCCCATTATGGAGGGCGGCAACGGTTTGTCCGGTGGGCAACGGCAGTCGATCCTGCTGGCAAGAATGCTGCTGCGCTCGCCCAATATCGTGCTGCTCGATGAACCCAGCGCCTCGCTGGATGAACATACCGAGCGGGAGTTTATTCAGCGCCTCAACCAGTGGTTGGGTAACCGCACATTGATTGTCGCCACCCACCGCGTACCGGTTCTGGAACTTGTCGAGCGCGTGGTGGTGTTGAAAGAAGGTCAACTGGTCATGGATGCCCCGAAAGCGCAAGCGTTGAATGCGAGCCGGGCACCTGCCCCAACTCACGGTCGGGAGTGGAAAAATGAAAACCAATCCGCATGATGCCGCCATGGACGACCTCGATATCCGCCGCGAACACCGTTTTTCCGGGGCCAGCCGCATTATTCTGCTCAGCACGCTGCTGTTTGCCGTCCTGGGCATCTGGGCGTATTTCGGCAAGCTGGATGAAGTCTCAACCGGTAGCGGGAAAGTGATCCCCAGCTCGCGAGAGCAAGTCTTACAGTCACTGGATGGCGGCATTCTCGCTGAGCTTACGGTACGCGAGGGAGATAAAGTGCAGGCCAGTCAAATTGTCGCCCGCCTCGACCCCACCCGTTCAGAGTCCAACGTTGGGGAGAGCGCCGCCCGTTATCGCGCCTCACTGGCTTCCAGCGCAAGGCTCAATGCCGAAGTTAACGATCTGCCGCTGGTCTTTCCCGATTCACTGCGCGCCTGGCCGGATCTCATCGCCTCCGAAACTCGCCTGTATAAAAGCCGCCGCGCGCAGCTTGCGGATTCAATGGCAGAACTGCAGGATGCGCTGGTCTCAGTAAATAAAGAGCTGGCTATCACCCAACGGCTGGAGAAAAGTGGTGCCGCCAGCCACGTAGAAGTGTTGCGCCTGCAACGACAAAAAAGCGATCTGGGATTAAAAATTACCGACCTGCGCTCACAATATTTCGTGCAGGCGCGGGAAGCGCTGTCAAAAGCTAACGCCGAAGTGGATATGCTGGCGGCTATTTTAAAAGGACGTGAGGATTCCGTCACCCGCCTGACCGTACGTGCGCCGATGCGCGGTATTGTGAAAAACATCCAGGTCACCACCATTGGCGGCGTTATCCCGCCCAACGGCGAGATGATGGAGATTGTGCCGCTGGACGATCATCTGCTGATAGAAACCCGCCTGTCGCCGCGTGATATCGCGTTCATCCATCCCGGCCAGCGGGCGCTGGTGAAGATAACCGCCTATGACTATGCCATTTACGGCGGCCTGGAAGGCGTAGTCGAAACCATCTCCCCGGACACCATTCAGGACAAAGTGAAACCGGAAATCTTCTATTACCGCGTGTTTATCCGCACGCATCAGGACTTCTTACAGAATAAACTGGGACGCCATTTCTCCATCGTACCGGGCATGATTGCCACAGTGGATATAAAAACAGGTGAAAAAACCATCGTCGACTATTTAATCAAACCGTTTAATCGCGCAAAAGAAGCGCTGCGTGAGCGATAAATCCTTGAGGATTAGGGGTTGCGGGGGCTGGTCACGCGTGTCACAAGTCTGTTATACTTGCTCTAACACATTGGGGCTGATTCTGGATTCGACGGGATTCGCGAAACCCAAGGTGCATGCCGAGGGGCGGTTGGCCTCGTAAAAAGCCGCAAAAAAATAGTCGCAAACGACGAAAACTACGCTTTAGCAGCTTAATAACCTGCTCTGAGCCCTCTCTCCCTAGCTTCCGCTCTTAAGACGGGGATCAAAGAGAGGTCAAACCCAAAAGAGATCGCGTGGAGGCCCTGCCTGGGGTTGAAGCGTTAAATCTAATCAGGCTAGTCTGGTAGTGGCGTGTCTGTCCGCAGGTGCCAGGCGAATGTAAAGACTGACTAAGCATGTAGTACCGAGGATGTAGGAATTTCGGACGCGGGTTCAACTCCCGCCAGCTCCACCAAAATTCTCCATCGGTGATTACCAGAGTCATCCGATGAAGTCCTAAGAGCCCGCACGGCGCAAGCCCTGCGGGCTTTTTTGTGCCTTGAATTTGTCCCGCGAAGTCTGATGCCAACTAATTAAATCCGAACCTTTTAGGCACCTTGTTAGGCACCTCATAAAGCTATATTGTTTTTGAGGTGCCTAAAACTATGGAAACCCGGCAATGGCAAGACAAACCAAACCTCTATCCGTTAAGGAAATCGAATCTGCTAAACCCAAAGAAGCGGACTACGTTCTCTATGATGGCGATGGCCTTGAGCTACTCATCAAATCCAGCGGAAGTAAAATCTGGCAGTTTCGCTACATTCGCCCTGTCACTAAGAAACGAGCGAAGAAGAGCATTGGTCCCTACCCGTCAGTTACCCTTGCCGATGCCAGAAACTACAGAGCAGAGTCTCGCTCTCTCCTGGCGAAACAAATCGATCCACAGGAACATCAGCAAGAACAACTTCGCAGTTCGCTGGAAGCCAAAACCAATACTTTCCAGCTCGTAGCTGAACGTTGGTGGAATGTGAAGAAAGCTAGTGTGACAGAGGACTATGCGGAAGATATCTGGCGCTCTCTTGAAAGAGATGTCTTTCCTGCGATTGGCGACGTTAGCGTTACAGATATTAAAGCTCACACACTGGTTCAGTCCGTCCAACCGGTTCAGGCCAGAGGTGCACTGGAAACCGTTCGTCGCCTGTGCCAGCGCATTAATGAGGTCATGATCTATGCCCAAAACACAGGGCTGATTGATGCTGTTCCCAGCGTTAATATTGGTAAAGCCTTCGAGAAGCCTCAGAAAAAGAACATGCCCAGCATTCGACCGGATCAGCTACCTCAACTGATGCAGACAATGCGAACAGCCAGCATTAGCCTTTCCACACGCTGCCTGTTCATGTGGCAACTTCTTACTATTACCCGCCCTGCCGAAGCGGCTGAAGCTCGCTGGGAAGAGATAGACATAGAAGCACAAGAGTGGAAGATTCCTGCAGCACGCATGAAAATGAACCGCGACCATACTGTTCCATTGTCAGATGAAGCAATTGCGATACTAGAGATGATGAAGCCGTTAAGTGGAAATCGAGAATTTATCTTTCCCAGCCGCATCAAGCCAAACCAACCTATGAACAGTCAGACCGTAAACGCATCGCTAAAACGCGCAGGTTTTGGTGGAGTGCTCGTTTCACACGGTCTGCGATCTATCGCTAGTACTGCCCTTAATGAGCAGGGTTTTCCGCCCGATGTTATTGAAGCGGCTCTTGCTCATGTGGATAAGAACGAGGTTCGGCGTGCCTATAACCGCAGCGATTATCTTGAGCAGCGGCGGCCAATGATGCAATGGTGGGCTGATTTCGTGATGGCAGCTGACCGTGGAAGCGTGATTGGCGATGGTATTAGAGGTATAAGGCTTGTCGGCTAAAACACGAATAAGCGCTTAAAAGGGAGCGCTTATTCTTATTATCCAAATTCACATAAAAGATTACTACAACTGACCAGTTCTTTTTTTTCTACTTACAGTGTTCTCGAAAGCCTGTTTCACAATATCAACATTTGTAGACCACGATTTTAAAATAGTATCGGCTAAGGCTTCCTGACTGGTAGTTGGCATTCGATATTTTTTATCGTGCTTATTAACATTCAATTTTGACTCTTCTATAAATAGCCACAAAGGTTCAATGAGAACATTCACCGCTGCGGCTTTACTTC
The DNA here is from genome assembly GCF_030332665.1 of Citrobacter sp. Cpo090. Lineage (NCBI taxonomy): Bacteria > Pseudomonadati > Pseudomonadota > Gammaproteobacteria > Enterobacterales > Enterobacteriaceae > Citrobacter > Citrobacter sp. Cpo090. Next base: position 363,774 of record NZ_JAOWHK010000036.1, on the reverse strand, counting down.
TCCATCCTTCTTCAGGAGCCAAATCATTTATAAGTTCCACCAGTTTTTCCTGAATAGGTCGATACATTTCAGATTTTTTTATCCCACCTTTTCTTCCTGACCTATTCCTGGTAGATAAAAGTTTAGTTTGTTTATCTACAGAGATCTTATACCAAACCATCCCCATGCTTTTATCAAATAACTCAGATGCTTTTTTGAATGCTTCAAATGCAACATCCTCATTGTCTGATATTACTAATTCACCCCATTTATAGCACTTCTGTGCATACCTAAGGTGAAATTTAAAAAGCTTATCCATAGAGATATATTCATGGATAATGACAGCAACATTATCTCTCAGAAGTTCAGCCTCCAATGTACTCCAATAACGTTCAATAAGTTTAGCTAACTCGATGCTTTTCTCATTTGATGGAAAGTCCTTATGGGAGTCGGTGTACCTATGCTCCTTCAAATAAGAAGACGAATACAACAATATTCCGGGACCATGCTTCTTAGAGTTCCAGACGCGCTCTTTCATCATAGTCAGTTCAGCTTGCATATCTGTATGCTTTTCATCCAGAAATTGTGCATGCACGCTCCATTCACAGTCTTTCATCGCACTGTACAGAGCACTGCGTTTTCGACTAATTTCTTCACTAAAATCTTTAATAGAAAACATTTACCCTCACAATATCAACAAGTTAAACCTGTTAAAAATAAACCTTTGCTATCCGTATTTTTTCGAAGAGTTCTTGCAGCTAATCTTTGCTGGAACCAAACTGAACTAACAAGAGGCAAACCAGTATGAACACTTCATCAGCAGTCAGGATACTCCGCTTACCAGCTGTTATCCATAAAACAGGTATCTCGCGAGCCACAATTTATGACTGGTTGAACCCGAGGTCGCCACGATATGATCCAACTTTTCCGAAGAAAAGAAAGCTTGGAACACAATCAGTTGGATGGCTTGAATCAGAAATTGATGAATGGTTGTTGCATCGTAGTCTTATTAATTAATTCTAAAGAGGAGTTAGATAGATGTATGTCTAAAAAAACAGTTCAACGCAAAATAAAGAACTCGTACTCAAATTTCAGACACTGCCCACTTTTGCACAACGGTTAATCAGCTACATACATTATAAAACAGGAGCCGCCGCCGAACTTATTTTAATAGTGTTACTTGGGGTAATGGCACTTGCCTGCCAGGACAAATTTGATGTTCAGCTTAAAAATGGGAGAACCTTTACATCACTTTATCTCATGCTATTGGCACGCTCAGGCAGCAGGAAATCAACGGTATTCAGGCTGTTGATGGAAGAAATTTATCAACTGGAAAAAGAGCTGCGAAATGATTTTCTGTTAAAAGAGAAAAATTATAAGCTTAAACTAGTATCATGGGAAACCGAGCTAAAAGAGCTTAAAAAACAATTTGGCAAAGCTGTTCGTCAGATGGCTGATGTAAATGAAGCACTTGAGGCGTTGGAGGAATGCCAAAGAAGAACACCATCAGTCCCAGAAAGAAAGTACCTTACTAAAAACGATTCCACAAGTGAGGGACTTAGAAAGGTATTAGCGCTGGGGTCTCCATCATTGATGCTCGGTTCTGATGAAGCTGGAGGGGTGTTTGACAGCAATCTTTTTCGCAATATATCAGTTCTCAACTCTCTTTGGGGAGAAGGGAGAGTCTCTGACAGCAGAGCATCTCGTGACAGCTACGATGTTGATGATGTCCGGCTGACCGTATTGCTGTTGTTACAGCCTGAATTATTTAACGACGTTATAAGTAAGCAGGGGAAAAAATTAAGAAAATCAGGATTCTTAGCACGTTTATTATTGATTGATCTGGAGCAACTTCCTGAACTATGCGACATCCCTGATGCGTGTTCATGGTCTGATGAACTAGGACTTGATGGTTTTTTCTCTATTCTCGTTAAGCATTTGCAAGACGGGATAGAGCGTAGAGAAAAAAATGAAGAACGTATCTTTATCACTTTATCTGAAGAGGCGAAAGCGTTATGGGATACACAAAGTAAACGAATCAGGGAGCTCATGCAAAAAGGAGAGGAGTTGCATCACTATGATGATTTTGGTTCCAGAATTATGGAGCAAGCTACGAGAATCGCATCAGTAATGCAAATGTTTATTACACCCGACTCACCAATAATTACCAAGGATACTTTGATGTCAGCTACGAAAATAACACAATGGATTATTAATCATCTTATCACTAAGGTCGATACTACTCGAGAACCTACAACTGCAGAAAAATTAGTATGGTTTATGGAGGATCATCTTGTTAGTAATGGTTCTTACGATTTCAAGAGGAATGATATCATTAAAAAAGGCCCATATTCAGTCAGGCGTTCAGAAAGTCTGAAGCCTGCTTTAGAAAAACTTGAATCTGAAGGAATAGTACAATTATTTGAACGAGGTGGGGTTAATTATGTCAAATTTATTGGTTCCAAAATGGAGCCTAGCGAACTAGCTGAAAAAACCAATATCCCGTTGTTACACTCAGGAACAGTTGCGATGAGTAAACTACGTTTACCTGAATAACTTCAGAGTAAGCAGGCTCTTTCTGATTAATATTTTTTGTTCTTAAGACAAGTAACACTAAGGATTCAGCTTAAATTATTAAGGAGGATAGCTCATGAGTTTTAGTCGGTATATGTAATATACCTTTATCAATATTCTACTCCTGTACAAGTAATTATCAAGAGTCCCCCCCTACAGAAGTTATATCCAACATCACATGGGTAGCCCTCGCGCTACCCATGATCCAATGATTAATATTTACAGAATGAAGGATTATTATGGAATCACAATATTCACTTACCAACGAAGAAATCGATGACTTGGTAGAAATAGCCTCCAGAAAGTATAGATCACCCATTGACCTCAATATTCTCAATTCACTGCTTGAAATGGTCTACGACACGCTGGAGCAGTATAACCGGATACTGGCTATTCGTACTGACACTAGGTTCGCTCTGTCTCATGTTCCGGGAGAGCCTGATCTACCAATATGCTTCCAGCGCGAAGATGCGCAGGCAATCACTCGCTTCTTCGAGTCACTGAAAAGCCAGCTACGGGCAGATCATAACCGGTCCAAGAGACCAGGTAACCCGACATTTCCATCTTATGGGTGGTGTAGAGAACGTGACACTAGTGAGCATCCCCATTACCACCTGATGCTGTTGTTTAATGCAGATGTGTATGGGTACCTAGGCAATTACCAAGAACTCAATGCTAAAAATATGGCAACCCGAATACAGAAAGCCTGGTGTAGTGCTATAGGGCTTGCTCACGAAGATTACTCAACATTAGCTGAATTTCCACCAAATGCTGTTTACAGGTTTAGCAGGATTGATGCACTGGATCGTAACTCAGTCTATTGGCGTTTCCTGATTCGACTGGCGTATCTGGCGAAAACCAAGACTAAGGATGTCTACAACGGTTACCGCAACTTTGGCACAAGCCAGTATATACGCTTGGGGTAATTAGGTCTCTAATAGCTTTTTTGGGTAGGAGCCCTACCGATTCATTAATACGTTAGATTAATTTGCAATAAAAATCACTATTGTGCCTCAGAACCCAGCTACAACCTGCTACACGTAGCAGGTTGTAGCTGGGTTCTAAAAAATACGCCCATATTTATCCTATTAAACTAACATTTCTGTGTGTGCCCTATATCCCCCTGTTGGGTATATCAATAGGATAAGGTTCTGAACCAACAACTTACAATGCTGTGTAATTGTAAAATAACATAAACGGACGTAGTTATTCAGGTTTAAATGCGAAGATATATTAAGTAGAGTAGCACTAGGAACGGAGGAAAAAGAAGAGATAAAATAAACACCAAGTTAAATATAACGCCTCACGCTATCAATAATAGCGATATTGGCGTAGTTTTATTTCCAGTTATCGAAACGAGTAGACAATGGGTTATATTCTTCAATTACAATAGAATCTAATAACTTCTCTAAAGTACGGATTTTTTGGTTCAAAATCATACATTCCCTATCATCTTCACAAAAACTACGAATACCTCGTAATGAGCATAGTTCATTTAGAATAAATTTTTTGGTATAATGTGCCATATAAACATCCTTGTTTAGGCTCTTAGGGTAGCGTGCAATTATAGATTGCAGTCCCTAGTCAACACTATACCGATTAAATGATTGAAGTTCAATAGATATTTTTATTTACATAATTTGAGTGACCTTAACTCAAATTATGTATGGCATTGAATTATCCATACCAAGTATTGTTATTAAGGTATTTAGATAGAATATCTGTAACGACCATTACATTAGGAATGTTACTCATATCTTCATGATATGCAATCTCATTGGAGCATACATAATGCTGAATTTTTAACTTAAGATGCTCAACGTCAACCCAGAATATTTTTCCCACAGGCACTACAACCTCAATAAAGACACAGACTAACCACCCATATAATAAATATAATTTTCTTAACCTAATATTTTTAAACGTTCTTATACTTTTAAGAATGAGCAACAGAAAAAAATAAAAAAGCAAATATTAATGCAATGCCGCCATGCAACATTAATTTTGACCTACTTTCGTTGTGTGGTGTTAGTAACGAGTCTTCAGACAAACTATTCCATTCCTCAATGATTTCACTGGATTGAATTTCAATATTGCCATCTTCGATAAGACCAGCATTAATTTTTAACTGAAGTACCTCAATCTTTCTTGCTAAATTAGCATATCTAGCACCAGAGGAACGATGAATTTCAGCTCTTTCTCCATATCTTGCTTGAGTAACCACCCCAGAAATAACTGCTGAAATACACCCCATCAGTACTACTACATGCTGTTTAGTTATCCCCCAAAAAGCAATCAATGTTGAAGTTGAAGAGAAAAAAGAAAATACCGTAACAAAAACCGTTGAATATATAAGCATATACCCTAGGATCTGTGAGCGATCAAATAAAGTCTCTGCTCTTTTATAATGGCCATCACGAGCATCTTTACAGCGCTTTAGCCATGAATTTAGCACACAGATAAGCTCTGGCACTGTGAAATCGTCCTTACCATTAATCATTTCCGCATACCCCAAATTATTAGACCTATCGAATTGATTAAACTAAATAATCAGGTTTATATCTGTGTTTTTCTACCACAGACTTAACTTCACAAGTTTTGAACTGCCAATCATGTTCGATAGCTTATAGTTTTCAAGCACCTGTAGTCAACTATGTCCAACCTTGTCAGCATCGGGATAACTGCTCCAAACAGTCATCCGCAATCACTGACACCATACGAAATAGAACTATCCAAAGCTCGCGCCCAACTACTTGTTTAATTCACCAATTTGTGAAGAAATTCCGTTAGTGCTTTCTTTGAATCATCCTCTTCTGAAACAATCATTTCGATTCCCCACTGACCCAAAACCTCCTTTGCTACAGGATTCGGTCGATTGGTGAAGACGTAAGACTTTGGTCGGGCAGATGGCAACACCGAGCGCCCCCACATCTCCGTCAGTCGATAGAACAAGAGGCGGATATTAATATCAGAAATACTGTAGCCGATAAAAAGTACAGAGTTTCCCAAGATATCGTTGCTGAGCTTAATATCCAATGGAGAGTCATAGTTTAATCGCTGAAAATAGCTAGTTTCATCAAGAACGATTGAATCCTCATCATCAAAATCCCCATGAAATTTAATTATTTGGCGCCGGCCTTCAGTAGCAGATACGAGGTCCGCAACGCTAGCGATCTTGTCGTATGGCACCTCAAACTTATCATGAGCCATTTCCAACCACCTATCATAGTTAGTTGTGTAAATCCGTGAAAATCGGCCATGAGTAATTAATCGGTGGATTTCAGAAGTTGAAACATCTGTACTTGGCTTGTGCCATTCACGATCCATCCAACTCCGAAGCGGCCCAAGAGTACCTTTTTTCCTCTTGTAATATTCAGCAAGCGCAAGTGGTGTTCCGTAAGTAGAGAAAATCTTCGGATCGTAGCCTAGGTCTTGAGCGATACGATCTATTAACTCACTCCATGTAGGCAAATTAAGATTGGCAGACACCCCTGCACCGACAAAAAGCATGAGTTTTCCGGTACGATACGCTTGCAGCAACTCAGTATTCATTTTACACCCTCTGAAACTTTGAGATATTCGGCAAACTGATCAAGTGCTTTACGGCGCATAGAAATCGAATCCTTTTCCTGCCCCATCTCAGCAAAAGTTTGGGCATATCCGTTTGGAACAAAAACACAGTCCCATTGGAAATCTGCAGGACCAGCAGGTATTACAGGTACCGTTCCCTCGATAGCTCCTTCAAATAAGTGAATCTCACATCCATCACAGTAACCTAGAACCGTTTTTGCGATCACTTTATTATCATTTAGACCAGCGACCAGCTTAACGAAACGCTCCGCCTCCAACTTATCCCAGAATATCTGTGTCAACCCCGCAGGAAGCCCATTAAGTCCACTCAGATAAAGCCCTGTATGTTCGACAAATAGCGGGCGACCTATAGCCTCGAATGCTTTTATTACCTTGTCGCGAACTAAGCTATGGACATTTTCTGTTTGCAATTCGTCAATTTTCTTCGACACCGGTACAACTTCTACTCCGATAGGAGTAAGGATTCTCTGAACCTCATTGATCTTATGCTGGTTTCCGGACATAAAACGAATTTTCAATCTAAACCCTCTATAAATGAGTACCGCTTAGCGACCTGAAACTGTTCGTAAATCTCTCTGACAGAGAGCCCTTCATTCATAGCCGCCGCATGATCATCTGCTAAGCCTTTTTGATGAATACCTGGGTTATCTGAGCAAATAACGAAAGGGACCCCATGACGTCGAAATTGAAACAAAGGATGGGATTCGTTTTCAGGAACAGCCCCTGTCAGTCTGTTGCTAATAGGACATACTTCAACACAGACCTCTTGCTTTGCTAAGAAATCAAGCAGGTGGGGAGACTTACTAGCTGCAGTTCCATGGCCAATACGATCCGCGTCAAACAATTCTATTGCTTCCCGAATGTTATCCACCCGACCAGTTTCGCCTGCATGAATAGTGATCCCTAGCCCGAATCGATCCTTTGCCTTACGAAATAGTGAAGGTAATTCGGCTGGGTAAGTAATTTCCTCATCGCCAGCCAGATCCAACCCCACCACATCACTTGGCTGCCCGAGATCTTGGTAGGCTTGAAGAATTGTGGACAAAGCAACTGAACTCTGTTCACCACGTGCAATGGTGAGGATTAAACCAGTCCGTATGCCGAAGCTGTTAGATGCAGCTTCAATCGATTCTAGAAGTCGTTCAAGAGCTTGAGCAGGCGAGCAATTTTGCAGTTTAGAGAGATATAACACGCTGCTCCGTAGTTCCACAAAACGCACGTTGTTCTGCGCCAGATTCTCAAAAACAGCCAAGGACAGGCGACTGAGATTTTCTCTCTTTTTGGGAAAACGTCGTAGCACTTCCCAAGGTGTCAAATATGAAGCGAGCGACCGACAAGGCTTATTACGCAATATATCCCGTTCAATCAGGAAATCTGCAGGCAGATCTGTTGCTTCGTCAGCAAGGATGTCTTGAATCGCTGAAAGTGGGATTGCTCCATTCATGTGTACATGAAGCTCTGCTCGGTCCAGATCTTTGAGTTTCGCTGTAACCCTCTTGTACTCGATACCACACTCGGTAGTCCGACTACGCTTCTTTACGGTATCGATTATGCATTGATTCAATTGCTTTCCTTACGCCAATCGCGAGTTTCACTGTTTCCCGACTACTGAATGCATTCTTAAACAACAAACAGTAAAAATCAGTTTGCAAGTTTTTTAATTTTATTGTTACAAACTCAGCTTTTCACCGCAACTACAAAGGGTACTTACCGACTTTAGTGAGTTATAGGCAGTAGTGGCTTTTATCTAGATAACACTCAAGAAGTAAGTCGAATAGATACACAAAAGATAGGGCTAGAGCTATCTAATCTGCTACAACTGACTACCTAACAAACAAGCGAACGTGCTGCTTCAGCAGCACGTTTTTTAGTAGCAACTCAATAAAAATGGGCTTCCTTCTTAACTTGGCCCCTCTTGAGTAGTATTGTCTGATATTGAGGTTCGGTAGGGGAAATCCGGCAGCAACACCTATGAAAGGAAAACCATGGAAACGTTCCACAATCCAGATCGATTTATGTCTGATCTACGACAGGTACTATCACAAGGTAGGAAGCGTATTGGAATTCTTGTTGGCGCAGGAGCACCTCTCGCAATCCGCGTAAATGACAAGAATGAGATAGAGCCAAATGGGAAGCCGCTGATTCCAGGAGTTGAGTCCCTAACGCAGCAAGCTACCTCAGAGCTAACAGAGGTTCAAATGAAGGCGGTCGAGGCAATAAAAGCAAGCTTGGGATGTACCGCTAACATAGAATCAATTTTATCACGTATTCGTTTATTAGAACAAGCTCTGGGAAATACGAAAGTTGAGGGATTAAATGCAGAGGAATATAAACAACTAGGCAAAGACATCTGTAAAAAAATTTCTGAAATAGTCGGTGTTTATTTACCAAAAGAACGTAACGCATATTCTGATTTAATCTCATGGATTAATGGTACAGTTCGTTCTAACTCAGTGGAAATATTCACTACAAACTATGATTTTCTTTTCGAAGAGGCATTTGAAAGAGTTAGATCTCCTTATTTCGATGGGTTTTCAGGGGGTAGTAAACCTTTCTTTGACCCTGTCTCGGTAGCTGGCGATGACTTGCCTGCTCGATGGGCAAAGTTGTGGAAGATGCATGGCTCCCTTGGCTGGGCCTTGGAAGACGGAGCTGTTGTCCGAGGACATGGACGAGAAGCTGCCGAATTAGTTTATCCAGACCATTTAAAATATGATTTAACTCAAAAACAGCCTTACTCCGCTCTCTTTGAAAGACTTAAAAGATTTTTACTTACCCCTGATTCTTTGTTGCTCACGATTGGATTTTCATTTAGAGATGCACACATTTGTGCAGTTCTTGATGAAAGTTTGGCGATGAATGCCAATACAGCTGTTTTGGCGTTCCAATATCAAGTTCTTGCAAAGGAAGGGCCTGCCGTAAAATTAGCGAGTGATAGGCCTAATCTGAGCGTCTACGCAGCTGATGGGGCTGTCATAGGTGGAGTTCCAGGAAAGTGGCGTCCAGGGGAGTTACCTAAAAACTGGGGAAGTATTCGTGAAAGTTTTTGGGCTGCACGATGGCCGAAAGAGCCTAATCAATTTCTATTGGGAGACTTTGCCGCTTTTGCTCGGTTCTGCGCACTAGCTCAATCCAATGATTTGATAGCACAATCTCTAAAAAGAGATGAACCTGGAAGGTCTGAGGATGAAACTGATCGCAGCCGCAGAAATGAGATTGAGCTAGAGGAAGGTCAAAAATGAGTGGCAATGATCCGACATATTTAGGTGTCGTTAGTGCTGTTTCAGGTGCCACCCTCACGATAAAACTTGCTGAGTCCTTAGACTCTGGTTTTGCCGTCATTAAAGGACATACATATCGAGTTGGCCAAGTAGGTAGTTTTGTCAGAATTCCTCAGGGCTATCAGGATTTATTTGGTATCGTTTCTGAGGTCGGGGCCACTGCAGCTCCCTCACAATCTGATATCTCTGAAATAGACTCAGGCAGATGGATGACTGTCCAGCTTGCTGGTGAGACAGTCGGCGGTCAATTCGAAAGAGGCCTGAGCCAACATCCTAATATAAATGACTCAGTGCACCTAGTTACCGAAACTGATCTAAGAAGAATTTATGGTTCAGTCGGTGATGACCAAGTGAGCATAGGACATCTTGCGAGTGCTGAAAACATTGACGTACGTCTATCTTTAGATGCTCTTGTAACGCGCCATTCAGCAATACTAGGGTCAACTGGAGCAGGTAAATCCACAACTGTTGCAAGTCTCCTGAGATCAATTATTCGGAAAGATGAAATTAAGGGGTCACCAGGCGCACGTATCCTTATGCTCGACATTCATGGCGAGTACACTAAAGCTTTGGAGGATGTATCAACTGTTTTCAGTGCAACCCCCAACCAAGATCAAAAACCGTTATTTGTTCCCTATTGGGCTTTAGAGGCTGGTGAACTTTTAGATTTCATAACAGGAGGGCTTTCTGAAGCTCACGAAATTGCCTTCACAGACAAAATCGTGGAATTAAAAGACAAGGGTATTAAAGCAAATCCAAGAGCAGGTATTGATTCCAGAACTCTTACTGTAGATAGTCCAGTACCATTTAGCTTAAAAAAACTTTGGTATGAATTAGTTGACTTTGAAACAACCACCTATACAGGTGTAAATCGTGATGAACCTGCGCTTGAGGAGACAGGAGATGCCGATAGTTTGGTTGCACCAAAGTACCAACCTCATGCGCTGGGTACCAAAGGGCCATTCACCAACACCGCAGCTAAAGGTATTCGAAGACCATTGAATTTACTTCGTTCCCGCCTGCTAGATCGCCGCTATGACTTCCTTCTTCATCCTGGCGATTGGGAGCCAGACCTTACGGGAACAGTTAAAACTGATCTCGATAAACTATTGGAAGGTTGGCTTGGTCATGATAAGCAAATCACTATATTGGATTTGTCGGGAGTTCCCAGTGGGGTTTTAACTCGGCTCATCGGCTCTATTTTACGTATTGTTTATGAAGCACTTTTTTGGAGTCGGGAAAAATCAGAGGGAGGAGTCGAGCGCCCTCTTTTAGTAGTGATGGAAGAGGCTCATCGTTATCTAGGTCCTGATGCTGGAACAGTCGCTTCCGAAGTGGTAAAACGCATAGCAAAAGAAGGTCGTAAATATGGTGTAGGTGCTATGATTGTGTCCCAGCGACCAGCAGAAGTAGATGAGACAGTTTTATCTCAATGTGGCACGATCATAGCACTCCGGTTATCAAATCCTGTAGATCGTGCACGCGTGAAAGGAACTTTGCCAGATAACCTAGCCGGGCTGATGGATCTTTTGCCCGTGTTGAGAACTGGTGAAGCAATCATCACCGGGGAAGCTGCTCGACTCCCCGTCCGCTGCCGCATTACCTTGCCCTGCCAAAAACATTTACCCCGTAGTAACGATCCTAAAGTAACCGAAGCTTGGGCTAGTAGGCGTTCAGCTGAAGGCTATGACCGCGTGGTTGCCTCTTGGCGTAGTCAGCAGACTAATGCTGTTGTCCAAAAACTTGAAATCATCCGTTCACCAATCGAAGACGAACCTGAGGAGAGCTAAATATGCACCGCGACGCCGTATCATCATCAAACATTATGTCTGCTGGTTATGATTCTGCCAGTGAAACCATGGAAATCGAATTTAAGGATGGAGCTGTTTATCAATACTATAATGTTAATGAGCATCTTTACGAACAATTCAAATCAGCCCCTTCTAAGGGGCAGTTCTTTAATATATATATAAAAAATGCGGTCCCTTTTTCAAGAGTTTAATTTACCATGTTGGGCTGCTACACGCGCAGCCCGATCCTTGTCAGACACATAAATATAACGCTAGCTTATCAGGTATTAAAGTTTACATACGAAGTTATCATGAGTATTATTCTTTAATCAGTTAACTATTAAAGAACAGCGTATCTATTATATTATCAAACTTGACAGCAATGTTTTAAATAATCTCAGATATATATTATTTCACTGAATAAATATCTTAACGGCAGAACCATTTGGTTCTGCCGTTTTTACTTTCTTTTTCAGAGGATAAATAATGAAGTATCTTGATAACCATCACCCGCTACAGAACTCACTTTACGGCCTGCCGCAAATAAATCAGTTAACTCACTACGAGCCGATAATTGGTATTATAGGCAAAACTGGCGCAGGAAAGAGTAGCCTGTGTAATGCGCTTTTTGCCGGGAAGGTGTCATCGATTAGCGTTGTTGCTGCATGTGCCCGTGAACCTTTAAGCTTTCATATCCGGGTCGGAGAACGCTTACTGACGATTTTTGATTTACCAAGAGTCAGTGAATGCACGTCGCGGGATGCGGAGTACACCTCACTGTGCCGTGAACAGCTTCCGGCCTCGACCTGTGCTGTGGCTTATTAAGGCCAATGACCGGGTGCTGGCGGTGGATGAGCATTTTTATCGCCGGGTGATTGGTGAGGCATACCAGCATAAAGTGCTGTTTGTTATCAGCCAGTCGGATAATGTTGTTCCCACCAGCAGTGGTGATAAACTATCCACGGAGAAGAAGCAGAATATCAGTCGCAAAACCTGCCTGCTGCATGAGCTACTCCGGCCGGTAAATGCGGTGTGCGCCGTATCGATCCGCCTGCATTGGGGCTGCCGGGTGCAGGCTGGTTACTGATCGCATTATCGCAACAATGCTCTGTCCTACAGCCCCTGACACGCTTGCGTCGGGGGCTTTTGCTTTATACTGTTGCCAAAGTCTTTTCACTCTGCAGTAGTAGGCTGAGAGGCAGAGTGCTTACTTGCGAACATAACAGTATCACCGTTGAAGATGGCAAGGGCAGCAACTCCCGCATGGTTGCTAGCGACCTTGAGGGCCGGATACAATGGCTTGTCATGCTTACCCATTTTTTTCTTCAAACAATGGTGCTAAACACTGAACTTCTTGTAAAGCTTCTGCATTCAGTACATCAAAGTATAACCACTTATTATTTTCATCATTGACCAAGTCAATTTTCCAATTGGTTTTTACATAACAGGCCAATGCTGCACGGCAAGTGACGGAATGGACGTTACCATTTATAGAGAACTCGCGCGAAATTTCATTAATTGTTTCTTTTGGTAAATTCTTTTTAAATTCAATGATAAAAGTGATTTCTTCGTCCCACTCTCTATCCGTCTTCTCAGCAAGAGTCGGCGAAATTGTTGTTTCCAAATGAGCATCAAAAAGCCTGGACAATTTGAAGTTCTTAAAACCACTGCGCTGTGGTTGTTCCTCATTTCGGTCATAAGCTCTGAAATACCAGTTCTTACGATCAACAAACAATGCTGATGGAAACAGTATCCTTTCCCTGTGATCACCACTTTTCGAACCGTAGGAACATCTAATGGCACATTGTCCCTTTATTGCCCTTGTTACCGCCGCTACCTGTTCTTCTTTGAGGCGTTCCGGCTGATAGAGCGGGTCCACTTCATCAATGGGTAGCATTGGGCGCTTTTGCATTAATTCGGAGCGTGTAAACCCATACTGAATAAGGTTAAGGGCCGTGTGGACACCAATCCTAATTAGTGGGGTATAGCTGTCTGCAAGGATAACAGTTCTTTTGGTTGCAGTATCAATGCAGCAGTTATCCGGTTTTAACTCCCGATAGAGAGCAAGATCCTTAGATGCTGCAGCCTGAGCAACCTTGAACTCAGCCATAATTTCAGCTCTGGAGATGCTGCCAAGATAGCGAATACAGAGATCTATGTACGCAAGTCGTTCTGCCTGGGGAAGTGAATAGGCGTCGACCAGCAGTTCCAGATGAACATCATGAAACATCGTCATCGATACGCTCCAATTTATGATCTATTAAATATACTGTGCATTATCACATGTTGCACTACTTTACGCAATGATATAGGATTACCTCAGTCGAGAAAGTAATCAAATCGACATGATAGCTCAGGAAGGTTCATTCAGGTGAAGTCGTTGGTCTGGTTGGATTATTTCCGAGGGGATGGTGAGGGACTGTCTGCAAACAATCCCTCACCAGAAAAACAAAAACTCTGCGGAGCGTCATTCACCACTGAGTCTTGCTGATCAGAATGTTGAGTATACGTTAATTATAGCGTAGCCGACAAGCCTGCCTCCGGTGAAATGACACTCCGTGCAACATAAGGAGTGGTATATGACCACACCACGAATGGGCTACTGCCCGCGCTGTAAACAGGATTGTGAAATCACTTTTGCTACAAAAGCCATTCATGAAAAGACGGGTAAGGTAATTTTGCCGAAAAAGGGTAAAGTCCTTGTCATTCCTCATTGTACGGCTTGTCGTAAGACTAAATAGTTCAACCAGTGCTAGGCAGGTCAATGTGGCCTGCCTTTAATTGCTATACATAGCTCAACTTCTATTTAAAGGGTCATGTAATGAAAAAAATTCTTCGTAATATCATTCTTACTACAGCTGTGGTTTCTGGTTCAGTGTTCGCAGCAGATAGTAGCCAGCAGGTTGCACTTTCTGATCTTCATTTTGCCACAACACCAAATGGGATGCAGCAAATTGAAGGTAATGGTATTAATACTACTAATCAAACACTAAAGCATGTGTTCGTGAAATTTAACCTTCTTCAGAATAATACCGTAGTGGGGCAAACCATCGCTATGGTAGAGAGTCTGGAGGCCGGACAGAGCTGGAAAGTACAGGCCCCTTATAATAGTTTTTCTGTTAAGCCTGATAGTTTTAAGGTTACCGAGATTAACGTTATAAATTAAAGTTTTATTAAATGGTTTGTTCGTAAGAGTAAATTATCAGGAATATAAATGAATACACTGACAGTATCTCTGGTAACAATAATGATCCCTGGTGTCATTATGGCACTAATTTATGATACCTACACTCAACATAAATCCTGGGATTCATTTCGATATGTTCTGATGTCGGTTGTATTTGGTATCGTTACTTATCTGGCAATGCAGGCAGCTGTGAGCTTATTTCAACTGATTGCAGGGATCGGTGATACCAAATCCATAAGCTGGAGATTGCTGTCGGTCTGGTCAATTCCCAATGAGGAAAAGATAGCAATTAATCCACTGGAGATCTTGCTGGGCGGGCTTTGTGCTATCCCCTTGGGGCTGATAGCTGTCTATCTTGCAACCAAGCGGACATTTCATGAACTATTACTACGTAAGGGTATTTCAAATAAATACGGTGATGATAATGCCTTTATAAGGTCGGTTGAGATCATGCATAGAAATACCGGGCAATGCTACGTTCTGTTGCATGAAAACAACATGCTCATTCATGGGAATGTCTATCTGTATAACGAAAATGACAAATCTCAGGAACTAGGGCTTCTAAACGCAACTGTACTCAATTCCGAAACGGGAGCAGTTCTCTGGACGACGGGGTTTATCTATCTCTCAAAAGAATACGGTAAAATGGTCGTATTTGAAAATTACATTGAGGCTTCAAATGTCAAAGAATCAGACACCGAAAACAACTAGCATGCCGACTTTTGACGGTCGACAGATCAGGATTCAGGATGGGCTACAGATGGTAACAAATGGTGCTCAGGTAATGTCTGAGGGGCTGCAAATGGTTGCTCGGCCACAACAAGGTAACCAACTTCCAGGATATGGTCGCCAGACCTCAGGTCAGACAACATCCCAGAGCTCTTTTGCACCAGCTAGCGGTCCTAAAATCCCACCAATGAAGAAGTAATCACAACATAAAAAGCACCGGCTAATTAACGGTGCTTTTTATGTTTGTCCAAAAAGTAAATGTCGTCCCCTTTTTACCTATAAAGAGTAATGAATTAGCCTACCAGTAGGAATTGCAATTTCAGAAAACCTTGAAAGAGTCCGGTGTATAAGCATTCGAAATAATTTCAGACATATATCATCCTTCTGAACGCAACATCATTACGGCGAATCCATAAGGGTTCGCCGTTTTTTATTCTTAAATTCAGGAGATGCCATGAGAAATCAGGAAGGCTTGCATTCGCTGCAGGGCTCACTTATAGGCTTACCAGAATGGGCCTCAGAACAAGTCATGCAGCAAATTCGTCAACTGACAAATTACGAGCCAATGATCGGCATTATGGGCAAAACTGGAGCGGGTAAGTCCTCATTGTGCAATGCTCTGTTTGCGAGTGAGGTATCGCCGGTCAGCGACATATCAGCCTGTACCCGTGAACCTTTGCGATTCCGTCAGCAGGTTGGCGAACACTTTATGACCATCGTCGACCTGCCCGGCGTGGGTGAAAGCAGAGCTCGTGATACCGAGTATGCTGCGCTGTACCACGAACAACTCCCCCAACTCGACTTGGTACTGTGGCTGATTAAGGCTGATGATCGGGCGCTTGGAGTGGATGAGCACTTTTATTATCAGATAATTGGGGAAGCTTACCGCCATAAGGTGCTGTTTGTTATCAGCCAGTCCGACAAGGTTGAACCCGCCTGCGGTGGTGAAAAGCTGTCTACAGAGCAGAAACAAAATATCAGCCGCAAAATCTGTCTGCTGCATGAGCTGTTCCAACCTGTAAACCCTGTCTGTGCGGTGTCGGTACGTTTGCAGTGGGGGCTGCGGATGATGGCTGAGCGGATGATTCGTTGCCTGCCACGGGAGGCCAGTAGTCAGGTGGCAGTACAGCTCAGTGCGCCACTTCGTACCGATGCCGTTAATAAAAAAGCCCGTGACGATTTTGGTGAAACGGTCGGCTCGGTACTGGATACAGTAAGTTCCATGCCCCTGATACCGTCCCAGGTTCGGGCAGTCATCCAGTCTGTGCGCGACATCGTGGTATCAGTCGCCCGTGCAGTCTGGAATTTCTTCTTCTGAACATTCCCCCTTCTAACCCGTAGTTTCCTGAGCCCTGCCGCGATTTTGCGGCGGGGCTTTTTGTATTTAATTTTCTATCATGAGGAGTCTGCTTATGACCCGTCTGGCTTCGCGCTTTGGCGCAGCAAATCTTATCCGTCGTGACCGTCCGTTAACCCACGAAGAGCTGTTTCGTGTGGTGCCCAGTGTCTTCAGCGAGGAGAAGCATGCGTCACGCAGCGCACGGTATACCTGGATACCAACCATTACCGTTCTTGAAAATCTGCAGCGTGAAGGCTTTCAGCCTTTCTTTGCCTGCCAGACCCGTGTTCGTGACCCTGGGCGTCGCGAGCATACAAAGCACATGCTGCGCCTGCGTCGGGAGGGGCAGATTACCGGCAAACAGGTCCCGGAAATCATTCTGCTCAACTCCCATGACGGCACCAGCTCGTATCAGATGCTGCCGGGACTATTCCGTGCGGTGTGCCAGAACGGACTCGTCTGCGGTGAGTCGTTTGGCGAGGTGCGGGTGCCGCACAAAGGAGATGTCGTGAGTCAGGTGATTGAGGGGGCGTATGAAGTGCTGGGTATTTTTGACCGTGTGGAAGAGAAGCGGGATGCCATGCAGTCGCTGGTGCTGCCGCACCTGCACAACAGGCTCTGGCACAGGCTGCACTGACGTATCGTTTCGGTGAGGACCACCAGCCGGTGACCGCACCTCAGATACTCTCCCCACGCCGCTGGCAGGATGAAAGCAATGATCTGTGGACCACATACCAGCGTATTCAGGAGAATCTGATTAAGGGTGGGCTCAGTGGACGGAGTGCGAAAGGCGGACGAACGCATACCCGTGCGGTGCGCAGTATTGACGGTGATGTGAAGCTCAACCGGGCTCTCTGGGTGATGGCGGAAGCGATGCTGAGTGGGTTTCAGTCCTGAGCTTGTTATCAACATGTTGGGAAGGGACACTCCCTGTCCGTTTTACCTCCATTGGATTGAGTGTTTTATCACCGCATCCCACGGGGTACCGCGTCGGGCCTGCCTCCGGTGGCAGATAAAAAATAGTTCATTCCATGTCCATACCCTGTCCGCCCCCCTCTTTAGAATCATTTCATATTCAGTCAGTTAATTATTTCGGAGATTTAAGATGACACAGGCAGAGCGCCGTCATGACCGGCTGGCTGTCAGGCTGTCACTGATAATCAGCCGCCTGGTTGCCGGTGAAACGCTGAACATGGCGCGGCTGGCTGCAGAGTTTGGTGTGTCAGTCCGTACCCTGCGACGGGATTTTCGCGAACGGCTGATGTACCTCGACCTTGAGTATCGACGGGGGCAATGCCGCCTGCGCAGTACCGGTGGGGGCGTACAGGGCGAGCTGGATGCGCTGACCTTTGCTCATCGGGCAGGACTGGCCGATATTTTTCCGGGGCTGGACCGGCGTCTGGCGGGCGCACTGCTGGCATCGGATGGAACCCCTTGCCTGGTGTGGCAGTCACCACAGCCGATAGCGGCCACCAGCCCGCTGGTATTTTATCGGCTGGTCAGCGCCATCACCGGCAGTCAGCGTGTATTGCTGCTCGCGGACGGTGAACGTTGTGACGGACTGGCCCCGTACCGTCTGATATTTCTCGACGGCTGCTGGTACCTCACCGGTGAACTTAACGGGCATATAACCGTGCATCCTCTGGCGACCATCCATGCAGTGACAATCCTGAACACCACTTTTACCCCTCGAAAACGTCTCAGCCTGTTAACCACTCAGGCAGGCTTTATCCGGGCACTTCCTCACTTCAGCTGTATCCGTGAAGTTTTGTCACAGGCTGCCGATAACGGGGGATCGGGATGAGCTTCGGTTTAATGACCTCTGTTAACAAGGAAAAACAATGACCTGGCATTACGAGAAAAATGGTGTGCGTCACGACAATGTGACCGAAGACGACATCACCAGCCTGATTGTTCACGGTGAACTGACTGCCGCCACTCTGGTTTGGCGACAGGGAATGACGGAGTGGCAACCGGTCTCCGCCACCCCACTAGCTTCGGTGCTACTTCAGAGCGCCATACGCCAACATATGCCCACAGCCCCTGACGCATCAGGGGCTTTATAAGGAGTCTTATAATGAAAAGAAAATCTTTCTCTGCAAATGTGAAATGGAGTTGGTTGGCATTGTCTGTGGCACTGATGGCCCCGACTGCAGCCCAGGCAACCGCCAAAACGGCGGTAGAAGCCAAGAACTGTCAGTCAGAAAACAATACCTGCCCATATTCTTTCGACCTGTACAAAACCGACCCAGCGTACAAAAAGTCGTTTGATGAGACCATGAATCAGAATGGGTTACCGGCAATGCTCGACGAGATGAATGGTCCAGCGGGTCCGATGGAACCAGTAAAAATTGACGGTAAAGTCTACCTGAAAGGTTTTATGTGTGAAGACGGTAACTGTGGTAACCACAATCTGACATTCTTGTACCAGCCTGACCTCCATAACTTCGTGGGCTTCTACAGCAACGGTAAAGATGGGCAGTGGGTTAATACCCCAAGTGATGGTGAGCTGAAAGTATTACGTGCATTAGTCAATGGGACTGCGGAACCAACACACACGCCAACCGCCACTACCACGTCCAATGATGCACCACCAGCGAATACCATCTGGGAATTTACCGGGGGTAACGGTGACACTCTGTGGAACATGTGCGGCGGTAAACATAACAGTTGTGTGATTGTTGGTAATACCAAACACGTGGCCGCCGTGTTAAATCACAAATCTGCAAGTGGGTGTTCATTAGGTGATTTTTACATCATTGACAAGGATGACCGTTCCTGGCAACAGCGAGATACCGGAACCTGTAGTCCAAATGCCTGGGTGCGCAAAGGCTCCATTAAAGGTGGTCAATATCTGTCTGTTGACATCGGCGTTGGCAACGAAACGGTAATACAATATCCGATCGGGTACTGGTCAGATGTGAAAGAGTTCACTGGCCCAAACCGACCATCCTGGGAAAAAGCAAAACAGGCAGCTAAGCAGTAGGGTTATCGTTACGACACGAAACATACCCTATTTTTCCTTCCTCTCTTTCAGTCCCTGTCGCTTTTGCGACAGGGGATTTTGCTTTTAAGGTACACCGAATGCCTGAATCTCACATGTTGCCACCAGGACCTTTCACCCGACAGGAGGCCGAAGCGGTTATCCGCCGGTATCAAAACATCACTATTGAAGATGACCAGCGCAGTCACTTCCGCCTGGTGGTTCGCGACTCTGAAGGTCGAATGATCTGGCGGGCGTGGTGCTTTGAACCGGATGCCGGTGAAGGGCTTAACCGTTATATCCACAAGTCAGGCATCCTCAGAACCTCCTCCTCCTGACCACACCCATTCATCATCCCTGTATGTCCTTTATTTCCCATAAGCCAGCCATCGTTGCTGGCGTTTTTATTGACGGAGAATATCCATGACGACACAAACTCAATGCGAATTGATGTCCACTAATGAACCTCAATTTGACCTCACTGCAACACCAGCACCTGACGAACAGCGCCTCGATTTCTGGCCGCTGTACTTTGGCGCTATCCCGCAATGGATAACGCTGGAACCGCGTATTTTCGCCTGGATGGAGCGATTTTGTGATGAATATAGCGGTGGTATCTGGTCCTTTTATACGCTCAGCAATGGCGGCGCGTTTATGGCTCCTGATGCTGAAGGTGACGATAAATGGCATCTGTTCAACGGCATGAACGGCAATGGTGCGGAAATGAGCGCGGAAGCCGCAGGTATCGCTGTCTGCCTGATTGAATACAGCCATCACGCCTGTCGCACCGAATGCGATGCCATGACAGAGCACTATTACCGCCTGCGGGATTACGCCCTGCAGCACCCTGAATCCAGCGGCATTTTGCGCATTATTGATTAAGGATACTCATGATGGAACAGTCACTTATCCCACCGGCTCCGGTACTTCCACTAACCGCACAACGCACGGTAAAACGCGCCTTAACGTTGCTTGACCGACACCTGCGAGAAACAGGCGTGGCATTCACGTCCGCCCAGGTTGCCCGTGACTGGCTGACACTGAAAATGGCGAGACTGGAACGCGAAGAGTTCATGGTGCTGTATCTGAACCAGCAAAATCAGTTGATTGCCCATGAAACTCTGTTCACCGGGTCCATCAACAGCACCGAGGTACATCCCCGGGAGGTGGTCAAACGCGCTCTGTATTTCAATGCAGCAGCAGTGATTCTGGCGCATAACCACCCCTCCGGCGACACCACGCCCAGCCGGGCAGATAAGACCATCACGCAGCGTCTGGTGCAGGCGCTTCAGCTCGTTGATATCCGTGTGCCTGACCATCTGATTGTCGGTGGCAAGCAAATCTATTCGTTCGCTGAACACGGTCTGCTGTGAGGTATGACATGAACATTATCAGTAAACGCCGGGCGATGACGATTTACCGTCAGCATCCGGTCTCCCGCATTTTTCGATACTGCACCGGCAGATACCAGTGGCACGGCAGTGTCTGTCATTACACCGGTAAGGTAGTTCCTGACATTCCCGGCGTGCTGGCGGTATACGCCGAACGCCGCCAGGACCGCAACGGGCCCTATGCCTGTCTGATGAGTATCACTCTGAACTGACAATAAAGGTGGTTATAAATGAGCAACATTACATGGGGCCTGCAGCGGGATACCACGCCGCGTCTGGGAGCCCGTCTGGTACAGGAGGGGAACCGGCTGCATTATCTGGCTGACCGGGCCAGTATCACCGGTAAATTCAGTGACGCCGAATGCCGGAAGCTGGATGAAACATTCCCGCACTTTATCAGCCAGATGGAATCGATGCTGACCACTGGTGAAATGAATCCCCGCCATGCCCACTGCGTCATCCTTTATCACAACGGTTTCACCTGCGAAGCCGATACCCTTGGCAGTTGCGGCTACGTATACATCGCCATTTACCCCACTCAGCGTTAATTACCTTCACGAGAGCAAACATGAAACCTCAACCTGCAATAACTACGCGGGCGGTAAAGCCCTGTCTGTCGCCCGTAGCTGTCTGGCAAATGCTACTGACACGCCTGCTTGAACAGCACTATGGCCTGACACTGAACGACACGCCATTCAGTAATGAAACTGTGATTAAGGAACATATCGATGCAGGTATCTCTTTAGTTGATGCCGTAAATTTTCTGGTGGAAAAGTACGAACTGGTTCGCATCGATCGTAAGGGGTTTAGCTGGCAAGAACAGTCGCCTTTTATTACTACTGTCGACATTTTAAGAGCCAGGCGAACTATGAGGGAAACAAGAACTTAATCTGTGTCAGCCCTCTTCCCACACCCCATCTCTTTACCGGGCAAAAAAGGTAAAAATATTTTTAGGCACCACATTAGGCACCATCACAAAGTTGAACTAGAATTTAGATCATATAATTCAAACAATTATAGCACCAATTCAGACTCCGCCAGCCCACCAAAATTCTCCATCGGTGATTACCAGAGTCATCCGATGAAGTCCTAAGAGCCCGCACGGCGCAAGCCCTGCGGGCTTTTTTGTGCCTGCAATTTGTCCCGCGAAGTCCGAAGAGAACTAATTAAATCCGAACTTTTTAGGCCCATTGATAGGCCCAACGAAAAGCTCTATTGTTTTCGTTGGGCCTAAACGCATGGAGACTCCTCCATGGCACGAAAAACCAAGCCGTTAACCGATACGGAAATCAAAGCCGCCAAACCTAAAGATGCCGATTACCAGCTATATGATGGTGATGGGCTTACTCTGTTAATCAAGTCCAGCGGTAGTAAGCTCTGACAGTTCCGTTACTACCGACCTCTGACCAAGCAGCGAACCAAACAGAGCTTCGGTGCTACCCTGCTGTCTCACTTTTTGTTGACCACTTCATATAGCCTCAACGAGCACCAGGGAAGAAAGCCGCCTCCGACCATCAAACATCATTATTCCGATGCCCCGATACAGCACGCCCAGGCGGGTAAAACGATTAACAGTAAAGCAGCCGGGAGGCTTTTGGCGGCTGGCGGTATCTATAATGGTAATATTGAGGGATTCCATCAGACTGCAGAACAGCTCGGTGGTGATGCGCCAGCGAGTTACGCTCAGGTCATGGACAACAAAGCATTACTCATTACCGGTGCGTCTGTCGCTGCCGGGCTGACGATGGGAAGAGTTAGCGTTACTAGCGAACTACTAGAATTATCATCGTTAAGCAAAATCCCAACGTTTGAATCACCAGCTTTAAAGGGGTTTACCTCAGAGTCAGGTTCATTACTGAACGCGGAACACGCCGTTGTAGATTACAAAAAGCTATCAACTTACTCTTTAGACCCTAACCATCTATCTGGAGGGCATAAAGCGAGGGTTTTCCAGTCAGCGCTGGGTTATAACCCAACGAATGCTGACGTTTTAGGAGCACGAGTCCAGGAGGGCGTATTAACCGCCCCGGCTAAAATTTTGGACGCGAACCAGCACGGGCAACGAATGGCCGTAGACATGCCGATATTAGGCGCTAACGGTGAAACCGTGATAGTGCGCAGCGGTTGGATATATGAACCTGATGCTGTCGTTCCGCGCATGACCACAATTTTTGTTAAGTGAGGTACAGGCCATGAGAAGAGAAGAGAGTGAATTGGTTGTTTTAGCTGAAGATTTGCCAAATGAAGGGTTAACTAAAGGCATGTTAGGTACCATTGTATTCATACATGAAAAGCCACATTTGGCTTACATGGTTGAATTTATTAATGATGAAGGGCGACCTATTGCGATGCCAGATCTTTTGCCTGAGCAAATAACGGATTTCAGCTTATAAAACGATGCAAATCAAATGATCGGCATATTCAAAATGCCGATGGTTTCCGTTAACTTCACGGTAGACAATCCAGTAACGCCAGAAACCATTTTTTGATTCAGGTGGCAGATCTTTATCGCAGCATTCGCAATTAGGACGGATTTCAAGCATGGTGCTCTTTTATTGTTAAAGGGACATCATTGGCTATACCAAAGGTCATCTACCCGTATCTCCTTCTGCGATAGATGACGTTATTGTTTTTCACGTGTATTAGATGAGCATGGTCTACAGTCTGGAAAATTCAAGAGTGTGAATTATCCGACAGAAACACTCACTTCCGGAAACGAACGACAAGCCTGTAGCGTCCACCAGAACCTAAACTAGCACGGAGAATCCTGCTCCCAACAATCTTCCATATCAACATCATCGCCACTCTTTTTGCGCCTTCCCCTTCGCGAAAAAAACAAAAATCTCCAACAAACTCAACCAGCTCCCCCACCAATTACAAGGACTCCAGCCCAAACACAGATGAAAAGCCCTCAGCGCAAGTTGAGGGCTTTTTAGTCTCTGTATTACCCGTAGTACCGGTCAAACTCTGAGAAATGGGTACACGCATAGTTTCACACGTAAAACATGATTAAAATTCAACCTCATTTCTAATAAAAAAATACATCCCCAAATAAACATCAGGCAGCATTATGATGTCGATCCCATGCTGAATAATGATTATTACTCTTTATTTAACCCAGCATTAAATGTGGATTCCACCAATAAAAAATAACCGTATTAATTACTCACAATTGCACAAAATAGATAAATACTGTTATCAGCACTTACAGTTTTTTCCTAAAGCCAGCGCTTCGTTTGTATGCCATGCTTAACCACGCTAATAACTTATAACGCTAAGCGAGGATATTATGAAAAAGACAATTATCGCATTATCTGCAATTCTGCTGGCATCTCCGGTTATTGCCGCAACAACACACGCAACCGATAATGATGTAGCCGCCGCACACGAAAACGCCAATACTGCAAAAGAAAAACTGCATCAGGCGCAGAATCAGGGCGAAGAGCAAAAATTAAAAGCCAAACATGCTGCTGAAGGTAAACAAGATGACCTGAGCAGCAAGGTGAGTGAAGGTTCACAAAAAGCCTGGAATACAACCAAAGAAGGTACTGAAAAAGGTTGGAATGCAACAAAAGAAGGTACCGAGAAAGGCTGGAATAAGACTAAAGAAGGTGCTGCTTCCGTTGAGAAAAAAGTCAGCGAATAATCTTCCAAACATTGAATAATAAAAAACCGCGAAAGCGGTTTTTTATTATTAGGAATAAGCCGCAATCCAGCATCGGCGCCTCATCGCAATCTGTTTCTACAGTTAAACCAGATCAGGACCACTGTAACGCTCTGCCCCTAACTCCACGTATGGCGACAGTAAATCCTGTTTCACTCTCGCCAAACGCTTTCATCCTTACTTATCAACCGGATACTCACGATTAATCCACGCATGTTCATCTTCCCAGGTAAACATCCATTTGCGTACCGGGCCCGCCATCACGTTGAGGTAGTAGCTGTCATATCCTGCCAGGGTTGCTACCGGGTGATATCCTTTTGGCACCATCACCACATCGCGGTTATAGACAGCCATACACTCGTCAAGCGATCGGTCATCGGTGTACACCCGTTGCATACAGAATCCCTGCGGTGGGTTGAGGCGATGGTAGTAGGTCTCCTCCAGATAGGTTTCCTGAGGGGGATTATCGGTGTCATGCTTATGGCTTGGGTAGGAACTGGTACAGCCTTCGTTGGTCCACACCTCCACCACCAGCAGGCTATCAGCGGGTTTATCTTCCGGTAAAATGTTATGCACATAACGCTGGTTGTGACCTTTGCCGCGCGCTTCCCCGTCGATATCCTTAGGTGCGATCAGCCGTGTTGGGTACGTGCCTTTCCCCGGCGCAGCGCAGACCGCCAGCTCCAGTCTGGTTACCGCCTGAACCTGTATTGTCTCACCAGAGGTGACATAAACCGCCCACGGTTTGATCCGTTCGAACGGGCTCATCCGCTCGCCGATATCCGTAAAGGTTGCGCCCGGCGTGGTGACGGTCGCGCGTCCGGCAACCAATACCAGACAACGTTCTTCGCTGACAGCGGGCAGCGTAAGCTGCTGCCCTTCTTCCAGTTCATACGCTTTAAAGCCAACATATCCCCAACCGGCGCTTTCCGGCGTCACTGACTGCGTACGCCCTTGCGCGTCCGGGTGCTGCCAGCGCGATAATAAACGTGACATATCACCTCCTCAGATAAGCCCGGCATCACGTGCCAGACGGCTAAGGTTGTTATAGCCCAGACGCGCATACGTCAGCGGATGCGCAATGGCCGGATCCTGCTCCGCCTCAACCACCAGCCACCCCTGATACTGGTTCGCCTTCAGCAAGGCCATGATCGGCGGATAGTCAACGCAACCATCACCCGGCACGGTAAAGACGCCGCTCAGCACCGCATCAAGGAAGCTGGTTTTGCGGTTTTTGACATCCGCCAGCACGTCGGCGCGCACGTCTTTGCAGTGAACATGGTTGATACGTGATGCCCAGCGCTGCGCCACAGCCAGCGGATCGGCACCCGCAAAGGTCAAATGCCCGGTGTCGAGCAACAAGCCAACCTCATCACCGGTATGCGTCATCAGATTATCCACATCTTCAGCAGATTCAATCACCGTTCCCATGTGGTGGTGATAGGAAATCTGTACCCCCTGCTGCTGGGTGTAGCGCGCAAACTCGGTGAGCTTTTCACCGTACTCTTGCCAGCGCTCTTGCGGGAAGCGCGGACGCAGATGTACCGGTGTCTGCTGCTCGCCGTGAATGCAGCCACTGACTTCGGCAAAGACCAGCACCCTGGCTCCCAGTTCACGCAGTAACGTCAGATGTGATTGCACGGCGGCAATCTCCTCCTCCACGCTGCGTTCCAGCAGACGTCCGGAGTACCAGCCGGAAACCAGTTGCAGGTCGTGACGCTGCAAAATGGGGCCAAGCAGTCGCGCCTCGCGCGGGAATTTGTTGCCCAGTTCGAAACCAGCAAATCCAGCCTCTTTGCCCTCGCTCAGACACGTATCAAGCGACGTCTCAGCGCCCAGTGAAGGAAGATCGTCATTCGTCCATGTCAGTGGATTAATACCTAATTGTACCGTCATCATCTTCTCCTGAATTATGCTTGTCCGCGCTCGCGCCACCAGGCGATAAGCTGCAGGTAGTTATCTTTAATGCGCGCCACCAGTTGCGCATCGTCAATATCGTGTTTCAACCACGCGCGGGAAGCGTCGCCAAACAGCGTGCGTCCCACGGCAAATCCTTTCACCACCCCGTGGCCTGCAGCCGCTTTGAAATCAGCACGCAGTTGCTCTGCCGGTGCGTCCAACCCGAGGATCACCACGCCACGGCAGTGCGGATCGCGCCGTTCGATAATGTCACTCAACGCCGTCCAGCCAGCAGAAGTCAGCGGTGGGAGTTTCCACCAGTCGGGGTAGATCCCTAAGTTGTAGAAGCGGGAAATAGCGCGTAAATACAGTTCATCACTGCGCGGCATACTGACCGGTAAAATCACCTCCAGCAGCAGCTCATGACCAGACTGGCAACAGGCGCGGTAAACCTCGGAGATTTTCTGTTCTTGTTCCAGACGCAACGCGTGGGCATCTTCCGGATGGAAAAAGACCAGGCACTTCACCACATGCTCCTGCGGCCAACTGATGAGCTGCGAGCCTATATTGCCGTGTTCCATCTCCAGCGGGCGCGACCCCGGCAGTTCGATAGGGCGACCAATCCACCAGCCCTCTCCGGTTATCGAATTCAACGCATCCTGACCAAACGTGCCATCGCACAGCAGCCCGGCCTTGCCCTCCAGCCCGGCGCTGTTGGCCGCTTCACGACTGGCCTGCAAAATAAGCTGTTTCAATGCCGGAATACGCTTCAAAGACGCGCCGCACTGCAACGCCATCTCTTCCAGTTGGCTACGGTGATCGAAGGCCATTACGCATAGCTCCGGCCATGTGCGACGACGGGTCGTCACGCGATGCAAATGGTTGAGATGCGGATCGAGATCCGGACGCGGAACCTCTACAGCGCGAGAAAGATAATCATCAAGCTCAACTTTGCTCGGCATCGCCGGTGCACAGCCGTGACGCGACACCACCAGCGCACCGCAGGCATTGGCGTAGCGGCATGCCTGCTCCCATCCCTCATCGTTGAGATAGCCGCGCAGCAGACCGGACATAAACGCATCCCCCGCCCCCAGCACGTTCAGCACCTCTACACGTACGCCGGTGACCGTCAGGCCATCGTCCAGCCGGGCCGGGATGGCGTCGGTATACACCGAGCAGCCGAGCGCACCGCGCTTGCAGACCAGCGTCGCGTGACTCACGCCGCGAACCTGCGACAGCGCCTGCAGCGTATCGGTACTGCCGCCCGCGATATGAAACTCCTCCTCGGTGCCGACAATCACATCAAAAAGATGCAGCACCTCCTGTAACTGGCGGGTGACCTGTTCGGCGGCGATAAAG
Organism: Citrobacter sp. Cpo090; assembly: GCF_030332665.1. Lineage (NCBI taxonomy): Bacteria > Pseudomonadati > Pseudomonadota > Gammaproteobacteria > Enterobacterales > Enterobacteriaceae > Citrobacter > Citrobacter sp. Cpo090. The sequence continues at coordinate 336,008 of NZ_JAOWHK010000036.1, read as the reverse complement.
CGCGTTTCGCCGTCACCTAAAGAAGTAAGCCCCCACAGTACCGGGCGATAGTCGATATCCAGCGCCGTACGCACGCCGTGACGTCGGGCGTAAGCGAGCGCCGTCAACACCGCCTCGCGGGTTTGCGGATGAGAAAGATGTGTCCCGGTGATGGCAAGACAACGAGCAGAAGCGATGTACTGTTCATCAACATCGCTGGCGGTAATCGCCATATCCGCGCAGTTATCACGGTAAAAAATCAGTGGGAAGGTGTCCCGGTCTTTAATGCCGAGTAGCACCAGCGCCGTCAGGCGGTCTTTATCAGTGAGCAGATGGCTGGTATCGCAGCCTACCTGGTTTAACTCTTCACGCAGGAAACGCCCCATATGTTCGTCGCCAACGCGCGCCAGCATTGAAGAACGCAATCCCTGGCGTGCCGTGCCGTAAGCCACGTTGCCGGACGAACCACCAAGATATTTGGCAAAGCTCGACACATCTTCCAGGCGCGCGCCAATTTGCTGACTGTAGAGGTCAACCGCCACGCGGCCCATGCATATCACATCAAACTGCTTTTCCACGTTGATACCTCTTCAAACAATGTCGTTCACGTTCAGCCAGCGGCCTTCATGGTGCGAAAGTGCGATAGCGTCAAGCACGCGCGACACCTTCCAGCCCTCTTCAAAGTCCGGCCACATCGGCGCATCTGCGGCAATGCCGTCCACCAGGTCGCGTACTTCCACAGTTTTCTGGTCGTTAAAGCCGATACCATGCCCGGCTCCCATGCAAAACGCGCCGTAGTCCGGGTGCGCCGGACCAACCAGTAAAGTGCGAAACCCCTGGCGGTTGACCGGATCGTCATGCAGATAGAGCTTCAGCTCGGCCATACGCTCCTGGGTAAAACTGATAGTTCCTTTGGTCCCGGTAATCACATACGACAACCCCATCTTGCGGCCACAGGCAACGCGGGAGGTTTCAATCACCCCTTGCGCACCGCCAGCAAAGCGCACCATCGCGTGGGCCTGATCTTCGTTCTCTACCGTCACCATTTGCGAGGAACCGACTTTCGCCGGACGCTGTGGCACCACGATCTTCAGGTCGCCGCAGACCTGATGAATATCCCCAACCAGGTACTGCGCCATATTGACGATATGCGCCGCCAGATCGCCCAGCGCCCCAAGCCCTGCGGTCTCTTTAAAACAGTGCCAATGGATCGGCGCAAGCGGGTCGGCCATGTAGTCTTCGTTGTGGGTGCCGTAGAAATGGATCACCTCACCAATTTCGCCACGCGCAATGATCTCTTTCGCCAACTGCGCCGTTGGGTTCTTCATATAGTTGAACCCCACCAGGGTTTTCACTCCTGCCCGTTGTGCAGCCTCAACCATTTCACGCGCGTCGTGGGCGTTCAGCGCCAACGGCTTTTCCGAGTACACATGCTTGCCGTGGCGAATCGCTTCCAGCACCATCTCTTTGTGCAGATGATTAGGAGAACAGATATCCACGACATCTATGGCCGGGTCGGCCACCAGCGCACGCCAGTCTCCGGTTGAGCGATTGAAGCCAAACGCCTGCGCCCGCTCGGCGGCCAGCTCCGGTGAAACTTCCGCCACCATTTCACGCACCAGTTTGCCGCGCAGGTTGAATACCGTCGGGGCCTGGGCATAGGCGATGGCATGCGCCTTGCCGATATACCCGGTGCCAATCAATCCAATACGAACCTCTTTCATCATGATCCTCACAGTGCGCCGCGACGGCTCTTGGCGTAGGTGTCAAACGCCACCGCCAGAACGATAATTAAGCCGGTAATAATTTGTTGGTAGTAAGCCGAGACGTTCATCAGCACCAGACCGTTAATCAGGATGCCCATGATGATCGAGCCGATAATGGTGCCGCCGATACGCCCGTAGCCGCCCATCAGCGAGGTGCCGCCAATGACCACCGAAGCGATGACGCGCAGCTCAAACGAGATCCCGGCGACCGCTTCTGCGCTTCCCAGACGCGCGCTGAGGATGAAGCCCGCCAGCCCCGCCAGACAGCCAATCAGTACGTAGACGCTCACCAGCACGCGCTTCACGTTGACCCCTGCCAGACGCGCCGCTTCCGGGTTGCCGCCAATGGCATACACGAAGCGCCCCCAGCGGGTTTTATGCAGCGCCAGATAACCGCCTACCGCTACCAGCGCGAATATCCAGATTGGAATGGAGATACCGAGCAGTTCGCCGCGTCCCCACCAGCGGTATCCCGCGTCGAAACCGGCAATCGGTGCACCGTCGTTAATCACCAGCGTCAGGCCACGCCAGATGGTCATCCCACCGAGGGTGACGATAAACGGCGGCAGACGCAGACGAGTCACGCCGAGGCCATGCAGAAAACCAATCGCGGTGCCCATCGCCATACAGATACCAAGGCCAATCAGCCAGCTCATGCCGCCCCAGGCGTTTGGGTCGACGGTGGTGAAATTGTCGCCCTTAATCACATACGCGGCGGTCATGGCACAGACCGCCAGGATGGACCCCACCGACAGATCGATCCCGGCGGTCAGAATGACAAATGTCATCCCGACAGCCATGATCCCGTAGATGGAGACTTCGGTCAGAATGTTGAAAATATTGCGTTCAGAAAGAAAATTGCTGTTCTGCAACTGAAAGAAAATCAGCAGCAGGATCATGAAAATCAGTACCCCAAAGCGCTCAAAAAAGGCAATGGGATCAAGACGTCCGCCGCGTTTGGCTGGAACCTGCGTTTTAGAAATAATCTGCGTCATGAATCACTCCGTTATGCCGCATTCAGGGCGTTGTGGTTGATAGCCATCATCGTCATTAGCCGCTCTTCATTAGCGTCGTCGCCGTGGATCTCGCCGGTCACCCGGCCTTCACTCAACGTGATGATCCGATCGGAAACCGCCATGACCTCCGGTAGATCGGAGGAGATCACGATCACCGCCACGCCCTTTTTCGCCATATCAAACAGCACCTGATGGACTTCTGATTTGGTGCCAACATCGATACCGCGCGTTGGTTCATCCACGATCAACACCCGAGGATTAAGCGCCATGCAGCGCGCGAGGATCACTTTTTGCTGATTCCCGCCGGAGAGCTTGCGCACCTCTTGCGCGCTGTTGACCATTTTGATCTGCAGCGCCTGGCGGTATGACTCAATCAGGGCATCTTCTTTGCGGGTATTCACAAACCAGCGCCATTGCAGTAGTGACGAGAGGCTGGAAAGCGACAAGTTGTCGCGGATCGACAGCCCAAGCACCGCGCCCTCTTTTTTGCGATCTTCCGGTACCAGCGCCAGCCCCTGATCCAGCGCAAACAGCGGATCGCGCGGCTGATATGGCACGCCATCAAGTTCAAAGCTGCCGGAAGTAAAACCGTCGGCGCCAAACAAGCAGCGGGCCACTTCGGTACGCCCGGCCCCCACCAGTCCGGCAATGCCTAACACTTCCCCAGCATGCACGTGGAAGCTAATGTCGTGCAGCGCGATACCATGCGGATCCAGCGGCGGTTTTTCGCGGCTAAGCCCCTTCACCGCCAGACGCACAGGTTTATCTTCATGGTGAGTTTCGCTGGCCGGGCGGCGATTAAAGGCCACATCGCGCCCCACCATCAGGCGGATCAGCTGTTCTACGGTGGTCTGTGCAACCGCACCGTTTCCGGTAAAACGTCCATCCTGAAAAACGGTGAACTGGTCGCAGAGTTGAAAAACTTCATGCAGGCGATGGGTGACGTAGATAATGCTCACGCCACGCCCTTTAAGTTCCCGCACCACCCGGTGCAGACTTTCCACTTCGCTGTCGCTCAACGCGGCGGAAGGTTCATCCATGATGATCAGCTTTGCGTTCAGCGTCAGCGCCCGCGCAATTTCCACCATTTGCTGCTGCGCCACGCTCAGTCGGGCCACGGCCGTGGTTGGCGCAACGTTCAGTTGCAGGTAATCCAGAATCACCTGCGCCTCTTGGTTTACCGCCTTTTCGTCAACAATCAGATTGCGTTTACGCGGTTCGCGTCCGAGGAACATATTCTCGGCAACGGTCATATTGGGCAGCAGATTAAATTCCTGATAAATCGTGATAATGCCCTTGTTCTGCCGCTCAACCGGAGAGTCTTCTACCGGCAATGTTTCGCCGTTGAACCAAATATCCCCGCGTGTTTGCGGCTGTGCGCCCGCCAGCGCTTTCAGCAGGGTCGATTTTCCGGCACCGTTCTCACCTAACAGTGCATGAATTTCGCCTGCTCCGACGGTCAGCTGTGCGCTACTCAGCGCCCAAACGCCGGAAAAACTTTTCGCCAGGTCGGTCACTTTCAGTAAGGGTTGCGACATCGGTCTGCTCCTCCTCATAGAGAGCCGCCACTTGTGCGGCGGCTGCGGACATATCAGTTACCGGCCTCACTAATACGCTCGGCCTGCTGCAGGTTCTCTTTGGTGATAAGCGTTGGCGGGTAGTCAGCCCCGGTGATCGCAGTCTTCTCACGGACGTTATTCACCAACTGGCTCATCGCCGTTTTCACCGCAAAGCCAGGACGCTGATCCGCCGTCACAGCCAGCCAGCCGTCGCGCACACGCGCCAGTGCTTCTGGCACAGCATCGAAGCCCGTGACCAGAACTTCACCCGGTTTCAGTCCTTGTCCCTGTAACGCTTCAATCGCGCCCAGCGCCATATCGTCGTTAGCGGAGAGGATCACCTGCGGACGCTTCGGCAACGAAGGCAGAACGCTTTCGACAATGCGCATCCCTTCAGAACGCATCCAGTTACCGGTCTGATCGGCAACGATCTTGTACTTTTCACCGCCCGCCTTCAGGCTGTCACGAATGCCTTTAGTACGTTCAATGTTGGAGGAGGAGCCTGGCTGGCCGGTCAGCAGAATAATGTCTGCCCCGTCAGGGAATTTGGTTTTGACAAAGTCGCCAATCGCCTGACCGCCTTTGTAGTTGTTCGCGCCGAAGTGCGGCACTTTTTTCTGGCTGTCAACGGAGCGGTCAAGAGTGACTACGGGCAGTTTCGCATCCTGAATTTCATCTACCGCGCTGGACACCGCGTTGACATCGTTCGGCGAAACAATAAAACCCTGTGCGCCACGGGTGATGGCGTTTTCCAGGTCAGCGACCTGCTTTGGCGAGCTACCCTGCCCGTCCAGGACCTGTAAACTCACGCCCATCTCTTTTGCGGCTTTCACCGCCGTGCGCTGCATGTGAACTTCAAATGGCATCGCCAGGTTTGGCGTACTGAAAACAATTTGCTCATTTTCAGCAATGGCTGCCCCGGATGTCATGGCGATGAGGACAGCTAAGATCAGTTTTTTCATTATTATGTCTCTCTGTGTAGGGTAGGTTGTGGTGACAATCAGAGGAGAACTTCACGTTGGCTATGCAGTGACTCCAGCGCTTTATCCGCCAGATACAGTGCACGCTCGCCATCGTCCCCGCTGCAATCAGGGACCGCTTCGCCGCGCAGTACCGCAACAAAGTGTTCCCATTCCGCGGCATAGGCCGATTTATAACGCTGCAAGAAGAAATGTTCAGGTAACGCGCTGGTGCAGCCAGTCTTCGCGTAGTGCTGCACCTGGTTTTCGAGAATGTTGCCCGCGCACAGCAGCCCTTCAGAGCCGTGCAGTTCAAGACGTTGATCGTATCCGTAAGAAGAACGGCGGCTGTTGACGATGGTCGCCATCGCGCCGGAGGCATATTTCAGTACGATGAACGCGGTGTCGATATCGCCCGCCTCGCCAATCGCTGGATCAACCAGGTTACTGCCCTGGGCATACACCGAAACCGGCTCTTCGCCCATGATAAAGCGCGCCATATCAAAATCGTGGATGGTCATATCGCGGAACATACCGCCGGACACACGCACATATTCCGCAGGCGGCGGCGACGGGTCACGGGAGATTATCAGCAGTGATTCCGGCTTACCGATACGTCCGGCCAGTGCGTCAGTTTTCACACGGCGAAACTGTGGATCGAAGCGGCGGTTGAAACCGATAAACAACGGTACGTCGTACTCTTTGACCACTTTCAGGCAGTCGCGTACACGGGCCAGATCCAGGTGGACCGGCTTTTCGCAGAAGATGGCTTTGCCGTGGCGTGCGGCCATTTCAATCAGATCCGCGTGGGTATCAGTCGCGGAGGCAATCAGCACGGCGTGAACGTTAGGGTCCGTCATCGCCTCATCCAGGCTTTGCAAACGAGCCTGGTACTGTGTGGCAAGACGGGTGGCAAAGTCCTGATTCGGGTCGACGACGGACCAGAGGGTAGTAGCACTGTGACTGGCAATGTTAGCTGCATGTACCTGGCCAATTCGGCCAGCGCCCAGTAAAGCAATGTTAAACATAACGGCTCCCGGTGTTGGTGAATGCGATAAACTAACGACCCTTTAAATAAAACATTTATTTCATTTTTATAAATAGTGAAAATTATGTTTTTGAGTGCAAGTTAACACTTTTGAGATGAACGAGATAAAATTTGTTATCAATATCACAACATAAAGACGGGAAAGATGAAGGAATTAGCCCCCTTCCGTTCAGGAAGGAGGCGATGGATGAAGAAAAAGGAAAAATGAAATGAAAATTTCGTTGTCGCAGGTTGCCGGATGACGGCACTAACGCCTTATCCGGCCTGGGGGTAGAATCCGCTGTAGGCCAGATAAGCGCAGCGCCATCCGGCATTAATCGCTTTTAGTACTGACGTGCGTTTTTCACCTGCTCAAACGTCTGCTCAGCCGCTTTTCGCACCGACGGAGATTCTGCCACCTGCGCATCGCCAGTGCGCCACCAGGCGGCATAGTCGTGGGTCATGGTTTTCGGCAGGACTTTGATATCCAGCAGCACAGGCCCCGAATGCGCACGGGAGGCTTCCAGCGCCGTCAGCAGGCTTTGCTCGTCATGTACACGCCATGCCCGACAGCCGTAGCTTTCCGCGTTTTTGGCAAAATCAACTTTCACCAGCGGCCCATCCAACCGTCCGGTTTGCGGGTTACGGTGACGGTTTTCCGTACCGAAACTCCCCATCCCATGCCCCATCTGCAGGTTGTTAATACATCCGAAGCTGGCGTTATCAAACAGCAGGATAGTGACTTTTATCCCCTCCTGAACGGCGGTTTGTAGTTCGGAATGCAGCATCATGTACGAGCCATCCCCCACCATGGCATATACCGGCTGCTGCGGCTTCGCCAGCCTGGCCCCAATAGCAGCCGCAATCTCATAGCCCATACAGGAGTAGCCGTATTCCAGGTGATAGCTGTCCGGAGTTTTGACCTGCCAGATACGCTGTAAATCGCCAGGCAGCGATCCGGCGGCCCCCACGACGATAGCGTTATCTTCAATGTGCCGATTGATAAGTCCCAGTACCTTCGTCTGGGTCAGCCGGGTGTTTAGCGTGTCGCCATATTCCACCAGCTGAGCGTCAAGATGCCCAGCCACTTCAGGTTCGTCGTCGGGACGCCAGTCGCGATCCCATAAACGTTGGCACTCATCGCACCAGGCCTCTTGCGCCTGCGCGACCTCCTTCCCCCAATCGCTGCGGTAGTCTTTCAGCGTTTCAGTTAATGCCGTAAGCCCGTTACGGGCGTCGGCGATAAGCGCGGTGGCATCAAGCTTCAGTGCGTCAAACTCCGCCACGTTCAGCAGCAGGAACTCAACCTCCGGATGAGAAAACAGCGCTTTCGAACCGGTGGTAAAGTCGGTGAGGCGCGTACCGATGCCGATCACCAGATCGGCTTGCGGCGCGAGCTGATTGGCGGCCATCCCGCCAGTTACCCCAATGCCTCCGAGGTTAAGTGGGTGGTCACTAACCAGTGCGCCCTTTCCAGCCTGAGTTTCGGCAAACGGCAGTTGCAGCGTTTCAACAAACGTACGAAATGCCTCATGCGCGCCGGAGTAGCGTACCCCGCCGCCGCATACCACCAGCGGGCGGCGTTTGCGGGCAATCAGTGCCCGCGCCATCGCCAGACGCTGCGGGTCGGGCGGTCGACGTTCAATCAGATGAACGCGGCGCGCAAAGAAACTCTGCGGATAGTCCCAGGCTTCTCCCTGCACATCCTGTGGCAGGCAGATTGTTACTGCGCCAGTGTCTGCGGGGTCAGTAAGCGTTCGCATCGCGTTTAGCATCGCGCTCATTAACTGCTCCGGGCGGTTAATCCGGTCCCAGTAACGCGAGACCGGGCGGAAGCAGTCGTTGGTGCTGATGCCAAGGTCATGGTATTGCTCAATTTGCTGCAATACCGGGTCCGGCTGACGGCTGGCGTAGACATCGCCTGGCAACAGCAACAGCGGAATACGGTTCGCCGTCGCGGTTGCCGCGGCGGTCACCATGTTTGCCGCTCCCGGCCCAACCGATGACGTCACGGCAAAAATACGCTGGCGCCGATGCTGTTTGGCGAATCCGGTCGCCATGTGCGCAATTCCCTGCTCATTACATCCCTGCATCACCTGCAAATGACCGGGTGACTGCTCCAGCGCCTGGCCAATGCCCAGCACGTTACCGTGACCAAAGATGGTGGCGACGCCCTCGACAAAGGGCGTTTCCTCGCCATCGACACAGACATATTGTTGATTAAGGAATTTGACCAGCGCCTGAGCCATGGTCATACGTTCGGTTTGCATAAACCCTCCTGTCAGCCCAGCGTTGGCATGGAGAACGCGGCCCCTGTGTCCTGCAGCATCTCCGGCCAGCGTGCGGTGACGGTTTTCATCCGGGTGTAGAAGCGCACGCCATCGTTGCCATGAACGTTAAGCGCACCAAAAATGGACCGCTTCCAACCGCCAAAACTGTGGAACGCCATCGGCACCGGAATAGGCACGTTTACGCCCACCATGCCCGCCTGCACTTCTTCGCAGAAGCGACGCGCACAGCCGCCGTCGCGCGTGAAAATTGCCGTGCCATTACCATATTCATGACGGTTAATCAGTTCCACCGCACTGCTGTAATCTGCTACGCGCACCACAGAAAGCACCGGCCCAAAAATCTCTTCTTTATAAATGGTCATCTCCGGCGTGACGTTATCAAACAGGGTCGGCCCGACAAAATACCCCTGCTCATGGCCTTTAACGCTAAAACGCCGACCATCCACGCGCAGGCAGGCCCCCTGCGATTCCCCACTGTCGATATAACCGAGCACTTTATTACGGTGTACCGAGGAGATAAGCGGTCCCATTTCGTTTTCCGGTGTCTGATCAAGCCCCGGCCCGACACGCAGCGCCGCAATCTGTTTTTCCAGTCGCGAGCACAGCTCATCTGCCGTTTTGTCCCCTACCGCCAACACCACGGAGAGTGCCATGCAGCGTTCACCCGCCGCGCCGTAAGCAGCCCCCATAATGGCGTTGGTTGCCATATCCATGTCGGCATCTGGCATTAAAATGCAGTGATTTTTAGCGCCACCTAACGCCTGGCAACGCTTACCGTGGGCCGATGCCGTCTGATAAATGTATTCCGCTATCGGCGTAGAACCGACAAAGCTCACGGCCTGCACGCGCGGGTCAGTTAACAGCACGTCAACGGACTCTTTGTCCCCCTGCACGACGTTGAACACACCGTCCGGCAATCCGGCTTCTTGCAGCAGTTTGGCCAGTGCCAGGGCGAGAGAAGGGTCTTTTTCTGAGGGTTTCAGCACGAAGGTATTCCCGGTTGCTAGCGCAATGGGGAACATCCACATCGGTACCATTGCCGGAAAGTTAAACGGCGTGATCCCGACGCAAACCCCGAGCGGTTGCATCAGCGAATGGCTATCGACGCCGGTACCTACGTTGGCTGAGTGTTCGCCCTTTTGTAGATGTGGGATGCCGCAGGCAAACTCCACCACTTCCAGGCCGCGGGTCAGCTCACCAACTGCGTCAGAGAACACCTTGCCATGCTCCTCGCTGATGATGCGAGCCAGCCTCTCCATGTTTTCTTCCAACAGCGCCTTAAAGCGGAACATCACTCGCGCTCGTTTTAACGGAGATTGGCGCGCCCACCCGGGGAATGCGTCGTGCGCTGCCGCAATGGCCTGCTCGGTTTCCTGTGTCGTACTCATCACCACCTGGCGGATCTGCTCGCCGGTGGCCGGGTTGAAGATTGCCTGAACGCGCTGGCCTGAACCGGTGACACATTCGCCGTGGATAAAATTCGCTACTGTCTCCATCCTTAACCTCTCGCTGTTGATACGTGACTGTTACCTGAACACTGTTATCTGTGTACTATATATGAAACAAACATTCCATTTTAAGTTGAAATAAAATAAATAATGATTAATGTGATCAAGGATGGGTTTTTATGTTAACAAGCGGAATCGCATGATTAGCGTGCACTGGCAGAACGTTTCAGCGAACGACAAGCCTGAAGTTTTTGTTTCGTTTTTACAGCCAGATGAATGAGTGACATTTCAAAGACGCGGTTTTGCGTTTAGAATCATAAAACTATGTACCAGGAGGTAAAATGACAACAGCAACCAGCCTGAACGAGCTGCAGCAGCAAATCCGCGATCGCTACGATAGCCTGAGTAAGAGGCTGCAGCAGGTGTCCCGCTATGTGCTGGATAATACCAATAGCGTGGCTTTTGATACGGTTGCCGTCATTGCTGAACGTGCCGGAGTGCCACCTTCAACGCTGATCCGCTTCGCTAATGCCTTCGACTTCACCGGCTTCAACGAAATGAAACAGCTGTTTCGTATGAACCTGGTGGAGGAAACCGCCAGCTACAGCGACCGCGCGCGCATGTTCCGTGAGATGGAAAGCGAAGCCGTACCGGAAACCCCGCTCGATATCCTGCAGGAGTTCGCCCGTTCGAATACTCAGGCGCTCCAGCAGCTGGCAGCCCGTGCCGAACCTGAAATGCTGGAACGCGCCGTACAATTACTGGCAGAAGCCGACACTATCTACATCGCTGGTCTGCGTCGTTCGTTTAGCGTAGCCACCTATCTCACCTACGCCCTGAGCCATCTTGAATGTCGCCCTATTTTGCTCGACGGAATGGGCGGAATGCTGCGCGAGCAGATCAATCGCATCAAAGCGCGCGATATCGTGGTGTCGATCAGCTTCTCACCTTACGCGGAAGAAACGGTGATGGTCAGCGAAACTGCGGCCAATGCAGGCGCACGCCAGATCGTAATTACCGACAGCCAGATAAGCCCGTTGGCCACGTTCAGCGATCTCTGCTTTGTGGTGAAAGAGGCGCAGGTCGACGCGTTTCGCTCCCAGTCTGCGACGCTATGCCTGGTGCAGTCGTTAGTGGTAGCGCTGGCCTACCGTCTGGGTGACGGGAGTAATGAACGCGGTCATTCTGTCGGGTGATGAGCGCCGCGAAAATTGATGATCCGCTTTATTACATTCCCGCCAGCGTGACGTGAAAGCGTGATGTCAGCCGTTACTTTTATGGTCGTTGAAAATATCGCCCTCATTCAGCGGCCAGCTAAAATACAATCCGTTATTACCATAAGCTACAATTATATTAATATTAGATAATCAACAATGCACGTACTGACAATAATGCGTAAAGGTTTACTATAGACCTGTCTTTTTTAAGCAGGAAAGTAAAATGAAAAATACAAAAGGGTTGATGATTACTGCCCTTGCTTTCACCCTGGCATCATGTGCATCCATTCCTGAGAATATCAAAGGTAATAATCAACCCGATATCCAAAAAAACTTTATCTCCGTGCATAACCAGCCCGGTTTATATACCGGCCAGCAGGCCCGCTTTGGCGGTAAAGTCATCAATGTGATTAACACCAAAAAAGATACGTTACTGGAAATCGCCGTTCTGCCACTGAACAGCTATGCTAAACCACAAATAGACGCGAGCTATCAGGGGCGTATTCTTGCCCAGCAGAAAGGTTTCCTCGACCCGGTAAACTACAGAAATCACTTCGTTACTATTTTAGGGACAATTCAGGGAGATGAGCCGGGATTCATCAACAAAGTCCCGTACAACTTTGTTAAAGTTGATTTACAAGGTATCCAGGTTTGGCATTTAACTGAATCTGTCAACACCACCTATAACATGTGGGATTATGGCTACGGTGCGTTCTGGCCTGAGCCGATGTGGGGAGCACCTTACTACGCTAATACAGTCACTCAGGTAACTCCGGAGCTAGTGAAATAATCCCAGAGGTAAGATGGCGCGACTATATTCCGGAGTCAGGTGTTGGCAAACACCCCTTCTCATCACCCCGCGTTTATCTTATTGCGCCATCCTGCTTCATGAGATCCTTCGCTTAACATGCATTCTTCCTGTTACATATAATTTTTAACCGCTAATGCTTTAGCGAAGAAATGGGCTTTACCCTTCTCATGCCTGACCATCTTTTGTTATTTACCGACAACTCCCCCACCCTGCATGCAATAAAAGAAAATTTGTGTTTACACATTATTCAGGGATTACTATGAACAGAAAATGTTTACTGTTGATACCATTATTCTTTAGTAGCGTCATCATCACCGCCTGCGATAATAAACCTGCAGTAAAAACCGCCATGGAGCCCGAGGTCGGCGTTGTTACCTTAGCGCCCTCCTCAGTAAATATTAAAAGTGAACTTCCGGGTCGCGCGCTTGCGTACGAGATCGCCGAAATACGCCCTCAGGTTGGTGGGATCATCATAAAACGCAACTTTATTGAAGGTGATAAAGTCAGCAAAGGAGAGTCACTGTATCAAATTGATCCAGCCCCGCTGCAGGCACGACTGGACTCAGCCAAAGGTGCGTTGGCAAAGGCACAGGCTACCGCCAATAATGTTCGTCTGACACTCAATCGGCAGTCAGCATTAATAAAATCCAATTACGTCAGCCGCCAGGACTATGACACGACGCGTTCACAGCTTAATGAAGCGCAAGCCAATGTTGCCGTCGCTAAAGCGGATCTTGAACAAGCCACCATCAATCTTCGATACGCCAATGTGACCTCGCCTATTGACGGCATCAGCGGTAAATCTTCCGTGACCGTGGGTGCCCTGGTTACTGCCAATCAGGAAAACGCGCTGGTCACCGTTCAGAGACTAGATCCGATCTATGTTGATTTAACGCAGTCAGTACAGGACTTCTTACGCCTGAAAGAAGAGAAGGCCAACGGCAAAATTGCCCAGCAACAGGGCAAAATTCCGGTTGAGCTGATGCTGGAAAACGGCAAACCCTATCGCCATACCGGTACGCTTGAGTTTTCCGATCCCGCTGTTGATGAAACCACCGGTTCAGTAACCCTGCGCGCTGTATTTCCCAATCCTGAAGGTGAAATTTTACCCGGCATGTATGTCACGGCGTTGCTGGACGAAGGTAGCCAGCAGAACGTTTTGATGGTTCCCCAGCAAGGAATTACGCATAACGAGCAAGGGAAAGCCACCGCGCTGATCCTTGACCAGGAAAACGTAGTGCAACTGCGTGAAATAAACGCAGTGAAGGCCGTTGGTAATCAATGGTTAGTGACCGCGGGATTACGTCCTGGCGATCGGGTCATTGTGTCCGGATTACAAAGAATTCGTCCGGGAATCAAAGCCCGGGTCCTCCCTTCAAAACTGAACGCACCTGACACGGTAGCTGAACAGTAATATTTCAGGCATTAAGGACTCTTTCTTCATGGCCAACTTTTTTATTGAGCGCCCGGTTTTCGCCTGGGTGCTCGCCATTATCATGATGTTTACGGGCGGTATCGCGATAATGAACCTGCCTGTCGCCCAATATCCACAAATTGCGCCCCCAACCATTACCATCAGCGCTGCCTACCCAGGGGCAGACGCGAAGACCGTCGAAGACTCCGTCACCCAGGTGATTGAACAGAATATGAATGGTCTTGATGGCCTGATGTATATGTCATCCACCAGCGATGCGGCAGGTAATGCCTCGATTATCCTGACCTTCAAAACGGGTACGTCACCCGATATTGCGCAGGTTCAGGTACAGAATAAACTGCAGCTGGCGATGCCTTCCTTGCCACAGGAAGTACAACAGCAAGGGATCAGCGTTGATAAATCCAGCAGCAATATCTTAATGGTCGCCGGTTTTATCTCTGATAATAACAGTCTGAGCCAATATGATATTGCCGATTATGTGGCCTCGAATATTAAAGATCCGCTAAGCCGCACTGCCGGGGTGGGGAGCGTGCAGTTATTCGGCTCGCAATACGCCATGCGCATCTGGCTGGATCCGCAAAAGCTCGACAAGTATAACCTCACTCCCGAGGACGTCATTACCCAGCTCAAAGTGCAGAATAATCAGATATCCGGCGGGCAGCTGGGGGGCATGCCTCAGTCAGCCGATCAGCAGTTAAATGCGTCGATAATCGTCCAGACGCGTCTGCAAACGACCGATGAATTTGGCCAGATATTCCTTAAGGTTCAGCAAGATGGTTCTCAGGTTCTGCTGCGCGATGTCGCACGCATTGAGCTGGGGGCAGAAAATTATGCAACGGTTGCACGTTACAACGGCAAACCCGCCGCCGGGATTGCGATTAAACTTGCAGCTGGCGCCAATGCCCTGGCAACATCCCAGGCGGTCAAACAAGAGCTGAACAGATTATCGGCCTGGTTTCCGGCCAGTATGAAAACCGTTTACCCCTATGACACCACGCCGTTTATCGAGATTTCGATTCAGGGTGTTTTTCATACTTTGATCGAGGCAATCATTCTGGTATTCCTCGTCATGTACCTGTTTTTGCAAAGTTTTCGTGCGACGCTTATCCCCACTATCGCCGTTCCGGTGGTTATCCTCGGCACCTTTGCAATACTCGACGTCGCCGGTTTTTCGATTAATACGCTCACGATGTTTGGCATGGTGCTGGCGATAGGGCTGTTAGTCGATGATGCCATCGTGGTGGTTGAGAACGTAGAACGTATTATTGCTGAAGAGCACTTGTCTCCAAAAGCGGCAACGCATAAAGCAATGGGCCAGCTCCAGAGGGCGCTGGTCGGTATTGCCGTCGTGTTATCCGCCGTATTTATGCCGATGGCGTTTATGAGCGGAGCAACGGGTGAAATTTTCCGTCAGTTTTCCATCACCTTAATCTCCTCCATGCTGCTGTCGGTATTTGTGGCAATGAGCCTGACGCCTGCACTTTGCGCCATGCTGTTAAAATCTCACGAGGGAGAAAAGGCAAACACACATTTTCTGTTTACCCGTTTCAATCACTTCATGGAGAAATGCACTCAGCACTACACGGACAGCACCCGTACACTGCTACGTCGCACAGGCCGTTATATGGTCGTCTATTTAGTCATTGGCGCAGGCATGATCGTGCTGTTTTTACGCACTCCGACCTCCTTTCTGCCTGAAGAAGATCAGGGGGTATTCATGACCACGGCACAATTGCCTTCGGGTTCAACAATGGTGAACACCAGTAAAGTGCTCGGGGAAATAACGGACTACTACCTGACGAAAGAACAGAAAAACGTTGCTTCTGTTTTCACCGTCGGCGGATTTGGTTTCAGCGGTCAGGGACAAAACAACGGTCTGGCGTTTATCAGCCTGAAGCCCTGGTCAGAACGCGTTGGCGAAGAAAACTCGGTTACCGCCATTATTCGACGGGCAATGATGGCCTTAAGCACCATCAATAATGCCGTCGTTTATCCGTTCAATTTACCCGCGGTCGCGGAATTGGGTACCGCATCAGGGTTTGATATGGAGCTGCTGGATAACGGCAATCTTGGGCATGAAAAAATGATGCAGGCCAGAAACGAGCTTCTGGCACTAGCCAACCAGTCATCCGGTGAGGTTGACGGGGTGCGTCCGAACGGTCTGGAAGATACACCAATGTTCCGCATTCACGTCAACGCCAGGAAGGCTGAAGCCATGGGCGTCGCATTATCGGATATCAATCAGACCATCTCCACCGCGTTCGGTAGTCGCTATGTTAATGATTTCCTGAACCAGGGGCGCGTAAAAAAAGTGTATGTCCAGGCCGATACGCCGTTCCGTATGTTGCCGGACAATATCAATCACTGGTACGTACGTAATGCCTCCGGCGCAATGACGCCGCTTTCCGCCTACTCATCCACCGAGTGGACTTACGGTTCTCCTCGCCTTGAACGCTACAACGGTCAGCCTGCAATGGAAATTCTGGGCCAGCCGGTCGAAGGGAAAAGCAGCGGTGATGCGATGAAATTTATGGCATCGCTGATTAACAAACTGCCCGCGGGCGTCGGTTATGCCTGGACCGGTCTGTCTTATCAGGAAGCATTGTCCACAAATCAGGCGCCAATGCTGTACGGCATTTCGCTGATCGTCGTGTTTCTGGCACTGGCTGCACTGTATGAAAGCTGGTCAATACCGTTCTCGGTGATGCTGGTTGTGCCAATCGGGGTGGTCGGCGCTCTGCTGGCCACCGATCTGCGCGGCCTGAGCAATGATGTTTATTTCCAGGTCGGCCTGCTCACCACGATGGGGCTGTCGGCTAAAAACGCTATTTTGATCGTCGAGTTTGCCGTCGAGATTATGCAAAAAGAGGGGAAAACACCGCTTGAAGCCGCGGTGGAAGCCGCGCAAATGCGCTTACGTCCTATTCTGATGACCTCACTGGCCTTCATCCTGGGGGTTATTCCGCTGGCAATAAGCAACGGCGCAGGCTCTGGTGCGCAAAATGCCGTCGGTACGGGGGTTATCGGTGGGATGCTGGCCGCGACGGTACTGGCAATCTATTTTGTTCCAGTGTTCTTTGTACTCGTTGAAAATATGTTAGCGCGATTTAAAGCTCGACGTTGATCCCCTGCCCTATCCCTGGGTTTAGATTATTAAATCCCAGGGATGGGTCTGCGTTTGCCAGGTCTACGGTTATTAGCGGGCACGGCTATCCAGAGAATTTCTCGTGGATAGCAGGGTCAACATTATGCGGATTTTTTGTAGGGAACGACTGGGGTAGGTACAGAGGTTGTCAGTTCTAACGAATGCCAGGCTATCAAAACGATTAATCAATAGTGCAGACCGGAACCTTTCAGATTTACAGCCAGTTCACCCAGTTTTGTATTCGGATGCTGATGACACATTTTAACCATTTTCGGTACAGCTTCCGTTTCCACCTCATGCAGGGGAACATAATCATCGCCTTTAAAGTCCGAATTTTTATTAACAATCACAAAGGCAATTGCCGTCTTGTATTGCTGACTCATATCAACGAATTCTTTACAGGTCATATCTTGCGGCGCAGCTTCCGTTGCCTGAGTAGCAAAAGCACGGGTCATTGGCACCATAACAGAGGTAACAAGAATAGCTGCAGAAACCATCATCTTAATATTCACTATGCGCTCCAGAGGTAGTATTAATTTTTATCGGCGAGCTTATCATTTTTTACCAGCGTCGCATTTCTACGTAGACTGATAAAAGCTAAAGAACTAAAGATCATCTCGACACCAATAAAGATTGAGGTGAATACATACGATCTGTCGGGATCCATATTCAGCCACACACCGGCAATAAGCAGGTCAAAAATACCAATAAAAATGTTCCATCCATAACCCGGACTACGGAACAGTTTGACCCCAGATGCGATACGAAAAATCCCCCCCAGAATAAACAGGCAGCAAAATACCATTGCCAATGAATTCATGCCTATCACAGGATTCACGAGGAAACAGTAACCCAGCAGTAACCACGCGATAGCAAAAAAGGCATAGGTAAATTTGGCTTTCAATTGCTTTTTACCTGAGCTAAACAGGCTATAAATAGAATAGAAACCACATACCAGGAACATAAAGCCGGTTGCATAGCTTAAATAAACACCTGCAGCAATCGGATAAATCAAGCAGCAGATGCCACAAATCAACATCAATACCGCCATAATCGTCGCGTGCTTTTTATAATGAACGAGTGTTTTTTCATTAAACGCTCTCAGGCTACGCTGATTAAAAACAAACATACATCCTCCGTTATACATAAACGCAATGTAACCTGTTGACACAAGAATTATTACTCACTCAACATATGTTACTTACAGTGGAATGATAAGACTTCCGCTAAGGAAGCGTATATAAGAGCAAGAGAATGTCGCTATGCGTATATTCCTACACATGTCAGACATCTGACACGTGTAGGATTAAACGGTCATTATTCTGTCCCGGCTCTGATTTCGCTCTTTAACATTATTTAATATGCTTATTGCGTTTGGTGACATATGCCAAATTTATTCAGGAGAAAGTAATGAAAAAGATTATTCTTGCGGGTGTGCTTGCAACCATGATGGGTTCAGCACCAGTGATGGCTGCTACTGCTACCACAACCACCCCGGCGCAAGCTGCTACCGCAAATGTACAAAAAGAAGCTGCCGATGTTATGCAGGTCGCAGTGCAAGGCGCAAATGCGATGCGTGATATTCAGCTTGCTCGTCTGGCCCTGTTTCATGGACAGCCTGACAGCGCTAAAAAATTAACCGATGACGCGTCTTCCCTGCTGGCAGGTGACAGTAAAGATTGGGCAAAATTTGTAAAAGCTGCGCCTAAAGCCAAGATGATTGACGATCAGTATGTAGTTATTAACGCTACGATCGCGCTGTCAGAAGACTATATTGCGACTCCGGCCAAAGAATCCGCTATCAAAACAGCGAATGGCAAAATGGCCAATGGCGACTGGAAAGGTGCAGTGGATACCCTGCAACTGGCTGGTATCAGCGTGCTTCAGACCCAATACCTGATGCCTCTGAATCAGACTCGTAAAGCCGTTGCCAGCGCGCAAAAACTGCTGTCTACCGGTAAATACTATGAAGCAAACCTTGTGTTAAAAGGTGCAGAAGAAGGCATTGTGATCGATAGCGAGATGATCGGCGCAGGCCAGTAGTACTCAGCACTACGGAGTGTTGAAACCAGGACTTTCTCTCCTGATCGGGCAGCTACGGCTACCCGATCAGGGGGATTAATGGCTAATCAGACTGTCTATCTCAATCTCAATTTCCCGCATAACAGCAATAATCTTCTGCAATGCCTCCTCGCGGACTGCCAGAGGAAGATCGTCATGTCGTCTGGATTCGAAAGGTTCGCACAGGTTTTGTAGCGCAGTGATACCCAGAATTTGCGCCGAGCCATGCAACCGGTGAAGGGCTCGCAAAAACAGCTGAGGTTCATCTTGCAGAACGGCTTTCTCAGCCGCTTGTATATCATTCAGCGTTGCCTCGCGAAATGTCTCAAGGATCTCGTTCATTAGTGCGCGATCGCCGCCGGTATTTTCCGTCAACACATTGAATTTCAAATGCCGGATTGTACAAGGAGACAAATAACCGGTTTCGATTTTACTCAATTCATGGGTCAGTGTCTGAATCGACACAGGTTTGAACAGGCACAAATTCATACCATTTTGCAGGCATCGATCGCGTGACTGTGGAAGTGCGCTGGCCGTCAGTCCCCATATTTGTAAATTCGGCTGTTGACGACGTAGCGAAGCCGCGAGATCAAACCCGTCTTTTTTCGGCATATTTACATCGGTTATCAGCAGATCGTACGATTTCTTCGCCAGTTTGGCTTCTGCTTCCTCTCCATCACACGCTTCATCCACGCTGTAGCCAATGGCATTCAACTGTCGCTTGAGCAGCAGGCGATTGGTTGGATTATCGTCTGCTATCAAAATAGACAGACACGGCAGCGGTAACAGAGTACCCGGCGCATCGCCATCCGATACAATCGACTGTCGAGCCGTTTCAACCGGCAGTGTTATGGTAAACGTGGTTCCTTGCAACGGGACGCTCATCAACTCCAGCGTCCCACCCATCAGCGTCACCAGTTCTTTACAGATAAATAACCCCAGACCAGAACCGGTTTGTTGACGCCCGCAGCGCCCCTGCGCGTAACGATGAAACAGCCCCGCCTGCTCCTCTTCACTAATACCGCAACCGGTGTCGCTAATGGCGATGGTCAGGGTACCGTGATTCTCCCCGTCAGGCGTCAAGCGGGCCGTCACATGAATACTTCCCTGCTCGGTAAACTTCAACGCATTACCCACCAGGTTAGTGAGAATTTGCCGCAAAGCCTGCTGATCGACAAATACCCGTTCGTTTGCCGGCAACTGGCTGACGCAAGCCAGCGTAATACCTTTCTGTCTGGCTAAAGCATCGAAAGAGTGGCACTGCAATTCAATGAGCTGCGAGAGATCCGTCCATTGAGGAACAACCTGGTATTTACCAGACTCTATCTTATCCACATCCAGAATCTTACCGATCAGCCCAAGCAATGACTGGGCCGTCGCCCCGGTAAGGGCAATTGCCTCTTTTCGCTGTGCCGGGCTGAGTTCTGAACTCGACAGTAATTCCACAAAGCCAACAATCGAACTTACCGGGGTACGTAATTCATGGCTCATACTCGCCAGAAAGCGACTTTTGGCCTTGGTTGCTTCAATCGCTTTATTCTTTTCGTTTTCCAGTTCTTGAGATAATGCTTCCTTGAGATGAAGCTGCTCTTCCAGTAGCCGCTGCGATTGTTTCCTTTTATTTACCTCACGGGAGAGTGAGATCCCCCAGATTAGGCTAATCGCTATCAGCAGCAGGGCGAATACTCCCAGTTGATAGAACTGTTTGCTATATCGACTCCAGAAATCGACCTGCGTATTGGAAATTTTCGACCACCTCTCCGTCATCTGCAAAATTTCACGTGGCGGTATGGCCTGCAGCGCTTTATCCATAACAGACTTCAACATCGGCTCGCGGGGAGAGATTGCAAAACTTACCGAGGCACCAGGCATATCCGGGAGTCTAAAAAAGTGCATATTTTTCTGGTAGTAATGATCGACCATAAATCTTGCCGACAATTCGGTAGCGATTGCCGCATCAACGCTGCCCTCCTTGACCATGGCCATCGCAACGCTGCCGGTATCAGCATTCACCCAGGTGGCTTGCGGATAACGTTGTTTCAGCTCGCTTTCCAGCACATGCCCGGCAGGCAGAGCAATACGTATCGGCTTCTCCAGTAGTGAATCGACGGTTTCCTGGCGCGAAGTGATCATCACAAATTCCACATTCATCAGCGGATCGCTAAAGGCCGAATTGTGCTGATTTTGACTAGTCAGGGTGATCGTGGGATACATATCCCATCGTTCGCCGCTTAATTGTTTTGTCTGCTCACTTTTGGAGCTAGCTAAAACGGGTTCAAAATCAAGCCCTGTTTGCAGATGAATAATATTCAGCAAATCGCCAAGAATACCGCGTAATTCACCGCTGCGATCGACCAGCGTATAGGGCGGGTAATCTGGGTTGATCAAAATGCGGATGACATGCTTTTTCTTCAACCACGCTTTTTCCTGTGCGGTGAAAGGTATAGGTGCATTCAGATAGGCAAGATTGCCGCGGTTCAGCCAGTTCTGCATGACCTGCATATGAATTTCATTACTGATTGACGTAATGAAACCATCAAGAATATTTCTTAATACAGGCTGTTCTTCGTTAACGACAAAATAATTATATTGTTCCTGCTTATCAAAGTAGTGCGTAATAACCAGTGATTGTGAGAAATATCGAGATATACAATGGCTGCTGGTGATATTGTTACCAATATAATATTGGTTATCACCATCCGCTACCGACGCCATGGCCTGATACTCGTCGTCATAAAATGAGACTTTAGCCTCAGGAAAAGCCCCCTGGATAACATCGAGAAAAGGGCAATCCCGCACACACGCGACGCTAACCTGATGGTTGGTGGTCAGCGGCAGCATGGTGTTTTTTAGCGATGTTACAAGCGTCGGCCACGTCGTCAGCAATGCCGAAGTGCGCAGCAAATTTCTGCCAACATCCTGGCGTCGGGACAGTTGGGTTATCAGCGTATCAACATCGTTATTGGCGAGCGCGGCCAGCGCCTCTTGCTCATTATCATACTGCTTTATAATGATTTTTAGATTGAGATTCTTTTGCATTAACGCAAGGTATTCTGCGTTGACTCCCCGATAATATTCGCCGCTATTTTGATAAACAATGGGGGAGACTTCAGGTAACCAGGTACCAACAACCAAGGTTTTTTTATGCGCTAACCAGTTTGTTTCTTCCCTGTTCAAGCTGATATTTTGTACTGAGGTATTATAGTTACTTTTTAGCTCAACTTGCCGAGCTGAGCTTACACCCGTAGACAACCCGATGGTAAAGATGACCATCAAAAAAATAAAAAAGCGTTCCAGCATTACTCTATCCTATTTTATTTCTCTGCGCATAATCATAAATTTCCATTAATGATGAACAATCTAATTTTTCCATCAACCGGCTTTTATAAGTACTCACCGTTTTATTACTGATATTCATTTTGCTGGCAATTGTGCTGTAATCCATGCCATTAAGGATATAACGCAATACTCTCATTTCCTGATTCGACAACGTATCAAGCTTATCCTGCTCGCTGACGGATGTACCAGTAAAATGCTCAAGGGAAAAGGGAAAATAGCTATAGCCATTTTTTGCTGCTTCGATTGCGGCAAGAATATTATTCATGCCTTCTTTTTTACTCACAAATCCGTTGGCACCGTATTCGGCGCTACGTTTGCCGTAAAAAAATTCATTTTTGGCTGAAATGATAATGATTACACCAGCATAGTGCCGCTTTCTCAGCTGCTCCAGCACTTCGATGCCACTGATACCGGGAATATCTACATCGATAATCAACAGCTCGGGCTTAGTTTTTTCAACGGTTTGAACCACTTGATCCCCGCTATCGAGTTCGGTGGTCACTGCGATACCATTAGTATCGAGTAAGTTGCGGATGGCAATGCGTGCCAATGGGTGATCGTCAACGATTATCGCGTTCATTGCGTATAAGAATCCCGATAAATAAAGAGAGGCGATGGCTATAGAGCAGGTGAGTCTTCAATATTATGTTTTATAAACGCAAGACTTTAAGATGAAAATTCTAGCATAGCCATGCGTATATTTTATTATTTTTTCATAATTCGAATGAATAAATCATAAAAATAACATTTTGATTTACAAAAATTAAACTTTGAACCCTTGTAAATATCAAATCATTAACACAATATCCAGGGAATATTCCTACACATGTAGGACAACGCTTTCATTTATCATGGTTTATTCTTAATGAGATATTTAATATGATCGGCGCAGTAGGCGCAAACACACCTGCAATAATGGCTACGCAGCCGTATATTCTTATATGTTATAAGACTCGCAAAACAAATAAATATTGTTTTTTCAATAAGTTGCACGCATTTGCTTTTGATGGATTTTTTTTCTGCATAAAATTATTCTACACTTGTCCTTGTACATATATAGCCGATGTAGCGTATTTATGAATTACCTTGTGAATGACTGTGTTAATTAAAAAAATGTGTTTTTCATACTTTCGGGTGATAACAACTTTACTAACCTGAATTTTGGAGAAACTGTAAACACAGAGGGATCGTACACTGGCACAACCTGGCGGGAAGAAAAACCGGCCAACGTTAAAAGCATCACTTTTACATTCTAAGGAGAAAATAGGTTACCAGAACAGCAACTTACGCTTCCCTTCTGGTAGTAAGCAAAGCAATTGATTGATGGCGTATAGCGAAATGAATCAAATACGAGAATCATTAAACAATGTTGTATTCCCTGACACAATGCCTGACGCATGGCCTTATCAATCCTGGTGTTCACCTGAAGATATTGATACCGATATTACATGGTACTCATTTACTGAGCTGGATTTGATGATTGAAGCCTGGCTGGGTAAAGGCTCACTCATCCCGGTGAGCAAAACCGTATGGGGTTTTGTGAACGAAAATGAACCATTAATCCAGATAGCTATCCGTGAAGATATTGCATATATTGCAATTAATCACAGATTCTATTCATGGGTAATAATTGTTGCGGGAGCATACAACTTAAACATCAGTCTCGATCTTGCCTCCATATTTAAACACACAGCCTTAGCCGATACAGCGCTATGTATTATAGCCAATCGCGTTGACATACATTCAGTAGAGGTATCCCTTAACACCGCTCGCTCTTTTATGAACTTTGTCTTCTTTCATGAATTGGTTCATTTGATGTGTTGCCAACATCAATACATCAAGATGAATGGCAACCAACTTCCGTATATCAGGACCATGGAGTTTATTGCCGACTTTTTAGCGTACGAACATTCACTCATGTCTGTAACTTACGAATATACCGTACAAAAAGACAACTGGGATCTGCAGATGAGTACCGCTCGATGCCTTGGCTTTGTCATCGCATCCTATTTCATCATCAAGACAAAACAGATCAGCGATTTAAATCTATACCCATCCATAAATGAAAGAACCATCTTGTTGCTGAGTTATATATTATCGCCCTCTTTAACGCAGAGTGAACGGGAGGGATTACTGCTAAAATATGAAGCCAAAGGAATAATGGATGCTTATATTCGGCGAGGAAAGCTAGGATTTAACATTGGCAATAATGAGTCCCTCATCTCGACTGACTATTCTGCATGCCGTTGTAATTGCAGCAAATGCAGCGCATTCGCCAACGAGATATGTAACAAGGCCAAACCATTGAACAGCGAAGTATTAAACCACATGAGCATTTATACAGAATGCTTCCCTAAAAATAAGGTTTTTTACCCCTTTCCGGTCATGGGTAAAAGAGATAACAAAACATCTCATTTTTGCAGCTTACAAAATCCTGTACTGTTTTCCTTAGAGAAAACGATTAAAAGATCCTCTGCATTTCTTTCCAACCGATTCCTGAGTTTCCGCTAAGAGCCTATTGGGATAGGCTCTTAATCACTTATTCCCGTCATCCTTAATGTGGCTCTGGAACAGCAGAGCCACAAGAGAGAGAGACATTTATCAGGCCTGGCTAGGCAACGCCCCCACTGCGTGCGAATTTTTCACTGTCAGCGTAACGACAGCTGAGCACAACAGTGCAGCAATCATAAAGATAAAGGCGCTGTTATAGCTTCCACCGCTGCTTTGGATAAGCCAGCCGATGATGGGCGCTGATACCACCCCTGCCATTTGACCGCCAAAGTTAACAATACCGGATGCCCGCCCCATGATGTTGCTGGGAATGGTATCCATCAGAATGCCCCAGAATGTTGCCATAGCGAAGAACATGAACAGGGCTGAGATACACTGATAAACCACCGCCATATCTGCACTGCTCACGCTGAAAGTCAGATACAGGAAACCCGCGGCAATAACAGAGGTTACGACATACAGCGTTTTACGCTGGGGTTTGAATTTGTCTGAGCAATAACCGCCTAATAATGTTCCGCCTGCGCCGAACAGGAAGGGTATGGCCGCCATGACACCGGTCTTTGCCAGAGAAAACTCTCGTACGGTAATCAGGTAGCTTGGCAGCCAGGTTGAAAACCCCCAGAAGGTGATATCAAACAAAAACCAGATGCTGGCCATTTGCCAGAGCACCGGCATTTTGAGTACGTCTTTAAACGCGATAGCACTGGTGTTTTGCAGACTCCCCTGATCGTCAGCAGCCAGCTCCGCCAGGTCTTGCTGCGTAATAGCAGGGTGATCTTTCGGATTGTCACGCGTAAATAAGTAGATTCCTGCCGCGATAAACAGACCGGGAATACCCAGCACGATAAACACCATGTGCCAGCCAAATGCCCCGATGATGCTTGCCGCCACGACTACCGCCAGCGCTGGGCCTAAGGTGTTAACCGTTGACTGAATCGCCGTGGCGCGACCACGCTCTTTCGACGGGAAATAGGTTGATATCATCTTCCATGAGGCCGACGGAAAACACCCCTCACCGATACCAAAGAAGAACCGTACTGCTAACATCAGCGGTAGGGTCAACACAGCGCCGGTTAAGCTGGTGAACACAGACCACCATGCAATACCAATGGCCATGATTTTGCGCGAGCCAAACTTATCCGCCAGTAATCCACCGGGAATTTGAAACGCGGCATAACCAATAAAAAAGGCGCTAATAATTAAACCTTGTTGGGTCGTATCAAGATTTAAATCTTTGCCAATATATGGGAGCGAAACGCTCATCACCATTCTGTCGAGAAAAGAGAGCAGCCACGCCAGCCAGATCAGTGTCAGGACGGTATATCTTGCTTTCCAGGTCTTTGGTTTACCTGAAGGTAAAGACGTTTGTAGGTTCATTGTGATGTCCTTAGGGTGTAGTGATCTACCGCGGCCATAAATAGTCGCGATAGATCCATGCGTGTTTAGCGTTATTTATTAATATTGTTTTCTAATAACCGTACCGCTACAGGCATAACTTTCCGTGCCATTGATTAAGGCAATGCGCCCATTAACCATGACAATTTCGATCCCTTCCGGGTACTGATTGGGTTCCACAAAAGTGCCTTTATCCGCAATTGTGTTCGGATCGAACATCACAATATCCGCTGCATAACCGACTTTCAGCAGTCCACGATCATGCAGGCCCAATACTTCAGCAGGTTTCCCCGTCATCTTGCGGATTGCCGCTTCCCAGCTCAGACATCTCTCTTCACGAACATATTTACCGAGTACGCGAGGGAATGCGCCAAACACGCGCGGGTGCGGTTTGCCAGCCCCCATTAAGCCGTCGGTACAGACGTTTTGTTCAGGTCGACAGAGAAACTTAATCACGTGCTCTTCGGTACCGTAGAAGTCGACCATCCCCACGGCGTTTTCCTCTTCAAAGAGCAGATCGAAGGTGGCGTTGTACGGATCTTTCCCGCGCAGCTCGCCCAACTGGACGAGGTTCAAACCAACAGCATCCTGATTTTTTGCCGTTTTCACGCTGGTGACAAAAATTTGGTCCAAACCGGCAAAATCGATAAAGTTATCCCAGCCAGGAATCCCCTGCTGAATATCATCAATCATTTTGGCGCGCAGTTCGGGCGAGGCGAGACGCTCAAGTAATTTGTCCGTACCACCGGAGTGAACCCATGGCGGCAGGATCACGCCGAGCATCGTGCTGCCCGCCACATACGGATACTGGTCGAAAGAGATACGAATTCCCTCTTCCTGCGCCTGTTCCAGCATGCCCAGCATCTGGTCGATCAGCCCCCAGTTTTTCTTGCCGCAAACCTTCATATGCGAAATATGCAGCCAGACGCCGGTGGCTTTGGCGATATCAATCAGTTCCTGGGTTGAGTTGATAATATCGTCAGCTTCACTGCGCTGATGCACCACAAAGATCCCGTCATATTTCGCCGTGACCTTACACAGTTCAATCATTTCGGCCGTATCACCAAAGGCGCAAGGCATATAGATAAGTCCAGTGGAAAGTCCAAATGCCCCGGCTTTTAGCTCCCGCTCAAGGACTTCACACATCTTCGCCACGTCTTCACGGGTTGAAGGACGCCCATCCAGGCCCATCGCTTCCATGCGCACGTTGCCATGAGGAACTAAATACGCGAGGTTTGTCGCCGGATGACGCGATGCCAGCAGATTGAGATAACCGTCTGTATTTTTGTATTTCCAGTCAATTTTGTCGGTGTCACCGTCCAGTCCGGCGATATTTTTACGCCAGGCTGGAATATATTCTTCAGGTAGCGGCGCTAAGGCGACGCCATCCTGACCCAATAGCTCGGTGGTAATACCCTGACGAATTTTTGCCGATAACGCGGGGTTAATAATGGCCGACAGGTCAGAGTGCGTATGGGTATCAATAAAGCCAGGGCAAATAATTTTTCCCGTTGCATCAATTACCTGCTCATTGGTGCCAACCTCAATTTGACCGATTTCGACAATACGTCCTTCATCAACCATCACATCGGCAATTCTGCCTTCACTGCCCGTCCCATCGATTACATTTCCGTTTTTGAAAATGGTTTTCATCGTTATTCTCCATGGCGGTGCTGCTGAGCCACACCGCCTGTAAGGTAAGAGGTGGTTATCTTTATTTTTATTGGCGATAGAGTGTCTGAATGATGCTGTAATAGCCGCTGGCCGAGCCGGTTAACTGATCGATCTCGATATACTCATCAATGGTGTGTGCCAGATTTTCTCGTGAAGGACCGAAGCCGATGGTTTTGATTCCCGCTTCGCCCGCATAGTGGCTGCCGTTGGTACAAAATGAGTACTGAGTAATGGTTGGATTAAAGCCAGCCTCGCGAACCCCCGCTAACGCTGCCTGCACAAATTCGTCGGACTCGTCATAAACCCAGCCAGGGAAGAAACGCTCTCCCTCAATCGTGGCGCCGGTATAGCAAGACTCCTGACCCACCGCGTAGGACACTCGGGCCTTAAACTGCGGATCCTGAGCAATAAGTTCCGCAAGCGCATTTTCCAGCGGCGCAATCACGCTTTCTTTGGTTTCCCCCACCAGCAAACGGCGATCGTAGGTTGCGCGACAGTAATCCGGTACCACCGAGGCTCCCGGGTACGGCGAAGATTTAATGTCGGTCAGTTCCAGAATGCCAGGCCCAAGAACCGGATGCGTTGGTGGTGTGATCGTGCGAATTTTGTCGATCAATTGCGCCATTTTGTACACCGCGTTAATCCCCGCCTGTGGGTTAGCGGAGTGCGCGGGCTTACCAAAGGTTTCAACCACAATCTCAGCGCGGCCACGCTGACCAATTTTCAGGTTTAACTCGGAAGCTTCACCGATGATCACGTAGTCGGGCTTATAGCGCTCGCTGACCAGGCGGGCAGCAATGCCTTCAAAACACTCTTCATGCACGATGCACGCAACGTAGATTTTCCCGGCAAAATTTCGCTGATTGTCCTGGCCGAAGAAGCCCACGGCGGAGATCATCGCCGCCACAGCGCCTTTCATGTCCGTTGTGCCGCGACCATAAATTTTGCCATCTTCAATATCGCCGCCGTATGGATTGCGGGACCACTTCTCTTCATTCACCGGCACGGTATCGATATGTCCATCGAGAACCAGCGTTTTCCCCGGCTGGTTGCCGACAATACCGCCAACAATGTTGCCGTACTTATCAACGTGGATGTCATCGAATTGGTAATGCTGCATCATTGTTTTTATGGCATTAACCACTTCCCCTTCCTGACCGGAATAACTTTTTTGCTGGATCAGCGCCTGACAGTTTTTAATAACTTCTTCAATGCGGTTTGCAGATAACATGGGTTTCTCCGTTATATCTCTTAATCAGGGAATTATTTGTTGATGCCCGGGTACTGGCCGCCCCAGACAATATCCAGATATTGTTGCGGGTCGGTATCCCCTTCGGTGCTGACCAACAGCACACGAGAGTGCGCATCCAGCCCCAGTTGCTCACGCGTTTGCGCCAGCTCAGGCGAGGTCATCAGCAGCGCCAGCAGACCGGTAGTAACCGCACCTGACTCACCCGAAATAATCTGTGGATCGCCTGCCAGCGGATTGCCCAACATGCGCATGCCTAACGCTGCAACTTCATCAGGACAGGAGGCAAATGCGTAGGCATAATCGCGCAGCAGTTTCCAGCCGATACTGTTCGCTTCACCGCAGGCGAGACCGGCCATCACGGTTTGTAAATCCCCCCCCACCGCAATGGCGTCCCCCTCTTTCGAACGGGCTGAGCGGTAGAGGCAATCGGCAATTAACGCTTCGGCGACGATCACTTTCGGGCGATTCTCACCCAAGGCTGCCGTCACCATTCCCTGCACCATTCCGGCAAACGAGCCGACGCCTGCCTGCACAAAAATGTGCGTCGGCGAAACCTGATGCAGCTGCTCTATCGCCTCCAGCATCAGCGTGCCGTAGCCCTGCATAATCCACTGCGGGATCTTTTCGTATCCTTCCCAGGCGGTATCCTGCACCACTATCCAGCCATACTTTTCGGCCTGCTCTGCGGTCATGCGAACCGCATCGTCGTAGTTCATATCGACGATCTCAGCGGTAGCGCCTTCGTTACGGATAGAGGCCAGACGTTGCTGCGAAGAACCCTTCGGCATATAAACCACGGCGTTTTGCTTCAGTTGGCGCGCCATCCATGCCACGCCGCGACCGTGGTTACCATCAGTAGTGGTGGCAAACGTGACGGTTTGCAGATCGTGGCGTACCTCTTCGCTGGTCATCACGTCAAAGGGCAGTTCACTGATATCCTTGCCAACTAATTCAGCGATATGGCACGCCATCGCATAGGAGCCACCCAGCGCTTTGAAGGCTTTCAGGCCAAAACGCTGAGATTCATCTTTGAGGTAGATATTTTTTACGCCCAGTTTTTGTGAAAGCGCCGGTAGCGTATACAGCGGCGTCGGCGCGTAGCCCGGAATAGACCGATGAAAATTCAACGCTTTTACCAGTTCCTGGCGGCTAAACGGTGCCAACGGCGCGTTCGGATGTTCGGTAAACGGTGTCTGGTTAATAAAAAATGATAAGTTTTCCTGCATCATAAAACCTCATTGTCCTGATATTTCATTCCCTGTAATCGGTGCAATACAGAGATATTTCCGTTATCGGTATTGGCAATAGAGCAAAATGCTTACCAGCTTTTTATGAATTGAGTAAATTCTTATGAATATTTTAATAAAACCTTTAATTTCAATAAATTATATAGAATTTAAAATTGACACCTAAAAATATCACCGCATCAGTTTATCGCCTCATTTTGATAAATTCTCATCATTGATAAATAGTGTGATCGAGGAAGATAAAATTAAAAAAACATCCAAAAACAGCATGGTAGATTGATTTTTCGCAAATCATTTTTGCATTGCTTCGCCTATTTATCATTTTCCTTGAGAAATGCGACACACTGCCGGAGAAGTATCATGATTTCAGTACTCAGCAATATTCAGGATGATATATGCAATTATGCCGACGCTATTTCTGGCATAACGGGCACGGACGTTGAAATCATTGATGAATCTTTAATGCGCATCGCAGGTACCGGGAAATACCGGCATATGCTCAATGAGAACGTGGCCAAAAATGGCTACATCTATCGTCACGTATTGCAGGTGCGAGAAACGGTATTAATCAAAAACCCCGGCGAGCATCCGCTGTGTCAGTTATGTGAAAAACACCACTACTGTTCTGAAATGCTGGATTTGAACGCACCGATTTTTCTCAATAACCGCGTGATTGGCGTGATCGGGATTATTTGCTCAACCCAGGCACAGCGTGACACGTTACTGAGTCAGATTGATAAATTTGTCACTTTTATTGAGCAAATCGCCGTAATGATCTCCAGTAAAGTCTTTGAATGCCTGGAACGTTTACGCGCACAGGAAACGCTTGGCGCATTTCGGCGTTTAATCGATGCCATGGACCGCGGCGTGGTGGCGATTGATGGCAAGGGTCTTATCTGGCATGCCAATCATTCAGCCGATCGCATCCTCAACCGTGAGGTTCAGGGACTACCACTGACCATTGAAACAACCGGGGACAGCCTGTATGGCGATGAAGAAGCGTGGCTGACGCTTGAAGGCCAGAAACATCATGTACTGTGCAAACAAATTTCGCTCTCCTCGCAGGATAACGATCGCTTAACTATGGTTATCTTTCGTGATGCACACGACTACCTGAGTAACCTTACTCCATCCCCTTATGAGTCCGACATGCAGGTGCGACTGATTGGTCACTCACCTTCAATGGAGCAGCTCAGAAGCACCATAGGTAAAATCGCCAACGGTTACGCCAGCGTGCTCATCACCGGGGAAAGTGGCTCGGGGAAAGAGGTCGTGGCTTTTGCCATTCACCAAAGTAGCCCACGTAAAGCCGCACCTTTCGTAACAATCAACTGCGCGGCTATCCCCGAACAACTGCTGGAAAGCGAACTGTTTGGTTATGTTCGCGGCGCATTCAGCGGGGCCGATCCCAAAGGGCGGATGGGGAAATTTGAACTGGCCAACGGCGGCAGCCTGTTCCTGGATGAGATTGGCGATATGCCACTGCACCTGCAGGCCAAGCTGCTCAGGGTATTGCAGGAAAAGGCTATCACCCGCGTTGGCTCTAATAACACCATCAATATTGATGTACGCATTATTGCTGCAACTAACAAAAACATTAACGCGATGGTGGAGAATAATCAGTTTCGCGAAGATCTTTTCTATCGCCTGAACGTGGTCCCTCTGGTACTTCCTTCCCTGCGTGAACGCCGGGCTGATATTGCGGTCCTCGCACAGTATTTTGCCGATGAGTTTTCGGTCAGTTATCAGCGACCACCGCAAAAACTGCCTGATGACGTTATTAACCGCCTTTATGCCTGGCACTGGCCGGGCAACATTCGTGAATTACGCAACGTGATCGAATACATTTTTGTGATGCGCGGAGAAGCCGCCGGGATCAACGCCAGCCATCTTCCCCCTTACCTGCTCACCGCCGCTGACGGTAGAAAAACAACGATGCCCACGCAACCCCGTCAGCTTGCCAGCAAAGGAAAACAGGCAGAAAGGGAGGCTATCGAACACGTCATCCAGCGATTCGGCTCAAGCGTTGAGGGGAAAAAACAAGCCGCGGCAGAACTGGGGATCAGCATTGCCACGCTCTATAGAAAAATAAAACTGTACGGTTTGTGAGCTTCCCGCGCCGCCATCCGTCAGGTACAGCAAAGTCCCTTATGATTGAGCGCTTTTAAGATTAAAGCTCACCATTCCCGATATCTCAGATCGGCAAGCGACAGGCACAGGATCTGAGTTTTTGGGAATAACTTCGCGAAAATGGAGAGAAAACGACGTTTTATTTCGGTTAAGCTATGTTCATGCTTTGGCGTTACCCCATGGCCGGAATCACTATCCAGGAACCCAACCATAATGGCAAAAAGTACCCCGCAGCTGCCGCTCGACCCACATATGTGTCGCAGCTATGAGAAAAAGTCGCGAAGTCCGCTGGCGCTCTATTCAGAGTATCAGCGTATGGATGTCGAACTGCGGGCGCCGCTGGCTATGACCTACAGCCACTGGCATGGTCAGGTTGAAGTGAACGTGCCATTTGATGGTGATGTGGAATATCTTTTTAATGACGAAGTGGTGAAGAGCAAACAGGGTTTTATCACCTTGTTCTGGGCCTGTACTCCCCATCAACTCACGGATGCCGGGCACTGTAAACAGATGGCCATCTTCAACTTACCGATGCATCTGTTTTTGTCCTGGCCACTGGACAGGGAGCTGATTAATCACGTGACCCACGGGATGGTGATTACTTCGTTGGCTTCGCAGCAGCTGAGCGCGTTTGAAGTGCAGCGTTGGCAGAATGAACTCAATAGCGATAACGAACAAATTCGTCAGTTAGCCATTGATGAAATCGCGCTAATGCTCAAGCGCTTTAGCCTCGCTGGCTGGCGGCCGGTACTGGGTAATAAAACGTCGCGCACCCAGAAAAACAGTATTTCACGGCATTCACAGTTTTACGTCAGCCAGATGCTGGAGTTTATTGCCGCCAACTGCGACAAACAGCTTACGGTTGATGCTATTGCCGAACACGTTAAGCTCAATCCTAATTATGCGATGGGTATTTTTCATCGGGTGATGCAACTGACGATGAAACAGTATATTACCGCGATGCGCATCAACCATGTGCGGGCTTTACTCAGCGATACGGATAAAACAATTCTGGATATCGCTACAATTGCAGGATTTCGCTCCAGCAGTCGATTTTACAGCTCGTTCCATAAATACGTCGGTATGCCGCCGCAGCAGTATCGCAAATTGAGTCAACAACGCCGACATCATTCACCTTATGCCGAGGGGTAATTTATTCGCCAAACGTTCTCTTACCTTACTAATAAAATATAAGCACCAAAATAGCAGGTCAAAAAAAACAATCTGCCGCAGTTAATAAAATAGGGTTCAGCCATGAGCTCTGGCAACTATGTTACTCAGATATGAGTAACCTGTAGCAGGTATTTATTTGACGTGTTCAACCATTAACGATTGGGATGGAATTATGGAATTAAATAACTGCACCGCCAACAACAGAAAGCCATTGTCTTTCTTTTGGTCAGTTTTACCCATGGTAGTCATGCTGGGCGGGATTAGTGTCGGATATTTTATCTTCAATATTCGTGCTGAGCCCATGATCCTGATGGGAACGGCAACCGCCTCGTTTATTGCCATCGCTCACGGCTACACGTGGGATGACATTCTACAATCTATTTGCAATAAAATATCTGAAGCGCTGCCGGTCATATTAATCGTCGCCAGTATCGGTTTCTTAATTGGCGCATGGATGGTGTCAGGCACTATTCCAATGATGATTTATTATGGTCTGAAGTGGATTAACCCGCAGTATTTCTATATTTCGGCATTTATGCTGGGAGCACTGATCTCAGTATGCACCGGTACCTCCTGGGGTTCTATCGGGACCGTTGGTATTGCTATGATTGGCGTAGCGATTGGTCTGAATGTCTCGCTGCCCATTGCCGCTGGCGCCATTGTTTCAGGCTGCTGGTTTGGTGATAAGCTCTCACCGGTTTCTGATTCAACCAACATGGCTGCACTGGCTGCCGGGGTAAACCTGTACTCGCATATCGGCCATCTGCTGTGGACTACTGGCCCGGGTTTCATTATTTGCTGCGTCGTTTACAGCTATATGGGCATGGGCATTGATGCCTCCTCCAGCGCGCCAGACAATATTACCAACTTGATGAATTCTATTGGTCAGATTTATCACTTTAATATTCTGCTGCTGCTCCCGCCGATCATCGTTTTATATGGCTCACTGTCAAAAAGACCGCCCATTCCGATGCTCTTTTTATCTACGATAGTCTCAATGATTTTGGCGTTAGTCTTTCAGCAATTCACGGCATCCTCTGTCGGCGAATCTGTGGTCAGCGGCTTTAAGCTCGCCATGCTTACCGGAGATAATCTGCCGACACTGTCTTCGGATGTTTCCCGTTTACTGGAGCGAGGCGGCGCTATTTCAATGTTTAGCAGCTTCGTTACCGTCTTCAGCGCCTTCAGCTTTGCCGGGGCAATGAGTGCGACAGGCTCTCTGCACACCGTGATAAACGCGCTGACAAAAGGCGTTAAATCCACATTCCGCCTGGTGGCTACCACGATTGTGACGACATTTACCATCTGTGCCTGTACGGCAAATGGGACCTTGCCGCTGCTGCTGTGTGGTGATGCCTTTAAAGAGGAGTACAAAAAACGAGGGCTTGCGGCAAAAAACCTCTCGCGAACCACTGAAGATGCCGGAACCGTTGTCGAACCGATTATCCCCTGGTCTGCCTCAGGCGTTTATTGCGCCACTATGCTGGGTGTTGCCACGCTTGATTATTTACCATGGGCAATCCTCTGTTATAGCGGCGTCATCTTTGCCCTACTGTGGGCGGCAACCGGTATTGGCATTGCTAAATATGAACCTGATGAAGCCACTGAGAATATGGTTGAGCAAAAATCATAGACTACTAAATAGCTAAATATTAGCTATCACCAGGGTAAATTAAATATATCCATTAGATATACATAAACATTCTCCGCTTTTGCGTTGCTTACACTATTTTCAGAGACTTTCCAGGAGTCAACAATGTCTTTGTTTGATGATATTGTCACAAGGGATGTTAATTGCCGCAAATACGGGCAATTACAACAGATGTACGGCACCACCGATGTATTACCGCTGTGGATTGCAGATATGGATTTTGCAACACCAGAGCCAATCATGAGCACGCTGCGTTCGGTGGTGTCGCAACCAGTGCAAGGCTATAACCTGGATTATCCGCAATGGAAAGAATCTGTTATTCATTGGTATGCACAACAATATGATGCTGATATCAAGGCACACTGGTTACATTTTATTCCCGGTGTCATAAAAACTATCGTACTCTCTTTAATGGCGCTTACCCGTCCGGGCGATAATATTTTAACCTGTACGCCAATCTATGATCCCTACCCTAATCTGGTAAACACCAGCGGCAGGAATTTGATTCAAACTCGACTCATTGAGAAGAACGGGCACTATGAATTTGACTGGCATGATTTCAGCGAGAAACTCAAGCAGTGCAAAATGTTTTTGTTCCCTTCACCGCATAATCCGGGCGGTATGGTGTGGTCACGGGAAACGCTGGAAAAAGTAAGCCACTATTGCCAGCAGGCTGGCGTCATTATTCTGTCTGATGAAGTGCACAGTGATTTAACCCTGCCAGGCAAGCGTCACCTGCCGTTTTTTACTCTCGACGAAGCGACAGGTAGCCAGTCAATCGTGCTGACCTCAATCAGTAAAACCTTCAATACCGCGGCGATCCAGGGCGGAATCGCCATTATTAAAAATGATAACTTGCGCCATCAGTTCTATAGTTTCTTAGATAACTGCTACCTTGCAGAGACGCATTCATTGCAACAGGCGGCCATTTACAGCGCCTTTACCCATTGTGGCGACTGGCATCAGAAATTATTAGCCTATCTGGCCGACAATGTAGCGTTTGTGAAAAGTGAAATTGAAAAGCACTGTCCTTTGATCTCGATAGTGTATGGCGGCGCATCGTATCTCCTGTTTCTGAACGCGGAAAAAATGGATCTCAGCGATGAACAGCTAAGCGCTTTTTTTGTGCATGACGCCAGGCTTGGCCTGTCGCCTGGCGCGCAATATGGTCCCGGCGGCGAGGGCCACATGAGACTCAACGTTGGCTGCCCACGTTTCATCCTGGTAGACGCGATGAACCGGCTTAAAATGGCGTACCAAAAACGGCAGAACACGTAACGCGCATCACACTATTTGCCCCGCCATGGTGGGGCAAAATTATCCAAAGATGTTGCAGAACTGCTATAAAGTCTTTCCCTTCTGTCGGCTGGTGTTAAACTGGAAAGTGTGATCTTCATCATAACCTGCTTAAACAGAGAAAAGAGACACTGCTATGCAACATATCATTGAGGGCTTCCTCAACTTCCAAAAAGAGATTTTCCCTCAACGTAAGGAACTCTTTCGTAGCCTGGCATCCAGCCAGAATCCTAAAGCGCTTTTCATCTCCTGTTCCGATAGCCGCCTGGTACCAGAACTCGTTACTCAGCAAGATCCAGGACAGCTTTTCGTTATCCGCAACGCCGGTAATATCGTACCGTCATTTGGTCCGGAACCGGGTGGTGTATCCGCAACTATCGAATACGCGGTTGTCGCACTTGGCGTAACGGATATCGTCATTTGTGGTCACTCCAATTGTGGCGCGATGAAAGCCATTGCCGATAGCCAGCCCCTGGATCCGATGCCCGCTGTCGCTCACTGGCTGCACTATGCCGATGCCGCGAAAGCCGTGGTCGATAAAAAAACCTGGGATAACCCAACCGATAAAGTTAACGCCATGGTGGAAGAGAACGTTATCGCACAGCTTAACAACATTAAAACGCACCCTTGTGTCGCGGTTGGGCTGCGCAATAATGCGCTTCGTCTGCACGGTTGGGTGTATGACATCGAAAGCGGTGAAATCCGCACCCTGGATAAAAACAGCAAAACCTACGTTTCCCTTGCAGATAACCCGCAGGTGCATTTCGAGTAATTCCCCCACTGGAGCAAGGATGCTCTGTATAGCTTTTACCTACTTTTGTGCTATAGACAAAACACAAACTTGCGACTAGCTTTAAAATAGCCACTGGTGTTCCTGCATCGGTTTTCGCACATTTATAAAATATTGCGACAGGTCTCATGCACTGAGTACAGACAGCTGTTCATACATGGTGCAGGCGATAATAAGGAGCCGGTACGAATGCAAGCAAAAATAAAAAGAATAATAAATATGTTATTTTATCATGAATCGTGGGATATCATGCTTATTAAGGATAATGGCGCACACTTATTCCCTGATAACACCCTGGAGATATTAAGCAAATCCACTGCACAGCAGTTAAAAAAGAAATATACATTTCAGGCCGATCCTTTTCTGATTGAAAAGGACGATAAACTGTATGTTTTCTATGAAGCTTTTAGCTTTCGCAACTCAAAAGGCACGCTACGATGTCGCGTTCTTGATCGCGAACTGGTTGAACTTGATGATATTAGGCTTGAGGGTTTTGATGACTTAATGTGTCATTTGTCATTCCCTTACCTGATTCATATCAACGATCAACTCTTCATGATCCCCGAGTCTTCAGAAAGAAAAGAGGTAATACTGTTTCAGTCAATAGAGTTCCCTGCACGCTGGAAGCAAGTTAAAGTTTTAATCTCTGATACCGAATTAACTGACAACATATTTATCTCAGTTAATGAAACATGTTATCTTTTGTCCACTACGATGGATAATGAAATAATTATTCATTCGGCAGATCATCTTTACGGACAGTGGCAGCGAATTAATCCGGCATTGAAGGTGAGCAATCATCATCATCGGGGAGCGGGTGCCCCTTATCATGTCGATAACAGAATATTTTTCCTTACACAGGAATGCACGCCTGAAACTTATGGAAAATCAATCTATATCAAAGAATTAGTGACACTGAATGACGCTAATTTTGATGAGAATCTGATCGAACAAATCAATTCATCAATCAACCACAGTGACGGCGTCCACACGCTGAACTTCTCAAATAACTATATTGTTTATGATACAAAAATAAACAAATTCAGCTTTTTATCTATACTTAAAAAAATATCTTATAAATGCATGGTTAAGTATCGCAACTATTACCTTACCAGGCGTTACCAGTAGCGTGTTCTCTATGGTACTGGCGTGAATCAATCCCCGTTTATCTGGAGTCTGTATGGCAATTCTGGTCACTGGTGGTGCAGGTTATATTGGTTCACATACTGTGTTAACGCTACTGGAAAGAGGCGATGATGTCGTAGTCATTGATAATCTGTCGAACGCTAGCCGAATCTCGCTTGACAGGGTCGCGGAACTCACCGGAAGAGAGCCAATTGTCTATATCGCCGATGTTCTCGACAGGCAGGCATTAAAAAACATTTTCGCCGACCATAACATAACCGATGTCATTCATTTTGCGGGGCTCAAATCGGTTTCAGAGTCGATAAAAGAGCCCCTCGCCTACTATGAAAACAACGTCACCGGTACGCTGGTTTTGCTGGATGAGATGCTGGCCGCAGGCGTTAATCGATTCATTTTTAGCTCATCTGCCACGGTATATGGTAATCCGGAAAGCGTGCCGCTGAGCGAGCAATCGCGTACGGGCGGCACCACCAATCCGTACGGCACGTCTAAGTTGATGGTTGAACAAATTCTGGCCGACTTCTCACGTGCGCAACCCGATTTCCGCATTACCTGCCTGCGCTATTTCAACCCGGTTGGCGCCCATCCATCGGGTCGCATTGGTGAAGATCCTAACGGTATCCCTAATAACCTGGTTCCGTATATCTCCCAGGTCGCGATTGGTAAGCTGGAAACCGTATCGGTGTACGGTAATGATTATCCAACTCCTGATGGTACCGGTGTGCGTGATTATATTCACGTCATGGATCTGGCGACCGGTCATTTAGCCGCGCTGGATTGTCAGAACAAAGGCGCGGCTTATAAGGTGATTAATCTCGGTACCGGTGTCGGCTATTCCGTAATTAATCTGATTGAGGCATTTGAAAAAGCAGCGCAGACCAAAATTAACTATAAGTTTGTCGCCAGAAGACCCGGAGACATTGCCGAATGTTGGTCTGACCCATCGCTGGCATACAAAGAGCTAGGTTGGAAGGCCATCTACAACCTTGATGAAATGATGCGTGACACCTGGAACTGGCAAAAAAATAACCCAAATGGTTATAACATCTGATGTGCTCTGCAGCGAGCCTGACCATCAGGTTCGCTGCTGCGTCTGACTAGCGTACCGTTATTGTTGATACCCGGTACCAGCCGCTGCTCTGCTTCCCTTCATTGGCAAAGTTAATTCTTGCCGTACCCGACTTATCCAGCATCGCAACCTCAATCGCGTATTGCCCTTTCGCCAGTCGGCCTGGCATAGATAACGCATAACTGACCTGATACTTACCGGGAAGCCAGCGGCGAATATCCACCGTGGAGTTCCCCTGTGCCACTACCTTATTAGCGTTGTCCACAACACGGAATGCCAGCATGTAAGGCAGATAAATCGGTGCGATCCCCTCATTGTACCAGGTACTGTTTAATGTCAGCGTTTGCCCGCTATCCCATACGGACTCATGGCTCAGAGACGCCAGGCGAAACCGATAGCCCAATTTGGTCAGCGCATCGTCGACAATTGGTCGATAGTCGCTGGGTATCGCTCTCGATTTCAGGTTAATGGTACTGGCGTGCTGTTTGACCGCCCAGTCAAAAATCCCCTGCACTTCAGCACGTGTATAGTGAAAGGTGTTCTTCCAGTCCTGCATATACGAGCAGATCTCCAGACTCACCGGCGCACGTTTCCAGGCGTCGTTGAACCCAGAATAACTCTGCTGCGCAGCCAGCAATCGCTGCGGGTAATCATCAGCCATATGGTTCCAGGAGTCCGAAAATACGCGCAGGTCTCCCCAACAGTCCGCACGCCACCCTGCCCCACGAGCCACCGCATTCGCCATACTTTGTCCGCCGCTTATCAACATGATTTTTGGCGTCACCGGAAAAGCAGAAAAGTGCATCGCGACGTAGCGATCCAGCTGCGCCGTGGTATATCGCTCAAGTAATGGCTTCAGGTTCGGGAAGTTGCTGTTATGCCATTCTCCCCACGATCCCACCATACCAATATCAACAAACGCGAGGTTTTCATTACCATCGTAGCGCTTACCAAATGCGTTCAACAGACGCTGGCTGTACTCAATAAACAGAGGATCGTCTAAATCCGGGACAAATGTCTTTTTATCTGGCGTCCAGGTGCCCTTCACGCCTTTTTTAATCAGCCAGTCAGGAATTTGCGAGCCACTTTCCGGCTCCGCCAGTACCATAAACCGTAACCCGACGTTCATCGCAGGACGATGTGCCGCCGCGTATTTGAAGGCCTCATCCACCAACGCATAATTGTACTGGCCTTCGACTGGCTCCAGATCCCGCCAGTAAAAACGCTCGTATTCAAATCCGGTATTGGGATAATCCGCCAGCCCCAGCGTTTCACCGTATCCCTGATGAAAACTTGCCACGCCGATCCCTGGATTGGTCAGTGGGCCTGTCAATGCTTTGGGGGTAACGGTCGTTAATGCGGCCATGACCGTCAACGGAAAGAACATCAACAACAGCGTGGAAACCCATTTACACTTCATCGCAGCGACGCCTCTACAGGTTTATTAACGCTAGCGGTCTTTCAGGCTTAACCACCAGTCCCAGATACCTACGTGAAAATTTTGGAACACATCAATACCTAACGCGGATTTGATCATATACAGCGTCAGCAATATGCAGCAGGTGACGAACAGCACGGCAATCAGCAGCAAAAAAGTGAGCAGCATTCTCGACAGGGTAGATTCCTGGCGATGCTGGCGACGTAAATCTCTGCCAAACAAAAAAACCAGATAATAACGCTTACTGAAAAAAGGAAAGCTTCGACGAATATCGATCTGATGCCGCGAAGCCAGCGTCGATGCCAGGATAGCATTTTCCACCTCTTCCTTTTGTTCAGGGGTCAACCCCTGCGCAATCGACTCATCAAGATGAGAATAAAATCGTTCGATGATGGGAGGACGATTTTGAGGACTGGTCAAAATTAGCCTATATCTTTATCAATGGAGTGATAGACGTTAACCGTCTTTTTGGCAATTTCATGCCAATTGTAGTTTTGTAAATATACACGATAGTCCACGCTATTGGTTGTCGCCCACTGAGTTAATTTTTCGGCCAAACCGGTCACATCTCCCACCTTAAAATACGCCTCGGCAGGCAGCTGAACTTCAAGGTTAGCCGGAATATCACTGACGACGGCTGGAAGAGAAAATGACATCGCTTCCAGTAGCGCAATGGGCAATCCTTCATGGTATGAAGGCATCACAAACAGCCTGGCCTGCGAAAATACCGCTTGCAGCTCATCACCGCGTAAAAAACCAGTCATCACAACACCTGGCGTGTCCGCGGCAAGCTTTTTGAGTCGCACGCTATATTCGGTCGGATGATCAGCATCGCCAATTAACACTAACGGCATGGTCAAACCACTGCGCTGATAGGCGGCGATGGCATCATGCATCCCTTTTTCTTCCACAAATCGCCCAACCACCACGAGGTAGTTTTTCGGCTGT
This sequence comes from Citrobacter sp. Cpo090, assembly GCF_030332665.1. Taxonomy (NCBI): domain Bacteria; kingdom Pseudomonadati; phylum Pseudomonadota; class Gammaproteobacteria; order Enterobacterales; family Enterobacteriaceae; genus Citrobacter; species Citrobacter sp. Cpo090. The sequence continues at coordinate 294,235 of NZ_JAOWHK010000036.1, read as the reverse complement.
AGCCCAAAACGGGAGAGCGTACTGTCGATGGTGAGCTCTGATAACAATCGCGGCTCGTTTACGCCATTGTGAATTAAATGTGCATCATAGCGACCGTGTTTTCTCTGGATCAGTTGATTAATAACTTCAGAAATCACAATCACCTCGTTGGCATATCTCACCGCCCAACGTTCACCCAGCAGCAATATTTTTTTGGCTACGAATCCCCATTTCTGGCGATCGTAATCGGGACCGTGGTGGGTAAAAACCACCTTCTTACCCATCACTCGTAAGAGCGGGATCACAAGGCCAGGGCCAATAGCATGGACATGCACAATATCCGAATGGTCGATACATGTCCTAAACGCTGCTATAACGGAATGGACAATAGCTTCCAGCGAGCGCTTTTTGGGTGCCCACAGCGCGTAGGTTTCGACTTTTTTATATACCGATCGTTTGTAATTTACATATGGCGAGCGAGCAATCACGCAAATATCAACGTCGAACTGCTGTTTAATGGCAGGATAAAGATTCTGACAGTGTGTCTCCACACCGCCCAGTACATCAGGAATACCACGCGTTCCAAAAACCGTTATATTTTTACTCATACTATGGCCTGCTCAGCAGTTCTTTATAAAGTGCCTGTAGGGTATCCATATGTTTACTCAGCGCATACTTTTCACTCAACCGCGCACGACCAAGTAAGCCCATATCCCGCGCCTTCTCTGGCGAGTCGGCCAGGACGTCCATCGCATTGGCTAACTCATGCACATTACCCGGTTCAAATAAAATCCCTTCGATACCGTCACGAATTTGTTCCGGGATACCGCCGATACGCGACCCAATAACCGGCTTGCCTAAGGACATCGCCTCTAATATCGCCATTGAACAGTTTTCATAGCATTCTGAAGGCAGGATCACCGCTCGCGCATGCTTAATAAGGTTATCGAGGGCTTCCCCTTGTTGCACATAACCTAAAAACTCAACGTCCGGATATTTGGCGGCTAACTCATCGTGCAGCGGACCGTGACCCACAATTTTCAGCGGCGCTTTGTTCTGCATTTTTTCATGCGCCGCCAACAGTGTTGCCACCCCCTTTTCACGACTCAGACGGCCAAAGTACAACATATAGCCCTCATCGCTTACTTCGGCCAGGGCACGACTGTCATCGACGCCATTGACGATGACATCAATGCGCGAATTTGGCAGCGTGCGCAGCAAGACACCGCGTAAAAAAACGCTTGGTGAAACAATCACATCCAGTGCCTGATAGTTTTGTGCAATGTACTGCCAGGTTGCCTCCAGGGAGAGCAGTAAGCTTTTTGAGGCTGAACCTTCCTGACAACGATACCTGAAGGCATTGAAAACCGTCCCGGTAATACAGGAATCACACACCTTGCCGTCGCGCAGCATGGAATACGCGGGGCACACAATCTTATAGTCATGCGCAGTCAGCACCGTTTTGCAGCCAAAATTGCGCGCAACTTTAATCAACGCCGGTGTTAACTGATGGTAGATATTGTGAAAGTGGACAATATCCGGGCGCTCTTTTTCTAATAGCGCCAGCATTTTTTTGCAGGCCTGTGAATTATGAATAAAGCTAACCGCCGTTTTGATCCCCCCCAGCAAATTGCTCGCTTTGTGGTAGTCCACATTACTGACAAAATAATCCGCATAATCTGAAGGGAAATTTTTCTCATGCTGCATCGAGAAATCAATAACCTGAACCCCGGCCTGTTTCAGCATATCGCGCTCTTGAAAATAAACCGTTTCCGCGCCGCCTTTAATGAAAAAAAACTTATTCACGAGTAAAACTTTCATTACGCCAGCCTTAGTTATTCATGAATGATTTTGCTGTCAGGCGGAGTCAACGGATCGCGTACTGGTTTAGTCAACCCTTTAACCAGCCCGGCGGAAAGCACGGCCAGGTTCATTACACTTTGCAGGCCGTTTAATAACGATCGATTCTGTACAGTTTTCAGGACAATAAACGCAAGCAAGGGCAGAAATGCAATGTCGAAAAGTTCAAGGTTGAAGGTCACCGCCGCAATGAACAAGCCAATCAGGTAAACAGAAAAAATCGCCTCATTCCTGACCATTTTTAACGCTTTGCCGAAATAAGGTTTTCCCCAGGCACAACGTAAAAGCTCACCCGGAGCCTGATAGTATCCGCTTTTCCAGCGGTGTTTGAGCATCTGAAAGGTCGGCATGGTATGCGAAGTATGAATAAAATACGGAATATTCAGGCGACGCAGTTTATAACCTGCATCGAGCAAGCGCAGGCCCAGTTCTGCTTCTTCATAAGCGTGCAAATTACGGTTGGTAAGATAACCAATTTTTTCAATTGCAGAGCGGCGATATAACCCGCCACCGCCTAAATGGTCACTATCCCCGAGTGGATAGATTTTATTAATGCGTTGCTTACGCGATTTAAATTCATAGTTTACGGCATCGTCCATTTCAACGGTTCCCGCAACGCCAGCATACTCCGGTTCAGCCTGCAAAAACGCGACGGCCTGATCCACAAAGCCCTCTTCCAGCTCCATGTCACCATCCATCAGTAACAGATATTCCCCTTCACTATACAGATAACCTAGCTGATGCCCGACACCGCAGCAGCGATCGTCTGGGTTAGTTAAGGACACCACGGTCGCCCCTTTATCGATAGCGAGCTGTTGAGTGTTATCCGTTGACAGACTATCTGCCACTATAATTTTATGTGGATAATCAACAAGCTGTCGGCGAATACTGTCGATCGTTTTCTCAATACATTCAGATTCATTGAGTGTTTTAATACTCACTGAAATAAACGGTTTTTGGTCCATACAATTACCCTACACAGCGAAGGACGGTTCGACGAATCACTAAACTTGATCCTAGTGATAAATAGAACAGGAATTGTAACATCGGTGTAATCATCAGTATCTGGCTGTAAGGTAAGCTAATTAAGCAACTGATAGCAAAAGCGTTAAACGCCGGTGCAAAGCTCAATAACTGGAGATCCTGCTGGTCCAGTTGTTCAAGCGTCAGTAATGGCTTTGGCTGACAGACCTTAAGGATATAAATGAATAAGCTAATAAAGAGTAATGTGCCGATCACCCCCACTTCCCACAGCAGCATACTCAGGGAAGTTGAGTCGAGAATTAAGTTATAGATGATATTCAAAAAGCCCGGCGACACAGTACTCCCGCTGTTAGTGGCGTTGAGCCCGTAACCAAATAACGTTCCGGAAAGCCCCCACAGATCGTTATTTTTCAACCAGAACAAGAACGTCGTAAAGCGCCCTAACTCCCCGGTAGACATAATGTAGTTCGGATCAAAAATATAGCTTAATGAGTCGATAAAAATACTTAACGAGCTTTTCGACGGATCGCCGCCAAACGCGGAAGAATAATAATACGCGAGGATCACAATCGACAGGCTAATAAGCAACAGCATTCCCGCCACAATAACCAACAACGTCTTCAGATTGACCTTACTAACGTCTTTGACGTAGCTCGGTGAGAGCCACACCCACGCCAGGAATATAGGCGATAGCAGGATGACGAACTTCACTTCACCAATGATACATAGTCCGATCCCCAGAACAATGTGCAACGCCATGGATTTAAACGTGGTCAGCCCATGCTTATACTCAGAGACTTTTAACAACATAATTAACAGGCAAAACAGGCCCATTGCGGCAGTGTTACCGCCCCCCATGGGGTCTCCGCCAAACGTGCCAACCACAGAGTCCCATTTCTCATCTTCACCACGCACCGCGACGCGCTGGGGAACGACCAGTAAAACCTGATAAATCATTACCGGGATCTGCGCGTAAAACACCCAATACAGATAGCGCGTTGCCCGATAAATCTGCGATTCCCGGCAAAATCCCAGCAGCAAACAGATCATCACCAGCGACAATGCAATTTCGTTTTTAAATGCCACAATCGCAACGGTGATCCCGCCCTGAATCAACGTCGATGTTCCAGCCAGTACCAGGAACGAGAAATACAACGCCAGGACAATCGTCTCCTGCGCATCCAGTTGCAGCGAGCCATCACGCGTCTGCATAACCAATAATCCCACCATCAATAAGGTGAGGAAAAAAGGTATCCACAGCACTGACTGCATGCCGGTAAAGTATTGCACCAGGCCACAGAGGATCAACGTGACAAAGGTATAAACCTGTAAATAGTATCCGGTATTCAGCGTCATAGTATCACCGGCTTGTCTTTCAGGAGATTGGCCCGCTTATTCATTTTCAGATAAATGAAGGCGTAGCGAATAAATGTCAGTGAAGAAAACAAGATGACCGACGTTGCATAATCTTTATAAAAATAGGGCGTCACGACAAAAGCGAATAGTACAATCGCCAGCTGTTCCAGTTGGATACGCAGAAAATAGCGATGAGAACCAAAAATAAGCTCTATTACCGTCAGAGGGCTTATCGCCAGCGCAGGGAATAAATAGGGCAGCATGTAGCGCGACGTCTCAATGGAGTTTATCCAGTCTTCGCTAAAACCGAGTCGCATCACAATCGGATAGAAAATAAAAACCCCAAGAGTACAGATAACCCCTAGTACCAGCAATAGCATACGTACCCTGGTATACTCCTGATAGTTAAAGGTATTATTTCTGAAGTCGATGGACCACTTGGAAAAAATAGTATTGCGTACCGCGTTGCCGATGATCACCACCGGCGCCAGGCAAAAGCGGCTAACCACGGAAAAATAACCCGCAGTCAGCGCCGAGAACCAAAAGTTAATCAGCATAATCGGCAAATTGCTGCTGGCCATCGCCAGCACTTCCGCACTGCCCACTTTGGTTATGTGATGAATATTCTGTTTGAAAAAATGCCAATTACTGGCGGGTCTCAAATGTCTGGCCGCCACCGAACGAATATCAAACGAATGCAAAATACAGCTTATGGTCAGCACCATCGTCGCGCAGGCCCACGACCAATAAAACAATTGCACATGGTGCGTAAGAAGTACGGAAAGCACAACGACCACAGAAACAGAAATGCGCTGGAAGATCAGAAAACGAAAGTTAGCCGTGCGTAGAGACAGGTTTTCCGAGATGAGAACCCACGCCGTTGCCAGCGTCAGCAAATAGAGAAACAGGATGTTCTGGTGAAACAGCCACGCGGTGAGAGCGGCGTAAGGTAAGGCAATGATCGTGCTTTGTATTAAGCAAAACACGACATTCTGCACCAGTTCGTCATCCTGCTGTTTAGGAATTAGCAGCTGTGATGCAAAGGTACACACCTGAGCGCCCACCACGGCGATGCTGTAATTGAGCGCATAAAGCCCCACTTCAGCCATATCGTACTTGTGTGAAATCAACCAAATAGACAGTGCACCAATCAACTGCGAGATGACTGATGAACCGGCTATCGTGGAAGCGCTCTTCAGTAGACTCATACGCGGCCTGGCGTTGCCATCAGTTGATCGGTACTGAAGTTCAGTGAACGCAGACCCTCTTGCGTCTCAAGATCCTTTTCTTCAACTGCATTGAGCACCGCACCAATCACCACGCCGTTATTTTCCTCGATCTTATCCAGTGCGTTGGCGATTTGTCCCGCCGACCCCGCCCCGGCTTTCACAATGAAAACAACCCCATCGACGGCACGTTTGATCAGTTGAACATCCTGACTCTGATTCACAGCAGCAACATCAATAATGATGCGCTGATAATGCGATTTCAACTCGCGCATTAAGCGTTCAACATGCTCCGAAGACAGCATCAGTAAAGATGAGATTGTGCTCTTGCCGTGTGGAATAAAGTCGAGATTATCACTGAGTTTGATCCGCGCCTGTTCAAGCTCTGTCTCCCCGCGCAGCAGCTCCGCTAAGCCTGCGGATGTAGCTGACGCCAGCTCGGATGTGAGCCCACCAGTGTTAAAAAAATCCGCATCAATAAGCAGTGTTTTCTGGTCGAAACTAAAAGAGTTAGCTAACAGATTCGCCAACAAAGAACGCCCATCGCTGTGCTCCGTTGACGCCACGGCAAGCGCCTGTAAAGGTCGATTATCCAGCATAATCCGGGTACGGATACCGTGCACAATATCGGCATTCAGCGGGTTCTTCATGATCATGTCCCGCACCTGCGCGCGCCCAGAGGTTCCGCTAAAACGACGAATTTCACCCAGCGGAACAACATTGAGCCGTTTTTTCATGCGACTGAGGGTATCGATTGAGTTATCCATTGCCGCTTTGACAATGAAATACATGATGCTGAACACGACCACCAGCATAACCACCATCACCAACAGCAGTGATTTATTCGGTTTCGCCGGTTTTAACGCGGGTACCGCAGGGTCGTATAACACCGCATCGGCATTCACGCCGGACAGCGACAGCTCCTGAGTACGTTGATAAAGCGATTTATACAGGTCTTCCATTTTATCTAACGACAGCTTTTGACTGTTCCAGATATCCCGTTTTGACGCCATTTTCTGGAAGATCTCTTTCTGCTCAGCCACCTGCTGTTGATAGTTTTTTTCGTCCGCCAGCGCTGCCAGATATTGCTGACGTAAACCGACCTTCAGCTCACCCAATACCCGTCCAGTCTGGCTTTGGATCGACTGAACATCAGCCTCTGCTTTTAAAATGGCGGGATTTTTTGGCCCATAGACTTTACGCTGTTCGGACAACGTTCGTTGCGCCTGAATCAACGCAATGCGCAAATCCTGGATCTGAGCGTGGTTAGAGACCGAAGGCAGCGAGATAACGCTCTCAATGGACTTACCTCCCCCGTTCACCTCGTTATAGACGGATTCAGCGGCAACCCGACGCTGGGTTGCATCGGCCAGGCGATTGGTTACGATACTTAACTGCTCGGTTTCAAAACCATCGATTCCGCGGAAGGTCAGCAGCCCGGCATTTTTCAGATAGCTGTCCATCTCGTCTTTTTGCCTGGCTATCGATTTCTGAATCTCTTCCATTTTTTCAAAATTCAGTTCGCGAGCTTTCTCCATCTTCAGGCGTTTTTGCTCCACCGTGTAGTTGATGAAAGCCTGCGCGACGCCATTCGCAATGTCAGCCGCTTCCTGAGGGGACGTTGATTCATAGGTAATAGACGCCAGGTTCGTCGTACGAATACCAATGACATTCAGATTTTTCGACAGCGTTTTCAGCGCTTGCTCCATTCTCAGTTGCCGACTTTCATTGCTATCGGCCCCCTGAGCACTGGCTTTTTCCCCGGTAAATTCCGGGTTTTCATCCAGCTTCATATCACGTACGGCTTGCTCCAGCACGATACGTGAATGCATCAACGCATATTGTGTTTCGTAGTAACCACTGCGCGTTGAATCGAAACCATCAACCTGTGGAAACGGAGAAACATTATCAGCCTGCGCCTTAATCAGCACCGTCGCCGTTGAAACATACTTTGAGGACATCATGCTGATTAACGGATACGCGACAACCCCGGCAACAATACCGGCCAGCGCAATTTTCCAGGCGTTCTTTTTCAGCTCTTTAGCAAAGCGGGAGAATTCGACACTGCTTTCTCGTTTTTTGCCGTTTTCCACTATTGATAGTTTCATCGTCAGAAGAACCCCATGCCAATAATCACGACATCCCCAGGATGAACAGAGTGCGTTAAATCGACATTCTCAAGCAGCTGATTGCTCCCTGACAGGCGAATGTTGATATCTTTTCGGTCAGCACGATCTGTAAATCCACCCGCCTGCGCAATAGATTTCTCGACGGTAAGCCCTGGCTCATAGGCGAAGCCATTCGGACTTTTCACCTCGCCAGAAACATAATATTTACGGAACTCGGCAATACTCACCGTCACCATCGGAGTTGTAAAATAATCTCCGGTCAGGCGTTGAGTTAATTCATTGGTCACTTGATCGACAGTTTTATCTTTTAATTTAAGAGCGCCAACAAACGGGAAATTGATCTCCCCACTCTTATCCAAAATAAATCGCATCGTCATATCGGGTTGACCATGAACAGCGATATTGACAGTATCCCCTGCCCCAAGTCGGTAATCCTGCTGAACAGTAGCAGGATCGTCCATTAATCGCGGGCTGGACGTTGTGCATCCGACCATCAGGATACTGAATAGCAAAACCGCGCACAGTTCTATTATTTTCATTTTAGATCTGAACCTTAGCTTTAAGCATAATCATAGAATTATCATAACCCAACGTTCTAATGACTTCCTGATTGTCGTTGGGACCGATATAAAACGAGTCAGTATCCTTATTCGAATTTAATGTATCTATCTGATATTTAATCTCAAAATTAACAGATGGTGTGTAGTCATAGCTCATGGTGACACTAAACACGCCATCTTTATCATGTCGATCCTTGTTCTGTTTTTTATAGTCTTCCGAAGTGAATGAGTAGTCCAATAAAGTAGAAAAACGAGTGCCTAACCAGAAATGCTGGTAAGAAAGGCCATACTGAGTCACCAGAATATATCCCCCAACTTCCGACGGGTCTTTAATGCTTTGCGCAGAGTGGGCCGTGAAAACAGACTGCTGTAACGGCTTCCACTCCGCTTTTATGTCCCAGTTTAGACCATTAAAATCATGCGAGTTTGCGTTGTTTTCAAATGTTTTATACAGCCATGAAATATTCATGTCGACATTGGTTTTCCCCGTCAACTGCGACTTCAGGCCATACAGCAAATAATACTCATTAGTGTCTTTCTCTGAGTTGTTATCATAGCGACGTTGGTTAGTAATAAAGCTATAGCGAAAGCGCGTTCTGGATGAGTATTGGTCAAAAACTTCCGCTATCAGGCTATTTTCATGCCATTCCTGTTCCTGAATATAATTGTAGAAGTCTTCACTACTGTCCTGAACATCAGAAGTGTTACCGAAAGTCAGTTTTTTGTATAACAACGCCAGTTCCGCTTTGCCGCGACCATCAGGTGCACCGTAGCTGTAGCGCAATTCACTATTGATAAAATTCGTCGTCAGCGGAGATTTAATCCCATACTGTTCAAACTGGCTCGGTAAAAACCCCTCAGTGATACCACGGCCGCGGGATTCATGCCCAAGCGAATCCTCCAGATTGAGGGTTAAGCCATGCTTGAGCCCATACCGCCAGGCACCGTTAAAACGAAAAAAATGATCGTTGTAGTTATCAGCGGAATCGCTTGAGTAGTTACGATAATCTCCGGAGTACATCAGCAAATACTTATCCTGGCCACGCTCTCCAATCATACTCAGAACGGGCGCCGCACTCTGAAACGAGGAACCGATAGCATCGCTGCTATGTGGCTGATAAGACACGTTATCATTATAACCATAGTCCACAGCGACCTTGCCCTGGAAGTCTATCCCCGCAAAGCCAATGTGTGATTTCGGTGTTAAATCAGCCCATGCGGACTGCGATATCACGATTCCGGTAATAACGAGTAATTTAGTATGCATTCTTACCGACAAATCCTTTGAAAATAGTTTTAATAATAATTTTTATATCCAGCCATAACGACCAGTTTTGAATGTACTCAATATCGTACTGAACCCTTTTTTCCATCTTATAAAGCGCATCGATTTCCCCGCGGAACCCGTTGATCTGCGCAAGCCCAGTGATCCCTGGCTTAACTTTATGGCGAATCATGTAATTTTCGACCTGTTTGCGGTACTGCTCATTATGCGTAACCGCATGAGGCCTGGGACCGACAATCGACATACTTCCCTGCAAAACGTTAATAAATTGCGGAAGTTCATCCAGCGAAGTGCGACGTAAAAAGCTCCCGAATTTGGTTACCCGCGGATCGTTTTTAGTGGCCTGAATAACCGTATCGGAATTCTCCATGACGCGCATAGAACGAAACTTCCAGACCTTAATTTTTTGCCCACTCAAGCCATAGCGATCCTGTTTGAAAAAAACCGGCCCACGGGACGTGAGTTTGATACCAATGGCAATCGCCAGCATCAGGGAGGAAATCATCACCATAATGATACTGCCAAGAACCAGATCTTCCGCCCGCTTAATAAACGAGCCCGCCCCTTCAAACGGTGAACTAAAGATACCGATAGTTTGCAGGTTATGGATGGAGCGTAACTTGGACATGTTGTTACTGTAGGTATAAAAGTCAGGGACAATATAGGTATCTACGGTGGTGTCTGACATCATGGCCAAAAAGTGACGAATGCGATGTAAAGCAACCATCGGTAAAGCAATATAGATTTCGTCTATGTTTCCCTTCTTGGCTTCCTCGACCAGATTGATCACCGGACCACGGAAGGGGCTTTTCACCTTATCTACGATATCGCCGCTGCGGGATAAGGCGCGCTCATCATAAAAAGCCAGATCTAATGTGATATTGGCATATTCATTCATTAGCGCGTTTTCTGCAGCCAGACCATTGTCCGTCAGACCAATAATCGCCACGCGTATACTCTTTTTCGTTGAATACTTAAAAATAAAAAAGCGAATGTAGTAAAGAAAAGGTAATGGAATGAAGTACCAGTAAATAATGGCTGAATAAAAAGGGGAAGGCAGTCTGTCTAAGTAGCCCAGTGACTCAGGTTCAGCCACCGTCATACTGACCAGTTCGTTAAAAAAAATCGCCAGTAACGTACAAAAAACCAACCGTTTTTGATTACGCAAACCGATCGTCTTAATCTTTTGCTGGTACATTTTAATGTATTCAGCAAACAGCAAGAAAAAGACCGAGAAGAGAAGACTCAAAATGGCAATGGTGTTAAATGGCGCCAGACCTAACAGATGGGCGCTAAAAACCAACGTCGCATTGATTACAATGAAATCGACCAGTTTTAAAAAGACTGGATATCCCTGGCTGCTAATCTTTAGCGATTTTTTAAGCATATCTCAGCCCATTATTTATTGATCTTTAATTGTTTTTTTCTCATTTATGTTGCTAATTATATCACAAGTCTAAAAAACGCAATGGCACATTGTCATTAAATGTAAAAAATAATGTCTCTTACTGTGATAAACATCCCAAGCACAATCATATCTATATGATTTTGATGAGGATTGAATCAAGAAAAGTTTTAGCCAACTAAGCAAAAAAGATGACTTTTAACAACACTCTTGCTATTGACAGGTAACAATTCTTGGTCTATGAAAAAGTAATTTATGTATGATAAATAACGCAAAAGTTTAGTTTAATTGACGCTAAATTGTCGCAGAATTGCTGTTAAATACAGCAAGTAAAATATAATTCACGGCCTCTCGGTGAAATTTAAAATTACAATAACAATACAATTAATTACTTTTAATTATATTAATACCGTTCGCATCATCAAAAAGATAATTCAGCTCGCTACGCTTAAAAAGCGCACCCGAACCCTCAACCCACCCAATGCCTCATTACGCGTTAACTGAGGATGCGTTCGATGCAGACGAGCAATATCATTGACCAGCGCCAGGCCGATCCCGGCGCCAGGGACATTGCCTACGTTATCAAGACGATGAAACGGTAGCAGAGCCTGATGAACCATCTGCTCATCTATGCCCGGCCCGCTATCTTCAACCACCAGCACCACCGCCTCTCCTTCTCGCAGCAATCGGGCAGTCACCACGCCATGCGGCGGTGTATATTTCAGTGCGTTATCCAGCAGATTTCCGCTCAGTTCGCCGAGCAGCACTTCATCTCCCTCGACCCACACCGCGTCCTGTTCCCCTTCATAGCCCAGATCGATCCCTTTACTACGCGCCTGCGCCAGTCGGGTAAAACAGCTGCTTTGCACCACCTCATACAGATTAACCGGCGAGAAATGCCTTTCCCCCTGCTCTTTGCGCTTCACCGCAGACAGCTGCAACAGCCTCTCCGTCAGTTGAATGGTGCTCTCCAGCGTGCTACTCATGGCTTGTAAACTCTCATACCATTGCCGCGGCTCGGCGCTGGCGAGGGCCACCGATGCCTGAGTTTTCAGTACCGCCAACGGCGTTTTAAGCTGATGGGAAGCATCCGCGCTGAAGCGCTCCTGGCGAGAGATCAGACCGCGAAGTCGGTCCAAATAACGGTTGAATGCCACAATCAGCAGACGGGTTTCCGACCATGGCAGCAGCTCCGGCAGCGGCGTCAGCAGGCCTGGCTCACGACGCACCATCAGGGATGACAGCTGGCGCATCGGGCGTAACACCCGGCGCAGCAGCCAGCCAACCAGCACCAGAGTCAGTAGTACCAGCAGCCCTTGCGAAACCCACGAGGAAAACAGCAGTTGTCGCGCCAGATAACGCCGCGATTGCAGCGTTTCGGCAACATAAATCTCCGCCATGCCGACAATGCCGCCTTCGTTGACGGGCTGCAGCAGACGCGCCACGCGGATTGCCTCACCGCGATATTCAGTGTGATAAAACCATGCCAGCGCCGGATAAAGCCGCGTGCGCGAGGTAGTTGGCGGCAGCGCCGGTAAATCGTCATAACCAGAGATAACCTTCCCCGCCGGATCAACCACTTTGTAGTACAGTCGGTCATTCATATTCAGTTCGAAGCTGTCCAGCACCACCCATGGCACGTTCACTTCCAGCTGTTTATTGCGCACCACCAGCCGCTCAGAGACGGTCCTGGCGGATGAAAGCAACGTGCGGTCATACGCCTGGGTCGCCGCCTGTAATGCGCTAACGTAGCTGTTAAATGCCGACAGTCCCCACAGCAACATTAGCGGCAGGCCCAGAAACATCAGCAGTTGCAGGTATAACGATTGGGGTTTAACCCACTTCATCGCGAAGCTCCAGCACATAGCCCAGACCGCGCAGCGTAGCAATACGCACATCGCTTCCCTGTAGCTTTTTACGCAAGCGATGGATATATAACTCAATGCTTTCGGGACTCACCTCATCACTCAGGCTGAAGACCTGTTCAAACAACTGCTGACGTGAAACCGGTCGCAACCGACGGTACATCAGCACCGTCAACAGCGCCTGTTCACGCGGCGTGAGCGCCAACGGCTGCCCCTGCAACAGAAAATAGCCTTCATCGTGAAACGCCAACTCCCCCAGTTGCTGTATGCCTTGCACCTGTCCCGCACTGCGACGCAGCAAGGCCCGCAGCCGGGCATCCAGCTCCTCGATTTCAAACGGCTTTGCCAGATAATCATCGGCTCCGACGTTCAACCCTTTCACCCTATCGGCCACCGCGCTACGCGCCGTCAGCAGCAGGACAGGGAGCGTCTGCCCGCGTTTGCGCAGCCGCTGAACGACTTCCAGACCATCCAGACCGGGCATATTGATGTCCAGCACCGCCAGCGCATACGTTTCGCTATGTAAAAGATGGTCGGCCGCCAGGCCATCAAAAACGCAGTCAACGGCAAAACCGTTTTGTACCAGCGCTTTCTCCAGCCAGTGAGCTAACTCACGGTTATCTTCCGCTAATAAGAGACGCATATCACATCCTGTAAAGTTTCTGCCGCATTGAAAGGGAATTGAAAGGTTAATGTTTTAACAATCACGCAACCGAACTGCTACACATCGGCTCACATAATCACAAAAATCTTCTTCCGTACCCGAAAATCCGGTTTTCCGGCGTGAGGATAAACAATGAAAAAACAGTTACTTCGTACCCTTACTGCAAGCATTTTATTGATGAGTACCTCTGTACTGGCGGAACAAGCGCCTTCGCGCACTGAATGTATCGCCCCTGCTAAACCCGGCGGCGGTTTCGATCTCACCTGTAAGTTGATTCAGGTGAGCATGATGGAAACCGGCGCTATCGAAAAACCGATGCGCGTAACCTACATGCCCGGCGGCGTTGGTGCCGTGGCCTATAACGCGATCGTCGCTCAACGCCCGGCTGAAGCGGGAACCGTAGTGGCCTTCTCCGGCGGCTCACTGCTGAACCTGTCACAGGGCAAGTTTGGTCGCTACGGCGTGGATGATGTCCGCTGGCTGGCAAGTGTCGGCACCGACTACGGCATGATTGCCGTACGCCAGGACTCACCGTGGAAAACGCTGAAAGATCTGCTGACGGCAATGGAGAAAGACCCTAACAGCGTGGTCATTGGCGCAGGCGCCTCTATCGGTAGCCAGGACTGGATGAAGTCGGCGCTACTGGCGCAAAAAGCCAATGTCGATCCGCACAAGATGCGCTATGTGGCCTTTGAAGGCGGTGGCGAACCGGTTACCGCACTGATGGGCAATCACGTGCAGGTGGTTTCCGGCGATCTCAGTGAGATGGTGCCTTACCTCAGCGGCGACAAAATCCGCGTGCTCGCGGTGTTCTCTGATGAACGCCTGCCGGGACAGTTAGCCAACGTGCCAACCGCCAAAGAGCAGGGTTATGACCTCGTGTGGCCTATCATTCGTGGCTTCTACGTTGGGCCAAAAGTCAGCGACGCCGAGTATCAGTGGTGGGTTGATGCCTTTAACAAACTCCAGCAGACCGATGAGTTTAAAAAGCAGCGCGATCTGCGCGGTCTGTTTGAGTTCAACATGAGCGGCAAACAGCTCGACGACTACGTGAAAAAGCAGGTCACGGATTATCGTGAGCAGGCGAAAGCCTTCGGTCTGGCGAAGTAAACGCAGAGGCAAAGATGATGAGCGATCGTATTTTTGCAGGTATCTGGCTGTTGCTCTGCATAGCCGGGCTGTTCGTGGCCTGGCAAATCAGCAGCGAATACAGCTATGAACCCGTAGGGCCGCGTCCCTTCCCGCTTGGCATTATCAGTCTGATGTTGGTCTGTGCCGTGGCGCTGCTGTTGCGCCATCCGGACACCATCAGTTGGCCCCGTCGCCACGTGCTGCAAAAGCTGCTGACGATGGTAATTGTTCTGTTGATGTACGCCTGGGGTTTTGAGTGGCTCGGTTTTCCCATCGCCACCGCCATTCTCACCGTGGTGATTGGCATGCTGTTTGGCGCAACTATCCCGGCTGCGGGTATTTCCGGCGCGGTGCTCGGCATTCTGCTGTGGTATGCCTTTGACCGACTGCTTGACGTCACCTTACCACTCGGCGCCTGGCTGGGTTAACGGAGAAACGATGGATACCTGGATTTATCTTTCTCAGGGTTTCGCGGTGGCAATGACGCCGGAAAACCTGGTCATCGCCTTGATTGGCTGTTTTGTCGGTACCATTGTGGGTTTGCTGCCCGGCCTTGGGCCGATCAACGGCGTGGCGATCCTGCTGCCGCTGGCCTTTGCTTTGCATCTGCCCGCAGAATCCGCGCTGATCCTGCTGGCTACGGTCTACATTGGCTGTGAATATGGCGGGCGCATCTCCTCTATCCTGCTGAATGTTCCCGGCGATGCGGCGGCGATTATGACCGCTCTGGATGGTTACCCGATGGCGCAGCAAGGACGCGGCGGAGTGGCGCTCTCTATCTCGGCGGTCAGCTCTTTCTTTGGTTCGCTTATCGCCATCGGCGGCATCATTTTGTTTGCCCCGGCGTTAGCCCAATGGTCGCTGGCCTTCGGTCCGGCGGAATACTTTGCCTTAATGGTTTTCGCCATTGCCTGTCTCGGCAGCATGATGGCGCAAAATCCGCTGAAATCATTTCTGGCAGCGCTTATCGGTCTCGGACTTGCGACCGTCGGCGTAGACGCCAACACCGGGGTTTATCGCTTTACTTTTGACAGTGTCCATCTCTCCGACGGTGTGCAGTTTATCGTGGTGGTGATTGGTCTGTTCTCTGTCTCTGAAATATTGTTAATGCTGGAACATACCAGCAGTGGCCAAACGCTGGTGCGTAAAACGGGCCGCATGTTGTTCAACGCCAAAGAAGGTGCACAGTGCGTAGGGGCCACCCTGCGTTCATCAGTAATTGGCTTTTTCGTCGGCGTTCTGCCTGGCGCTGGCGCTACCATTGCCAGTGCCATCACCTACATGACAGAGAAAAAGCTCAGCGGCAACAGCGACAGCTTTGGCAAGGGGGATATTCGCGGCGTTGCGGCACCAGAAGCCGCCAACAATGCCTCGGCCTGCGGCTCTTTTATTCCGATGCTGACGCTCGGCGTGCCGGGCTCCGGTACCACGGCGGTGATGATGGGCGCGCTGACGCTGTACAACATCACTCCGGGTCCGGCCATGTTTACCGAGCAGCCGGATATCGTTTGGGGGCTGATTGCGGCGTTGCTGATTGCTAACGTAATGCTGCTGGTGATGAACATTCCGCTGATCGGTCTGTTTACCCGCATGCTGACTATCCCGCTGTGGTTTTTGGTACCGGCTATCGCGGCAGTCTCCGCGGTAGGCGTGTACGCCGTCCACAGTACCACCTTCGATTTGGTGTTGATGGTCGCCCTCGGCGTTCTGGGCTACATATTGCGAAAAATGCACTTCCCAATGTCGCCGTTAATTTTAGGCTTCGTCCTCGGGGAAATGCTGGAGCAGAACCTGCGCCGGGCGTTGTCTATCAGTAACGGTAGTATGGATATTCTGTGGGCCAGCGGCGTGGCGAAAGTGCTGCTGGTGATGGCGGTACTGGTTATCGTGGTCCCGCCGGTGCTGCGCATGATCCGTAAACGCAACAGCAAACCGCAGGTAGGTGCAGGTTAGTCAATATTGCCGGCCAACTACGCGATGGCGTTGTTGGCCGGCTAACATACTGCTGGTTATGACTGTACGCACGGACACGTTAGCTCGTGGGGACCGCAGTAATACATCACTTTATTTCTGCCTGCATTTTTTGCGGCGTAAAGTGCAGCATCAGCATAGGAAACGACTTTATCACCCGATTCATCTTTCGGAGAACTAAAATAAACCCCGATACTTATGGTCATCTGTTCTTTAATACCAAATACATTTGGCGGTAACGTGAGTTTTTCTACATTTTGTCGAATCCGCTCAGCCACCACCATAGCCTCCTGTTTATCATTGCATTTCAATAAAATGCCAAACTCCTCTCCCCCCACCCGAGCAAAAACATCGGAGTCACGAATCGATTTATTAATGATATAAACGATGGAGACAATCACCTTATCTCCCTCCTGATGTCCATAAGTGTCGTTAATCCTCTTAAATTTATCAACATCAAGCATCAACACACAAACATTTCCACGTAGCATGGCAGAGTTAAGTGTTTTATAGAACAGCTTACGATTATAAATTTTGGTTAGTACATCTCTCATAGAGGATTCCGTTTCTCTTTTTAGCAGCAGGAAAGTATTAAACATTAAAATTGAGATTACGCATAATGCGCTTATTATTTCAAGTCCGCGACTGACGTACCAGATATACATACTGTACTCATCAAGACTGATAAGTAGTAAATTGGTTAATATCGCCGAGCAGCACATCAGAGCGATACTGACCCACAACGCATTGTTCAATCGGGTTTTCAACGTAAGGTATACTAAAGCTATGGCCCAACCTGCAATTAACGAATAAATGTATCTTAATTCCCAATGCAACGTCACCAGATCGTCTTTTAAGCAGGTGATATCTATCACGACATCAGGATTATAACTTGATAAATTGTGAGCAAGAATACCTATTGCGACCACAACGATGACCGTTATCATCTCCAGTATCGGCTTCTTTTGTTTATCCTCAATGACAATCGTATCGTTTCTATATGCTTTAATGCCGATACACAACGTAATGATAAAACTCAATTGCCGAAAGTAGTAAAAGATAGCAATGTCATTGGTTCTCTGTTCGATTGAAACACTATCATTAATCAGCGCCTGCACAATATAGATAGTTTCAATAAAATAGATATCACAACTAATAAATGCTATACCCAGAATAAAGACATAGGATAACTCTTTTCGACATAGATATTGAAACAGCATAAACAAAAACATTATTGCATAGAGAAACAACAGTCCCACAATGACGATTAAGTATGTTGTTTGCGGGACGTTTTTTACACTTATTTTAAATTGCGAAAGACATAACCCCACCCCCAAATATAAGACAATTAATATAATATAAAAACCAACAATCCATCCATTACTAAATCTATACGTTTTTTTGTTCATACTTATCCAGGTGATGAATATTTCTGGCATTTTTATATTATTTATCTTTCCATTGCAAATACAGTTGATTAGTCATAATGCAACCATATGTTTTCTAAGCAAATTAAATTACTCATCAGCCAGATGTATAAAATTTATTATTGACATAAAATTCACTATTTTGTGTCGACATTGTTACTACACACAAAAAAAATTATAATTTTCATAATAGCAAGTAATCCTCCTAAAAAAATTAACGTAGGTGACTTCGTGATTTTTAAAAAAGTTATACTCGTATGGCTTACACATCCAGTTACCATAAGTACTTATGCTTTCATCACACAAAAGAGTTAATTTGCACCAGTCGGTTGCCTGGCAATACATTGCACATTTCCTATGTTAGATAGATGCACATTTTAGTCCACTTGGTAATTATTATACTTTCATTCAAATTATATTATTTTTAATAAATTTAACATTTAATAAACATCAATTTTCTATTATATTGATTAAACCTTTATCATTATTTAATAAATACCAGGAGCATTATCGCCAAATTCATCAAAACACATAATGTTATAATTAGCAAAAAAACACCTTCACAATTGATTTTATTGGTTTTTTTTGTAACTCCTGAATTAAATCAGCCCGCAAAAATGTCAAATATAAAACAGTGAGCTATTTACTAAATCAATGTTAAAGCTATTATTAAAGAAGAGTTCATCAATGAACCTTTCAAGCGAATAGTTATCATTTTGCGCCATGAGGAAGAAATGAACATTAAGGATGGCTTTGCAGAACATTACTCTTCTATTCCAGCGCCAGGGACCCTAACACCAGGAATGGTAGATAAAACCCATTTCCATTTACTTATTGATATATCCAGTATATATAGTGAAAAGATCATATACGCACTCGAACTTCATTTAGTTAATGGATTAAAACGAAATGAAGCTTGTCTTATCAGCGGCGTCTCACAGAGTTGTCTGTCAATTAAACTCAGGCAATTGCAACGCATTAGTCGCTCCGTCGTACAGATGTACCCTTGGTATTGTGCAAATATTAATTAACTTACCTAATTCATATAAAATGAGTAATAATATTAAGATCGTGTGCATATCGGCTAATAGCTATCTGAAGTTAGCCATCCAAAACCTGGTGGATTTCACATGGATAAATGAATCAGACCTTTCGCCTGCGTTTTGCTATCCATCAGCAAGCATCGGCATCATGTTGCTAGTAACCACGGGTAGTACCCTTAAACAACGTATAAAAATGCTCGATATGACGCGTAAGATTTCCAACAACTACGGCTGGAAAGGCATTTTGTTATATGATCAAAAAAATGCGAATGAAAGACGTTTTGTCGATATGACTGGACTGAGGGCCTATGACATCAGAACGCCGATTGCGGATTTAAAAGATTCCATTGAAAGAAGTACTTATCTTCGCTCCCGTCATCCTCACTATACTAACGGCATATTGGGGCTTACAAAATATCAATGGGAAGCATTATGGCTCTCATTTATAGGTGTTGAGATTAAAGAGATTGCAGAAAAGACTGGACGTACACCACCAACATTGTATGCGCACAGGAAAGCAGGTCTAAACTATTTAAAATTGAATCATCTTCATGAATTCAAAAATGTCATAGCTAGCTTTTAAAGTAGATACTTGAGAAAATCATTCTACTATTTTTTATGTTCCTCTCCACTATACGTTAATGAATATTTTAACGCCCCTCATCGATGCAAATCATCAGGGGCGCAATTACGTAAGTGGAGCAGTTTACTTGATATTAAACTGACAATTTATACATTTATTTTCTTCTTGACGGTTATGGTAGCTTAACATCAACAATAACAAAGAAAAAATAAGGCCTACAAACGCTGACAGTAAAAGAACCATAGTAGTATTGTATCGTGCTACCACTACCGGATCTGATATAATAACAATATCGCCCTTATCCAAATAACGTTTCGTTGCCACTGCGATTAGATAGGCACGCGATAGTGTCTCTGTTGATTTATTATCAGCGTGCCGCGCATTCAACTCCTGCAACACGTTGTCAACATCATCTGCATACCATGCATTGAGTGCGGCGTTAAGAGAGAGCAGTGAGTTCTCAATTTCATTTGCTTCATTCGTGGAAACCAAGGCTTTCAGATTCAGGGTATTACTTTTTTTATTTTCATTGACACTAAAGCGACTATCAACTCTGGACACCAATAATGTTTTGAATATTTCATTACGGCATTCAACATCATCGTTGCATGAAGTGTAAAAAAATGGCGAGTAAACTTTCGGTGTAATATCAAGTGTTAACGTCACCTTATCGTTATTGATGTAACAAAACACGCCACCTATTACAATACAGAAAAACACGATAAATGATATTAGTAGATATTTATTAAAGGCATACTTTATAAAATCTAATAAATCAATTTCTTCACTAGAGCTCATTTTTTCACCCCACATTTACAAAGAGACAATCCAGGAAAGCAAGCATGCGATAAAAACTGTGCTTACAGCCAGAGCACTAATGAATATCTTTGCTGATAAAGTATACTTCATTTAATCATCCATCTATCCCAGCCACATTTAACTTTGTATTATGATAGTAAAATAAGACCAAGTGTAAACATGGAAAAAAAGTGGCTATTTTTTTTGTTATTCACCCTAACAAATAGACAGCAAATTGTTAATAAAATAGTTAACTAATTGTAATATAAAAATGCACGTATCGTTATTACAAATAAAAGTTATATAAATTTAATAAAATTAATCGCTAAACAAAGAATAATCCATAACCCAAGTTAAAATGTAACAATATGTTTCATCAACCAAAGAAAAATAGTCACTACCGCAAAATTTCATAAAAGCACCTGAAAACCTACTCTATACATCGCCCTCCAGGATCGATAAACACTTAATCATTCGCTCATGGTTCACAATAATGAACTCGTTATATATATCATTTTTTATATAAATTTATATAAAATTAGATTATTGATTTTTACGGATTTTAGATTAAATTAGAGTTATTACAAATTATTAAATTTTATGATTTTCTATGGCAAAAAATGAACTTTTGAAACCAAAGCCATGGATCCTTTTATGTCACAGCGCCATCCTTCTCAGTCACACTGCCGTCCACGTAGCTATCGTTCTTTGTCAAATGGAAGCCTCAGCGAAGAACATTTCAATGTTTTAATTAAAATCGCTCGCATCAACAGCAGGAATAATATTGCAGCACTAAAAGATTTCCTGGTCGTCGGGAAGAAACGCAAAGATGCCTGCAACGCGAATAAAACTTCATTAAGTTACTTCTCAGTTAAACTGCGTCAGTTACAGAGTATTAGCGACGATATTATTACCATCTACCCCTTCTACGCAGAGTATTCACAGTCGTATTCGGTCTCTGCCAATAGCGCAACTGAGCAATCAAAGCAGTCGCCATAAATCTGAAGAAGAAAAAGACTAATTGGCCACGTGGAACACGTGGCACCACTCAAAAAATTCATTAATTACCAAAAAGTTAGATAGACAAAAACTCTGCTTGTATGATGCCTGATAGCTTGCCTTCCCGCCTCACTCCGTGATATCCACATCGTTTACAATGTTAAAAAATTGTTGTTTTTGATCACAAATAATAAACAAACAAGCTCATTCTGTGCGCGTTTTTCAAAAATGTAGATATTTTTAATTTATGGCTACGAAACGAGCTGCGCCATATCTCCCTGACAATCTACTGAGAGGAACGATTTGATGAACGCACTGACTGCCGTAAAACCGAATGCTGAAGATCCTGCCCAGCACTACAGCGGTTTCACGCTGAAACCATCAGCCCAATCCCCACGCCTGCTGGAGCTGACTTTTTCCGCTGAAACCACTGAGCAATTTCTGCAGGCCGTCGCGCAGTGGCCGGTTCAAGCGCTGGAATACAAATCCTTCTTGCGCTTCAAAGTGGGCAAGATCCTCGACGACCTGTGCGGCAATCAGTTACAGCCCCTGCTGCTGAAAACATTGCTCGATCGTGCCGAAGGCGCACTACTGATCAATGCCGTTGGCGTAGACGACGTGGCGCAGGCGGAAGAGATGGTCAAGCTGGCAACGGCGGTAGCGCATCTAATCGGACGCTCTAATTTTGATGCGATGAGCGGTCAATATTACGCACGTTTTGTGGTGAAAAACGTCGATAACTCAGACAGCTATCTGCGCCAGCCTCACCGAGTAATGGAGTTGCACAACGACGGAACCTACCTCGAAGAAATCACCGATTACGTGCTGATGATGAAGATCGACGAGCAGAACATGACCGGCGGTAACTCGCTGCTGCTACACCTCGACGACTGGGAACATCTGGATCAGTACTTTACCCATCCGCTGGCACGTCGCGCCATGCGTTTTGCCGCTCCGCCAAGCAAAAACGCCAGCCAGGAAGTGTTCCATCCGGTGTTTGACGTTGACCAGCAGGGCCGCCCGGTAATGCGCTACATCGACCAGTTCGTCCAGCCAAAAGACTATGAAGAAGGCGTCTGGCTGAGTGACCTGTCCGATGCGCTGGAAACCAGCAAGAGCATTATTTCCGTTCCGGTTTCAGTGGGTAAATTCCTGCTGATCAACAACCTGTTCTGGCTGCACGGTCGCGATCGTTTCACTTCGCACCCGGACCTGCGCCGCGAACTGATGCGCCAGCGTGGTTATTTTGCGTACGCGACAAACCACTACCAGACCCATCAGTAAGCGCGAAGGAAAAGCGGATGTATGATTTTGTGATTATTGGCGGCGGCATTATCGGCATGTCGACCGCCATGCAACTGATTGATGTCTATCCGGACGCCAAAATCGCGCTACTGGAAAAAGAGTCCGGCCCGGCCTGCCACCAGACGGGCCACAACAGCGGCGTCATTCATGCCGGGGTCTATTACACCCCCGGCAGCCTGAAGGCTCAGTTTTGCCTGGCCGGAAATCGCGCCACAAAAGCCTTTTGCGACCAAAACGGCATCCGCTACGACGTCTGCGGAAAAATGCTGGTTGCCACCTCCCCACTGGAAATGGAGCGCATGCGCGCGCTTTGGGATCGCACCGCCGCTAACGGTCTGGAGCGCGAATGGCTGAATTCGCAGGAGCTTCGCGAGCGTGAACCCAATATCACCGGACTGGGCGGCATTTTTGTCCCGTCGAGCGGGATCGTCAGCTACCGCGAAGTCACCGCCGCGATGGCGAAAATTTTCCAGGCCAAAGGCGGTGAGATTATTTACAACGCCGAGGTCAGCGCGCTGAAAGAGCATGCCGCGGGCGTGATTGTCCATACCCGTCAGGGCCAGGAATATGAAGGTGCGACGCTGATTAGTTGTTCTGGCCTGATGGCGGACCGACTGGTGAAAATGCTCGGCGTTGAACCTGGCTTTATCATTTGCCCGTTCCGTGGCGAATATTTCCGCCTGGCGCCAGAACATAACCAGATAGTCAACCATCTGATCTACCCCATCCCCGATCCGGCGATGCCGTTTCTCGGCGTTCATCTGACCCGGATGATTGACGGCAGCGTCACCGTAGGTCCCAACGCAGTACTGGCATTTAAACGCGAAGGTTACCGTAAGCGTGACTTCTCGCTCAGCGATACGCTGGAGATCCTCGGCTCTTCGGGTATTCGCCGCGTGCTGCAAAACAACCTGCGCTCAGGGCTTGGCGAAATGAAGAATTCGCTGTGCAAAAGCGGTTATCTGCGGCTGGTACAAAAGTACTGTCCGAGCCTGACGCTTAAGGATCTGCAACCGTGGCCTGCGGGCGTGCGGGCACAGGCGGTGTCACCTGATGGCAAGCTTATCGACGATTTTCTGTTTGTCACCACGCCACGCTCAATTCACACCTGTAACGCTCCTTCTCCGGCGGCAACGTCGGCAATCCCTATCGGCGCACATATTGTCAGCAAAGTTCATGCGCTGCTGGAGAACCAGAGTAATCCCGGACGCACGCTGCGTGCGGCACGTAGCGTGGAGACATTACACGCCGCATTTACCCGTTAAACCGATTAAGACAGGAAGCAATCATGCAACTTAACGATCCAACCTTATTTCGCCAGCAGGCACTGATCGACGGCAACTGGCGTGACGCCAACAGCGGCGAGACCATCGAGGTGACCAATCCCGCCAACGGTCAGAAATTGGGTAGCGTACCTAAAATGGGGGCAGATGAAACCCGCGAAGCGATTAACGCCGCTAACCGCGCTCTGCCGGCCTGGCGTGCGCTGACTGCCAAAGAGCGAGCCAATATCCTGCGCCGCTGGTTCAACCTGATGATTGAGCATCAGGACGATCTCGCCCGCCTGATGACCCTGGAACAGGGTAAACCGCTGGCGGAGGCCAAAGGCGAAATCACCTATGCCGCGTCATTTATTGAGTGGTTTGCCGAAGAGGGCAAACGCATCTATGGCGATACCATCCCTGGCCATCAGGCCGATAAGCGTCTGATCGTCATTAAGCAGCCGATCGGCGTTACTGCCGCGATTACGCCGTGGAACTTCCCGGCGGCGATGATCACCCGCAAAGCCGGTCCGGCGCTGGCAGCGGGCTGTACGATGGTGCTTAAACCCGCCAGCCAGACTCCCTACTCCGCACTGGCGCTGGCTGAACTGGCTAATCGCGCCGGGATCCCGGCTGGCGTTTTCAGCGTGGTGACCGGTTCTGCGAGCGCGGTTGGTAACGAGCTGACCGGCAACCCGCTGGTGCGCAAGCTGTCATTTACCGGCTCAACCGAAATTGGCCGTCAGTTAATGCAGCAGTGCGCCAAAGACATCAAAAAGGTATCGCTGGAGCTGGGCGGCAATGCGCCGTTTATCGTCTTTGACGATGCCGATCTCGATAAAGCCGTGGAAGGTGCGCTGGCATCGAAGTTCCGTAACGCCGGGCAAACCTGCGTCTGCGCCAATCGCCTGTACGTGCAGGACGGCGTGTATGAGCGTTTTGCCGAAAAACTCCAGCAGGCGGTGAGCAAGCTGCATCTCGGCGATGGTCTGCAACCTGACGTCACCACCGGACCGCTGATCGACGAGAAAGCGGTTGCCAAAGTGCAGGAACACATCGCCGATGCCCTTGATAAAGGCGCACGCATTATCGCGGGCGGTAAACCTCACGCGCTCGGCGGTAACTTCTTCCAACCCACCATTCTGGTGGATGTGCCAGATAACGCGAAGGTCGCCAAAGAAGAAACGTTCGGCCCGCTGGCTCCGCTGTTTCGTTTTAAAGACGAAGCTGACGTCATCGCTCAGGCCAACGACACCGAGTTTGGTCTGGCCGCCTATTTCTACGCCCGTGATTTGAGCCGCGTCTTCCGCGTTGGCGAAGCGCTGGAATACGGCATCGTCGGGATTAACACCGGCATTATCTCCAACGAAGTCGCCCCGTTTGGTGGAATCAAAGCCTCCGGTCTTGGTCGTGAAGGATCGAAATACGGCATCGAAGACTACTTAGAAATCAAATATATGTGCATCGGCCTTT
This sequence comes from Citrobacter sp. Cpo090, assembly GCF_030332665.1. Lineage (NCBI taxonomy): Bacteria > Pseudomonadati > Pseudomonadota > Gammaproteobacteria > Enterobacterales > Enterobacteriaceae > Citrobacter > Citrobacter sp. Cpo090. The sequence continues at coordinate 268,930 of NZ_JAOWHK010000036.1, read as the reverse complement.
AATAAAATAAATACTGGAGAATACCTGATGAGCACCAACAAAGAACTAATGCAACGTCGTAGCAACGCCGTTCCCCGTGGCGTAGGACAGATCCACCCTATTTTTGCCGAGCGGGCAGAAAACTGTCGGGTTTGGGACGTTGAAGGCCGTGAATTCCTCGACTTTGCTGGCGGTATTGCGGTGCTGAACACCGGTCACCTGCATCCGCAGATCGTCTCTGCGGTAGAAGCGCAGTTGAAAAAGCTGTCTCATACCTGTTTCCAGGTGCTGGCCTATGAGCCGTACCTGGAGCTGTGCGAAATCATGAATAAGAAAGTGCCGGGTGATTTTGCCAAGAAAACCCTGCTGGTGACGACCGGTTCTGAAGCGGTGGAAAACGCGGTGAAAATCGCCCGCGCCGCCACCAAACGCACCGGTACGATCGCCTTCAGTGGTGCTTACCACGGCCGTACCCACTACACCTTGTCACTGACCGGGAAAGTTAACCCATACTCTGCCGGAATGGGGCTGATGCCGGGCCACGTGTATCGCGCGCTTTATCCTTGCCCGCTGCACGGCATCAGTGACGACGATGCTATCGCCAGCATTCACCGCATTTTCAAAAACGATGCCGCGCCAGAAGACGTCGCCGCTATCGTGATTGAACCCGTTCAGGGCGAAGGCGGCTTTTACGCGGCCTCTCCTTCCTTTATGCAACGGCTGCGCGCCATTTGTGACGAACACGGGATCATGCTGATTGCGGATGAAGTACAGAGCGGTGCGGGCCGCACCGGTACGCTGTTTGCCATGGAGCAGATGGGCGTTGCGCCCGATCTCACCACCTTCGCCAAATCCATCGCCGGAGGCTTCCCGCTGGCAGGCGTGACCGGACGCGCCGAAGTCATGGACGCAATCCCACCGGGTGGTCTGGGCGGTACCTATGCCGGTAACCCAATTGCCTGTGCCGCCGCGCTGGCAGTACTGAACATTTTCGAACAGGAAAATCTGCTGCAAAAAGCCAACGAGCTGGGACAAACCCTGCGCGAAGGCCTGCTGGCTATCGCGGAAACTCATCGCGAGATTGGCGACGTACGCGGGCTGGGCGCGATGATTGCTATCGAACTGTTTGAAAACGGCGACCACACGAAGCCAGACGCCAAACTGACTGCGGAAGTGGTGGCGCGTGCACGCGATAAAGGACTGATCCTGCTCTCCTGCGGACCTTACTACAACGTGCTGCGCATTCTTGTCCCGCTGACCATTGAAGATGCGCAAATCCGCCAGGGGCTGGACATTATCGCCCAGTGTTTTGCCGAGGCAAAACAGGGTTAAACCCCCGAATAAAAACGGGAAATTGTAGGCCGGATAAAGCGCAAGCGCTGCCATCCGGCAATGTTGTGATGCCCGGTGGCGCTACGCTTACCGGGCCTACGGGTAAGGTGCAGGAAGCGACGTCAATAACAATAACGAGGTTTAAAGATGGGGCAAGTGTCACAATCACATGATTTAGGGGGCGGGCTGAAATCACGCCACGTCACCATGCTGTCTATTGCCGGGGTAATCGGCGCAAGTTTGTTCGTCGGTTCAAGCGTGGCGATTGCAGAAGCCGGTCCCGCAGTATTATTAGCCTATCTGTTCGCCGGATTGCTGGTGGTGATGATTATGCGCATGCTGGCCGAAATGGCCGTTGCCACCCCGGATACCGGTTCCTTTTCCACCTACGCCGATAAGGCCATCGGGCCGTGGGCGGGTTATACCATCGGCTGGCTGTACTGGTGGTTCTGGGTGTTAGTTATCCCTCTGGAAGCGAATATCGCCGCCATCATTTTGCACTCCTGGGTTCCGGGTATTCCTATCTGGCTGTTTTCTCTGGTTATCACGCTGGCGTTAACCGGCAGTAATTTGCTGAGCGTCAAAAATTACGGTGAGTTCGAGTTCTGGCTGGCGCTGTGCAAAGTGATTGCCATTCTGGCGTTTATTACCCTCGGTGCGGCGGCGATTAGCGGTTTCTATCCTTATGCCGAGGTTAGCGGAGTTTCACGCCTGTGGGATCAGGGTGGCTTTATGCCCAACGGTTTTGGCGCCGTGATCAGCGCGATGTTAATCACCATGTTCTCCTTTATGGGTGCGGAGATAGTTACCATCGCCGCCGCCGAATCCGATACCCCGGATAAACATATCGTTCGCGCCACCAACTCGGTTATCTGGCGTATCTCTATCTTCTATCTGTGCTCTATTTTTGTGGTGGTGGCGCTGATCCCGTGGAACATGCCGGGACTGAAAGAAGTGGGTTCTTACCGCTCGGTACTGGAGCTACTGCATATCCCGCACGCGAAATTGATCATGGACTGCGTCATTTTGCTTTCGGTGACCAGCTGTCTTAACTCCGCGCTGTATACATCCTCGCGCATGCTCTACTCCCTGAGCCGCCGTGGCGATGCCCCCGCCTTTATGGGTAAAACGAACCGCAGCAAAACGCCTTATGTGGCGGTGCTACTGTCGACAGGTGCCGCGTTCCTCACCGTCATCGTCAACTATTACGCCCCGGCCAAAGTGTTTAAATTCCTGATCGACAGTTCCGGTGCCATCGCGCTGCTGGTCTATCTGGTCATTGCCGTTTCTCAACTGCGGATGCGCAAAATCCTGCTGGCGCGAGGTGGTGAAATTAAACTGAAAATGTGGCTCTATCCGTGGCTTACCTGGCTGGTCATCGCGTTTATTATCTTTGTGCTGGTGGTCATGCTGTTTCGCCCAGCCCAACAGCTGGAAGTTATCTCTACCGGGTTGTTAGCCATAGGAATTATTTGCACCGTGCCCATTATGTCACGCTGGAAAAAACTGCTATCGTGGCAAAAAGCACCATTGCAAAATACGCATTAAACCTGTTCCCGGCGCAGGCCGGGAAATCCTTTCAGGAGTATGACCATGACCGCCATTCCCCAACCGACGGCCATTGATGGATACCGCTGGCTGAAGAACGACATCATCCGCGGTGTGTATCAGCCTGATGAAAAACTGCGTATGAGCCTGCTGACCTCACGCTATGAGCTTGGCGTGGGACCGCTACGCGAAGCGCTTTCGCAGTTAGTTGCCGAGCGGCTGGTGACGGTGGTTAATCAGAAAGGGTATCGTGTCGCCCCGATGTCAGAACAGGAGTTGCTCGATATTTTCGATGCCCGCGCCAATATGGAAGCCATGCTGGTCGCGCTGGCCATTGAACGCGGCGACGACGCCTGGGAAGCTGAAATTCTGGCGCGCGCGCATATGCTCAGTAAGCTTGAAGCCATTGACGCCAGCGAACAGATGCTCGACGAGTGGGATCAGCGCCATCAGGCGTTTCACTCGGCGATTGTCGCCGGCTGTGGTTCACAATATCTGCTGCAAATGCGTGAACGGCTGTTCTCTCTGGCGGCGCGCTACCGGTTTATCTGGCTGCGTAAAACGGTGCTGTCGGTTGAAATGCTGGAAGACAAACACGATCAGCACAAGACGCTAACCGAAGCGATTCTGGCACGTGATGCCGCGCGCGCCAGCGAATTAATGCGCCAGCACTTGCTGACGCCGATTCCGATTATTCAACAGGCTATGTCCGGCAAATTGCTGGCGCAATAAGCCTGAATCACATTACTGTTCCGGAATACGTAATACCTGCCCTGGATAGATTTTATCCGGGCTTTTCAGCATTGGTTTGTTCGCTTCAAATATCTGGTTATACAGGTTGGCATTACCGTAAACCTGTTTAGCAATAGCGCTCAGTGTATCCCCTGATTTCACGGTATAAAACTGGCTTTCGCTCGCGGGCGCAGAGGTTTTAACCTGATCATCTACGCTGGCAATACCGGAGATATTACCAATCGCGATCAGAATTTTTTCTTTCGCCTCCTGACTTAATCCATCGCCAGAAACAGTGGCTTTGCCTTCGTTAATTTGCACATCCACTTTATCCGCATCAGGGATGCCGGTTTTGTTCAGGTGTTCCTGCACTTTTTTTGCCAGATCGGCTGTGTCATGGTTTCCAGTTACCGCATCCCACAGTTTTTCACCCGCATCTTTTACAAAATTAAAGAGTCCCATATCCACCTCGGTAATTAACAATCAACACCCAAAAGTGTAGCAGAGGAGAAAGGGGCACAAAGAAAACGGCGCCAAAGCGCCGTAGTAGAAAGGAATTAGTTACGCGTCTGTATCCAGAAGGCATGGATCAGACCTGGGATGTAGCCCAGCAGCGTCAGAACGATATTGAGGATAAATGCCCAGCCGAACCCCTTCCCCAGCAGTACGCCAAGCGGGGGCAGAATAATAGTAAAAACGATTCTCCAGAAACCCATACACACTCCCTACAAGCAAAAAATTAATCATTGTTTAAAAAGAGATTTTATCTCTAAGAGTAGCCATTCTACCCAACTCTGCCAGCATTCCGCGGCTGTTTTACCCTCCTTTACGCTCTTTACGCTGGCGTACATTGGTTGTTTATTTTAGAATATGCTTAATTTAGATTATGCTTAAATACATATGACTGAACTTGAACAACTCCAGGCCAGCGCTGAACAGGCTGCCGCCCTGCTAAAAGCGATGAGTAACCCAAAACGGTTGCTGATTTTGTGCATGCTCTGCGGTTCGCCCGGTACCAGCGCGGGCGAATTAGCCCGTGTTACCGGTCTTAGCCCTTCCGCCACTTCCCAGCATCTGGCGCGTATGCGTGAAGAAGGTCTGATAGAAAGCCAGCGCGATGCCCAGCGCATCCTCTACTCCATTAAAAATGCGGCCGTGAATTCACTGATCGCCACATTAAAAACACTGTATTGCCCATAAGGAGCCATCATGACTATTGGGACTATTTCCCCGCGCGAGGCGCAGACACTGGTCGCGCAGGGTGCAAAACTGATTGATATCCGCGATGCTGACGAGTATCTACACGAGCATATTCCTGAGGCACATCTGGCGCCGTTACCTACCCTTGAGCAGGGATCGCTGCCTGCGAATTTACGCGCAGAGCAGGTGATTTTTCACTGCCAGTCAGGCAAACGTACTCAAAATGCGGCAACAAAACTGAGTGCCATTGCCGCGCCCGCGCAGGTCTGGTTGCTGGAAGGTGGAATTGAGGGCTGGAAAGCCGCTGGTTTGCCGGTGGCAAAAGACAGTTCACAACCGTTACCGCTGATGCGTCAGGTACAGATAGCCGCAGGCAGCCTTGCCCTACTCGGCGTCATTCTGGGCTATAGCGTTAGCAGCGCCTTCTTCCTGGTGAGCGGTTTTGTCGGCGCCGGGCTGATTCTCGCTGGCGTGACCGGCTTTTGCGGCATGGCACGATTGCTGGACAAAATGCCCTGGAACCGACGTACTCATTAAGCGGTAATCATTGAAACAGCACTGTACCCGCCGGTTGACGTGATCTATGGTGAGTTCTGCGATAAATGATAAATAAAGGAGCGCAACAATATGTTTAAACCTGGCGATCTGGTTCAACCGCGTATGGGCGGTCCAAAACTGAAGGTTGTTGAAGTCAATGACGATCAAATTGTGGCGGTACAAGCCAGTAATGAAAGCGGTGATAAATTCACGCTGAAAGCAGCTGATGTCACGCGATATACCGAAGAAGGTGATTTCGGCGTTTGCTGAAAATAAGCGGTGAGGGTCTCCTCACCGCCTTCGTAATTAGATCAAAAAGTCATCAAGAGATTTACCGGCAGCCAGCGCCTGGGCAATTGGCTTCGGTGTGCGACCTTGTCCGGTCCATGTTTTCGTTTCACCATTGAGATCGATAAAACGATATTTCGCCGGGCGCGGTTGGCGTTTTTTAACTGAACGTGCCGTAACCGGTGTTATGCTCAGCAGCTCCTCCGGGCTGATCCCGTCTGCCTGCATCTGCGCCAGCAAGGCATTAATTTTTGCCTGCTGTTCTGCACGTTGGCGCTGTAGCTGTTCTTCTTCATCGCGCCGTTCTTTGGTCACAACCCTGAATTTTTCAAGCATATCGTCCAGTACATCAACGGAAAATTCACGAGCCATTGCACGCAGCGAGCGGATATTATTTAAGTTTTTTAACATTGAACTCATATTAACAAAACCTCTTTAACGTAAAACATAAAAACGGTATTACGCTAAATATTGTATGCAACTGATTATTATATTTCCAGTCTAATTTATTCTTTTATCATTAAACAAATAGCCAACTCTGATATTTATAGCATCCATTCTGCTATCGCCCAGACAATATATTCTATTACCCTGATTGCAGCTTTGAATATACCTGCAAGGTATCTCAGTGCGTCACTTTAGAAACAGGCCACAGCATCGCGTGGAACCAACGAGTATACATATTGCACATCAGTCAACATTCAGAAAAGGAGCGCAAAAAATTCAGAAAAACAAGCAACAATAACTCTTTGATCTAAAAAGATTTTAGTCAACACAGCAACGAAAACACCAAAACGAACAAAAAACAAACCACTACAGAGCATTTTATCGACAAAAAGACAATAAATAAAAATCTTAAGCTAGTTGCTAGTTATTATCCAGGCATATATCCTATTAAAACGCGAAAGCAGCAAGACAAATCACTAGTAGTTAAGGTATTCAAAACCTTTTTTCCCCTTTTTACAAGGAGCATTAACATGTTCTCTCCGCAGTCACGCTTGCGTCATGCAGTAGCAGACACGTTCGCGATGGTTGTTTATTGTTCTGTCGTGAACATGTTGATCGAAATATTCCTTTCTGGAATGAGCTTCGAACAGTCGCTGTATTCCAGATTAGTCGCTATCCCTGTCAACATACTGATCGCGTGGCCATACGGCATGTACCGTGATTTGTTCATGCGCGCGGCGCGGAAAGCCACACAGGCAGGATGGGCAAAAAATCTGGCGGATGTGCTGGCTTATGTTACCTTCCAGTCGCCGGTGTATGTGATTATTCTGCTAACGGTTGGTGCGGACTGGCATCAGATTACGGCTGCAGTAAGTTCGAACATCGTGGTATCAATGCTGATGGGCGCTGTCTATGGCTACTTTCTTGATTATTGCCGCCGCTTGTTTAAGGTCAGCAGCTATCACCAGGCTAAAGCCTGACACACTTCTTCGCGACTGGCACTGCCAGTCGCGTTATTAGTTAGAATTAACGTCGCCAAACAACCCGCTCAGATAACGCTCAAGCGCAATACGCGAACTAAAGCCGTGCGGAATACCATAATGCTCATGAGTATCTCCGGCTAAATACAGCGGGAATTGCTGGTAATGATCGCAGGTTTTAATATCCGTCGCGGGTTCCGCCAGCGAAGAACTGCGCTCTTTTAGCGTGGGATGGATAATTAATGCGGTACGTCCCATGCGTGCTTCACGGTTAACGTACACATAATTTTCGCCACGACGATAGCCGTACGTTTTCTGCGTCACTACATCAACGGTAAAGCCCACTTTTTCAAGTACGCGCGCCACCTCATCAGGTCGTAAATACATATTATTTTCCTCGTTATCTTTTACTGCGGGCTTACCTTACCTGATTCAGCATTAGCAACGCTTTCAGAAAAGTCCATAAACGAGTGAACACGATGAGACAAATATCTTAAGAACCGTACAGATTTATGTCAGCGCCAACCGCAGTTGATACGCCGCCTGTTGCGCCATTTCCGCCGAGCTGATATTGGTAAATGACAGCAATATTCCCCCCTTTCCTGCTGAAGTCATTCGCCAGCGGCTTAACGCCTGAACCGCCAGCCCAGCCTGATTCGCTTTGCGCACTAGCGCAATATCATCTCCGTCGACACTCATCACCAGTTGAATCCCACCTTCCTGAGGAATAACGCTAAATCCTTGTTCGGTCAGAGCATTTTCCATCCATTGACGTCGCAGAGCATAATGCTGGCGCATACGTTTTAAGTGCCGCCAGAAGTGGCCATCCTGCATAAAATCTGCCAGCGTTTGCTGCCATAAAACCGGAACGCTACAGGCCGTTAGCGCCGCCTGCTGACGAAAATATTCGACCTGAGTCGGAGGCACCACCAGCCACGCCGTGCGCAAAGCCGGAAACATCGATTTGCTGAACGTTCCGGCATAAATCACCCGCTGGGGCGCATCCAGACTTTTTAGCGGCGGCAGCGGCTTACCGTGGTAACGAAATTCACTGTCATAGTCATCTTCGATTACCCACGCCTGCGCGCGAGTCGCCCACTCCAGCAACTGGTGGCGACGGTCCAAAGACAGTGCTACCCCCAGTGGGCTTTGATGTGCGGGAGTGAGCAGTACAAAACGCGCCTGCGGGTAGTCGCGGATCCCGGTGCTGACATCCAGACCATCGGCATCCACCGCTACCGGCATCAACTCAATGCGTTCCTGAGCCACCACGGGCCGGATCAGCGGAAAACCGGGATCTTCGACCCACATTCCCTCACCGGGATGCGCCAGAGCGCGCAGGATTAACGTCATTGATGCCGCATAGCCTGAAGTGATAAAAATCTGCTCTGGCTGGCATTCAATGCTGCGTGAAACGCGCAGGTAATCAACAATTGCCTGGCGTAACACCCGTTCGCCACACACATCACCTACCGCCAGATCAAAACGCGTTTGGGTGCGTAAACGCCGTCCCATCACCCGCGCCCAGACTTCGCGCGGAAAAAGATCGAGTGCGGGTAATCCCATCTGAAAAGGTTGTGGTCTGGGATTTTCTCCGGCGAAGATGGCAGGAGATGCAGGCGCCCTTTCTGGTCGCAGTTGCTCACTGACAAACGTTCCTGCCTGTCCACGCCGCGCGAGCCAGCCCTGCGCCACCAGCTCTGCATAGGCATTTTCCACCGTCGAGCGTGATACTCCCAGCTCCTGGGCCCAGGTCCGACTGGAGGGCAATCTGGTACCGGGCTTGAGTTCGCCTTTCTCAATTGCGTTTTTTAACTGACGAGCGATTTGCTGATAGCGCGGCATTTATGGTCTGCTTTTTTGATAACAATATGGCTCTCTGTTGCAGTCCATTATAGTGCTACATTGCGGGTCATCCAAACGAGGAGAAATACCATGACAATGTTACGCCAGCCCTATTACGAACTCAGTCCTGAAATCTATAACGCTCTGGTTCAGGCAAGCCAAGCGCTGGAAAACTGCGCGCTGGAACCTACGTTGACGGAACTGATTTACCTGCGGGTCTCGCAAATCAACGGCTGCGCCTTTTGTCTGGAAATGCACAGTAAAGCACTGCGAAAATCAGGTGTTGCGCAGGCCAAACTGGATGCACTGGCAGGCTGGCGAGTGAGTCACCATTTCAGCGAGCAGGAACGTGCAGCGCTGGCGTGGGCCGAATCGGTCACCCAAATTGCCACTACTCACGCCGAAGATGACGTTTATCTGCCGCTGCTCGACCATTTCAGCGCGAAAGAGATTAGCGACCTGACATTTGCCATTAGCCTGATGAACTGCTTCAACCGCCTGGCGGTGGGGATGCGCATGTGATTCTGCGCTGCCGGATGGCGGCATAAATGCCTTATCCGGCCTACGTTGTGCTCTCCTGTTGCCCGTAGGCCTGATAAGCTTAGCGCTATCGGGCAATTTATAACCCCCCGTTAGCCTTCCCCCGCCACGCTCATTACCCTGCCCATCATCAATCTAAAATTCCCATATCTTGTATAGTTGAATCTTTTTAAAACTACATATAGTATCTTTCCTATCAGGACACACACAACCCGACGCTCTCTATCGCGCCGATCTTTTATTTTTAAATGGAAATACGAATCATGCGTATTATTATTTACACTCGCAATAACTGTGTTCAATGTCATGCCACCAAACGGGCAATGGAAAGCCGTGGGTTTGACTTTGAGATGGTAAATGTCGATTTACAGCCCGATTTGGCTGATAGCCTGCGCGATCAAGGGTTTCGCCAGCTACCGGTCGTGGTCGCGGGTGAAACCAGTTGGTCAGGGTTTCGCCCGGACATGATCAACCGTCTGCATCCGGAACACCGTGTGGCCAGCGCATGAGCCAGCTCGTCTACTTCTCCAGCAGCTCCGAAAATACGCACCGCTTTATTCTGCGTCTGGGGCTGCCTGCCATCCGCATTCCGCTTAACGAACGCGAGCGGATCCGGGTAGACGAACCTTACCTATTAATCGTGCCGTCCTACGGCGGCGGCGGCACTGCTGGCGCGGTCCCAAGACAGGTGATCCGCTTTTTAAACGATACGCACAACCAGGCGTTAATCCGTGGAGTGATCGCCTCCGGCAATCGTAATTTCGGTGACGCCTACGGTCGCGCAGGTGATGTCATCTCACAAAAATGCGGCGTGCCGTGGCTCTATCGCTTTGAGCTGATGGGCACCCAAAGCGATATCGACAACGTTCGAAAAGGAGTGAGCGAATTTTGGCAACGACAACCGCAGAACGTGTAATGCAGCCAACGCTGGATTATCACGCCCTGAACGCCATGCTGAATCTGTACGATAAAGCCGGGCGCATTCAGTTCGACAAAGACCATCAGGCGGTGGATGCTTTCTTTGCCGCCCACGTCCGCCCCAACTCGGTGACGTTTGCCAGCCAGCAGGAGCGCCTGGAAACGTTGGTGGATGAAGGCTATTACGATGCCAACGTGTTAGCCCGCTACGATCGCGCGTTCGTGCTGAAGCTATTCGCTCACGCCCACGCCAGCGGATTCCGTTTCCAGACGTTCCTCGGCGCATGGAAGTTCTACACCAGCTATACACTGAAAACGTTCGACGGTAAGCGCTATCTCGAAGACTTTGAGGATCGGGTCACGATGGTGGCGCTCACGCTGGCGCAGGGCGATGAAACGCTCGCGATGCAGTTGACCGATGAAATGCTCTCCGGGCGCTTTCAGCCCGCCACACCAACCTTTTTAAACTGCGGCAAGCAGCAACGCGGTGAGCTGGTCTCCTGCTTCCTGTTGCGTATTGAAGACAACATGGAGTCTATTGGTCGGGCGGTCAACTCCGCACTTCAGCTCTCCAAACGCGGCGGCGGCGTGGCATTTTTGCTCTCCAACCTGCGCGAGGCTGGTGCGCCCATTAAACGCATTGAGAACCAGTCCTCTGGGGTGATCCCGGTAATGAAAATGCTGGAAGATGCGTTTTCTTATGCGAATCAACTCGGGGCACGTCAGGGTGCGGGGGCGGTATATCTGCACGCACACCATCCGGATATTTTACGTTTTCTCGATACTAAGCGCGAAAACGCCGACGAGAAAATCCGCATCAAAACGCTCTCGCTTGGCGTGGTGATCCCGGATATTACCTTTCAACTGGCGAAAGAAAATGCCCAAATGGCGCTGTTCTCACCGTATGACGTGGAACGGATTTACGGCAAACCATTCGGTGATATCGCCGTGAGCGAGCGGTATGACGAACTGGTTGCCGACGAACGTGTGCGCAAAAAATTCATTAACGCCCGCGATTTCTTCCAGCGGCTGGCCGAGATCCAGTTTGAGTCTGGCTATCCTTACATCATGTTTGAAGATACGGTGAATCGCGCCAATCCGATTGCCGGTCGGATCAATATGAGCAACCTGTGCTCGGAGATTTTGCAGGTTAACAGTGCCTCCACCTACGATGAAAATCTCAATTACGCGCAGACTGGGCACGATATTTCCTGCAATCTCGGCTCGTTGAACATTGCCCATACCATGGATTCACCCGATTTTGGTCGTACCGTGGAAACGGCGGTTCGTGGCTTAACCGCCGTTTCGGACATGAGCCATATCCGCAGCGTGCCCTCGATTGAGGCCGGGAACAACGCATCGCACGCAATTGGTCTTGGGCAGATGAATCTGCACGGGTATCTGGCGCGGGAAGGGATCGCCTACGGTTCACCGGAAGGGCTGGATTTTACCAATCTCTATTTCTATACCATCACCTGGCATGCTCTGAATACGTCAATGAAGATCGCCCGCGAGCGCGGCCAAACCTTTGCCGGATTCAAACAGTCGCGCTACGCCAGCGGTGAGTATTTTAAGCAGTATCTGCAGGGCGACTGGCAGCCAAAAACCGACAAGGTTCGCGTCCTGTTTGCCGCCAGCGGCATTACGCTGCCGACGCGCGAGATGTGGTCACAGCTGCGTGAAGATGTGATGCGCTACGGCATTTATAACCAGAATTTACAGGCGGTTCCCCCCACCGGTTCTATCTCTTACATCAATCATGCCACGTCAAGCATTCACCCGATCGTGTCGAAAGTGGAGATTCGCAAAGAGGGCAAAACCGGGCGCGTTTACTACCCTGCCCCATTTATGACCAATGAGAATCTGGCCTTGTATCAGGATGCCTACGAGATTGGTCCACAAAAAATCATTGATACCTACGCAGAAGCAACGCGCCATGTCGATCAGGGGCTTTCACTGACGCTCTTTTTCCCCGATACCGCCACCACGCGCGATATCAATAAAGCGCAGATTTACGCCTGGCGTAAGGGCATCAAATCCCTGTACTACATCCGACTACGCCAGCTGGCGCTGGAAGGCACCGAAATCGAAGGCTGCGTGTCATGCGCGCTGTAAGGAGGAGAAAATGACATTATCCCGCGTGAGCGCCATCAACTGGAACAAGATTGAGGATGATAAAGATCTTGAGGTATGGAACCGTCTGACCAGTAACTTCTGGCTCCCGGAAAAGGTCCCGCTCTCCAATGACATTCCGGCCTGGCAAACGTTGAATACTGCCGAACAGCAGTTAACAATCCGCGTTTTTACCGGGCTGACGCTGCTCGACACCATTCAGAATGTTGCCGGAGCACCAGCGTTAATGGCTGATTCGTTAACGCCGCATGAAGAGGCGGTGCTGTCGAATATCAGCTTTATGGAGGCGGTGCACGCCCGTTCATACAGCTCTATATTCTCCACCCTTTGCCAGACCAATGACGTGGATGCAGCCTACGCCTGGAGTGAAGAAAATACCTCACTCCAGCGCAAAGCGCAGATCGTTTTGGCACATTACGCCAGCGACGAACCGTTGAAGAAAAAAATAGCCAGCGTGTTTCTGGAATCCTTCCTCTTCTATTCTGGCTTCTGGTTACCGATGTATTTTTCCAGCCGCGGCAAATTGACCAATACCGCCGATCTCATTCGTCTGATCATTCGTGATGAAGCGGTTCATGGGTATTACATTGGTTATAAATATCAAAAAGGTCTGGAGCATATTTCCGAATCAGCACGCGAGGAGTTAAAGAATTTTGCCTTTGACCTGCTGATGGAATTGTATGATAACGAAGCGCGTTATACGGAAGAGTTGTATGCAGAAACCGGCTGGGTGGATGACGTCAAGGCCTTCCTTTGTTACAACGCCAATAAGGCATTAATGAATTTGGGATATGAGGCGCTATTCCCGCCTGAAATGGCGGAGGTTAACCCGGCAATCCTTGCCGCACTGTCGCCCAACGCTGACGAAAACCACGATTTCTTCTCGGGTTCCGGCTCATCTTATGTGATGGGAAAAGCGGTCGAAACCGAAGATGACGACTGGAATTTCTAGCACTCATTTTCACGGGAAATACCGTACATTTTTCACGGAAATATTTTAACAGGATCACACTTTTGTCGTGCAAATATAATTGTGTGATCTACACTCAATATCAGCCGCATTATTCGCCTGCATTCCAGCAATTCAGGCGATTTTTCATTGGCATTTACAAAAAATATTAACCGGTTCACATTCGCGCTCAGCCCTTATATCACGGGAAGTCCCGCCATCTGGCCTTTGGCAATATTCATGCCACAACCAAATTCAGGGTTGTCTCAGATTCTCAGTATGTTAGGGTAGAAAAAGGTCACTATTTCCATCAGGTAATATATCGATATAAACAAATAACAGGAATCATTCTATTGCATGGCAATTAAATTAGAAGTTAAAAATCTCTATAAGATATTTGGAGAGCATCCCCAGAGAGCCTTCAAATATATTGAAAAAGGACTTTCAAAAGAGCAGATTCTGGATAAAACGGGGCTATCGCTTGGCGTTAAGAACGCCAGTCTGGCCATTGAAGAAGGCGAGATATTTGTCATCATGGGATTATCCGGTTCGGGTAAATCCACAATGGTACGCCTTCTCAATCGCCTGATTGAACCCACCCGCGGGCAGGTATTGATTGACGGCGTAGACATCGCCCGGATATCCGATGCTGAGCTTCGCGAGGTGCGCAGAAAAAAGATTGCGATGGTGTTCCAGTCCTTTGCCCTGATGCCACACATGACGGTCCTGGACAATACGGCATTCGGCATGGAATTAGCCGGTGTTGGTGCGGATGAACGTCGTGAAAAAGCGTTTGATGCGCTGCGCCAGGTTGGTCTGGAGAATTATGCTCACGGTTACCCGGATGAACTTTCCGGGGGGATGCGCCAGCGTGTGGGCCTCGCCCGCGCATTAGCCATTAATCCTGACATCTTATTAATGGATGAGGCCTTCTCAGCCCTCGATCCGTTAATTCGTACCGAGATGCAGGATGAGCTGGTAAAGCTACAAGCGAAACATCAACGTACCGTAGTCTTTATTTCCCATGACCTCGATGAAGCCATGCGCATTGGCGACAGAATTGCCATTATGCAAAACGGTGAAGTGGTCCAGGTCGGTACGCCGGATGAAATCCTGAATAATCCGGCCAATGATTATGTACGCACCTTCTTCCGTGGCGTTGATATTAGCCAGGTCTTTAGCGCGAAAGATATTTCACGCCGTAGTCCCGAAGGTTTAATTCGTAAAAACCCCGGGGTGGGTCCACGTTCGGCGCTGCAATTATTGCAGGACAAAGATCGCGAATATGGTTACGTGATTGAACGTGGCAATAAATTCGTTGGCGTTGTTTCTATCGACTCATTAAAAACAGCATTAAGTCAGGCGCAAGGTATTGAAGCGGCATTGATCGATGAGCCGTTAGCCGTTGATGCACAAACTCCTCTCAGCGAGTTGCTTTCTCATGTCGGCCAGGCCCCGTGCGCGGTGCCGGTTGTAGATGAGGAACAGCAGTATGTGGGCATCATTTCAAAACGCATGCTGTTACAGGCTTTAGATCGTGAGGGGGTAAACAATGGCTGATCAAACTAATCCGTGGGACACCACACCAGCGGCCGACAGTGCCGCACAAAATGCCGACGCCTGGAGTACGCCGTCAGGCGCGCCCACTGACGGCGGTGGCGCGGACTGGCTGACCAGCGCACCCGCGCCGGCACCAGAGCATTTCAATATTATGGATCCGTTCCATAAAACGCTGATCCCGCTGGATAGTTGGGTCACCGAGGGGATCGACTGGGTCGTTACCCATTTCCGTCCTGTCTTCCAGGGCATTCGTGTCCCGGTGGATTACATTCTTAACGGCTTTCAACAGCTGCTGTTAGGTATGCCAGCCCCGGTGGCGATTATCCTGTTCGCGCTGATTGCCTGGCAGATTTCCGGCGTTGGGATGGGCGTTGCTACGCTGATTTCCTTGATTGCCATCGGTGCCATCGGCGCGTGGTCGCAGGCCATGATAACCCTGGCGCTGGTGTTGACCGCGTTGCTGTTCTGCGTGGTGATCGGTCTGCCGATGGGGATCTGGTTGGCGCGCAGTCCACGAGCAGCAAAAATTGTTCGCCCGCTGCTGGACGCCATGCAAACCACGCCCGCGTTTGTCTATCTGGTGCCGATTGTCATGCTGTTCGGTATTGGTAACGTCCCGGGCGTAGTGGTGACGATTATCTTCGCCCTGCCGCCAATCGTGCGTCTGACTATTCTGGGGATTAACCAGGTGCCAGCCGATCTGATTGAAGCTTCGCGCTCGTTTGGTGCCAGCCCGCGTCAGATGCTGTTTAAAGTGCAGCTCCCGCTGGCAATGCCCACCATTATGGCTGGGGTTAACCAGACGCTGATGCTGGCGCTCTCAATGGTCGTCATCGCGTCGATGATTGCCGTCGGCGGGTTGGGTCAGATGGTTCTGCGTGGAATCGGTCGTCTGGATATGGGGCTTGCCACCGTCGGCGGAGTTGGGATTGTGATCCTCGCCATCATTCTCGACCGCCTGACGCAGGCCGTTGGTCGCGACTCACGTAGTCGTGGCAACCGTCGCTGGTACACCACCGGTCCCGTTGGGCTTATCACTCGCCCATTCACGAAGTAATTCACCCGTTGCCCGGTGGCGCATTGCTTACCGGGCCTACAATTCATCAGCTTACACAAAATCATTCAGGATGAATGTGTAATAAGGAACAACGATGCGACAGAAAGTAATTATTGCCACAGCGTTTGCCACCCTTGTCTCCACCAGCACTTTCGCTGCCGACCTGCCGGGCAAAGGCATCACCGTACAGCCAATCCAGAGTACGATCTCTGAAGAATCCTTCCAGACGCAGTTAGTCGCCCGTGCGCTGGAGAAACTGGGTTACACCGTTAACAAAACCAGCGAAGTTGACTACAACGTCGGCTATACCTCCATTGCCTCTGGCGATGCAACTTTTACCGCCGTGAACTGGCAGCCGCTGCATGATGATATGTACGCCGCGGCGGGCGGAGACAAAAAGTTTTATCGCGAGGGGGTATTCGTTACGGGTGCCGCACAGGGTTATCTGATCGACAAGAAAACCGCTGAGCAGTACAAAATCACCAATATCGCCCAGTTAAAAGATCCAAAGATCGCCAAAATCTTTGACACCAACGGTGACGGAAAAGCCGATATGATGGGCTGTTCACCGGGCTGGGGTTGTGAAGCAGTCATCAACCACCAGAACAAAGCTTTCGATCTGGAAAAAACCGTCGAGGTCAGCCACGGTAACTATGCGGCGATGATGGCTGACACCATTACCCGCTTCAAAGAAGGTAAACCCATTCTTTACTACACCTGGACACCGTACTGGGTGAGCGATGTAATGAAACCAGGTAAAGATGTGGTCTGGCTACAGGTGCCGTTCTCTTCCCTGCCAGGCGAGCAGAAAGATATTGATACCAAACTGCCAAACGGCGCCAACTACGGCTTCCCGGTGAACACTATGCATATTGTCGCCAATAAAGCCTGGGCGGAGAAAAACCCGGCTGCGGCGAAACTGTTTGCCATCATGAAGCTGCCGCTGGCGGATATCAACGCGCAGAACGCGATGATGCACGACGGGAAAGCGTCTGAAGCCGACGTGCAGGGTCACGTTGACGGCTGGATCAAAGCCCACCAGCAGCAGTTTGACGGCTGGGTGAACGAAGCGCTGGCTGCGCAGAAATAACCGGCACGCAGGCCTGATGAGCGTAGTCTCATCAGGCACTGTAACTATGCCAATACCGGATGGTGGCGCGATGTGTCTTATCCGGTCTACCTCCCTCTATCTCACCTAAACCGCACAATCCATCACCCAACAAATCAGCAACATTTAATCACTTCCGTTATGATTGTTTTCTGCAACCCATTACTCAGTTGAAAACAATGACGAAAACCACTCAGGGACTTAGCCCTTCGCTAATCCTGTTAATGTCTATCGCCACCGGCCTCGCCGTCGCCAGTAACTATTATGCGCAGCCGTTGCTCGACACCATTGCGCGTAACTTTTCGCTATCTGCCAGTACCGCCGGGTTTATCGTCACCGCGGCCCAGCTCGGCTACGCCGCCGGCCTGCTGTTTTTAGTACCGCTCGGTGATATGTTTGAACGCCGGATGCTGATTGTCTCCATGACGTTGCTCGCGGCTGGCGGCATGCTGATCACCGCCAGCAGTCAGTCGCTGGGTATGCTGATTCTCGGTACTGCCCTAACCGGGCTGTTCTCGGTAGTGGCACAGATTTTGGTTCCGCTGGCGGCAACGCTTGCCACACCGGACAAGCGCGGGAAGGTCGTCGGTACGATTATGAGCGGCCTGCTGCTGGGTATTCTGCTGGCGCGCACCGTGGCAGGATTACTGGCGAATCTTGGCGGCTGGCGCACCGTATTTTGGGTGGCATCGGTATTAATGGCGCTGATGGCGGTTGCACTGTGGCGCGGCCTGCCGAAGATGAAATCCGATACTCATCTTAACTATCCGCAGCTGTTAGGCTCCGTATTCAGCCTGTTTATTCACGATAAATTGCTGCGTACCCGCGCGATGCTGGGCTGCCTGACGTTTGCCAATTTCAGTATTCTGTGGACCTCGATGGCGTTTTTGCTCGCCGCGCCGCCGTTTAACTATTCGGAAGGAATGATTGGTCTGTTTGGTCTGGCGGGTGCCGCAGGGGCGTTAGGTGCACGTCCGGCAGGCGGTTTTGCCGATAAGGGTAAATCCCACCTGACCACAACCATGGGACTGCTATTACTGCTGCTCTCCTGGCTTGCTATTTGGCTTGGGCACGCTTCAGTCCCCATGCTGATTATCGGTATTCTGGTGCTGGACCTCACCGTTCAGGGAGTACACATCACCAACCAGACGGTTATCTATCGCATTCATCCTGACGCGCGTAATCGCCTGACCGCCGGATACATGACCAGCTATTTTATTGGCGGAGCGGCAGGTTCACTGATTTCAGCCTCCGCCTGGCAGCATGCCGGGTGGGCTGGCGTTTGCCTGGCTGGTACGACCGTTGCCATACTCAACCTGTTGGTCTGGTGGCGAGGTTTTCACCGTCAGGAAGCCGTAAATTAAGCGTATAACGCATGTTTACCGCTGATTGGGCTCCACAGGGTGTTAAGGAGCCCATCAGTCTGCTAAGGTTATAACTCATTGAACCAAGTTATATTAATTTCGGTAATGAAACCTATAACCCTATGGAACACCCTGTACCTCAGTCTGAATCCAGTTCGGCAACGTTAACGGAAGGATTTAAAGACAGCCTGCCAATAGTCATCAGCTATATTCCGGTCGCTTTTGCATTTGGTCTCAATGCCACTCGCCTTGGCTTCACGCCGGTTGAAAGCGTCTTTTTCTCCTGCATTATCTATGCGGGGGCCAGCCAGTTTGTCATTACCACCATGCTCGCCGCAGGCAGTTCGCTGTGGGTCGCCGCGCTGACCGTCATGGCCATGGATGTCCGTCATGTTTTGTACGGCCCTTCCCTGCGTAGTCGGATCGCCCAGCGACTGAGTAAACCTAAAAGCGCGCTGTGGGCTTTTGGCCTTACCGATGAGGTCTTTGCCGCCGCAACGGCAAAGCTGGTACGGGATAACCGGCGCTGGAGTGAAAACTGGATGATCGGCATCGCACTGTGCTCCTGGGCCTCCTGGGTGTTTGGTACGGTGATCGGCGCGTTTTCCGGCAGTGGTTTACTCAAGGATTACCCGGCGGTTGAAGCGGCACTGGGCTTCATGCTCCCGGCGCTGTTTATGAGCTTCCTGCTCGCGTCATTCCAACGTAAACAAGCGCTCTGCGTGACAGCGGCCCTGGCCGGGGCGCTGGCTGGCGTCATGCTGTTTTCCATCCCTGCCGCTATCCTTTCAGGTATTGTCTGTGGATGCCTGACGGCGCTCATCCAGTCATTTTGGCAGGGAGGTCCTGATGAGCTATGAGGTTCTGCTGCTTGGCCTGTTGGTCGGCTGCGTTAATTACTGTTTTCGCTATTTGCCGCTCCGTCTTGGGGTCGGCAATGTTCGCCCGACCAAGCGCGGCGCGACGGGCATATTACTCGACACTATTGGCATTACATCAATTTGCGCCCTGCTGGTGGTGTCTACAGCGCCAGAAGTGATGCACGACGCTCGTCGGTTCGTGCCTACTCTGGTGGGGTTTGTCATACTGGGTGCAAGCTTCTATAAGACCCGCAGCATCATCATTCCAACGTTACTGAGTGCTCTGGGCTATGGATTAGCCTGGAAAATGCTGGTTGTCTTATAGATAAAAACAATCATTTTAAATAAATAATACATTTACTTTATTTGTCACTGTCGTTACTATATCGGCTGAAATTAATGAGGTTATACCCAAATGGATAGTTCGTTTACGCCCATTGAACAAATGCTAAAATTTCGCGCCAGCCGCTACGAAGAGTTCCCTTATCAGGAAGTGCTTCTGACTCGTCTATGCATGCACATGCAGGGCAAGCTGCTGGAAAACCGCAATAAGATGCTGAAGGCTCAAGGGATTAACGAGACGTTGTTTATGGCGTTGATTACGCTGGAGTCTCAGGAAAACCACAGTATTCAGCCTTCTGAACTGAGTTGTGCGCTTGGCTCGTCGCGTACTAACGCTACCCGCATCGCGGATGAGTTAGAAAAACGTGGCTGGATCGAACGTCGCGAAAGCGATAACGATCGCCGCTGTCTGCATCTGCAATTGACCGAGAAAGGCCATGCATTTTTGCAAGAGGTATTACCGCCTCAGCATAACTGCCTGCATCAACTCTGGTCGTCTCTTAGCACCACCGAAAAAGATCAGCTTGAGCAAATTACCCGTAAACTTCTGACCCGTCTTGATCAGATGGAGCAGGATGGCGCGGTGTTAGAAGCGCTGCGCTAACGCGCCGACTCGCTCAGAAATCCAGATTTATAAATGAAAAAACCGACAGGCCAGCACGCATACTGCTGGCCTGTCTGATAAACAGGTCGGCTCAGCCGATGCGAAAAAATAAGATCGTGGAGAACAACATGAGCGCAAATGCGGAGACTCAAACCCCGCAGCAACCGGTCAAGAAGAATGGCAAACGTAAAAGTATGCTGCTCCTTCTGACCTTGCTCTTTATTATCATTGCCGTGGCATATGGGATTTATTGGTTTTTAGTACTTCGTCATGTAGAAGAGACAGACGATGCGTACGTGGCAGGGAACCAGGTTCAAATCATGGCTCAGGTATCAGGCAGCGTGACGAAAGTCTGGGCTGATAACACTGACTTTGTAAAACAAGGCGATGTGCTGGTTACCCTCGACCAGACAGACGCCAAACAGGCATTTGAAAAAGCCAAAACTGCGCTGGCTTCCAGCGTGCGTCAGACGCACCAGTTGATGATCAACAGCAAGCAGTTACAGGCAAGCATTGAGGTGCAGAAAACCGCTCTGGCGCAAGCACAAAGCGACTTTAATCGCCGAGTTCCGCTGGGCAACGCCAACCTGATTGGCCGCGAAGAGCTGCAACACGCGCGTGATGCCGTTGCCAGCGCTCAGGCGCAGCTTGATGTTGCAATCCAACAATATAATGCTAACCAGGCAATGATTCTCGGTAGCAAGCTGGAAGATCAACCCGCCGTCCAACAAGCCGCCACCGAAGTGCGCGATGCCTGGCTGGCGCTGGAACGTACCAGAATCGTCAGCCCAATGACCGGTTATGTCTCGCGCCGTGCCGTACAGCCTGGTGCGCAAATTAGCCCAACCACGCCGCTGATGGCGGTTGTTCCGGCCACGAATCTGTGGGTAGATGCTAACTTCAAAGAAACACAACTGGCCCATATTCGTATTGGTCAACCCGCGACGGTTGTTACCGATATTTATGGCGACGACGTGAAATATACCGGTAAAGTTGTCGGCCTCGATATGGGTACGGGCAGCGCCTTCTCCCTGCTGCCGGCGCAGAACGCGACCGGCAACTGGATCAAAGTCGTCCAGCGTCTGCCGGTACGTATCGAACTGGATGCACAGCAACTGGCACAGCATCCATTACGTATTGGTTTGTCTACGCTGGTTACGGTAGATACCTCAAATCGTGACGGAAAAATTCTGGCAAGCCAGGTTCGTACCACACCGGTAGCAGAAAGTAATGCACGTGAAATCGACCTTGCTCCGGTCAATAAGATGATCGAAGAGATCGTGCGGGCCAACGCGGGCTAATTCAAAGGTGCGTGTGATGCAACAGCAAAAACCGCTGGAAGGCGCGCAGCTCGTCATTATGACGATCGCGCTGTCCCTGGCGACATTCATGCAGGTGCTGGACTCCACCATTGCTAACGTGGCGATCCCCACTATCGCCGGGAACCTCGGCTCTTCGCTGAGCCAGGGAACCTGGGTGATCACCTCATTCGGGGTGGCGAACGCTATCTCTATTCCGATCACCGGCTGGCTGGCAAAACGCTTTGGCGAAGTAAGACTCTTCATGTGGTCAACTATCGCCTTCGTCATTGCGTCATGGGCATGCGGGATGTCCACCAGCCTGAACATGCTGATTTTCTTCCGCGTAATCCAGGGCATTGTCGCCGGTCCTTTAATTCCGCTGTCACAGAGCCTGTTGCTGAATAACTATCCACCCGCCAAGCGCTCCATCGCCCTCGCGCTATGGTCGATGACGGTGATTGTTGCCCCGATATGTGGTCCTATTCTTGGGGGCTATATCAGCGACAACTATCACTGGGGCTGGATATTTTTTATCAACGTGCCAATCGGGGCTGTGGTGGTATTGATGACCCTGCAAACCCTGCGCGGTCGGGAGACCAAAACCGAGCAGCGGCGCATTGACGCCATTGGTCTGGCACTGCTGGTCATCGGTATCGGCAGTTTGCAGATTATGCTCGACCGCGGCAAAGAGCTGGACTGGTTCGCCTCGCAGGAGATTATCATCCTGACGGTGGTCGCCGTGGTTGCTATCAGCTTCCTAATCGTCTGGGAGCTTACCGACGAGCACCCCATTGTCGATCTTTCGCTGTTTAAGTCGCGCAACTTTACCATTGGCTGTCTGTGTATCAGTCTGGCCTATATGCTCTACTTCGGCGCAATCGTCCTGCTGCCGCAGCTGCTGCAGGAGGTATACGGCTATACGGCAACCTGGGCTGGCCTGGCGTCAGCGCCGGTTGGGGTGATTCCGGTGATCCTGTCGCCGATTATCGGCCGCTTCGCGCACAAGCTGGATATGCGTCGTCTGGTGACGTTCAGTTTTATTATGTACGCCGTCTGTTTCTACTGGCGTGCATGGACGTTCGAGCCGGGTATGGACTTTGGCGCATCGGCATGGCCACAGTTTATTCAAGGGTTCGCGGTAGCCTGCTTCTTTATGCCGCTAACCACAATTACGCTGTCCGGTTTACCGCCTGAGCGTCTGGCGGCGGCGTCCAGCTTGTCGAACTTTACGCGAACGCTGGCAGGTTCCATTGGCACATCAATTACGACGACAATGTGGACGAACCGCGAGTCGCTGCACCATGCTCAGCTAACGGAATCTGTTAACCCCTACAACCCAAATGCACAGGCTATGTACGACAAGCTGCAGGATTTAGGGATGACGCACCAGCAGGCGTCAGGTTGGATAGCTCAGCAGATCACCAATCAGGGGCTGATTATTTCCGCTAACGAAATCTTCTGGATGTCGGCGGGGATCTTCCTGGTCCTGCTTGGCCTGGTGTGGTTCGCCAAACCGCCCTTCGGCGCGGGCGGTGGTGGTGGCGGCGCGCATTGATCAAAAAAGCCAGTTCAAATGAACTGGCTTTTTTATGCCGGATGGCGCTAATTATTTGTCGGCTGGATTAGATGCGTTAGCGTCACCATCCAGCATGACAACTAAATATGCAGTTCCTGCAGTTTCTCTTTCGGCAGCGCCAGCTCTTCATTGCTGTTAACACGCACATCATGCTCCAGAATATGACGTGCGATATCCTGTGCTTCGCTAAGAGAGTGCATCTGATACGTACCGCACTGGTAAACGTTCAGCTCCGGAATCTGGTTCTGATCCTGTACTTTCAGCACGTCCGCCATTGCCGCTTTCCACGCGTCGGCTACACGCTGTTCGTCCGGCGTACCAATCAGGCTCATGTAGAAGCCGGTACGGCATCCCATCGGAGAGATATCGATAATCTCAACGCCGTTACCGTTAAGGTGATTACGCATAAAACCTGCAAACAGGTGTTCCAGCGTATGGATACCTTTCTCAGGCATCACTTCTTTGTTCGGAATGCAGAAACGCAGATCAAACACGGTGATTGCGTCGCCATGCGGGGTGTTCATCGTTTTTGCAACCCGGACCGCGGGAGCTTCCATCCGGGTGTGATCGACAGTAAAACTATCTAACAACGGCATTTAGCCACCTCCGATAAATTTTTTAAAAATAATCTGAACTCTTTGTTCCGGGGCGAGTCTGAGTATATGAAAGACGCGCATTTGTTATCATCATCCCTGTTTTCAGAGATGAAATTTTGGCCACTCCCGAGTGGCCTTTTTCTTTTGTATCAAGCGTGCTTTTCCAGCCACACGCTAAACGGCTCAGTATCAGCCGCTTCGATCTCCTGCTGACGACGCTTTGAAGCCTCAGTTTCAGCAATAAATTCAGCTTCCTGCACTATTTCTAACGGCTCTTCACGCAGCAGATTTTGGTAAGCCTCACCCAGCGCTTTGCCCGTGCCGCCAATGCCTTCATCAATCATAGACCGTAGGATCCGGGCAGAGAAAGTCAGTTCAGGATTGTCAAAACAGGCAACCAGTTCATCACAGACCTTCTGATACTCCTCTCCCCCATCGATGCTGTCCAGCGTTTGTGCCACGCGTTTCAGATCGCGGAACAAATCCTTCCCAACCTTAGGCAGCGGGAACTGGGCTGTTTCACAGCCAATACCTAACGTCAGCCCAGGCTTACGCCCTTCGAGAATCACGCGATTCCAGTTTTTACGCGTACACAGCAATTCATCGCTGCTCATTTCCGGGGCATCAGCCAGTGCACACCAGACCATAAACAGATCGAGGAAGCGCACCTGCTGCTCGTCCACGCCGATAGGCGAGAACGGGTTGATATCCAGCGAGCGTACTTCGATGTACTCAATACCGCCACGCAGAAGCGCATCTGATGGCGTTTCACCACGACGAGTGACGCGTTTCGGACGAATAGGCGCATACAGCTCATTTTCAATCTGCAGAACGTTGCTGTTGATTTGCAGACGCTTACCGTCTTTCTCCAGACCGATCGCCGCGTATTCCTCGGAAGGCGTCTTAATCGCGCGCTTTAATCCTGCCACATACTCATGCAAATCGTTAAACGTAATTCCGAGATTGCTTTGCGACTTATTGGTATAGCCCAAATCACTCAGACGCAGCGACGTTGCATACGGCAGGTAATACATCCCACTGTCGGTTTTTTCAAACGGTAGAGTTGTCGGTTTTCCTTGCAGGAATGAGGAACAAATGGCCGGAGAGGCACCAAACAAATACGGGATCACCCAACCAAAACGGTAGTAGTTGCGGATCAGACGGAAGTAGCCCGCGGAGATCTTCTCTTTAGCATCCTCACCTTCGGTTACACCGCATTTCGCCTGCCAGAAAGCCATAGGCAGTGAGAAGTTGTAGTGTACGCCCGAGATTGTCTGCATCAACGCGCCGTAGCGGTTTTTGAGGCCTTCACGGTACAGCGTCTTCAGGCGACCGGTATTCGACGAACCATACTGCGCCAGTTCGATATCCTGACCTTCGGCAATATAGCAAGGCATGCTCAACGGCCACATACGCTCGTCGCCCAGGTTTCTGGCGGTATAACGATGTAAGTCGCGCATGAACGTGAGCATTTTCTCAATGTCGTCACCGGGTGGAGTAATGAACTCCAGCAATGCTTCGGCAAAGTCAGTGGTTATCCACTTATGCGTTAGCGCTGAGCCTAACACCTCAGGATGGCCTGTCGTTGCTAATGACCCATCTGCATTAACACGCAGCGTTTCGCGCTCCAGACCACGTTGAATCCCCTTTAACGCCTGAGGATGGTTTTCCAGCCAGGCCAGCGCCTGTGATACGTCCGGGATCAAATTGACCTCCCGCCTGTCAAAATCGTTTTAATTAGCATAATGGTATTGGTTACCCTGAAGGCTATCCCACAACACAATTAGTGCCACCACATAATGCCTTGCGTCGTAACCGCTGCGACAACAACATAGCGCAACGCCTTGCCAAGACATAAGAAAAAGAGAACTGGGCCCCACGAGATACGCATCCACCCGGCTAACAGGCACAGCAAATCCCCCACAACCGGCATCCAGCTTAATAATAGTGTGACAGCGCCATAGCGCCGCAGCCAGCCAGTGGCTTTTTCTTGCCAGCGCGATGTTTTACGCAATGGAAAGAAACGCCCAAGGATAACGTTAGTTAACCCTCCAAGGCTATTACCCATTGTTGCTGTTAAGACTAAGACCCAGGGATGACTGACCCCGGAAACCAACAAAGCAACCAGAACAACTTCAGAATTGCCGGGTAATAGCGTGGCACTGAGAAAACTGCTGGCAAACAGTGACAGGAGCGACAGCCCATCACTCACAATAACCGGACATCCACGGCATCCATTCCCGCGGCATGCGCTGCCTGTATTCCAAAATCGGCATCTTCAAACACGACGCAACGAGCTGGAACAACCCCCATACGTTCGGCACAAAGCAAAAACGTATCAGGAGCCGGTTTATGGTGTTGTACGTGATCGGCTGCGACTACAGCATCAAAATAGCGACGCAGACCAAGGTGAGCGAGCAGCGCTTCTGCAATTGCGCTTTCACTACCCGTACCTACCGACATAGGACGTCGACCATACCAGGCTTTCACGACATCAACCAACGGCAAAGGCTGGACGCTATCCAGCAGCATGCTTCTCACCTTGTCGGTTTTTTCACGTGCCAGTGCATGAGGATCAAGATCGGCATGGTTCAATTCAATTACCGACTGCGCAATACGCCACGTTGGGGAGCCATTGAGGGCGACCATGGCATGTTCATCAAACCGTAGTCCATAATGCCCCAATACCTCATGCCACGCCTTACGATGCGTAGGCTCGGTATCCAGGATGGTACCATCCATATCAAAAATCAAACCCGCATAACGTTCGTACATCGTCTTCTCACAAGCCGAATGACCAGACGTTATTTTATCGTAATTGATTGATTTTGTCGCTGACAGCGAATTGAGGAGTGTTCAGAGAATATGTGGAAATGATTTAGAGGGGGAGATGGTGCTGACAATTATCTTGCAGACCATGAAAAAACAGTTTCGCTGTTATTTGGGAGAAGATGGTGCATCCGGGAGGATTACTCACTCGTGTTCGCCCTGCGGGCCGTTGCTGAAGCAACGTTATCCTCCCTGGTGCTCGCGATTATCTTGCAGACCATGAAAAAACAGTTTAGCTGTTATTTGGGAGAAGATGGTGCATCCGGGAGGATTCGAACCTCCGACCGCTCGGTTCGTAGCCGAGTACTCTATCCAGCTGAGCTACGGATGC
>NZ_JAOWHK010000036.1:0-241924 GCF_030332665.1 Citrobacter sp. Cpo090 | reverse complement strand
TGGTGCATCCGGGAGGATTCGAACCTCCGACCGCTCGGTTCGTAGCCGAGTACTCTATCCAGCTGAGCTACGGATGCATCGGGAAACTTGCTTTACTGCCGATATTGATATCGGGATAAGCGATATCAAGTAAGAGATGGTGCATCCGGGAGGATTCGAACCTCCGACCGCTCGGTTCGTAGCCGAGTACTCTATCCAGCTGAGCTACGGATGCATCAGGGAAACTTACTTTACTGCAGATTTGATGCCGCTGCTAAAGCGCTATCAAGTAATATGGTGCATCCGGGAGGATTCGAACCTCCGACCGCTCGGTTCGTAGCCGAGTACTCTATCCAGCTGAGCTACGGATGCAAATGGCGGTGAGGCGGGGATTCGAACCCCGGATGCAGCTTTTGACCGCATACTCCCTTAGCAGGGGAGCGCCTTCAGCCTCTCGGCCACCTCACCAACACGCCTCTTGCGAGTGCTTCGAAGAACTTGTTTCTGCTCATCGTCGCTGCGTGGCGCACATATTACTTTCTGGGACTTATAAGTCAAACAATTTTTCCAGAGCTTTTATCGTTTGCACATTTCACGCGCAATTAGTCTGCAAAAACGGCAAAAAGAGTGTTTTATCAACAGATAAATTGGCAATTTCCTGGAGCAGTGAACAAACGGAAACTTCGCAGGAAAAGGCATTACGCGCAGTGGAATCGAAAAAATGGGGAAGACAAAGAAGAAAAGAGAAGAAAAAGGGTCACTCAATCAGGTTGCGCCTCACCAGAAAGGTGAGACGCGAAAACCTTAGTAACTGGACTGCTGGGATTTTTCAGCCTGGATACGCTGGTAGATCTCTTCACGATGGACAGATACTTCTTTCGGGGCGTTTACGCCAATGCGCACCTGGTTGCCCTTCACCCCTAAAACTGTCACGGTGACCTCATCGCCTATCATGAGGGTCTCACCAACTCGACGAGTCAGAATCAGCATTCTTTGCTCCTTGAAAGATTAAAAGAGTCGGGTCTCTCTGTATCCCGGCATTATCCATCATATAACGCCAAAAAGTAAGCGATGACAAACACCTAAGTGTAAGCAGTCACGGCATCACATTCTGTTAAACCTAAGTTTAGCCGATATACACAACTTCAACCTGACTTTATCGTTGTCGATAGCGTTGATTCAAACGCTGCGGATTGAAGTCCGCAGCGTCGACTTACGCTTATAATTATTACAGTTTTGCGCTGACCCAGCCTTTCACACTGGCTAACGCTGCAGGCAGAGCCGCAGCATCCGTACCACCGGCTTGCGCCATGTCCGGACGACCGCCACCCTTGCCGCCGACCTGCTGAGCGACCATTCCAACCAGTTCCCCTGCTTTCACGCGATCTGTCACGTCCTTAGACACCCCCGCAATCAGAGAAACCTTACCTTCCACTACCGTTGCCAGAACGATAACGGTAGACCCCAGTTGATTTTTCAGATCATCAACCATGGTACGCAACATTTTCGGCTCAACGTCCGCGAGTTCGCTGACCAGCAGCTTCACGCCGTTGATATCAACCGCTTTGCTGGAAAGATTTGCACTCTCCTGCGCCGCAGCCTGTTCCTTCAATTGCTGCAATTCTTTTTCCAGTTGACGTGTACGCTCCAGCACGGAACGAACTTTGTCACCGATATTCTGGCTATCGCCTTTCAGCAGCTGCGCAACATCGCTTAAGCGATCGCTCTCAGCATGCACGGTTTGAATAGCGCCTTCACCGGTTACGGCTTCGATACGACGAACGCCTGCCGCAGTACCTGACTCGGACACAATGCGGAACAGACCGATATCACCCGTACGGCTGGCGTGAGTACCGCCACACAGTTCGGTAGAGAAATCACCCATGCTCAGAACGCGCACATGGTCGTCATATTTCTCGCCAAACAGCGCCATTGCGCCTTTGGCTTTTGCCGCTTCGAGATCCATGATGTTCGTTTCAATCGGCAAGTTGCGACGGATTTGCGCGTTCACCAGATCTTCAACGGCACGGATTTCAGCAGGCTTCATAGCTTCGGTATGAGAGAAGTCGAAGCGCAGCAGTTTATCGTTAACCAACGAGCCTTTCTGCGCCACATGCGTGCCCAGAACCTGGCGCAGCGCCGCGTGCATCAGGTGCGTTGCGGAGTGGTTCAAACGAATACGCGCACGACGCGCTTCATCCACATCAGCCTGTACCGCATCACCAATTTTCAGAGAACCCGCAGACAGCTTGCCAATGTGACCAATGGCCTGGCCATATTTCTGCGTGTCGCTAACGGCAAACGCGAAGCCAGCGCCTTTCAGTTCCCCCTTGTCGCCAACCTGACCACCAGATTCCGCATAGAACGGAGTCTGATCCAGTACGACAACGGCATCCTGACCGGCATTAATTGCGTCTACTGCTTTACCATCAACAAACAGCGCAGTCACTTTGCCGTTCAGTTCCAGGTGCTCGTAGCCTTTAAATTCTGAGGCGCCATCAACGCGAATCATTGCATTGTAGTCTGCGCCAAAACCGCTGGCTTCACGCGCACGACGGCGCTGTTCTTCCATTGCAGCTTCAAAGCCCGCTTCGTCAACCTTGATGTTACGCTCGCGGCAAACGTCTGCCGTCAGGTCAACCGGGAAACCGTAAGTGTCATACAGACGGAATGCGGTTTCACCATCCAACGTATCGCCAGACAGTTTTGCCAGTTCTTCGTCTAGCAGCGCCAGACCACGCTCCAGAGTACGCGCAAACTGCTCTTCTTCGGTTTTCAGAACCTGTTCAACCATAGCCTGCTGACGCTTCAGTTCTTCACCTGCAGAGCCCATGACGTCCACCAACGGACCAACCAGCTTGTAGAAGAAGGTATCCTTCGCGCCCAGCATGTTGCCATGACGTACCGCGCGACGAATGATACGGCGCAGCACATAGCCACGGTTTTCATTCGACGGCACAACGCCATCGGCAATCAGGAATGCACAGGAACGGATATGGTCGGCAATAACGCGCAGAGACTTGTTGCTCAGATCGGTTGCGCCAGTGACTTTTGCCACGGATTCGATCAATGAGCGGAACAGGTCGATTTCATAGTTGGAGTTAACGTGTTGCAGCACGGCCGCAATACGCTCCAGCCCCATACCGGTATCCACGGACGGTTTCGGCAGCGGTTCCATGGTGCCGTCAGCCTGACGGTTGAACTGCATGAAGACGATGTTCCAGATCTCAATGTAGCGATCCCCATCTTCTTCTGCGCTTCCCGGAGGTCCACCCCAGATATGGTCACCGTGGTCGTAAAAAATTTCGGTACATGGACCGCAAGGACCGGTATCACCCATCTGCCAGAAGTTATCTGAAGCATAAGCCGCGCCTTTGTTATCACCAATACGGATGATACGTTCGCGCGGAATTCCGACTTCTTTTTCCCAGATTTCATAGGCTTCATCGTCAGTTTCATAGACGGTGACCCACAGACGCTCTTTTGGCAGGGCAAACCAGTTTTCACCGGTCAGCAGTTCCCATGCATATTGAATAGCGTCGTGTTTGAAGTAATCGCCGAAGCTGAAGTTGCCCAGCATTTCGAAGAAAGTGTGGTGACGTGCAGTGTAACCGACGTTTTCCAGGTCATTGTGCTTACCGCCCGCACGTACACAACGCTGCGAGGTAGTTGCGCGGGAATAATTACGCTTGTCGAGGCCAAGGAAAACATCCTTGAACTGGTTCATCCCGGCGTTGGTAAACAACAAAGTAGGGTCATTGTTCGGTACCAGGGAGCTGCTGGCAACTACCTGGTGTCCTTTACTATGGAAAAAATCGAGAAACGCCTGACGGATCTCAGCGGTGCTCTTGCTCATAATTATCCTGAAGAAATCAAGCTAACGAAATGTCATTACCAGCATCGGCACGCAAACTGCGCCTCTGGCAATCGAAAAGTGGGAATAAGATAAGTTTTCTTTACTGGGAAGTAAAATCCCGTATGCGGTCAATCGTCAAAATTTCGCCATATTGCCTGAATATCTTCCATCAGATAGCCGCGATAGAGCAAAAAACGCTGGACCTTTATCTTATCTGAAAAATCGACCGGTAAAGGTTCACCGTACTTCCGAATGGCCTGCTCGCGCGCGAGCACTGCCCAGTCAATTTCGCACTCACGCATGGCCCGTTCGATAGCTTCACGCGCGATCCCTTTTTGGTTTAATTCCTGACGCACTCGGGCTGGTCCATAACCTTTGCGGCTACGGCTGGCGATAAACTGCTGCACGAAGCGGTCATCATCCAGATAACGACTTTCAATACACCAGGCGATGACCTTGTCGTAATCCTCCGGCGTGGCATCAATTTCTTCTGGTCCATTTTTTCCCATCACCGGAGCGGCCAGCTTGCGCCGCAGTTCCTGCTCGCTGTGGTCGCGCATCGCCAGAATACGTACGGCGCGGTCAAGCAGTCGGGAATAAGCAGAACGGCGGGAAGTTGCTTCTGTCATAGTAAGCCTTCAGAAATGAAAAAGGGCTGCATGATATGCAGCCCTTAACTATATGTGATTCACAACATGCGATTCAAAACAGATTATCAGAAATCTTCGTTCGTTTCTTTTACGTCTTCGCCGCTGTCATCAACGGAGAAATCAGGCGTTGAATCCTGGTTATTGAGCAGTAACTCACGCAATTTCTTCTCAATTTCTTTTGCGGTTGCCGGGTTTTCTTTCAGCCAGTTGGTCGCATTCGCTTTACCCTGACCGATTTTCTCACCGTTGTAGCTGTACCATGCACCGGCTTTTTCAATCAGCTTCTCTTTCACGCCCAGGTCAACCAGTTCGCCGTAAAAGTTGATGCCTTCACCGTAAAGGATCTGGAATTCAGCCTGTTTGAACGGCGCTGCAATTTTGTTTTTCACAACCTTAACGCGGGTTTCGCTACCAACCACGTTGTCGCCTTCTTTCACCGCGCCAATACGACGGATATCCAGACGAACAGACGCATAGAATTTCAGGGCGTTACCACCGGTGGTGGTTTCCGGGTTACCGAACATCACGCCAATCTTCATACGGATCTGGTTGATGAAAATCAGCAGCGTGTTGGACTGCTTCAGGTTACCGGCCAGCTTACGCATCGCCTGGCTCATCATACGCGCCGCAAGGCCCATGTGAGAGTCACCAATCTCGCCTTCGATTTCTGCCTTCGGCGTCAATGCGGCAACGGAGTCGACAACGATAACGTCAACCGCACCGGAGCGCGCCAGCGCATCACAGATTTCCAGCGCTTGTTCACCGGTATCCGGCTGAGAACACAGCAGGTTGTCGATATCAACACCAAGCTTACGGGCATAGACCGGATCCAGCGCGTGTTCCGCATCGATAAATGCACAGGTTTTACCTTCACGCTGCGCAGCGGCAATAACCTGCAGGGTCAGCGTTGTTTTACCGGAGGATTCAGGCCCGTAGATTTCGACGATACGGCCCATTGGCAAACCGCCCGCGCCCAATGCGATATCCAGAGAAAGCGAACCGGTGGAGATAGTTTCCACATCCATGGAACGGTCTTCACCCAGGCGCATGATGGAGCCTTTACCGAATTGCTTTTCGATCTGACCCAGCGCTGCCGCCAACGCTTTCTGTTTGTTTTCGTCGATAGCCATTAATTACTCCTGTCATGCCGCTTTCGGGTTAAACCGCGAAACGTGGTAGATAATGTTCTGTTGAGGCAATTATACTGTATGCTCATACAGTATCAAGTATTTTGTAGAAATTGTTGCCACAGGGTTTGTAACGCGTAGACGGTCGCCTGTCGGCGTACAGCGTCGCGATCGCCGCTGAAGCATTCCCGACGCGTAATCCCCTCGCCGCTCGCGCTGGCAAAGGCGAACCATACGGTACCCACGGGCTTTTCTTCACTGCCGCCATCCGGCCCGGCAATACCGCTGATCGAGACCGCGAAATGCGCGCGGGCAGCTTTTAGCGCGCCAATTGCCATCTCCACCACCACAGGCTCGCTCACCGCCCCATGCTGGGCCAACGTCTCTTCGCGCACGCCAATCATCTGTGCTTTAGCTTCGTTGCTGTAGGTCACAAACCCGCGCTCAAACCAGGCGGAGCTTCCGGCAATATCCGTAATCGCTTTGGCCACCCAGCCGCCGGTGCAGGATTCCGCCGTCGTAACGGTCGCCCCACGCGCTTTCAGCGCCAGGCCAACCTGCTCGCTTAACTGCATCAGTTCACTGTCAGTCATTTCAGCCTCTGTCAGTTAAAAAATATGCCGGACAAGATAGCACTTTCACAACCAATGTGGGGATGGAGAGAACGTTTTACGAGGGGGATTCCAAAAATTGCTCCGTTGCATAAATAAGATCTGCCGGATGACGATGTCAGGGCATCTTATCCGGCCTACAAGAGATTTCTTCCCGTAGGCCGGTGGAGCGATTACTGCACGCGCGCCAGCGCGACCGCCTGACCCAGCTGCCACACGGCCATCGCGTAGTGGGTACTGTGGTTGTAGCGGGTGATGGTGTAGAAGTTCGGCAATCCATACCAGTACTGATAGCCGGTACCAATATCCAGGCGCAGCAGGCTGGCCTGCTGATGATTACCCAACGACTGCTGTGGCGTCAGACCCGCGGCAGCAAGCTGAGAAATGCTGTACTGGGTTTTAAAACCATTCGCCAGCCCAGGTGCCTGACCATTTGCCGGAACCGCGACCATATCGCCTTTCACCCAGCCGTGGCCCTTGAAGTAGTTCGCCACGCTACCGATGGCATCAACCGGATCCCACAGGTTAATGTGGCCATCACCATTAAAATCAACGGCATATTGTTTATAGGAAGACGGCATAAACTGGCCGTAACCCATCGCGCCGGCAAAAGAACCTTTCAAATCGAGCGGATCGTCGCTTTCATCTCGCGCCATCAGCAGGAAGGTTTCCAGTTCACCAGAGAAGTATTCCGCACGACGAGGATAGTTAAACGACAGCGTCGCCAGCGCATCCAGAATACGGGTTTTGCCCATCACGCGGCCCCAACGCGTTTCAACGCCGATAATGCCAACGATAATTTCCGGCGGAACACCATAGACCTGCCACGCACGGTTCAGAGCATCTTCATATTGATTCCAGAAGGCTACGCCATTTTGCACGTTGTCAGGTGTGATGAACTGTTTGCGGTAGCGCAGCCATGCGCCGTTAGGACCGGCTGGCGGTTGAGTCGTCGGTGCCTGGCGGTCCATCAAACGCAATACCGAGTCCAGACGCTTGGCCTGCGACAGGATCTCCTGCAGCTGCTGGCGGTCAAAGCCGTGCTTGTTCACCATTTTCTCGATGAACTGCTGCGCGTTTGGATTATTGGCAAAATCACCGCCCGTTTGCATGACGTTATGCTGTGGCTCAAGCAGGAAGCCGCCGGATGGCGCACCCGTAGTCGTTTGAGTCTCTGAAGGTTTAGGTTTGCTGCTACAGGCAGCGAGCAGTACGAAAAGGGGGAGTAACGCTACATAACGACGCTTGAACATGAGACATCCATTAAACAAATTCAGCCTGGGAGAAGTATGGTAAAGCATCCTCCGCCATACAAGGAAGCGGTAGTCGCTCTCCTTCACAGAATTTACATCCCCTATCATCTCTGACCATCACATTTGCGAGCCTTCACGCAATAACTTTCAAATTAAAATATTTAT
Source organism: Citrobacter sp. Cpo090 (assembly GCF_030332665.1). Taxonomy (NCBI): domain Bacteria; kingdom Pseudomonadati; phylum Pseudomonadota; class Gammaproteobacteria; order Enterobacterales; family Enterobacteriaceae; genus Citrobacter; species Citrobacter sp. Cpo090. Next base: position 234,283 of record NZ_JAOWHK010000036.1, on the reverse strand, counting down.
CTTTCAATTTGAGATCAAAATAACACTTTCAAATCTTTCAATATGATTAAAATTAACCACCGTTTGGCAAGATAACTAAAAACCCCTACAGGAGAGAATAATGATCGACACCATCACACTCGGTGCTGAGTGGTTTATCGGGCTGTTCCAGAAAGGCGGAGAAGTGTTTACCGGCATGGTGACCGGTATTCTTCCCCTGCTGATTAGCCTGCTGGTCATCATGAATGCGCTGATTAACTTTATCGGCCAGCAGCGTATTGAACGTTTTGCTCAGCGCTGCGCCGGAAACCCGCTGTCCCGCTATTTGCTGCTGCCGTGCATCGGCACATTTGTATTTTGTAACCCGATGACGCTGAGTCTGGGTCGCTTTATGCCAGAAAAATACAAGCCCAGCTACTACGCCGCCGCCTCTTACAGTTGCCATTCCATGAACGGCTTATTCCCGCACATCAACCCCGGCGAACTGTTTGTCTATCTGGGGATCGCCAGCGGCCTGACCACGCTGGGGCTTCCACTTGGCCCACTGGCGGTGAGCTATTTGCTGGTTGGTCTGGTGACTAACTTCTTCCGCGGCTGGATGACTGATTTCACCACCGCCATCTTTGAGAAAAAAATGGGCATTCAACTTGAGCAGAAAGTGCATCTGGCGGGAGCAACATCATGACGCGTATTCGTATTGAAAAAGGCACCGGCGGCTGGGGCGGCCCCCTTGAACTGGATGCCGTTTCGGGCAAGAAAATTGTCTATATCACCGCAGGAACTCGCCCCGCAATAGTCGACAGGATAGCAAGCCTGACCGGTTGGCAGGCCGTTGATGGCTTCAAAGAGGGCGAGCCTCCGGAGAGCGAAATTGGCGTGGCGATCATCGACTGCGGCGGCACGCTGCGCTGTGGGATCTACCCCAAACGCAGGATACCGACGGTGAATATTCACGCTACGGGTAAATCCGGCCCGCTGGCTCAGTACATTGTCGAAGATATCTATGTCTCTGGCGTGAAAGAAGAAAACATCACGATTGTCGGTGAGGCATCCGCTGCGCCGCAACCTGCAAGCAGCACTATCGGTCGCGATTACGACACCAGTAAAAAGATTACCGAACAAAGCGACGGCCTGTTGGCAAAAGTGGGAATGGGCATGGGTTCAGCCGTTGCGGTTCTGTTCCAGTCAGGACGCGACACCATCGATACCGTCCTGAAAACTATTCTGCCATTTATGGCGTTCGTCTCGGCACTGATCGGCATCATTATGGCTTCGGGTCTGGGAGACTGGATTGCCCATGGACTCGCACCGCTGGCCAGCCATCCGTTAGGACTGGTCACTCTGGCGCTGATCTGCTCTTTCCCGCTGCTGTCGCCTTTCCTCGGCCCTGGTGCGGTTATCGCCCAGGTTATCGGCGTTCTGATCGGCGTACAGATTGGTCTGGGGAACATTCCTCCGCATCTGGCGCTACCTGCCCTGTTCGCCATTAACGCCCAGGCTGCATGTGACTTTATTCCGGTCGGGTTGTCGCTGGCCGAAGCGCGTCAGGACACTGTCCGCGTCGGCGTGCCATCCGTACTGGTAAGCCGTTTTCTGACCGGCGCACCTACCGTTCTCATCGCCTGGTTTGTTTCCGGCTTTATTTACCAATAAGAGGCACTCAAAAATGACCGTGATTTATCAGACCACCATCACCCGTATCGGCCAGAGCGCCCCGGATGCACTGTGCGACCAGATGCTGATTACCTTTCGTGAAGGCGCGCCCGCGGATATCGAAGAGTTTTGTTTCATCCATTGCCACGGAGAGCTGAACGGCCCATTGCAAGCCGGGATCCAGTTTGAACTGGGTCAGCATCACTATCCGGTCACGGCCGTTGGCAGCGTGGCGGAACAAAACTTACGTGAACTCGGGCATATCACCCTGCGCTTTGACGGACAGAGCGAAGCGGAATTCCCCGGCACTGTACACGTTGCGGGCCCCGTCCCGGACGGTATCGCCCCGGGCTGTATTTTGAAATTTGTTGCTTAAGATTGAAGGAGATAAAAATGAATCAGGTTGCCGTTGTCATTGGTGGAGGCCAGACCCTGGGGGCATTCCTTTGCCGTGGGCTTGCGACAGAAGGATACCGCGTCGCGGTGGTGGATATTCAAAGCGATAAAGCTGCCAACGTCGCGCAAGAAATTAACGCCGAGTTTGGCGAAGGCACCGCGTACGGTTTTGGCGCAGATGCCACCAGCGAACAGAGTGTGCTGGCGCTGTCGCGCGGAGTGGATGAAATATTCGGTCGTGTCGATCTGCTGGTTTACAGCGCGGGTATCGCTAAAGCCGCGTTTATCAGCGACTTTCAGCTTGGGGATTTCGACCGCTCGCTACAGGTCAATCTGGTCGGCTACTTCCTCTGTGCACGTGAATTTTCACGCCTGATGATCCGCGATGGCGTGCAGGGACGCATTATCCAGATCAACTCAAAATCAGGGAAAGTGGGCAGCAAACACAATTCAGGCTACAGCGCGGCAAAATTTGGCGGCGTGGGCTTAACTCAGTCGCTGGCGCTGGATCTGGCAGAGTACGGGATCACCGTACATTCTCTGATGCTCGGTAACCTGCTGAAATCACCGATGTTCCAGTCGTTATTACCGCAATATGCGACCAAGTTGGGTCTTAAGCCAGACGAAGTGGAGCAGTACTACATTGATAAGGTTCCGCTTAACCGCGGCTGCGATTATCAGGACGTGCTAAACATGCTGCTGTTTTACGCCAGCCCGAAAGCCTCTTACTGCACCGGGCAGTCCATCAACGTCACTGGCGGCCAGGTGATGTTTTAATGTTGAATTGCCGGATGGCGGCTGCGCTTATCCGGCAAAATCAAAGGAGTACATAATGGTTTCCGCACTGATTACCGTCGCCGCTATCGCCTGGTGCCTGCAACTGGCGCTTGGTGGCTGGCAAATATCCCGCTTTAACCGGGCGTTTGATCAACTCTGTCAACGGGGTCGGGTTGGTGTTGGTCGCTCCGGTGGGCGTTTTAAACCGCGCGTGGTGGTGGCCATCGCGCTGGATGAGCAGCAGCGGGTGACCGATACGTTGTTTATGAAAGGTCTTACGGTATTCGCCCGACCAGGCAAAATTGCCACGATAATCGGCAAACATCTTGATGATTTACAGCCTGATGTGATCTTTCCCCATGATCCGTTAGCGCAGAATGCACTATCATTGGCGCTTAAACTGAAACATGGGTAATTTCGTTGTGAATGCTAATAGCTTGCGAAATTATCATTTTGCAACCTATTAAGTCAGGGTAATCACGCCTATGAAACCTCGTCAGCGTCAGGCTGCCATACTGGAGCATCTGCAAAAGCAGGGCAAATGCTCGGTTGAAGAACTGGCCCACTACTTTGACACGACCGGCACGACCATTCGCAAAGACCTGGTCATTCTGGAAAATGCCGGAACCGTCATTCGTACCTATGGCGGCGTAGTATTAAATAAAGACGAATCCGACCCGCCAATTGATCATAAAACGCTAATCAATACGCATAAAAAAGAGCAGATTGCCGAAGCCGCCGTCCGTTTTATACACGATGGCGACTCTATTATTCTGGATGCGGGTAGCACCGTATTGCAGATGGTGCCGATGCTCACGCGCTTTAGCAATATCACCGTCATGACCAACAGTCTGCACATTGTTAACGCCCTTTCGGAGCTCGACAACGAGCAAACTATCCTGATGCCCGGCGGGACCTTTCGCAAAAAATCTGCGTCATTTCACGGTCAGCTGGCAGAAAACGCCTTTGAGCAGTTCAGCTTTGATAAACTCTTCATGGGCACCGACGGCATCGACCTTAATGCCGGTGTGACCACCTTTAATGAGGTGTTTAGCGTCAGTAAAGCGATGTGCAATGCCGCTCGCGAAGTGATTCTGATGGCTGACTCGTCAAAATTTGGGCGCAAAAGCCCTAATGTTGTATGCAGTCTGGAAAGCGTCGACAAGCTGATTACCGATGCGGGTATCGACCCTGCGTTTCGTCAGGCGCTGGAAGCAAAAGGGATTGAAGTGATCATAACCGGAGAAACCAATGAGTGATGCACTACTGAACGCGGGCCGTCAGACGTTAATGCTGGAGCTACAGGAAGCCAGCCGACTGCCAGAGCGACTGGGCGATGATTTTGTCCGCGCCGCCAATACTATCATCCACTGTGAAGGCAAAGTCATTGTCTCCGGGATTGGTAAATCAGGCCATATTGGCAAAAAGATCGCGGCGACCCTCGCCAGTACCGGCACACCCGCCTTTTTTGTGCATCCGGCGGAAGCGCTGCACGGCGACTTAGGGATGATCGAAAGCCGTGATGTCATGCTGTTTATCTCCTACTCCGGCGGTGCGAAAGAGCTGGATCTCATCATTCCGCGCCTGGAAGACAAATCCGTCGCACTGCTGGCAATGACCGGAAAACCGACATCACCGTTGGGTCTGGCCGCCAAAGCCGTGCTGGATATTTCCGTTGAGCGCGAAGCCTGTCCGATGCGCCTGGCACCGACGTCCAGCACCGTGAATACGTTGATGATGGGCGACGCGCTGGCGATCGCCGTGATGCAGGCGCGCGGCTTTAACGAAGAAGATTTTGCCCGCTCGCATCCGGCAGGTGCGCTGGGCGCTCGTCTGTTAAATAAAGTGCATCATCTGATGCGCCGTGACGATGCCATACCTCAGGTGAAGCTCACCACCAGCGTGATGGACGCGATGCTGGAACTCAGCCGCACGGGTCTTGGCCTGGTCGCGGTCTGCGACGACCAGTCACTGGTGAAAGGGGTCTTTACCGACGGCGACCTGCGCCGCTGGCTGGTTGGCGGCGGAGCGCTCACCACTCAGGTTAGCGAAGCAATGACCCAGAATGGCATTACGCTGCAGGCACAGAGCCGCGCGATTGACGCCAAAGAGATCCTGATGAAGCGCAAAATCACTGCCGCACCGGTGGTAGATGAAAACGGTAAACTCACCGGTGCTATCAACCTACAGGATTTCTATCAGGCCGGTATTATCTAATCCTTCAGACCCAGACGTTTCGCCAGCCGGTGCAGGTTGGCGACGTCTGTTTCCAGCGCCCGCGCACTTGCCGCCCAACTGTGATTATTTTGCGCCAGTGCCCGGCGGATCATCTCCCGCTGGAACGACTCTGTGGCTTCACGCAGATTGTGATGTTGCGGGATCTCCGCAACAACTTCCGCCGCCTGCGGAGCCGGAGCGTCATCCTGCAGGGCAAAATGCTGCGTCTCCAGCACCACTTCATCCCCTGCCCTGGTCGCCCTTGCCAGAACTACCGCCCGGTGAATGGCATGCTCCAGCTCGCGCACGTTTCCGGGCCAGCCGTAATCCAACAAATGGCTACGCGCGCCGGGGCTTAACACCACGCGGGAAAGACCCAGCCGCAGTCGACATTGCTCGCAAAAATAACCGGCCAGCAGCACCACATCTTCGCCGCGCTCACGAAGAGGCGGTACGGAAAGGGGAAAGACGCTCAGACGGTGGAACAAATCCGCACGGAAATTCCCGGCCAGCACCTCTTCGCGTAAATCACGGTTCGTCGCCGCCAGCACCCGCACATCTACGCGCAGGCTGCGATCGTCACCGACGCGCTGAATATCGCCGTACTGCAATACGCGCAGCAGCTTAGCCTGTAGCGCCAGCGAGAGTTCGCCTATCTCGTCGAGAAATAGCGTCCCATTGTCGGCCATTTCAAACTTACCGCTACGATTGCTGATAGCCCCGGTAAATGCGCCTTTTACGTGACCAAACAGCTCACTTTCGGCTACGGTTTCCGGCAGCGCCGCGCAGTTCAGATACACCAGTGGATTCACCGCGCGCGGCGAACCTTCATGGATAGCTTTAGCCACCAGCTCCTTCCCGGTCCCCGTTTCGCCGCTAATCAGTACGTTGAGATCGGACCCCGCCACAATCTCAATTTCTTTTTTCAACTGCATCATATTGGGCGACAGGCCAATCATCTGGGTTTCCGTCACCTGCTCAAAAGCCGTTGATGAGCCTGGCAGCATATTCTGGCTTTCCAGTTGTTCAATCAGCAGCGCATTGCTCAGCGCGCCCGCCGCCAGCGCGGCAATCAGCCTAAGCTCCTCATCGCTGAAAACATCGAACTGATCGGGCTCCATGCCATCCAGAGTTAACGCACCAATCAAATTTTGACCGGCGAACAACGGTAGCCCAATACAGGCATGCACCTTCAGACTCTCCTGCCCCGGAATCAGACCATCATACGGGTCTGGCAAATCGCTGTCGGCAGGGAAACGAACCACGTCTCCGGCGCGGGCAATCGCCTCCAGACGCGGATGCCCTTCCAGAGTAAAGCGCCTGCCGAGAACATCCTGCGCCAGCCCATCGATCGCCAGCGGAATAAACTGTCGCGACTCATAGCGCAGCAATGCTGACGCGTCGCACTCCAGCACCTGACGCAAGGTGGTTATCAGGCGTTGAAAACGGTCCTGATGCCCAATACCGCTTTGTAATTCAATGGCGATGCCCGCCAGCACGTCTACGGAAAAGCTCATGACTACCTCATTGTCATTTTGACAATTCATATTGTCATATTGACAATAAAATGAATAGTCATTTTGACTACCACTTAATAAGCAAAAAACAATAAACCCTTTAAAATCAATAAAATAAAAAGTTGGCACGCAACCTGCAATAAGCAAAACATCTTTTTTAGAAAAACGCTGAATTAATTACTGAGGTTGCTATGTCTATTCTGGTTAAAAATAACATTCATTGGGTTGGCCAACGTGACTGGGAAGTTCGTGATTTCCACGGTACTGAATACAAAACGCTGCGCGGCAGCAGCTACAACAGCTATCTCATCCGTGAAGAAAAAAATGTCCTGATCGATACAGTAGACCACAAGTTTAGCCGTGAATTCGTACAGAACCTGCGCAGTGAAATTGACCTCGCGGATATCGACTACATCATCATTAACCATGCGGAAGAAGACCATGCTGGGGCGCTGACTGAACTGATGTCCTGCATCCCGGATACGCCGATTTACTGCACAGCCAACGCCATTGACTCCATCAACGGGCATCACCATCACCCGGAGTGGAATTTCAACGTGGTGAAAACCGGTGATTCACTGGACATTGGTAACGGCAAACAGCTGATCTTCGTTGAAACGCCAATGCTGCACTGGCCTGACAGCATGATGACCTACATGACCGGCGACGCGGTGCTGTTCAGTAACGACGCCTTCGGTCAGCACTACTGCGACGAACGTCTGTTTAACGACGAAGTTGACCAGACCGAACTGTTCGAACAGTGCCAGCGTTACTACGCCAACATTCTGACGCCGTTCAGCCGTCTGGTTACACCGAAAATTACTGAGATCCTCGGCTTCAACCTACCTGTCGATATGATTGCTACTTCCCACGGCGTGGTATGGCGCGACAACCCGACGCAAATCGTGGAAATGTATCTGAAATGGGCGGCGGATTATCAGGAAGACCGCATCACCATTTTCTACGACACCATGTCCAACAACACCCGCATGATGGCCGACACCATTGCCCAGGGCATCAACGAAGTTGACCCGAACGTGGCAGTAAAAATCTTTAACGTCGCCCGTAGCGATAAGAACGAAGTTCTGACTAACGTCTTCCGCTCAAAAGGCGTGCTGGTCGGTACTTCGACGATGAACAACGTGATGATGCCAAAAATCGCCGGTTTGGTGGAAGAGATGACCGGCCTGCGTTTTCGTAACAAACGCGCCAGCGCCTTTGGTTCACACGGCTGGAGCGGCGGTGCAGTAGACCGTTTGTCCACGCGTTTGCAGGATGCTGGTTTCGAAATGTCGCTGAGCCTGAAGGCGAAATGGCGTCCGGACCTGGATGCACTGGAACTGTGCCGCCAGCACGGCCGTGAAATCGCTCGTCAGTGGGCACTTGCTCCGCTGCCGGAAGCAACCGTGAAAGCCGCATCCAAAGAAGAAGAGTGCGCTTGCGCCGCTGCGGCTGCCGCCGATCTTGGCCCTAGCATGCAGTGCAGCGTGTGCCAGTGGATTTACGACCCAGCAAAAGGTGAACCGCTGCAGGATGTCGCGCCGGGTACACCGTGGAGCGACGTGCCGGATAATTTCCTGTGTCCAGAATGTTCATTAGGTAAAGACGTCTTCGACGTACTGGCAACGGAGGCAAAATGAGCCGCGGAATTGTCATTATTGGTTCGGGCTTCGCCGCCCGCCAGTTAGTCAAAAATATCCGTAAGCAGGATGCACATGTCCCGCTGACCTTGATTGCTGCGGACAGCATGGATGAGTACAACAAGCCCGATCTCAGCCATGTTATCAGTCAGTCACAGCGTGCAGACGACCTCACCCGCCAGTCGGCGGGGGAGTTTGCCGAACAGTTTAATTTGCGCCTGTTTCCGCACACCTGGGTAACCGACATCGATGCTGATGCCCACGTAGTGAAAAGCCAGGATCAGCAGTGGCTGTACGACAAGCTGGTGCTGGCGACGGGCGCTTCAGCCTTTGTACCGCCGGTTACCGGACGTGAGTTAATGCTCACGTTGAACAGCCAACAAGAGTATCGCGCTTGTGAAACGCAGCTGCGTGACGCCCAGCGGGTGCTAATTGTCGGCGGCGGCCTGATTGGCAGTGAACTGGCGATGGATTTTTGTCGTGCCGGTAAAGCAGTAACGCTTATCGACAACGCCGCCAGCATTCTGGCTTCGCTGATGCCGCCGGAAGTCAGCAGTCGCTTACAGCATCGTCTGACCGATATGGGCGTACACCTGCTGCTGAAATCACAGCTTCAGGGGCTGGAGAAAACGGCGTCAGGTATTCGCGCCACGCTCGATCGTAGCCGCAGCGTAGAGGTCGATGCGGTGATCGCTGCAACCGGCTTACGCCCGGAGACCGCACTGGCGCGTCGCGCTGGATTGAACATCAATCGTGGCGTCTGCGTCGATAGTTACCTGCAAACCAGCCACCCGGACATTTATGCTCTCGGCGACTGTGCGGAAATTAACGGTCAGGTACTTCCGTTCCTGCAGCCGATTCAACTGAGCGCCATGTATCTGGCGAAAAACCTGCTCGGCGGCAATGCGCCATTGAAACTGCCAGCCATGCTGGTAAAAGTCAAAACGCCAGAACTGCCTTTGCATTTGGCCGGGGAAACCCAGAGCCGCGATCTGAACTGGCACATCGCTGCCGAAGCTCAGGGGATGGTCGCCAGAGGGATGAACGACGAAGGCCAGCTGTGTGCGTTTGTCGTCAGTGAAGACCGCATGAAAGAGGCCTTTGCACTGCTGAAAACGTTGCCCGTGTAAGTCTGCAATGCCGGATGGCGCCGCTTCGCGCCTTATCCGGCCTACGACCTGCCCGGCAACGCTGCTACTGATTTATTAACCTCACGCACATGGATGTGCGTTGCCACTTGTCGGTATGCCCCGACATGTTTTTCTTGCCCCGCCAGTCCCGGGGCTTTTTTTATTTTTGCGCCAACGTTCGCGCCGCGGCAATCACGCCCTGCCCCAATGACAACCCGCCGTCGCCCGCCGGTAAACGCTGCGGGAACAGTAAGGTAAAATCACGCAGATAAAACGCCAGCCGGGCCGACAATAAGCGGTTATGCATCACGCCACCACTGAATACTAACGTCTTAATCCCGCGCGCTTCGGCCTGCTTTCGCATCAGAGTGGCAAACCCACGCGCCAGTGCGTCGTGAAACGCCCACGCCCTTTCTGCTGGTTTGGCCTGCCAGTTCAACCATTGCTGCCAAAAAACCGCTAAGTCCAGCTGATTGTCATCAAGCGGCAGCGTGACAGGGTGATCAACGCCATCACATTGCGATGCCATCGCCTCAAGCGCACAGGCCGCTTCACCTTCATAACTCAACGATTCCGGCGCACATTGCAACGCGGCGGCAACAGCGTCAAACAGTCGTCCGCACGATGACGCCAGCGGAGCGTTAATTCCCCGTTCAATAGCGCGCGCCAGCATGCTCCAGTTTTGATGTTGCAGCGCCGATGTTTCCGGATAACGCTGCCAGTCAGAAACAAAACGCAGGCACTGCGCGAGCAGATTACGCCACGGCTGTTTTGCCGCCAGATCGCCACCCGCCAGCGCTACCGCCGGTAAGCCGCCAAGGTGTTCGCATTCACGATAGTTGACCCGCAAACACTCCCCACCCCACAGCGCGCCGTTTTCCCCCATGCCGATACCGTCTAGCGTCAGAGCAATCACGTCGCCACCGTCGAGCGGCCAGCTGTGCTCCGCAAGACATGCAGCGGCATGCGCATGGTGATGCAGCACCGTTTCAGTTGGCAGCTCCATTTCGCTGGCCCACTGGCTGGAAACATAGCCAGGGTGTGCATCATGCACGATACGCTGCGGCGTAAAATCATAAATGTTCTGGATCAGGCGTAGCGCATCACGCCACTGTTGCTGAATGCCGTCATCGCTGAGATCGCCCAAATGCTGGCTGATAACCGCTTGTTCGCCACGTACCAGACAGAAAGTATTTTTCAGATCCGCGCCTAAGCACAGCATCGGCGGCACGCCGAGAAATCCCGGCGGTAGTGCGACCGCATCCGGCACATAACCCCGGGAACGACGCAGCATTTCCCCACTGTCACGCACCACGGAGTCATCCATCCGCTGCACAATTTCGCGATTATGCAGCAGGAAACCATCGGCAATGTCGTGTAAATCTTCCAGCGCCTGGGCGTTGGTAATGGCCGGAGGCCTGCCGCTGAGGTTGCCAGAGGTCATCACCAGCGGACAATTCATCTCTTGTAAGAGCAAATGCTGTAACGGATTCGCTGGCAGCATAACGCCAACCTCCGTTAACCCTGGCGCAATGCCCTCGCTCAATGCAGCGACATAGCGTTTCTGCACCAGCACGATCGGCGCAGCAGGGGTAGTCAGCAAACGACGAGCGGGTTCAGGCAATCCTTCATCAGAGGGCAGCATCACTGCCAGAGGTTTCGCCGGACGGTGTTTGCGCAGCCTGAGTAGCGCTACGGCGTTATCATTTCGCGCATCGCACACCAGATGAAACCCACCAATGCCTTTAACCGCCACAATACCGCCTGCTTTCAGCCGCGATACCGCCGCCTGTAGCGCCTCTTCTTTCTCCACCCGCTCACCCGCACAGAACCACTCCAGATGAGGGCCGCATGCCGGACAAGCCACTGGCTGGGCGTGGAAACGACGGTCGTACGGATCGCGATACTCTTTGTCACATTGCGCGCAGAGCGGGAATGACGCCATTACGGTAAACGGACGATCGTAGGGCATAGCGCGGATAATCGTAAAACGCGGACCACAGTGGGTGCAGTTGATAAAGGGGTATCGGTAACGACGTTCGCCGGGGGTGTTCATTTCAACAAGGCATTCGGGACAGGTCGCGGCGTCCGGAACAATTTGCGTATTCATCGTACCGCCAGCACTTTGACGAATCGAGAAATCGGCAGGCTGCTGCGTCCAGGCGAATGGTTCGCTCTCAACGCTGTCAATGCGCGCCAGCGGTGGGCAGTGTTGATGCAACTGCGCAATAAATTCCGCTGGATCTTCCTGTAAGCGCACAACCACACCGTCACCGTCGTTACACACATCGCCATGCAGTTGTAACCGCTGCGCCAGTTGCCAGACGTAGGGGCGAAATCCGACGCCCTGTACCTTACCGCGAATACGCAGCTGTACGCCGGAGTGGTTGTTTATTGTCATTAAGTCGTTCCCGCAGTCATCTATCCCGGTTTGCCTGATGGCGCTACGCTTATCAGGCCTACGTGGATGCGAACAGTAGGCCGGATAAGGCGAAGTCGCCATCCGGCATAAGTACTACCGTATTTTACGCGGATTTTCAGATATCAGAACAGCAAAGATGCGGTGGAATCCAGCGCGGCGCGACGGCGTTTTTCCGCGCTAAGTTGCTCAAGCTTATTGCGATCCACATATATCAGCGCGTGAGTCGGGCACACTTCCATACAGGCAGGACCGGCCTCACGATGGTGGCACAGGTCGCACTTATTGGCTTCAGCTTTTTCAGCACGGACGTTCAGACCCGCGCCGCTGTTACGCACAACCGGACGCACAACCACTTCCATTGCACCATAAGGGCAAGCCACAACGCAGGTTTTACAGCCAATGCAGCGTTCCTGCATTACGTGGACAAAGCCTTTATCACGGCTGATCGCACCGTTCGGGCAGACGTTAGCGCACGGCGCGTCTTCGCACTGGCGGCACAGCGTCGCCGTGGAGACATTAACGCCTTTGATGACGTGAATGCGGGGTAAAAAGGTTTCAGGGGTCAGCGATGCGCAGTCCTGGTTATCCTGATGGGATACCACGCAGGCCACTTCACAGGTACGGCAACCAATGCATTTATTGGCGTCTGCAATGATGAAACGGTTCATCAATTTCTCCAGCAATGACAGAATATCTGCCGAAACATACACAAATCGTGCCAGAATTTAATTCATTGTTATTAAAAGAGTTTTATTTTGAAGAACGCAAGAAGAGCGTGTCATCGTCACTAGTGACGATGACAAATGACAGCCGTCAGCGCGAAACGGGCGGCGCAACTGAGTCGCGCGCAATGAGTTCACCGGTGAAGGTCTTTGGCGGCGTAAACGCCCCGTCACCTAACATAAAGATCAGGCGCCCAATCGTTTCCTGAATCATTTCGGTTACCGGAATTTTAACGCTGGAAAGCGCCGGAATAGTGTATGGCGCGAGGGCGATATCATCAAAGCCAATCACCGACACCTGTGCGGGAACGCTCACGCCATACTCATGCAACTGCTTCATCGCGCCGATCGCCATATCGTCATTACTGGCCACCAGCGCGGTAAAATTGACCTTGCGCGAAAGCAAAGTTTTCACACCCGCAGCGCCGCAGGCTGGCGTCCATTTCCCTTTAACAATCAGATCATTATTTAGCGCGATACCATGATGTGCCAGCGCGTCTTTATAGCCTGAAAGTCGCTCCACGCCGGTTGGCGAATCCATCGAGCCGGTAATAAAACCAATCTCTTTATGCCCGGATGCAATGAGCTGAGTAACGGCGTTAAAGCTGGTCTGCTTTTGATCGCACCATACGCTGTGGCTACTGTTTTTCCGCAGGCGTCGATTAAGCACCATAATCGGCTGGCTGTGGGCATCGATGATATCGTCTATCTCATCCACGCTGAGAAAACGCGGATAAATCATAATCGCGTCACAGCGCAGGTCGAGCAGGTACTGGATCGCCTGGCGCTCTTCCTCAGCGCTGTGCTTACCGTCAGCCAGTAACAGCTGGCGTCCTTTATCTTCCGCCATCCGCGCGGTATGAAACAGCAGTTCGCTGAAATAGACGCCGTGATAAAGGGTATTTGTTACCACCAGACCCAGTGTCTGCGTGGTTTTCGCTGCGAGACTGCGCGCCAGCAAATTTGGGCGGTAACCACTCTCTTCAATGGCCTGAAACACGCGGTCTTTGGTTTCCTGGCTAACATAGCCGTTCCCGGAAAGCACCCGGGAAACCGTCGCTTTCGACACCCCGGCACGCTTCGCCACCTCCAGCATCGTGGTCATATTACTCATCCCTTTTCTCTCAATGTGACGCAGTGTACTGCACCGCTTTGCCGCTGTCCTTGCTGCTAAATCGCAGACGCTGACATCTGGTGATCGGAGTCGCAATTACAAGAAATGATCAAAATTAAATCTTGATCAGTTTATGTAATTTAAACATGATTTTGTGGAACCGGTTTCCTATCTGCGTTTCATCAACCCAGAAAAGCGACCCACGTAAACGGATAAAACATAACGTACTCTACTGATAAAACAGGATTAAATCCGATGTCCAAGAATTATGCAGCGCTGGCGCGCTCCGTTGTGACGGCTCTGGGAGGCGTCGACAACATCACAGCAGTGACCCACTGTATGACCCGTTTGCGTTTCGTTATCAAAGATGACTCGCAGGTCGACAGCGCGACGCTGAAGTCCCTCACTGGCGTGTTGGGCGTGGTGCGCAACGAGAACCAGTGCCAGGTGATTATCGGCAACACCGTTTCGCAGGCATATCGCGAAGTGATCAGCCTGTTGCCTGCCAACATGCAGCCTGCTGAGCCGCAAACCAAACCCCGACTGACGCTGAAGCGGATTGGCGCGGGGATCCTTGATGCGCTGATCGGCACTATGTCGCCGTTGATCCCGGCGATTATCGGCGGATCAATGCTCAAGCTGCTGGCGATGGTTCTGGAAATGACCGGCGTGCTGGTGAAAGGATCGTCCACGCTCACCATTCTGACCGTCATTGGCGACGGTGCATTCTTCTTCCTGCCGCTGATGGTCGCCGCGTCGGCCGCTATCAAATTTAAAACCAACATGTCGCTGGCTATCGCCATCGCGGGCGTACTGGTGCATCCCAGCTTTATCGAGCTGATGGCGAAGGCCGCGCAGGGTGAGCACGTTGAGTTTGCCCTAATCCCGGTGACGGCGGTGAAATACACCTACACGGTGATCCCGGCGCTGGTCATGACCTGGTGCTTGTCATACATCGAACGTTGGGTCGATCGTATTACTCCGGCGGTGACCAAAAACTTCCTCAAACCGATGCTGATCGTGCTGATCGCCGCCCCGCTCGCCATCGTCATCATTGGCCCAATCGGTATCTGGATCGGTAGCGCAATTTCAGCGCTGGTCTATACCATTCACGGCTATCTCGGCTGGCTGTCGGTGGCCATTATGGGCGCGCTGTGGCCGCTGCTGGTAATGACCGGTATGCACCGCGTCTTTACGCCAACCATTATTCAGACCATTGCCGAAACCGGAAAAGAAGGCATGGTGATGCCGTCGGAAATCGGCGCCAATTTGTCGTTAGGTGGTTCATCGCTGGCAGTGGCATGGAAAACCAAAAACCCGGAGCTGCGCCAGACTGCGTTAGCGGCAGCCGCCTCAGCCATCATGGCGGGCATTTCTGAACCCGCGCTGTATGGCGTGGCAATTCGCCTGAAACGTCCGCTGATTGCGAGCCTTATCAGCGGTTTTATCTGCGGTGCTGTTGCCGGAATGGCCGGGCTTGCAAGCCATTCCATGGCGGCTCCGGGCCTGTTCACCAGCGTACAATTTTTCGATCCGGCCAATCCGATGACCATCGTTTGGGTATTTGGCGTGATGGCGCTGGCGGTAGTGCTTTCCTTTGTATTAACACTGATTCTCGGCTTTGAAGATATTCCTGTCGAAGATGCAGCCGCGCAGGCCAGAAAAAACCAGGCCGCACAACCGGGCAATATCAATGGAGCCAGCATTTGACTGGTATGAACTGAGGTTAATTATGTCTGTTTTTCCGCAAGGATTTTTATGGGGCGGCGCATTGGCCGCCAACCAGTCTGAAGGGGCATACCGGGAAGGCGGCAAAGGGCTGACTACCGTCGATATGATCCCCCACGGCACACACCGCATGCCCGTCAAACTGGGTCAGGAGAAGCGCTTTACGCTGCGGGATGACGAATTTTATCCCAGCCATCAGGCGATCGACTTTTATCATCGCTATAAAGAAGATATCGCGCTGATGGCGGAAATGGGGTTTACGGTTTTTCGTACTTCCATTGCCTGGAGCCGCCTCTACCCCAACGGCGACGAGATGGCGCCGAATGAAGACGGAATCGCGTTTTATCGGGCCGTGTTTGCCGAGTGTAAGAAATACGGTATTGAGCCATTAGTCACGCTGTGTCACTTCGATGTGCCTATGCACCTGGTCACCGAGTACGGCTCCTGGCGTAACCGCAAAATGGTGGAGTTCTTTACCCGCTACGCCCGTACCTGCTTCGAGGCCTTTGACGGTCTGGTGAAGTACTGGCTGACGTTCAACGAAATCAACATTATGCTGCACAGCCCCTTTTCAGGCGCCGGGCTGGTATTTGAAGAAGGTGAAAATCAGGATCAGGTGAAATATCAGTCCGCTCACCACGAACTGATAGCCAGCGCCCTGGCGACTAAAATAGCCCATGAAATTAATCCGCAAAACCAGGTCGGTTGTATGCTGGCTGGCGGTAATTTTTATCCTTATTCGTGTAAGCCGGAAGATGTGTGGACCGCGCTGGAAAAAGACCGCGAAAACCTGTTCTTTATTGATGTGCAGGCTCGCGGGGCCTACCCGGCTTACTCTGCCCGCGTGTTTCGCGAAAAAGGCGTGGTAATCGAAAAAGCCCCGGAAGATGACGACATCCTGAAAAACACCGTCGATTTCGTCTCGTTCAGCTATTACGCATCGCGCTGCGCCTCCGCTGAAATGAACACGGGCAATACCAGCGCTGCCAACGTGGTGAAGTCGCTGCGTAATCCGTACATTGCCGCCAGTGAATGGGGCTGGGGCATCGATCCGCTCGGCCTGCGCATCACCATGAATATGATGTATGACCGCTACCAGAAGCCGCTGTTTCTGGTGGAAAACGGGCTGGGAGCGAAAGATGAAATTGATGCTAACGGTGAGATCAATGACGACTATCGCATCAGCTATTTACGCGAACATATTCGCGCCATGGCAGACGCGATTGAAGATGGCGTGCCGCTGATGGGTTACACCACCTGGGGCTGTATCGATCTGGTTTCTGCCTCAACCGGTGAGATGAGCAAACGCTACGGTTTTGTGTACGTGGACCGCGATGACGCGGGCAACGGCACGCTGGCGCGCACCCGTAAGAAATCATTCTGGTGGTACAAAAAAGTCATCGCCAGTAACGGTGCCGATCTGGCATGACGGATCTGCCGGAGGGGGTTACAGCCTTCCGGCAGAAGTACATATTTTCATTTCATTTATTACATTCCAGATTTGGAATCGTCCTTCCAGTTTCAGGTTTGCCCTCCCCCTTTTTTACTGGCATTTTATTCAGTAGTTTTTAATCCTGGCCGTTCACCACAAGGAAGCGTGCATGTTTGATAAAAAGGGCAAAACAGCAGTGGCAATCACCAAACCGGTACGTCGCCTGAAAGTCAGCTATGTCAGAAAACGCCATGAAGATCCAAAAACGGGTTACACGCGACGAATTAGTCGTCACGCCTCGCTCACGCTGAACGGCGACTGGCTGGAACAAGCTGGATTTCCGACCGGAACGGCAGTGAATGTATCAGTGATGCAGGGGAAATTAATTATTGAGCAGGCAATTGACTGACGAGGATACACTGGGAAAACAGGCCGGATGTCGTTCACATCCGGCACTGATACGGTTTACTCTTCTGGCGCTTCCAGCTCGGAGAATCCACCGTGTCCTTCCCAACCGGCTAATCGCTGATAGACGGTATCAACCGCGTCTTTGATCGGCTGTGTCATCGGGTAGTAAAAACCGACGATGTCCGGCTGAATACCAAGGAAAATCACCTCACCAACGTCCTCTTTCAACTGCTCGACCAGGTAGTTCAGCGGCATGTTATGGGTGGTCATCATGAACATCTCGGCAATATCATCGGGATCGATAATGCGGATTTCGCCTGGATTCAGCCCCATATCGGTGGCATCAACAATCAACAAACGCTGCGGACGCAGTTCGCGGATGGCGACAATATCGTTCTCCGGCGCGCTACCGCCATCGATGACAACCCAGTTGCCTTGAGGATTTGCAGCACACATTTCAGCCAGCAGCGGGCCCGCGCCGTCATCGCCCATCATGCTGTTACCCACACATAATAAAACGTCAGTCACGGTGTCTCCTCACCATCAGATAGATGGCGCTTTCCTGGTGTATGTCGTGCAGCATGCTAAGCATCAGTTTGCTCCACTCCTGCTGCTGCGGGGTCTGCACGGCACGCGCATCATCGAACGCGCGCGCCAGCATTTGCACATGGTTGAAATCGATAACGATCTCGCCGTATTTCGGCACGCCTTCCATTTTCCGGCGGGCTTCGCTTCCCTCAGCAAGGGTAGCAATCCATGCCAGATATTCGTCCCATGGGCAAGTTAACGCCGCTTCCAGGCAATCGATGATCCCAAGGTGGTGACCAATCGCCAGGCTGTAATAGACAACCTGCTGCGCCTCAGCGGGCGTCGCATCGTTCTCATCAATAAACTTACGGCTCAGTTGACTGAACACCACCGTTTCACTCATCGGATACGCGCCTCTTCGACAACATGATTAAGATGCGTGACGATCTCGGTCAGACGCGGATCGTTTTCCGCTTCCAGCCAGCGCGCCACCTGATGCTCGCCCTGCCCTAACTGCGTCATATAGTCATCAGCAATCTGGCGACCGTAGCGGTATCCCGCCAGACGGCGAGCCTCGCGATCCACCTTCACACGCAGCGGCTGAACCATATCCGGATGCAGAATTTCCGCCGGCTGTTCGTCCAGTTCACCCGGTGCACGCGCGTGAATTTTTTGTTCCAGCAGACCCAGCGCCATGGCAAAACCGTACAGCGTTGCCGCAGGCGTCGGCGGACAGCCTGGAATATACACGTCCACCGGTACGATTTTGTCCGTACCGCCCCATACGCAGTATAAGTCGTGGAAGATACCGCCGCTGTTACCGCAGGCACCGTAAGAGATACAAATTTTCGGATCTGGCGCAGACTGCCAGGCGCGCAGAGCCGGAGAGCGCATGGCACGAGTTACCGCGCCGGTAAACAGCAGAATATCCGCATGGCGCGGTGACGGTACGACTTTGATGCCAAAACGTTCGGCATCAAACAGCGGAGAAAGCGTTGCAAAGATTTCGATTTCGCAGCCGTTGCAGCCGCCGCAGTCCACGCGGTAAACGTACGCTGAACGCTTGATGCTTTTCAGCAGCGACGCTTTCATGCTGGCAATGGATTCATCCACCGTCATCGGTACCGGAATACCGTTGGCGTCACGTGGGCCTAATAAATTGCTCATCAGCTGGCCTCTTTCATATGGCGAGTCAGTTCAATACGGTCAGACGGCACCAGACATTTCTGGCGCTTACAGTCCGGGCAGGTCTCAAAGCTTTCACGGTGATTTTCCGCGCGGGTATCACCGTTGTGCTTAAGCAGCGCAATGGCGTAATCAATCTCTTTCTGCACCGCAAAAGGACGGTTACATACGCGGCAATTACACAGCGCAAAGCGGGACTGCTGCAGGAAATCGTCTTTCTTCCACACCGCCAGCTCATACTCCTGCGACAGCTTGATCGCCGCTGTCGGGCAGACTTCTTCGCAGCGGGCGCAGAAGATGCAGCGACCGAGGTTGAACTGCCACGCCAGCTCATTGGTGACCAGATCGGTTTCCACCGTCAACGCGTTCGACGGGCACGCATTCACACAGGCCGCGCAGCCGATGCACTGCTGCGGATTATGTTCCGGTTTGCCACGGAAGTTTTTATCGACCGCAATCGGCTCCAGCGGATACGACGACGTCGGCGCCCCGGTTTTGATGACTTTTTTGATAAAGGTAAACATGGCGATTCCTTATTTCAGCGGCGAGTTTTTACGCTCGATGCTGTAGCGCTCAAGTTCTTTGTACGGCACGACTTTGCTCTTCTTCTTACGCACATCGACCACGGTCATACGGTCAGTACAGGAGTAGCAAGGATCGAGGCTACCGATAATCAGCGGGGCATCGGAAACGGTATTGCCACGCAGCATGTAGCGCAGCGTCGGCCAGTTGGCGTAGGTCGCCGCACGGCAGCGCCAGCGATACAGTTTCTGGTTGTCGCCGGTCATGCTCCAGTGGATGTCATCTCCACGCGGCGCTTCAGCAAAGCCCAGTGCGAAACGGTGAGGAATATAGGTAAAGCCTTCCACCATCAGCGGGCCGCCCGGCAGGTTATCCAGACCAAAGTCGATCATATTCAGCGCGGTGTAGACTTCATTGATACGGACTTTCAGACGAGAAATAACATCGCAGCCCTGCTCGCTGTGAACTTCCATCGGCAGCAGACCATAACCGACAAACGGGTGATCGGCGCGGGTGTCACGCGCGTGGCCGCTGGCGCGAACCATCGGGCCGACGTTACTGAAGTCACGGGCAATTTCTGGATCCAGACGACCAATACCAACGGTACGCTGTTCCATGTTCGGGGTGCTGAGCAGCATATCGACCAGTTCCTGCACGTCACGACGCATCTGCTGCGCCAGTTGACGGGTCTGGATCATATCTTCTTTCAGCAGGTCACGACGAATACCGCCGATCAGGTTCAGACCGTAAGTTTTACGTGCCCCGGTGAGGATCTCCGCCATCTTCATCGACGTTTCACGTACGCGGAAGAACTGCATAAAGCCGGAATCAAAACCGGTGAAGTGACAGGCCAGGCCGAGGTTCAGCAGGTGCGAGTGCAGACGCTCAACTTCCAGCAGAATGGCGCGGATCATCTGCGCACGTTCCGGCACCACGATGCCCATCGCATTCTCAACGGAGGTGGTATAAGCGGTGCTGTGCGCAAAGCCGCAGATGCCGCACACGCGATCCGACAGGAACGTTACTTCGTTGTAACCCATACGGGTTTCCGCCAGTTTCTCCATGCCGCGGTGGACATAGAACAGACGGTAGTCGGCGTCGATGATGTTCTCGCCGTCAACGAACAGGCGGAAGTGACCGGGTTCATCGGAGGTGACGTGCAACGGGCCAATCGGCACCACGTTGTTTTTCTTGTCGCCCAGTTCGTTGATGAACTCGTAGGTTTCAGCATCGGTAGTCGGCGCCGGGCGCTGACGATAATCCATGCTGTCTTTACGCAGCGGATAGAGTTCGTCCGGCCAGTCATCCGGCAGTACCAGACGACGTTCATCCGGTAAACCAACCGGGATCAAACCGTACATATCGCGCACTTCACGCTCGCCCCACACCGCTGCTGGAACGCGAGGTGTGACGGACGGGAACTCCAGCTTATTGGCATCGACTTCAACGCGGACGGTTATCCAGCACTTGGTGCCCTGCTCCATCGACATCACGTAATAAACGGCGTAATGCCCACACAGCTGACGTTCGTCGTTACCAAACAGCACGGATAACCAGCCGCCCTGTTTGTAGTACAGGAACTCAACCACTTCCGGCAGGTAGTTCACCTTGACGGTGATCGTCAGCTGATCTTTGGTCTGCCAGGCTTCATCCAGCACCACGCCTGGGAAGGCCTGGTGCAGCGCAGCGAGATATTGTTGACCTAATTTTTCTTCAGACATGCTCAAACTCTCTTAAATCACGCCACCAGCAAGGAGACGAACGCTAAAAACGCAAACCCAAAACCGGCCCAGGTCACGCGTGAAGTGGCGCAAAAACGCAGACGCGCCATGCTGTTTTCGAACAGGGCGATGACCAGCACGCCGAGGACCAGCTTGACGACGGCAATCACCAGCGCCAGCAGCAGTCCACCGGCGGTGAAGGTTTCCATCTGTCCCCACGGCAGAAACACGCCAACGAACATTTGCAGAACGACCAGCTGTTTGAGGCTAATGCCCCACTTCAGCACGGCAAAACCGCTGCCGCTGTATTCAGTCAATGGACCTTCCTGCAGCTCCTGCTCTGCTTCCGCCAGATCGAATGGCAGTTTGCCCATTTCGATAAAGGTGGCAAAAGCACAGGCACACAGTGCCAGAATCAGCGGGATGCTGCGCGCAGCAGGCCAGTGGTAAATGGTATCGGCGATATTGCTGATATGGGTTGAACCCGCAACCTGTGCTGCTACCCACAGCCCCAGCAGCAGGATAGGTTCAACCAGCACGCCGAGCATCGCTTCACGGCTGGCGCCAATGGCGGTAAACGGGCTACCGGTATCCAGTCCCGCGATAGAGAAGAAGAAGCGGGCGATGGCGAACAGGTAAATTAAGGTGATCAGATCGCCCAGTTGTGGCAGCGGCGAGCCAACGGTCACTACCGGTAACGCAGTGGCGATAGTCAGCATCACGCCCACCATCACAAACGGCGTCAGGCGGAAAACCCAGCTGGAATCCGCAGGCGCAATGCTCTGACGACCCAGCAGTTTGATAATGTCGCGGTATTCCTGCAAAACGCCCGGACCGCGGCGATTGTGCAAACGCGCACGCGCCACGCGGGTAACACCGGACAGCAGCGGCGCAACGGCAAACAGCACCAGCGCCTGAATTAACGGATATAAAACACTCATTCTCAGGCTCCTCGTGAAACCACAATCACCACCAGCACCGCCAGCTCAATCAGCGCCAGGCGACGGAACAGCACCGGTGCAGCCGCATTCTGCCAGCCCGGAACCAGTGATACCGGGTTCAGCCATTTACGCAGTTTGAGTACTGGGGCAAAGGCTTCTTTCACCGGCATGGCAAAACCGTGCGCGGTAATCACCATTGACTGCTCGTGATCGTAACCACACACCCACGCCGCACCGCGTGAACGCGACGGCAGACGGTTGCCTTTGAAAATGGCCATGATGATGAACGGTAGCAGCGGACACGCGATCAGCAGCAGCGTGATCATTGGCTGAGAAACGGTGGTGTTCGCGGTTTCCAACGGCAGCGGAACGGCAGAGGAGATCATTGGCAGCAGCCACGGCGCAGCAACGCCGCCAATCACGCAGCAGATAGCCAGCGCGACGACGCTCACCCCCATCAGGATTGGCGCGCAGCAGGCATTTTCAGCTTCCTTCGTGCGCGGTGCGCCAAGGAACGTAACGCCATAAACTTTCGCCATACACATCACTGCCAGCGCGCCGGTAATTGCCAGCCCTACCGCCAGCAACGGCCCTAACAGGCTACCGACAAATACGCCGCTATTGCCGAGCTTAAAGAAGGATTGGTAGATAACCCACTCACCGGCAAAACCGTTCAGCGGCGGCAGTGCGGCCATCGCCATCAGTCCAACCAGCATCGCCAGAGAGATAACCGGCATACGTTTACCGATACCGCCCAGTTTTTCGATATCACGATGACCGGTACGGAACCAGATACTGCCAGCACCCAGGAACAGAACGCTTTTGAACAGGCTGTGGTTTACCAGGTGGTACAGACCGCCGGTCAAACCCAGCGCGATCAGCGCAGGTTGATTCAGGGATATTCCGGTCACGCCAGCGCCCAGCCCCAGCAAAATAATGCCGATGTTTTCCAGCGTGTGGTACGCCAGCAGGCGCTGGATATTGTGTTCCATCAGCGCATACAGACCGCCAACAAACGCGGTGATCATGCCCAGCACCAGCAGCGTAATCCCCCACCACAGCGGCGCGTTACCGCCCAGCAACGACAGGGAGAGAATACCCAGCAGACCAACCTTCATGACGACGGTAGAGAACAGCGTCGCAGCCGGTGCGCTGGCATTGGCGTGTGCCTGTGGCACCCAACCGTGCAGCGGAATGATCCCGGCAAGCAGGCCAAAACCCGCCACGCCCAACAGCCAGATGTCAGAGCCAAGCGGCAATTCCTGAGTACGCAGGTCAAGCAGACGCAACTCCAGGGTGCCGTAACGCTGCCACACCAGATAGCAGGCAATAGCCAGCAGCAGCGTACCAATACGTCCCAGCGCAAACCACAGCTTGCCCTCTTTACTGCATCCGGTGAGGAACACGGCACACAGCGCCATGATTTCAGCCATCACCACCAGCGTACCGAGGTTGCTGGCAACCACTGCACATACCGCCGCGGCCATCAGCAGATTCACCAGCAGGCCGTTAGCTTTCACCTGCGGATGACGATGCCAGTCAATGTTGTACAGGCTGACAAACAGGCCACACAGGCCCAGCGTAATCAGCCAGATAGCGTTCAGCGGCGTCACTTGCAGACTGTGGCCGATAAACGGCATCACGCCGCTAATCGCCAGCGCATTAGTCAGAACGGTAAAACCAGCGGCTGCCGTACACAGGCTGCCGACTGCACCGCCAACCCCAGCAATCCAGCCGCTCAGCGATTTATGAAATGAAAACAGAAATGCCAGAACCGCAGCGGCTGTAAACCAGGCCACGCCGCTGTTAATCAGTGAAATTGCGCTCATTTTGCATCTCCACTCTGAGCCTGCTGAAACAAGGTGAGATCGCCGAAATCGGTATTGAAAGTCAGCTCACGCTTACGTTTGCTGGCGCGGGCGATATCCATGTTGCTCACCAGGTGCAGGGCTTTGGTCGGACACATGCGCACGCAGGCCGGACCTTGCTCGTCAAAACTACACAGATCGCATTTCACCGCGATAGCACGAACGCCGGGAACCCAGTCCAGTAGTGTGCTTACGCGAGCAGGCGCTGGCGGAGCCGGGGGGGCTTTTGGCGTATTGGCATTTGCCGGAATGTGTAGCGGACGGCTACCGGAAAACTCTATCGCGCCAAACGGACAAGCGATCCCGCACAGTTTGCAGCTTACGCACAGGCTTTCGTTCAGCTGTACGGCACCGTCAACACGGTTAATGGCATTAACCGGACATACGGTGGCGCAAGGCGCATCTTCACACTGGTGGCAAAGCTGCGGTGCGGATTCTTTTTCATTTAACATCACTTTCAGGCGCGGCATTGACTGCAGGCCATGCTGGCGATGTGTCTCTGAGCAGGCGGCTTCACAGGTGTGGCAGCCAATACAAAGAGTGGAGTCAGCAATTACAAAACGATTCACCAGGCATTCCTCAGGTGATAGTCATTTTTGACGAAAACATGTCTACCAAATGTCATTTCGACATTTTTCGACATGCCCATTCCCTAAAACGTCGTGACGCAATATGTATGCAGCATCATGACAAAGTGGGCAGCACCCGAGGCTTAAGCCGGGCTATGTCCCTCAACCAGCTGGCTTAAATTCACCGGCATATTGTTCTCAACCGCGGTGTACAGGCTGTCGTAAACGGTGGCGATTTTTTCGAGATAGTGCTCCAGCACCTGCTCGCGATCGCGGTTGCTAATACGCTCATCGACCTTACCGTCGATAGTCAATTCAGCCTGTGCAATCAGTTGCTTATCATCACCGTCTTTCGTTTCAACGTAGTATTCGATGGTATGGCTGTTGAAGCCGTCCGCCAGCGTGACGTAAATAGTGAAGTGTTCAAAAAGGACGAAGCAGAGATCCTTGTCCGGTGCGCAGCTCATCGCATGATGCAAACGCGCTTTTGACAGGGTGATCCCCTGAACCAGCGAGTTGCAGTAAATACGCCACTGGTCCTGTAGGCGACGATGCCGTTCAGCGATGTAATCGGCTTTTTCGCTTATTTCCCAAATAGTCATGTCAGGTTACCCGTTTAGCAGAGATGAACAGCCTTAAGCACATTTCATGCCAAAATTAAATTACTTAATTTTCATATAGATAAAAAATCAAAGGCAGGTGACGACATGTCATTTCGTCATCGTCGTCATTGTCACGAATGAAAAAATTCAACCTGGCATGCTTATTGCTTTTAATACGGCAACTTCACAGGAGGCGGTATGCACGAAATAACCCTCTGCCAACGGGCACTGGAATTGATTGAACAACAGGCCACGCAACACGGTGCTCAGCGAGTAACTGGGGTCTGGCTCAAAATTGGCGCATTTTCTTGCGTAGAAACCAGCGCTCTCTCCTTTTGTTTTGATCTGGTATGCCGCGGGACCCTTGCAGAAGGTTGTAAACTCCACCTCGAAGAACAAGAAGCCGAATGTTGGTGCGAATCTTGTCAGCAATACGTCACGTTACTGACGCAACGCGTGCGCCGATGTCCGCAATGCAACAGCGATATGCTGAGAATTGTGGCCGATGACGGCTTACAGATTCGACGTATTGAAATAGATCAGACTCCAGCGCCGGATGGTGACGCTTAAGCGTCTTATCCAGCCTACAGAAACAGCTCGTTTGTAGGCCGGATAAGGCAACGCAGCCATCCGGCAACAGATGTATCGCAAGTAAAAAGATCAGGAGTGAGCGATGTGTACGACATGTGGTTGCGCAGAAGGCAACCTATATATAGAGGGTGATGAGCATAATCCCCACTCGGCGTTTCGCAGCGCGCCATTTGCCCCGGCGGCTCGTCCGGCGCTGAATATTACCGGTGTGAAGACCTCAAATTTCACACCGAGCCAGACCGAAGAAGGCGATTTGCACTACGGTCACGGTGAGGCAGGAACCCACGCACCAGGTATGAGCCAACGCCGTATGCTGGAAGTGGAAATTGACGTACTGGACAAAAACAACCGCCTCGCCGAGCGCAACCGTGCCCGCTTTGCGGCCCGTCAGCATCTGGTGCTGAATCTTGTTTCAAGCCCGGGCTCCGGTAAAACTACGCTGCTGACCGAAACGCTGATGAAGCTGAAAGATAGCGTGCCGTGCGCCGTTATTGAAGGTGACCAGCAGACGGTGAACGATGCCGCCCGTATTCGCGCCACAGGCACCCCCGCCATCCAGGTGAACACCGGTAAAGGTTGCCACCTTGACGCGCAAATGATCGCTGACGCCGCGCCGCGTTTGCCGCTTGATGACAACGGTATTCTGTTTATTGAAAACGTCGGTAACCTGGTCTGCCCGGCCAGCTTCGACCTCGGCGAGCGCCATAAAGTGGCGGTGCTTTCAGTAACCGAAGGTGAAGACAAACCGCTGAAATACCCGCATATGTTTGCCGCCGCATCGCTGATGCTGCTCAACAAAGTGGATCTGCTGCCGTACCTCAATTTTGACGTTGAAAAATGCATCGCCAGCGCCCGGGAAGTGAACCCAGGAATTGAGATTATCCTGATTTCTGCCACCAGTGGTGAAGGGATGGATCAATGGCTCTCCTGGCTGGAGATGCAGCGATGTGCATAGGTGTTCCGGGTCAAATCCGCACCATTGATGGCAACCAGGCCAAAGTCGACGTTTGCGGTATTCAGCGCGATGTCGACCTGACGCTGGTCGGTAGCTGTGATGAACATGGTCAACCGCGCCTCGGCCAGTGGGTACTGGTCCACGTCGGTTTTGCCATGAGCATCATTAATGAAGCTGAAGCGCGCGATACGCTCGACGCGCTGCAAAACATGTTTGACGTTGAGCCGGATGTCGGCGCGTTGCTGTACGGCGAGGAAAAATAAATGCGTTTTGTTGACGAATACCGCGCACCAGAGCAGGTGATGCAGTTGATAGAGCACCTGCGTGAACGCGCAGCACTCCTCCCCTACACGGCGGAACGTCCGCTGCGCATCATGGAAGTTTGTGGTGGTCATACCCACGCTATCTTCAAATTCGGCCTCGACCAGTTGTTACCGGAAAACGTGGAATTTATTCATGGTCCGGGTTGCCCGGTTTGCGTTCTGCCGATGGGTAGAATCGACAGCTGTGTAGAAATCGCCAGCCATCCAGAAGTGATTTTCTGCACCTTTGGCGATGCGATGCGCGTCCCGGGTAAGCAAGGCTCCCTGCTGCAAGCCAAGGCGCGCGGTGCGGATATCCGCATTGTCTATTCACCGATGGATGCACTGAAACTGGCGCAGGAAAACCCAACGCGTAAGGTGGTGTTCTTTGGTCTGGGTTTTGAAACCACAATGCCAACGACCGCTATCACCCTGCAACAGGCAAAGCAGCGTGACGTGCAGAACTTTTACTTTTTCTGCCAGCACATCACGCTTATCCCTACGCTGCGAAGCCTGCTGGAACAGCCGGACAACGGTATCGACGCCTTTTTAGCGCCGGGCCACGTCAGCATGGTAATTGGCACCGACGCCTATAACTTCATTGCTTCAGATTTCCATCGTCCGTTAGTGGTCGCCGGTTTTGAACCGCTCGATTTGCTGCAGGGCGTGGTGATGTTAATTGAGCAGAAAATTGCAGCCCAAAGCCAGGTAGAAAACCAGTACCGCCGCGTGGTACCGGATGCCGGTAACGCGTTAGCGCAACAGGCCATTGCCGAGGTGTTCTGCGTCAATGGCGACAGCGAATGGCGCGGTCTGGGCGTTATCGAATCCTCTGGCGTTCACCTGACGCCGGACTATCAGCGCTTTGATGCCGAAGCACATTTCCAGCCAGCGCCGCAGCAGGTGTATGACGATCCGCGCGCGCGTTGTGGGGAAGTGCTGACGGGCAGATGTAAACCACATCAGTGCCCGTTATTTGGCAAAACGTGTAACCCGGAGACCGCGTTTGGCGCCCTGATGGTCTCCTCAGAAGGCGCATGTGCCGCCTGGTACCAGTATCGTCAGCAGGAGTGTGAAGCATGAGCAGCGTACAACTCGCCCACGGTAGCGGCGGTCAGGCTATGCAGCAGTTGATCAACAGTCTGTTTATGGAAGCTTTCGCGAATCCGTGGCTGGCGGAACAAGAAGATCAGGCGCGTCTGGAACTGGCACAACTGGTGGCAGAAGGCGACCGTCTGGCGTTTTCAACCGACAGCTACGTTATCGATCCGTTGTTCTTCCCCGGCGGCAATATCGGCAAGCTGGCCATCTGTGGTACGGCTAACGATGTGGCGGTCAGCGGGGCAATTCCGCGCTACCTCTCCTGCGGTTTTATCCTCGAAGAGGGTCTGCCGATGGAAACGCTGAAAACCGTTGTTAACAGCATGGCGGCAACCGCGCGCGAAGCAGGCATCGCCATCGTGACCGGCGATACCAAAGTCGTGCAGCGTGGTGCTGCAGACAAGCTGTTCATTAACACTGCCGGAATGGGGGCTATTCCCGCCAACATTCACTGGGGCGCACAGACTCTCGGCGTGGGTGATGTGCTGCTGGTCAGCGGTTCGCTTGGCGATCACGGCGCAACCATCCTTAACCTACGCGAGCAATTGGGTCTTGATGGTGAACTGGTCAGCGACTGTGCGGTATTAACGCCGCTTATCCAGACGCTGCGTGATATTCCTGGCGTGAAGGCGCTGCGTGATGCTACTCGCGGCGGTGTGAATGCGGTAACGCATGAATTTGCTGCTTCATGCGGATTTGGTATTGAGCTGTCTGAAGCAGCCCTGCCCGTGAAGCCAGCGGTGCGTGGCGTTTGCGAGCTGCTGGGTCTGGATGCGCTCAACTTTGCTAACGAAGGCAAACTGGTGATTGCCGTTGAACGCCAGGCCGCTGAAACCGTACTTGCCGCGCTGCGCGCGCATCCGTTAGGCTGCGATGCCGCAATGATTGGTGAAGTGGTCGAACGCAAAGGTGTTCGTCTTGCCGGACTCTACGGCGTGAAACGAACCCTCGATTTACCACACGCCGAACCATTACCTCGTATATGCTAGCAGCCGGTTGGCAGCATGCTGTAGCCGGATAAGACGCATTTGCGTCGATATCCGGCGTTAATGCTGCATTATCGCCTGATACCGCTTTGCTGATTGGGCCAACAGATTGTATATCCAGGCTAATTCAGTGGCAGGCCATCCGGCAATAATTTACGACTTATACCTATAATTCATTTACCGTTTTCGCACCGTTCTGCGGTGCTTTCCCTGGAAAAGCAATATGTCGTATACACCGATGAGTGACCTCGGACAGCAAGGCCTGTTCGATATTACTCGTACATTATTACAGCAGCCCGATCTCCCGTCTCTTAGTGAGGCGCTTTCGCAGCTGGTCAAGCGTTCAGCGCTCGCCGACTGCGCGGCTATTGTCTTATGGCAGGCACAAACGCAACGTGCGCGTTATTTTGCAACGCGTGAAAATGGTAAACCCATCGATTATGAAGACGAAACGGTGCTGGCACATGGTCCGGTACGCCGTATTTTGTCTCGCCCCGATGCGTTGCACTGCAACTATCATGAGTTCACGGAAACCTGGCCACAGTTGGCTTCAGGTGGACTGTATTCTGAATTTGGCCACTACTGCCTGCTGCCGCTGGCGGCAGATGGGCGCATCTTTGGCGGTTGCGAATTCATCCGTAACGAAGATCGTCCGTGGAGTGAAAAAGAATATAACCGTCTACAGACCTTCACTCAGATAGTCGGCGTCGTTGCTGAACAAATTCAAAGCAGAGTCAGCAACAACGTCGATTACGATCTGCTGTGTCGTGAGCGTGACAACTTTCGTATCCTGGTCGCCATCACCAATGCCGTGCTCTCCCGGCTGGATATTGATGAGCTGGTCAGCGAAGTCGCCAAAGAGATCCACCACTACTTCGACATCGATGCCATCAGTATCGTGTTACGCAGCGATCGCAAAAATAAACTCAGTATCTATTCCACTCACTATCTGGATGAACATCATCCGGCACACGAACAGAGTGAAGTGGACGAAGCGGGCACGCTCTCTGAACGGGTCTTCAAAAGCAAAGAGATGCTGCTGATTAACCTGAGCGAGCGTGACATCCTTGCCCCTTACGAACGCATGCTGTTCGAAACCTGGGGCAACCAGTTACAAACCCTGTGCCTGCTACCGTTGATGTCCGGCAATACAATGCTCGGCGTACTCAAGCTGGCACAGTGCGAAGAGAAAGTGTTCACTACCGCCAACCTCAAGCTATTGCGCCAAATCGCCGAGCGTGTGGCAATTGCCGTGGATAACGCGCTTGCCTACCAGGAGATTCACCGCCTGAAGGAACGTCTGGTCGATGAAAACCTGGCGTTGACTGAACAACTCAACAACGTAGAGAGTGAGTTCGGTGAAATCATCGGTCGCAGCGAAGCGATGTACAGCGTACTCAAGCAGGTCGAAATGGTGGCGCAAAGCGACAGCACCGTCTTGATTCTGGGTGAGACCGGAACAGGTAAAGAGCTGATCGCACGGGCTATTCACAACCTGAGCGGACGTAACGCCCGTCGGATGGTGAAAATGAACTGCGCGGCAATGCCTGCCGGATTACTGGAAAGCGATCTTTTCGGTCATGAGCGTGGCGCATTTACCGGTGCCAGCACGCAGCGGATTGGTCGTTTCGAGCTGGCAGATAAAAGTTCGCTGTTCCTCGATGAAGTTGGCGATATGCCGCTGGAGCTTCAGCCTAAGCTACTGCGCGTACTGCAAGAGCAGGAGTTTGAACGCCTGGGCAGTAATAAGCTGATCCAGACCGACGTGCGCCTGATCGCCGCTACCAACCGCGATCTGAAGAAGATGGTTGCCGATCGCGAATTTCGTAACGATCTGTACTACCGGCTGAACGTCTTCCCGATCCATCTGCCGCCGCTGCGTGAGCGCCCGGAAGATATTCCGCTGCTGGTAAAAGCCTTCACCTTTAAAATTGCTCGTCGGATGGGACGCAATATCGACAGTATTCCTGCCGAGGCTCTGCGCACGCTGAGCTGTATGGAATGGCCGGGTAACGTGCGTGAGCTGGAAAACGTGGTAGAACGTGCGGTTCTGCTCACCCGGGGCAACGTACTGCAACTGTCCCTTCCGGATATTGCCCCTTTGACGCCGTCTACGCCTCCGGTGGCAACCGAAGTCGCGCAGGACGGCGAAGATGAATACCAGTTGATTATGCGCGTATTGAAAGAAACCAACGGTGTGGTTGCCGGTCCCAAAGGCGCGGCACAAAGGCTGGGGCTGAAACGTACAACGTTACTCTCACGCATGAAGCGATTGGGTATTGATAAGGATGCGCTGGTTTAACGGTTCGCCCGATGGCGCTTTGCTTATCGGGCCTACCCACTGGTGCGTTTGTATTTGTAGGCCGGATAAGGCGCAGCCGCCATCCGGCAGCAAAGAATTGCTACTTACTTCTTCCGCTGGTACTTTTCGGGTAACTCCGGCACCGGACGTTTGTCATCAATCAGGTGACGTACGGTCAGGATCGGGTGACGCCAGAGCATTCTCGGCCCAGCCCAACGCATGATTTGCTTCATCTCTTCGCGTTTAGCCGGCTGATAACAGTGTACCGGGCACTGTTTACAGGCCGGTTTTTCCTCACCAAACACGCACTTGTCCAGACGCTTTTGCGCATAGGCAAACAACGCATCGTAATGCCCCGGTTCGTCTGAAGCCTGCGGGCACTGGCTCTCATAGAGCGAAATCATTCTCTGGATCGTCATTTTTTCACGTGCAATACGTTTGCCGGACATGATGCCTCCATAGTTAAGTTGCATAAATAATACACCTTAATCATGAAGGCAACCAAGACCCGAGTACCGCTTACTCGTCACAACGGCTAAATTGCCCTGCGTTTATAAGGACGGTAGTGCGGTAACCAAAAGTTATCTTTGATGCTTTGCAACAGCGCGTCGTCGCTCATCTTCTCTGCCACGCCCGACTGCTGTGCCGCCTTACCCACCTCAAAGGCAATGCTGCGGGTCACCTCGCAGATTGTCCCAATCTCCGGCAACAGAGCGCCTTCCCCGTTACGCACCAACGGGGAAGCATCGGCCAGCGCACGGCTTGCCGCCATCAGCATAGCCTCTGTTACGCGTGTCGCGCCGCTGGCGATAGCCCCCAGACCGATGGCCGGGAAAACATACACGTTATTGCACTGCGCCACCGGAATGGAGCGTCCATTAAATTCAATCACACCGCAGGGACTGCCGGTCGCGATGATGGCCTGCCCCTCGGTCCAGCGAATGATATCTTCTGGTCGCGCTTCCATTCTCGAAGTGGGATTCGACAACGGCATAACGATCGGGCGCTCGCAGTATTGGTACATCGTGCTAATGACCTCCTGCGAGAACAATCCAGCCTGACCCGACACCCCCAGCATCACCGTGGGTTTGGCATTGTGGATCACCTCCAATAATGACGGTGCCAGCCCCTCATACTGCCAATCAGATACGGCCTCGGGAGACTGCGCCAGCGGCTGCTGGAAATCAGCTAAAGCATTATTGGTGGTCATCACCAGACCGTCGCGATCCACCATAAAAATGGTCCGTCTGGCTTCGGCCTCGCTCATTCCTTCACTGATACGGCAGGCAATAATATGCCGGGCGATCCCACATCCTGCAGCCCCCGCCCCCACAATCACGATTGATTGCTGACGGAAGTCACGACCGCTGCCCCGGCAGGCAGCAACCAGAGTCGCCAGAGCCACCGACGCCGTGCCCTGAATATCATCGTTAAAACAGCACAGCTCATCGCGATAACGGTCCAGCAGCGGCACCGCGGTATGCTGGGCAAAATCTTCAAACTGCAGCAGAACGTTAGGCCAGCGCCGTTTTACGGCAGCAATAAACATTCCAATAAATGCGAAATAGTCTTCACCAGTTATGCGCGGATGACGCCAGCCGATATAGCGCGGATCGTCCAGCAGTCGCGCATTATTCGTGCCGACATCCAGTAAAATAGGTAGCGTATTCGCCGGATTTACCCCGCCACAGACGGTATAGAGAGAAAGTTTCCCGATAGGAATCCCCATACCGCCAACGCCCTGGTCGCCCAGCCCCAGAATGCGCTCACCATCGGTGACGACGATGACCTTGATATCGTGCCGCGGAATATCATGCAAAATATCGTCAATACGATCGCGATCGGGCCAGGAGATAAAGACACCGCGTGCACGACGATAAATCCACGAGAATTTTTCACAGGCGGCCCCGACTACCGGGGTATAAACGATAGGCAGCATCTCTGGAAGGTGCTTTTTCAACAGGTAATAAAATAACGTTTCGTTAGTATCCTGGATATTACGCAGGTAAATATGTCGAGCGTTGTGGGATTCAGCCTCAAGATATTGTTGATACGCCCGTTCGGCTTGTTCATCAATATTCTCAATGGCGCAAGGCAGTAGCCCACTCAGGTTAAAGTCATGCCTTTCTTGCTGCGTGAAGCTGCTTCCCTTGTTTAATAACGGAGATTCAAGCAGTAACTTCCCCGTAAACGGGACGTATAAAACATCGTTTGTCACGTTGCCATCCATAAATTACAACCAGATAAAAAATAAGAGCCTGCATTAGCAGGCTCTCGGGATTCAAATCAGGACATAGTTGGCAACCAGCATCGCCGCGATACCGGCCAGCGCTGGAAGCAGCGTTCTTCTGACGATCATAAACGGTGAACATTCTCCTGCTTTACTCACCGCAATAATGATTCCAGCCACTGGGGACATTGAGCGCCCCATTCCCGCCATTAACTGCATAGGCAGGATCATATTGACGGCGCTCTCACCAAATTTTGCCGCAATGGAGGGGGCCAGGCCGGAGAAGGAGAAAAAGGCGGCAACGCCAGAGCCCGTCAGGACGGCGGTTACGCCCACCAACGCGGTCATCACCAGGGTCATGCTGGTAAAGCCCAGTCCTGCGTTTTGCACAGACTGTAACAGGTAGTCCACCGCGCCAATTTTCTGCAGCCCCTGGGCATAGATATCCGCACACACCAGCAAGGAAACGATGCTGGTAAACATGCTACCCATTCCTTTGAAAAAGACCTGTATCCCTTTGCAGCAGCTTTTGAAATCTCGGGTAGCCACCAGTTCAAAGAAAAATGCGACGACAGCGCCAAGGATCATCGCCGTGACCACGTCTATTTTGATGGACTTGATAACCAAAGGGCTAAAGACCAGCACCAGTACGACAGGCAGGACGGGTAACAGCGCGTAAATAGCGGGTACCTTTCGGCCTTCTTCTTCCGCTTGCGCCACGCTTTGCGCCCCCGGTACGAAGCCATCTTTTTTGTCGAAATACTTCGCGGTAAAGTAAATCACCACTGCCACGGCCAGCATCACCACCACCGCCACCGGCATCTGGTAATGGGCAAAGTAGATAGCGCTTTCCATGCCAGCATGTTTAGCCGCCAGATTCGCCGTACCTACCGCGGGCCCTAGATCCATAAACGCGCACAGACCAATCATCGCGGCCGCAGAGGCTTTACTGACCCCCAGACGAACCAGAACCGGGAAGAATGTCACCAGCAGCAACATCGCCAGTCCCGCCGCACTTGAAATTGCCACATGCAGAAGCTGTGCGCAGATATACCCCAGTGCGAGGATCAGATAAGGCGCTTTAATTACCTGCAGCGGACGAATGCACATATTGACCATCGCATTCGACGCTTTAATGTGATCCATATAGCTGGCAAATCCACCCGCAGCCATGATGATAAGACCAATACCAGCAATTTGTGTGGTAAGCGATTCTTTTGCAAAGCTAAAGATATCCAACCAGGTTGACCCAGTGGATTTCGCTTTATCATAGAGAATACTGTTTTCAGGATAAAACAGTACGGTAATGGTCAATAATGCCAGTCCAGCGAGTAATAAAACAGTTTGCGGCTGATAATTTTTCACAATTAACCATGCAGCAATAACTGTTATCACTATTGCTATAATAAACGCCGTCATAATAACAATTCCTATGCCATACAAATCTGGTAGGGTTACCCGTCATATCATCATAGCTTATGTAGGATTGTAAAAAACCACACCCATATATAAGCAGCAATAATATGTCCGTAAATTTATCGTATTACATACTCAAATATTGAGATTTAATTGTAATGGGTTGTGTGGTTGTAAAATACGGGAAAGGTGTTTTCCCACCCCTTTTTGTGAGTAAGATCGCAACTCATCTGAATATAGTCGCACCTTCCAAAGAAGGCTGGATACGGGTTTCCAACATATTCATTCTATGATTGACGTCGAAAGCGTATTACCCTATAACAACGTTGATATACAACAGCCATCGGGTGTTATCCATGTACAAAAAAAACACATTAAGTCTGGATGAGTATAACTCACTTACTCTTAATATGGGTGATCTGACTGAATCTGAGTGTCGACTTAATGAGTATATTAATAAACACTTCAATGAACTTCCCTATCATGGCATTGTTGACCTCTCACAAAACGCGATGGTAAGTAAAGCAACCATTGGCCGATTTTTAAATAAAATTGGGTTTACGGGTTATGCTGCTTTCCGCAAAGCATTAGACATTACTCTGTCAAAAAATAAAATATCTGCACCTTTTGAGAAAAACATCAAACTACGTAACAATCCTTGCATCACAACTGAAACTATCGTTACTGATTTCACCCATAAAGTATCAGAATTATTTAATCAATTTAAAAATAATATCGATATTGAAAGTCTTAATGCGTTTATCGATCTGGTACTGAACAATCAGCGTCATATTTATGTCGTCGGCCCTTCATCTTCTCATGCAATGGCGACGCATTTTTGTACACTGCTAAAGTACTTTCGCAGTGACATCACACTGTTACCGACGGACATCAGCGAACTCCCCAAATGTCTCATCAATATTGAGGAAGAGGATGTCCTGATTGTGTTCTCATACTATCGATTTAATCGGGTTGCCCTCAATATTGCAAAGTGGTTCAGAAAAAAGAATGCCGTCGTGGTACTGGTTACCAACTCAGAAGCGAACCCTTACGGTAAATTCTGCGATCTGCAGTTTGTTCTTCCCAGCGACGTACAGTCCATTTTTCAAAGCCGTATACTCGGCTTCTTTTTTATCGAACTCATATTACATCTGGCTTATGAGAAGGGAGATAACGAGGGGAATTTTGCACAACTGGAGGAATTATTTGTCTTTTTCGAAACGTTTTCTGCATCAGCACACAACACTTAGCACCGCCAGCCGCCAGGAGAGTTACCCCTCCCGGCAGCAAGACAAATCAGGCAATCTCTACCGTTTTCACGCGATCGAACTCAGCTAAAGTTTCAGCGATTAGCGCGTCGTTAGCCCCGATATATGACAGCGGCTCGCAGGCGGCGGTAATTTCCTCTACAGACAATGATGCGCGGATTTCCGGGCTAGCCTGCACGATCTCCATGAAGCTGTGCTCTCCAGTTGCATGCTTTAGCAGGTTTTTCACTAAGTTATAGGCGGACTCTCTGCCGATTTTGGCGGCAAGTTTCATCGTCAGTGATTCCGACATAATAAAGTGCTTCGAGCAATCGAAATTAGCACGCATCTTCTCTTCATTAATGATGAGATGCGAAAGCAGATTCTTTGCGCGTGTCAGGCTGGTCGATAAAGCATTTGAGGCCTCCGGGAGGATTGTCCAGTTTAATACCCTCATTGAGGCGGCTCGCACATCCTGTTGATCCAGCATTGCTGGGGCGCCAGACGCATACATCCATCCCATCCTTGCCAGCGTTTGCATCATGTTACTGGCGCGCGGATTAACCTTATGCGGCATCGTGCTCGACCCTCCACCACCTTCTCCCTCAAGCACTTCAGCAATCGGCGTGCGTCCCATTGTTTCGACATCGTTGGCCAGACGACACAGCGTGCCGTGAACAAGGGCAAAAAACTGCACAACTTCAACAACCGCATCCTGGCTGGCATTATTAATGCCGCAGGGTACGTTCAGACCCAGTGCCAACATCAGTCGTTCACGCGTTTCCATTCCCTGCTCGCCTACGGAGGCCAAATTACCTACCGCACCGCCAAAGAGCCCGGTTACAGCTCGCGGGTACAGCTGCTGAAGTCTTATCAGATGGCGGTTAATCTCTGCCAGATAACTGCAAACATGCAACCCCCATGTTGTCGCAGAGGCATCCACCGAATTGGTGCGTGCAACCATCACCGTTCGGGTATGACGTATTGCCATCGCTTTCATCACTTCGCCAACATCGAGCAATTGCTCGCGCAGCAGCTGCAACGTTTGTTGCTGTCTCATCGCCATGCCAGAGTCCAGCAGGTCCTGGGTAGTACATCCCCAGTGCAGATACTGACTTACTAACGGTGTACCGCAAGCAGAGATCTGATCGATCAGCGGTTTTATCGCCATACCAACCGTCTGTGTTTC
This sequence comes from Citrobacter sp. Cpo090, assembly GCF_030332665.1. Classification (NCBI taxonomy): domain Bacteria; kingdom Pseudomonadati; phylum Pseudomonadota; class Gammaproteobacteria; order Enterobacterales; family Enterobacteriaceae; genus Citrobacter; species Citrobacter sp. Cpo090. The sequence continues at coordinate 196,893 of NZ_JAOWHK010000036.1, read as the reverse complement.
CTGTGCAAGGGCTGGCCAATCTATCCGTATTTCCCTGCACGTTTTTTCAATTTCGACGGCGGCTTGCGTAGGGATAATCCCCAGCTCACCTTGCACGCGAGCGACTGTTGCCTCAAATCGCAACCAACATCGCAGCAGATTGTCGTCAGACCATATTTCCCGCATCCGACCTTGGGTGAACAATGAAGAATAAAGATCAGAATCAAATACCGTTGTTTGCTTACCGAACATACAGCGCCTCTCCGGCCAATGAATGCGTCATAATCGAAAATGTGATTAATCAATTTTGCAGGATCTGTTTTCCAGATTATAGGGGAAAATAGTATTCCCACCCAAAAAACGGCCATGAGAATACAACATTCCCATTTTCAGTTTTTTCACCAAGAAGAAGTGCGATGTACTTCACAGTAATTTGTGAATTACATTTTAAGTAGGCGTAATATTTCATAAAAAACGCGTATTAAATATAAGAACCATTAATACAACAGTGGAATTAGTGATATTTATGCGTGAATAATCACATTTCATCACGAGAAAAAATAATTCCCATACCGCTAACATTCCTTTTCCACAAACAATCACCCCGCTGTGAACTTTATTTTATGGTCAGGAAACTAATGCTGGTTTGAGGGATGACATGAAGCTAAAAAACTATTCACTAATATTACTAATGGGTATGAGTTCCTCGGCGTTCGCCTTAAACGTCTATAATAAGGATGGGAATACTCTGGATATCTATGGCCGCGTTGAGGGTAAAATTGCGAGTGGCCAGAATTCATTTGCTGGCAGTGAAAGCCGAAGCGATCTGGGTGGCCGTGTAGGTATTTACCTCACCCGAGATCTGGATCTTCTGCCAGATACCAAAATCGTGGGTCGCCTGGAATGGCAGGTGCGTACCGAAAAAAATGATAACAATACCGGTGAAAGCGATATGGAGGCCCGCTATTCCTATGTCGGTCTGTCAAATAAAACATGGGGTGAACTGATCACCGGGAGAACCAAAAACCCGTTGTATCAGGTTATGAAAATGACCGATAAGTACAAAAATTTCACCCCTAATATCTATAGCTATGGCATTACAACCATTGATGATTCGTACCAGTTCAACCGACAGGACGGTACCGTTCAGTGGAACGCCAAATTTGCCGGAAATGAAATTCAGTTGGCATGGGTTTCCGGTAATGGCAACAGCGATAACGAAGCCCTGGATTACGGCGCGATGGCCAGCTATCGCAAGTCTTTCAAATTTGGTGATTTTAGAATTACACCAGCACTCGCGGCCAGTCGTTACAAACGACAGGATGGCGTAGTGACCACCGATGGGCGTAATCAAAACGATCAAATTATGGGAGGATTACAACTCAGCTATAAAGCCTATGAAGTCGCGGTAACCGCATTGCGTACTTCTATTTCTCGCGATAACAAAAGCGACAATAATTATAAAGGGATGGATTCACTCATTTCCTACAATTTTGGCACCGTCAAGGTTCTCACCGGATATAGTTTTTTAAATGAAGATGGTAAAGATATTGCGGAAAAAGAAGACTGGCGTGCTGAAGCACAATTAACATTGGCTGAAGATACGTGGTTATCATTTACTTACGATAAAGAATTCGCCAGTAAGAACAAAAAAACCAATGATGATGCGCTCATCGTTGGACTTCGTTATGATTTCTAAGAGATAACCGATGAAAAAGATAACTTTGCTTGCCACAGCAACGGCCCTGGCGCTGAGCAGTATCTGCGCTCACGCGGATACGTTATTAGCGCCTTCCGCACATGCAAAAATGGATGGCGAGAATAAAATCGTCGCGCTTTATGGTAACTCGTTCACGTTCTATAACAATAATATCAATACCCGATTACGGGATTTGACGCAGTCTTTACTGCCTGACCATGCCAAAGGCTATAAATATCGGGGGATCACGATTTCCAGCGGTCATTTAGGCTGGCAGATTGAGAATATGCGCTACCAGAATACGTTACAGAAATGGGATGTGGTGGTGCTACAGGGAAACTCCACAGAAACGATTTCAAAGAAAGAAAGCACCCGACAAAACTTCGTTGACTCTGCCACCCAAATGGCCGACATGGCACATAAAGCGGGTGCAAAAGTCGTCTATTTCATGACCTGGCCGAAAAAAGCTAAACCCGAAGACAGCCAAAAACTGGCGGACGCTTATATCTCGATTGCGCAGAAAACGGGGGGATATGTGGCTCCGGTAGGTCTTGCTTTCGAGAAAGCGCGCAAGACCCATCCGGAAATCAATCTGTATTATCATGATGGTGTCCACCCTTCTATTTCTGGAACGTATCTCGCCGCCTGCGTATTCTTCGCCACCCTGTATAACCAGTCTCCGGTCGGCGGCGCGCTTCCTGTTGATACAGACATGACCCCTGCCACCGCCAAAGCGTTACAACAGGTAGCATGGGAAACCGTCACTGAGTTCCAAAAGTCATAATCACCGGGTTATTCATCCCCTTCACGCCGGCAATCGTACCGGCGTGAAACACATTATCCCCCATTTATTCCTTAGCACCCTACGCAAATAAGAATTATTTTCATTTGTTTATGCCATGTGCTATATAACATAGCAAAGGCTATATTTGATGATAAATTAACCACTTTGTTGTGAGGGATACTATGCCGCATCTGCCCCATCTGAAGTCATTTCTCCTTGCCAGCGCGTTAACAGCGCTGACGCTGTCACCCGCCTGGGCGAAAGAAAAATTCAAAGTGGTAACCACCTTTACGGTGATTGCCGATATGGCAAGCAATGTGGCAGGTGACGCGGCGGACGTTAGTTCTATCACCAAACCGGGGGCTGAAATTCACGAATATCAACCAACTCCTGGCGATATTAAGCGGGCGCAAGGCGCGCAGCTTATTCTCTCCAACGGTCTTAACCTCGAACTATGGTTTGCCCGCTTCTACCAGAATTTGTCCGGCGTGCCGGAAGTGATGGTCTCAAACGGCGTGCAGCCAATGGGCATCAGCGAAGGGCCGTATAACGGTAAACCAAACCCGCATGCCTGGATGTCAGCGGAGAACGCGCTTATCTATGTGGATAATATTCGCGATGCGCTGATCAAATACGATCCGGACAATGCCGCAACCTACCAGAAAAATGCACAGAATTATAAAGCGAAAATCCAGCAGACCCTGGCGCCACTGCATACAGAACTGGCAAAACTCCCTGCTGATAAACGCTGGCTTGTCACCAGCGAAGGCGCATTCTCTTATTTAGCTCGTGATAACAATCTCAAGGAGCTGTATCTGTGGCCGATCAATGCTGATCAGCAAGGCACACCCAAGCAGGTACGCAAGGTGATCGATGCGATCAGAGAGCATCATATCCCAACGGTATTTAGCGAAAGCACCGTGTCCGACAAACCAGCGCGTCAGGTTGCCCGTGAGTCTGGCGCGTATTACGGCGGCGTGCTGTATGTCGATTCGCTCAGCGCTGCCGATGGTCCGGTGCCTACCTATCTGGATTTACTGCGCGTCACCACGCAAACCATTGTTAACGGCATCAACAAGGGTCTGGAGAGCCAACCATGAGTCACTCTGCGATTACCGTAAATCAGGTTACGGTGACGTATCGCAACGGTCATACCGCATTGCGGGACGCCACTTTTCAGGTTCCGGGCGGCTCAATTGCCGCTCTGGTCGGCGTAAACGGTTCGGGAAAATCAACGCTTTTTAAAGCGCTGATGGGGTTTGTCCGCCTGGCGCAGGGGGAAATCTCAATTCTGCAACAGCCGGTTAATAAGGCGCTTAAACAGAATCTGATTGCCTATGTTCCTCAGTCAGAAGAGGTGGACTGGTCGTTTCCGGTACTGGTGGAAGATGTGGTGATGATGGGACGCTTTGGCCATATGGGCTGGCTGCGTCGACCAAAACAAATTGACCACGCCTGCGTGGATGCGGCACTGGCGCGGGTTGATATGCTGGACTATCGCCATCGTCAGATAGGTGAACTGTCCGGTGGGCAGAAAAAGCGTGTTTTTCTGGCAAGGGCCATCGCACAGGACGGACAGGTTATTTTACTGGATGAACCCTTCACCGGCGTGGATGTAAAAACCGAGGCCCGGATCATCGACCTGCTGCGTGAACTGCGTGATGAGGGTCGAACCATGCTGGTCTCTACCCATAATTTGGGATCCGTCACCGAGTTTTGTGATTACACAGTGATGATTAAGGGCACGGTGCTGGCAAGTGGACCAACCGAAACCACCTTTACCCCCGAGAATCTCGAACTGGCATTCAGCGGCGTGCTGCGTCATGTTGCGCTGAGCGGCGGTGAACAGCACGTGATTACCGATGATGAACGCCCGTTTATTTCGCGACGCACGGCAAACGAGGGGGAATAACCATGAACTGGCTAACGGAGCCGTTTGGCTACCAGTACATGCTCAACGCCATGTGGGTCTCGGCGATGGTCGGTGGCCTGTGTGCGTTTCTCTCCTGCTATCTGATGCTCAAAGGCTGGTCGCTGATTGGCGATGCGCTGTCGCACTCTATCGTTCCAGGCGTGGCCGGAGCCTATATGTTAGGGCTTCCCTTCGCGCTTGGCGCATTTCTTTCCGGCGGACTGGCGGCGGGCAGCATGCTGTTTCTCAATCAGCGTTCACGTCTGAAAGAAGATGCGATTATCGGACTGATTTTTTCGTCTTTTTTCGGTATCGGGCTGTTTATGGTGTCGCTCAATCCGATGTCGGTGAACATTCAGACCATTATTCTCGGCAACGTGCTGGCGATTGCGCCAGAAGATATTCTGCAACTGGCCATCATCGGGGTTATTTCGCTAACCATCCTGTTTTTGAAGTGGAAAGATCTGATGGTGGTTTTTTTTGATGAAAACCACGCGCGCTCTATCGGTCTGAATCCGGGCCGGTTGAAGCTATTATTTTTTACGCTGCTCTCCGTTTCCACGGTAGCCGCACTGCAAACCGTCGGCGCATTTCTGGTGATTTGCCTGGTGGTTACGCCCGGAGCGACGGCCTGGCTGCTGACCGATCGTTTCCCACGCCTGCTCACCATCGCCGTCGCTATCGGCAGCCTGACCAGCTTTTTCGGCGCCTGGCTGAGCTACTGGCTGGACGGTGCAACCGGCGGAATTATTGTCGTTATGCAAACGCTGCTGTTCCTGCTGGCATTTGTCTTCGCACCAAAACACGGTCTGCTGGCAAATCGCCGCCGCGCCCGTCTGGTGAACAAGGAGCAAGTATGATCTTAACAACGCTGCTGGAACCCTTTCAGTTTAGCTTTATGGTCAATGCGCTGGTCATCTCCACCATTGTCGCCGTACCCTGCGCGCTGCTGTCGGTATTTTTAGTACTCAAAGGCTGGGCGTTGATGGGCGATGCTATGAGCCACGCGGTTTTCCCGGGAATTGTGCTGGCGTGGATTGCGGGCATCCCGTTGGCAATTGGCGCGTTTATCGCCGGGCTATTCTGTGCGGTGGCGACGGGTTATCTCGACGATAACAGCCGCATCAAACGCGATACCCTGATGGGGATTGTCTTTTCCGGCATGTTTGGCGCGGGGCTGGTGCTGTACGTCTCTATCCAGTCAGAGGTCCACCTCGATCATATTCTGTTCGGCGACATGCTGGGTGTATCGTTCAGCGACATCATACAAACCGCAGTTATTACGCTTGGGATAGCGCTTATTATTGGGCTTAAGTGGAAAGATCTGTTGCTGCATGCGTTCGACCCACATCAGGCAAAGGCCAGCGGGCTTAACACCGCACTGCTGCATTACGGCCTGCTGTGCATGATCGCCCTGACGATTGTCGCCACGCTAAAATCAGTAGGGATTATTTTGTCGATCTCCTTACTGATTGCGCCTGGCGCCATTGCGATTTTAATGACGCGGAAATTTTCCCACGCCTTGTGGCTGGCGGTGATGATGTCGGTCGTTACCTCGTTTATGGGCGTGTACCTGTCTTTTTTCATCGACAGTGCACCGGCCCCCACCATCGTTGTACTATTTTCACTACTGTTTGTGATGACCTTTATTTATTCCACCCTGCGCGATCGCCGTTTAGAACGGCGACGCCAGCAATACGACCTCTAACGGAGTGGGCAGTGATATGCCCACTATCGTTATTAGAATACGTAATGACAATATTCCCAGCGTTCTGAACAAATGCCCCGTTCTGAAACCATGCCATATTTACCAGCGCTATTTAATAATCAGATAGTCACTATCACATTAGATATAAATACAGGTAAATTTTATGAGCAAGATGAGAATGTCAGAAATCTATTCTGAACCAGAGGCCTATGGCTTACCACGCAAAGGTATAACACTTAATAATAAGGAAGCTGCGTTGGTGGTAGTCGATCCACAGATCGATTTTTTAAGCCCTCAGGGTATTGGTTGGGAGGTTTTCAAAGATAGCATTATTGAAAATAATACTGTGGAAAATCTCGAAACACTGTTTAAACTAGCAAAAGAAGTACAAATTCCTGTTTTTATTTCTCCGCATTATTACTTTCCGCACGACCATAAATGGCACTCTACCGCGCCGGGAGAAACATTTATGCACGGCACTGGAATGTTCAATCGTACAGGTCCACTGACGATGGATGATTTTGAAAATTCCGGTGCAGACTTTTTACCTCAATTTAAGCCATATATTTATGATGGCGAAACGGTTATTGCCTCACCGCATAAGATTTTCGGACCAGAAACTAATGACCTGGTACTGCAATTAAGAAAACGCGGTGTCTCACAGGTCATTCTCGCCGGTATGGCTGCCAATCTGTGTATTGAATCCCATATGCGTGAATTGATTGAACAAGGTTTTGAAGTTGTCGTCGTTAAAGATGCGACGGCCGGTCCGCGCATTCCGGAAGGTGACGGTTATCTCGCAGCTCTAACCAACTACCGCATCATTGCCAATGATTTATGGGACACCGACACCACGGTTGAAAAGGTAAAGGCAGCAGCTAAGTAATAGCTATGAGTACGGTTACCGAGGGTAATTGTATGTACAACATCGCTAATCCATTAGCCATCAAAATAAATTTCATTAAGCGCGGAGCTTTTCCATGAATCTTAAGTTAAAGGTTATTTCGGCATGTATTTTACTTTCCATGTCAGTTTCAGCTACTCAGGTGTTAGCCGCTGCCAAAACAAATGAGACAACTTACTTAGTTAACCGTGGTGATCCTCAATTAAAGGTCAATGGCAAATATATCGATCAGATCATTGCTGAGGTAATGGCGAAAAATAATCTTCCGGGTTTATCCATGGCGATTGTTCAGGCGCCTTATATTCCGCGTTCAGCGGGATACGGTCTGTCTACGGCAGCCAATGATGAGCTTGCTTCCACCAAAACCATGTGGGGAATTGGCCCTATCACGCAGGCTTTTACTGCAGTAGCAGTAATGCAACTGGTAGAGCAAGGCAAATTGGATCTTAATACCCCTGTGAGCATCTATTTGCCTGGCCTGCCGGAAAGCTGGCATAACATTACGATTCTGGAATTAATGCAGCACTCATCCGGGATCCCTGATTTCAGATCTTTCGGCTATAAACAAGAGCAAAAATATACACCTGCGCAGCTGGTTGATCTTGTTAAAGATAAACCGCTCGAATTTAAAAACGGTACGGATATCAACTCCAGCGCAACTGACTTTATCCTGTTAGGTATGGCTATCGAGAAAGTCAGCGGAATGAGTTACGTAGACTTCGTCAACAAATACCAAATTACGCCGTTAGGTCTGCAAAGCACCATGTTCGCAAAAGACATGCCAACGAAAGCATTCCTTGATCGCCCGACGCCTGATAAGCAGCACAATCAGCATTCGAAATTTAAGTCAGAAATTGACTGGATCAACCCTGTTGAGCCTGCAACAGGATACGTCGCAGCGGGTGACAAACTGGCGCCTGTCAGCGCAATCGCCACTGATAATCTGTACGCCTACGGTGGTCTGTGGTCGTCAGCGGAAGACATCAGTAAGTGGGATATCGGTCTTGCCGGCAGTACGCTGGTTAAAGATAAAAAGCTGCGCGACATTATCTATAGCCCGGCAAAACTGAAAAACGGCAAAGTCGTGCCTGCCATGGCCGGCTGGGAATTTACCCGCCATCCTGGTTTTCTGGAAATCAAAGGAACCACAGGTGGATTTAGTGCCTATCTGAGCCGCTTTACCGCCGGTGATGAACTGGTTTGCGTGACAATGCTGACCAACAAAGAAGGTGTAGACATGACTCAGGTGGCTCGTGATATCGCTGAAGCCTATAAAATCGGGCTGGGTTCTGGGTTAAATTCAGAGAAGATCAAAAACCAGGAAAGTAAATTCTCTGTTGATGAGACGGTCTCCCGACTGAAAGCCATTCTGAAAAGCGAAGGCGTTCCGGTATTCGCCGAAATTGATCACGAGAAAAATGCCGAGGGCGCGGGAATGAACCTCAGGCCTACGAAGGTCCTGGTATTTGGTAACCCTAAAGTCGGCACAAAACTGATGCAGGATAAACAGGGTGTGGCGCTGGATCTGCCGTTACGTGTCTCCGTATGGCAGGATAAGATCGGCCGAGTTTGGGTCGGTTATGAAAACCTGGATGACGTAGCAAAAACCTACGATCTTCAGGACAAGCAGACCATTGATAAAATTGACAACTTTATGACTAAGCTGGTCAGTCGGGCTGTCGATGCTTATATCCAGTAACTGGATATAGCACTCCCAGCCTTTTCATGCTGCGGGACCGTTAAAGCTCCCGCAGCGTGTCAGCGCCAGCTTAATAACGGGCTAAACGCCTCGCGGCCCACCAGGGCACGAAGCGCAGGCAGATGACAGTTACGCGCCAGAAGCGGCGGTACGGCAAAAATAATGTCGCTGGAGAGCACCACATTCTCTAGTTGTCCCCATAGGTACCAGCCGGTTTCAACGCCACTGTCGGGGACGCGCAAATGCAAATGCCAGCCCTCTTGCGGCTCGTCGGCAATCCCCAGCCACTGGCTAAATCGGGGGATTTCAGGCATAACCTGAGTCACTAACGCGCACACACCCACCTGGTTTGCCGGTATATACAATGTTAGTGCTCCCAAAGTAATACGTACCGCCGCCAGATTAGTGGGAGCCGTCATAACCGCTGGTCTCCTGATAACGCTCAAAGACCAGATTCAGATCGAGCAACGTGTACCAGGTTTCCATCACGTTAACGACACCCACAGCGATGCTTTGTAACGCCGGGGGCAATGAATCTCCTGGCAAATGAATCTGGCTTTCGGCGACTTCCAACACATCAATCAGTTTATCTATCAGGATCCCACTTTGCATTTTCTCTGCGCAACCAATCAGAATAGTGCGCTTACCTGCCGAATTGACGATAGGATTATCGATCAGGCTGTCCAGTCTCATCACCGATTCCACCCGTCCACGATAGTTGATGACCCCTTCAAGCATTGGCGCGCAGCAGGGAACCCAGGAGATCGGGCGCTCTGCAAGGATCTCTTTAACTTGCGCCCCATAGAAGGCAAAATTTTTACCCGCCAGTTGAAATAACACCAGCGTACGCTGGGGTTCATCAACGTTTTCACACTCCGGCTTTTCACCATGGTTCAGCGCAAGAATCTGCTCCAGCTGTTGGCTCATATTGACTCCTTTTACTCGGCAATGCAGAAAGTGTTACGGCCATTTTGCTTCGCGGCATACAGTGCCTGATCGGCACGTTCGCGCAGCGTTTCAATCCGATCGCCAAACTGCCACTGGGCAATGCCCGCGCTGAAGGTGCTGTGAAAACTGGCGTCGTTAACGGAAAACGTGACCTGCTCGTAATCCCTGCGCAATCGTTCGACCACGCGCGCGGCCTTGTCACTGCTGGTGTTGGGCATAATGATGACAAACTCTTCACCACCATAACGGCCAACGATATCAGTGCTGCGTAAGCGGTGAGAAAATAGCTGCGAAATACCGACGATCACCTGATCGCCGACCGCATGACCGTAGGTATCGTTAACGCTTTTGAAGCGATCCAGGTCCACCATCACCATACAAAACGGGTTGCCGCTGTAGTTCGACTCGGCAATCGCGCTTTTGAGAAAATGGGTAGTCGTTGAGTGGTTATATAACCCGCTCAGGCTGTCCTGCGACATGCGGGCACGCAGGACGCGCATTCTTTCCGCGCGGATCGATACGGCGCGGATCAGCTCCTCAGGATCGCTCTGTTTGAGGATAAAATCCTCCGCGCCAATGCTCATTGCTCCCAACTGTGCATGCTTGTTGGTCTCGCTGGAGAGATAGGCGATAGGCAGGCCAATATGCTGCGGTATTTGGCGAATCAGTTTTGTCAGTTCCTCACCGCTGAACTCCGGCATGTGGTAATCCATCAACACCAGATCGATCGGCTGCGCATTCAGTACATGCAGCAGATAGTGAGGTTTTTCGAGCACATGCACTTCCATGCCCGCCATGCGCAGCATCTCCGCGTTGTATTCCGCCACCGCGGGTTCGTCATCGATCAACAATACCTGGTAAGGCTTTTTCAGCGACGGTTGGGTCAGGCGATGAAGTTCCTGGACTAAATCGGTGATAGACGCAGGTTTTACGTAGTAGCCATCGCAGCCGGATTTGATGGCGTTGATGCGGGCATTAAAATCGCTATGGCACGAGAGGAACAGCACCGGGAAAGGTTTGCCCACTTTTTGTTTCAGATCCGACATCGCCAGCGGTCCACCGTAGGCGTTGTCCGGAAAGCTAACATCCATAATCACCACGGCAGGCGGTTGCGACAATACGGCCTGAGTGAAATCCTGCGTGTTCGCGAACACATGGCAGGTAAAGCCGAAACAGCGCAGTTGGGTCGCGAGCAGCTCGACCTGGTCAATATCATCATCACACAGGTAGATAGGCTTGCTGGCCCGCCGAACGTATCCCTCTTCCGGGCGCTGCGCGGCGATCGGTAATGTGAACTCCGTATCGCTGATACGATGTTCAAGATTGAGCTGCTCCTGGGTCAGGGTGTACAACCACCTGATGATTCGCCGTAGCTCATCGTAATGTAATGTGCTTTGCTCTGCTTCCGGCTCTGTTAGTAAACGCTCACCTTCTGCTGAGGCATTTGCCAGCGGGCTAAAGCCAAAGGACCCTGCCGAACCGTGAATACTGTGCAGCAGAATATGTAGCTGTTTGCGACAGGCTTCGCTAGGTTCTGCGACCAGTTGAACGAGTAATCTTTCCGCTTGTGCCAGCATGTCGGGAATTCGGCGTAGAAACCCCTGCCGCAAACGCGCTATTTTTTCCTGCGCAGCCGCCATCGCTATATGCTTATTTTCTTGTTTCATCAAACACGTAGGCTTATTCAATTAATCGCAGACGGTTGCAGTAGCGCATTGACAGCTGCCCCCAGATTTTCCGCGAGGTTTTCATCTTTTTTCACCCAACGGTCGTACAGAGCGTCGCTGGCCGCTACTTCATTGGCACTCAGTAAAATAAAAGGCTTAACCCAATCCTGAGCGCGTAACAGCGCCAGAAAATCCAACCCACTGATCTCTGGCATATGCAGATCGCTAATCACCAGGTCGATGTTGTTATCCGAGTCCAGGCACGCCAGGGCGGAAATCGCGCTTTCCACAATCACTACATCGTAGCCGTCCATTTGCAAAAATATGGATGCCAGTTCAGCCGCAAAAAGATCATCATCAACTAATAAAATTCGCATTTTCTCTCTCGATTTTGCGCCATCAGCACAAAAGCATTTTTAATGTTTTTATCAAACTGTCCTGCTCGAAATCGCCCTTGGCGATGTAGGCATCCGCGCCCACCTGAATCCCCCGTCGCCGGTCCTCTTCCTTCGCGCGGGACGTCACGATGATGATTGGCGTATGCTGGTAGTTTTTCTCCCCACGCAACGATTTGGTGAAGGTGAAACCATCCATAAACGGCATTTCGACATCCGTCAGTACGGCATCAAACTGGGTCAGTTTCGCTTTTTGCAGCCCCGACAGCCCGTCTTCTGCCAGAGTCACCTGATAACCGTGCGCTTCCAGCACGTTCTTTTCTATCTCACGGGTATTCAGTGAGTCATCGACCACCAGCACATGCCATGCGTCCTGCGTTACGCTCGTGGCGGGCGCTGGTGTACTGGTTTGCCGTGATTGTTGCGCCATCGCCATTAGCGCTGGAACGTGCAGGATGCTGACCAGTTGGTTATCCGGTGTTTGTACCATCCCGGAGACCAGCGACTGCTGTTGCATATGCTTCGGTAACGGTTTAATCATCATCTTGCGTTCATCGAGCAGCTTATCCACCTGCAGCGCCATTTTGCTGTACTGGTTCTGCACCACGATTAATCGCTGTCCAGGCGTTGAAAAGCTGCTCTGGCGTTCATGAATGCCCAGCAAGCTGCCTACGCAAACCACCGGGATAAACTCGTTATGCAAGATAATGGCAGGACGTCCGGCGATATCGCTAATCCCCTGAGCCGTGCATTCCACCACCTCAACCACATACTGCGCAGCCAGTCCAAACAGGTGCCCCTGCTCTTCAAATTGCAGAATCCGCATCATGGTTAACGAAACAGGTAACCGCAGGTTAAAGCTGGTTCCGACTCCCGGGCGGCTATAAACCTGCAAATCGCCTTGCAGGTCGGTCACCACCGTTTTGCGCACCACATCAAGGCCAACGCCGCGACCAGAAAGCTCGGAGACGATCTTGCTGGTCGAAAAGCCAGGATGAAAAATCAGCTCATTGCATTCCTGCTCGGAGAGCTGTCCGGCCATTGAAGCAGGAACCAGACCTTTACTGACCGCCTTCGCGCTGATGGCCTCATAGTTCAGACCGCGACCGTCATCTTCGATACGCAGTAATATCCCGCTGCCATCCTGTTGGGTGGTGATGGTAATCGTGCCGCGGGTGGATTTACCGAGCGCCAGACGTTCGTCGATCTCACCAATCCCGTGATCGACGGCATTACGCAGAAGATGAGTGAGCGACTCCGAAAGCCGGTCAATGAGCTGGCGGTCGATTTCCACTTCTCCGCCAACAAAGCGGCACACCACCTGCTTATTCAGTGTGGAAGCCAGTTCGCTGACCTGCAGCGAAATGGGTTCAAACAACGTTGACAGTGGCAGCATACGAATCCGCGCCGCCACGTCGTATAGTTCAAACATCTGCAAATGCTGGAGCTGGACGCTCTCTTTTAACTGGGCGCTAAAGTCATGGATTTGCTGGCGCAGCTGTTCAGCGCTTAATCCCGGTAACCGCGGTACCAACTGACTCAGATTTTGTATCTGCTGTTCCAGGCGATCGTGTCCGGCGAGCACCTCCCCCAGAATGTCAATCAGGCCATCGAGCTTATTCAGCTTTACCCGCACGAAATCCGCCTGCTTAATACCGGAATCCATGCTGGCTGGCGTCGCAGGCACAGGGACCACCGGTTTTTCTGTTGCCCCGGCAGTTTCGACAGTCAGCGTGATCTCCTCTCCCCGACTGGCGCGGGCAAGGCGTTCGCACAGCCCGGCATCTGCCGGGGGCAACTGATTATCCCCTTCGCTGACAAAAAGCTGGGTTAGCTGACCGGAGAGATACTCCACGGACTCATGGATCAGATTGCCCAACGCCCTGTCTGGTGTCAGTTTGTTATCACGTAGTTCACTCAATACATCCTCAAGATGATGCGTGACATCGGCAATACTTTGCAGTTTCAGCATCCGCGCGCCCCCTTTCAGGGTATGCGCAGCGCGAAACATCTCACCTATCCAGGCGTCAGTATGTTCATCAGCGGAGAGGAGAAACGCCCCTTCGCTGATCGTCTGCAAATGACCTCTCCCTTCATCAATAAAGCGCAGAACGAATTTTTTCAGATCGATAGCCATAATCGCTCTTATTAGCCACTTTGATGGGCGAATTGCGCCAGTTGATGTTCACACAGGAAACGAAACGTATTGCCAGGAAATACCATTGGCAAACGCAGACGACAAACCGAGGACGGATTGTTTATCTCGTCGTTCAGCAACTGCATCACCACGCGATAAGTCCGTTGAGCGGGCTGGCGTAATTCGCTTTGCCGGTACATTTCGGCCAGATAATAGTGTGCAGGCCAGTAGCCAGGTTCCTGGTAAACAACCTGCTTGAACCAGGCGATGGCCTGCTGGGTCTGGTGTTGCCACATCATCGCCAGGCCGAGCAGCATTTTGGCCTCTGCCGACCACTCATCCTGTGCGAGGATCTGCTGCGCGTTTCCGGCTGTTTGAGAAAATTCACGCTGCTCGAGGGCAATAACCCCCTGGATCAGCAGCGCATCCTGATTACGGGGATCGTCGCGTAATACACAGGCGATACACTTTTCGGCTTCAGAAAAACATTTTTCATCGAGGCTGGCGCGCGCTTTCTTCAGCCAGTCATTACTCTGCTGCGCCGCGGGTGCCAGAGGAACCTGTTCAACCACCGTTCTCGGCTGCGGAATGCGTACCGCAACTCTGGGTACAGGCGCAGCCTTTGGCGCTTCACGATGGTGGCAGAAATAGAAAATCCCCTCTTCCTGCTCCAGCTTCAGAATGTCGAAATTGTTAGCCAGCGTTTCCGCATTGCCAAAAAATAAGGCTCCCTGCGGTTGCAACATCTTCAGTAAATTACCGTGCAGCTCGCGACGCGTTGGCGTATCAAAATAGATGGACACATTGCGCAGCAAAATGATGTCCACTTCCGCCAGTAACTGTTCTTTTATAATGTTGGTGCGATGGAATGAGACCTTCTCACGGATCTCATCATGCAGCCGATAGAGGTTTCCCGAGCGGGTAAAGTAGCGTTGCTGAATACTCGGGTCGACGCCGCGAAATGAGTAGCTTGAATAGCAGGCGTTGCGGGCTTTTGCCAGGATTGCCGGGTCAATATCACAGCCGTAAATTTCGATGCGTTGGGCCATCCCGTCCAGGTATTTCTCATGCAGCTTGATCGCCAACGAGTAGGCTTCCTCTCCGGAAGAGCATCCGGCACTCAGAATTCGCACCGGGCCGCTGCGCTGTTGCAATAGGCGCGGGATCCATTTATCGCAGATTAAATCCAGCGTATCGCTTTCACGGAAAAAATAGGTTTCGTTAATCGTAATCAGCGTAATGAAACTATCAAACTCATTCTGCGAGCTACGCAGCTGTTCATAGTATTCATAGTAATCATTTATTTTTCGCTCAGCCATTCGCCGCCCCAGCGCCGTTTTTAGCAGCGCTTCCATGGCGTTATCGAAGTGCAAACCGACCCGTTCTTTGATCAGGCGGGCATAATCAGGAAGATTAGGGATCATGGCAATTTACTCTGAACATGCCCGTGGCAAGCCATAGAAAGCAGCACCGCAGCAAGGCCATTGAGGGGGATCGTGCGGTGTATCAGTTGCTTGTCGATCGCGTTCTTATTCATACCAAATACCACCGAACTCTCTTCGTCCTGCGCCAGCGTTGTTCCGCCACGGCGGACAATAAGCTCAATGCCGCGACAGCCATCGCTGCCCATGCCCGTCATAATCAGTCCGACGGCTTTTTCGCGAAACACCTCAGCCACCGACTCCAGCAACAGGTTGCAACTGGGATGGTAAACGTCGCTTTCCTGTCTTGGGATCGCCGCTAAACGCTGGTTGCTTTTGACGATCAGGTGCTGCTCCGGCGGCAATATATACACATACCCCGCTTCCACCCGATCGTCTTCCTGCGCCAGTCGCACCTTCAGATCGGTCACGCTATCCAGCCAATGCACCATATTTTTCGCGAAGCCATCGGCAATATGTTGGGCAATAAGAACCGGGCACGGAAACGTACCGGGTAGATCCTGCAACAGTTTACTGAGCGCCTGCGGCCCGCCCGTCGAACAGGCAATCGCCAGCACGAAAGGCCAGTCCTGCGGCGTCTTTACAACGTCCATCATCGGTCGCACAGTGGGGATTACCGGTTCGCCTGGATAGCGTAATCCCTTGATATGTCGGATGACTTTCACTCCAACCAGTAATTCTACTTTACGATGCAGGGCATCTGTTGAGAGTGGTGAATCACTGCTGTGGTGCAACACCGCCAACGCGCCACGGGAAATGTAGTCATCATCCCATTGATTCTGTGGACAAAATCTCATAACAAGGATGGGGATTGCGCTGGTTGCCATGATCGTTTCCACGATCTCGACGTTATCGACGCTTGAGATATCCAGCGTCAGAATCAGCAGGTCCGGCATCAGCTGTTGCAACAATCGGATTGCCTGCCTGCGATGGGCTGCTTGCCCCACCACCTTAATGTGCGGGTGATCCTCCAGTTGCCTGACCAGCTCATTACGCGATGCGCTGCCCAGATCGAGGATCAGCACCCGAATGTTGCTGCTATTCATGCATCTGTTTCCGTCAGTGTGAATGAGGACGAAGCCTCTTTCAGCGCTTTCGACAGTTGTGTCATATCCTGACTGACAACCAGAATGTCTTTGATAGATTGCGAGGTATAGTTACTGGCAACAACGATCTCGCGCAGCGCCATGACCACCTGATTACTCGCCGTTTTCTGTTGCTGTGTTGATAGCGATATTTGCAGCGCCGCCGTCGAGGTTTGCTCGGCCGTAACAACGATATCGTTCAGGTGTTCGGCGCTAACTTTACAGGCAACTGCGCCCGCTTTAATGCTCTCGCCGCCTTTTTCCGCGTTCAGCACCAGACGATTAATCGCGTTTTGGATCTCACTGATCTTATTTTCAATTTCAACCGTCGATTCCGTCACCGAATCCGCCAGACGGCGGATTTCAGCCGCTACAACCGAGAAACGCTTACCGGCTTCCCCGGCGCTGGCAGCTTCGAGCGCTGCGTTAAAGGCGATAAGTTTCGTCTGATCCGCGACGCTGTTAATGATCACCATCACGCGACTGATTTCCGTAGACTTATTACCGAGCATCATGATTTCACGCATATTTTGCTGATTGTCGGTATCAATATCCGTCATACGCATCAGCAATTGCGACATCGACTCAGAACCTTTATTGCAATCCTCAAGCGTCTGATTGGCAATATCCACAACCGCCCGCGAGTGTTCGGCTATCTGTGTTGATGAGGCAGACAACTCTTCCATGGTGGAGGTAATTTCAGCCACTGAAGATGAGGTTTCCACGCTGGTTGACGCCTGCCCATCGACCGCTTCGGTAATATGCAGAGATGCCTGATGCACCGAATTTGCATGAGAAACCATACCGCCTACCAACGAGTGCAGACGCTGACGCATCATCTCTACCGCACTCAGCAGTTCGCCTATCTCATCGTGGTGATCGACCTGAACATCTACCGTTAAGTCACCTTTGGCAATGGTTTGTGCAATCCCCAGTACACGGTTTAAGCGCCGCGAGATCAGGAAACGACTGGCCACAGCAATCAGCAGTAAAATGATGGGCAGCAACAGTGCGGTGAACAGCAGCAGACCGTTACGCACCAGATTACTGCTCCTGGAAACATCATCAACGTAGCTGGTCGTAGCTATTATCCAATTTATCCCTTCAACGTATTCATAAACGGCAATTTTGGTCTTCGGCAATGCGCCATAACCGCTCACCCAGTTGTAGTAAGTGATGCCATTCTTATGTTCGAGCATATCGGCAAACAGCTTAAAACCATTGGCATCGGTAATATTAATTGCCTGCTGGTTATTCAACGAGGGATGGACCAACATGCGACCCGGTTCAAATCCGGCATCCAGCACGTAGGCATAGCCATCTCTACCAATATGCACATTCAACAAACGCTGAATGATCGGCTGCAAACTCTGTTTGACGTCGAAACCCACCGCGACGGCACCCACCACCTGACCATATTTATCGGCAATCGGTTCGTAGTGGCTAATAAACTGTTTACCGAACAGCGTGACCACACCGGAAAAGGGTTTATTTTTCAAAAGCAGCGGCAACGCCGGGTTATCGTGCCCTAGCGCTGTTGCTGTTGCCGTATTGCCTGAACTCGCCAGCAACGTACTGCTGACACGCACAAATTGCTCGCCTTGCAGAATAAACGTACTGGCAAATACGCTGGTTAACTCGGTGAAATGCGAGTTGGTATTCGGATTGCTCAGCACCGCTTTTAATTCAGTAGAGTCCATATAACGCAGCGGCTTATTGGCAACGTTTTGATAATTATTAATATAAACATTGCTGTAATGTTCCGCATCGCGAGTCACACGCTGGAACTCGTTAGAAATACTGTTGTGGAATATCCGCGTGTTGGTTTTAATCATCTCCAGCGCATTGACCTGCAATTCTCTGGAAAGATAAGACGATAATATAAAAGAGGCGCCAATCAGCAATGTTGCGATACAAACAACCAAAATCATACCGAGCTTCATCGCCACACCGGGATGGATGTTGTGCAGCCAGGACAATAGTCGAGCGCGCGGTCCCTCACTGATGCTATTCGCCGTTCGATTTTTTACTTTAATAATGTCACTCATGATTTTTATTCTCTACCTGAGAAGCAATTACTCTTTTTTTGGTCATCAGGAGCTAGCGCCCTGTGATTCGAGCGTGAACAGCGGCGTAGGTTTGCCAATGTGATATCCCTGTAACCAGCCCACATTCATTTTTTCCAGACAGGCCTGAATAGCGGCGTTCTCGACAAATTCAGCAACTACCTGCATTTTTTTCATTTCAGCAACGCGGCAGAATGACTCAACGATGTAGTAACTAATTTCACTTTCGGTGATCCGTCGAATAAAAGAGCCATCTATTTTCAGGATATCTGCTTCGATGTTCATCAAGCGCGCATGACTCGCAAACCCAGTTCCAAAATCATCAATTGCCACCCGACATCCCAGCTGACGTATTAAACGTAGTGTTTCAACGGTTTGTTCTTTGTCTGAAAGCGTATCGGCTTCCGTTATTTCAAAAATAATCCGCTGTGGCTCCACCGCGTAGTCGTGCAGAAGTTGGGTGATCTTCGTAACAATATTTGAACGACACACCGTCACCGGTGCCAGGTTAATAGAAAAACAACGCTGCGGGTGGCTACGCATAAATTTGAGAGTGTTTTCGATAACCCAGAGATCGATATCCGGTGCCAGCCCTGCATCATGAGCAACCGGCAGGAAACTGTTCGGTGGAATAAATTCTCCCCGTTCGTTAAGCATACGGATCAATATTTCATGATATGGCGCTTCACCGTGAGTACTGACAATAGGCTGTGCCATCAGGACAAACGCATTGTTATCCAGTGCATTTTGCAGCGCAGTGCGAATTTCCGTTTTATCAACAATGTGGTTGCCAAGGATCCGGCTATGCTGCGCCTCAAGGTTTTCCGGCCTGCCGTTGGTGAGTGATAAACCCGCCACCATGCCCAGTTTCCCCACCAGCTGATAAATGTCATCACTCAGATCGTTAATCAGGCAATAGCCCAAACCACTGCGAAAACCCAACCGATGGTTGTTGTAAAAGAGACGAAAACTGTTGGCCGCCTGATACAGGTCGCATAGCCGCTCCCAGGTGCCATTTTCCAGCCGGATAAGCAGATCGTAACCCGCGTGGTAATAGACTTTCTCGCTTTTCACCAAATGTCTGCGCAAATGCTCAGCAAGGATCTTCTGGTAGCGGGCGCGGAAATGAAAACCATAACGACGCGAAAAAAGCTCCAGCTCGGGGATCTGTATCAGACATACGGTCGCGCGCTCAGTGGTAAATAGCTCCGTCTTCAGCGCCCGTAAATTTGCCATGCCTGTCATCGGGTCAGTCAACCCCAGCAACAGCGCCTGGTTAAAGCGCTGACGGGTAAATTTCGCCAGTACCCCCATGATCACAATGGTGAGCGTAAAGACAAAGATCAACGTCGAAACCAACGCCTGATGCAGCATGAAGTTAACATCGCTGGCGATATAGCTGTCGTTATGTTTGCCTAAAATGATCAATACGATCGTCCACACCAGCATAGTGAACAAATGACCAATTTTAATTGATCCCCACAGCATCAACGGGAACAGCAAGATCAGACTATAGAGAGAGAAAAAGACGTTCAGATTGTCCGGTGATGTTAAAAAGAACATCAACAAGAAAAGCAATACACACCATGAAATAACACCGTAGGTGCTGATATTGCCTTTGCATTGTTCGGCAATTGCCCGCCAGAAAGTAAGCAGGAAAGAGGGTCGACGAATAATGCGATAAATCTTGTAAAATAAAGGGATCCCCGTCAGGCAGCCGTTGATGATCCCCTGAATACGTACCAGCATGCCCAGACTCAACGCCGGAATGTTATTCACATCAGGGCGTTGTCCGTGGGCGACAAACATGGCAAAGAATTTGCTGAACACCAGATACAGCAGGACGTTATAGCCGCAAAGCCAGATCAGGCGATTAAAGCTAATTTTGATGCGACCAAAGCTAACGCAGCTGCGTCTGCCGGTGAATTTGCGGTACGCGGCATAGCTTAAGGTTGAGGCGATGATCAGGCACAACGCATCTACCCGTTCGTTTTGCGGGCCGACCACAAACATGACCGTCAGGAACAGAACAAATCCCGGCAACACCCGAAAACCAAACAAGACCAATGCGGCAGAAAATACGGCTAGTTTGAGATCGTAAACTGTTAAAATAGTATTATTGAGAACGCTGTAACCGTTAAGATATTGTGCCAGCGGGTAAAAAAGGCCAGGTAAAACGAGTGGCAGGCACCATTCCCGAAAGTTTTTTACAGTGTTTGTATTTATTATTGCGTCCAAATCAATTTATCC
Organism: Citrobacter sp. Cpo090; assembly: GCF_030332665.1. Lineage (NCBI taxonomy): Bacteria > Pseudomonadati > Pseudomonadota > Gammaproteobacteria > Enterobacterales > Enterobacteriaceae > Citrobacter > Citrobacter sp. Cpo090. The sequence goes on along the minus strand of NZ_JAOWHK010000036.1, from coordinate 176,218 downwards.
GCTATGCACTATACCAATAGGACTTTAATCCAGACTCGAATGTCACAAACAAATCCTTTTGGGTCAGCCGATGAACCATAGCTAAATTGTCAACATTGACCGCGCACTGAGAAAATAAAATAAGGTTCTATATTGAAGCACGCATATTATTCATATCAAATCAGGAAATAAATACCCATTTATAGACAAAAATGGACATCCTGTGGAGATGTAATTACTCAGATACCTGCCAAACAATCTGCTAATCCATTGATGCTGTGTAAAAAATGACAAAGTCACTGCCAGTTTTCCAGCACCTCCAACCAGTACGTATAAAAAACCTTCTCAGGCAACACGAATGTCAACATTAATATCCTGAAAGGGCATGATGAAAATGTATTTTTATGAACATTTTTGCTTGTTGACGAAATGATCAGCGTTATCTATATTCGCATACCGTTATTTTTGTCATTACTCACCATGGTTCAATGTTAGTTATTTGTTACGTCATTACATTTAACATCTTTCATCTACTTATTTGCAACAATAATATTCCATTAAGTAATAACAGAAACTAAATTTAGCATCGCATAATCTTTTCAGGAATTAACATAATCCGTGGCAAAGTCTCTGTTTTCCCTTAAAGCAATAAAAGGGTGGCAACATTCCATCACTGGCAAAATAACGCAATTCTTGCTGGTGGGTATCATTATTGCGTTTAGTGCTGGTGCGTTTACCAACTGGAGCCTGATAGATAACTTTTCTTATCAGCAGTGGGTGCAGCGGGCTGAAGCGAATGCACAGATTATGACCTACATCATCCGCAACGTGTATACCACCGTTTCGGTCGAAACCAGCGATGCAGGGCAGATATCCCGCATTGTCTCCGACAGACAGATTGGTGACACCGACTCTATTATGCAAACCGGTTATAACCCGGTTGACGTTCTGGCACTGGCATCAGTACAGACCCATAGCCCCACCTGGTTGTTTCTGTATACGCCGGAGAAAGGATTTGTTGGCATCAACAACAAGTCAGAAGATGGTGATGGGATCATCTCTTTCCCCGGTCGTCTGCCGCGCGATGTGCTGGGTAACTACTATGTTGGCTTCGCCCAGATTAATGGCGAAGAGTGCTTTATCAGCGCCGTTCCTATTTTGACGCCTTCAGGTGAGATCCTCGGGAGTCTGATAAGTAGCATCGGTAAAAAAAGCGATCTCTACGCCACCTACGATGCGATGCTGAAAAAGAGCAGTATCATTTTTGTCCTGATTTTGCTGGTAACGCTGGCACTGGTCACGATGTTTATGCGCCGCTTATTCCGCCCAGTTCCGCTGCTAATTAACTCCCTTACCCGCATCGCCCATGAAGAGACGGACTGTATAACGCCCTATCTCGATCAGGACGATGAGATTGGACATCTGGCCGGGGCGATTGAAAAATTGCGTGTCGCCATGAAAGAACGCGGTTATCTGCAACGTATGCATGAAATGTCGCAGAAGATGGAGCATATGGCCCATCATGATTCACTCACCGGATTGCCCAACCGCGTATCGTTTGGCCTGGCTTTAGATAAGCGCGTCAGTGAACTTCATCAGGAGGACAGAGCGTTCAACCTGCTGTTGATTGACCTCGACAACTTCAAGCCGGTGAACGACACCTTTGGCCATAAAGCGGGCGATGAACTGTTAATCAGCGTTGCCCAACGCCTGCAGTTATTGCTGGGACCCAACGATATCGTGGCGCGTCTGGGCGGTGATGAATTCGCCATTTTGCAACATGTCGATGACAACGCCATCAAAGAGGCGCATCGCCTGGCGAAGCGAATCATCCGCGCGCTGAGCACCCCGTTTACCTGGAGTACCCATACATTTTCTATCAGTTGTAGCATCGGTATTACTACCGCGCCCTGGCAGGGCAATAATAGCTCTACGCTAATGATTAATGCCGACCTTGCTATGTACGCGTCTAAACATCACGGCCGGGGTTGCTTCCATTTCTTCGAAGACGGCATGGTGATGATGCAAACTCACAGCCTGTTTATTAATCAGGAAATTATCGATGGTATTGATAACAAGGAGTTCGAACTTCATTACCAGCCAATCATCAATCTGGAAGATGAAAGCGTGTATGGCTACGAATCGCTCATCCGCTGGAATCATCCAACTAAGGGACTGATTTATCCTGATTATTTTATCAACATAGCCGAAAGCTCTGGCCTGATCGTACGTTTGGGCGAATGGATTATTCGTCAGTCCTGTGAAGCCGCTGCCAAATGGCCGGAGCGTATCAGGATTGCCGTCAATATCTCGGCCTACCAGTTGCACAGTCCGGGACTGGTTGACGTTATCAAAGATGCGTTACGCACCAGCCAACTTTCAGCCGAGCGCCTTGAAATAGAAATTACCGAATCCGAGAAACTGGATAAATCGATTGCCTTACCCGTGCTGCAAGAGATCCGCTCTCTGGGCATCGAAATCGCGATGGATGATTTAGGTACTGGCTACGCGGCACTGGATTATCTGCTGATCTATCCTTTTACCCGCATCAAGATTGCACGCACGCTGGTCGACAAGCTCCAGCAAGATAATGCCAGTCAGTATTTGATTGTGATGCTGATTCAGTTTGCTCATAAGTACAATATGTCAGTCACCGCTGAAGGGGTAGAAACCGCGCAGCAACGCGACATTCTGCGCGACATTGAGTGCCAGAATGTTCAGGGCTATTTCTTTAGCTATCCGCTGCGCGAGCGTGAAGTGCTTTCCGCATTTGCCACTGAGGCCATTGAAGAAGGAATGTGCAATGTCTGACTTCTTTCGCCTGGTAAAGGGCATGCTGACGATTTTTGCCCTGTTAATGACTTTAACTACGCCATGCTTAGCAGGCTCTGCCTTGCCGTTGCACACGCTGGAACAGATCGCCAGCAAGAAAAGCATTACCCTTGGTTATCAGGATGATGCGTTTCCTTTCTCCTGGCAGAATGGCAACGTACCAGCCGGCTATTCCATTGATATTTGCAACAGTATCGTCAGCGCACTCAAGACAAAACTTCAGCTTAAAAAGCTGAAGGTCGAGTGGGTAAAAGCTAACTCGGCATCGCAATTTGTCCTGATTAAAAATCACATGGCAGACATCATGTGTATCCCGGCCTTTTATTCGAAAAGTCGCCACAGCATTAGCGAGTTCTCGCTGCCGTTTTATTTTTCAAGCACCCGCTTCGTCATGCGTAAAAATAAAAACAACGACAATCTGACAGAACTTTCCGGACATAGCGTACTGGTAAAAAGCGGCACGATTTACGTAGAACAGTTGCAAAAAGTGAATGCTGCCAATGACCTGGATATTAATATTCAACTCGATACCAATAATATTACCGCATTCAATGAACTGAAGAGTGGTGAGTATTCTGCACTGATCTCCAGTACGGTTTTACTCAAAGGGATGATCGCGCAAACACCAAATCCTGAAGACTATAAACTTTCCGATATTGCGCTCAGCGTCCCGTTACCGGCCGGCTTGTTACTGCCGTTACACGATAAAGAATTTAAAGAATTTGTTGATGGCACGCTCTCTTCCCTGATGACCAGCAACGAATTTACTGCGCTGTACAATAAATGGTTTCAGTCACCGATTCCGCCGAAAGCCATTAATTTAAACATTCCCATGTCAGATAACCTGAAAGCATTAACGTCTGCTAAAAAGAAGATCAGTTTTGATTATGAAAAATATAATTAATCGTGAGATGACAAGGGTGAAGCGTACGGCGCAATGGCTGTTTTTACTGGCAGGCCTCGTCATCTCCCCCGCACCGATGGCGCAACAGAACGCTGCGACGCTCGATCATATTCAGAACAACAGTGTGCTCAACGTGGGTTATCGCCAGCTGCCGCCATTTTCTTTTACTGACCACAATGGCAAAGTCACGGGTTATACCATTGCGGTATGCAACATGATTGCCGATAAATTGCGCCAGTATCTGAAGCTCAACAATTTAACCATTCATTACATTCCCGTGAATTTTGCCGAACGTTTCTCCGCATTAAACTCGCGTAAAATAGATATGGACTGTGGCGTAAATACCAATGCGCCGGAGCGGACCTCCAGCGTGTCATTTTCTGAAAACTATTACACCGCAAAGATGCGCATCATCTCTTTACGTAAAAATAATATACAGTCAATTGCCGATCTTAAAGGTCGCACGGTGAGTCTGACCGGAAGCTCAAAAGATTTGCTGGAATTTAATAAAGCAAACAGAGAGCAACACCTTAATATTTCAACGATTACCAGCACCACCATAAAGGGCGCATTTGAGAAGATGGCGCATAATGAATCCGCTGCTTTCTTTGTTGATGATATTTTGGCCTGGCCGCTAATTAATCATAGCGAGCAACCTGAACTGTTCAGCGTCTCTTCTGAGAGCATCGGTAATGATATGCACTATGCCATTATGATGAGGAAAAACGATCCGCAGTTTGTGACGTTTGTTGACAGTACGCTGAAAGATTTTTTTGCCTCGCCGGCCAACGTGCAGTTACGTAAAAAGTGGTTGTCCCCCTGGTCCTGCGAAAAGCTGAAAAACCCGTCACCGGGCAGTTGTCAGCATAGCCATTGAACATTATCCGCCGCTGCTTACGCCATCGCCTGCTGCGCCTGTGGAAAATCCCCGGGGCGCTGCTGCTATTGCTGTCAGTCCATTCGCTGCGCGCGGCCTGGGATTTTGCCAATATTCAACAAAAGTCCGATGCGCTTTATGGCCCGGCTACACCAGAAGCGCAGCAACGGATCCGCGCCTGGCAACAGCTTCTGCTCCAGTTGCGTAATGCTGACGAGAAAACGCAATTACGCGCTGTAAATCAATTCTTTAACGAGAAGATCCGCTATACCGAAGACATTGATGTCTGGCATAACGTCGATTACTGGGCAACCCCTATCGAGTCGCTGCGCAAGGGTGAGGCAGATTGTGAAGACTACGCGATCGCCAAATATTTCACCCTCCGCCAGTTGGGCGTATCCGAAGACAAACTTCGCATCACCTATGTTAAAGCCCTGCGTTTAAACCGCGCACACATGGTGCTGACCTGGTACGCCACCCCTGAGGCGATTCCTCTGGTACTCGACAGTCTGACCAGCACTATTTCTCCTGCGACGCAGCGCATGGATTTATTACCCGTCTACTCCTTTAACAACACCGGCCTTTGGCTCCCCGGCAATCAAAACAATAAACGCGTTGGGGACAGCAAGAGGCTTTCTCGCTGGCAGCAAGTTTTCACAAAAATGCGGGAAGAAGGCTTCCCGATGGATAAATAGGAATCGCCCGTGTCTCTTTTTAAACAGTTACTTCTGGCAATCTCTCTCTTTATGATGATTGTGTTCAGCGGCAATTTTATTGTGACGCTGGAGAGTTCTCGCAATCAGTCCAATAACCAACTCCTTTCACATGCCCAGGATGCCGCAACGGCACTAGGCGTTTCGCTAACGCCCAACGTCAACGACCCGGCAATGATCGAGCTGATGGTCAGTTCCATTTTCGATAGTGGTTACTACAAAAAAATCCGCATTGTCGATCTGGCGAACGGTAAAATAATGCTTGAGCGCAATGCGGCAGCGTCAATTCCCAACGTCCCGGCCTGGTTCGTCGATCTGGTGGATGTTACCCCGCAAACCGGTGAAGCAACGATTATGCGCGGCTGGCAGCAGGCTGCTCGCGTGGAAGTGACCAGCGACCCTATCTTTGCCGTGCAGCGTCTGTGGGACAATACCTTAGGTAATCTGTTGTGGATGCTGTCCTGTAGCCTCGCCTGCTTAATCGCCGGCAGTTTGCTGCTGCGCAAACTGCTGCGCCCGCTCAATTACATGGCAAAACAATCAGAAGCTATTACCCGCCGCGAGTTTCTGACACTCCACGAGCTACCTAAAACGCCGGAATTACGCCGCGTTGTAGGCGCAATGAATTTAATGGCAGCAAAGCTTAAATCGTTATTTGAAGAGCAAGCTATCTACAGCGAACGCCTGCACAATGAAGCTTATCTCGACAGCCAGACCGGAATTGCCAATCGCCGGGCTTTCGATATGCAGCTTGAGGCGCGGCTAAGCGATGCCGATACCGCACCGGGATATCTGATGCTGGTCCGCGTCCAGGATTTAGGCGGTCTGAATCAGCGCTTTGGCGGGCCGCATACCGACAAACTGTTGCTCAATATCGCCAACCTGCTGAACGCGCATAAAGAAAAATATGCGTCTCTCGACAGCACGCTTGCCCGCATTCGTGGCGGTGAGTTCGCCCTGCTCTGCCCTGGCGTTACACATGGTGAGATGTTGGATTTGTGCAATTCGCTGTGCCAAAAACTGACAGCCTTTTACGCCACCGGGATGTCAGACCAACAGCCCGTGGCCTACACCAGCATGGTGCCGTTTAGCGCCGGAGATAATGCCCAATCATTGCTGATCCAGGCCGATCGCCTGCTGGTTGAAGCGGAAACACACACCAACCATCAGGTGGTTCCCACCACTGAAGTCCCTGCGAGTACAGAAGATCAGCATTTGTGGTTTGTGCGTCTGGAGCATGCACTCGATAAACAGCAGTTCCAGCTGGTTTATCAGCCGGTAGTCGATTGCCGCCAGCCGGACAAAATCCTGCATTACAAGGTGCTGTCGCGCATTATTGATGAGCAGGGTAACGCCATTACCGCGGGACGGTTCCTGCCCTGGATCCACCGCTTTGGCTGGAGTCATCGCCTCGATAAAGTCATGTTGAAACTGACATTGAACCAGTTGAAAACCGCGCCTGGAAAATTGGCGTTGAGTATCTCCGGCAGTTCTGTCACCAGTGCGGCCGCTACTGCTGAGCTACTCACCCCGCTGCGCTATTCACCGAAATTAGCCAGTCAGTTGATTCTGGAACTGGATGAAAATCAGTTACCCGGCCCCCATCAGATGGCGGCATTTGTTAAAACCGTCGGTCAGCATCGCTGCTCGCTGGGTCTGCAACACTTCGGTAGCCGTTTCGATATGATTGGTCATCTGTCGCAGTGGGGACTTGCTTATCTGAAAATCGACAGCAGCTATATCCGCAATATTAATGAAGAAAACGATAAACGTTTATTTATTGAAGTGTTATCCAACGCCACGCGCAGTATTGATTTGCCGCTCATTGCCGAACGTGTTGAAACGGAAGGCGAGCTTATGGTGCTGCAAGAATTAGGGATTGATGGTGTAATGGGGCAATTATTAGGTGAGCCCGCGCCATTGCGATAAAACCGGCGTCTTGATACGCCTGTGTATAGCCGGATGGCGCTGCGCTTATCCGGCCTACAAACTGCCTGCATCAGCTAAAATATACGTTCATCGTTACCAAGCAGTTGTTCTAACCCGCCAAGTTCCTGGCGCGCGTTCGCACGATTCATTAATTTAACCTGCGCCATCGGTGGAAGATCGGTAATGGCAATAACGCCTTTACGGATCAACAGGTAAATCAAATCGTCGAGTACGCGAACCATCTCCAGGTCGCTTTTTTGCAACATCGCTAAAGCCTGCTGGTTGTCATTTTCAGGATTTTTTGCCACGCCTTCTGCCTGCGCGTTTGCAGCAGATGAATCAGAATTCATATCAGTGCCTTTTCATTTTGCATGATGCTGCTGCCCTGTTTACACAGGGCAGCAGGCAATCGTTAGTGAGTGTGGTTTTGATCGGGTTTAGCAATCAGGTGATCCAACGAGTAGCTCGGAGAATGCAGATCGCTGCTTGTCGGAGTCGACAGTGCAGTATCAATCCCATGCGCCACCTTCGCCGGACTGGCGATCAGGTGATGATCGCCGCTGGTTTGAATGTACTTCGCAATATCCACACCTTCATGTAGTTCACGCGCCAGATCGCTGAGATCGACTTTTTCAAGTACGCCCTTCGCTTTATCGTCAGCGCTGAGCACCGCTGTCGCCTGGCCGTGTCCGGTCGCTGCTGGTGCGTAAGACAGAGATAATGCGTTGTCATCGAACAGGTTGTGCAGCGCATGTTGCATCGCAGCATGATTCCCTTTATCCACCGAATGTCCTTTCACTGGCACGGGATCGTCCATCGTCACGTTCAGCGTTTGCGTGTAGGGTGTGGTATTTCCATGGTCATCATGCGCCTCGACCAATACGTTCACGCGGTTATGACCGGCACGGAATGCGGAAGTCTCAACCTCAATATCATAGGTCAGCCCATTATTACCCTGATGAAGAATGGCATCGTACTGATGGCCATTTACCAGCGCTTTAATATGACCGCCGTCCTGCACATCACCGCTCACACTGCCGGTAATATGCGTGACGGCATCCTGTGATTCGGCACGTGAAATATGGTTGTCCCCGGTAACCTTATCGACGATAAGCGTGGCGTCTGCCTGTTGATCAACGGAATAGCTGTGAGAAGTTGTCTTTGAATACGGGTTGCCCGGCGTATCATGACCTTTAACCTCAACCGAAAACGTGGTGTTCACTTCCATGACATGGCTGTCCACATCAACGTGCCAGACCCGATCGCCATTGCTCAGCGTATCTACCGAACCGGTAAAATCCTGACCGCCAATTTTTAATTTGATCGAATCCCAGACATCAACATCACCGCCAAGATGCCCGGTGACCCTCACCGTCGCGGCCTGGAGTTCCTGATGATTCAAAACGTTATCCGAGGTGACGTTATCAATATCCATCGTTCCCGCAGCGGTTCTGTCGATGGTAATAGTCTTATCGGTATCGACCTTATCACGGTTACCGGCATCGTCATGGGCGATAACGTGAGCGAGGATCTTTTGATCATGAATCAGGTCAGTCGTACTGGCGTCTACGCTAAAGACCTTTTGACCACCACTATTTTTCACATCAGCAACCAGGTCTTTACCGTTAACGGTGATGGTCACCTGATCGCCAACATCCACGTCCCCGGTCACATAGCCGCTGATGGTGGTTTTCGCATGCTGAGTTTCCTCATTATTCAGCACATCATCGATGGACACCTTATCCAACACGATGCTGGCATCCACCTGCGTGTCGATAGTGATCGTTTTGTCGTTGACGGCATGCATTGGATTCAACGCCGCATCGTGCCCATGCACGCTGACATGAATAGTCGGATCGTTCTGCAGCCCGACCGTACTCACCATCGCTTTGTAACCCAATTGCCCGTTCATATGCGGCAGCTCAATGACTCGCGTATGAACCGTGACACCATCGACGAGAATGTCGACTTTATCACCGAGATGCACATCGCCATCGACCTGACCGCTGACCTCAACGGTTCCTGCTTTTACCTCATCGGCATTGATAACATCGTCACCACCAACGGTATTGATGGTCACGCTGCCCGTTGTCGTCGTATCAATTGAATAATTCTGCGTGAAGCTGGCGGACTGCACATTCTTATGCTCGTCATAACCCATCACTTTCGCCACAATGGCATGATCCGCCAGCAGGTCTTTGGTGTAGATATCAACAGTGTAATGATGGCTCTGGTCCACCGTAGCCGCATATTCATTACCGTTAACCGTCAGAGTCACCTTATCACCCGGGTGCACATCTCCCGATACTGAACCCGTTACGGCTATCTTAGGTTGCAGCGATTCCTGCGCATTCAGCACATTGTCCTGCGCGATCTTATCGATAGTGACTCCAGCATCGGCACTCAGATCGACCACTACATGGCTGCTGGCAGAGGCACTCCCCAGGTTTCCATGATCGTCCGTCGCCGTTACCGTCGCGACAATATGTGGATCATTGTGCAGATCGTTGATACTGACCTTCGTCGACCAGGCCCAGTGGCCGTGTCTATCGTCATGCACTACCGCAGTTAGCGTATTGCCATTGACCTGCAGGCTCACCACGCTGCCGTCATGGATACCTTCACCGCTGACCGTACCACTAACGGTTACTTTTCCAGCCTGGGCTTCTTTGCCATTAATCACATCATCCCCGGCAATCTTATCCATCGTGACCTGCAGCGGATTTTCCGTGTCTACGGTGATGTTTTTCTGCGCTGAGTCTGTTGCTGTCCCCGCTGCGTTTTTCACTGTAACGGAGACATCAAACGACGGATGCGCCTGAAGCGCTGTGGTCGGGACATCAACCTCATATGCCAGCTGTCCCGGCATAGTCGGGATAGCCTTAACGTGCCCGGTGTATGAAACATTGTTAATAGTAACAATAACGTCATCACCAATATGAACATCGCCAGTCACCAGACCACGGATGGGCGTTGTCGATTTCAGCGCTTCGTCATGATTGAGAACATCATCGCCCGCCACCTTATCAACGGTAAGGTGCACGTTCGGCTGATGTGGTTGTGCTGTTCCTGTACCCGTTGAAGGAGGTGTTACCACTGGCGGGGTAGTGAAACCATAAGGGGTATTACCGATCACTGGCGTATTGTGTAACCAAGGCAAATCGATAAATTTATGTTCTGTCGCCGTGGCTGTATTACCATGATTGTCATGGGTGGTGATGGAAACCACAATATTGCCATCATCGGCAAGATCACCTGTACCTATGTTGGCCTGATAACCGAGAGTGCCATCCGCCAGGGTCACAACATGAGTGGTATAGACAATTCCTTTACCGACCGTAATGGTTATCGTATCTCCCTTAATGGCGTCGGGATCAACATGTCCGGATACAGAGATAAAGTCAGGTCTGCGGCCAGGAAGCAGATCATTCGCGACCGTCTGACCCGGCGGCAGACCATTCGAGGCCGTATCAATGGTGATCCCTGCGTCAGCAACGGTATCAACCACCACCGCCATGCTGTCATAACCACGCGCGACGTTGCCTGCCGCATCGGTCGCTGAGACTTCCGCATGAATCTTCGGCGACATCAGCAGATCCAGTGTTGAGACCTGGGTGCTGAACACCAGCCGACCGTACTCATCATGCACCGGCGCATAGTAGGTCTGATGGTTGATAGTCAGTTCCACAACATCACCAACGCGGACGTCGCCGCCGACGCTTCCGGTGACGGTAGTCAGTGGATGATGCGCCTCGGAATAGTTAATTACCGAGTCATGATCTTTGGTGATTAGCGGATCGATATGAACGATAGCTTCCGCGTGCGGGTCAATTGCCACCGCACTGTGCGCATCCGCGGTTGCATTATTACCCGCCGCATCGGTAGTCGTGATAGTCGCAGTAATATGTGGATCGCTTTGCAGCCACTGAGTATCAACATTAATGGAGTAACCCAGTGTGCCCAGATTTGGCAGGTGCGTCACTGTGGCATCAATCATATGGCCACCGATATTCAGGTGCACCAGATCATTAATTTTCGCGTCACCACCGACTGTACCGCTAATGGTCGTTAAAGACTTACCCAGTTCAACGCCGTTCAGTACATCATCCCCTGTTACGGGGTCAATGGTAATTTCGGCCTCAGCTTTACTGTCCAGATTAACATCATGGTGCGCCACAATATGGGCATGGTTCTGCGCCGCATCCGTCACATCCATTGAGACTTCAATATGCGGGCTGGCAACCAGATCGGCGGTCGACACCGGAAGATGGAAACCCATCTGATGGTTGCCACGATCTTCCACCACCCCGGCATAGTTATGGCCATTGATGGTCATGGTAAACGGATCGCCAGGATGGACCTCACCGCTCACCGTACCGCTCACTATCGTATAGCCATGCATTTGCTCTGCAAGATTCAGCGTATTATCCAGCGTCACGGCATCAATGGTTATCTGCGCATCCACACGGGTATCGATAATAACGGTGGTTTCTGCATTGGCCGTGGCCGGGTTGCCCGCGCCATCGGTGGTGCTCACCGTCGCGGTTAAATGCGGATCGGAGATCAGGTCTGCGGTGCTGACTTTTATGCTGTAGCCGAGAACTCCGCCCCCCACATCGTGCACTTTTCCCGTCAGGACGTGACCATTAACGGTGAGATAAACGACGTCATTTACATGAACATCCCCGGCCACTTTCCCGGTTACATAAGTGAATGGCTGTTTTGATTCATCGCCGTTGACCATGTTATCGCCAGTGACCGGATCGATCGTCAGCATGGCTTTGGCATGTAAATCAACCACCAGGTCGTGCGTTATCTCCGCTTTATGGAAATTATGCACACTATCTTCGCCGACTACGCGGGCAACGATATGCGGGTCTTTGACCAGATCGCGGCTCAGAACGTCCAGCTTATATCCCAGCGCATTGTTATGTTCCGGGAGTCGCTGAACGGTTGTGTCGTAAGTATGGCCGTTGACAATAACCTGAACTTTAGTCCCTACATGCACATCGCCCGAAACCGTCCCCATCACCTCAGTGAGGTGTTTCGCGGCTTCTGCGCCATTCAGTTTGTCATCGCCCGCCACCGTATCAACGGTGATTTCAGCCCCAGCATGGTTATCAATATGCACGACACGGGTTGCGGTAGTAATGACCTCATTTTGCACCGCATCGTGAGAGATAACCGTGACGCTTACGGTCACATCTTTATCCTGATTGCCTTTATTATCACTGAATGCCGTTGAGTTGACCGGGACCTGATACCCTAATTGACCGCCGCCAAGATCAATCACCTTGCCGTTAAACGTCTGCTTATTAATTTCAACGCTCACCGCATCGCCAACCTGCGCATCACCATCCACCATGCCGCTGATGAGCTGCATCGGCGTATCCAGCTCAAGATGGTTAAGTTTGCCGTCATCAGTGACGCTATCAATAGTAACGGTACTTTGCGCCTGCGTATCCAGCGTAACGGTTCGATGCTCCACCGCAACCGCCTGATTGCCCACATCATCGTGGCTGACCAGCTTAACCATTACGTCGTTGCTGCCTTCCTGCAACACACCTGTTGGAACAAACACTTCGTAGCGCAGAACGCCGTGATCGTTAACCACCGTGCCGCTAAAGTCCTGTGTTTGCCCCTGTACGTGGACGGTAACCACATCGCCCGCTTTGGCATCCAGGCCTTTCGCGATACCGCTAATCAGCGTCGGCATGCGGTTTTCAATCGCGTTCACCACATCATCCGACGCGACGATATTCGTCGTCACCGCGTTTTTGGCAAAGTTATCGATATGAACTTTATGGCTATCGGTGGCGATGGCGAGGTTCCCCGCAGCATCATGAGAGGTGACCGTGACGTGCACGTCGACATCAGTCAACACATGGGCGCTGTTGTCTGCAAAGGCCGATGAGTCCACATCAATACTGTAACCCAGATGCCCGTGACCAAGGTCAATGACCTTGCTATCGTACTGATGACCATTAACCACCAGTTGTATTGGGTCGCCGACTTTCGCATCTTCCCCACCGACAATGCCGGTAATACGCTGTGTTGTCGCGGACAGTTCCTGGTAATTGAGGACATTGTCCGTAGCGATATTATCCAGCGAGATAGTGTTATGCGCATGAGTATCAAGGGTGACAATACGGTGCGACTCACTGGTTACTTCATTGCCCAGTGCGTCATGGCTGACCAGTGTCGCAACCACTGCGTTCTTACCTTCATGCAGGGTTCCATGCGGCAGAACCACTTCATAACGTAGCTGGCCGTTTTCGTTGACCACCTTGCCGTTAAAGTCTTGCCCATGAAGGCTTATTTTCACCGCATCACCCACTTTGGCATCGCCGCCAGCGACGATGCTGATTATGGTAGGCATCCGATTTTCAATGGCGTTGACCACATTGTCCGTGGCCACTGCGTCAATTTTAAGCGTGTTTTCCGCGTAGTTATCGATATGGACTTTATGGGAATCCGTCGCGATCGCCAGGTTTCCCGCTGCGTCATGAGATGTGACCATCGCGGTAATTTTCACATTCGTCAGCACATGACCGCTGTTATCAGCAAATGCAGAAGAATCCACATCGATGCTATAACCCAGCTTACCGCGGCCAAAATCAATCACCTTACCGCTGTACTGATGGCCATTTATCTCCAGTAAGACCGGATCGTTTACCTTTGCATCCTCACCGCCAACGAAACCGGTAATCGTCTGTTTAGCCGCCGACAGCTCAGTAAAGTTCAGGGTGTTATCGGCGGTGACATCATGAATATTGACGGTGTTATGCGCTTTGGTGTCCAGCACCACGGTACGGTGTGCGAGCGCGGTCACTTCGTTGCCCGCCACATCGTGGCTGACCAGCGAGACCACCACCTCATTTTTGCCTTCCAACAAGGCCGTTTTCGGCAGCGCCACTTCATAGCGCAACTGGCCGTTATCATTAACGACCGTTCCGGTATAGTTTTGCCCATGCATGCTAACAGTGACCACATCGCCGGCTCTGGCATCACCGCCAGCTGCACCGCTAATCAGCGTTACCATACGGTTTTCAATGGCGTTGACTACATCATCCGTCGCTACCGCATCAATGCTGACCTGGTTGATAGCGAAGTTATCAATGTGCACGCTGTGAGTGCCGGTGGCGATCGCCAGGTTACCCGCCGCATCGTGAGAGGTGACAGTGACCTTCACTTCCACATTACCGTCAATCGGTACGCTGTTGTTGGCAAAGTCAGAAGTATCTACCGTGATGCGGTAGCCCAGCGCATTGTTGCCTAAATCGATAATCTCCCCGCGGTACTGGTGACCGTTAATCTCGAGTTGAACCGGATCGCCGGGTTTAGCATCTTCATTGCTGCCAATGGAGCCGGAGATAACCTGGTTACGTGTGTACAGCTCACTACGATTCAGGGTGTTATCGCTGTCTACATCATTAATTGTCAGAGAGTTGTGCGCCTGAGTGTCCAGCGTGATGGTACGGTGCGCCAGCGCGGTCACTTCGTTACCCGCCGCATCATGGCTGACCAGCGTTACCACTACATCGTTTTTGCCTTCCGCCAAAGTTCCTGTCGGTAATGCCACTTCGTAACGCATCTGGCCGTTATCATCGACCACCGTACCGGTAAAAATCTGCCCCTGTACGCTGACTCTGACCGCATCGCCTGGTTTAGCATCGCCACCCGCCACACCATTTATTAGCGTCGTCATACGGTTTTCAATGGCGTTGACCACATCATCCGTTGCTACCGCGCCAATGTTGACCTGATTAGTCGCGAGATTATCAATGTGTACACTGTGGGTATCAGTGGCAATCGCCAGGTTACCCGCTGCATCATGGGAGGTGACGCTGACCTTCACTTCCACATTCCCATCTACCGGGGTGCTGTTATTTGCAAAGTCGGAAGCGTTAACCGCAATACGGTAGCCCAGCGTGTTATTGCCGAGATCGATAACCTGACCGTTGTACTGATGACCGTTAATCTCCACCAGTAGCGGGTCACCTACTTTAGCGTCTTCGCCGCTGACGGTACCGGAAATCACCTGATTGCGCATATAAAGCTCTACACGGTTCAGGGTGTTATCGTCGGTCACATTGTCGATAGTCAGCACGTTATGCGCCTGGGTATCCAGTACCACGGTGCGGTGCATAATTGCAGTAGCTTCATTGCCTGGCGCGTCATGGCTGACCAGCGTCACCTGCACATCGTTAGCCCCCTCTTTGAGGGTTGCGGTAGGCACAACGATTTCATAGCGGAGCTGACCATGATCGTCGAAAACCGTGCCGTGAAACGCTTTGCCCTGAATGGTCAACGTAACCGGATCACCCGCTTTCGCATCACCGCTGGCAATGCCAGAAATAATGGTCGGCATACGAGACTCATTAGCGTTGACGACATCATCATTCGCCACCGTTTCAATGGTCACGGCATTTTGCGCATACAGGTCGTTATCGACATGATGATCCGTGGAAACAATGGTGGTGTTTCCTGCATCGTCAGTAGAAGTTAATGTGGCGTGAATGTTCGGGTCATTCAGTAGCCCCTGAGTCTGTACCGGGATGGTATAAGTCAGAGTCCCATTACCCGGGTCGGTAACAACGCCGGTATATTCGTTACCATCAACCAATAAAGTGACGACATCGCCTGGTTTAGCATCGCCGCCAACCGCCCCGTGGATCAGGGTTTGCGGTTGACGTGACTCTTCGTAGTTAATGAGGTTATCCGGCGTGACGTTATCAACGGTAATGTCGATGTTTGGTCCGGTAATATCAATCAGCGCATGGTCAAAACTTTCAGCCGTTCGTCCCGTCACATCGGTCGCAATTGCCACCACTGTTACATTTCCCGGAACCAGTCCCCCCAGATCGGTATCAATATTCCAGTGCCCGTTGCTCACCGGAACAGTAACGGTAAATGTGTTTTTTTGGCTATCGGTGAAGGTGAGTATGATGTGATTTTGATTACTGGTGCCGCTTAAATGGGTCTGGTGAAATTCATTTTTGTTAATGAAACCGTCGTTGCCGGCAAACTCGGTAATTTGCACCTCAGGCGGGAAAACACTCGCTGAACCGGCATCAATCCCCCCAACTGGCAAGTTGATATCCCAGTTCGGGCTTCCCAGACCTTTGGTGTTAAAACCTGCTGTCGGATCAACCACCTGTCCGGTCAATTCAAGCTGAACCAGTGTATGACCGCCGCCGCCACCTTCCAGGGTTACTGGCGCTTCATTACCCGCCGCGGTGGCTTCCAGCACCTGCGTCGGGTCAGCGCCATCGGCAATGGCCTTTTGCGCGGAGGCAATATCCTGAGCGCTACTGTCCGGATTATGGCTGGCCTGTAGCCCGTGCTCACCCCAATGGCTATTACGGCCTATATCAAGCGTTTTTCCGTCTGGTAAAGAGATACTTACCGCGCCGCTGGCTCCGGTTACAATTTCCTCACCGTTATATACCCTGTCGCCTTCATGAACCTGTCGTTGCACGCCATTGGCATCAACAACGTAAACCTGTCCAATGATTGCTTTGATCACACCGAGTAATTTGCTCACCGTAACCTCACTTAATTACCATCATTATTTTTATAAACTCGTTAATATATTAACGAACAAATATCACATTCAATTAATGTAAACATTAATATCTCAATGTAGAAAAAAACACATTTTATAGAATGCAATTACATGAGACTTGACTGGCAAATGAATATAATAAAAAATAACCAAAAATAAAACACGATGTGACAAAACATGTCGCTGAATAGCTGATTACAGCCATCAATTAAGATAATTCACATTTGTTAATTAATATAACGTGTTTGTAAAAATGGATGATAGCGACGACAACTGGATGTCATAACCGTGAGATATAAGGCATTCATGTCATGAAGAAGTTTTTAGTTTTTCTGCTTTCATTTTTTTCAATAAATGCAGTTAACGCAGAAGACTTACAAAATACCGTTAAAGATGCATTAGCGAATCATCCTGAAGTTAATGCTGCAATAAATAGCCGTTATTCCTCGGAGCAAGAACTGCGGGCGGCTCAAGGTGGTTATTTGCCATCCCTGAATTTAAATGCCGAGGCCGGACGCAAAAATGTTGATGATGCAACTACCCGCGCGGCAGGCCGCAATAACGGTCTGACTCAGTCACCTAACGAGGCGACTATCAGCCTCGAGCAAAATGTGTTTAACGGCTTTGCCACCAACAGCGAAGTGGCGCGGCAAAAAGCGACCGTTGACTCACGCGCCTACGGTGTGATGAACACCAGCGAAAGCACCGCTTATGCGGTGATTCAGGCCTATTTCGACGTGCTACAACGCGAAGAGTTTGTTCGCCTTGCCGAAGACGATCTGGCGAACCACGAGCGCATTTACGACCAGATAAAACTACGTACCGATCAGGGCGTTGGGCGATCCGGGGATTTTATGCAGGCCGAAGCGCGTCTGGCACAAGCGCGTAACAACCTGCTGACCGAGCAGACTAACCTTGAAGACGCGAAAACCACCTTTGTCAGCGTGACGGGCATGGACCCGCAGGGCTTAAGCCAGCCAGAGAGCATTGACTCTCAGCTGCCAACCTCGCTGGAAGATGCCAAAAGTCGGATGGAAAAAAATAATCCATTACTGAAATCTGCCAATGCGGATATCGAAGCTGCGCACCAGCAGTACGAAGCGTCGAAATCAACCTTCTATCCACGTGTGGACGTTGAGCTTTCCCGTGGGATTAGCAACAACACCGATACCACCCGCGCACACACCGAAGAGTGGGAAGCGATGGTCAAACTGCATTACAACCTGTACCAGGGTGGCAGCGACAAAGCCAACATGAACTCCCGTGCTTATCTGCACAAGCAGGCTCAGGATGTACGTAATAACACGCTGCGCCAGCTGAATCAGGAGCTGCGCCTGGCCTGGACCGCACTACAAAACGCACGCGCTCAGCTTCCTTCGGCAGAAGAATACGCCGACCGCAGCGTCAAAGTGCGCACGGCTTATCAGGATCAATTTAGTCTTGGCGAGCGTACGCTGCTGGATTTACTCGATAGTGAAAATGAAGTGTTCTCCTCTAAACGCCGTCTTGTTGAATTACGTTATCTGGCCATGACCAGTGGCTACCGTATTAGCGAACGCACCGGGGAATTAATGAACATTCTAAAAATCACCCCGCCGCCTTCGGGGCAACCGGTAGATTCAGCAGAAGAAAATAACTTACCGGAACTTCATTAATAATTATTAATCCCCCAATAAATCTCTGACCTGCACGCTTATTATTAGCTTGCTATTATTTAATAGTGCACGGTCAGAATGGTTGCGAAAATGAGTGCACAAGCCGAATTATTAAATGACGTCCCTGAGAATTACACTAGCCCTAATTCTCAACATCACGACCCACGTAGCCATAATGACGACCCGTTATTAGATAGCTTACTGATTCTGTGTTCTCTGCACGGAAAACCGGCGAGTCGTTCAACACTAAGCAGTGGCCTGCCATTAGAAAACGATCGGCTCACGCTGAATATATTTCCACGCGCGGCGGCAAGGGCCGGTTTAAAGGCGCGAGTCGTCACGCGCACGCTCGATAAAATTCCAGCGATGTCTCTGCCAGCGGTCTTGTTATTGAACTCTGGGGGAACCGGGGTGTTGCTGGCCTGGAACGATGACGGCAGCGCCCGCTTTATGCCCAGCGAAAGCGAAGGTGGAGAAATTTGCGTTGATGCCGCCACGCTTGAGCAAAACTATGCGGGCAAAGTCATTTTTGCGCATCCGCGCCACGAATTCGATTTGCAGGCAGAAGCCTTTCTGCCACGTACCAAATCCTGGTTTAAAGACACGCTGAAGCTGTCGCGTTTTCTGTATATGGATGCTGTGTTGGCCAGCCTGCTGATCAACCTGATTGCGCTCGGCACACCGCTCTTTACCATGAACGTCTATGACCGCGTCGTGCCGAACCAGGCAACTGTCACGCTATGGGTCTTGGCAGTCGGTATCTGCCTGGCTTTTGTCTTTGATCTGATTTTAAAAATGCTGCGCGGTATCTGCCTTGATATTGCAGGTAAGAAAAGCGATCTCATCATCTCTTCGACCCTGTTTGAGCGCATTATCGGTATGGAGATGAAAGAGCGCCCGGCGCGCGTGGGCAGCTTTGCACAAAACATTCACGAGTTTCAGTCACTGCGTGATTTTCTCTCATCCCTTACTTTGACGACGATTATCGATCTGCCCTTCACCCTGTTACTGCTGGTTGTTATTGGCATTATCGGCGGCGCGCTGGCATGGATCCCGGTACTGACATTACCGATTGCCCTGTTGTGCAGTTGGGCACTACAAAAACCGGTCAACGCTGCTGTGGCAAAAACCATGAGCCTCGCCAGCGAACGCCAGGCGCTACTGATTGAAACCCTGAGCAGTCTGGATGCCATCAAAGTGAATAATGCCCAGAGCGAACGCCAGTTCCAGTGGGAACAAACGCTGGGTAGCCTGAGCCGTCTCGAACTGCGGGTGAAAACCTTATCCAGTCTGGCCAGCAACCTCACCGGCTGGTTCCAGCAAATTTCAGGTGTGGTGATGATCATCGTCGGGGTGTACATGATTATCGACGGCAAACTGAGTATGGGTGGTTTGATCGCCTGCTACATGCTTAACGGTCGCGCCTTGATGCCGCTGGGCCAACTCACCGGCCTTATCGCCCGCTATCAGCAGGCGAAGCTGACCATCAAAAATACTGAGAAAATGATGTCGCTGACGCAGGAGCGCCGTGCGGATGAAAACCCGCTCAAGCGTGAACAGTTACAGGGCAGCATTGAATTTCGCGATGTGGATTTCAGCTATCCGGAGCAACAAAACCTGTCGCTGCACAAAATTAACCTGACCATTCAGCCCGGTGAACGCATCGGCATTATCGGGCGCAGCGGTTCCGGTAAAAGTTCACTGAGTAAACTTATCGTCAATTTATACCAGCCGAGCGCCGGGAACCTGCTGATTGACGGTATCGACTCTCGTCAGCTGGATGTGAACGATCTGCGCCACAGCATCGGCTACGTGCCGCAGGATATCCAGCTTTTCAATGGCACGCTGCGCGATAACCTGCTGTGCGGAGCGCGCTATGTCGATGACGAAACTATGCTGCGAGCGGCAGAGCTGGCGGGCGTCAACGAATTCGCGCGCCTGCATCCCGACGGCTATAACCTGCAGGTCGGCGAACGCGGCTCCCAGCTTTCCGGCGGGCAACGGCAGGCGGTGGCCCTTGCACGCGCGCTGTTGCTTGATCCTCCACTCCTGCTACTGGACGAACCCACCAGTTCGATGGACAACACCAGCGAAGAGAAGATCAAACACGCGCTGGCCCCCTGTATAGCGGGAAAAACGTTATTACTGGTCACACACCGCGCTTCCATGCTGTCGCTGGTTGACCGTCTGATTATTGTTGATAAAGGTCGCATCATCGCAGACGGTCCGAAAGGGGTAGTGATGGATGCGTTGAAAAAGGGGCAAATTAATGCGTCTCGCTGATCTCCTGACTCGTGCCCGCAGCTATATGCAGCACTATTTTCGCGGTCGTGATGAAAATCAAACCGACAGTATTAATGAGGTTAGCCAGGCCATAATTGATGACGCCCCAAGAGTGATACGACTGACGCTGTGGGTGATCCTCGCGCTGGTAGTGCTGTCCTTCATCTGGGCTGGCTTTGCAAAAATAGATGAAGTGACACGCGGTGAAGGCAAAGCGATCCCTTCATCAAAACTGCAAAAGATCCAGAACCTGGAAGGGGGAATTGTCACCGAGCTGTATGTGCACGAAGGGCAAATCGTTAACGCCGGGGCCCCGCTACTGCACCTCGATGACACGCGTTTCGCCTCCAACGTTGGCGAAACTGAAGCCGACAAGCTCGGTCTGCGCGCCAAAGTAGAACGCCTGACGGCTGAAGTTGAAAACCGGGACTTTGTGATTTCACCCGAGATAGCCAGCCAGGCACCGGATGTCGCCCGAGGAGAAACCGATCTGTATAACAGCCGTCGGGAACAATTTCACAACGAAATTTCCGGGCTCGAAGAACAGCTGGTGCAGAAAAAACAGGAGCTGCGTGACTTTGAGTCAAAGGAAGATCAGTTTAAGCACAGCCTCGGGTTAATCCGCCAGGAAATCAAAATGTCCGAGCCGCTGCTCGCTTCAGGCGCCATTTCAAAAGTCGAGCTGCTGCGCCTGCGTCGTACCGAAGTGGAAACCGCCGGGCAGCTCAATTCTATTAGTTTGTCGCTGCCCAAGGCCACGTCAGAGATTAAAGAGATTGAGAATAAAATCGGTGAAAGCCGTGGCCGTTTCCAGAGCGATGCACTGGCCCAACTCAATGAGGCGCGTACGAATCTGAGCAAGACGCAGGCCAGCGTTAAAGCACTGGAGGATCGGGTGAATCGTACCATGGTCACCTCACCGGTGCGGGGTATCGTCCAACAGGTAATGGTGAATACTATCGGCGGCGTCATTCAACCGGGCAGCGATCTGGTGGAAATAGTGCCGCTGGATGACAAACTGTTAATCGAAGCCAAAATACAGCCGCGCGATATCGCCTTCCTCCATCCGGGTCAACATGCGATGGTGAAATTTACCGCTTACGATTACACCATCTATGGCGGTCTGCAAGGCGAAGTAGTGCAGATAAGCCCGGACACCGTTACCGATAAGCAGGGCCGCAGCTTTTATATTGTGCGTTTGCAGACGGATAAAAATTACCTGGGAACAAAAGAGCATCCGATGCTGATCATTCCCGGCATGGTGGCGAGCGTCGATATTCTCACCGGTAAGAAAACGATTCTGAGCTACCTGTTAAAACCGATTATTCGCGCACGCGCGGAAGCACTCAGAGAACGTTGATCGGTTGCGCTCCCTTACATTTTTGCCGGGGAGCGCATGTGTTTATAACGGCGTGCAAAAAGAGAGCTTTCCACGATTCAGGATGATTTTCCCGTCATTAACCAGCTCCTGTAACACCTTATGGATGGCGCTACGTGAGATATGGTTACGGGTCAAAATAAAAGTATACACGGACGTTTTCTCACGTACCCCAGGCTCCATCGCCCAGATATATTTCACGTGTTCAATAATCTGCTCACGAATAGTGCGGTGCGACTGCAACGCCTCGCGCTGGAAATAACGTTGAAGATGATGCGTTAAGATATCAAACGCCTGCTTCCATAAGTTTTTAGCGGTAAACAGGAGATCGGCATTTTGTACGCTCATCGCCCACATTTCACAATCGGTATCACAACGTAAATAGTGGCCAGCCACTTCCGTACGCATTTGTGGCAGGCCGAGAATAGCAGGTGCAGAAATACTCACCGTGACTAAATCATTTTCCACACGATAAACAGAGACAGTCCCTTTCTCCAGAAATAAGATATGTCCATCGGTCTTCAAATCAATACGCTGACGTTTTTTACGTAACGACAGCCAGGCATTATCCGACTTCTTCATTTCATCGCCAACGAGCACTACAGCATTTTCAATTTCTTTCTGGAACATGGGACTCTCTACCGCAAATTATGGCTTAGTCAAAAAGATGGTTAAATTTACTCAGCACTAAAAATAAATGTCAGCTCGCAAACAAGCTGACATTTATTCCCATCTACATCTACCACCGGCATTCCCTGGTGCCATTGACGCGTTAAGGTTCATTCTGTTTTCGCGTGGTGGTGCCAGGCAGTATATGGCGCTGTCCATAAAGAATTAATGGCAATCATCTTTGTCGACATTTTTTCATCTTTCTGTTCTTTGCAGAGTAGCCAAAAAGATACAATCAATTGATTTCAATGAGTTTTATTTTCATTAAAAAGTTATCATTCTTGTTATATCATGATACTAAATTGCAACACTTCGCGGTTCTCGCTGTGGGATCAGGTCCATGCTGGTGGTCTTTATAGGCTCAGTGGTATCATGACTAACCAACCACCAGACGCATCATCAAGAGTAGAGACAATATGTCTGAGACTGGCAATGTCAGTTATCTGATTGAAAATAGAATAATATTTACGCCAGCCACACAATGTCTGGCACGGGTAGATCACCCCAATCAGCGGATAAAACTCAAACACTCAGCGTCGTTATGTCTTTTATTACTTATTCAACATCGCGGGCAAGTGGTTTCGCAAAACGAATTGCTGGAATTCGGTTGGGGTAAAAATCACCGCCAGGTGAGTTTCAACGCCTTTTATCAAAGCATTCTCTCGTTGCGTAAAAGCTTGCTGCAACTGGAGCTTGAACAACCGCTGATTACAACGATCCCCCGCAAAGGGCTGATCATTCAGGAAGAGTTTGATATTCAGGTCATTGAAACACCGGAGGAGAACGCTGCTTCTGCTGAAGAATCCTTAGCATCAGATGCCACTATTGAGGAATTTTTGGCTGACAGACCGCGTCAACCTTTGATAACGACAGCAGAAACGATAATGTTGGCACTTACCCTGATAATTTGTGTGCTTATATTATATCCGTGGCAAGCCAGCGATGATTATTTCTCCGGCTATATCGCCGCGACCAAAACACCAACAGACTGTCAGTATTATTTCAATAACGATGCCAGTAACTTCTCCCGGCATACCGCGTTTATCGACAAAAACCCAGGATTGTGTCAGAGCCATAAATTTATTTATATCACAACTTATCCTGAGTCTAAGAAACTGTCCGCGCTGGTGTGTCGCTCACCGATAAAAGCCAGACAGGGAAACGCCTGTCAGCCGGTATATTACCCACGGTATGATAGCTAATGAATTTATATCCCCGAACTTCCCGCATCCAGACAGGTATTATCCTGCTGTTTTGTTTTGCTGCGCTAATTCTTACTTTCGTCTATCGGTACAGTAAGAACAATGGCGGATTACAAGATCTTACCTGCCGCTCAGCCATCGAAATTGTACGCAATACAAGCTCGTTCCGAGGGATTATTGATATCAAAACCGGGGGCAGTAAAGGTATTGTGAATATTGATGGCATTATCAAAGATGCTGAAAATAATGAGCAGACCGTGCAACGCATGGTACTTTTTACACAATCCAGCTACGGCTCAAGCCCGGTTTGGATTTCACAGAAAATCCAAATTTCCAATCGCGAAACGGCTCCCGCCAGCCTTATTCAGGAACTCCTCCCCGACTTTTTCCTGACCAACACCAGCGTATCCAACGTCGATTTTTTTGCGCTGAACAGCGCGACATACCTGATTACCAAAGAGGGGATCCCCTATCTGTACTGCCAGAATTATGCTTTGCCGGAAAATGAATAATCAATAAGCGTTCTGGCGGCAAAACCTACGGATGAATCTCAGCCGTTGATGGAATATCTCCAAGCCTGAAGGCAAATCTGCCCTATAAATATCAGTTAAACCTGCGGCAATTCAGTACACGGGAAGGCACCACGCAATTCCAGGCTGGAGGGTTATCTCAGTCTGATGGCATCAGCGTTACACTGCACCCGGCATTCACCACAGCCAGTGCAGCGATCGCTGTCCAGCACAGGGATCCCCGCCGCGCCGATGGTACAGGCCTGTTCGGGACATGCCCCGATACACTGGTTGCACGGACGTAATGGATTAATGCAGGCAGTGCTGAACGTCGGGCGCAATCCGGTATTAAAACGCGTCTGTATACGCAGCGCATCGCTCTGGCATGCGGTGATGCACAAGCCACAGCCATCGCAACTGGCATACTCAATAGCCAGTTGCGGATAACCGTCTTCATGATGGATCAGAATCCCCATTTGGCAGGCATCAATACACTGGTTACAGCGAGTACATTGTGCGATGAACTGTGCGACAGGCACAGCACCCGGCGGAAGCGGGTGTGCCAATTGAGATACCGGCAACGTCGGTGTAGTGTGTTTTGCCGCACTGACAAACGCACGAAATAGCCCGCGTCGACTAACATGTCGATGCGTCATCAGCGCCTGATAATATTTCTCTGACTTGTTCATCCGAAGTACAGCCGTTTCACCGCAGGTTGCAATGCACGCTGCTGCTCCATATCCTGCAGATAAAACGCGGTTACAGCGGCAAGACGCGTATAGAACGGGCTCACTGCGCTGTCCTGCACTCGTTCCAGGTAGCGATATCCCCACGGTAGCAGATGCGCCTCGAATAACTGATTCACCGCCGCGTCTTTACCTGCCTCCAGCAACGCGCTACTGGCTAACAGCATCAGGCCAAACTGGTCTTCGGGTTCGCTCTGGTGCGAGTCAAACGCCATTCCCTGCGACTGTAAAAACGCGCGGTATTCCGAGGTGGTATCCCCCATCAGCAAATTATCGCGTTCCAGCCAGACGGAACCCCACGGCGGTGCGGGCATTTCCCCCTGCCCTTCAAATAGCACGGAAAACTGCCACGCCAGGTCATCTGCATCTGGTAAGGGCCAGTCAGCACACAGCCTGACCATCTGCGCCGGATCGCGCCACGGGTACAGTTCAGGCAGCGTGGGTAGGCTGTCGAACAGCGCTTTCACCTCCGGGCGTCCGGGTGAGTAGTAAAATAATGCACCAAGGATCCTCGGTAATACGGCACTGGTTGGCATAATGGAAACTCCTGAAAAAGTGCCTGAAGGCGGTAAGTATTCGCCCAGACTTCAGGGCCGGACACGCGGTCCAGCCCATGAGGATTACATCGGTAACGTCCACAGATTGTAGAACGCAATCCTGCCCACCAGCTCAGCCACGATGACAACCACGGCGGTCATTGCCAGAACGGTGACGCTGGACTTCCGTCGCGACCAGGCCACCACCCCAACAATGCCCACAGCCAGCAGCGCAGCCTGCGCGGTAAACCAACTGGTTTGCGCCGCCGTTAACGCACCGTCCGCACTCATCAGCGTCGACATATACCCCGGACGCAAGCAGAAGCTGGCGAGGATCGCCAGCACGCTGACCAGCAGGCCCAGACGCAGCCCGAACAGCCCGGCCAAAATGCCACCGCCAATCAGCGGCGTGAGTACCATCATCACCGTTGTATAAGAGGTACGCCAGGTGACCACCGTCGGCAACTGGTAGATTTGCGGGATCGCCAGAATAAAGGCCACGCCCACCGCCGCTGCCAGCCAGACCAGCACTTTACACAGCGCGGTTGCGCCACGGTTAAGCAGCAGACCGAGAGAGCCCAGCCCACCGAGCGTAGCAAACACTGCCGACAGCACAATTTCGTTACTCATCGGCGAATGACCCACACGCAGCAGCATATTCAGCGCTCGCAGCGGTTGCCCAACGTGGATAATCCCCAGCAGTACCCCAACCCCAAACAGGCACATGACGGAGAACAGGCCGATGGCCATCCGTCGCGCCTCGATTTGCCCCAGAGTGCCGCCAATCAGCAACAGAATAAATGCGCCAACTGCGCTTTGGGTAAAGACGGTAAAAAAGACCAGTGGTAACTCATGCATGGCGCACCTCTCCCATGTTCATAATGGCCCCTTCCTTGTCACCCGTAGGTCTGGCCTTCGGATGTGGCTTAATGATGAGGTTAGGATGGGTAAACGACGCGGCGGGCAGCGGTGCAATTTCGTTCTCGGTGCCGTACTTCGCGCGCAGTTCATCGATTGGGCCAAAATCCAGTGCTCGCTGCGGACAAGAATCCACACAGATTGGACGCAAATTTTGCTCCAGTCGGTCGAGACAGCCGTCACATTTGCGCATAACTTTGGCGTTAGCATCAAACTGCGGTGCGCCATACGGGCAGCGCATTTCACAATAACGGCAACCGACGCAGACGCTGTCATCGACCAGCACCAGACCGTCTTCTTCACGCTTATGCATCGCGCCGGTCGGGCAGCCTGATACACAGACCGGCTCATCACAGTGGTTACAAGCGATAGAGAGGTAGTAGGTAAAGGTGTCGTTGTGCCAGCTCTCCCCTTCCTTCACCCAGCTTCCACCGCCGTATTCATAGACCCGGCGGAATTTCGGACCGACGTCCAGATCTTTATTATCCTTACAGCTGACCTGGCAGGTTTTACAGCCTGAGCAGCGCGAGGAGTCAACATAAAAGCCATACTGTTTCATTGCAGATCACTCCTTAAGCGCGTTTGATTTCAACCAGGTTGGTATGCTGTGGGTTTCCTTTCGCCAGCGGCGACGGCAGATGGCTGGTCAGGGTGTTGATGCACCCGCCAACGTCCACACCGTTGCTGTCCAGTCGGGTCCACGCCCCCTGTGGCATCGCCACCACACCAGGGAGAATGCGCTGAGTCACCTTGCAGGGAATCGCCACCACGCCGCGATCGTTGAACACATGCACCAGATCCCCGGAGTTCAGCTGTCGCGCACTGGCATCTATCGGGTTGATCCACACTTCATCAGGTACCGCTTCATGCAGCATCAGTACGTTGGTATAGGTTGAGTGGGTATGACCTTTGGTGTGAAAACCGCTCAACTGCAGCGGATACTTCGCGGTCAGCGCTTTGTTCAGATGCGACTCTGTCACTGCGCAGAACTCCGGTACCGCCGGGATACGATCGCCCTCCGGTAGCGTCCACGCTTTTGCGAGATCGGCAAGCGCCTGCGAATAAATCTCAATCTTGCCAGACGGCGTGGTCAGCGGGTTCGCCACAGCATCAGCACGGAAGTCAGCAAACGCCAGGCTCTGTTTGTCTGTCGCGATACGTTGGTCGATGACCCCCATCTCTTTTGCCACTTTCCATTCCGGCAGGTACGGACGTTTTTCGCGGATCTGCTGATAGTGCATTTCTGCCCACTGCGCCTGTGTCCGCCCTTCGGTGTACTGCTCACGCAACCCCAGATGCCCAGCAATATCGGCACAGATATCGTAGGTGCTACGCACTTCCCACATCGGCGTGACCGTTTTCTGTATGGCGATCATGTAGTTGTGAGAGCCCGCAGCATAGGAACTGTCCACCAGATCTTCCGCTTCGAGATAGCTGGTTTCAGGCAGTAAGAGATCGGCGTACTTGGCGCTCGGCGTCATGTGGTTTTCAATGACGACAATGGTTTCACACAAGTTTTCATCCGCGAGAATTTTGCGCGTACGGTTGGTTTCACCGTGTTGGTTCAATAGCGCATTACCGGCCTGGTTGAAGAACAGCTTGATGCCGGTTTTCAGTTTATCCGCCCCCTTCACGCCCATCGTGGTAGCCGTCATGATTTCCGGACGTTGAATCGCATCCGTCCAGAGATAGCAAGGAATAGAGGTTTTGATCGGGTTGGTCAAAATCGGTAGCAGCGGCACGCCGTATGGGGTCCCATAAGGCCAGTTACCGTTGTTAGTTCCCGGCAGGCCAAAGTGGCCCGTCAGCGCAGGTAGCGTCTGAATGGCGCGCACGGTTTGCTCACCGTTGGCATGACGCTGCGGTCCCCAACCCTGACAAATGTAACAGGCGCGTGCCGAGGCTATTTCACGCGCCAGTTGCCGAATACGCGCCGCCGGAATACCAGAGATCTCAGCCGCCCACTCCGGCGTTTTAGCGATGCCGTCATCGCCCTTACCGATCACGTAGTCTTTATAGCTGGCATTCGGCGCGGCGCCTTCGGGCAGTGTGCTAATGTCATAACCTACACAGTACTTATTCACCTCAGCTTCATTAATCAACTGTTCGGTAATCAACGTGTGCGCGATACCCGCCACCAGCGCGGCATCGGTCGTCGGGCGAATCGGCAGCCATTCGGCATGCTCGGTAACCACCGAGTCGGTATAACGCGGATCGATAATGATCACCCGCGCCTTTGAGGCTTCCAGCGCGCGGCGTAACTCTTCCACCTGTCCGCCACCTGACATGCGCGTTTCCGACAAATTCAGACCAAACAGCACCACCAGATCGGAATGAGCAATTTGCGTAAAGTGACTCCCGACATATACGCCGTGGGTGTATGGCGTTGCAGTGGCAATTTGCGCCGTGGAATAGGTGTTATGATAATTTAAATAGCCGCCGGTAAGATTTAGCAAACGTTTCCAGGCTGGCGTGCCCTGAGTATGATAATAAGCGCCAGATTGATAATTATAATAAATTGCCTCACGGCCATATTTTTCCGTCACGCGTTTTAATTCTGCAGCGATAAATACTGTCGCTTCATCCCAGGAAATACGCTTGAATTTCCCTTCACCGCGTTTACCTACGCGTTTCATCGGATATTTAATCCGGTCTGGGCTATATACCCGCCAGCGACTGGAGCGTCCACGCAAACACGGACGAATCTGGTGCTCACCAAATATCGTATCGTCTTTTGCGTCTTCCGGTTCAATACGCACAATACGATCATCTTTAACGATCACTTTCAGCGGGCAACGACTGCCACAGTTAACCAGGCAAGCACTGTGGCGAACGGTTTCACCATTGCCGCCTTGCGTTGGCGCAGCGATCGTTTCGGCCTGTGCGGTAGCAGAGAAAGGCAACGTAATTGCGTTACTGAGCGCAACGGCAGCCCCTATTTTCGCAGTGCCAGTTACCGCATCCCGTCGGGACAGCGTTGTATTTAACCACTCTTTTATTTCCATCTTTTTTATTTCCCTACATTGCATCCATATTTATTATTAATGAATAACTATAAAGGGTTAAATATTATTTATTGTTGATTATGATCAAGCGAATTTTTACGGAGAAATGGAGCAAAAAAAAACATGACAGGTTTATCACTTTTCATCTGATAAAAAGCAGGGATTTAACTGAAGATGATATCTTCAGTTACAAATAAGAGATAAAAATGGAACAACAGAGGGTACGTTCGATATATAATTACATATATTACGAGCATGTATACCCTATGACAAGAGCAATATAATTCTTATTTTTGCGGTGAGAGTAAACAAAATCACGCCTGGTACCACGGCATGTTCTTGGGTAACATTCTCATATACACAATATATATAACGATAGAATATACATTGAGAATAATAGACACGAGTAGCGAATAAATATCGTCAACCAGACGCAGACCCGAAAAACAGATTTGGCAGTATCGAAACCAACAATCCTGCTCATATTCATGTAATGCTACTCTCGGTGTAGCGGCCCTGATTTTGACACAAAATCCAACGGGTGAATCGCGGTGGTTGTCGGTGATAAGATAGGCTTTTCATCCAGGGTTGAGTAAATAGAGAACTTTTCCAACTGTGTCGAGTTCAGGTTTGCTGCTGGTAGGTAACTTATTGATTATAATAGATTGATGGAGCGTCATTTTCATCAATCCGGACAAGTAGTTCAAGTGTGCATACCAGATAGCAGATAGCACACTTCTGGTATACAAATTTGTGGGTTTATGTGAGTTTCCAGGGTCTCACGTGAGACTGCCCAGGTCCCTAAAAAGATTAAAAAAAGAGCAAAAGCGATATGAAAGAGTCACTTGATACGGACTTCTCTAGCCACACACCCATGATGCAGCAGTATCTCAAGCTGAAAGCCCAGCATCCGGAAATATTGCTGTTTTACCGCATGGGCGACTTTTACGAACTGTTTTATGACGACGCGAAACGCGCGTCTCAGCTGCTTGATATCTCCCTGACCAAGCGCGGCGCATCTGCGGGCGAGCCAATTCCGATGGCTGGCATTCCTCATCATGCGGTAGAAAACTACCTCGCTAAGCTGGTCAACCAGGGTGAGTCCGTTGCTATTTGTGAGCAGATTGGCGATCCGGCAACCAGCAAAGGTCCGGTTGAGCGCAAAGTAGTGCGTATCGTCACGCCTGGCACCATCAGTGATGAAGCGCTGTTGCAGGAACGCCAGGACAACCTGCTGGCTGCTATCTGGCAAGACAGTAAAGGTTACGGCTACGCCACGCTGGATATCAGCTCCGGGCGTTTTCGCGTCAGTGAACCTGCTGACCGCGAGACTATGGCCGCAGAATTGCAGCGCACCAATCCCGCTGAACTGCTGTATGCCGAAGATTTCGCTGAAACCTCACTGATTGAGGGACGTCGCGGATTACGTCGTCGTCCACTATGGGAATTTGAAATCGATACTGCTCGCCAGCAGCTAAACCTGCAGTTTGGCACGCGGGATCTGATTGGTTTTGGCGTGGAAAATGCCCCGCGCGGATTATGCGCAGCCGGCTGTCTGCTGCAATACGTAAAGGATACCCAGCGCACCTCGCTGCCGCATATTCGTTCTATCACCATGGAGCGTCAGCAGGACAGCATCATTATGGATGCCGCCACGCGCCGCAATCTGGAAATCACCCAGAACCTGGCGGGCGGCGTTGAAAACACGCTGGCTTCAGTACTCGACTGTACCGTGACGCCGATGGGCAGCCGTATGCTTAAGCGTTGGCTGCATATGCCGGTCCGCGACACCAAAGTCCTCACTGAGCGCCAACAGACCATCGGCGCGCTACAGGATTCCACCAGTGAATTGCAACCCGTGCTGCGTCAGGTCGGCGATCTGGAACGTATCCTGGCGCGCCTGGCCCTGCGTACTGCGCGCCCGCGCGATCTGGCCCGTATGCGTCATGCCTTCCAGCAATTACCGGAACTGCGCGCGCAACTGGAAAGCGTAGACAGTGCCCCCGTGCAGATGCTGCGTGAGAAAATGGGTGAGTTTGCCGAGCTGCGTGAACTGCTGGAACGCGCCGTGGTGGAAGCGCCGCCAGTGCTGGTTCGCGACGGTGGTGTCATCGCCCCGGGCTATAACGAAGAACTGGACGAGTGGCGAGCGCTGGCTGATGGCGCAACCGACTATCTGGACAGACTGGAAATCCGTGAGCGCGAGCGCACCGGCCTCGATACGCTGAAGGTTGGGTTTAACGCCGTTCACGGCTACTACATTCAGATCAGTCGCGGGCAGAGTCATCTGGCACCGATTAACTACGTGCGCCGCCAGACGTTGAAAAACGCCGAACGCTACATTATTCCGGAGCTGAAAGAGTACGAAGACAAAGTTCTGACGTCAAAAGGCAAAGCGCTGGCGCTGGAAAAACAGCTGTACGACGAGCTGTTCGACATGCTGCTGCCGCACCTGGCTGATTTGCAACAAAGCGCCAGCGCGCTGGCAGAGCTGGACGTACTGGTCAACCTTGCGGAACGAGCTTATACCCTGAATTACACCTGCCCGACCTTCACCGATAAACCCGGTATTCGTATTACCGAGGGACGTCATCCGGTGGTTGAACAGGTGCTGACCGAACCGTTTATCGCCAACCCGCTTAACCTCTCGCCTCAGCGACGGATGCTGATTATCACCGGCCCGAACATGGGGGGTAAAAGTACCTATATGCGCCAGACTGCGTTGATTGCGCTGCTGGCCTACATCGGCAGCTACGTTCCGGCGCAGAAAGTGGAGATCGGGCCTATCGATCGCATCTTTACCCGCGTGGGCGCGGCGGATGATCTGGCATCCGGCCGTTCTACCTTCATGGTAGAAATGACCGAAACCGCCAACATTCTGCATAACGCCACCGAGAACAGCCTGGTGCTGATGGATGAGATTGGACGCGGCACCTCCACCTACGACGGCCTGTCGCTGGCGTGGGCGTGCGCGGAAAACCTGGCCAATAAAATCAAAGCATTAACGTTGTTTGCCACCCACTACTTCGAACTGACTCAGTTACCGGAGAAAATGGAAGGTGTAGCAAATGTGCATCTTGATGCGTTAGAGCACGGCGATACCATCGCCTTCATGCACAGCGTACAAGATGGTGCGGCAAGCAAAAGCTATGGTCTGGCGGTAGCTGCCCTGGCTGGTGTACCAAAAGAGGTTATTAAACGCGCGCGGCAAAAACTGCGCGAACTGGAAAGCATCGCACCAAATGTTGCCGCAACTCAGGTCGACGGCACACAGATGTCGCTGCTCTCGGTTCCGGAAGAAACGTCGCCCGCCGTTGAAGCACTGGAAAATCTCGACCCGGATTCGCTAACGCCTCGCCAGGCGCTGGAGTGGATCTATCGGTTGAAGAGTCTGGTGTAACGTTGTAATGCCCGATGGCGCTTTGCTTATCGGGCCTACAAAATACCGCTATATGTAGGCCGGGTAAAGCGAAGCCGCACCCGGCGTGTTGATTAGCGCTTATCTTCTGCCAACAGCGGTGGAATACTCGGCACCATCGGTGCGTCATCAATATCCTTCTGCGTCATGCGAAACGCTTGCGGGTAGTGCTCACGGCTGGTGCGGCGTAGCGGCTCGGTATCACGCCAGGTGTACAGACAATGCTGGCACTGATATACCGTCCAGACACCTTTTACCGGCGAGTTTGCCATCACTTCAATATGTTCATCGGCACAACGTGGACAAATCATCTGCTACTCCTTATTTACGGTTGGCCAGCATGGCGGTCAATTTTTCTGCCCAGGCTTTCGTTTCTGGTAAATCGCATACCGGCTGGCTGTAGTGCCCACGGTTATCCGGCGCAACCGGCGTGGTCGCATCAATAATTAGCTTGTCGGTAATCCCCGCCGGACTGGAACCCGGATCAAGCTCCAGCACCGACATATTCGGCAGTTGCACCAGATCGCCCGCCGGATTGACCTTCGAAGACAGCGCCCACATCACCTGCGGCAGGTTGAACGGGTCAACATCCTCATCAACCATAATCACCATTTTCACGTAACCCAGGCCATGTGGCGTTGTCATTGCGCGCAGCCCCACCGCGCGGGCAAAGCCGCCGTAGCGTTTTTTGGTGGAGATAATCGCCAGTAAACCATGGGTGTACATGGCGTTTACTGCCTGCACTTCCGGGAATTCGGCTTTCAACTGTTGATACAGCGGTACGCAGGTTGCCGGCCCCATCAGGTAGTCAATCTCCGTCCACGGCATCCCCAGATACAGCGATTCAAAAATAGGTTTGGTGCGATAAGAGACTTTATCGATACGCACGACCGTCATATTACGTCCACCGGAATAGTGCCCGGTAAACTCGCCAAACGGACCTTCGATTTCACGTTTACGGCTTTCAATGACCCCTTCGAGGATCACTTCTGAACCCCATGGCACGTCAAAGCCGGTGAGCGGCGCGGTAGCGATCGGGTACGGACTTTCACGCAGCGCTCCCGCCATTTCGTATTCCGACTGATCGTACTTCAGCGGCGTGGCGCCCATCAGAGTGATGATTGGATCGTTACCCAGCGTGATGGCAATCGGCAGATCTTCACCGCGCTCTTCGGCTTTATGCAGGTGCAACGCGATATCGTGCATCGGCACCGGCTGCAGGCCAAGCTTGCGTTTGCCCTTCACTTCCATACGATAAATGCCGACGTTCTGCTTGCCGAAGTTGTCCGGATCCAGCGGGTCGCGCGACACCACGCAGGCTTTATCGAGATAGAAACCGCCGTCGCCATCGTTCAGGCGAAACAGCGGCAGAATATCAAACAGGTTGATCTCATCACCATCAACACAGTTTTCAGCCCATGCCGGGTTGGCGCGACGCTCCGGCGTAACCGGAAATTTATCCCAACGGCGGATAAACTCATCAATCTGTTTTTTCACCGGGGTATTTGGCGGCAGCCCTAAAGAGATAGCGTGATTCTGCCACGAGCCAATAGTGTTCATCGCCACACGGGCGTCGGTAAAACCACGAATATTGTCAAACCACAGCGCTGGCGCACCGTCGCCAATGCGCCCGGTTGCGTTGGCTGCCGCAGCCAGATCCGGCTCAGCGTTGACTTCTTCACTGATTTTCAGCAATTGTCCCTGGTCGTCCAGCGCCTGCAAAAAGCTGCGCAAATCATCAAATGCCATTATTCATTCTCCTGTGCAAAATTCTGTGCCTGCCGTAAACCCTGCCAGCGACGGGCGTTTGGATGCTCCAGATCAAACTGATCGAGCACACGCGCAACGATATGCTGAGTGATGTCATCGACCGTTTGCGGGTGGTTGTAATACGCAGGCATTGGCGGGACCATCGCCACGC
Source organism: Citrobacter sp. Cpo090 (assembly GCF_030332665.1). Taxonomy (NCBI): domain Bacteria; kingdom Pseudomonadati; phylum Pseudomonadota; class Gammaproteobacteria; order Enterobacterales; family Enterobacteriaceae; genus Citrobacter; species Citrobacter sp. Cpo090. The sequence continues at coordinate 141,176 of NZ_JAOWHK010000036.1, read as the reverse complement.
CCATGCGGGAAAGTGCGAGCATGTTTTCCAGATGAATAGTGCTCAGTGGCATTTCACGCGGAACCAGAACCAGCTTGCGTCCTTCTTTCAGCACCACATCAGCAGCGCGCCCCACCAGCCCTTCCGCGTAGCCTGCACGAATACCGGCCAAGGTTTTCATACTGCAGGGGATAATGATCATGCCGTCAGTGCGAAACGATCCGGAGGAGATGGTCGCCGCCTGGTCCGCCGGGTTGTGACAAAAATCGGCCAACGCAGACACATCGCGAACGCTGTACGGCGTTTCCAGTTCAATAGTGGTTTTGGCCCACTTTGACAGCACCAGATGGGTTTCCACCTCGGGCATTTCCCGCAGAGCCTGCAGTAGCGACACACCAAGCGGCGCGCCGGTTGCCCCGGTCATTCCGACAATCAATCTCATTTAGCTTCTCAATTTTTGTTCGTGTACGAACGTTTTGATTAAAATACTCCCACATGACATTCCGGGCAAGGCCATCTCGCACAGATCGCTAAAGCCGCAATTGTTAAAAAAAGATGCGTAACCCGCTATGATAGAGACTGACAGGAATTCCGGAGCGCTCATGCCGTTACGAAATAAAGCATTTCACCTTTTACGTCAGCTCTTCCAGCAGCATACGTCCCGCTGGCAACATGAATTACCGGACCTGACCAAACCACAGTATGCGGTGATGCGCGCCATTGCTGAACGTCCCGGCATTGAGCAGGTCGCCCTGACCGAAGCCGCAGTTTGTACCAAGGCAACCCTTGCGGAAATGCTGAGCCGAATGGAAAAACGGGAACTGGTCAGGCGTGAACATGACCCGGCAGATAAGCGTCGACGCTTTGTTTATTTGACCGCGCAAGGAGAAGCATTACTGGCCAGCGCAACTCCGTTAGGCGATAGCGTGGATGATGAGTTTCTGGGCAGACTTAGCGAAGAAGAACGCGAGCAGTTTACGCAACTGGTGCGTAAGATGATGGGGTAATGGCGGCTACGAGTGACGTCTTGTAGGCCCGATAAGCAAAGCGACATCGGTCAATATGTGCCGACCGATAAGCGATAACATTAAAGAAAAAGGCCAGTCCCAATGAGACTGGCCTTTCTTGATAGAACTTGTGCTTACTCGCGGAACAGCGCTTCGATATTCAGTCCCTGAGTCTGCAGGATTTCACGCAGACGACGCAGACCTTCAACCTGAATCTGGCGAACACGTTCACGAGTGAGACCAATTTCACGGCCAACATCTTCCAGTGTCGCAGCTTCGTACCCCAGCAGACCAAAACGACGTGCCAGCACTTCACGCTGTTTGGCGTTCAGTTCGAACAGCCATTTGACGATGCTCTGTTTCATATCATCGTCTTGCGTGGTGTCTTCCGGACCGTTTTCCTTTTCATCGGCCAGAATATCCAGCAACGCTTTTTCGGAATCGCCACCCAGCGGGGTGTCTACCGAGGTAATACGCTCGTTGAGTCGGAGCATACGGCTGACGTCATCAACCGGTTTATCCAGTTGTTCAGCAATCTCTTCTGCGCTCGGTTCGTGGTCCAGTTTATGCGACAACTCACGCGCGGTACGCAGATAGACGTTCAGCTCTTTTACAATGTGGATCGGCAGTCGGATCGTACGGGTTTGGTTCATAATCGCCCGTTCGATCGTCTGGCGGATCCACCAGGTTGCGTATGTTGAGAAGCGGAACCCGCGTTCCGGGTCAAACTTCTCGACGGCACGGATCAGCCCCAGATTGCCCTCTTCAATCAGGTCCAGCAATGCCAGACCACGATTGCCATAACGACGAGCAATCTTCACCACCAGACGCAGGTTACTTTCAATCATGCGACGGCGAGATGCTACATCTCCACGCAGTGCGCGACGCGCAAAATAAACTTCTTCTTCGGCTGTTAACAGTGGTGAATAACCAATCTCACCAAGGTAAAGCTGAGTCGCGTCCAACACACGCTGTGTGGCCCCCTGCGATAACAGCTCTTCTTCAGCCAGGTCGTTATCACTGGGTTCCTCTTCACTCAAGGCTTTTTCATCAAAAGCCTCTACTCCGTTCTCATCAAATTCCGCATCTTCATTTAAATCATGAACTTTCAGCGTATTCTGACTCATAAAGGTGGCTCCTACCCGTGATCCCTAACGGAACTAGCACGTGAAAGCCTGGTTCCGCCGAATTATCGCTGCGGTAAATAACGCAGCGGGTTTACGGATTTCCCCTTGTAACGAATTTCAAAATGCAAGCGTGTTGAACTGGTTCCGGTACTACCCATGGTAGCTATTTTCTGCCCCGCCTTGATTTCTTGTTGTTCCCGGACCAGCATTGTATCGTTATGGGCGTAGGCACTCAGGTAATCATCGTTGTGTTTGATGATAATAAGATTACCGTAACCACGCAGCGCATTACCGGCATAGACGACGCGTCCATCTGCAGTCGCGACAATAGCCTGTCCTTTGCTGCCTGCGATGTCGATCCCTTTATTGCCACCTTCGGTAGCCGCAAAGTTTTCGATCACTTTGCCGTCAGTCGGCCAGCGCCAGGTAGAGATTGGCGAGCTGGTTGACGTTGAGCTTGCAGTTGATTCGGTTGCGCTAACTGCTGGAGCCGTTACAGGCGCTGTGACAACGGTCCCAGCAGGCTTGTTGTTCGGCAACATTTTGTTAGCACTTTGTTCACCTGAATCCTCAGAATACGTAATTGTTGGTTTCGAAGCAACAGCAACGGTGGAATTTTGTGCAGGGTTGGTCACAACTCCTTGCTGTGCTGCATCCGCCTGGGTAATAGCATTACCACCAGTAATCGGTGTACCCGACGCGTTGCCCACTTGCAGAGTTTGACCGACATTCAGACCATACGGGGCCGGAACGTTATTGCGTTGTGCAAGATCACGGAAATCGTTCCCGGTAATCCAGGCAATATAGAAAAGAGTATCGCCTTTCTTAACAGTATAGGTACTGCCGCCCGTATAGCTACCTTTCGGAATGTTCCCATACTTACGGTTGTACACAATACGACCGTTTTCCATCTGCACAGGCTGCTGTGCGACAGGCTGGATTTGTGTTGGCTGAGTGGTTGGTTGCTGCACCGGCTGGATCTGTGGCGTCTGCTGTACTGTCGACGTCGAGCCCATTTTTGGTGGAGGCGTAATCAGCATGCCGGAACTGGTGTTCGATGATGCACTGCCGCCAACCGAACTGACCGGTGCTGGTGGATTCGAGGTATTTGAACAACCTGCCAGCCATAATGAAACCAGTGACAATGCCGCAATGCGGCGAACGGTAAATTTGTGGCTTCCCGCGCTCATTTATCCCCCAGGAAAATTTGGTTAAAACCAGTGACGTAATCACCGTGCAAGGCATCGGACTGGGCACTGGAAACGTGACCACGATACGCTTACTAATTCCAGAATATCCAGGAAAACTCCAGGTATTCAGCGCCAGTATCTACGCAAGCTCCCCTTTTACTAAGGGAACGAAACGTACGGCCTCCACGGTATCGATAATAAATTCGCCTCCCCGACGACGCACCCGTTTCAGAAACTGGTGCTCATCGCCCACGGGTAAGACGAGAATGCCGCCTTCATCCAACTGCGTCATCAATGCGGTTGGGATCTCAGGCGGCGCTGCCGTAACAATGATAGCGTCAAACGGGGCTCGCGCTTGCCAGCCCTGCCATCCATCACCGTGACGGGTAGAAACATTATGTAAATCAAGCTGTTTAAGGCGGCGACGCGCCTGCCACTGCAAACCTTTAATGCGCTCCACGGAGCATACATGGTGCACCAGGTGCGCCAGAATCGCCGTTTGGTAGCCAGAGCCGGTACCAATTTCCAGCACCCGGGACTGCGGCGTTAACTCAAGCAGCTCGGTCATCCGCGCAACCATATAGGGCTGCGAAATCGTCTGCCCCTGGCCAATCGGCAGGGCAATATTGTCCCAGGCCTTATGTTCAAACGCCTCATCAATGAATTTTTCACGCGGCACGGCGGCAAGTGCATCGAGAACAAGCTCATCTCTGATGCCCTGCGCACGTAATTGTTCAAGAAGAGTGTGTACGCGTCTGCTTACCATTGCGTGTCGGCTCCCACGCTGTCTAACCAGTCAGAAACAACTTCATGCGCGCCATATGCGGTTAAATCGACATGCAGCGGCGTGATGGAAACATAGCCTTCATCGACGGCGGCAAAATCCGTATCCGGTCCGGCGTCGCACTTTTCGCCCGGCGGCCCGATCCAGTACAACGTATTACCGCGCGGGTCTTGCTGTGGGATCACCTGATCTGCAGGATGGCGACTACCGCAGCGGGTGACGCGGATACCTTTAATCTGATCCAGCGGTAAATCCGGCACGTTGATATTCAAAATGCGCCCGGTGCGCAGCGGTTCACGACTCAGCGCCCGTAAGATTCGGCAGGTTACTGCGGCAGCAGTATCGTAGTGTTTATGCCCATCAAGCGAGACCGCCAGCGCAGGGAACCCCAGGTGACGACCTTCCATCGCCGCCGCAACTGTACCGGAATAGATAACATCATCGCCCAGATTAGGACCTGCGTTAATTCCAGACACGACAATGTCCGGACGCGGACGCATTAATGCGTTCACGCCCAGATAGACGCAATCGGTAGGTGTACCCATTTGTACGGCGATATCACCGTTATCATAGGTGAACGTGCGAAGTGAGGATTCCAGCGTCAGCGAGTTAGACGCGCCACTGCGGTTACGATCCGGGGCAACCACCTGTACGTCAGCAAACTCACGCAGCGCTTTCGCCAGCGTTTGTATACCGGGTGCGTGGACCCCATCATCGTTACTCAGCAATATACGCATAATCACCCATTGTGTTAATAAGTTCCCTTACAACACTGGTGGCGAAGCTACCTGCCGGTAGCCAGAAGCGTAACTCAACGGTTACGTCATCCCACCAGTTCCAGCTTAATTGTTGTGGATACAGCAACATAGCGCGACGCGACGCGTCGACTTTCTCACGCAATAACAGCGATTGCAGCGCGGTTTCATCGGCAATAGCGGCTGCTTCAAACGCCAGCGCGTCGCGCTGAGTTCCCCACTCACCGCTGCCCGGTAATGCCGCTGTAATCATCAATTCTTTATCATCGACGCGACGCTGTAATTCGGTCTGCTCTTCCTGCGTGGCGACAAACCAACTTCCGCGTCCCGACAATTGTAGCGCATCGCCGTCAACAACTTGATTAAAGTCTGTTTTTTTCAAGCGTTCACTGACTATCTGATTAAACAACGCGCTACGGGCCGCCGACAACCAAAAACTGCGTTTATTGCGATCGCGTACCGGCGCATCGCTTTGCGCCCAACGCAGCGCCCCTTGCAGGTTGCTGCCGCCAATACCAAAACGCTGAGCGCCAAAATAATTCGGTACGCCGCGCTCGCTAATCGCCTGCAAACGCGCTTCAACGTCATTTCGCTGGTTTACTTCACGCAGCACCAGCGTAAATTCGTTGCCTTTCAGCGCCCCTAAACGCAGCTTACGCTTGTGGCGCGCGTACTCCAGCACTTTACAGCCTTCAAGCTCAAATTTGCTTAAATCAGGCATCGCATTGCCCGGCACGCGCGCGCACAGCCACTGTTCCGTGACCGCATGCTTGTCTTTCTGGCCGGCAAAGCTCACTTCACGGGCGTGAATTTTCAGGAACTTCGCCAGCGCGTCAGCCACAAAACGGGTATTACAGCCGTTTTTCAGGATACGCACCAAAATGTGCTCGCCTTCGCCATCGGGTTCGAAGCCTAAATCTTCGACGACGACAAAGTCTTCCGGATTCGCTTTCAGAACGCCATGGCCCAGTGGTTTGCCATGGAGATACGTCAGATCTTCAAACGCAGTCATTTCGTTGCCTTAATGAGTAACGCCACCGCTTCACAGGCAATCCCTTCCCCACGCCCGGTAAAACCGAGTTTTTCCGTGGTGGTCGCTTTCACGTTAACATCATCCATATGGCAGCCGAGATCTTCGGCAATAAACACGCGCATCTGCGGAATGTGCGGCAGCATCTTCGGTGCCTGCGCAATAATCGTCACATCCACATTTCCAAGCGTATAGCCTTTGGCCTGAATACGCCGCCAGGCTTCACGCAATAATTCACGGCTATCTGCACCTTTAAAGGCCGGGTCGGTGTCCGGGAAGAGTTTGCCGATATCCCCCAGCGCAGCCGCGCCCAGCAGAGCATCAGTTAGCGCATGTAACGCCACGTCGCCATCAGAATGCGCCAGCAATCCTTTTTCATACGGGATGCGCACACCACCAATGATAATTGGGCCAACTCCGCCAAAAGCGTGTACGTCGAAACCGTGTCCAATTCGCATTATGCCTTCTCCTGATATACACAGTATCCTCCAGGTAGTCTGAAGAATGATGTATCTAGATAGTTCGGGTCAGATAAAATTCCGCCAGCGCCAGATCTTCCGGACGCGTGACTTTGATGTTGTCAGCGCGTCCTTCGACCAGCTGCGGATGAAAACCGCAATATTCCAGCGCCGAGGCTTCGTCCGTAATGGTTGCGCCTTCGTTTAGCGCACGGGTCAGGCAGTCGTGCAACAGCTCGCGAGGGAAAAATTGCGGCGTTAACGCATGCCATAAATCGGTGCGATCGACCGTATGGGCGATGTCTGTTCGGCCCGGCTCCGCGCGTTTCATCGTGTCGCGCACCGGCGCGGCAAGGATCCCGCCGATGCGGCTGGTTTCACTTATTGCCAGCAAACGGGATAAATCGTCCTGGTGCAGACACGGACGCGCGGCATCATGTACCAGTACCCAACTGGCCTCACCTGCGGCTTGTAAACCGGCAAGGACAGAATCGGCACGCTCGTTGCCTCCATCCACTACGGTAATTTGCGGGTGCGCTGCGAGTGGCAGTTGGGCAAAGCGGCTGTCGCCTGGGCTGATAGCGATGACGACTCGCGTCACCCGGGGATGAGCCAGCAGCGCATCAACCGAGTGTTCAAGAATGGTTTTATTGCCAATAGAGAGGTACTGCTTAGGACACTCTGTTTGCATTCGGCGGCCAAACCCGGCAGCCGGCACCACGGCGCAAACGTCCATTAAAGTGGCTGCCATGTTAAATCCCTGGACGGTTTATCGATTGTTTTGCCCTGCAGTCTGAGCGCGTTTAGACGCGTCAGGCACCAGACGATAAAAGGTTTCGCCTGGCTTAGTCATGCTGAGTTCGTTGCGCGCGCGCTCTTCGATAGCCTCTTGCCCGCCATTGAGGTCGTCAATTTCGGCAAAGAGCTGATCGTTACGCGCTTTAAGTTTCGCGTTTGTAGCTTGCTGCGCCGCAACATCATCGTTGACGCGACTATAGTCATGTATGCCGTTCTTACCGAACCACAGCGAATACTGTAGCCAGACTAATAAAGCCAGCAACAGCAACGTTAGTTTACCCATCCTGCCCCCTGAAAAACGGCATCAACATCCCATAAACTCCGCTGACGACTTTACATCAACGAACGGGAATGCCGCGACAACGCGGGCAAATGTACCACATTTGCCCGTTGTTACGTATACCCCATGTAAGGAGAACATAATCTCATTGTTGGTTACGGTTTGAATTATGGCCAGAGAGTGAACAACAGCGACGATCATGTGAAATAGACGTGATCTTAACCTAATAACCATAAAAAAAGTGCGCCAAACATTGCACCAACCACCAGCAGGGAACAGGTAATGCTCAGCAGCAACCGTCCCTTCAATAGCGAATGCAGGGCAATACCCGCCACTATCGCCACGGGCAACAACGCGAGGAAAAAGGGCCAGGTATAGAGGAAGAAAAACAGTGTGTTAGGGCCATACATCAGACACGGGAATCCCAGCGCCAGCAACCATGCGACAAAACCGACCACGGCTCCTGGAAGTGACCAGGTGGTTTCGTCGTCGGCAGCGAAGGTATCTGACTCTGTAATAGTAATGTTATGGCTGTTACGCATATCTAATCCTGTGACCGTGACTGACCGGGCGTGCAAGCTCGGGTGTCTCAGGATCTGATAATATCTTCCTGCCTCAGCAGGTCTAATAATTGGGGAACCAAATTTGTTACCAATTGTTCACCATCAAGATGAATCTCTGGCGATTCAGGCGCTTCGTAAACCGAATCAATTCCAGTGAAATTGCGCAACTCCCCCGCTCGCGCTTTTTTATACAGCCCTTTTGGATCGCGTGCTTCACAGGTTGCCAGTGGCGTATCGACAAAAACCTCAATAAAACGCCCTTCGCCCACGCGCTCGCGAACCATTTGTCGCTCGGCGCGATGCGGGGAGATAAACGCAGTCAACACCACCAGGCCGGCGTCTACCATCAGGTTAGCCACTTCGCCAACCCGACGAATATTCTCCTTGCGATCGGCATCGCTAAAACCGAGATCGCTGCACAGCCCGTGACGCACGTTATCGCCATCCAGCAGATAGGTGCTCACCCCTACCTTATGCAGCGCCTCTTCCAGCGCCCCTGCTACCGTGGATTTACCGGAACCTGACAGCCCGGTAAACCACAGCACAACACCACGATGACCGTGGCGTTGTTCCCGCTGTTGCGGTGTAACAGGATGGGCATGCCAGACGACGTTTTCGTCATGCAGCGCCATTATTTGCCTCCCAGCAGATCGCGCGCACCCCAGTGTGGGAAGTGGCGACGCACCAGTGCATTAAGCTCCAGCTCAAACGCGCTGAACTGAGAAGCGCTGGCGAGTTCCTGGGCGATTGGCTCACGCACCAGTCCCGCGCCAACGGTAACGTTGGTCAGGCGATCAATGATAATCAGCCCGCTCGTAACCGGATTCTGCTGATAGGTATCCAGCACCAGCGGCTCATCAAAGGTCAGATTAACCAGACCGATGCCGTTCAGCGGTAGCGCTTCAACGTCACGTTGGGTCAGGTTGTTTATATCGACCTGATATTGCACGCTATCTACGCGTGCGCGGGTCTTCTTGCCTGCGACTTTTATGTCGTAGCTCTGTCCTGGCGACAACGGTTGTTCCGCCATCCACACCACATCAACAGCAGCGCTTTGTACTGTCGGCAGCGTTTCGCCGGCATCAAGTAACAGGTCGCCCCGGCTGATATCGATCTCATCTTTCAGCACCAGGGTGATCGCTTCACCCGCATGCGCTTCCTGTAAATCGCCATCAAAAGTCACGATCCGCGCTACGCTGGACTCAACGCCGGACGGCAGCACTTTGACGCGCTGCCCGACCTTCACGCTACCTGAAGCCAGCGTTCCGGCATAACCGCGGAAATCCAGATTCGGTCGGTTCACATACTGCACCGGGAAGCGCATCGGCTGAGTATCAACAATGCGCTGGATCTCAACGGTTTCCAGCACTTCCAGCAGCGTCGGACCGCTGTACCACGGCATACTGGCGCTTTGCGAAGCCACGTTATCGCCTTCCAGCGCAGAGAGCGGCACAAACCGGATATCCAGGCTGCCCGGCAGTTGTTCAGCAAAAGTAAGATAGTCTTCGCGAATGCGATTAAATGTCTCTTCGCTAAAGTCCACCAGATCCATTTTGTTGATCGCCACCACCAGGTGTTTGATCCCAAGCAGCGTGGAGATAAAGCTGTGACGACGCGTCTGATCCAGCACGCCTTTACGCGCATCGATCAATAGGATCGCCAGATCGCAGGTCGACGCACCGGTCGCCATGTTACGGGTGTACTGCTCATGGCCGGGGGTATCCGCAATGATAAATTTACGCTTCTCGGTGGAGAAATAACGGTAAGCCACGTCGATGGTGATGCCCTGCTCGCGCTCGGCCTGCAAGCCGTCAACCAATAACGCCAGATCGAGCTTTTCACCCTGAGTGCCGTGACGTTTACTGTCGTTGTGCAGCGATGAAAGCTGATCTTCATAAATTTGACGCGTGTCGTGCAGCAGACGGCCAATCAGGGTACTTTTCCCATCATCCACGCTACCGCAGGTTAAAAAACGCAGCAGACTTTTGTGTTGCTGGGCAACCATCCAGGCTTCAACGCCGCCTTCATTAGCAATTTGTTGTGCAAGTGTCGTGTTCATGGCGGCTCCTTAGAAATACCCCTGACGTTTCTTCAGCTCCATGGAGCCCGCCTGGTCGCGGTCAATCACGCGGCCCTGACGTTCACTGGTGGTTGAGACCAGCATCTCTTCGATAATTTCCGGTAGCGTCTGCGCATTCGACTCCACCGCGCCTGTCAGCGGCCAGCAGCCGAGCGTACGGAAACGCACCATGCGTTTTTTAATCACTTCCCCGGGCTGCAGATCGATTCTGTCGTCATCAATCATCATCAGCATGCCGTCACGTTCCAGCACCGGACGTTCTGCCGCCAGATACAGCGGTACGATGTCGATATTTTCCAGCCAGATGTACTGCCAGATATCCTGTTCGGTCCAGTTAGATAGCGGGAAGACGCGAATGCTTTCGCCTTTGTTAATCTGCCCGTTATAGTTATGCCACAACTCCGGGCGCTGATTTTTAGGGTCCCAGCGATGAAAACGATCGCGGAAGGAGTAAATACGCTCTTTGGCACGCGATTTCTCTTCGTCACGACGAGCACCACCAAACGCGGCATCGAAACCGTATTTATTCAGCGCCTGCTTCAGCCCTTCTGTTTTCATAATGTCAGTATGCTTGGCGCTGCCGTGGACAAACGGGTTGATGCCCATCGCCACCCCTTCCGGGTTTTTATGCACCAGCAGTTCGCAGCCGTAGGCTTTCGCCGTGCGGTCACGAAACTCGTACATTTCGCTGAATTTCCAGCCAGTATCAACGTGCAGTAATGGGAACGGCAGCGTGCCAGGATAAAACGCTTTACGCGCCAGATGCAGCATTACGCTGGAATCTTTGCCGATGGAATACATCATCACCGGATTAGAAAACTCGGCGGCCACCTCACGAATAATATGGATGCTTTCCGCTTCCAGTTGCCGCAGGTGGGTAAGTCGTTTTTGATCCATAACCGTTCCTATGTAATGCCGTTATATTGCTAACGATGCTCAGATAACCTGACTATAGGGAGGGCAAGGGGACGAATGAAATTACGAATTGGAATGAGTAGTTCCTCAAAGGAATAACGATCCGGAAAAGCAAATATCAAAAAGTGCTTAAGCTACCGGAATTCGGGCATTTAGGAGCAAATGAAATTGTTTTACCTCGATCACGGTTTCATACTAGCGGTTGAAAATTTCTGCTTGGTATTTAAGGACTCACTATGTTTTCCGCATTGCGCCACCTTCTTGCAGCCATGGCGCTCGGCGCGTGCTTCATCCTTCCTGCACAGGCAACATCTTCGAAGCCCGGAGATATCGCAAATACCCAGGCTCGATATATTGCAACGTTTTTCCCAGGCCGCGTGACGGGATCTCCGGCAGAAATGTTATCTGCTGATTATATACGTCAGCAATTTCAACAGATGGGCTATAGCAGCGATATTCGGACGTTTAATAGCCGTTATGTTTATACCGCTAAAGATAACCGTAAAAACTGGCATAACGTAACGGGAAGCACCGTTATTGCTGCACATGAAGGCAAAGCGCCGCAGCAGATTATTATTATGGCGCACCTCGACACCTACGCCGCACAAAGCGACGCCGATTCAGATGCCAATCTGGGCGGATTAACCCTGCAAGGTATCGATGACAACGCCGCAGGTGTTGGCGTGATGCTGGAACTGGCGGAAAAACTCAAAAACGTGCCGACGCAGTACGGTATTCGATTTATCGCCACCAGCGGTGAGGAAGAAGGCAAACTGGGCGCGGAGAACATTCTGAAGCGAATGAGCGCTGCAGAGAAGAAAAACACGCTGCTGGTTATCAACCTCGATAACCTGATTGTCGGTGATAAGCTCTATTTCAATAGCGGTAAGAAAACCCCGGAAGCGGTGCGAAAATTGACGCGCGACCGGGCACTGGCTATCGCGCACAGTCGCGGTATCGTTGCCAGCACCAATCCTGGTCTGAACAAAGACTATCCGAAAGGCACTGGATGTTGTAACGATGCAGAGGTCTTCGACAACGCAGGGATTGCCGTTCTCTCCGTTGAAGCGACCAACTGGAACCTGGGCAAGAAAGATGGCTATCAACAGCGAGCCAAAAGCGCCTCATTCCCGGCAGGCAACAGCTGGCACGATGTGCGACTGGATAACCAGCAGCATATCGATAAAGCGTTACCGGGCCGGATAGAGCACCGTAGCCGCGACGTGGTACGCATTATGCTGCCGCTGGTAAAAGAACTGGCAAAAGCGGGTAAATCCTGAAGAAGGGAGTCCGATAGGGTGTAAATCTTACCGGATCACTTTCCTGTTACCCTTCGTGCAGTCCGCACTCGCGCTTCAATCCGAAGAAGCGCGTCTCTTCTTCCGCCATCCCCGGCTCCCATTTGCGGGTGGTGTGGGTGTCGCCGACTGACAGATAACCTTGATCCCACAACGGATGGTATTTCAGGCCATGTTTTTGCAGATACTGGTAAACCGTACGGTTATCCCAGTCGATGATCGGCAGAACTTTAAACACGCCGCGCTGGATAGCCAGCACCGGCAAATGCGCACGACTGCCAGATTGCTCACGGCGCAGACCGGCAAACCAGGTATGCGCGTGCAGCTCCTGCAGCGCCCGGTTCATCGGTTCGACTTTGTTGATGTCATTATATTTCTCAATGCCTTCAACGCCCTGCTCCCACAGTTTGCCGTGGCGCGCTTCCTGCCAGGCCGCACTTTCCTTTGCCCGGTAGACTTGCAGATTAAGCTTGAGCTTGTCCGTTAATTCATCAATAAACTGGTAGGTTTCCGGGAACAGATAACCGGTATCGGTGAGGATCACCGGGATATCCGGGCGAATCTGATTTACCAGGTGCAGGCTCACTGCCGCCTGGATACCAAAGCTTGATGACAGTACATATTCACCAGGCAGGTTTTCCAGCGCCCACGCCACACGATCCTCGGCGCTCAATTTTTCCAGTTGGTCGTTGGTTTGCGCCAACGCCATAACGCGTTCAACTTTCGGCAGTTCGTTCAACGCGTTGAGATCGAGTTTGGACATAAGTTCCTCACTGTTTGCCTTGCCTGATGGCGCTACGCTTATCAGGCCTACAAATTGAGCAGACCCGATAAGTCAGTTTCACATTATTCCCAGAAATCACGCGCAGGATCGAGCACCGGGCGAATGATGCCCGCACGCACCGTAAAGTCACCGAAGCCTTCACCCGCTTCGCGCTCTTTCGCCCAGCGCCCAATCAGTTCATCCAGCGATGCCAGAATTTCCGGCTCAGTGATGTTCTCTTTAAACATCCGGGGAATGCGAGTTCCGATACGGTTGCCTCCTAAATGGAGGTTGTAACGTCCGGGTGCTTTCCCCACCAGGCCAACTTCCGCCAGCATTGCACGACCGCAACCGTTCGGGCAGCCGGTCACTCGCATGACAATGTTTTCATCACTCAGGCTGTGTTTCGCCATCAGCGTATCGATATTGTCGATAAATGTTGGCAGGAAACGCTCGGCTTCCGCCATCGCCAGCGGACAGGTTGGGAACGAGACGCAGGCCATCGAGTTTTCACGCTGCGGAGTCACCGCATTCATTAAGCCACTCTTCTGCGCAATCTTCTCGATCTTCGCCTTTTCACTCTCAGGAACACCAGCAATGATCAGGTTCTGGTTCGCGGTAATGCGGAAATCCCCTTTGTGGATCTTCGCGATCTCCAGCAGACCGGTTTTCAGCGGGCGGCCCGGATAATCCAGGATACGGCCGTTTTCAATAAACAGCGTCAGGTGCCAGTTATTGTCGATCCCTTTCACCCAGCCGATACGATCGCCGCGACCGGTGAACTCGTACGGACGGATCGGCTCAAACTTGATCCCCGCCCGGCGCTCAACTTCAGCTTTAAAGGTCTCAACGCCCACGCGTTCCAACGTGTATTTGGTTTTGGCGTTTTTACGATCGGTACGGTTACCCCAGTCACGCTGCGTCGTCACCACAGCCTCTGCCACGTCCAGCGTATGCTCAAGCGGCAGATAACCAAACTCGCTTGCCGTACGGGCGTAAGTTTTCTTATTGCCATGCTCGATGGACAAACCACCGCCTACCAGCAGGTTAAAGCCCACCAGCTTGCCGTTTTCAGCAACCGCCACGAAGTTCATGTCGTTGGCGTGCAGATCGATGTCGTTCTGCGGCGGGATCACGACCGTGGTTTTAAACTTACGCGGCAGATAGGTTTGACCGAGGATCGGCTCTTCGTCAGTGGTCGCGACTTTTTCCTGATCGAGCCAGATCTCTGCATAGGCGCGGGTACGCGGCAGCAGATGTTCGGAGATCTTTTTCGCCCACTCGTAGGCTTCCGCGTGCAGCTCAGATTCATACGGGTTGGAGGTGCACAGCACGTTACGGTTCATATCGTTGGCGGTCGCCAGCGCATCCAGCCCGACGGAGTGCAGCATCTGGTGTACTGGCTTAACGTTCTTCTTCAGAATGCCATGAAACTGGAAGGTCTGACGGTTGGTCAGACGAATGCTGCCGTATATGGTGTTGTCATGGGCGAACTTGTCGATCGCCTGCCACTGTTTGGTGGTGATCACCCCACCCGGCAGACGACAGCGCAGCAGCATCGCGTGACGCGGCTCCAGCTTTTGCTCGGCACGTTCGGCGCGGATATCGCGGTCGTCCTGCTGGTACATACCGTGAAAACGGATCAACAGGAAGTTGTCGCCTTTGAAGCCGCCGGTCAGGCCGTCATTTAAATCTTCGGCAATAGTACCGCGCAGGTAGTTGCTCTCAACCTTCATGCGCTCGGCATCAGTCAGTTTGCCTTCGACCACCAATGGTCCAGGATGTTTTTCGCTCATTAGTAGACATCTCGCTGATAACGGCGCTCAATGCGCAGCTCACTTAAAAATTCATCCGCCGCTTCGATATCCATACCACCGAATTCGGCAATCACTTCCAACAAAGCCTGCTCAACGTCTTTCGCCATGCGATTGGCGTCGCCGCAGACATAAATGTGCGCACCGTCGTTAATCCAGCGCCACAGTTCCACGCCTTGTTGGCGCAGTTTATCTTGTACGTAGACTTTTTCTTTTTGATCGCGGGACCAGGCGAGATCGATACGGCTCAGTACGCCCTCTTTGACGTAACGCTGCCATTCCACCTGATACAGGAAATCTTCGGTAAAGTGTGGGTTACCAAAAAACAGCCAGTTTTTGCCTTCGGCTCCATCAGCCGCACGCTGCTGCATGAATGCACGGAACGGTGCAATCCCCGTACCCGGTCCAATCATAATTACCGGCGTCTGCGGGTTCGCTGGCAGACGGAAGTTGTCGTTGTGTTCAATGAACACGCGAACTTCACCTTCTTCTTCCACGCGGTCGGCAAGGAAACTGGAAGCACCACCAGCACGGGCACGACCTTCTATCTCATAACGCACCACGCCCACGGTGACGTGCACTTCGCTTTCTACTTCCGCCTGGGAAGAAGCAATGGAGTACAAACGCGGCGTCAGCGGGCGCAGAAGATCAACCAACGTTTGGGCGTCCAGTTGCGCCGGGGAGAAACGCACCATATCGACGATAGGCGTGGTTGCGGCATAATGCTGCAACTGCGCTTTGTCACCCACAAGCGGCAGCAGAGTTTCGCTACGGGTCAAGGTGGCATAGTTTTCTACGATATTGCCGGTGTTAACCGTCAGCTCGAAATGCCACTGCAACGCTTCAGCGAGCGACAGAGTTTTGCCGTCAACCGTGACCGGCTCATCACCTTTCAGCCACAACAGTTCCACCAGCTCTTTGACCAGCGCCGGGTCATTCTGATACCAGACGCCAAGCGCATCGCCCGGCTGATAACGCAGGCCGGAATCGCCTAAATCAATTTCAATATGGCGCACGTCTTTTTCAGAGTCGCGGCCGGTAATTTTCTGATTCACCGCAAGCGACGCCGTCAGTGGCGCTTCTTTGGTGTATGGGCTGGAGTGTACTTCGTTTACCGCACCGCTCGCGGCCACTTGCACAGATGGTGCCGCAGGCGCTCGCGCTTTCAGGACATCAACCAGACGGGCACGCCACTGCGCAGCCGCGGCCTGGTATTCAACGTCGGCATCTACACGATCGAGCAGACGTTCACCGCCCAACTCAGCCAATTTGGTATCGAAGTCTTTTCCTGCCTGACAGAAAAACTCATAAGAGGTATCGCCAAGACCAAACACGGCAAAAGCGGTGTTATCAAGCTTCGGCGCTTTTTTCGAGAACAGGAATTTATGCAACGCCACGGCTTCTTCCGCCGGTTCACCTTCCCCTTGCGTCGACGCCACCACGATCAGCAGTTTTTCATTGGCGATTTGTTTGAATTTATAGTCGCCAGCGTTGATGAGAGTGACGTTGAGCTTCGCGGCAATCAGATCATCGCGCAGGGCTTCCGCCACACGACGCGCATTACCAGTTTGCGAGGCGGAGATAAGCGTAACGCCAGGCATTTCAGCGACAGGCGCAGTCGCCACCGCATTGCTGCCAGGCTGCTGATTTAGCACGCCCCAAAAATAGCCAGAAACCCACGCAAGCTGTGCGGGAGTGAAATCGGTCGTGGCCGCCTGAAGGCGTGCCAGTTGCTCCGGGTTTAGCGGTAGCAAAGCGGAAGGTGGGGCCTGTGTCGTCATGCGTTGTCATGTTCCAGTAAGCAAAGCGGATTTCAGCAATAAAACCCAAACTGAAGATAAGGTTAACGGCGGGGATAGTAACAATTAAAGAAGGGATAGAAATAACAAATAACCAAATGAACTAACCTGTTTTAGTTATAGTTATTAACAGCAAAACAGATTATATAAGCATCTGATATATAAATAATTAATCAATATTGATTGTATGAATATGTAGCTTTGGTGCTGAGCATCCTTTTATACACTAAATAATTTAAGAGGCATCGAGGCGGCAACTGATCAAGTCCCCGGGAGCTTACATGAGTAAGTGACTGGGGCGTGCAAAGGTTGCCAACAAAGAAGCAGCTTAAAGAATGACGTGTATAACTAATGATAAAATTTGCTCTTTACGGTACCCTACCGCGGTTTTTCGCATTCTTGAGAGTAAATAATGTCCACCACCTTGTTTAAAGATTTCACCTTCGAAGCCGCTCACCGCCTGCCGCATGTACCGGAAGGGCATAAGTGTGGCCGTCTGCATGGTCACTCATTTATGGTGCGTCTTGAAATTACCGGTGAAGTCGATCCTCATACCGGTTGGATTATGGATTTTTCTGAGTTAAAAGCAGCGTTTAAACCAACGTACGACAGGCTTGATCACTACTATCTGAACGATATTCCAGGCTTAGAAAACCCAACCAGCGAAGTGCTGGCAAAATGGATTTGGGATCAGGTTAAACCGGTTGTCCCACTGCTGAGTGCCGTAATGGTAAAAGAGACCTGCACAGCGGGCTGCGTGTACCGCGGCGAGTGATTGTAGGCTTGCCGGATGGCAATGCGTCTTATCCGGCCTGCAACGAGCAACAAACTCTGGCCGGGTAAGCGAAATGCCCCCGGCACAGTTATCAGGCAATATTCAGATACTTATGGGTCTGCATCGACAGACGCCAGTTGCGGGCGATGCAGGTCTCAATACACAAACGCGTCGCATCTTCTTTCTGGCTGATTGGCTGTAAGGCGATGATTCGCGGTTTGTCGTCACTCAACGTCGCCAGCAGTTCATCCAGCGCTTCAATATCGCGAACGCGACCAACCGGATGCTTGATTTCATTCGCGCGCTCCAGCGCCTGTGACAGCACATCATAACCGCCACGCATATTCACCTTCGGCGATACGGTTACCCAGGTATTCGGCGTACAGCGTACTTCGTGCGTGCCGCTGGTCTCAATCTGGCAGCTAAAGCCGTTCTTTTCCAGCAGATCCGTCAGCGGCATCAGATCATGAATGCAGGGCTCGCCACCGGTGATCACCACGTGACGGGCGGTATAGCCCTGACGCGAAATGACCGCCAACAGATCTTCGCTGCTCGCAGCACCCCATTTATCGCTCTCTTTGGTCTTAGCCAGGATGCTGTAAAGGGAGACTTCCCGATCCTCAAGCTTATCCCAGGTGTGTTTGGTATCGCACCAGGCACAGCCAACCGGGCATCCCTGTAAACGAATAAAAATGGCGGGGACGCCGGTAAAGTAACCCTCACCTTGCAGGGTCTGGAACATCTCGTTAATCGGGTACTGCATAGCGCTCTCAATATGGGGATAAACGATAATTATCGCAGATCCCCGCCAAAGTATCATGCCCCATCGATGCTTTACGAGGCGATTGCCGCGACAAAGCGTGCCGTTATCTGCTGCGGACGCGTGATAGCCCCCCCAACCACCACGGTATGAGCACCTAATGCCAGGCAATGAGCGGCGCGTTCCGGAGTATCAACGTTTCCTTCCGCTACGACCGGTATGCTGACCGCGGCCAATACCTCACGTAAAAAACCACAGTCGTTTTCCGCCAGCACATGTCCGGCGGTGTCAGCGGTATAGCCGTAGAGCGTGGTACCCACGCAGTCAAAACCCAGACGCTGGGCGGTCACCGCTTCATCTACGGTGGCGATATCCGCCATCAGTAGCACAGACGGGTAGCGAGCGCGGATTTGCGTGACCAGTTCTTCCAGCGATTGCCCACCGGGGCGCGGGCGCGCTGTCGCATCCAGAGCAATAATTTCCGGCTCAACGGTCATCAGTTCATCGACTTCCTGCAAAGTGGCTGTGATAAACACATCGCTACCCGGATAATCACGCTTGATAATCCCAATCACCGGCAGGGAGACGCTCTCTTTGATCGCGCGAATGTCCACCACGCTGTTCGCACGGATACCTACCGCACCGCCCTGCGCTGCCGCCAGCGCCATACGTGACATAATAAACGGGCTGTGCAGAGGCTCATTTTCCAGCGCCTGGCAGGAGACGATTAATTTACCTTTCAGGGAATCCAGTACAGTTTTCATTACGATAAGATCTCTTCGACTTCGTTTTTAATGATGGTGACATGCGGGCCATAAATCACCTGAACCCCGTTGCCGCGAATAATTACGCCACGCGCTCCGGTCGCTTTCAGTGCCGCTTCATCGACCTTGCTACTCTCTTTTACCGTCACGCGCAGACGTGTGGCGCAACAGTCCACCTCTTCCAGATTCTCTTTACCTCCCAGTCCGGCAATCACTGCCGCTGCACGTTCACTTTGCGGTAGATCGGATGCCATCGAAGTTGCGGTCTCTCGACCCGGCGTCAGCCAGTTAAAGCGGTTAATCAAATAACGGAATGTGAAGTAGTAAAGGAAGAACCACGGGATCCCCACCATGGGGACGTACATCCAGTTGGTTTTAGCTTCCCCCTGTAGCACACCGAAGAGGAGGAAATCGATAAGCCCACCCGAAAAGGTTTGCCCGATGGTGATATGTAAAATATGCGCGATCATAAACGCCAGACCATCGAAGAAGGCGTGAATGACGTATAACACGGGTGCGACAAACAGGAATGAGAACTCGATAGGCTCAGTGATCCCCGTCAGGAAAGAGGTCAGTGCCGCAGACAACAGCAGACCGGCGACAAGCTTTCTGTTCTCCGGCCTGGCGGTGTGGTACATCGCCAGACATGCGCCAAGCAGGCCAAACATCATGGTGATGAAACGCCCGGACATAAAGCGCGAGGTGCCCGCATAGAACTGCTGCGTATTCGGATCGGCAAGTTGCGCGAAGAAAATACGCTGCGTACCTTCAACTAACTGGCCGTTGACGATTTCACTACCGCCAAGCGCCGTCGTCCAGAAGGGCAAATAAAAGATATGGTGTAAACCCAATGGGCCGAGCATACGCAGGATGAAGCCGTACAACAGCGTTCCCAGATAGCCTGTCGCATCCACCAGACCACCCAGTCCAAAAATGAGTTTCTGGAAATGCGGCCAAACCACCGTCATGATCGCCCCCACGACTATCGCGGCAAGGGAGCTAATAATCGGTACAAAGCGCGAACCGCTGAAGAAACCAAGGAACTGAGGGAGTGAGACTTTATTGAAACGGCTATGCAGCGCACAGGTGACAAGGCCAATAACCACCCCACCAAACACGCCCGTTTCCAGCGTCTGAATACCCAGCGTCATCCCCTGGCCTACGGCACCGGGATTCTCGTGTGCCAGCGTTCCGTTGAGCGTCAATAAAGCGTTGATTGTGGCGTTCATCACCAGAAATGCCAGCAATGCCGCAAGCCCGGCGGTGCCTTTATCCGTTTTCGCCAGTCCTACTGCGACACCCACCGCAAAGAGCACCGACAGGTTGGCAAACACAATAGAACCTGCGCTGGTCATGATCGTGAAGATTGCCTGTAACCAGTCAACGTCCAAAAATGGATAAGCGGTCAATGTGTTTGGATTCGACAGCGCGCCGCCAATCCCTAACAACAGCCCCGCAGCGGGCAGTACCGCAATCGGCAGCATGAACGATTTGCCGAACCGCTGTGCCTTTTCGAACCATGCGCCCGATGAGGCGCCGCTAAATATTTGCATCATTTTTTCATCTCCCCGATTAATGATGAAAATTTTTACCATATTTAATATTGATAGTGAAAATTATCATCAAAATCCAGGAAGCCGATCATACTTTTTTAAAATGACTGGCATCTCTCCCCTGCTTTCCGCCACACTATCAACAGAGAAACGCATTAAGGATTTTGCATGTCAGAAAATGAAAACCTGCTGCTGAGATTGCGCCAGGGCGTTGACGGATATAGCCGAACACAGCAAAAGTTGGGAGAGTTTGTGCTCAGCGATCCGGCAAAAGTTGTCTACCTGACGATTACCGAACTGGCGCGTGAAAGCGACACCAGCGAGGCAAGCGTCACGCGTCTGTGCCGCACGCTTGGGTGTAAGGGCTATAACGAATTCAAAATGGCGCTGGCACTCGATCTCCAGCAAGGACAGCCGGTAGAGCACAGCGGGGATGAAATTGACAATGTGGTCAATGAGTCCGTACAAGCGTTGCAGGACACAGCAAAATTACTCGACAGGACATTACTGGAATCCGCCGCTCTGGCGCTGCATCAGGCTCAGTCGGTACAGATTTATGGCGTAGCGGCCAGCGCTATTCTGGGGGAGTATTTACATTACAAACTCTTGCGTCTCGGCAAACCTGCACAATTGTTCAGTGACATGCATCGTGCAGCCATGAACGCCACAACGCTTAGCAAAGACACTCTCGTGGTAGCGATTTCCAGTTCAGGTTCGACGCGCGATCTGCTGCATGTCGTTAAACTGGCGCGTAAGCAAGGCGTACGTGTACTGGCGCTGAGTAATACACCGCGCAGCCCGTTGGCTTCGCTGAGTGATATTCAACTGGTCGCAGCCAAACCAGAAGGTCCGTTGAGTGCTGGTGCGCTAAACGCCAAGGTGGGTGTGATGCTGTTGGTCGAACTACTGACTACGTCGCTGATTGCGCTGGATGAAAAGTACAGTGATGTGAGCCAGCAAACCGCCAGCGCAACCCTTCCTCTACTGCTTTAAAGATATAAAAAAACCCGCCGTAGCGGGTTTTTACGTTAAGAGTTAAAGAACAGGATTACGCCTGACCTTTGATCTCTTTACGACCGTTGTACGGTGCTTGTTCACCCAGAGCTTCTTCGATACGAATCAGCTGGTTGTACTTAGCAACGCGGTCAGAACGGCTCATAGAACCAGTTTTGATCTGGCCTGCAGCGGTACCAACAGCCAGGTCAGCGATGGTAGCGTCTTCAGTTTCGCCAGAACGGTGAGAGATGACAGCGGTGTAGCCAGCGTCTTTCGCCATTTTGATCGCAGCCAGAGTTTCGGTCAGAGAACCGATCTGGTTGAATTTGATCAGGATGGAGTTAACGATGCCTTTTTCGATGCCTTCTTTCAGGATCTTGGTGTTAGTTACGAACAGATCGTCACCAACCAGCTGGATTTTGTCGCCCAGCACTTTAGTCTGGTATGCGAAACCGTCCCAGTCAGACTCGTCCAGACCATCTTCGATGGACACGATCGGGTACTGTTTGGTCAGTTCTTCCAGGAAGTGAGTGAATTCTTCGGAGGTGAATGCTTTGTTGCCTTCGCCAGCCAGAACGTATTTACCGTCTTTGTAGAATTCAGAAGCTGCACAGTCCATCGCCAGGGTGATGTCTTTGCCCAGCTCGTAACCAGCTGCTTTAACCGCTTCAGCGATTACAGCCAGAGCTTCAGCGTTGGAACCCAGGTTCGGCGCATAGCCGCCTTCGTCACCAACTGCAGTGTTCATACCTTTAGCTTTCAGAACTTTAGCCAGGTTGTGGAACACTTCAGAACCCATACGAACGGCTTCTTTCAGAGTCTTAGCGCCAACCGGCTGAATCATGAATTCCTGGATGTCGACGTTGTTGTCAGCGTGCTCACCACCGTTGATGATGTTCATCATCGGAACCGGCATGGAGTATTTACCCGGAGTACCGTTCAGTTCAGCGATGTGTGCATACAGTGGCAGGCCTTTAGCAGCAGCTGCTGCTTTGGCGTTCGCCAGGGATACAGCCAGGATGGCGTTTGCACCGAAGTTGGATTTGTTTTCAGTACCGTCCAGATCGATCATGATCTTGTCGATGCCAGCCTGATCTTTAGCATCTTTACCCAGCAGAGCCTGAGCAATTGGGCCGTTTACCGCACCAACAGCTTTCAGTACGCCTTTACCCATGAAACGGGATTTGTCGCCATCGCGCAGTTCCAGTGCTTCGCGGGAACCAGTAGAAGCACCTGACGGAGCTGCTGCCATACCTACGAAACCACCTTCCAGGTGTACTTCGGCTTCAACAGTCGGGTTACCACGGGAGTCGATGATTTCACGACCGATGATTTTAACGATTTTGGACATTAGATTTTCCTCAGTACAAGTTAAACTAAAACTCCAGACAAACAATGCACCCTGATGGGTGCATTGCCGTTCTAACTTATTTACTTCTTACTTCGCCTGACGCTTCTGATGTTCACTGGCGGCTTTCACAAAGCCGGCAAACAGCGGGTGCCCATCACGTGGCGTGGAAGTAAATTCCGGGTGGAACTGACAGGCCACGAACCACGGATGATTCGGTACCTCAATGATCTCGACCAACTGATCATCACCGGAACGGCCTGCAATACGCAGACCCGCAGCTTCAATCTGTTTCAACAGCATATTGTTGACTTCGTAACGGTGGCGATGGCGTTCAACAATTGTCGGCGCGCCATACAGCTGACGAACCAGGCTATCGTCGCTCAACTGACACTGCTGCGCGCCAAGGCGCATTGTGCCGCCCAGATCGCTCTTCTCGGTACGGACTTCGACGTTACCGTCTTCATCGCGCCATTCGGTAATCAGGGCCACCACCGGGTACTTACAGTCTGGCACAAATTCCGTGGAGTTGGCGTTGTCCATACCCACTACGTTACGTGCAAACTCAATCAACGCAACCTGCATACCCAGGCAAATGCCCAGATAAGGAATATTGTTCTCACGCGCAAAGCGCGCCGTCGCGATCTTACCTTCAACACCACGGTAGCCGAAGCCGCCAGGGATCAGGATTGCATCAAGACCTTTCAGGATCTCAACGCCACGCGTTTCGACATCTTGCGAATCGATCAGCTTGATGTTGACGGTGACACGATTCTTCAGGCCACCGTGCTTCAGCGCTTCGATAACTGACTTATAGGCATCCGGCAGTTCAATGTACTTGCCGACCATACCGATAGTCACTTCGCCTGCCGGATTCGCTTCTTCGTAGATAACCTGTTCCCATTCTGACAGATTAGCTTCCGGACAGTTCAAGCTGAATCGTTTACAAATATAATCGTCAAGGCCCTGAGATTTCAACAGGCCCGGGATTTTATAGATGGAATCGACATCTTTCAGAGAAATCACCGCTTTTTCCGGAACGTTACAGAACAATGCAATTTTTGCACGTTCATTAGCCGGAACTGCGCGATCGGAGCGGCAAATCAGGATATCTGGCTGAATACCGATAGAAAGCAGCTCTTTTACAGAGTGCTGAGTCGGTTTAGTTTTGACTTCACCTGCCGCCGCCATGTACGGAACCAGCGTCAGATGCATAAACAGCGTGTGCTCACGACCAATTTCTACGGCCATCTGGCGAATCGCTTCAAGGAACGGCAGAGATTCGATATCCCCAACGGTTCCGCCGATTTCGACCAGCACAACATCATGACCTTCACCGCCTTCCAGAACGCGCTCTTTAATGGCATTCGTGATGTGCGGGATAACCTGAACTGTTGCGCCCAGGTAGTCGCCACGGCGTTCTTTACGCAGAACGTCGGAGTAGATACGACCCGTAGTGAAGTTGTTGCGGCGGCTCATTTTGGTACGAATGAAACGCTCATAGTGACCCAGGTCCAGGTCGGTTTCAGCGCCGTCTTCGGTAACGAACACTTCCCCGTGTTGGATTGGGCTCATAGTACCTGGATCGACGTTGATGTACGGATCCAGTTTCATCATGGTTACATTGAGGCCACGGGCTTCAAGAATGGCTGCCAGGGAGGCTGCGGCAATGCCTTTTCCCAGAGAGGATACGACCCCGCCGGTCACAAAAATATAGTTCGTTGTCATGCTGGACCTGAGAAGTTAGGGTGAAACGATGGAATTACCAAGACGGGAAAGTAGTATACCCGAACATGACGAGCGCCACAAACTTTCATTATTCCTCCTCTTCACCAGGCTCACATTAACATCGGGAGTGAGAAAATAGCCCCTTTGGGGTAAATGTTTTTGACGTAAATCAAGCGCTTGTTATTTAAAAAATCACACAAATCGCCCTTGACCGACGAAATCCCTTAGAGATCAATTTCCTGCCGTTTTACCTGTTGCCAGACTTCTTCCATAGTTTCCAGATCAACACCAGTCATTTCCAGACCGCGCGAAGCCACAATTCGCTCAACTTCACGAAAACGCCGCTCAAACTTCTCATTCGCTTTCTGCAATGCGGTCTCTGCTTTAGTGCCTAAATGCCGGGCCATATTGACCGTAGCAAACAGCAGATCGCCCATTTCCTCCTCCAGTTTAGCCTGGTCGACAACAGCCTGCTTAGCCTCAAACATGACTTCGTCGATCTCTTCGTAAACCTTGTCGACAACCGGTCCTAACGTTTTCCAGTCGAAGCCAACATTTGAGCAGCGTTTCTGGATTTTTTGGGCGCGCATTAATGCCGGTAAACTGCGGGGAATATCGTCGAGTGCGGAATGCTGTGCCTTCTGGGCGCGTTCTTCACTTTTGATTTTTTCCCAGCGGGTCAAAACCTCAGTACTGTTACTGGCAGAAACATCAGCAAAAACATGTGGATGACGGCGTTCGAGTTTATCGCTTATCGCAGCACAAATATCATCAAAGTTGAAGCGTCCTTCTTCCTGCGCCATCTGGGCGTAAAACACCACCTGGAACAGCAGGTCGCCCAGCTCTCCACGCAGATCGTCGAAGTCTTCTCGCGCAATCGCATCCAGCACTTCATAGGTTTCTTCGAGGGTGTAAGGGGCAATAGTGGAGAATGTCTGCTCTTTGTCCCACGGACAGCCGTTTTCCGGATCACGCAGGCGCTGCATAATACCGAGCAGTCGGTCGATTTGATTCATTGGAATATCCTGAAATTTCAATACCATAGTCCAGATAAGGCGACAGATGGCAACATAGCAATGCCTGATAAAACGCTAACGCGCTTTATCAGGCCTACAACATTATCCGGCCTACATAATGATTAATTACCGTGCAGACGACGTGCGTCGATCACATCCGGTACCTGGTTCAGCTTGCCAAGCACTCGCCCGAGTACCTGCAGGTTATAGATTTCGATGGTCATATCGATGGTGGCCAGCTGTTGTTTGGTATCACTCCGGCTGGCAACACCCAGCACGTTCACCTTTTCGTTGGCGAGAATCGTGGTGATATCACGTAACAAGCCGCTGCGATCGTTGGCCTGGACACGAACCACCAGCGAATACCCCGCTGAGTAGCTTTCACCCCAGACCGCATCAACAATACGTTCCGGCGCATGTGAGCGCAGCTCAGCCAGCTGTTCACAATCCGCCCGGTGCACGGAAATACCGCGTCCCTGGGTAATAAACCCGACAATCTCATCGCCTGGAATCGGCTGGCAGCATCGCGCGATGTGGTGCATCAGGTTACCTACCCCTTCCACCACCACACGACCGTCGTCTTTACGACGACTCTGTGGTGCCTGCGTTTTCTGCTGAAGCTGTTTCAGCGCGGCGGCATCCTGTTCGGCAGCGCTTGGCTTATTAAACTGCGCCTGCAGGAAGTTCACCATCTGGTTGAGGCGGATGTCTCCTCCACCAATCGCCGCCAGCAGTTCATCCAACTCATTGAAGCTGTAGCGCGGTAGCAGGTGTTTTTCCGCCTCTTTCAGGCTAATACCTAAATGCGCCAGCTCATCGTCGAGGATCTGGCGGCCAGCAAGGATGTTCTTATCACGGTCCTGTTTACGGAACCAGGCGTGGATCTTCGAACGCCCACGACTGGTGGTTACGTAGCCAAGGTTAGGGTTCAACCAGTCGCGGCTTGGGTTTGGCTGTTTCTGGGTGATAACTTCAATTTGATCGCCCATCTGCAGCTGGTAGGTAAACGGTACGATGCGCCCACCAATTTTCGCGCCAATGCAACGATGCCCCACATCGCTGTGAATGTGATAAGCAAAATCGAGCGGCGTGGAGCCCGCAGGTAAGTCCACAACGTCGCCTTTTGGCGTAAAGACATACACGCGGTCATCAAAGACCTGGCTACGGACTTCATCCAGCATTTCACCGGAGTCCGCCATCTCTTCCTGCCAGGCGATCAGCTTACGCAGCCACGCAATGCGATCTTCATGGCCAGAACGCGCCGCGCCTGAAGCAGTGCCCTCTTTGTACTTCCAGTGTGCCGCAACGCCAAGTTCGGCATCTTCGTGCATCTGTTTGGTACGAATCTGAATCTCAATGGTTTTCCCGCCCGGCCCAAGCACAACCGTATGGATTGACTGGTAGCCGTTGGGTTTCGGGTTAGCGACGTAGTCATCGAATTCATCCGGCAGATGGCGATAGTGAGTATGTACTATCCCGAGTGCGGCATAGCAGTCCTGTAAACGCTCTGCCACGATACGCACTGCGCGTACATCAAACAGTTCATCGAAGGCTAACTGCTTTTTCTGCATTTTGCGCCAGATGCTGTAGATATGCTTCGGGCGTCCGTACACTTCGGCTTTGACGCCTTCCGTTTTCATCTCTGAGCGCAAATGACCGACGAACTCATCAATGTAATGTTCCCTGTCGATACGACGTTCATGCAGCAGCTTGGCAATACGTTTGTATTCAGCCGGGTGCAGATAACGGAAGCAATAATCTTCCAGCTCCCACTTTAATTGCCCGATGCCCAAACGGTTGGCCAGCGGCGCATAGATATTGGTGCACTCTTTTGCCGCCAGAACGCGTTCATCTTCCGGCGCGTCTTTTACTTCGCGCAGATGGGCAATCCGCTCTGCCAGCTTGATAACCACACAGCGGAAGTCATCTACCATTGCCAGCAGCATGCGGCGGACGTTATCGACCTGCTCGGAGGAAACTGAATCGGTATGTGTGGCTTTAAGCTGGCGTATCGCCGCCATATCACGCACGCCGTGGATAAGATGAACAATGGATTTGCCCACGCTCTCGCGCAGGATGTCTTCACTTACCACGTTGGCATCAGCCAGAGGGAACAGCATCGCTGCAAGCAGCGTGTCGATATCCATGCTCAACATGGAGAGAATTTCTACCATCTCCACGCCACGCCACAGCAGCAGATCCGCATCCGGATGCCCCTGTGTTTGCTGGAGGCAGTACGCCCAGGTTTCGGCTAAGCGTTCACACGACTGCTGGCTGGAGATCCCCAGACTCGCGATCCATTTTTTTGGATCAAACTCACCAGCTTTATTTATATGTGCACTTCTTACCGCAACCATTGTCCTCTCCTTATGGGGCCAGGCCTGTCGAAGTCGACAAGCCCTACCCATTGTCTTTCATGCTGCATTACAACCCGAAATCCAATGGGTACAAAATTCATTACAAACGCTCAAACAGGACCATTGATTCCAGGTGTCCAGTGTGCGGAAACATATCGAGCATCGCCAGTCGCCGTATGGCGTATCCAGCGTTGAGCAAAGCATCGCTGTCACGAGCCAGCGTTGCTGGGTTACAGGATACATAAACAACGCGTATAGGTTCTAATTTTATAATATGTTGCATCACACCTGCAGCCCCCGCACGCGCAGGATCGAGTAATACTTTGTCGAATCCGTTTTTTGCCCACGGCTGTCGGGTAACATCTTCCTCAAGGTTTTCATGAAAGAATGTCACATTGTGTAATCCGTTATTCAGCGCGTTTTCTCGGCCTTTTTCCACCAATGCCGGAACACCTTCCACGCCAACCACGCTTGCTGCCCGAGTTGCCAGCGGTAGGGTAAAATTTCCCATTCCGCAGAACAGATCGAGTACGCGATCTTCAGGTTGCACATCAAGCCATTCCAGCGCACGGGCGACCATTTGTTGGTTTACCCCTTCGTTAACCTGAATAAAATCGCGCGGGCTGAAGGTTAACCGTTGTCCATTTGAATCATACCAGGGCGATTCTTCTGATATTGATTCCAGTATCTCGCTTTGCGGGGCCAGAAACAAAGACAGCTCCTGAGAATGCGAAAAGCATTCCAGTTTTTCTTTATCCGCAGCACTCAATGGCGCCATGTGGCGCAAAATCATCAGCGTTCCGCTCCCCGCCTGCACCAGCTCGACATGACCAAGATGACGTAACCCTTGCAGACTTTCCAGACACGCCCTGATGTGGGGCAATAGCGCCTCAAGCTGGGGCACCAAAATAGGGCATTGTTTGACATCGATAATGTCGCTGGAGCCTGATTTACGAAACCCCATCTGCAATTTTTGTTCTTTTGGCCGATAGTTCAGGCTCAAACGTGCGCGACGACGATAGCCCCACGGGGCATCCGCTATAACATCCGACACCTCACATTTCATTAAACGCGACAACGCCGCGCTTTTGCTACGCTGCTGCAATGAGATGCTGGCATGCTGCTGCTGGCAACCGCCGCACACGCCAAAATGCGGGCAACGTGGCACTTCACGCTGCGGGCTGTCGTTTAAACGTCGTTTTACTTGCGCGCGGGCAAACTGTTTTTTATCTTCGGTAATCACCACCTCGGCGCTTTCCTGGGGTAGCAATTCCGGTATAAACAACGCTTTTCCGTTATGGCGAGCGACGCCCTGACCAAAAGGATCGAGGTCATTGACGGTAACGGTTATGATCTGACGCGTCGTCACGCGTCGTTTTGCAGAGTAGAATTGCGCCATCGACGAGATATTTCTCTATTTAACAGTGTGACCCTAATTGTCCCATAACGGAACTCCATGACCAACTACAGCCTGCGCGCACGCATGATGATTCTGATCCTGGCCCCGACCGTCCTGATAGGTTTGTTGCTCAGTATCTTTTTTGTTGTGCATCGCTATAACGACTTGCAGCGTCAACTGGAAGATGCTGGTGCCAGCATCATTGAACCACTCGCGGTCTCCAGCGAATATGGCATGAACCTGCAAAACAGGGAATCCATCGGCCAGCTTATCAGCGTGCTGCATCGTCGCCATTCCGATATCGTGCGGGCAATTTCTGTTTATGATGAAAATAACCGGCTGTTCGTCACCTCTAATTTTCATCTCGATCCGTCTGAAATGCAGTTGGCGACGGGTTCACCGTTTCCCCGTAAATTAAGCGTCACCCGGCACGGGGATATCATGATCCTGCGTACCCCTATTATATCGGAAAGCTATTCACCGGATGAATCCGCCGTTAGCGATGCGAAAAACACCAAAAATATGCTGGGGTATGTGGCGCTTGAGCTGGATCTTAAGTCCGTGCGATTACAGCAGTACAAAGAGATCTTTATCTCCAGCGTAATGATGCTGTTTTGTATTGGTATTGCGTTAATTTTTGGCTGGCGTCTGATGCGCGACGTGACCGGCCCGATTCGCAATATGGTGAATACCGTTGACCGAATACGTAGAGGGCAGCTCGACAGCCGCGTGGAAGGTTTCATGCTGGGCGAGCTGGATATGCTTAAAAATGGTATCAACTCGATGGCGATGTCTCTCGCGGCTTACCATGAAGAGATGCAGCACAATATCGATCAGGCCACCTCTGACCTGCGCGAAACGCTGGAGCAGATGGAAATCCAGAACGTCGAACTTGATCTGGCAAAGAAACGCGCCCAGGAAGCGGCACGTATTAAGTCTGAGTTTCTGGCCAACATGTCCCACGAGCTGCGAACACCGCTGAATGGCGTGATTGGCTTCACCCGTCTGACGCTAAAAACCGAGCTCAACACCACTCAGCGAGATCACCTGAATACCATTGAACGCTCGGCTAACAATCTGCTGGCCATCATCAATGATGTGCTCGACTTCTCCAAACTTGAGGCGGGCAAGCTGATTCTGGAAAGCATTCCGTTCCCGCTGCGCAGCACGCTGGATGACGTCGTTACGCTGTTAGCGCATTCATCCCATGATAAAGGGCTTGAGCTAACGCTGAATATTAAGAATGACGTGCCGGACAACGTCATCGGCGATCCGCTGCGCTTACAGCAGGTGATCACCAATCTGGTTGGCAATGCCATCAAATTTACCGAAGGCGGCAATATCGACATTCTGGTCGAGAAGCGCGCCCTTAGTAATACGAAAGTGCAGATTGAAGTACAAATCCGCGATACCGGAATTGGTATTCCTGAGCGCGATCAGTCACGCCTGTTCCAGGCCTTCCGCCAGGCGGATGCCAGTATTTCCCGGCGTCATGGCGGGACCGGGCTGGGTCTGGTCATTACGCAAAAACTGGTCAACGAAATGGGTGGGGATATCTCCTTCCACAGCCAGCCGAACCGGGGTTCTACGTTCTGGTTCCATATCAGCCTCGATCTCAACCCTAACGTTCTCGTTGACCGCTCAACCACGCTCTGCCTGGCCGGTAAACGACTGGCCTACGTCGAACCTAACGCCACTGCCGCGCAATGCACGTTAGATATCTTGAGTGAAACGCCGCTGGAGGTGATTTACAGCCCTTCATTCTCCGGGCTGCCGAATGAGCACTACGATATTCTGCTGCTCGGCATTCCGGTCACTTTACGCGAACCGCTCACCATGCAGCATGAGCGGCTGGCAAGCGCTGCGGCAATGACCGACTTCCTGTTGCTAGCCCTGCCTTGCCATGCGCAGATTAACGCCGAGAAGTTAAAACAGGGCGGCGCGGCGGCGTGTCTGTTGAAACCTCTTACCTCAACCCGCTTACTGCCTGCACTGACAGAGTATTGTCAGCTGAACCACAGCGCGGATCCGCTGCTGGTAGACGAAAGTAAAATCGCGATGACCGTCATGGCAGTGGACGACAACCCGGCGAACCTCAAGCTGATTGGCGCGCTGCTGGAAGATAAGGTGCAGCACGTCGTGCTGTGTGACAGCGGGCATCAGGCAGTGGATCGCGCCAGACAAATGCAATTTGATCTGATCCTGATGGATATTCAGATGCCTGATATGGACGGCATTCGCGCTTGTGAACTGATCCACCAGCTTCCTCATCAACAGCAGACACCGGTCATTGCGGTCACCGCGCATGCCATGGCCGGGCAGAAAGAGAAACTGCTCAGCGCCGGAATGAACGATTACCTGGCGAAGCCTATCGAGGAAGATAAGCTGCATAATCTGCTGCTACGTTACAAACCCGGTGCAGGCACATCGCTGCGAGCGCTCGCCGTTGAACCTGTTGAGCCAGTCGTCAATCCGAATACAACACTCGACTGGCAGCTGGCGTTAAGACAAGCTGCGGGTAAAAACGATCTGGCGCGCGATATGCTGCAAATGCTGCTCGATTTTCTGCCTGAGGTGCGTAATAAAATTGAAGAACAGCTGGTCGGTGAAAACCCTGAAGGGCTGGTCGATATGATCCATAAGCTGCACGGCAGTTGTGGCTATAGCGGCGTTCCCCGCATGAAAAACCTGTGTCAGCTTATTGAGCAGCAATTACGCAGCGGGACCAAAGAAGAAGAGCTGGAGCCTGAGTTTTTAGAACTTCTGGATGAAATGGATAACGTTGCGCGCGAAGCAAAACGCATGTTGGGGTGATAGTCACCGAAGGCGGGAGCGTGACCGCCTTATCCGGCCTACAGGTTTCGCGGTTTACCGTAGGCCCGATAAGCATTGCGCATCGGGCACATCGCCGAATGCGGCGTAAACGCCTTATCCGACCTACAACTCAGCGTAATTGCTGCCCTGCTTTAAGCGTTGCGGCCACGTTTCGCGCAGTCATTCGCACATTGTCGCTCGCGTTCTTTAGCGCCTCATCCAGAGTACAGATGGTATAGATGACGCTGAAAACCGCATCCAGCCCATGCTCGTGGACCACACCGACATCCGCCGTCAGGCTACCGGCAATGCCAATAACCGGTTTGTTGTAACGCTTTGCGACTTTCGCCACGCCAACCGGAACCTTACCGTGAATAGTCTGGCTGTCGATTCGCCCTTCACCCGTCACCACCAAATCCGCATCCGCAACGCAGGCGTCGAGGTGTAACGCATCCGTTACTATCTCAATACCGCAGCGTAGCTGTGCGCCGCAAAACGCATAGAGTGCCGCCCCCATACCACCAGCAGCGCCACCGCCGGCCAGATCCAGCACGTTGACGTCCAGATCGCGAACAATGAGTTGCGCATAGTGCGTGAGTGCCCGATCCAGGCGGGTAATCATCTCCGGCGTCGCCCCTTTTTGCGGGCCAAAAACCGCAGAAGCGCCCTCTTTTCCAGTCAACGGGTTGGTCACATCGCAGGCTACTTCAATACGACACGCGGCAAGTCGCTGGTCTAAATGAGAAATATCAATTCGGGCGAGCGATTCGAGGCCAGCCCCGCCATGGGCAATATCGTTATTTTGCGCATCCAGCAATTTTGCTCCCAGCGCTTGCACCATCCCGGCACCGCCATCATTGGTGGCGCTGCCGCCAATCCCGATAATGATATGCTCAACGCCAGCGTCCAACGCATGACGGATTAACTCCCCGGTTCCCCAGGATGTCGTTTTCAGCGGATCGCGTAATCCCGCAGGAACCTGTTCCAGTCCGCTGGCAGCCGCCATTTCGATAAACGCCGAGCGCTCATCACCGGATAAACCATAAAATGCCTGAATTGTGTTGCCCAAAGGGCCGGTAACATCAACATGCACAAGGTGACCTTGCGTTGCGGCAACCATCGCTTCGACCGTTCCTTCACCACCATCTGCAACCGGAATCTTCACGTAATCCGCGTCGGGCCAGATCTCGCGAAACCCCTGCTCAATAGCCGTTGCCACTTCAAGCGCACTCAAACTTTCCTTATAGGAATCCGGTGCGATTACTATTTTCATAAAGCATCCTTACGCATGTTGACTGTTTTAAGCATATACCAGGATAAAAACCGCCCCTTGTGGGAGCGGTCCCAGTTCGCTTAGCGTACCATGCACGGACGCTTATTATCAAACGTCCAGTTCGGGATCAGATACTGCATTCCCATCGCATCATCACGCGCCCCCAGTCCATGTTGCTGGTACAGCTCATGCGCTTTCATGACCTGATCCATATCCAGTTCCACGCCCAGACCCGGTTTTGCCGGAACCTGCACCATGCCGCCTTTGATTTCAAACGGCTCTTTGGTCAAGCGCTGGTTGCCTTCCTGCCAGATCCAGTGGGTGTCGATAGCGGTAATTTTGCCCGGAGCCGCCGCTGCGACATGCGTAAACATCGCCAGCGAAATATCAAAATGGTTGTTAGAGTGCGAGCCCCAGGTCAGCCCAAACTCATGGCACATTTGCGCCACGCGAACAGAACCCTGCATGGTCCAGAAGTGCGGGTCCGCCAGCGGAATATCCACAGACTGTAACGACAGCGTATGCCCCATCTGACGCCAGTCGGTGGCGATCATGTTGGTGGCGGTCGGCAGACCGGTGGCGCGGCGGAATTCCGCCATCACTTCACGACCAGAGAAGCCCTGCTCGGCACCGCACGGATCTTCCGCATAAGCCAGAGATCCCTTCAGATATTTGCCGATCTTAATCGCTTCATTTAGCGACCACGCGCCGTTCGGATCCAGCGTGACGCGGGCCTGCGGGAAGCGCTTCGCCAGCGCAACGATAGATTCCGCTTCCTCTTCCCCGGCCAGCACGCCGCCTTTCAGTTTAAAGTCGTTGAAACCATACTTCTCATACGTGGCTTCCGCCAGGCGCACTACCGCGTCCGGGGTCATCGCTTCTTCATGACGCAGACGATACCAGTCGCACTTCTCATCCGGTTGACTCTGGTACGGCAGCGGCGTTGCCTTACGGTTACCCACGAAGAACAGGTAACCCAGCATTTCAACTTCACTACGCTGCTGGCCATCACCCAGCAAAGAGGCGACGTTTACACCCAGATGCTGACCTAACAGATCTAACATGGCCGCTTCGATCCCAGTAACCACATGAATAGTGGTACGTAAATCGAAGGTCTGCAAACCGCGACCGCCCGCATCACGATCGGCAAAAGTATTGCGTACCGCATTCAGCACGTTTTTGTATTCACCTAACGTTTTGCCCACCACCAGCGGGATCGCATCTTCCAGCGTTTTACGAATTTTTTCGCCGCCGGGAATTTCACCCACGCCGGTATGACCGGAGTTATCTTTAATAATCACAATATTACGCGTGAAGAACGGGGCATGTGCGCCGCTCAGGTTCATCAGCATACTGTCATGACCCGCAACCGGAATAACCTGCATAGAGGTAACCAATGGGGTAGAAAATTGTGCGCTCATAATTAAGTCCTTATTCAAAATTAGTGGCGGCCGAAAACGGGACGTTTACGGTCAAAAGTCCATCCGGGGATCAGATACTGCATTGGGCCTGCGTCATTACGCGCACCGCCGGGCAGCGCCTTATAGGCTTCATGCGCTTTCTGTACCTGATCCCAATCCAGTTCCACGCCCAGACCGGGCGCATCGGGTACCGCAATTTTTCCGTTTTTAATCTCCAGCGGATTTTTGGTCAGGCGGCAATCGCCCTCCTGCCAGATCCAGTGGGTATCGATAGCCGTTGGATTACCCGGTGCAGCAGCGCCGACGTGGGTAAACATTGCCAGGGAAATATCAAAATGATTGTTAGAATGGCAGCCCCAGGTCAGGCCCCAGTCATCGCATAACTGTGCCACGCGTACCGCGCCGGAAAGGGTCCAGAAGTGCGGATCGGCCAGCGGAATATCTACTGAGTTCAGCATCACAGCATGGCCCATTTCGCGCCAGTTGGTGGCTATCATGTTCGTTGCTACCGGCAGACCGGTTGCACGGCGGAACTCGGCCATCACTTCGCGGCCAGAAAAACCCTGTTCAGCGCCGCATGGATCTTCGGCGTAGGTCAGAACATCGTTCAGCCCCTTACACAGGGAGATGGCTTCATCCAGCAGCCAGGCACCGTTGGGATCAACCGTAATACGCGCATCAGGGAAGCATTTTTTCAGCGCACGAGCGGTGTCGATTTCCTGCTCGCCAGGCAGTACACCGCCCTTGAGTTTGAAATCTTTAAAGCCATAGCGATCCTGCGAAGCCTGAGCCAGACGTACCACAGCCTCACTGTTCATCGCTTGCTGATGACGCAGGTGATACCACTCATGGTTTCCCGGCGTGCTTTCCAGATACGGTAAATCGGTCTTTGTGCGATCGCCCACGTAGAACAGATAGCCGAGTACGGTGACCGCATCGCGCTGTTTGCCCGGCCCTAACAGTTCACAGACCGGCACGTTCAGCGCCTTACCCAGCAGGTCGAGCAATGCGGCTTCCAGCGCCGCAACCGCATTGACCCGTAGCTCAAAGGTCCAGGCGCCTTTGCCAAAGGTGTCAAAATCAGCGGCCTGGTTGCCTTTATGCACCTGCTGCACCACCTTATTCAGACGCGCGACTTCCTGGCCCAACACCTGTGGAATCGCGTCCACCAGCGTCTGATAAATCACTTCGCCACCAGGCGCTTCACCGACACCGGTATTTCCGGCGTTATCGGTGAGCACCACGATATTACGAGTAAAGTATGCGTTATGCGCGCCGCCAATATTGAGCAGCATGCTGTCATGACCGGCCACCGGGATGACCTTCATATCGGTAATAACGGGACTCGATTGTGTTGTCATCATCATTGTCCTGCGACAGGTTTCAGTTCGATACGTTTAATATCACCCACCAGCACCAGATAGCTCACCACAGCAATCAGCGCATGCACTCCGACGTAAATCAACGCGCCGTTAAACGAGCCGGTAGTCCCGACGATGTAGCCGATAGCAATTGGCGTGACGATGCCGGAGATGTTGCCAAACATGTTGAACAAACCGCCGCTCAGACCGCTGATCTCTTTCGGTGCGGTATCAGCCATCACCGCCCATCCCAGCGCACCGATACCTTTGCCGAAGAAGGCCAGCGCCATAAAGCCGATGATCATCCACTCCACGTTGACGTAGTTACAGAACACCATCACCATCGACAGCAGCATGCCGAGTACGATTGGCGTTTTACGGGCGATATTCAGCGAACCGGTACGGCGCATCAGCCAGTCGGAAATAATGCCGCCGAGCACGCCGCCGGCGAATCCGCAAATGGCCGGGACCGAAGCGACAAAACCGGCTTTCAAAATCGACATACCGCGTGCCTGTACCAGATAAACCGGGAACCAGGTGATAAAGAAGTAGGTCAGCGCGTTTATGCAGTATTGACCGATGTAAATACCGATCATCATCCGTGAACCCAGCAGCTGTTTGATTTGCCCCCACTTGACGCTAAACGGCACTTTCGCTTTGGCATTCGCCTGATCCATGTTGATCAGTGCCCCGCCTGCGGCAATGTAATCCAGCTCTTGTTGGTTCACACCTGGGTGCTGGTTAGGTTCATGAATCACCTTCAGCCAGACAAAGCTGATGATGATCCCGAGGCCGCCCATAAAAAAGAACACATGCGACCAGCCCACTTCGTGGGTCAGCCAACCCATGATTGGCGCGAAGATAACGGTGGCAAAGTACTGAGCGGAGTTAAAAATCGACACCGCCGTGCCCCTTTCCTGCGCCGGGAACCACGCCGCCACAATCCGACTGTTGCCCGGGAAGGAGGGCGCTTCAGCTAAACCGACGAGGAAGCGCAGAGTAAACAGCGCAACAATAATGCCGAAGCCACTGAAGATATCGACAAAACCCTGCAGCAGGGTAAACATGGACCAAATAAAGATGGACCAGAAATAAACGCGTTTTGAACCAAAGCGGTCGAGCAACCAGCCGCCTGGGATCTGGCCGATAACATAGGCCCATGAGAAAGCGGAGAATACATAACCCATCCCTACCGCATCCAGACCAATGTCTTTGGCCATCTCCGAACCGGCAATGGATAAGGTGGCGCGATCGCCGTAGTTGAAGGATGTGACGATAAACAGCATCACCACTATCCAGTAGCGAGCGTTAGTGCGTTTTTCCGCGCTGCTCGCCGCCTGACTTAATGAACTCATTGTTGCACTCCTGAATCCTGGCTTTCGCCAGTTCATTCTGTACAGCACCTGTAGGGTGATCAGAATGAGAGGTTAGTGTGTGGCAGTGTTGGTACAGCTCAGGGCCGTTTTATTCTGACTCGCTGCCATTCCGGGAACTGACGGGAAAAGTATATGAAGGAGTGCCACTGACCCTCACCGTGCAAAAACACAACATTGCGAGGGGGGAATGAGGTTGTTTATGGCATAAGCCTAAGGGAATTGAAGATGCTTCACGAAATTGGCGTTTGGTGGGCGTTTTGTTACCGCGTGGTGGCAACATCTAACCAGCGGTACTCATCTGGGTTTAAGGCGCAACGACTTATGATGACTAAGAATTTGGGAAGCTGATCTCTTAGATTGCGGACCAACGCCTAACGTAACTCAAATTTTTTTAGTGGGTTATTACCTGCTGCAACTTATGATGAGATTGTTGTTCAGGAATTTGGGAAATTGAAATAAAAAAGGGACTCTAGTTTATTGGAGTCCCTATTAACATTAGATTTTTCATAAAAAATAATAAAGGATCACCAAAAAAGCCAGAACAATAAATTCAACAAACCAGAACGCCGCTTCAACTTTAAACCCCGTGGTTAACTCTTTGGGTAAGGAACGAATAAAATGATATGCTTCAATACTCATATCATTATTAAAAACCCTATTATAGGGAAAAATCAGACTAGACATAATGAAATCTATCTTTGCAAAGTAGATACCGGGAGTACCAATTAAACTTGCTGTTCTCGCCAAACTTGCAGTGATAGGAAGACGACCAAATTTCCCCTCGTATAATATCACTATTTTTTTATACTTCTCATCATTTATCACATAAGACATAAATATTAAGATCAACGTTATAATAACCAGCATTATGCCAAGGCTCATATTAATGACATCTAGATTATCTGTTAAAAACTTTTTCATATATTATGACACCTGCTGCTTCATTAAATGAATCTGGGTCATATCGTTTAAATTCTGGATTATCAAGATCGTCATTCACTAATCCACCAAACCTATCACCTAGTTTCTCACCCACTTTTTCCGAATATTTACTTCCTGCAATACTTGAAGCAATGCCACTTACCAGACATACACTTGCGCCAATACCTCCAGCTTCTGATGTAATCAATCCCAGAACCCATGTACAAGCGGCTCTCCCCATAATTCCCCCGGCAGCTCCGCCAGCAAAACTTGCTGTTTGTTTGAGGCCGAATTTACTGTACTCCGTTATCGCTGCCTTTCTACATTCGCTTTCACGTCCTTTTGCGCAAGCCTCATAAACGTTAGTGGTATAACTCGCAAAATCAAGACCAACACCTATATAGCCTGTTGTTCTCATTATTTTTATCAGTTTCGCTGATGTTTCTATATAGCTTGCATACCCCTCAATATCTTTTACTCCTGTTTGATCCCACTTATGCATAATTGATTTGGTTGATAAACCTAATACCTGCTTTATATCTTCATATTGTTTTAAATTTAGCCGTTCTTTTGAAAATTTATTCAAAATACCGTCTAATTTTTTAAATAGCCGTTCTCGTTGACCAAAAAACTCCTCTCCAGAAATACGACCAGAATTACCACTATATGTTTTCTTATAAAGCTCCTGTATTTCATTGAGTGTTTTATTTATTTCTTCATAATACCCCCCACCGGCATCCTTTATATAACCCAGGATATCCCCGCTTTGTCCTAAAGCATCGCTGTATAATTGTGAAGAAAAAATATCTACGGAAGCTCTGTTTTCGTGTAACACTCGGGCTTCTGGCAGTGTTAATGGTGCAAGCGCTTTATCAATTCTATCACGCGCTTTTTGCAATGTTTCAATCTGTTGCTGATCTTGCATTTCAGGATCAACTACAAGCAGAATTGAACCCGGTTGTTTTTTTATATCTGGATTGAGCTTGTGGTATAACTCACGTGTACCATCCGGAGGATTAATAAAAAACCTGGATTCGAAAGATGACGGTGTGGCCTCATAGGGCAGTACACAAAATCCCGCATCTACAGGTTCGCGGGGCGGTTTATCCTCTTCAACCGGACATGAAGGCCCTGGTACTACGGTAAGAGGTTTTAGTGTGGGTGCAATATAACCTGGTGCGCCATACTCAATCTTTCGAGTAGGCCTGGTTTTTCTCCCCTGTTCTCTGTCGAGAGTTTCCTGATAAGCTCTCCTTACGCTCTCTTCGAAGATGCTGTCGAATACATCGGGCATAAATGGTTCATAAACTAACTCTCCGTCCTCATCAAAATAAAAAGGATTTCTGTCCCAGGACCAATGCTCACCACAATCAATCGCTATTATCCAGCCCACGTATAATTTGTGTTGTATCTCATCATAAATGGGATTAGATCTACCATTGGTGGGGCTTTCATACGCAACGGAAGAATATTGGTTTACATTCCATTTTCTCTGTGGTAGACCAACTATAGCTGAGCGCTGATTTTTATTATCAAGTTCATAATATACCCTTGCTAGCCTAAGACCTTCTTTAGGTGACACTATTTTTTCAAAGTCCTCTAATCTGGCACTTTGGCTAAAATCCCGAGTGTTATACAAAGTAAACAAGTTCCCCTCCTTAGTTTAATAATTTCCGTTATTATCATTTTATCTCATTTATTCATCTCATTAATTCATTCACAAAACCCAGTTTTTTAAGCCTGTTTTTATTAAAGCATGATAACTGGGTTACTTGTTTGTGCTTTTGCTATCATAAATAATAAAAAACCCGAATTTAATTTGTATAAATTCGGGTTAGAAATAAAACTATGCGATTGTATTTATAATACAGATAAATTAAAGAAAATTTTCCTTATTGATAATCAGATTGGTCTCTCCATGTCCATCATTTGTTACAGGCCCGTGCAAGCAAATCGCCGCCGGGCGAGAGATTATTTAAGCAAAGTTCCCCAGTTTTCTACCCAGGGATTGGATTCACTTTCCGGTTCAGGATGCTCGCTGGCATCAATCAGCAGCATTTCCCCTACCCGGTGGGCGCTTTGTTCCTGCAACAAAGCATCGAACTGTTTGCCGCCATTGCAGAAATTAACGTAGCTACTGTCGCCCAGCGCAATAACACCGTAATGCAGATTTGGCTGGAAACCGAGATTATCTTTAATCCCTTGAAACAGCGGCACGATGCTGTCCGGCAGATCGCCCTGCCCGGTCGTTGAGGTCACTACCAGCACATATTTATCCTGATATACCTGCCAGTCGCTAAGCTCCGGATCTTCGAACACCGTAGCTTTATGACCCTGCGCCGTCAAAATAGCTTCGGCCTCTTCGGCAACCAGCAGCGCGTTTCCGTACATCGTGCCGACAAAAATTCCAATTTCCGCCATAACCGTAATCTCCTGGGACTTAAGAATCTATCTGCTCATCCTGACCTGACAGCCCGCTGAACTCAACCCTTTCATTCTCAGGGAGAAGTCCACGCCAGCTAAACTGTGATAGCGCCTGCATCCAGACGTCATCCAGCCCGGCGCGAATAACCAGCGGTTCGCCGGTGAAAGGATGGGTCAGCGCAAGCTGGCTGGCATGCAGCATCAATCGCTGACAACCAAAATGCTCTGCGGCGCTGCGATTTTGCCGCAAATCACCATGCTTACTGTCGCCGATAATCGGATGGCGCAAGTGCGCCAGATGGCGTCTGAGCTGGTGCTTGCGACCGGTTTTAGGGTCCAGCTCCACCAGCCCGTAACGGGTAGTTGGATAACGCCCGGTCGCTACCGGCATTTCTACCGTTGCCAGGCCACGATAATGGGTGACAGCAGGCTGCGGGCCTTTATCATCGCGGGCAAACTTATCGGCAATCTTATCCAGCTCTTCGACCAGCGGGTAATCCAGCACGGCATCATCCATCAGCCAGCCACGCACAATCGCATGATAGCGTTTCTGAATTTGATGATGTTCAAACTGCTGGGACAGCAAACGTCCGGCTTCGCTGGACAGTCCCATCAACAGCACGCCGGAGGTTGGCCTGTCGAGTCGATGGGCGGTAAATACGTGCTGACCAATTTGGTCGCGCACCGTTTGCATCACCACCACTTTCTCATCCCGGTCGAGCCAACTGCGGTGAACCAACCAGCCCGAAGGTTTATTGACGGCGACCAGCCATTCGTCCTGATAAAGAATTTCCAGCATCAGGCGTTATCACTTGTAAACAGCGCATCCAGCTCCTGCAATGCCGCCAGGAGAATGTCGCGTTGCGGGTGATCGGCTGCCAGCGCCATTTCGTAATACGGTGCGACGGCAAATGCCTGCGGAAGCGGCTGCGCGTTATCAATCAACGTATGCATGCGGGGAATCAACACCCACTGCAGCCACTCGACGGGCTCCATGGTATCCATACAAAAAGGCTGCGTACTGGTAAACAGATGCTCTGCTGGCTCATCCATCCGCCAGTGATGATGTTCACGCAGTAGCGCTTCAAGTGCGTGCAACTGCTGGCGCACACGGTCATGAGTCGTCATGAAATTAACCTCAATGATGAAAAAATCTGGCGCGAAGAATAGCACTAGTGGAGGGAAATAAAAAAAGGGAGCACTGTAAAAACAGTGCTCCCGGTTCGTTTCGCAGCATTCCAGCTACTTTTAGTGCTCCCTGCTCATCCGTGACAACTTTTC
Source organism: Citrobacter sp. Cpo090 (assembly GCF_030332665.1). Taxonomy (NCBI): domain Bacteria; kingdom Pseudomonadati; phylum Pseudomonadota; class Gammaproteobacteria; order Enterobacterales; family Enterobacteriaceae; genus Citrobacter; species Citrobacter sp. Cpo090. The sequence continues at coordinate 98,969 of NZ_JAOWHK010000036.1, read as the reverse complement.
CTGTGGTCTTGCGACCGTGTTCATCCTGAACTTTTGCATCCTGCTCACATCACCCCGATGTGAAAACTTCATCCTGAAGTATCCTGGCCATCCAGACCCGCCGAACATCCTGACCGGCTCTCATTCTCCATCCTGGAGGTGTCCTTTAACGCATCCAGCGTTTTCCTCTTTGCTTCGTCCTGAAGCCTGTCCTTGCAACACCGTCCTGGTGTGTCCTGGCGAAGAGCCATCATCCTGATGTTCTCTTCGTTGTGCGACTCCTTGTCGACAGATATAGAATCGCCTGTTTCGCTTTGTCTTACAAGATGCTTACAGGCTTACTCTTACGATTATTTTCGTATGAAAGTTGACAATAAAACAATAACCAGTTGAATAATAATAAATTATTATTTTATCAATTCATTAAGTCTTTACTTATCACCTGGCAATGTCCTACAGGGCTTGTAAGAGATCTCTCACAAGATTCAGGGCAAACTGGATTACAGAACTGGCTTAAGTTGAGTGAGGAATTCCGCAAGTGAGGCCGCCAGCACCGTTCGTTTACGGGTGCCCAGCGTTTCTTTGCACACTTCACCGGACAGATTGCACACCGAAATGACGTCAAGCTCATTATCTTGTGTGGCAATAAAAAGCGTAGGCGAAAGCTTAAGTCGCTTTTGCGTAACCAGATGACCAATCAGGTTTTCCTGAACGCGCCTGAAGTCATCTTCACTCCAGGTTTGCAGCAGCGTCAGCTTTTCATCCGCAAACTGCGCGTGCATATCCCCGGCAAACTGGGTGGTGTAAAAAGCGTGAACAGCGGGTTGTACCACAATATCAAAGGCCCGTTCAACCGCATTGAGGTTATTTTCGCCGACAAAAGGTTGAGGCTGCCAAAATACGGCATCGTCTGTGGAAGAAATAATGCACGGAGAAGGTACGCCATACAGCTCTTCGCTGAGCGGCCAACTGTTGTTTTTTTCATGCCATGCGTCGCAATAACGCGTCGTAAAGGCTATCAACGCCTGCGCTGTCAATTCGTCCACTGATTTCTCTCTTCACAAAAGCCAGGATACACTTGTCGCATAGTGTATCTGGTTTATGACGGTGAAACATGTCCTCTTATGAAAATCATCAGGCGCTTAACGGCCTGACTCTCGGTAAATCAACGGATTACCGAGACAATTACGATGCAAGTCTGTTGCAGGGCGTTCCGCGCAGCCTGAATCGCGACCCGCTGGATTTAAAGGCCGATAACCTGCCTTTTCACGGTGCGGATATCTGGACGCTGTATGAACTGTCGTGGCTGAATGCCAACGGCTTACCGCAGGTCGCGGTCGGTCACGTGGAACTGGATTACACCAGCGTAAATCTGATTGAATCGAAAAGCTTTAAGCTTTACCTGAACAGTTTTAACCAGACGCGTTTTGATTCCTGGGATGCGGTACGCCAGACACTGGAAAACGATCTTCGCGCCTGCGCTCAGGGCGATGTCAGCGTGGCGCTGTACCGCCTTGACGAACTGGAAGGGCAGCCGATAGCTCACTTTAATGGGACCTGTATCGACAATCAGGATATCGTCATCGACAACTACCAGTTCAGCACTGCGTATCTGGAAAATGCCGTGAGCGGTGAAAAGGCAGTGGAAGAGACACTGGTCAGCCATCTACTGAAATCCAACTGTCTGATTACTCATCAGCCCGACTGGGGCTCCATACAAATTCAGTATCGCGGACGGAAAATCGACAGGGAGAAGCTGCTGCGTTATCTGGTCTCCTTCCGCCACCATAATGAATTTCACGAGCAGTGCGTGGAGCGCATTTTCAATGACATTCTGCGTTTCTGTCAGCCGGAGAAACTGAGCGTCTACGCACGCTACACGCGACGTGGTGGTCTGGACATTAACCCATGGCGCACCAACACCGATTTCACTCCGGCAACGGGTCGTCTGGTACGACAGTAATCTTTTTTCTCAATTTTGCGTGCCGGATTCCGCGCGCAAGCTTGTGAAAGGTCATAAGCCAGGGCTATTGTAATCAATAGGGAATGACGTGTTGCGTCCCATAAGGAGTTTACTTGATTACACATATTAGCCCGCTTGGCTCAATGGACATGTTGTCGCAGTTGGAAGTCGATATGCTTAAACGCACGGCCAGCAGCGACCTGTATCAACTGTTTCGTAACTGTTCGCTTGCCGTTCTGAACTCCGGCAGTTTGACCGACAACAGCAAAGAACTGCTGTCACGCTTTGAAAGTTTCGATATTAACGTACTGCGCCGCGAACGGGGCGTGAAGCTGGAACTGATCAACCCGCCTGAAGATGCGTTTGTTGACGGACGCATTATTCGTGCGCTACAGGCTAACCTGTTTGCCGTGCTGCGCGACATTCTGTTCGTCAATGGCCAGATTCATAACGCTGGCCGTTTTCAGCATCTGGATCTCGAAAGCTCGGTGCATATTACCAACCTCGTATTCTCAATTCTGCGTAATGCCCGGGCGCTACATGTCGGTGAAGCACCGAACATGGTTGTCTGCTGGGGCGGTCACTCAATCAACGAAAATGAGTACCTGTATGCCCGTCGCGTCGGCACTCAACTGGGCCTGCGTGAGCTGAACATCTGCACCGGCTGCGGCCCAGGAGCCATGGAAGCGCCAATGAAAGGCGCTGCGGTCGGCCACGCCCAGCAGCGATACAAAGACAGCCGCTTTATTGGCATGACCGAACCGTCAATCATCGCCGCTGAACCGCCTAACCCGCTGGTCAACGAACTGATCATCATGCCGGACATTGAAAAACGTCTGGAAGCGTTCGTGCGTATCGCCCACGGTATTATCATCTTCCCGGGCGGCGTGGGGACAGCAGAAGAACTGCTGTATCTGCTGGGGATCCTGATGAATCCGGCAAACAAAGATCAAGTGCTGCCGCTGATCCTGACCGGACCAAAAGAGAGTGCGGATTACTTCCGCGTGTTGGACGAATTTATCGTGCACACGCTGGGGGAAGATGCGCGTCGCCACTATCGCATTATCATTGACGATGCGGCGGAAGTGGCGCGTCTGATGAAAAAAGCGATGCCTCTGGTGAAAGAAAACCGTCGCGACACAGGTGATGCTTACAGCTTTAACTGGTCGATTCGTATCGCGCCCGATCTGCAAATGCCGTTCGAACCGTCCCATGAAAACATGGCCAACCTGAAGCTGTACCCGGATCAACCCGTTGAAGTATTGGCCGCCGATTTACGTCGTGCATTCTCCGGTATTGTGGCAGGTAACGTGAAGGAAGTCGGGATCCGCGCTATTGAAGAGTTTGGCCCGTACAAAATCCACGGTGACCGCGAAATGATGCGCCGCATGGACGATCTCCTGCAGGGCTTTGTTGCACAACATCGTATGAAGTTACCAGGCTCTGCGTATATCCCTTGCTACGAGATCTGCGCCTAACCTCCAACAGCCGCCAGCAAATGCTATTGCGGTGACAGTTTTGTCCATATCAAAGCCGGGTTTGGCGCATTTGCCTCCCGGCTTTTTTTAGTGATACCAGTCACATAGCTCTGACAATCATATAAATGCCAGTGATAATTCATTAAAAACATCGCACCACGCAAACGATTACCTTAAAAAACCAACCGTGATTTATCTTAGTAAATTATCATTAGTTGCCGAAATCATCTAAAAACAACAGTTTTTACAGCTGAACACGCCTATCTTCGCGCCTTCGCTTTCATGAGATATGTCGTTAATGTTAGCCTTCGCGCCCGTAAATTCGCTTTGACTATTTTTTAACAGATTAATGGCCCAAATTTATCCACATAAAAGGTGGATTATTGCATTTGGGATCCCGATCACTGATACATTCATTACTAAAATGTATCTTTCCGCCCGAAAATTATTACGGCGAAAAATTATATAAAAATCGCTCAACGAATTTCGATTTACAGTCGGGTACTTTCTCATTGGATTGACCCAAAACCCGACTTTTTAAGCTTCCTCCAGGAGAAATAGATGGAAAACACTCAAACCAGCACTATCGTTACGGGCCAGACCCGCAGCGCATGGCGCAAGACAGACACCATGTGGATGCTGGGCCTTTACGGCACGGCGATTGGGGCGGGTGTATTGTTCCTGCCGATTAACGCAGGCGTAGGCGGTCTGATCCCGCTGATCATCATGGCGATCCTTGCCTTCCCAATGACCTTCTTTGCACACCGCGGTCTGACTCGCTTTGTGCTGTCCGGTAAAAATCCGGGTGAAGACATCACCGAAGTTGTAGAAGAACACTTTGGCGTTGGCGCGGGTAAACTGATTACCCTGCTCTACTTCTTCGCTATCTACCCGATTCTGTTGGTTTACAGCGTAGCAATCACCAACACGGTTGAAAGCTTCCTGACCCACCAGCTGGCGATTACGCCGCCGCCGCGCGCAATCCTGTCTCTGATCCTGATTGTCGGCATGATGACCATCGTGCGCTTCGGTGAGCAGATGATCGTTAAGGCGATGAGCATCCTGGTATTCCCGTTCGTTGCGGCTCTGATGCTGCTGGCGCTGTACCTGATCCCTCAGTGGAGCGGTGCGATTCTGGAAACCCTGTCTTTTGACTCTGCGGCAACCACCGGCAACGGTCTGCTGTTGACCCTGTGGCTGGCAATTCCGGTAATGGTGTTCTCCTTCAACCACTCCCCGATCATCTCCTCCTTCGCCGTGGCGAAGCGTGAAGAGTACGGTGATGAAGCAGAGAAAAAATGCTCCAAGATTCTGGCATTCGCTCACATCATGATGGTACTGACCGTTATGTTCTTCGTCTTCAGCTGCGTATTCAGCCTGACTCCGGCAGACCTGGCAGCAGCGAAAGAGCAGAACATCTCGATTCTGTCTTACCTGGCGAACCACTTTAACGCGCCGATTATTGCCTGGATGGCACCGATCATCGCGATTATCGCTATCACCAAATCCTTCCTGGGCCACTACCTGGGCGCACGTGAAGGCTTCAATGGTATGGTGATTAAGTCTCTGCGCGGCAAAGGCAAATCCATCGAAATCAACAAACTGAACAAAATCACTGCGCTGTTCATGCTGGTAACCACCTGGATTGTGGCGACGCTGAACCCAAGCATCCTCGGCATGATTGAGACCCTGGGTGGCCCAATCATCGCGATGATTCTGTTCCTGATGCCGATGTATGCCATTCAGAAAGTACCGGCAATGCGTAAGTACAGCGGCCATATCAGCAACGTCTTCGTTGTGATTATGGGCCTGATCGCTATCTCCGCTATTTTCTACTCTCTGTTCAGTTAATTCCCCTGCGCCGCTCTTCGGGGCGGCGCACCTCGATACACAATGGACGCCTCATGATTAGCGTATTCGATATTTTCAAAATCGGCATTGGCCCTTCCAGCTCCCACACTGTTGGCCCGATGAAAGCAGGCAAACAATTCACGGATGACCTGATTGCACGCGGAATTCTCACTGACGTAACCCGCGTAGTGGTTGATGTCTATGGCTCTTTGTCTTTGACGGGAAAAGGTCACCATACCGACATCGCGATTATTATGGGCCTGGCGGGTAATCTGCCGGATACCGTAGACATTGATGCCATCCCGTCCTTTATCCAGGATGTGAATACTCATGGGCGTTTGCTGCTGGCAGACGGTCAACATGAGGTCGAGTTCCCTGTCGACAAGTGCATGAATTTCCATGCGGACAATCTGTCCCTGCACGAAAACGGGATGCGAATTACCGCACTGGCGGGCGAAAAAGCCATTTACAGCCAGACTTACTATTCCATTGGCGGTGGGTTCATCGTTGATGAAGAACATTTTGGTTTACCGAACAACTCTCCGGTAAACGTGCCATATCCGTATAAATCCGCAGCTGATTTGCAACGTCATTGCCAGGAAACCGGTCTGTCACTTTCCGGTCTGATGATGCAAAACGAACTAGCGCTGCACAGCAAAGAAGAGCTGGAACAGCACTTTGCTAACGTCTGGGAAGTGATGCGTAGCGGGATTGAACGCGGTATCACCACCGAAGGCGTATTGCCGGGCAAACTGCGCGTTCCGCGTCGTGCTGCTGCGCTGCGTCGCATGCTGGTCAGCAGCGACAAAACCACCACCGACCCGATGGCGGTTGTTGACTGGATCAACATGTTCGCGCTGGCCGTGAACGAAGAAAACGCAGCCGGTGGACGCGTGGTGACTGCACCAACCAACGGTGCATGCGGGATTGTTCCTGCCGTACTGGCGTATTACGACAAGTTTATCCGTGAAGTGAACGCTAACTCACTGGCGCGCTACATGCTGGTCGCAAGTGCTATTGGTTCGCTGTACAAGATGAACGCCTCTATCTCTGGTGCCGAAGTCGGCTGTCAGGGTGAAGTTGGCGTCGCCTGCTCCATGGCAGCGGCTGGTCTGGCGGAACTGCTGGGCGGTAGCCCAATGCAGGTGTGTATCGCGGCAGAAATCGGTATGGAACACAACCTGGGTCTGACCTGCGACCCGGTTGCTGGCCAGGTTCAGGTACCGTGCATTGAGCGTAACGCCATTGCTTCGGTTAAAGCGGTGAACGCTGCACGTATGGCGCTGCGCCGTACCAGTGAACCGCGCGTGTGCCTCGATAAAGTTATCGAGACCATGTACGAAACCGGTAAAGACATGAATGCCAAATACCGCGAAACCTCTCGTGGTGGTCTGGCGATGAAGATTGTCACCTGCGATTAAGTTCCCTGAAGAGGCCTCTTTTGCGAGGCCTCTTCCTGTTTTTCTGCCAACTATTCGCCTCCACTTGTCGTGAATGTTACCCTACAGACTGATTTGTTAGGGAGAACACCGTGGCCGTCCACCTGCTCATTGTTGATGCACTGAATCTCATCCGCCGTATTCATGCCGTACAGGGCTCCCCCTGCGTGGAGACGTGCCAGCACGCGCTCGATCAGCTAATTGTGCACAGTCAGCCCACGCACGCTGTGGCGGTATTTGATGACGAAGCGCGCAACAGCGGCTGGCGTCATCAACGGTTGCCTGACTACAAAGCAGGTCGCCCGCCGATGCCTGACGATTTACACCAGGAAATGCCCGCCTTACGCGCTGCTTTTGAACAACGCGGTGTCTGCTGCTGGGTCTCCAGCGGGAATGAAGCCGATGATTTAGCCGCCACTCTGGCGGTGAAAGTTAGCCTGGCGGGGCATCAGGCGACTATCGTCTCAACCGATAAGGGCTACTGTCAGCTACTCTCCCCAACGCTGCGTATTCGCGATTATTTCCAGAAACGCTGGCTGGATGCGCCGTTTATCGAGAAAGAGTTCGGCGTACTGCCGCAACAGCTGCCTGATTACTGGGGGCTGGCCGGGCTCAGCAGTTCTAAAATACCGGGGGTTGCCGGTATTGGTCCTAAAAGCGCCACACAACTGCTGGCGCAGTTTCCAACTCTGGAAGCGCTGTATGAACACCTGGATGACGTACCGGAGAAATGGCGTAAGAAACTCGAAGAACATCGGGAGATGGCATTTTTGTGCCGCGATATCGCGCGGCTGCAAACGGACTTACATATCGACGGAAACTTACAGCAGCTACGGCTGGCACGGTAGTCTTATTTCCGGATGGCGCTGCGCTTATCCGGCCTACTTATCGTACAACCCTGTAGGCCAGATAAACGCCAGGTGATTACCAGGCGGTATGGTACAGCTCAACGATATCCCCAAGGCTCGCTTCACGCGGATTTCCCCCGGTACAAACATCGTCAAATGCAGCTTGTGCCAGCGCAGGAATATCTTCTTTACGGACGCCAACATCGCGTAAATGCAGTGGGATCCCTACATCGCGATTAAGGGCGAAGACGGCATCCACCGCCGCTTTGCGTGCCTCTGCCAGCGTCAGTCCTTCAACCTTAACCCCCATTACCCGGGCGATATCACGGAATTTTTCCCCGGTGAATTCGGCGTTATAGTGCATCACGTGCGGCAGTAAAATGGCATTCGCGACGCCGTGCGGCGTATTGTAGAACGCGCCTAACGGGTGTGCCATGCCATGCACTAATCCCAGACCTACGTTGGAGAAACCCATCCCGGCAACGTACTGGCCCAGGGCCATCGCTTCACCCGCCTGGCTGTCGCCCGCAACAGAACCGCGTAATGACCCGGCAATAATTTCAATGGCTTTAATGTGCAGCGCATCGGTAAGCGCCCACGCCGCCCGAGTGATGTAACCTTCAATGGCATGAGTCAGTGCATCTACGCCAGTAGCCGCTTTTAATGCAGCGGGCATGCCGTCCATCATGTCTGCATCGATGAATGCCACCTGTGGGATATCATGTGGATCGACACAAACAAACTTACGCCGATTCTCTTCGTCAGTGATCACGTAGTTAATGGTCACTTCCGCCGCTGTTCCCGCGGTGGTTGGGATAGCCATAACCGGCACGCTCGGAAAGCGTGTCGGCGATAACCCTTCAAGGCTGCGTACATCCGCAAACTCCGGGTTATTGTTGATAATGCCAATCGCTTTACAGGTATCCTGCGGGGAGCCTCCGCCAATGGCTATCAGATAGTCTGCGCCACTTTGCTGAAAGACACTCAATCCTTCCTGCACTACCGCAATGGTTGGATTAGGAATAACGCCTGAATAGATTTCCCATGCCAGACCTGCAGCATCCATTCGGGAAGTCACCTTCTCAACAACGCCGCACTGCACCAGATTTTTATCGGTCACAATCAACGCCTTGCGATACCCGCGACGAATAACTTCATCGGTTAATGCGCCAACAGCTCCCCGGCCAAACCATGCCGTTTCGTTCAGAATCATTCTGTTCGCCATCGTTTTATCTCCTATTCTTCAATACGCAATCCATATGTTTTGAATTTTTCCAGCACAATAGCGATAGCCTCATCGTCCAGTACCGGAACCGGATCGGTAATCGCCAGCGTACTGAGATAAAGCTGCGCCAGCACTTCCACTTCATGCGCTAACCACAGGGCTTTTTCCAGATTTTCTTCGCAAGCGATCAGCCCATGATGCTGCAACAGCGTTGCTTTTCGGTTTTTCAGCGCGACTGCAACGTGCTCGGAAAGCTCACGCGTACCAAACGTCGCATATGGCGCACAGGGAATTGAGTTACCGCCAGCCGCCGCAATCATGTAATGGATTGCCGGGATTGGCCGATTGAGAATAGAAACAGCAGTACAATGCACGGCATGATTATGAACCACCGCCTGAGCATCGGGACGCGTCTGATAAGCTGCCATATGGAACCGCCACTCGCTGGAAGGTAATTTCCCTTCTTCGTGCTGCCCCTCAGCATTGATGTACACAATGTGGGATTCGGTGAGTTTGTCATAGGGAATACCCGTCGGGGTAATTAACATCCCGTCCTGGTAACGCACACTTACATTACCCGCAGTCCCCTGATTCAACCCCAGACGGGTCATTTCCAGGCAGGTATTGATAATCTGCCGTGCCAGCGTATTTCGTTCCATTACTTACCTCTCTCAGTGAGTCAAAATGCGACAACAGAACATTGCTAATACCTCGACGCTCTGTTGATTTAAGCGGGTATTTGCTAACTATCATCATGCTGAATAAAGAGAAGGGAATTTTTAGCACTGGATTTTGTGATGTTCATCAACTAATAACGCTGAATAAAAACATGCAGGCATAATATTGCAATTGCAAAATGTCCGTTCTTAATAAAACCATTGTAAAACGGTCATTTGCGAATAAATTGTTACCATTGCCCGTTTTCCACTTAACTAATTAATTCGGGCATTATCTCTGTGGCTTTTTAATTTATTTTTCTCAAACGGTCATTATTTTAAAGAAATTAAAGTGATGATAATCACATAAACCCACGCCCTGAGCATAAATGTGACCACCATCATATTAATGACCGGTTTTTATTTGAAAATGAATTCATGAGTTCATTCATGAAGGCCAATTTTATCTGGCAGATTACCGGAACTCACCTGGATTAGCAGGTTGGTAAAAATCACCAACCGTACTCTTAAGCTGTTGAACATGCTTATGAACTGATGAGGATGCTATGGGAAACACATCAATACAAACACAAAGTTTTCATGCGGTAGAGCGGGGGCAGACAAAAAACTATGTCATTCCCTTCGCGTTACTCTGTTCCCTGTTTTTTCTTTGGGCCGTTGCCAATAATCTTAATGACATTTTATTACCACAATTTCAGCAAGCTTTTACATTAACAAACTTTCAGGCAGGTCTGATTCAATCTGCTTTTTATTTTGGTTATTTCGTCATTCCAATCCCAGCCGGGATCCTGATGAAAAAACTAAGTTATAAAGCAGGCATTATTACCGGACTATTCTTATATGCCATCGGTGCAGCATTATTCTGGCCAGCGGCTGAGGTAATGAATTACACCTTATTCCTGATTGGTCTATTTATTATTGCGGCGGGCTTAGGTTGTCTGGAAACGGCTGCCAACCCCTTTGTAACCGTACTGGGCCCGGAAAGCGGTGGTCACTTCCGATTAAATCTCGCGCAAACTTTTAACTCATTCGGTGCCATTATTGCGGTTGTTTTTGGGCAAAGTCTTATTTTGTCTAATGTGCCACATCAATCTCAAGACGTACTCGATAAGATGGCGCCAGAACAGCTAAGCGCCTACAAGCACAGCCTGGTGTTATCGGTTCAAACCCCTTATATGATCATCGTCGCGGTCGTTTTGCTGGTCGCCCTGCTGATCATGTTTACCAAGTTTCCGACCCTGCAAAGTGACGACCACAGTGACAACGCTCAGAGTTCATTCTCCGCGTCCCTTTCCCGCCTTGTGCGCATTCGCCACTGGCGTTGGGCGGTACTGGCGCAGTTCTGCTACGTCGGTGCACAAACTGCCTGCTGGAGCTACCTGATTCGCTACGCAATCGAAGAGATCCCAGGCATGACGCCAGGTTTCGCCGCCAACTATCTGACCGGCACCATGGTGTGCTTCTTTATCGGTCGTTTCTCCGGCACCTGGCTTATCAGTCGCTTTGCGCCGCATAAAGTGCTGGCCGCATATGCCCTGCTTGCCATGATCCTGTGCCTCATTTCCGCCTTCACAGGTGGTCAGATCGGCCTGCTGGCCCTGACGCTGTGCAGTGCATTTATGTCGATTCAGTACCCAACCATTTTTTCTCTGGGGATCAAAAATCTGGGACAAGACACCAAATACGGCTCGTCTTTTATCGTCATGACCATCATTGGCGGCGGCATTGTGACCCCGGTGATGGGCTTTGTCAGCGATGCCGCTGGCAATATCCCGACAGCTGAACTGGTCCCGGCGCTTTGCTTCGCCATCATCTTTATTTTTGCCCGCTTCCGTTCACAAACGGCAGCCAACTGAATATTTATCCGAATAACGTGAGGAATCTGTGATGAAAAAAATCAGCTTACCAAAAATTGGTATTCGCCCGGTTATTGACGGACGTCGTATGGGTGTACGTGAGTCGCTCGAAGAGCAAACCATGAATATGGCTAAAGCTACCGCAGCGCTTATTACGGAAAAACTTCGTCATGCCTGCGGCGCACAAATTGAATGTGTGATTGCCGATACCTGTATCGCCGGCATGGCGGAATCCGCGGCCTGTGAAGAAAAATTCAGCAGCCAGAACGTTGGCGTGACGATTACCGTTACCCCATGTTGGTGCTACGGCAGTGAAACCATCGACATGGATCCGATGCGCCCGAAAGCGATCTGGGGCTTCAACGGCACAGAACGTCCGGGGGCGGTTTACCTGGCCGCCGCGCTGGCAGCTCACAGCCAAAAAGGACTTCCTGCCTTCTCCATCTATGGTCATGACGTACAGGATGCAGACGACACATCTATCCCTGCCGATGTTGAAGAGAAACTGCTGCGCTTTGCCCGTGCCGGCTTAGCGGTCGCCAGTATGAAAGGTAAAAGCTACCTGTCTGTCGGCGGTGTATCAATGGGCATCGCCGGTTCTATCGTCGACCATAACTTCTTTGAATCCTGGCTGGGTATGAAGGTGCAGGCGGTTGATATGACCGAGCTGCGTCGTCGCATTGACCAGAAAATCTATGATGAAACCGAGCTGGAAATGGCGCTGGCGTGGGCGGACAAAAACTTCCGCTACGGCGAAGATCAGAACGCGCAGCAATATAAGCGTAACGCAGAACAAAGCCGCGCAGTGCTGAAAGAAAGCCTGCTGATGGCCATGTGCATTCGCGACATGATGCAGGGTAACAAAAAGCTGGCAGACAAAGGTCTGGTCGAAGAATCCCTGGGCTATAACGCGATCGCCGCAGGCTTCCAGGGCCAGCGTCACTGGACCGATCAATACCCAAATGGCGATACCGCCGAAGCGTTGCTCAACAGCTCCTTTGACTGGAATGGCGTTCGTGAACCGTTCGTTGTCGCGACCGAAAACGACAGCCTGAACGGCGTGGCGATGCTGTTCGGCCATCAACTCACCGGCACGGCTCAGGTCTTTGCCGATGTGCGCACCTACTGGTCGCCAGAGGCGGTTGAACGCGTCACGGGGAAACCACTGACCGGCCTTGCTGAGCACGGCATCATTCACCTGATTAACTCCGGTTCTGCGGCACTGGACGGTTCCTGCAAACAGCGCGACAGCGAAGGTAAACCGACCATGAAACCGCACTGGGAAATCTCGCAGAAAGAGGCGGATGAATGCCTGGCGGCAACCGAATGGTGCCCGGCTATTCACGAATACTTCCGCGGGGGCGGTTACTCATCTCGCTTCCTGACTGAAGGTGGTGTGCCGTTCACCATGAGCCGTATCAACATCATCAAAGGGTTGGGACCGGTGCTGCAAATCGCGGAAGGCTGGAGCGTGGAATTGCCGAAAGATATGCACGACCAGCTTGATGCGCGTACCAACTCCACATGGCCGACCACCTGGTTTGCCCCGCGTTTAACCGGTAAAGGCCCGTTCAGCGATGTCTATTCCGTCATGGCTAACTGGGGCGCTAACCACGGGGTGCTGACGATTGGTCACGTAGGTGCGGACTTCATCACTCTGGCCGCCATGCTGCGTATCCCGGTGTGCATGCACAACGTGGAAGACGAGAAAATTTATCGTCCTTCCTCCTGGGCCGCCCACGGTATGGATACGGAAGGTCAGGATTACCGCGCATGCCAGAACTACGGTCCGCTGTATAAGCGTTAAACATCGAGCGATTGCCTGATGGCGGCGCGGCCTACGAAGCACACGGTTTTGTAGGCCGGATAAGGCGAAGCCGCCATCCGGCAACAGGTAATCTCCCAGGAGCAATTATGAAACAAGAGGTTATTCTGGTTCTCGACTGTGGCGCGACCAACGTACGGGCCATTGCCGTTGACCGACAGGGAAAGATTGTCGCCCGCGCAGCGACCCCGAATGCCAGTGACATCGCCGCAGAAAACAGTGCCTGGCACCAATGGTCGCTGGAGGCCATTCTGCAACGCTTTGCCGACTGCTGTCAGCGGCTTTCCTCACAACTGGCCGCCTGCCAAATTCGCGGGATCGCCGTTACCACCTTCGGCGTGGATGGCGCATTAGTAGATAAGAACGGCAAACAACTGTACCCGGTGATCAGCTGGAAATGCCCACGTACCGCAGCGGTAATGGAGAATATCCATCACTACATGTCACCGCAGCAACTGCAGGAAATCTCCGGCGTTGGCGCATTTAGCTTCAATACGCTGTACAAACTGGTGTGGCTGAAAGAGAACCACCCGCAATTACTGGAACAGGCGCACGCCTGGCTGTTTATCTCGTCGCTTATCAACCAACGTTTAACCGGCGAGTTCACAACTGACATCACCATGGCGGGAACCAGCCAGATGCTGGATATCCAGCAACGTGATTTCAGCCAGGACATTTTGCAGGCAACAGGCATACCGCGTCGCCTGTTTCCGCGCCTGGTTGAAGCAGGCGAACAAATTGGAGTACTGCAACGCAAGGCCGCCAGCCAGCTCGGACTTCCAGAGGGTATTCCGGTCATCTCTGCCGGACACGACACACAATTTGCGCTATTTGGCGCAGGAGCCCAACAGGATGAACCGGTACTCTCTTCCGGCACATGGGAAATTCTGATGGTGCGCAGTGCGCAGGTAAATACCTCCCTGCTCAGCCATTATGCGGGCTCCACCTGTGAGCTGGATAGCCAGCCAGGGCTTAACAATCCCGGTATGCAGTGGCTGGCTTCCGGCGTGCTTGAATGGGTTCGTAAGCTGTTATGGACAGCCGACACGCCCTGGCAAACGTTGATTGATGAAGCTCGGGATATTCCCGCTGGTGCCGAAGGGGTGAAGATGCACTGCGACCTGCTGGCCTGTCAGAATGCGGGCTGGCAAGGGGTTACCCTCAATACGACTCGTGGGCACTTTTATCGCGCCGCGCTGGAAGGACTGACAGAACAGCTGCAGCGGAATCTGCAAACGCTGGAAAAAATCGGCCATTTCCAGGCCACTGAACTGCTATTAGTTGGCGGGGGCAGCCGCAACATCTTGTGGAACCAAATCAAAGCGAACGTGCTCGGGATCCCTGTCAAAGTGCTGGATGATGCCGAAACCACCGTGGCGGGTGCGGCAATGTTTGCCTGGTCAGGCATCGGGGAATTTACCTCTCCGCAGCAGGCACGTGAACAGGTGCGCTATCAGTACCGTTACTTCTATCCGCAAACCGAATCCGAACTCACAGGAGTCGAGTAACATGCTTAAAACGATATCTCCCTTAATTTCCCCCGACTTACTGAAAGTGCTGGCCGAAATGGGACACGGCGATGAGATTATCTTTTCCGATGCCCACTTCCCGGCCAACAGCATGGGACCGCAGGTCATCCGCGCTGACGGTCTGCTGGTCAGCGATCTGCTGCGGGCGCTTATTCCGCTATTTGAACTGGACAGCTACGCCCCACCGCTGGTGATGATGGCCGCGGTTGAAGGCGACACTCTCGATCCTGACGTTGAGACTCGCTATCGTCAGGCGCTTTCATTGCAAACCCCATGCCCCGATATCACGCGTATTGACCGCTACGCCTTTTACGAGCGAGCACAAAAGGCGTTTGCGATCGTTATCACAGGAGAGCGGGCAAAGTACGGGAATATTCTTTTAAAAAAAGGGGTAACGCCGTAATCTCTGGTCAGAATGCCCGTCAGGTACGGGCATTCATCATAAGATGAGGATCAGAACATGAAAGCGGCGCGCCAGCAGGCAATCGTAGATCTGCTTACTAACCACAAAAGCCTGACAACCGAAGCCCTGGCTTTGCAGCTTAACGTCAGCAAAGAGACCATCCGCCGCGATCTCAGCGAGTTACAGGTCCAGGGAAAAGTATTACGCAACCACGGTCGGGCCAAAGTTATTCACCGGGAAAATCAGGACAGCGGTGACCCATTTCATATTCGACTCAAAAGCCACTATGCACACAAAGCGGATATCGCCAGGGAAGCGTTGGCATGGATCGAAGAAGGTATGGTGATTGCCTTAGACGCCAGCTCTACCTGCTGGTATCTGGCGCGACAGTTACCGGACATCAACATTCACGTTTTTACCAACAGCCAGCCCATCTGCCAGGAATTGGCTAAACGTGAACACATTCAGCTTATCAGCTCTGGCGGTCGCCTCGAGCGCAAATACGGTTGCTACGTTAATCCCTCGCTTATCTCGCAGCTAAAACCACTCGAGATTGACCTGTTTATTTTTTCCTGCGAAGGGATCGACAGCGACGGCGCGCTCTGGGACTCAAATGCGACCAACGCAGACTTCAAATCCATTCTGCTTAAGCGAGCATCGCAATCTTTATTGCTGATCGATAAAAGTAAATTTAATCGTTCGGGAGAGGCCAGAATTGGGCATCTGGATGATGTGACGCATATTGTTTCAGATACACAGCTGATTGAAGCAATCCAGGCTGAATAGGGCGATTACGCCGCCATCCGGCCTGGATTGTAGCCTTATCGCTCGTCGCGACGACCGCCGACGGCAGCCCACAGACGACGCACGTGAACGGTTACTTCTTCACGGTCATGATACAACTGACGCGCCTGAATCTGGGCGTTTACGCCGTGTTCATCAAGCTGAGCCTGAATGTAAGCCAGGTTCTGCGATACCTCTTCGTAGCGTTTTTTCATCGGCAGCTTGAGGTTGAAGATCGTCTCACGACACCAGCCGTTGACCAGCCATTGTGCCATCAGCGCAGCAACCTTCGCCGGCTTCTCCACCATATCGCAGACCATCCACGAAATATTGTTGCGATTCGGACGGTACTTAAATCCGTCTTCGCGCAGCCAGGTGACCTGTCCGGTATCCATCAGGCTTTGCGCCATCGGACCGTTATCCACGGAGTAAACCCACATGTTGCGTTTAACCAGCTGATAGGTCCATCCGCCCGGGCAGGCCCCTAAATCCACTGCATACATTCCGTTCGCCAGACGCTCATCCCATTCATCGGCTGGGATAAATACGTGCAGCGCTTCTTCCAGCTTGAGCGTTGAACGACTCGGTGCATCGGCTGGAAACTTCAGACGCGGAATCCCCATGTAAAACGGTGAGTTATTGTCAGGCCAGGAATAGCCGGTATAACAACAGCCAGGGGCGATAAAGAAGACGTGAACCACCGGACGCTTTGGCGTTTCATATTTTGCCAGTACGCCCGCTTCGCGCAGCGCTGCACGCAACGGTACGGTAAATTTACGGCAAAATTTAACCAGCTCTTTGCTTTCATTGGTGTCGGCAACTTCTACTCGTAGATCGCCACCCTTTTCCACCACGCCCTGCAACATGCCAACGATCGGCGTAATGCGATCTTCCGGCGGTAAGTATTGCAGCAGCTCGCCCACCACAAACATTTGACGGGCAAAAATCAGCGAACTAAACGGCAACTCTTTCACTAACTTTTCAGCATCATCCTGCTGATAGCATTCGAAGATGACGTAACCCGCATTGTCTTTCACGCGGGCAAAACCGAAGATTTCCCGGCGTCCTGCTTTATCCGTAATCTCTGCGGCGCACTCTTTTTCAAAACCTGGGCGACACAACAATACAACCTTATTCATGGCTAACGCCCTTACGTTTCAATCGAATAGCGCCCACTAACATCAGCGCCCAGCCTACGAGGAAGCTGAAGCCGCCGACAGGGGTAACAAACGCCCACAGGCGTAAATGAGAGAGCGCGAGACAATACAGGCTGCCGCTAAACAGCACTGTACCTAATGCCAGAAACACGCTACTCCAGTAAAACCAAATACTAATGCGCCGTTGCATCGCGACGGCCAGGCCAAAGATAGCCAGCGTATGAAACGCCTGATACTCAAGGCCGGTCTGGATCCACCCCATTTCAACAACACCGAGGGTTTTACTCAGAACATGTGCCCCAAAGGCGCCCAACGCCACAAAGATAAAGCCACTTACGGCGGCAAAAATCAGCATAAAACGGCTGGTCATTTGAATACCCTACGTAAATTATTGTTCATAACGAAAGCGGAATTTTTCTTGTTCCGTGGCCGCTTTCGCCAGAATCCACTGACGGAAGGCGGCTATTTTACCCAGTTCTGCCTGACTGTCATGACAAACCAGATAAAATGCGTTTTTGCTGACCAGAACATCGTTAAACGGACAGACCAGGCGTCCGGCTTCAATTTCGGACTGCGCCATGACGTTGTTAGCCAGTGCGATCCCCTGTCCATGGATTGCAGCCTGTAGCACCATGGCGCTATGGCTGAAGATAGGTCCTTGCTGTACGTTGATATGATTCAGGCCAAGCTGGCGCGTATAGGCTTGCCAGTCTCGTCGTGAAGCATCGTGCAATAAAGTGTGTTTTGCCAGGTCGTCCGGTGTCTTTAGCGGTTTATCACCGGTAAGCAACAGCGGAGAGCAGACCGGCAATAAATATTCTGCGTACAATTTTTCCACGCGCAGACCCGGCCAGTTGCCGCGTCCGTAGAAAATCGCTACATCAACATCATCAGCCAGTTTGTCTTCCTGACGGTCCACCGCCTGGATCCTGACATCGATTCCCGGATAAGCTGAGTTAAAGCTAGAGAGTCTGGGCACCAGCCATTGGATCGCAAAACTGGGCAATAAACTAACGGTAAGCGCACCTTTTGCACTGCGTGCCTGAAGTTTACGCGTCGCATCAGTTAATTGCGAAAAAATCTCTTTAATGTCGAGAAAGTAGCTTTGACCTTCTTCCGTTAACAGCAAAGATCGATTGCGTCGACGAAACAGTTTTAGCCCCAAAAAATCCTCAAGTGACTTGATTTGGTGACTTACTGCGGCCTGCGTCACAAAAAGCTCTTCTGCTGCGCGAGTAAAGCTCAAATGACGCGCTGCAGCATCAAAAACACGCAACGCATTTAAGGGTGGTAATCGTTTTGACATGACTTTTAGGCTTTGATGTTAAATGAATTTAACAATTAGCTAACAGGCTGTAACCTATTAGTTTTTTTTATCTGAGCCATTATAAATTGTCCGTTGAGGTTCTACCAGCAAATACCTATAGTGGCGGCACTTCCTGAAGCCGGAACGAAAAGTTTTATCGGAATGCGTGTTCTGGTGGGCTTTTGGCTTACGGTTGTGATGTTGTGTTGTTGTGTTTGCAATTGGTCTGCGATTCAGACCATGGTAGCAAAGCTACCCTTTTTCACTTCCTGTACATTTACCCTGTCTGTCCATAGTGATTAATGTAGCACCGCCAAATTGCGGTGCTTTTTTTTGTCCACGTTTTGTCGATGGCCGACCGGCTATTATTTCTCCAGTTCTACCATCTCTTTCACGTCAGTACGGTTAATCTGCTGTTTGTTGCCATTAGCGTCTTTATACGAAATCATCCCCGTCTCATTATCGGTCTGTGGCTTACCATCAGCTACGATTGATCGACCATCATTGGTGTGCATCACGTAATTCGAACCAGAACAGGCGCTCAGGGCAAAAGTCAGCATACAGGCAGAAATTATGGCGGCAGTCTTTTTCATCTTCTTCTCCTTAAAGCGATTTATGCTATTAAAAACATACTCCGTAACAGGCAAAATTGTTCGCCTAACGCTATTTAGCATAAGACACTGAGCGGGCTTTGCCTGGATATCCAGAGTATTCCGATGGTTAGCACAACCCTTGTATCAATGCCTTTTTTGCGCCACGATCGGTTTACTGAACTGAGGAATACCATGAACGCTTTTAATCCCGCGCAGTTTCGCGCGCAATTTCCCGCACTCAACGATGCTGGCGTCTATCTCGACAGCGCTGCTACAGCACTGAAGCCGCAGGCGGTGATCGAGGCTACCCACCAGTTTTATAGCCTGAGCGCCGGAAACGTCCACCGCAGCCAGTTTGCCGAAGCCCAGCGCCTGACCGCTCGCTATGAAGCCGCGCGGGAAAAAGTCGCACACTTGATTAATGCGCCGGATGACAAAACCATCGTCTGGACTCGCGGCACAACGGAAGCGATCAACATGGTTGCCCAAAGCTATGCGCGTCCACGTCTTCAACCGGGTGATGAGATTATCGTTAGCGCAGCGGAACATCACGCCAACCTCGTTCCCTGGCTGATGGTCGCGGAGCAAACGGGGGCTAAGGTCGTCAAACTCCCACTCAATACCCATTTATTGCCAGACGTTGAGCGCCTCACACAACTCATTACCCCGCGCAGCCGCATTCTGGCGCTCGGGCAGATGTCGAACGTCACCGGCGGCTGCCCGGATCTGGCCCGCGCTATTACGCTCGCCCATACGGCTGGCATGGTGGTGATGGTTGATGGCGCCCAGGGAATTGTGCATTACCCTGCCGATGTACAGCAGTTGGATATTGATTTCTATGCGTTCTCTGGCCATAAGCTGTATGGCCCCACCGGCATTGGCGTGCTGTACGGTAAACCGGAACTGCTGGAAGCCATGTCTCCCTGGCTTGGGGGCGGTAAGATGATTAGCGAAGTCAGTTTTGACGGTTTCACCACCCAGCCCGCACCATGGAAGCTGGAAGCCGGTACGCCTAACGTTGCTGGCGTTATCGGGCTAAGCGCGGCGCTCGAATGGCTGGCGGAAGTCGACGTTGCGCAGGCCGAAAACTGGAGCCGAGGCCTGGCGACGCTGGCAGAAGATGCCCTGGCGAAACGCCCTGGCTTTCGTTCCTTCCGCTGCCAGGACTCCAGTCTGTTAGCCTTTGATTTCGCGGGTGTTCATCACAGCGATATGGTCACTCTGCTGGCCGAATATGGCATTGCGCTGCGTGCGGGACAACACTGCGCACAACCGCTGCTGGCGGAACTGGGCGTATCCGGAACACTACGCGCCTCATTTGCCCCTTATAATACGCAAAGCGATGTGGATGCGTTGGTCGCAGCCGTCGACCGCGCGCTGGAAATATTGGTGGATTAATGACAAGCCCTCTGTTCGCCGGACACCCGTTTGGCACAACCGTAACCGAAGAGACGTTACGCAATACCTTTATCCCGCTTACTCAGTGGGAAGATAAATATCGCCAGCTGATTCTGCTGGGTAAGCAGTTGCCGGCGCTCCCGGATGCGCTAAAGGCGCAGGCCAAAGAAATTTCGGGCTGCGAAAACCGCGTCTGGCTGGGGCATACTTTTCATGAGAATGGCACTCTGCATTTCTTCGGTGACAGCGAAGGTCGGATAGTACGCGGGCTGTTGGCGGTATTACTCACCGCAGTCGAAGGTAAAACGGCAGCCGAGTTACTGACGCGTTCGCCGATGGCGTTATTTGACGAACTGGGTTTACGCGCGCAGCTCAGCGCCTCGCGTAGCCAGGGCCTGCATGCTCTTAACGAAGCTATTCTTGAGGCTGCTCAGAAAGCCGGATGACGGCGCTGATGCGTCTTATCCGGCCTACAATACTGCACGAACCGTAGGTCGGATAAGCATAGCTCCATCCGACACAATCAGGCCTGACGCGCCGCTTTCGCCATCATCTTCTTCAGCGCATGGGAGACGGCAACAAAGCCAAAGGTGGCAGTCACCATAGTGGCCGCACCAAATCCGGACGCGCAATCCATACGCTTCGGCCCTTCCGCCGTCGCTTTCATCGCACATACCGAGCCATCCGCCTGCGGGTAAACCAGCGCTTCGGTCGAGAACACGCAGTCCACGCCCAGCTTGCCTTTGCTGTTTTTCACCACGCCAAAATCGCTTTTCAGCCGCTCACGTAGCTTGGCCGCCAGCGGATCCTGGATGGTTTTTGCCAAATCAACGACCTGAATTTGCGTAGGATCGATCTGTCCGCCCGCACCACCGGTGGTCACCAGCGGAATTTTGTTACGCCGACAATACGCGATGAGTGCCGCTTTTGGACGCACGCTATCAATCGCATCGATAACATACGTAAATCCCGCATTCATATATTCAGCAACGTTATCTGGCGTAACAAAATCATCGACCACATTCACCCGACACTCCGGGTTAATCTGTCGGATACGCTCCGCCATCACTTCAGCTTTTGCCTGGCCGACGTTATCACGCAGCGCATGGATCTGGCGGTTTGTATTGGTGACGCACACATCATCCATATCGATAAGCGTGATGGCGCCAATGCCGGTTCGCGCCAGCGCTTCCGCCGCCCATGACCCTACTCCGCCAATCCCGACCACGCAAACGTGCGATTGGGCAAACAACTGCAACGCATTTTCGCCATACAGACGTGCCGTACCGCCAAAACGTTGGCGCCAGGCATCGCTAATAACCACAGACATAGAACCTCAAATTCATTAATACCGAGCAGTCTGACTGCCTGATGTCGGCTACGCCTTATCAGGCCTACTCAATAATGTAGGCTTGATAAGCGAAGCGCCATCCGGCAATTAACCGCTGAACACGTTACCCGCACCCGGCGCTGTTTTTAGTACCCATACGCGACCGTAGTGATTATACCACCCGGCACGGTGTCCGGCGTCAGCGCCAATGCCCTGATAGATATCGAAGTGTTGCCCTTTAATAGCCCCACCCACATCTAACGCCACCATCAGACGCAGTTCGTACTGGCCGGTAAACTTGCCGTTATTGTCCAGTAACGGGACTTCCGCCAGTAACGTTGTGCCCGCAGGAATGATACTGCGGTCAGAAGCCACTGACGCGCGGCCAATCAGCGGCACCGCGCTGGCCCCTTTTACCGGAGCAAAAGATTGCGGTTTAAAGAAGACAAACGATGGGTTCTGCTCCAGCAGCTCACGCACTTCGGCTTCGCTGTGCGTTTCACCCCAATGGCGGATAGCCTGCATCGACATATCTTCTTTTTTCACTTCGCCACGGTCGATAAGCACTTTACCGATACTGCGATAGGCGTGGCCGTTTTTCCCGGAATAGCTAAAGAAGTTGAGCGGGCTGCCATCGCCAAAATCGATGTAACCACTGCCCTGAACATCCATAATGAAGTTATCCATCAGGGAGTTGCTGTATGCCAGAATATAATTGTCGCTTAGCGCGCCCGCGTAGATCTCGGCACGAGATGGTAAGCGCCCACGTTTTGGCGGCATGCGATAGATAGGATACTGAAACTCGCCCTGGCGCGTATGGCGCGCCTGGATAACCGGCGTGTAGTAACCGGTAAACTGGACGTTACCGTAGTTGTCCGCCCCTTCCATTTGCCAGGCATCAATACCAAACTGGCGCATGCTGCGCGTATCACCGCCCGCACGTAACCATTGCTGGATAGCGTTGTAGACGTTGCTCTGGTTACCGTACAAACGTGGCGAAGCGCTGCGAATCTGATTAACCTGCTCGGCGAAATCACCGGCATTGATTGGTGCGCCAACCGCATCAGGCTGGTTCACCAGTGAGAAAGGCTGGGTAAATTTCCCGTCTTTATACTGCTGCCCACGATCGGTGGGTTTTGAGGAACACGCGGCGAGCATCGCGACTACTGCTCCCGCCAGAAGATATTTTGCCCAACGTCCTTTCATTGTTCTCGTCTTATATTGCCTGAATGCGAGACGAAGATAACAAACCCCCGTACCTAATGAAATGCGTATACATACCCGAACGCAAATTTTGAGCAAAAAATAATCCAGAATGCGTTGTTTTTGTTCATTTTCACCCTAAAAACGTGATCAAGGTGAAAAAAGGGTTGCATGAAAATGCGAGCAGAGTATAGTGCGCATCCACGGACGCGGGGTGGAGCAGCCTGGTAGCTCGTCGGGCTCATAACCCGAAGGTCGTCAGTTCAAATCTGGCCCCCGCAACCAATTAAAATCAGAAGCAGTAACGTTACTCGATGGAAGAGTAATGACGGACGCGGGGTGGAGCAGCCTGGTAGCTCGTCGGGCTCATAACCCGAAGGTCGTCGGTTCAAATCCGGCCCCCGCAACCAATTAAAATCTGATGTGAAATTTTTGCAACGAAGCAAAAAGACGGACGCGGGGTGGAGCAGCCTGGTAGCTCGTCGGGCTCATAACCCGAAGGTCGTCGGTTCAAATCCGGCCCCCGCAACCAACATTATGAACACCCTGATGGGTGTTTTTTTGTATCTGCAGTCCGTAAAAAAAGCGCTTTTCAGCGCTTTTTTGTTATCCCCTTCTCGCCAGCGTTGCCCCATCGGCAAAGTAGGCTTTAATCCCTGCCAGAATCGACTCTGCAACTTCCTGCTGGAAGGTCGCCGTTTTGAGTTTACGCTCTTCCTCAACGTTACTGATAAATGCCGTTTCGACCAGAATGGACGGGATATCCGGCGCTTTTAGTACCGCAAACCCGGCCTGTTCAACCTGGTTCTTATGCAGATTGTTGATTTTACCAAGCTTACTCAATACCGCTTTACCAAACTTCAGGCTGTCGGCGATGGTCAGCGACTGCACCATGTCGAACATGGTGTGGTCGACGTAGCGGTCACCGCTCTTACTGACGCCACCGATGAGATCCGAGGCGTTCTGGGTCTGCGCCAGATATTTCGCGGCGGTACTGGTCGCGCCTTTGGTCGAGAGCGCAAACACCGACGAACCGCTGGGTTGTCGACTGGTAAAGGCATCGGCGTGAATAGAGACAAATAGGTCAGCACGCTGCTTCTGCGCTTTCGCCACGCGGACTTTAAGCGGAATGAAGATATCTTCATTTCGTGTCATAAAGACCTTCATGTTGCCCTCCTTCTCTATGAGGGCTCGCAGGCGACGGGCAATCTGCAGTACCACATCTTTTTCACGCGTCTTGTATTTCCCCACCGCACCGGAGTCTTCTCCGCCGTGGCCCGGATCCAGCATAATGACAATGGGACGATCGCGCCCCGCTTTACCCGGCTGCGGGCCGCTTTGTGCAGGTGGCACCTGTTTATCCAGATCGCCCTTGTTGTAATCTTCCAGCAATGCCAGCAGCGGGTCCTGAACGTCCTGGGCATTCGCGGGATAGAGATCCATCACCAGACGTTCTTTAAAGCCTGCCACCGGAGCCAGCGCGAAAAGTTGCGGCTTCACATTCTGTTTCAGCTCGAACACCATTCGCACGGTCTTTGGATCAAACTGGCCAACGCGCGCAGACTTAATATACGGATCGTCAGGACGAATCTGCGTCCCAATGCCCTTGAGCACCGAGTTCAAATTAACGTCTTCAATATCCACAACCACACGCTCAGGATTACTCAGGGCAAACTGTTTGTATTTCAGCAGACGGTTAGATTCTACCGTGACGCGAGTGTAGCTGGACGCAGGCCAGATACGTACGGCAACGACCTGACTCACGGCCGCCAGACCCACCTGGCTGACGCTCAAAAGCCACATAGCACCCGCACCTTTCAATAAACGGCGGCGACTGATTGCTGAATTGGATCCCGACATGCTTCTCCCGAGCAAAAGAAATCTTTTTAGAGGTAATACGTAAAACGTCCGAATTGACCGGAAACTTTAGCGAATGACGCATAATCTGTCATCAATAAAAGGGTAAACATTCTTTTTATATTCACGGCATTACTGAGAAAAATCTTCGGCATGAGTAAAAATTACGCTTGCGCATAGCGCAAAAACAGAATAAAAATACACAAATTACGAATAATCATGCAATGAGGGTGTGCCGTGGTGAAGGAGCGTAGAACCGAACTGGTACAGGGATTCCGCCATTCTGTTCCCTATATCAATACCCATCGGGGAAAAACGTTTGTCATTATGCTGGGCGGCGAAGCCATCGAGCATGAAAACTTTTCCAGTATCGTCAACGACATTGGTCTTCTTCATAGCCTCGGCATCCGCCTCGTCGTGGTCTATGGCGCACGACCGCAGATTGATGCCAATCTTGCGGCGCATCATCATGAGCCGGTGTACCACAAAAATACGCGCGTTACCGACGCTAAAACGCTGGAGCTGGTCAAACAGGCTGCGGGATTACTTCAGCTTGATATTACCGCCCGCTTGTCGATGAGCCTGAATAATACGCCATTGCAGGGTGCACACATCAATGTGGTCAGTGGCAATTTTATTATCTCCCAGCCGCTGGGCGTTGATGACGGCGTAGATTACTGCCATAGCGGGCGTATTCGTCGTATTGATGAAGATGCCATTCACCGCCAGTTAGACAGCGGCGCGATTGTGCTGATGGGTCCGGTCGCCGTTTCCGTCACCGGTGAGAGCTTTAATCTGACGTCAGAAGAGGTCGCCACGCAGTTGGCTATCAAACTGAAGGCAGAGAAAATGATCGGCTTCTGCTCGTCTCAGGGTGTCACCAACGATGACGGCGATATTATTTCCGAGCTGTTTCCTAACGAAGCTCAGGCTCGCGTTGAGTTGCAGGAAGAGAAAGGCGATTACAGCTCCGGCACGGTGCGCTTCCTGCGCGGAGCAGTGAAAGCCTGTCGCAGTGGCGTACGTCGCTGCCATCTGATCAGCTATCAAGAAGATGGTGCATTGCTGCAAGAACTGTTCTCCCGCGACGGGATCGGTACGCAGATCGTGATGGAAAGCGCCGAGCAGATCCGTCGCGCTACCATTAACGATATCGGCGGGATTCTGGAGCTTATCCGCCCGCTGGAACAGCAAGGTATTCTGGTCCGCCGCTCGCGCGAGCAGTTGGAAATGGAGATCGACAAATTCACGATTATTCAGCGTGATAACCTGACCATCGCCTGTGCCGCTCTGTATCCTTTCCCGGAAGAGAGAATTGGCGAAATGGCGTGCGTAGCAGTGCATCCGGACTACCGTAGCTCGTCGCGCGGGGAAGTGTTGCTGGAACGGATCGCCGCGCAGGCCCGGCAAATGGGGTTGAGCAAGCTGTTTGTGTTAACCACACGCAGCATCCACTGGTTCCAGGAGCGCGGCTTCACGCCGGTGGATATCGACCTGCTGCCGGAAAGCAAGAAAGAGATGTATAACTATCAACGGCGGTCAAAAGTACTGATGGCGGATTTGGCATAGGAGTGGTTGCCGGATGCGGCATAACTGCCTTATCCGGCCTACATCGCTGGCACATCTTTTATAGGCCGGATGGCGCTGACGCTTATCCGGCCTACATCTATATCATGCCGTCATTAAATAATGCTGACAGTCCGCTGCGACGTTCGGTGCGGGTGGCAATGGCGCGGCTCAATATCCGCTCATCGGCGTACAGCGACAGACGACGACGCGCGCGGGTAACGGCCGTATAGATCAGCTCGCGGGTAACCACGGGTGAATGCTGGCTGGGTAAAATCAACGCCGCGTGGTCAAACTCAGATCCCTGCGATTTGTGCACCGTCATCGCCCAGGTGGTTTCATGTTCAGGCAAGCGGCTGGGCTGCACTGATTTGATAGAACCATCCGGCAGCGCAAACCACACCCTCAGGCCCTGTCCACGGTCGAGGGCAATGCCGATATCACCGTTAAATAATCCCAGCGAACTGTCATTGCGCGCGATCATCACCGGCCTTCCCTCATACCAGCGGCTATGCGTCGAACGATGTATTTTACGTTTTTGCGCCATCACCTGCTCAATGCGTTCATTCAAACCACTAACGCCAAACGGACCTTCCCGCAGGGCGCATAGCAGTTGATACTCATTGAAGGCCTGAATGACAGCTCCCGGCTCTGCGCCCTCACGCAGCAAATCCAGGTAATGCCCATAACCCGCCAGCGCCTCATCCAGCATCGCGGCGTAATCCTCGCTGCTGTGTAGCGTGCGTTTTTCGATGTCGCTAAATCCCTGCTGGAAAATCGTTTTTATCGCAGATTTATCGCCGCAATTAATCGCAGCGGCCAACTGACCTATTCCGGAATCGCTGCCGAAACGGTAGCTCTTTTGCAGCAGGCACAGACTGTCGCGCAACGCAGCCGCCTGATTTCCCGAACCGGCAGGAATAGCGCTTCCGGTCAGGCGACTGAGCTGGCGGGCGCGTTCCGGGGTAAACCCGTCACCGACGAAAGCACAGATATCCCCCAGCACCGCCCCCGCTTCGACGGAAGCGAGCTGGTCGCGATCGCCCAGAAAAATCACCCGTCCGTGCGGCGGCAGCGCATCAATAAGGCGCGACATCATAGGCAAATCGATCATCGAGGCTTCATCCACCACCAGCACATCCAGATGCAGCGGGTTTCCCGCGTGGTGACGCAGACGCTGACTGCCAGGCTGAGCGCCTAATAATCGATGCAGCGTACTGGCGTCATCGGGGATGCGTTTTTTTTGCTCGTCGGTTAGCGGTAGCTCTCGTAGCGCCGCTCCCAATGAGGCGGTCAGGCGCGCTGCCGCTTTTCCCGTTGGCGCAGCCAGACGAATACGGCAGCGCTCACCGTCTGCCATTTGAATCAACGCCGCCAGCAGCCTTGCGACCGTTGTCGTTTTTCCCGTCCCCGGTCCGCCGGAGATCACCGATATCCGGCGGGTCAGCGCGACAGCAGCGGCCACTTTTTGCCAGTTAACCCCTTCAGAGGATGGGAACAGCGATGCCAGCGTGTGGGTCAGCCGTTGTTCATCCACTTCAATGGCGTGGTTCACTTCACTAAAAAAGCGAGCTACCGTACGTTCGTTATGCCACATCCGGTTCAGATACAGGCGATCGCCGTACAGCACCAGCGGCGTAGGTTGCTCGCCACGACTTACCGCACTGGAAGCCAACAGACATTCCGCCCAGTCTTCAGGCTCGCCCGCTTCAGCAAGCCAGGCGCTTAACAGAGGATGCGCGTCTTCACTCAGGGATAACCGTGAAAGCGGTAAGCAGACGTGCCCTTCTCCCGCTTCGCGGCTGAGCAACGCCGCAGCCAGCGCAACGGCTGGGTTGTCACTTCCGGCAACCGCCAGCGCGAACTGGGCATCCAGAGGCCGGAGTTGTTTTTGCTCAACAGCCTCCAGAAATCGTTTCTGGATTGTCATAACATCGTCTCCTGCACCGCACCGGCAAACATCTCGTCCATCAACGCAATCAACTCTCCGTCAGGTCGGGTCGCGTAAATTCCCTGCTGCGGATTTTCACTGTCAACGCCGCGCAGGAA
This sequence comes from Citrobacter sp. Cpo090, assembly GCF_030332665.1. Classification (NCBI taxonomy): domain Bacteria; kingdom Pseudomonadati; phylum Pseudomonadota; class Gammaproteobacteria; order Enterobacterales; family Enterobacteriaceae; genus Citrobacter; species Citrobacter sp. Cpo090. The sequence continues at coordinate 70,654 of NZ_JAOWHK010000036.1, read as the reverse complement.
GAGATAGATAACGCCGCCAAAATGGCGTTCATAATCATAATCAGCAATGCGATGGCGTAAGTAGCGATGCAGCGCCAGGGTATAAAGTTGGTATTGAAGGTCATAGCGATGCGCCTGCATGGCAGAGGCCATCGCCTGCTGCGTATAGGCTGAGCTGTCTTCACCCAGCCAGTTCGATTTGTAATCGAGCAGGTAATAACGTCCCTGGTGGCGGAATACCAGGTCAATAAAGCCTTTCAGCATGCCGCGCACCTGCATAAAGTCCAACGCAGGGCACCCCGCCGAGAGCGGATCGTATTGGCGAATTAACGCATCAAGTTGGTTGGCCATCAACGGCTGCGAAATCGGCAGATAAAACTCCATCTCCACCTGTTTTTCACGCGCGGAAAGCTGGCTCAAACTCACGCCCGTCTCGTTGAGAGGCGCTTGCAAAATGGCGTCCAGCCATTCGGTCAAAACCGGCGTCCAGTGCGCGTCATAACCACCCAACGCCAGTTGCTCCTCGACCCAGCGCGGATCCACCGATTTAGTAAAGTCGAGATCTTCAAACAGGCTATGCAAGAACGTACCCGGCGAAGCGCCACGCGGGAACTGATGCGGTGTAAGTCCTGATTCTTCAATAACCTCACCGACGCCTGCGGCATCGATATCCAGTCGAGGGATCAGATCCTGCGCGATACCCTGTCCACGCTGTTGCAGACCGGAATAACTGGTCACGCGCCAGCTATCGCCGGGCTTACGCTGCAGTATTTTCGCACTCAGTTCGCTGCTAACAGCCTGCGCAACCTGCCAGGGTTCACCGTCAGGCTGCGCGGGAGTCTGGCAAGCAATATCGTTGCTGCAAAGCGCTTCAATCGCACTACGCAGACCCACGGCATCCATCGGCTCACCTTTTTGCAACAGGCGACCAAGGGCGCTCTGATGCACATCGGTATCCCCTTTTTTATCGCCCCGACGTCGTACCAACGGCGCAACGCCAAGGCTGCAGTGCCATACCGAACGGGTTAGCGCGACATACAGCAAACGCAGGTCTTCCGCCAGACGCTCTGCTTCGGCAAGCTCAACGCTCTCCTCGGCATCGCTGAGATCCAGCACCGCTTCAAAAGAGCTGCGATCGTGATAGAAAGCCTGATCCTGGACGCGGAAATTGGTGATAAACGGCAGCCAGACCAGCGGGTACTCCAGCCCTTTCGATTTATGGATGGTGACGATTTTGACCAGATGCTTGTCGCTTTCCAGCCTGAGCTGCTGGCTTGACGCGTTGCTGTCGGGTTCAAGAATATGCTGGGACAACCAGCGCACCAGCGCATGCTCGCTTTCCAGCTGCGAGCCCGCTTCCTGCAACAGTTCGCTGATATGTAAAATGTCGGTCAGTCGACGTTCGCCTCCCGCCGTCGCCAGCAGGTTCTCCGCAATCTGGCGAGCTGTCATCAGCGCGCGCAGCATCGGCATCACGCCGCGTTTATGCCAGATCTGACGATAACCGTCGAACTCTTCGACCACCGCATCCCAGGCATTTTCATCGTTATTTAACGCTTCAAGATCCTGCGCATTCAACCCCATCATTGAGGTCGCCAGCGCGCTACGCAGCGTGTTCTCACGCTCCGGCGTCATCACCGCCTGCAGCACCCACAGCAACTCCTGTGCTTCCAGCGTTTCAAATACGCTGTCACGGTTGGAGAGGTAGACAGAGGGAATGGCCAGTTGCGTCAGTGCATCACGGACCAGCGCCGCCTCCTGGCGGCTACGAACCAATACGCTAATGTCCGACGCGCGTACCGGACTGGACGTTTTACCACTGACCAGTTGCGCAGCGCCAGAATGCCCGGCCTTAAGCCAGTCGCGAATTTGCGTGGCGCACACCTGCGCCATGTAGCTCTGATAATCGCCTACGCCGCAACTTTCTCCTTCCATCAGCCACATACTCATAGCTGGCTGCGTTTCACCGTGCAAAACAAACCGTAACGGCTGGTTTTTTTCTGCGGATTTCACTGGACTGAAGGGAATCTCGCGGAACATAAAGGCGTCGTCCATCTGGCTGAAAAGCGTATTCACGCTATTGACCATGCCGGGGGCCGAACGCCAGTTGGTATCGAGCGTATAGTGTGCGCTGACTTCGCTGCGCGCCTTCATATAGGTGAAGATATCCGCGCCGCGAAACGCGTAAATCGCCTGTTTCGGATCGCCAATCAGCAGCAGTGCGGTATCCGGCTGATGCTGCCAGATCCGACGAAAAATACGGTACTGCTGCGGATCGGTATCCTGGAATTCATCGATCATGGCGACCGGAAAACGGGTACGAATAGCCGTCGCCAGCGCATCGCCGCTTTCACTGCGCAATGCGGAATCCAGACGGCTGAGCATATCGTCAAAACCCAGCTCGCCGCGGCGACGTTTTTCCTCGGCAACCGCCGCACGGATCTCCGCCAGCGCCCGGGTGATCACCAGATCGCGCAGGGTTAACGGTTCGCTAAGCAGTTCATCAATAGCAACAAACAGCGGGTGCTGAGGGGTTATGCCGCCCGCTTTGGTGCGATCTTCCAGAAAACGCTGTGAGAATTTCTCCAGCGCGTCAGGAAGCTGGTAACTTTGGGTTTCTTCCTGCGCCCATGCGCTGATCTTTTCGATCCACTTCCCCTGATTACCGCGATTAAATTTGCGCCGATCAATTCCGGAGGCTTCCATCAGGCCATCCAGCTCATCAACAGAATCACGCCATTGCTGCTTGATCTGGTTAATGCGTGCGAGAATTTGTTCATGCCGGGAGGCCAGCGTTTCGTCATCAGACGGTGGGGCCTTAATAACCGGCGCTTCCCCCTGCAGATAGCGATCGATATCTCTCAGCAGCGCCTGCGGTCCTTTCCACGTTTCAAAAACCACCTGCGCAATGTCGCGGGGCAGCGGGTAGCAGTGCCGACGCCAGAAATCAGCGCAGGCCTGATAGCGCAGCAGCGATTCATCTTCTATCAGTTGCTGTTCGAACAGCATGCCTGACTCAAAGGCGTTGAGACTGAGCATACGCTGACAAAAGCCGTGGATGGTAAACACCGCCGCTTCATCCATCTGTCTTTCAGCCAAAAGCAGCCACTGAGCGGCCTGTTTTTTATCGGCAATTTCATCTAACAAACGGGCATATAGCGGGTTGTCGGTAGTTTCACGCAGGCAGGCAATTCGCAGTTCATGAATATTGCTACGAATTCGACCGCGCAACTCTTCGGTAGCCGCCTCGGTGAAGGTGACCACCAGCAGTTCTTCGACGGTCAGAGGACGAGGAAAGGCGGCAGAGCCGCCCAGTCCAAGCAGTAAACGTAAATACAGGGCGGCGATGGTAAAGGTTTTACCGGTGCCCGCAGAGGCTTCAATCAGACGCTCGCCCGTCAGGGGCAAGCGCAGTGGATCAAGGGACTCAGCGGCATCATTCATTCTTATCACTCATCAGGGGTAAGGTTTGCTGCAACGCGCTGACGGTCTGCCACACTTTCCAGCCTTCCGGGTGCACATATTCTGCTTTCCCATTCTGACTGCCGGAAACCTGTGACAATATCGCCATGCCTTGCGGCTCAACCACCGCCTGATGGAAGAAGTCGGCAAGTTTTTGCGGCGTCAGCAGTTTAATCTGAGCCACTATTTTATCACGTGAATCGAAGCGCATATTGCCGCGATCAAAATCTTTGCTTAACTGTGAGGCTTCTGCCCCCAGCGTTTGCGGTGCCTGCAGCATTTGCGCAATAATCGCCTGCTGAATTTGCGCGAACTCTTCAGGTTTCATCGCCCGCAGCTTCGCTTCCGCCGTCGGGAAGAACGCTTTATAACGCTCCCAGAGGTAAGACGGCTGCTTATCACTGCTTTGCAGCAGGAACCCCATTCCCCACTGACGGCCAACGCTCATCGGGAAAGCAAATACGGCGTAGCCTAACTGTTCTTCAGTACGCAGCTGATTGTAGAACCACGGCTGAACAATCTGACCTAACATAGCGCTGTAGGCTGAACTGGCGTATTCATCGTATCCGGTTGGCACAAATACCGCCGCCAGCGCTGAATCCGTACTGCTGCCTGCTTTTTCAAAGATGACGGACTGCTTCTTGTCCACAACCACATCTTTGTTGCGACACCATTGTGACCCGTTCGCACCAAGCTGTTTTTGGATATCCCGCGCCATGCTCGTCGTCTGAGCTTCGCTCATATTGCCAATGACCAGGAATTCAGGTCGCGCACCGGTTTTTAAGGCGTCGCGGTAGGTCATCACCTCTTTCAGGGTGATGGAAGGCAGCAGCTGACGACGCTCATCACGTGAGAAGTACGGCACCTGAGAAAGCATCTGCACCGGCATAATCGCCTGATCGTAGGCCTTCCCCTTCTCTGCGGAATCCATCATCTGGGCATACCAGGATTTCGCCTGTTCCAGTTGTTCATCCGTTGAGGTGTAGCTGAAATAGCCGCTCAGCAGCGCCTGAAAAAGCTGCGGCAGACGTTGGGTGTAACCGTTGGCGTTAAGCATCAAGCCATTGTTAGCGTTGGTAGAGAAACCAATTCCACCTACCGACGCCTGGTTGCTTAACTGATCGAGCGCAATCCCCGCCAGGTAATCGTTAAGAGCGAATAAGACCTGGTTACGGGCGCTGTCCATGGCTTTCGGGTTACGCAGGATCACGCTGACGTCAGCCTTCGGCTCACTGGCAAAATACTGGCTCGGGGCATACACCACGCGTAAATCCGGCTCATCAACAATCAGTTCCGGGTGAGCGTATTTTTTATCCGTTTTAATCAGCGTGAAGTCATCCGGAATGTAGGGGTTCAATTCCGGTAACGACAGCGCAATGCCCTGCGCTTTTTGCTGCCAGTCGGCAAAGGTTTTGTCGCTGATTTTATCCACCTGGTAAGGCGCATCGACAAAATAAGCGGTTTTATTATGCGGCTCTTTCGCGCTGATATACCAGATACGCGCATTCTGAGGCGTCATCATTGCCAGACGTTGCTCAACGGCTTTCGCATCGTACTGGTCAGCAATATTCACTGCGTCCAGCGTATGTTCGACAGGAACGCGGATCATGGTATCAGCCAGCCATTCCACGTAGTCCATATCACGGGTGATGGAGGGATAACGGAAATCGAGATCCAGTACGTGTGCCAGCTCATCAAAATAGCGTTTATCGACGCCTTTCTCGCGTAACAAATTGAGGTAGCTAAAGATTGCCGCGACAACTTCATCGCGGTTCGCCAGCCCCTTGTCGGTTAACGTCGCGGAAATGGCTAACACGCCGCTGTTCCCGTTGACCACCGGATCGGAGTCCGCACGAATACCTTCAACCAGACCCTGCTTTTGCAGCCAGTCAGACAACGTTCCCGGGCTACGATTGCCAATCAGGTAGGTCACTAGTTCATCGGTTTTACTGCGGAACTGCGCGCTGTTGTTATCGATACGAAACTCGACACGCAATACTTTACGCGGCATTGCCGGAACATAGTGGATGATGATGCCCTTTTGTGCGTCAGTAACGACCGGTACGGTAATCTCAGGCTTTGCGATATTCCTGTTCGGTACGCGCCCAAAGGTGTCAGCCGCTATCCGCGCCAGCTCAGGCAGCGGTTTATTGCTATAAATCACCGCCTTCATCAGGTTCGCAGAGTAGTACTTTTCATGAAATTTTTGTAATGCCTGCAGCACCGGGTTGCCCGGTTTGTCGCTTAATGTCTCAAGATTCCCGCCAGAAAAACGCGAGCCAGGGTGCGCCGGGTTGATAGTCTCAGCGCTCACCTGTGCCATACGCATCCCGTCTCGGGTACGCGCCAGCGTCAGCTCGGAGTTAACCGCGTTACGCTCGCGGTCGGCATATTTTTTATCCAGTAATGGATCGGCAATAGCATCCGCCAGGCGATCCACCGCCCCCACCAGCGCGTCGTTTTCGACTTCAAGATAGAAGGCCGTACGATAAGGCGCAGTGCTGGCATTGTGGCTACCGCCGTGCATTTTCAGGAATTCAGCCAGGCTGTCCGGCTGTGGGTATTTTTTCGACCCCATCAGACACATGTGTTCCAGATAGTGCGCCAGCCCCTGATGATCGTCCGGATCTTCCAGCGAGCCCACAGGGACTACCAGTGCAGAAAGGGATTTCACGGCCTGAGGATCGGATACCAGCAGCACAACCATGCCGTTATCAAGGCGCACGGCCTGATACTGACGGGTGTCTTTATCACTTTTACGGATGGTTTCAGCTAAAGGCTGCCAACCGGTATCTGCCTGACTTACGGGAACCCAAAGGGCGACGAACAACAGTAATGCGCTGAACCAGGTGCTGCGGGGCATTCACAAACCTCATCATTAACGTATTCACCTGCTCACTACAAACCACGCATAAATACATGATCTGAACAGGGCAAGACTATGTGCTGAACGAGCCAGCATCTTCTCTTTGTAAGAATCAGTCCGTGACAGAATGCGCATCATAGTGGAAGCCATCGAATTGCGCAATTTTTATACAATCATCATGACTGATTAAAGCGAAAAATCGGTAACAGGTAGCGCTGAGACTGTAAAACAATAGCCTCAAGCGTATCGGCATCCAGTTGACGCCAAAGACGCTGATACCAGATATCATCACCTTCGCCACGTACCATCATGTTGCCTTCATAGGCTTGCAGAAACTTACTGCGCGCTTTTTGCAACGTTGTATCGTCATCTAACATGGCATCATTTGCGGCGTCATAACAGGTTTTTATCCATGCACCGCCGCTTTCGGGCAATACCAGCAACGGTGACGACATGCCTTCCCGATACCCCTCAATGAGTTGCGACAGGTACAGCAACGCCTGTTCTGCATCCTGCGGCGGAAAACGCCATTCCCCGTCTTTACGCAGGAACAACCGGCTCTCTCCCATACCGCCGCTGGCACAATAGACAAGATGTTCCAGCCAAAGTTGCACCCCCTGCGCAATGCTTATCAAAGATGGGCGCCAGCGCAACAAACCATCTTCTTGCACCTGCGGCAGCCAACCGGTGATTTGCACGCCGTTACAGTTAAGATCGATTTCCATACTCTGACAGGGCTGACGACAGGCGATAATGCGTTCAGCCAGCGACTGCATCTCCTGACGCTGCGTATCCCACAGAATTTCGCCAAACGGCCCATAGGGTAGCGCGCCCGCCGCACGAAAACGGCGGAACAGTCGTTCAGCATCGTTCTCTTCAACCAGCGTATTAAGCAATTGCTGATTAAGCTGGTAGCGGGTTAACCCTTCAAGAGTGAAAGGTTCCGTATCCGAGATCTCGCTCTCTTCAGAGCGGAAGTTGACCCTCAAACGCATCTGGAAAAAGGCGCGTACCGGATGTGCCCAAAATCGCTGCAGCGTTTCCAGCGTTAGCGTTTCTGGCATTTCAAAAGGAAGAGGCTGCACAAAATCCGTGTGCGCTTTTCCTGACAGACTCGCCGCAGGCAGCCATTCCCGGGCATAGCTTTGCTGTTCACCCGGCAAATAGTTTTGTGCATCAAAGGGCATACGGGTATGCAAACGGGTTATGTGCGCTTTTACCCTTGCCTCGCTTTGATCGCAGGTCAATGATTCATCGCCCGGCAGGTAGTGGCTTTGCCCAATGTAGTCCATCAGTTCTTGTACCAGCACCGACGGGAAGCGCTCACTGTTATCCTGAATAGATCGGCCAATGTAGCTGATGTAGAGCGTCTGCTGTGCCGAAATTAATGCTTCGAGGAACAGATAGCGGTCATCATCGCGACGACTGCGATCGCCCCGCATCGGTTTTTGGCTCATTAAATCAAAGCCTAGCGGCGCAAGCTGACGTGGATAAACCCCATCGTTCATACCCAGCAGGCACACCACTTTGAACGGAATGGAGCGCATCGGCATCAGCGTACAAATGTTAACGGGACCCGCCAGGAAGCGCTGGCTGATACGTTCCTGGTCAAGGCGCTGGGCCAGCTCATCACGTAACAGAGAGAGCGGTATTGCATCGCCGTACTCGGCCCCTAAACCTTCAGTGATAATAGCCTGCCACTGCTGTTCGATCAGCGTCATCGCCGCTTCGGTGTCCGCATCCGGCAGGAAGAAATCATTAAGCATTTCCCGACAAACGGGTAGCCACTCTTCCAACGGACGTTCCTGCGCTAACCCTCTACGCCAGAGATTAAGCTGCATCAGCAACGAGGCCAAATGCCCTACCAGCTCGGCAATCAAACCGCTGGACTCATCGTAAGGCAACACCGATTGCCACTCGCCCTGCGCGCTTTCCATCGCGTAGCCGAGCAGCATACGCGTTAAACCAAATTGCCAGGTATGCTGACCTGTTGGCGGAAGTTCCAGTTCACGCACGTTATCGTCGTCAATTCCCCAACGAATCCCGGATTCATTGACCCATAAGCGAAGATAGCGCAGCCCTTCTTCATCAATGTTGAAACGCGCCGCCAGCACGGGGACATCCAGTAAAGCCAGGACATCCTCGGAGACAAAACGGCTATCCGGTAGAGACAGCAGACTAATAAAAGCCTGTAAGACGGGATGAGACTGGCGCGCACGACGGTCGGAAATCGCATAAGGTAAGTAACGCTCGGCTGGCGCACTGCCAAAGACCGACTGAATAAATGGGCTGTAGCTGTCGATGTCCGCCACCATCACGATAATATCGCGCGGTGTCAGCGTTGGGTCCGCTTCCAGCATGGCCAACAGGCGGTCATGGAGAATTTCCACCTCGCGCTGTGGGCTATGGCAGACATGGAAAGTCACGCTGGTGTCGTTCAGCTCAAGCCGGCGTTTATTGTCGCTACGGGAATATTCTTCCAGCGTAACGCCCGCCACGGCATGACTTTCAAGCTCCAGAATATCTGATTGAATATTATGCAAAAGGTTGTCAGGCGTAATATCGACAAACGCATCCAGTTCCTGACTATTTTCCAGCTCCGAAAGCAGATAAATGTAATCACGCCCCAGCTTGCCCCACGAGGCCAGCATCGGGTTGCCCACATCCTGTTCGCCATCGCTGTTAAATAATCCTTCGGCTTTCTGGTTATCACGAAACAGCGGCAGGTGGCGTTCTTCAAAACTGTGCCGACGCTGACGCGCCATCAGCTTCGCCAGCCAGGCAGGATCTTTAATATCCCCCCAGTAGTAGCGACAAGGGTTGGTAAACAGCAGATGAATATCAATGTGCTTACCCAGCGCCTGCAATGCCTGCAAATAAACCGGCGGCAGCGCCGAAATCCCACAAATAAAGACGCGAGAAGGCAGTCCCTGCGGACACTCGGACGCGTTTTCCAACGTCTGAATAAATCGTTGATATAAATTGGCACGATGCCAGCGCGGCTGGCCCAATTCCGCGGTGTATTCCACCAGAGCTTTCCACAACGGTGCCTGCCAGGCCTGAGAATCGCCGAGTCCCTCAACCAGCCGCCCCGCTTCCCACTGGGTCAACCAGTCAGGGCGGTAGACTAAATACTGGTCAAAAAGGTCAGCCGCGCGCGAGGAAAGCTGAAAAAGCTTACGTTTATCGGTGTCGTCCGTCAGATAGTGGCGCAGCAATGTGAAGTCATCACCATCCAGCAATTGCGGCAACAGCGTCATCAACTTCCAGCTCATGCTCTGTTTGCTGAACGCACTCTCTTTCGGGATATCCGGCAGCACGCGCACAAACATATCCCAGATAAAACTCGCGGGCAGCGGAAAATCGATATTGGCGGCAATACTAAACTTCTGTGCAAGAGTCATTTGTAGCCACTGCGCCATACCGGTACTTTGAACCAGGATCATCTCAGGCTCAAAGGGGTCGTCCAGCCGCTCGCGCTCAACGATAAATTCCATTAACGCTTCCAGCACATCCAGACGGTTGGAGTGGTAGACCCTTAACATAGCGACTCCTGACTACTGACGATTCGGGCAATGCAGACGCGTCATCTGACCCTGCCTGCCGAGGGGTGAAGAAATTATAACGTTGATGCTGACACATCCCGCTCTCGTTGTCTGCATTCGGTTAACCTGCCAGTTCACAGGTGATGAAAACGGGTACAGCTGGGTTTGCTGCCAGGCATAACGCCAGAGTTGCTGATACTGGTTTCTGATTATAAAGCTGTTCATTAGCACCCGCTGGTATCCTGACAACGCGGTCACAATCATTACCATCAGTACCATTGCCAGCATCACTTCCGGCAGACTAAAGCCACGTTGTCTGTTCAGGGGATCTGGCATAACGTCTGCTCCTTTAGCGGACAAAAATCGATCCAGCCATGCGCCGAGAATTCTATGTTGCCATCACTAACCGTCCCCTGACGCCATAACGATACCCCTTCATAGTGGGCAATAAGCAGCACGACATTATTGGTAAGCAGGCGCAGGCAAACCGCGGCATCCTGCGTGGGATCGCGCCGACACTGTACGGCGGGTTGTAAGCGCCAGGGCTGCATACGCCCCCATTCCATTACGGATTGCACTACCGCCTGACGCTGCAGCGCCTGACTTTGTGTGACCACTCGCGCAGCAAAACTAGCCTCCTGTCTGCTAACGCCTTGCAGCAGCAGACTACCGAGCACCAGCAGCAACAGGACCATTGCCAGAGAAGATACGCCTCGCTCACGGTTCACAGGTTGAATCCCGTAACGCTGTAGACCGCTTCAACAACTTTTTGTGGTTCGTCATTGCTCACTCCACGCAAACGCAGCGTAAAAATTGGGGAATATCCGCTGAAATTCAGCCGTTCAATCTGGAATACCTCAATCTGCATCGTGGCCGGATCGGTCATTTTCTCCCACCCTTTTCCATCGCAGCCTGTTGCTCCCCGCAGAGTCTCCAGCGCCTTGTCCTGTAAACGAAACCCGATAGCATCAGCCTCTTTCGCGGGGCTCGCCTCCCAAACACCGTTGCTGTTGGCATCCCAGCGTGCAATGACACAGTCGCCCTTCGCCGATATCACCAGACCCTCTCCGACACAGTTTCCCCGGCAATACCCTGCCCGCTGAAGATGCTTCGCCACGGTGTAGACCCGCTGCCAGAGCTCATCTTCCAGTACTAGCTGGCGCGTGTTATGCAGAATATTTCGCTGTAGCGCCGGTAAAAATCGTGCTGAGCTAAGCAGTAAAATACTGCTAATCGCCATGGCAATGAGCACCTCCAGCAGTGAAAATCCCCGTTCGTTTACAAACATAATCGGGCCTCGTCGCGCTCGCAAAGCCTGATTCGCCCCCAGCCAGACACCACCACACGCCATTCCCCTGCCGTATTTTTCAGGCGTATATGTCCGGCCCATGCCGTATTGCGCAGTCCAAAAAAAGCCAGTGAAGGTGTTATCTCAGCCATTTCAACGCCGTCCCAGGGCGGTGTAAAAACCAAAGACGAAACGGGTCGACACGAGGTTTGCGAAGCTGCAGAGCTGACAAAGCACCATGATGCGCCATCCCGAATCACGCTTATCACGTGATCGCGGTTACGCCAGTTAGCATCTTCACGCAGTTGCAGCAGGTAGTCCCGCACCTGGCAGGCGGTCTGCCACAGCCGCTGTTGTTGCTGCCAGCGCTGCCAACCGTACAACCCCGATGCGCCAAGCGCCGCGACGATCAGCATCGCAATCAGGGTTTCGAGAAGCGTGTAACCTTGTTGTTTTTTCATGTCGCCAGTATGGCGTGAGGAAAATGAATAACGAGCGGGAAATTCGGTTTCTACGGCGAGCTACGGGGAATATTTAGTGCGTTACAGGCTGTTGCAATAATTCAGGAATCCACGCCGAAGAACGCGATTTGAGACAAAAAAAACCGACGCACATGGGCGTCGGTTGTGACAGCATGAAACAGGTTAGATAGCGACCGGCGCTTTAATACCCGGGTGCGGATCGTAGCCTTCAATTTCGAAGTCTTCGAAGCGATAGTCAAAGATTGATTCAGGCTTACGTTTGATAACCAGTTTCGGCAACGCGCGAGGTTCACGGCTAAGCTGCAGATGCGTTTGATCCATATGATTGCTGTACAGGTGCGTGTCACCGCCGGTCCAGACAAAATCACCCACTTCCAGATCGCACTGCTGCGCCATCATGTGTACCAGCAAAGCGTAGCTGGCAATATTAAACGGCAGGCCGAGGAACACATCGCACGAACGCTGATACAGCTGGCAGGAGAGCTTGCCATCCGCCACGTAGAACTGGAAGAACGCATGGCACGGCGCCAGCGCCATTTTATCCAGCTCACCGACGTTCCATGCAGAAACGATGATGCGGCGAGAGTCAGGGTCATTTTTAAGCTGGTTTAGCACGGTGGTGATCTGGTCGATATGGCGACCATCTGGCGTAGGCCACGCGCGCCATTGTTTGCCATAAACCGGGCCTAAATTACCGTTTTCATCCGCCCATTCGTCCCAGATTGAGACGTTGTTTTCATGCAGGTAGGCAACGTTAGTATCGCCCTGCAAGAACCACAGCAGCTCATGAATGATCGAGCGTAAATGACAGCGTTTAGTCGTAACCAGCGGGAACCCTTCCTGCAGATTAAAACGCATCTGATGACCAAAAATGGAAAGCGTTCCGGTTCCGGTACGGTCGTTTTTCTGTGTGCCTTCATCCAGCACTTTTTGCATCAGTTCTAAATACTGTTTCATGGTTCCTCAGGAAACGTGTTGCTGTGGGCTGCGGCGGTACGCCCAAACCATCATAATAATGCCTGCGACAATCATCGGGATAGAGAGGATCTGCCCCATGCTGATGTACTGTACCCAGGTGCCGGTAAACTGCGCATCCGGCTGGCGGAAGAATTCAACGATAATACGAAACGCGCCATAGCCAATAAGGAACAGACCGGATACCGAACCCATCGGGCGCGGTTTGCGAATGTACAGGTTCAGAATGATAAACAGCACAACGCCTTCCAGCGCCATCTCATAAAGCTGTGAGGCGTGGCGTGGCAGCGAGCCGTAGGTATCAAAAATAGACTGCCATTGCGGGTTAGTTTGCAGCAGTAAAATATCTTCGGTACGGGAGCCTGGGAACAGCATGGCGTACTTGAAGTTCGGGTCAACGCGTCCCCACAGCTCACCGTTGATAAAGTTGCCCAGACGTCCTGCACCCAGGCCAAACGGAATCAGCGGGGCAATGAAATCAGAAACCTGGAAGAACGAACGCTTGGTGCGTTTGGCGAAGATAATCATCACCAGGATCACACCGATAAGTCCACCGTGGAACGACATCCCGCCGTCCCAGACGCGGAACAGATACAAGGGATTATCGAGGAATAACGGGAAGTTATAGAACAGTACGTAACCAATACGCCCTCCGAGGAAAACCCCGAGGAAGCCCGCATACAGTAAGTTTTCTACTTCATTTTTGGTCCAGCCACTACCCGGACGATTCGCGCGGCGCGTCGCCAGCCACATCGCGAAAATAAACCCCACCAAATACATCAAGCCGTACCAGTGAAGCGCGACGGGTCCGATTGAGAAAATGACCGGATCGAAATCCGGAAAATGCAGATAGCTACTGGTCATCTGTCACCACAAGTTCTTGTTATTTCGCTGAAGTCAGACAGCAATTGATAAGCGCGCCTGCATAATGCAGGCGCTCCAAAGGTGCGAATGATAGCACAAGGGGTTAGAAGCGGATGCCGGGAAGATGTAAAAGATCTGTATAGGTAATCTCTATCCCCCGTAATGCCTGATGGCGCTACGCTTATCAGGCCTACAATCCCCCGCGAATCAAACCACCCATGCCGCGGCGCTCCATAAAGGCCGCTACCTGATGGCGTACTTCTGCCGCCATCTGCGCTTCCAGGCTGCGCTGCGCCAGCGTTTGCGCCTCATCAAAATCGATATGACGCAGCAGATATTTAACGCGTGCCACGGAACGACCGTTCATCGACAAATGGCGGAAACCGAGGCCGATCAGAATGGCTACGCACATCGGGTCGCCCGCCATTTCACCGCATAAGCGCAAATCGATACCGCTTCTTTCGGCTTCCTGCGCAATCATCGCCAGCGCACGTAACATCCCCGGATGCAGACTGTCATAAATGCTGGCTACCCGTGTGTTGTTACGATCGACGGCCAGTATGTACTGGGTAAGGTCGTTGGTTCCGACCGAGATAAAGTCTATCCGGTTTGTCAGATGCGGCAGCATGAACACCATCGACGGAACTTCCAGCATGATGCCTATGCGCGGTTTCGGGATCTCGTAACCGATCATCTCTTCCACTTCGCGTCCGGCGCGTTCAATCAAACGTCGCGCTTCGTCCACTTCATCGATGCTGGTTACCATCGGCAGCAAAATGCTGAGGTTGCCGGTTGCCGCATTCGCACGCAGCATAGCGCGGACCTGGATCAAAAAGATCTCCGGCTGATCGAGCGTTATGCGGATCCCTCGCCAGCCAAGGCACGGATTCTCTTCACTGATCGGCATGTAGGGCAGCTGTTTGTCGGCGCCGACATCCAGAGTACGCAGAGTCACCGGCTTGTCGTTAAACATTTGCAGCATACCCTGATACTGTGCAACCTGTTCTTCTTCCGAAGGAAAACCGCTTTGCAGCATAAACGGGATTTCAGTGCGATACAGGCCAATACCGTCGATCCTGCTACCCAGTTTTTCTTCATGTTCCGGGCTGAGACCCGCATTGAGCATCACCTTCACGCGCTCGCCGCTTTTCAACTGTGCTGGTTGGTTGACGTCGTCTTCCGCCAGACGGCTCAGCTCAATTTCTTCACTGATAAGACGCTGGTATTCCTGGATCAATACCGGTTCCGGATCGACCAGCAGTTCACCACGATAACCGTCCACCACCAGCGTACGGCGATGCAGCACCGACGGCTGGATATCGGCCCCCATAACGGTAGGGATACCCAGCGCACGAACCATAATTGCCGCATGAGAGTTGGCTGCGCCGTCCCGGACAACCACGCCGACTAACCGGTCCTGAGGAAGCTCCGCCAGCGTGGTCGCCGAAAGTTCATCCGCCACCAGCACGAAGCGTTCCGGCCAGGCATTCGGCCCCTGGATAGAGTCGTCAAGGTGGAACAGCAGACGCTGGCCGAGCGCACGTAAATCTCCGGCCCGCTCTTTGAGGTAGTTATCGCTCAGCGCGGCGAACTGTTCGGCAAACTTTTCGATGATCGTTTTAACCGCCCACTCGGCCACCGAACCGTTATCCACTTCCGCAAACAGCTCGCGGCGCAGACGGGTATCGGAAAGCAAGTGCGAGTAAAGATCAAAGATCGCCGCCGTTTCTTTCTGCGCCCCTGCGGTAAAACGCTTGCTGTAGCGGCGGAATTCGTTCGCCGCCTCCTCCAGCGCACCGGTCAATCGCTCGCGTTCAAGCACAGGATCCAGCGTTGAAGCCTGGTAGACCTGTTCCATCAACGGCAGCGTCGCATCCTGCCAGCCTTCGGCTATTGCCACACCGGGAGCGGCTGGTAGCGCGCGGATGCGCGTTTGACGGTATTGACCGAACAGCGCGTTTAGCTGCGACTGCGAAAGTATGGCCGCCATTTGCGTGGCGAGCGTGACAAGAAAAGACTCTTCACTTTCATCGTACTGACGCAATTCACGTTGCTGCACCACCAGCACGCCTAAAAGCTGGCGACGCTGAATGATCGGTACGCCTAAGAATGCACGAAAACGCTCTTCTTTTACCGAAGGAATGTATTTAAAGCTGGGATGTTTTTGCGCATCGGCGAGGTTGATAGGTTCCGCCAGCCTGCCAACCAGGCCAACGATACCTTCATCAAACGCGAGTGCGACAGTGCGACCACGCGGTTTTTTCAGTCCCCGGGTCGCCATGAGGTAATAACAACGTCGATCGTGATCGGCCAGATAAACCGAACAGACCTCAGTATCCATCGCAAGACAGATGTCGGTAACCAGTATATTCAGCGCTTCATTCAGACGCGGAGCACTGGCCACCTTTTCGACTATTTCGCGCAGGCGGGTGAGCATAATTTGCGTAGCTTAACCTCTTTTACGTCTGTACGCAGGTGTGCTTTGCGGCTTAGGAGTGCTCTCCTGAAGCGCCATGACAACACTTGCGAATTCTTTCATCACCCTGCGATAGACATCGCGTTTAAATGACACCACCTGTCGAACCGGATACCAGTAACTCACCCAGCGCCAGCCGTCGAACTCAGGTGTACTGCTGGTTTGCATATTGATTTCAGCATCGCTGCTGACCAATTGCAGAAGAAACCATTTTTGTTTCTGGCCGATACAAACCGGCTTCGTGTCCCAACGCACCAAACGTTTCGGTAACTTGTAACGCAACCAGTTACGAGTAGAAGCAAGGATCCGCACATCTTTACGACTGAGACCCACTTCTTCAAAGAGTTCCCGGTACATCGCCTGCTCTGCCGTCTCTCCTGCGTTGATCCCACCTTGTGGGAATTGCCAGGAGTGCTGACCAAATCGCCGGGCCCACATGACCTGCCCCTGGCGGTTACAAATTACTATCCCTACATTCGGGCGGTAGCCATCGTCATCAATCACCGGACTACCTCAACATAAACCTTATATACAAACGATTGTTTCACACTCCTGAGGGGCGGTAAACCACTCTGTTAAGGGTGCGATATTCTAATAACAATTGAATAACTCACAGTTAAAGGCCGAGTTATAAACAGAAGAAGGGCAAGCAAGGCGATTTTATTCACCTTTTCTGTGGATATAGTTGTGAAGAAGTACGGAATTACTATGGGAAAACCCAGAACAGTCCGAATAAGACATTCGTCACATATCAAAAATAGTCTTATACATTCATAAAGTTAAAACCGATCCACGCAGATAAACACACTGAAATGTGATGTGCATCACGCATACGATCTTCACGCTGATGAAAGATCGACCAGCGTTGGTTTTATCCACAGATTATGCCAATAAGTTAGGCACAATTTGTGTGAAAATTCGATTTTCGTCGCACGTCAAGGCTGTAAATTGAAACAGTAGTGGGGGTTTTTCACAGTTATCCCATCTTTCTGTGGATAACATGGTGTAAGATCCTGTTCATTGTCAGTGACCAGAATTGGAAAACCCGCTTCGCTGTTGCGCAACTCTGCGAACGTGAATCTAAAAACCAATATAAATCATATAATTGAATAAAGCATGTGGAAAAAGATAAACTCTGTCCACACGGTATAAAATCATTGCTCATTTTTTCACCTAAGGGTTAACCCGATGCCAGAACTCCGTCCGTTGCTTTCTCCCCCTGAATCTGAAGCCCAGTTGCTGAGCCAGGCACGGCAGCTTTCGGGCTACGCGTTAGGAGAATTAGCGGCAATGGCGGGAATCGTTACGCCGAAGGATCTTAAGCGCGATAAAGGCTGGATTGGCGTACTACTGGAAATCTGGCTCGGTGCCAGCGCGGGCAGTAAACCAGAGCAGGATTTTGCGGCGCTGGGCGTGGAGCTGAAAACGATCCCTGTGGACAGTCTTGGCAGACCGCTGGAAACCACCTTTGTGTGCGTGGCACCGTTAACCGGTAATACTGGCGTCACCTGGGAAACCAGCCATGTACGGCACAAACTCAAACGTGTTCTGTGGATCCCGGTAGAAGGTGAACGCAGCATCCCGCTGGCTGAGCGCCGCGTCGGCTCTCCCTTACTGTGGAGTCCGAATGAAGAAGAAGACCGGCAATTGCGTCTGGACTGGGAAGAGTTAATGGACATGATTGTGTTAGGCCACGTCGAACGCATCACCGCTCGCCATGGGGAAGTACTGCAACTGCGTCCTAAAGCCGCCAACGCCCGCGCGCTTACCGAGGCCATTGGCGCCAACGGCGAGCCCATCCTGACCCTGCCACGTGGCTTTTACCTGAAAAAGAACTTCACCCGCGCATTGCTTGAGCGACATTTCTTGTTCCTGGCGCAATAGGCACCGTCCGGCCTTTCACCCGCCGCGTTACGGGCCTATAATTACCGCTTCTTTTTTTTGGCAGGACTTTGTTCGATGTTATTTGCATGGATAACCGATCCTAACGCCTGGCTTGCGCTCGGTACGCTGACGCTGCTGGAGATCGTTCTTGGGATCGACAATATTATTTTCCTTTCTCTGGTTGTAGCCAAACTCCCGACAGCGCAACGCAATCATGCCCGACGTATTGGGCTGGCGGCGGCGATGATCATGCGTCTGGCACTGCTGGCTTCTATCGCCTGGGTAACGCGGCTGACAAACCCGCTATTCGAGCTGTTTGGCGAGGCGATATCAGCACGCGACCTGATCCTTCTGCTGGGGGGATTGTTCCTGATCTGGAAAGCCAGTAAAGAGATCCACGAATCCATTGAAGGTGAGGAAGAGGGGTTAAAAACCCGTGTTTCTTCTTTCCTGGGCGCGATTGTGCAGATCATGTTGTTAGACATTATCTTCAGCCTGGATTCCGTGATTACTGCGGTTGGTTTGTCCGATCATCTGTTTATCATGATGGCGGCAGTAGTGATTGCCGTAGGCGTGATGATGTTCGCTGCTCGCCCAATTGGTGAGTTTGTCGATCGCCACCCTTCGGTAAAAATGCTGGCGCTCTCGTTTCTGATTCTGGTCGGTTTTACGCTGATTCTGGAAAGTTTCGACGTCCACGTTCCGAAAGGATATATCTATTTCGCTATGTTCTTCTCTATCGCGGTAGAGACCCTGAACCTGTGGCGTAATAAAAAAAATCCGCTCTGATGAAATCCATCGCTCCCCGCAAGGGGAGCGAATGCCAGCCACACCTCCCCCTTCTCACAGTTTAAGATTTTACTGCTTTTACCCTGCACAACTTCGCGTTATTACTAAACTATTGTCAGATGCAGGCCATGTGAGGATAAGCAGATGAAAAAATGGGCAGTTTTGATTTCCGCCGTAGGACTGGCTTTTGCCGTTTCCGGATGCAGCAGCGATTATGTAATGGCGACAAAAGATGGTCGAATGATCCTGACCGATGGAAAACCAGAAATTGACGATGATACCGGTCTGGTGAGCTATCACGACCAGCAGGGCAATGCGATGCAGATTAACCGCGATGATGTGTCTCAAATCATTGAACGCTGATGGTTGAGGTCAGCAGCGCGCTGGCCTTAACAATTTTACTTCCCTTTTTCGCTTCCCTCAGCCATTTTTATAATCCTTATGTCGTGATTATAAAAAGGAAACGGCTATGCAATATCACCGTATACCCCACAGCTCGCTGGAAGTCAGTACACTGGGGCTGGGCACAATGACGTTTGGTGAACAAAACAGCGAAGCCGACGCACATGCACAGCTCGATTATGCCGTAGCACAGGGCATTAATTTGATCGACGTTGCCGAGATGTATCCGGTACCGCCGCGTCCTGAAACCCAGGGTCTCACCGAAACCTACGTAGGTAACTGGCTCGCCAAACACGGCAGCCGTGAAAAGCTGATCGTTGCTTCTAAGGTCAGCGGTCCATCACGCAACAACGACAGCGGCATCCGCCCGAATCAGGCGCTGGATCGTAAAAATATCCGTGAAGCGCTGCACGACAGCCTGAAAAGACTGCAAACCGATTATCTGGATCTGTATCAGGTTCACTGGCCGCAGCGCCCGACCAACTGCTTTGGTAAGTTAGGCTACAGCTGGACAGACTCCGCGCCGGTCGTTTCCCTGCTGGATACGCTGGACGCACTGGCCGAGTTTCAGCGCGCCGGGAAAATTCGCTACATCGGCGTGTCCAATGAAACCGCGTTTGGCGTGATGCGCTATCTGCACCTGGCGGACAAACACGATCTGCCGCGCATCGCCACCATCCAGAACCCCTATAGCCTGCTGAACCGCAGCTTTGAGGTTGGACTGGCGGAAGTGAGCCAGTATGAAGGCGTTGAGCTGCTGGCCTACTCTTGCCTGGGCTTCGGTACGTTAACCGGTAAATACCTGAACGGCGCGAAACCTGCCGGTGCGCGCAATACGTTGTTTAGCCGTTTCACGCGCTACAGCGGCGAGCAGACGCAGAAAGCCGTTGCGGCCTATGTGGATATCGCGAAACGCCATAATCTGGATCCCGCGCAAATGGCGCTGGCATTCGTGCGTCGTCAGCCGTTTGTCGCCAGCACTTTGCTGGGCGCCACGACGATGGAGCAGCTAAAAACCAACGTTGAAAGTCTGCATCTGGAGTTGAGCGAAGAAGTACTGGCAGAGATTGAAGCGGTGCATCAGGTGTATACCTATCCTGCACCGTAACAGTTAGCGCCTGATGGCGCTGCGATTATCAGGCCTACAGACAGCGTTCCCTGTAGGCCTGATACGACAACAGCATTTAACAGACTAATGGCGGCGCTGCCAAATCCACAGCGCCGCAATCGCCAGCGCAAACAGCGCACCAAATCCAATACCAATCGCTACTGCCGGGATCCCCACCAGCACCGCCAGTGAGTAAATCCCCAGCATGAGCAGCATCGCGCTGTTCTCGCCCAGGTTTTGCACCGCTATCGCATTACCCGCGCCGACGCTTTTCTTACCCCGCTCCTGCAACAACGCATTCAGCGGTACCACAAAGAAGCCACCCGACACACCGATAAGCATCAGCAGCGCGTAGGCCGGAAGCAGCGAATGTTGAAGAGAGAAAATCAGCACCACGACGCCAATCAGGATCCCCGCAGGCATACAGCGCGACACGGTTTCCAGCGTTACCAGCTTCGCGGCCGCACCCGCACCGACCACAATCCCGATTGCTACCATGGCATTGAGGTAGGTCGGCGTGGCGTTATCGGTGATGCCGAGCGCCACCGGAACCCACAGCACCAGCAGAAAACGCAGCGTGACGCCCGCGCCCCAAAAAAGGCTGGTTCCCACCAACGAGAAGCGTGTTTCACCGTTGCGCCACAGCGAGGAGGCGGCACAGAAGAAACTGCGCGTCATTTTCCCCAGATGCCAGGACTGGCCAGGACGAGCCGCGGCCAGTTTCGGGATATACAGGTTAGCTACTACGGCCCCCGCATAAGCCAACGCACAGGCAGAAAGCGCGGCAATCACGTGCCAGTCGGCCAGAACGCCGCCGGCGACAGATCCGAGCAAAATCGCGGCAATGGTGGAAGCTTCCATCAGGCCGTTGGCCTTCACCAGTTTGTCGCCGGTAGTCAGTTCACCGAGAATGCCATACTTGGCTGGTGAATACGCCGCCGCGCCGATCCCCACCAGCGTATACCCGAGAAACGGATTAATGCCGAAGCAAATACTCGCCGCACCCAGCAGTTTCAGTGCATTCGCGAACATCATCACTCGGCCTTTGGCAAAGCTATCCGCCACCTGTCCAACAAACGGTGCAAACAGAATGTAAGCGCCCACAAACACCATTTGCAGGATTGGCTGGCTCCAGTCCGGATAAAATTGCTCCTTCAGCAACGCCAGCGTAGCAAACAGCAACGCGTTATCGCCAAACGCCGACAAAAACTGCGCGGCGATAACGGACATCATCCCTTTGGACCAGATTGAAGTGTTAGTGTGCACTGACTCACTCATGATGTTTTTCCGGCTCATCGACCCAGCTTTTCAGCGTAACAAAATCCGGCTTACCGCTGCCGAGTAAGGGGAGTTGCTTCAGGTGGCGAATATCACGCGGTACGGCGAGTTCAGGTACGCCGTGCGCCCGCGCATACTGCTGTAGTTTTTCACGCGTGAGTTCGCTATCGGTGGTGAACAGCACCAGCGCCTCACCTTTGCTGGCGTCACTCTTGATCGCCGTGGCGTGCATTTTGTCTGCTGATACCGCCAGCGCCAGTTGCTCAACCATTTCCAGCGACACCATCTCTCCGGCAATTTTAGCAAAACGTTTGGCGCGCCCCTGAATCTGTACAAAGCCATTTTCATCAAAGCGCACGATGTCTCCGGTGTCATACCAGCCGCGCTCAATCTCACCTTGCGCATTCTCTGCCGTCGGCACTTCCAGCACGCCAGGTTTTTCGACGCGCAAATAGCCGCTCATAATATTAGGGCCTTTCAGCTGTAAACGCCCACCGTCCTCAATTCCCGGAACGGCCAACAGTCGAGCATCCATACCAGGCAAGATGCGCCCTACCGTTCCCGATTTTGCCGCCATTGGTACGTTAATCGACACAACCGGCGCACATTCCGTCACCCCATAGCCTTCAAGAACGCGCAGGCCAAATTTCTCCTGCCACAGCTGTTTTGTGGTGTCCTGTAGTTTTTCCGCTCCCGCCACCACATAGCGCAGGCGGTGGAAATCGTACGGATGCGCGAAACGCGCGTAGTTGCCGAGGAACGTTGAGGTACCAAACAACACGGTGCAGTTCCGGTCGTATACCAGCTCTGGAACAATGCGGTAATGCAGCGGGCTGGGATAAAGAAACACTTCTGCGCCAGTCAGTAGCGGCGTGAATAATCCCACCGTCAGGCCAAAGGAGTGGAACAGCGGCAGCGCCGACATAAAACGGTCATCGGCGGTGAAATCGGCAATCGTTTTGATCTGCTCAACGTTCGCCAGAATGCTTTTATGGCTGTGAACCACACCTTTCGGATGGCCTTCTGAACCGGAAGTAAAGAGGATCACCGCAGCGTCTTCCGGCTGCTGCTTCACCTGCGCCAGATGCGGTGCCAGCAGATGAGAAAAAATCCACAGCTTATCGCTAAAGGTCACATCAGCTTTTAAGTCTTCCAGATAAACCCAGCGCACCTGGGTGAGCTGTTCCGGTAAATGCCAAAGTTTGCCTTTATCGAGAAACTGTCGGGAAGTGAAGATCGTTTTAATTTCAGACGCAGTAATGGCGCTGGTTAATCCTTTCACGCCCGCGGTGTAGTTCATCATGGCCGGAATGCGTCGACGCGCAATGGCGCCAAAAATGACCGCTGCGCTGATCCCCGCGTTTGGCAGCATCAGGCCGATTTTTTCACCTTCGACGCTGTATTTTTCCAGAATACGGGCCACAAAGAGCGTCTTTGTCAGCAGTTTGCGGTAGCTGTCCGGGGTAAAGTTGACATCTTCAATGCAGTTTTTGCCCGCGCCAAAACGGTATTTCGCCGCCAGCAGCGACTCGTATAGCGTTTCACGCGGACGAACCGCCATGCGTGCTTCCATCATAATTTGATGCAGCATCTCTCCGGCAATTTTGCGGCGATCGCGAGCACGCGGTGCTTCCGGCATCGGCAGTTGTGTCGGCGGTAGGATGTGTAAGCGGATGCGCGGGAAGAGTCGCTGTTTAACCAAACCTTTCAGGCGGCTAAAGCGGGAAAGTTCTGCGCCCTCAATGCGGACAGGAACGACCGTCGCCCCCGACTTAGCGGCAACAAACCCCGCGCCGTCATAAATTTTCATCAACGAACCAGTGGTCGAAATACGTCCTTCCGGGAAAATAACCACCGGACGGCCCTGTTCGACCAGACGAACCAGATGTTTAATCGACATCGGTTTGGTTGGATCTAACGGTACGAAATCAATCAGCGGGGTTAGCCAGCGCATATACCATTGCTGGCTGATCGAGGTGTAAACAGCGAAGACGGGACGAATCGGTAAAAAAAGTGCCAACAAAATGCCGTCTATAAATGAGACATGGTTGGGAGTGATTAGAACGCGTTCTCCCTGTAGCGCGCTGACATCGCCCGTGACGCGAATGCGGAAAAGCACGCGAAACAGATTACGAAAAAAGCCAAATAGCATCTCAACTCCCTGTGCCATTAATTATATAAACATCAATGGTGGGAGAGTATACGAGTTGGGGAATGGGCGCGACAGGTAACTGGTAAATACAATCCGAAAAAAAACCTGCGCATCCGCGCAGGTTGGTGCAAGAGACAGGTACGAAGTGCGTACCGAATAATCTCACCAATCAATACCTCTGGGATCTTGATTGTGGTCGTCAGCAGCCAGATACGCCAGTGCGAAAACGCAAAGGAATGAACCCAAATGCAACGAGTTGTGTAAATTATCGGTTACTGTTACAGATAGGCTGAAGGTAAAAAAAAACCTGCGCATCTGCGCAGGCTGGTGTAATTCTAGTGATCAACCCGAAAGTTGATTTCACCTATCAATACCTCTGGGATCTCAACTCTAGCAATCTGCTCAGTTCCCTCACCAGCGAACAATCGCAACAGCACATCGCAAAGTGTAAGCAAAAATTAGCATTTTCTATTTTCTGTCTTACTTCGCTCGTGTGCGCTCACATTTGCGACGTTCTGACGGGCAATCTGCTTGAACAGCCAGCCATTTTCCGTAACACTGACGGAATGTAAGCGTTTACCCACAACAGGTACTATCATGGCGACCATAAAGGATGTAGCCCGACTAGCTGGTGTATCAGTCGCCACCGTTTCTCGAGTGATTAATGATTCCCCTAAAGCCAGCGAAGCATCGCGCCTGGCCGTAACAAGTGCAATGGAATCACTCAGCTACCACCCCAACGCCAATGCGCGTGCGCTGGCACAACAATCCACTGAAACCATCGGTCTGGTGGTAGGTGATGTGTCCGATCCATTTTTTGGGGCAATGGTTAAAGCTGTCGAGCAGGTGGCGTATAACACCGGTAATTTTTTACTGATTGGTAACGGCTACCATAACGAACAGAAGGAACGACAGGCGATTGAACAGCTCATTCGCCACCGCTGCGCAGCCCTTGTTGTCCACGCAAAAATTATCCCGGATGCTGAGCTGGCATCACTAATGAAGCAAATCCCCGGCATGGTATTAATTAACCGAATTTTGCCAGGATTCGAACAACGCTGCGTTGCCCTTGATGACCGTTTCGGCGCATGGCTCGCGACCCGACACCTCATTCAGCAGGGCCATACACGCATTGGCTATCTGTGCTCCAATCACACGATTTCAGATGCGGAAGATCGTCTGCAAGGCTATTACGACGCGCTGGCAGAGAGCAATATACCGGTCAGCGATCGCCTGGTAACGTTTGGTGAACCGGATGAAAGCGGCGGTGAACAGGCCATGACCGAGTTACTTGGCCGTGGCAAAAACTTCACTGCGGTAGCCTGCTACAACGACTCAATGGCTGCTGGTGCCATGGGCGTATTAAATGATAACGGCATTGATGTACCGGGAGAAATCTCGCTGATTGGTTTTGATGATGTGCTGGTTTCCCGCTACGTGCGCCCGCGTCTGACCACGGTGCGCTACCCGATCGTGACGATGGCAACCCAGGCTGCCGAACTGGCGCTCGCGCTGGCGGAGAAGCGTCCCGTGCCTGAAATTACCCACGTTTTTAACCCAACTCTGGTGCGTCGCCATTCCGTTTCGACGCTGACAGAGCCGGGGAATTCATCGTCAAACGATTAACCAGGATAGCGTTATGACTACGATGTTGGACGTTTCACGACACGCAGGCGTCTCAAAAGCGACCGTTTCGCGCGTACTGAATGGCACGGGTCAGGTAAAAGAGAGCACGCGCCAGAAAGTGTTTAAGGCCATGCAGGCACTTGATTATCGGCCTAATTTTTTAGCGCGCTCTTTGGCAAACCGCACTAGCAACAGCATTGGTCTGGTGGTTTCCACATTTGATGGTTTTTACTTTGGCCGCCTGCTGCAACAGGCTTCACGCCAGACGGAATCTCATGGCAAGCAGTTGATCGTCACTGACGGACACGACACACCAGAGCGTGAGCAGGAAGCCGTGCAAATGCTGGCGGACAGACAGTGCGACGCCATTATTCTCTATACCCGCTATATGAGTGAAAAGGCGATTATGTCGTTGATGACCAGCATTGCTATGCCCTTGCTGGTCATCAACCGTGATGTCAGCCAGGCCCGCGATCGCGCAATTTTCTTTGAACAGGAAGACGCAGCCTATCAGGCGGTCAATTATCTGATCTCCCAGGGCCATAGCGATATTGCTTGTATCACTGTGCCAGGCCATACGCCTACCGGTAAATCCCGCCTGATGGGATATCGTAAGGCGCTGGAAAAAAACGGTATTCCCTGGGATCCCGATAAGGTCAAATACGGCGACTCCACGATGACGCGAGGCTATGAAGCCTGCCGTGAACTGCTGGAAGAAGGGGTGAAATTTAGCGCCCTGTTCGCCTGTAACGATGACATGGCATTAGGCGCATCAAAAGCGTTACATCAGGCCGGGCTGAGGATCCCAACGGACGTCTCACTGTTTGGTTTTGATGATGCGCCCAGCGCCAAATGGCTGGAGCCGGGGCTGTCTACCGTTTATCTACCGATTGATACCATGATAACCACGGCAATCGACCAGGCTATCCGGCTGGCCAACGGCGAGAGCGTCGAGCCAATCCCACCGTTTACCGGCAAACTGGTATTACGTGACTCGGTGACGACGGGGCCGTATTACAAATAACGTGCCGGATGGCGGCGCAAGCGCCTTATCGGGCCTACATCCCCGTAGGCCCGATAAGCGCAGCACTATCGGGCATTCCCTCAGATAAGTTCCAGCGCTAACAGCTCATCAATGGTCTGGCGACGGCGAATCAGTCGTGCCACCCCGTTATCAAACAAAACCTCCGGCAGCAGCGGGCGGCTATTGTAGTTTGACGACATTGACGCGCCGTACGCCCCGGTATCATGCAGCACCAGATAATCGCCCGGCACCACCGCAGGCAATAGACGGGTTTCCACATTTCCGCCTTCCTGCTGGGTAAACACGTCACCAGATTCGCACAGCGGCCCGGCCACTACGGTTTCCCGTTGCGGGGTTTGTTCCAGAGAGCGACCATCCCCCGCCAGCGCGGAGATATGGTGATAGCTGCCGTACATCGCCGGGCGCATCAGATCGTTGAAGCCCGCATCGATCAGCACAAAGTGACGGCTGCCCATCTCTTTTACGCTACGCACCTGCGCCACTAACACGCCAGCTTCCGCGACCAGAAAACGACCAGGCTCAATTTCAAGCGCGACCGGGTGCCCCAGGTGTTTAGCAATCTGCTCACGCGCAGCGTTCCACAATCCAAAGTAGTGATCGGTATCGATCGCCTCTTCGCCTTCGCGATATGGGATTGATAAACCACCACCCGCGGAGATCGCCTCCAGATCCTGTCCAAATTCAACCACCTGGCGCACCATCGCACCGCACACCTGCTCCAGATGCGCGTAGTCCACACCGGAACCGATATGCATATGAATCCCCACCAGCTTCAGCTTATAGCGCTGAATCACCTCCAGCGCCGCGGGAAGATCGCTATACCAGATCCCGTGCTTGCTGTTTTCGCCGCCGGTATTGGTTTTCTGACTGTGCCCATGCCCAAAACCAGGGTTTACGCGTAGCCACACACGATGGCCCGGCGAGACCTGGCCCAGTTGCTCCAGCATATCCACCGACCCGGCATTTACCGGAATGCGCAATTCATGCACCCGCGCGAGCGTTGCTTCATCAATCATATCGGCGGTAAAGACGATTTCATCTTTACCAGGCACAAAACCTGCCGCCAGCGCACGTTCAATTTCGCCAAGCGAGACGGAATCTACCTTCACGCCCTGCTCGCGCATCAGGCGCAAAATATGAATATTCGAACACGCCTTCTGGGCAAAACGCACCACGTCAAACTGACTCAGTTTGGCAATCTGCGCGCGGATAATCTGCGCATCATAAACCCACACCGGGCAGCCGAATTCGGCAGGCAGGCGCAGCAGGTTGTCGGCGGTCAGGTCAGTGTCAGTGCTATTGAGTGGGCGTGGCATGGTGTGCTCCGGTATTGGCTTTTTTATGATTACGCCACAGCCCGAAAAGAATAAAAAATATCGTTTTATCGTGAGTCTATGCAAAAATGATATGGATTAATTCATTCGAGGATTGCCCATGCCCACCGTTAACCTGCGACACATCGAAATTTTTCACGCCATCATGACGGCAGGTAATCTGACGGAAGCCGCGCGCATGCTACATACCTCGCAGCCCACCGTCAGTCGGGAACTGGCCCGATTCGAGAAAGTACTGGGATTAACGCTGTTTGAACGCACACGTGGCCGACTGCACCCCACCGTGCAAGGGTTACGTCTGTTTGAAGAGGTGCAACGTTCGTGGTACGGCCTGGACAGAATTGTGAGCGCCGCCGAAAGCCTGCGCGAGTTTCGCCAGGGCGAATTGTCGATTGTTTGCCTGCCGGTATTCTCACAGTCCTTTTTACCACCGCTGCTACAGCCATTCCTCGCACGCTATCCACAGGTCAATATTCAGATAGTGCCGCAGGAGTCACCGCTGCTGGAAGAGTGGCTATCGGCGCAGCGCCACGATCTGGGGTTAACGGAAACGCTGCATACGCCTGCCGGAACGAAACGCACCGAATTGCTGGCGCTGGATGAAGTGTGCGTGCTGCCGCAGGGGCATCCGCTGACTAAGAAAGCGGTGTTAACGCCGCAGGATTTTCAGGGAGAAAACTACATCAGCCTGTCACGGACCGACAGTTACCGTCAGCTACTGGATACCCTGTTTAATGAGCACCAGGTGAAGCGTCGCATGGTGATTGAAACCCATAGCGCCGCTTCAATTTGTGCAATGGTGCGGGCGGGCGTTGGGATCTCGGTGGTGAACCCACTGACCGCGCTGGATTACGCCAGCAGCGGAGTCGTTATCCGCCGCTTCAGTATTTCGGTACCGTTTACGGTCAGCCTGATTCACCCACTTCATCGCCCCGCTTCAGCGCTGGTGGATGCTTTTACGGCGCATCTGCAGGCCCATCTACCGAGGCTTATTGACCCGCTGGAGGCTATTTTACACCCTCAGCCGAAAGCATAAACGCCACCGCATCTTGCGCATGGATTGCCGCGGTGTCGAAAACCGGTAGTGGGCTTAGTTCAGTGGGAACCAGCAAACCAATCTCGGTACAGCCAAAGATCACCCCTTGCGCGCCCTGTTTCGCCAACTGCTCAATGACGCCCAGGTAATAATCGCGGGAGGCCTCGCTGAACTCACCGAGGCACAGCTCGTCGAAAATAATCTGGTTTATTTTCTGCCGATCATCAGCTTCAGGAATCAGCGTGCTAATGCCGAATTCAGTCTGTAAACGCCCACGGTAAAAATCCTGCTCCATGGTGTAGCGCGTCCCCAGTAGCGCCACGTTGTTCATCTGCTGCTTTTGTATCGCCCGCCCCGTCGCGTCGGCAATATGCAGAAACGGCACATCACAGGCGCTTTCAATCGCCTCCGCGACTTTGTGCATGGTGTTGGTACACAGTACAATCCCTTGCGCTCCGGCTTGCTGTAGCCCTGCGGCGGCCTGTGCGAGGATCTCGCCGGCTCGCTGCCAGTCACCGCTTGACTGACAGACTTCAATCTCGTGAAAATCCACGCTGTGCAACAGAATCTGCGCCGAATGCAGGCCACCCAGACGCTGTTTTACCCCTTCATTAATGAGTCGATAATAAGGAATGGTAGATTCCCAGCTCATACCGCCTAACAGACCGATCGTTTTCATCATTTCCCCTGACTCGTTGTTGTCTCTCCAGTGAACCAAAGATGTGATCAACTTTCCACATCTGTTGGCGTGCATTTCTTTTTTTAATTTTCTGATATAGGTTTAATGAAACATTGTTTTAATTAATTACAGGAAGGCCGGATGTTTATTTTTCATAAAGAGACCACGCTTGACGATCTGGGCAATGGCGTTACCCGGCGCATTCTTGCTCACGACGGTAACATGATGGCGGTTGAGGTGAACTTCGAGCAAGGCGCAATCGGCCCGATGCACAATCATCCGCACGAACAGCTGACTTACGTGTTGTCCGGTGAGTTTGAATTTACCATCGGCGAAGAGAAACATATCGTTAGGGCGGGCGATACCCTGTATAAACAGCCCAACATTATGCATGGCTGCGTCTGCTTAAAACCGGGAACGCTGCTGGATACCTTTACCCCAATTCGCGAAGATTTTCTGCACGGGTAAGGTGCTAAATAAAAAAGCCGGGTCGCGTTGACGCTTTCCCGGCCTGTAAGAGATTCCACTCGCAGGCCGGATAAGGCTGAACCGCCATCCGGCATGCTTGTCTGACTTACACCCCAATATCTCTTAACTTCTCGCCCGCCATCAGCTTACGTTCGATATGCTCCAGCGTGACGTTTTTGGTTTCTGGAATCAGCCAGAACGTAATACCGATAAACACAACGTTCAGCGCGGTATAAAGCCAGAACGTACCGGCGGCGCCAATGCTGTCGAGCAGCGTCAGGAACGTTGCGCCAATGATCATGTTCGACACCCAGTTGGTGGTGGTGGAACAGGTAATACCAAAATCACGGCATTTCAGCGGCTGAATTTCCGAACACAGGATCCACACTACCGGCGCGGCGCTCATCGCATAGCCTGCAATACACATCATCGTCATGCCAACTGACAGCCAGGATAACCCACTGGAAGCCGTGCTATTATCAAACTGCATCAGACAATAACCAAGCACCAGTGTCCCGATGGCCATTACGCTGAAACCAATTTTCAGCGCCGGTTTACGTCCTGCTTTGTCGACCGTGAAGACGGCAATAAAGGTGGCGAACATAAACGTTAAGCCAACCACCAGCGTGGCAATCATCTGCTGCTCTGTGGTGGTAAACCCCGCCATTTTAAAAATGCGCGGCGCGTAGTACATGATGATGTTCATCCCGGTGAACTGCTGCATCGCCTGCAGTAACATTCCTAGGAAAACCGCACGACGCACATTACGGTTAATTTTAAACAGCGCCCAACCGCCCTGCTTCAGCTTCAGGCTTTCACGGATTTCGTTCAGCTCATCGCGAGCCTTTTCTGAGGTATCACGCAGCATGCGCAGTACTTCTTCAGCTTCAATGTGGCGACCTTTTTCCGCCAGCCAGCGTGGGCTGTTGGGCAAGAAAACAACCAGAATAATCAGCAATACCGCCGGAAGCGCCAGCACGCCCAGCATAGCGCGCCAGTTACCGCTGTAGCTGAACGCGGTATCGGACAAAAAGGCCAGAACGATGCCCAGCGTCACCATCAGCTGATACATGCTGATCATCTTGCCACGCACGTTTTCGCTGGCCATTTCGGAGAGATAGAGCGGAGCGGTGTAAGACGCGATCCCCACCGCAACGCCCAGCACCACGCGGGCAAAAATGAGCATTTCTACGCTGGAGGCAAACGCCGAGCCCAGAGATCCGACGACGAAAAGGATCGCGCCCGCCATCAGGCTGTATTTGCGCCCCAGGCGGAATGACAGCCAACCGTTAAACAGCGCGCCAATTGCCGCACCCAGCATCATGCTGCTTACCACCCATTCCTGCAGACGGCTGGTCAACACAAAGTGATCGGTGATGAAAGGCAACGCGCCGGCAATCACGCCAATATCCAGGCCGAATAACAACCCTGCGACAGCCGCAGAGATAGAGACAAACATATTCATACGTCGCGTATCGCGCACTGGGCGCGGCGCTAAAGCAGCATCATTATTTATTGAGACCATTTTTTCCTGCCAGATACAGAGTAACCATGCCATTGAAAGTAAGGGATCCCTTGCAGGAAGCGTCAGGCGGGAAACGGCAAAAACATGGATTAAATAGCTACACCACATGGTTATGTGATGGATATTCCAATTTTAAAATTTACCAATAATCACTCAATTAAATTTAATTCATTGATATTAAAGAATATTAAAAACAATAAACTTATAGATATGAAATTTAATATGGAATAATTTATAACCACAATATGGATTTTAATGATTAAAAGTGAAAAAAAACCCCGCCAGATGGCAGGGTTTAACGGTTCTGGAAAGCGAATTAACGTGCCAGCCAGCCACCGTCTACCGCAACGGTATAGCCGTTGATATAGTCAGATGCGCTGGACGCCAGGAACACGACTGGCCCCATCAGGTCGCTCGGCAGCCCCCAACGACCCGCCGGGATACGATCGAGGATTTCTGCGCTACGTTGCTCATCAGCACGCAGCTGTTGAGTATTGTTCGTCGCCATGTAACCCGGTGCAATCGCGTTGACGTTAATGTTATGTTTTGCCCACTCGTTCGCCATCAGACGGGTAACACCCATTACGCCGCTTTTAGACGCGGTGTAAGACGGCACGCGGATCCCGCCCTGGAAGGAAAGCATAGAGGCGATGTTGATAATTTTGCCGCCGTTACCCTGAGCAATAAAGTGTTTCGCCGCGGCCTGAGACATAAAGAACACGCTCTTAATGTTCAGGTTCATCACGTCGTCCCAGTCTTTTTCGCTGAAGTCGATCGCATCGTCACGACGGATAAGACCCGCGTTGTTGACCAGAATATCGATATGGCCGAATTCTGCCACTGCGCGCTCCAGCAGCGCCGGAATACCGTCGATTTGACGCAGATCGGCGGTCAGGCTTAAAAAACGACGGCCCAGTGCGGTCACGCGTTCGATGGTTTCTGTCGGTTCAACAATGTTGATACCGACGATATCGCAGCCCGCTTCAGCCAGACCCAGCGCCATACCCTGACCCAAACCTGTGTCACAACCGGTCACAACGGCGACTTTACCTTCAAGAGAGAATGCATTCAAAATCATTGTAAATCCTTAATTTTTTATAATGCCCGCCGCAGCAGGCACGGCTGTCGCCCGCAACTAGCGCAGATCTTTGACTGCAACATGGTCCATATCATCAAAGACCTGGTTTTCGCCGACCATGCCCCAAATGAACGTATAAGCTTTTGTGCCGACGCCGGAGTGAATAGACCAGCTTGGAGAAATCACCGCCTGCTCGTTGTGCATCACAATATGACGCGTTTCCTGAGGCTGACCCATCATGTGGAAGACGCAGGTATCTTCTTCCATATTGAAGTAGAAATAGACTTCCATACGACGTTCATGGGTATGACACGGCATGGTGTTCCACAGGTTACCCGGTGCCAGTTCAGTCAGCCCCATGCTCAACTGGCAGGTTTCCAGAACATCCGGCACAAAGTATTTGTTGATGGTACGGCGGTTACTGGTGAGGTTATCGCCCAGCGTCACTGGCGCAACGTCGGCAGGCGTGACTTTCTTAGTTGGGTAAGTCGTGTGCGCCGGCGCGCAGTTGTAGTAAAACTTCGCCGGTTTCGCCGCATCAATACTGGCGAATACCACTTCTTTTGCCCCTTTTCCGACGTACAGCGCGTCGCGATGGCCAATTTCATAGCACTGGCCGTCAACGGTAATCGTGCCTGGGCCGCCGATATTGATCACACCCAGCTCACGACGTTCGAGGAAATAGGTTACGCCCAGCTGTTTGCCGACTTCGCCACCCACAGAGACGGTTTTGGCCACTGGCATAATGCCGCCAACAATGATGCGGTCGATGTGGCTGTAGACCATGGTGTATTCATCTGCGACAAACACTTCTTCTACCAAAAACTCATTACGCAGCTCCTGAGTGTCCAGGGTTTTCGCATGCGCACTATGGATGCTTTGTCTTACGTCCACATTTACCTCCAGTGATAAATTGACCGTGAATGCTTAAACGAATAGCAAAACGCTGTTCCGTTTTATCTTATGCGCTCATGATATCCCTCCCTGAATGTGTTTTCAATTATAACTAAAACGATGTTTCACCTTTTCCGGATCTTATTATCAAAAGTGTAAGTGCGATCACGCTAGCGCAAATAAATCGCAAAAATGGTTTCAATAAAATTATTTAAAACAATTAGATAGATAAAAACACAAAAGAGTAGATCATTAGTGGCAGGGATAAGATATTGAAAACGCAGCCAGGCTCATACGTCATTCACACACCTTTTCTAACAAAGTGCGCTATCAATCACATGAAATGAAACAACGTTTTGATATGTTGGCAGGGTTTAGAGTGTATGTTTCTGTAACTGGCCTTGCCCTCCTGTTGGAGGGCTTTTTTATAGATGCAGGAGAAAGTCATCAGGAAAGGCGTTTAAGCAGAGAAATCGAAGGAAAATTAGTCTCGTTCAATAGCGAGCGCCACCCCCTGACCACCACCAATACACAGCGTTGCCAGGCCCTTATGCGCCCGGCGTTTCACCATTTCATGTACCAGCGAAACCAGAATACGACAGCCAGATGCGCCAATCGGATGGCCGAGCGCAATAGCCCCGCCGTTCACATTCACCCGTCGTTCGTCCCACTCCAGCATTTTCCCAACGGATAATGCCTGCGCGGCGAAGGCCTCATTAGCTTCGATAAGATCAACATCAGCCAGTTGCCAGCCCACACGCTCAAGGCAGCGACGCGTTGCATACACTGGCGCAATCCCCATGAGCGCGGGATCTACCCCGACGCTGGCAAAGGCGCGAATACGGGCGAGTACCGGTAGGTTCAGCTCTTGCGCCTTGGCCTCGCTCATCATCATCACGGCGGCGGCGCCGTCGTTGATGGATGACGCGTTACCCGCCGTTACCGAACCGAGCCTGTCAAAGGTAGGATCCAGACGCGCCAGCCCCTCGGCGCTGGCATCGGTACGCGGTTGTTCGTCGGTGTCCACCACGAACGATTGCCCGTTACGCTGTGTTACCACCGGCACGATTTCATCTTTAAAGCGTCCGGCATCAATTGCCATCCGCGCTTTGTGCTGCGAGTGCAGCGCGTAGGCATCCTGCAATTCGCGGCTGATGCCGTATTCTCGCGCCAGGTTTTCCGCGGTAACGCCCATGTGATAATCGTTGAAGGCATCCCACAGACCGTCATGTACCAGGCTGTCGACCAGCTGGCTGTTCCCCAGCTGTGCGCCAGTGCGGCTATCGGTAAGGACATGCGGTGCACGGCTCATATTCTCCTGCCCACCCGCAATCACAATGTCGGCTTCGCCACACTGGATAGCCTGGGTCGCCAGATGCAGCGCTTTCAGACCCGAGCCACAGACATCGTTAATGGTGATGGCGGAAACGGTATTGGGTAGCCCACCATTGATGGCAGACTGACGCGCCGGGTTCTGCCCGGCACCTGCGGTAAGCACCTGTCCGAGGATCACTTCATCCACAGCGTGGACATCCACGCCCGTACGTTCCAGTAACGCCTTGACCACCATGCTGCCTAACTCAACGGCAGAGTGGCGCGCCAGCGTCCCCTGGAAGCAGCCAATCGGTGTCCTTAATGCCCCGACGATCACAACCTCTTTCATCACTACCTCAGCGCAAAATAACACCGCAATAGTAGATGATTGTTAAAAAGAGTTATCAAGGTTGTTTAAAAACGGTGATTTTTATCACAAAGGAAATTCATATCACTTATTGGTAATCTGAACGCCACTTTGCTGTAAATGGTCACGCAGCCAGCTTCCTGCCACACCAGGCGGTGATTTCTTATTCCACAACAGATCGATAGAGATAGCCTTTGGCCAGCCAGGCATCTTTAATTGCACCAGTGGTTTTTCTGCCGCAAACTCCTCCACCAGCGCACAGGGGAGCGCGCACCAGCCGAATCCCTGCACCGCCATACTTAGCAATAACAGGTAGTTAGGAGCCGACCAGACAGGGCCGCGCGCCACGTTGGTACCGCTTTCCAGATAGGTATTCAAACGCAGCTCGCGCCAGGTGTGTAGCTGCTCCCACTGCAGTTTTTCTTGAGCCGCGAGCGGATGCGATGCCGCCACGTATAATCCCATCCAGGTTTGCATCGGCAGACGCGTAACGCCCATGTCGGTCGGGTAATCCTCACGCGCTTCGATCAATCCCACCTGCGCACGTCCTTTTTGTAGCAGATCGATCACGTCCTCATCTTCGCCAATCAGGCATTCAAACTCGGTATGGGGAAACTTGCGATCAAACTGCACCATCAACTCTTCCAGCACATCTGGATGCAGCGTGTCCGAAAGCACGAAAGTCAGACGCGCTTCCGTTTCACCCGACAGCGAGATCGCCGCTTCATCCAGGCGTTCGCTGGCCGTCAAAATTGCCTGCACATAGCCCAGCACCCGCTTACCTTCTTCGGTCAGCGTCGGCTGGCGGGATGAGCGGTCAAACAGCGCAAAACCAAGATCGGCTTCCAGATGCGCAATGGCCGTACTGATAGTGGACTGGCTTTTGCGCAGCCGCCGGGCAGCCGCAGAAAATGAACCGCAGGAAACGGTCTCCACAAATGCCGTTAATGCTTCAGGAGAATAACGCATGAACTATCTACTTTATCGATGGATACTATCTTTTAGATATCATATAAAACGATAAAATTGCCACCATTCCGTTATCCGGGCATCAATGAAGGTTTTAGGTTATGCAACACGATACAGTCCAACGTCGCTCGTTAGTGGAGCGTATTTTTCATGCCGTCTGCTTTGAAGGCATTGCCACCGCGATCCTCGCACCAACCACCGCATGGTTGATGCAGCGTTCGGTACTGGAAATGGGCGGACTGACCATTCTTCTCGCCACCACGGCGATGATCTGGAATATCATTTATAACGCCCTGTTTGATCGCCTGTGGCCGTCGCACCTGGTAAAACGTACGGCGAAAGTGCGAGCATTTCACGCCTTAGGCTTCGAGAGCGGTTTTATTGTGATCGGGGTGAGCATCGTGGCGTATGTGCTGAACGTTAGCCTGCTTCAGGCATTCACACTGGAAATAGGTTTCTTCCTGTTCTTCCTGCCGTACACCATGTTCTATAACTGGGCTTATGACACATTACGCGAGCGTGTTATGAAGCGCCGCCAGCAGCGCGTTACTGCCTGATAATTAAAATAATAGTCGGAATCTTCTCGGTTCCGGCTATTGTCCCATTCACTCGCCCGCTTGTTCACACCTCCCCCAGCCCCTGCCATTTGTGGTAAATTGCGCTTCTTTTTGTTTATTTTATAGTTGATACGTTCAAATAATGTCGAAATTTTGGTCAAAAGAAGAGACTCTCTGGAGCTTCGCACTATATGGGACTGCCGTCGGCGCAGGAACCCTATTCCTCCCCATACAGCTAGGTTCTGCAGGCGCGGTGGTACTGTTTATCACCGCTCTCGTCGCCTGGCCTTTAACCTACTGGCCGCACAAGGCATTGTGCCAGTTTATCCTGTCCTCAAAAACGTCGGCTGGTGAAGGGATCACTGGCGCGGTTACGCACTACTACGGCAAGAAGATTGGCAGCCTGATCACCACCCTCTATTTTATTGCTTTCTTTGTGGTGGTGCTGATCTACGCCGTAGCGATAACCAATTCACTCACTGAACAGCTGGCAAAACATATCGCTATCGATCTGCGGATCCGCATGCTGGTCAGTTTTGGCGTGGTGCTGGTGCTGAACCTGATTTTTCTGATGGGCCGACAAGCCACCATTCGGGTCATGGGCTTTTTGGTGTTCCCGCTCATCGCGTACTTTTTGTTCCTTTCGCTTTACCTGACCGGAAGCTGGCAGCCAACGCTACTCACCGGCCAGATGTCTTTCGATCAGCACACGCTTCATCAGGTTTGGATATCTATTCCCGTGATGGTTTTCGCTTTTAGCCATACGCCAATTATCTCTACATTCGCCATCGACAGACGAGAGAAATACGGCGAGCAGGCCATGGGTAAATGCAAAAAAATCATGAAGGTAGCCTACGTCATCATCTGCCTGAGCGTACTGTTTTTCGTCTTCAGCTGTTTGCTTTCGATTCCGACAAACTATATCGAAGACGCGAAAAATGAAGGCGTGACTATTCTGTCCGCGCTGTCGATGATGCCAAACGCGCCGGCATGGCTGTCGATTTCCGGGATCATCGTTGCCGTCGTCGCGATGTCAAAATCGTTCCTCGGCACCTACTTTGGCGTGATTGAAGGGGCAACGGAGGTAGTAAAAACGTCGTTGCATCAGGTGGGAGTGAAGAAAAGCCGGGCCTTTAATCGCGCTCTGTCCATCATGCTGGTCTCGGCTATCACGTTTATCATCTGCTGCATTAACCCTAATGCCATTTCGATGATTTACGCGATAAGCGGCCCACTGATTGCCATGATTCTGTTTATCATGCCGACATTGTCTACCTATCTGATCCCGGCGCTGAAGCCGTACCGTTCAGTGGGTAATCTGATCACCCTGATTGTCGGTCTGCTGTGCGTATCTGTGATGTTTTTTGGCTAGAACGTGTGTTTAACGGCTCATTCTCCTGAAAGTGGGTGCGATGTCGTTCAGTTAACGACTCAATTTCAGAAAGTATCAACCTGTGTTGGCGGAAGTAATGAACATGCTATCTCAGAGAAGGGTTCCGTTCACCTCATGTTCATCGTTTCTCTGAAGCACCGATTCCTGTGAACGTGCAAGGGAGGCTCACCGCCGCCTCCCTTGCAACCCAGGCTCCCGGCGGGAAAATCGTCGCTACGCGATTCATTCGTCTTATGCCGTCTGCCTGCCGGGTCGGGCGCGAGCCTGCGTCCATGCAGGCCGTCCCCTCTGTCCGCATCCCTGCGGACAGCCCCGGTCAGACGTCAACTCCTCATCGATTTTCAGCCGGACCCGAGTCATCGCTTCAACGCTCTGATTTCCAGTTAAATCTGTTTTGCTGTTCATACCAAAAACGCAGATGGTGAGGTGTGGGCTGGTCCGGCTGAAAATTGCCGACGTGTTTCCGTAAGCCCGGGAGAGCCAGCATGGATGCTGGCTCAGGGCGCGCTTTGCAGGGACGCTACCTCGCGCCCGACCCGGTAGCCTGGAGGAATAAGCGGAGGGGACCGCGGAGCGGCAATTTTCCCGCCGGGAGCCGGGATTGTAAAGGGCGTGGCGAAGAACGCCCTTTACACGTTCACGGGTATCGATGCTTCAGAAAAATAACACTGCTGAGGTGAACGGAACCCTGAGAAAGAATCACATGTTCACCCTACATGCTTAACTGGACGGTATTGAACGTGGATGAGCCGTTAAACTGGCTTATTTGATGTACGAATCCAGTACCTTCAGAACCACATCCAAATCTTCTTCGCGCTTAATTTCATCGCCCTGATGCACAATGTGCTCGGTCAGATGGCCTTTAATCACTTCACGCATTAATCCATTTACCGCCCCGCGGATTGCCGCTATTTGCTGCAATACCGCCGCGCATTCATGCGGTTCATCCAGCATGGTTTTCAACGCCGCTACTTGCCCCTGAATCTTGCTGGTTCGGGCTTTCAGCTTTTGTTTGTCGCGGATCGTATGTGACATAACTTTACCTTTTTAACGTCTGGCTGTAGGGACAATACCATCGACATTCTACTGGGGGGTAGTATTTGATACTGGGGGGGAGTAGAATCAAGCGAAATTAACCAACTAAGAATCATTCTCATGGGTGAGTTTTCTACGCTTCTTCAGCAAGGCAACGCCTGGTTTTTCATTCCCAGCGCGATTCTATTGGGTGTGTTACACGGCCTGGAGCCGGGGCATTCCAAGACGATGATGGCGGCCTTTATTATTGCCATTAAGGGGACCATCAAACAGGCGGTGATGCTGGGGTTGGCAGCAACGCTATCGCATACCGCCGTAGTTTGGTTGATTGCGCTCGGTGGCATGTATATCAGCAAAGCGTTTACCGCCCAAGCCGTTGAGCCCTGGCTGCAATTTGTCTCGGCGATAATTATTCTCGGGACCGCATTCTGGATGTTCTGGCGAACGTGGCAGGGAGAGCAGAACTGGCTGGCCCAGACGCATCACGACCACGATCACAGGCATCACCACCACCATGATCATGACGACCATCACCACCATCATCATGACCACGATGACGATCATCACCATCATCATCACGAGCACGAGCACGAGCATAATCACGACCATGCCGCACTGGCGGGACTCACCGAAGGCTCGAAAGAGTATCAGGATGCCCACGAACGGGCGCATGCCACCGATATTCAGCGCCGCTTTGCGGGCAAAGAGGTCACCAACGGGCAAATTTTGCTGTTTGGCCTGACCGGCGGGCTGATCCCGTGCCCAGCCGCCATTACGGTGCTACTGATTTGCATCCAGCTCAAAGCCTTCACGCTGGGCGCCACCATGGTACTGTGCTTTAGCCTCGGGCTGGCGCTGACGCTGGTAACGGTGGGCGTGGGAGCGGCAATCAGCGTGCAGCAGGCAGCCAAACGCTGGAGCGGATTTAACACGATGGCACGCAAAGCACCCTATTTTTCCAGTGTGCTCATTGCGATGGTCGGCTTATATATGGGGATTCACGGCTATATGGGGATCGTCGGTTAACACTAAGAGAGCGCAGCAGCGATTGCCGCTGCGCGTAAAACCAGGCTAGCTTTCGACGACATTCCTCCACACCAGTTGCCCTTTATGGAAGGTCGCGGTGCGTGGGGAAATTCGCGCGACAGCTTCCGCCGAACAGGAGGCATCCACCAGCACAAAGCTGGCTTCATCCTGCGCTTTCGGCCAGACGCGTTCGCCTTTATCGTTTAGCGGCAGCACATCGCCGGTAGCAAGAAACAGCGCCCGCGACAGGTTCAGTTCGTTAGGGCGAATATAGAGCTGCGCGTACAGATTTGCCTTCTCCAGCATGTCTCCCAGCCCGTACGGTGACCAGTGGTCAATCACGCTGTCGGTTCCGGTAATCACTTCCACGCCTTTATCACGCAACTGCTTAAGCGGCATGTGCAAGGTACCGATCGGCACCGTCGAAGCAATGGTAATCTGCTGCGCCGCCATGCGGCTCGCCAGCGCATCCACCTGTTGTTCGTTCAGAGTCGCCAGCGCAAACGCGTGACTGATGGTCAGTTTACCCTTCAACTGCGGCGTTTTCTCCACCGTTTCCACCATGTAATTCACTGCCGCCACGCCTGCCGGACTGGTTTCATGCAGATGGATATCTACGCCTTTATCGTAGTCCAACGCAATCTGGAACATGGTGTCGAGGGATTTTTCCATCGCCCCGTCGACGCTGGTTGGGTCCAGACCACCGACGTAATGCGCCCCCGCCTGCATCGCTTCACGCATCAGCGGTTCAGATTTTGATAACAGCAGGCCATGTTGCGGAAACGCCACAATTTCACAGGCAAAACCCGGTTGACGACGCGCCAGCACCGCCTGCAGGTTTTCGAGGTTTTTCAGCCCGGAAACCGGTTCTATGTTGCAGTGGCTGCGGGCGATCGAGGTGCCTTTTGATTGCAGCAGATCGATCAGCTTTTCCGCGCGCTCCTGCGTATAAGGCTGGAGTTCAGGCAGCAGCTTTTGTTCCAGGCGGATCATATCCTGAATAGTGGTGCCCGCTGGTCGGTTCAGCGAACGCCAGGGACCGCCGTAAAAGGTTTTATCCAGATGGATGTGCATGTCGCGCATGGCGGGCAGCATCAGCTTTCCACCCGCATCGTAGTGCGGCAGCGTCGCATCCGGATGCTGCTTATTCTCGCGCAGCGCAACGATTTTTCCGTCCTGGATTTCAACGGTTTGCAGCGCGGTGCGGGTGTGCACCACCACTGAGTTTTCGTAATCAAAGCCCGCTTCCAGCAGGACGTTATCCAGGTAATAGTGCTTATCGTTAATCGTCATTGTGCTCTTCGACCCGCAGGTGTTCCCGACAGGATTAGCAGCATACGCGACCGGAGCGACCGCGCCAAACAACGCGGCAGCGGTCACCATT
Organism: Citrobacter sp. Cpo090; assembly: GCF_030332665.1. Taxonomy (NCBI): domain Bacteria; kingdom Pseudomonadati; phylum Pseudomonadota; class Gammaproteobacteria; order Enterobacterales; family Enterobacteriaceae; genus Citrobacter; species Citrobacter sp. Cpo090. The sequence goes on along the minus strand of NZ_JAOWHK010000036.1, from coordinate 29,374 downwards.
TTTCCGCTCTGGCTTAAAAATTCACGGCGGCTGTTACTTTCCTTCATTCACGTCTCCTCTCAGGAATGGACAATATGGGTGCCTGTTTCACCGCGCAGTGCGGCAGGCAGGCATTCCGGCGTGGTGATGATCACTCGTTTACCGCCACGCTCCAGGAACGCCAGACTGGCAACGATCTTGGGTAACATGCTGCCAGGTGGGAAATGTCCCTCCTGCATGTAACGGGTCATCGTTGCGACATCCACCGTATCCAGCGCCTGCTGATTGGGTTTGCCAAAATGAATACAGACCTGCTCGACGCCGGTGGTAATCACCAGAATGTCGGCGCGGATCTCCTGTGCCAGTAGCGCCGTGGAGAGATCTTTATCAATCACCGCGTCCACGCTCTGGTAATCCCCTTGATCGCTACGCACCACCGGGATCCCGCCGCCTCCTGCGCCAATCACCACAAAGCCTTGCTGGGTCAGCGTTTTGATCGCCTCCGCCTCGACAATGCGCTTCGGTTGTGGAGAGGCGACTACCCGACGGTAGCCACGCCCCGAATCCTCAACAAAGCGCCAGCCCGGATTGACCCGCTGTAGTTCATCACGCTGCGCTTCGCTAAAGAACGCCCCAATGGGCTTGGTCGGATTAGCGAAGCCCGGATCGTTTTTGTCGACCTCCACCTGCGTGACCACCGTAACTGCCTTTTGCTCACCGCGTCGCGCCAGACGGTTATTCAGCGCCTGTTGGATCAGATAACCGATACCGCCCTGCGTATCGGCAACGCAGTTTGCCAGCGGGGTGAGTGGCAACCCCTCACGCTCGTGCGCGATTTCCGCACGCCGCAGATCCAGCCCCACCTGTGGCCCGTTACCGTGCGTCAGCACAATGTTGTAGTCCGATGCCAGCATCTCCAGCACCGTATCCGCTACCGCTTTCACCGCTTCAGCCTGGTGTTCAATCGACTGGCTGGCGTTATCTTTGATAATGCTGTTGCCGCCAATGGCAACGACCACAAGTTCTTTCATAGTGTTATCTTCCGCTTGCAGGCGATTCAGGTCGTTTTCGTCGGTTCCTGCTCAGGCGCAGTCACCGCTTCACGGCTATCAAGAACATGCTTGAGGACAAACATGCCGCTCATCATCAGGTAGGCCACAACAAACATCATCGAGCTGCCTTCTGCAAAGCCAACCGCAGGGGAGTGAATCACGCCAAACAGCGATAGCAGCGCGCCAAAGGCTGCGGCAATCGCCCCGCGCAGCGGCTTATTCATAATGGCGAAGATAGCGACGCAGCCCCACAGCATGCTGGCCAGTGGCGCGCCGCTTCCCAGATGCACCAGTCCGTCGTAATAGACACCTTTGCTGTGCAGCAAGTCGCTACCCAGTTTCCCCGCGGATGTTCCGGCAGCGCCCATTACGCTGTTGACGATGGTCAACGCCCAGTTGGCGATCCACGGGAACAGACAGATGAAGATGACGGGAACCTCGACTTTGGGCGTTTCTCGCACCACCTGGTTGGCGGTCACCACGCCGATAAACACCAGAATCGGCACTATCGCGGTCATCGGAATAATGGCGAGCATAAACGCGCCCAGCCCAAACAGCGGCACCAGGAACATGGTGATGCCTGAAGCGAGGGTATAACCGATGCTGGCACCCATCGCTTTCCAGCCCGCATGCCCAACATACACTGTCACCGGGAACGGGTTACCCAGCATGCAGCCGAGCATGGAGGCAAAACCGTTCGCCATCATGACCTTACGGGTGTTGTACTCATCGCCCGCCGCGTGCGCACTTTCAATGTTCTCAAGGTCAAAAATGTAGTTCGCCAGGCCCAGAGGAACCGCGGAAGCCAGATACGGCAGTGCGTGCGGCAAACCTTGCAGGAAGCTGTCGACATGAATTTCCGGTGGGTTGAAGCCAAAGGAAGACATCGACGCTTTAATGGCCTCCGGGCTTTGTAAACCGGAGATCCACGCCAGGGCCGTACCGGCAATCAGCAACAGCAAACCGGTAGGAATACGAGCAAAAATCGGCTTCTTACCGAACCAGTTAATGAAGATCAGCAACAAGACGATGAAAGAAACCGTCGGCGCTTCAAATGCCTGCAGCATCGGGTTCATCGCCAGCAGCAACAACCCCAGGCCGGACAAGCAAGAAAGCAGTACCGTACGCGGGATCATCTTGCGGATGGTCTCGCCCAGGAAGGAGCCGCCGACCAGGATCAACGCTTCGACAAAGCACCACACCAGGGCTATCTGGATCGCGAAGTTGGCATCTTTGGTTTGCTGATAAACCGGCATCAGCACCAGAAAAGTTACGGTAAAGATTGACGGTGCGCTCGGTCCGGACGGCAACGCCGTCACGTCTTTACGCCCGGTGTGCTTTGCCATCTGCAGGCCAAACCAGGCGTAGCAGACGCTGGCCACCAGCACCGCCAGACCAAAGGCAGGCGCAATGCGACCATAGACAATTTCGGTAGGGATCCCGACGACAAAAATGAGCAGCCCCATCATTGTCAGCAGGTTAGTCAGGTTGTTGGTCATCAGCCCAAAGTAAGCCGCCCAGTCACCACGTTTCCATTCTAGTTTTATGCTGTTCATGGAATATCCTTAACAGGTTAAGCATCGTTTGCGATCGCGGAGATCGCCCAGCCCTGCAGGTAAGCAACGTTTTTCGCTTCGCTACTGTGGGGCTAACCGCGTTAGCCCCGGTTATTGTTATTGGCAGTAGCGGTCGCGCCAGTTGAGGATCGCCTTTTCAAAACAGGCGAACGGCGGGTGAACGATTCCGGCGCCGATCATGCCGATCCCCGCATCTTTATGCGCAATGGCGGTGTTGATCACCGGCAGAATGCCAGTGCTGCCTACGCGCGTAATATCGATAGCAGTTGGTACGCCCATAAAACCAAGCAGTGGAATGGTGACGTTGGGGTTTTCGCCGAGAGTGATTTCTCGCATCTGGCGAGAGAAATCAACGGCCTCTTCGACCGTACCGCCCACCAGTGCCACGATGGCCGGCGCCGTCGCCATAGCGAAACCGCCAATGCCGTAGGTTTCGGTAATCGCGCTGTCGCCGATATCACGTCCGGAATCTTCCGGTTTGTAGCCCGCAAACATCGGCCCAATCACCTGCTGCGCCGGACCGGTAAACCACTGGCCCGGTAAGCCGCTAATACGCAGACCGAACTCAACGCCGTTACGCGCCATCGTCGTCACCACGGTGCTGTATTCAATGCCGTGCGCAGCGTCCATGGCGGCTTTACACATCGCCATCCAGGTCGGTCCGGAGAAGTAATCACTACTGAGGACGAACTCGAACACCTCACGCTGCTGCTCAACCGGATAGCCGGTCTGAATAATCCACGGCGTCAGCGCCTGAATCAGCAGCGCCGTCCCGGCGTTGTTGCGGTTATGGCACTCATCGCCCATGTGCAGCGCCTGCGCCAGCATCAGGCGCAGATCGATTTCACCCGCCAGTTTCATGGCGTCGCGCAGCATCGGTCCCAGCACATCGCGCATCCAGTTCAGACGATCGATAACGCTCTGATCGTTCGCGCCCATACGCAGGATCTTCGCCATCTGCTCGCTCATATTGGTATATGCGCGGTTGCCATAGGTTTTGTTCTCGACGATGTGCATAAACATCGATGCGGACGTCACGCCCGCCATCGAGCCGACACAGTCATGCTCGTGGCACGGAGAGAAGATGATTTCACCCGAAGCGGCCAGTTCGGCGGCTTCATCCAGATCTTTCGCCAGCCCTTCAAATACCAGCGCCCCGGTTACCGCCCCCTTCATTGCGCCACACATTTTTTCCCAGCGGATTGGCGGTCCGGCGTGCAGGATGGTGTTACGGGTCATACCCGGCACGACGTTGATCGCCTGGTCATAGCCAATCAGCACCGGATGTGACTGGATAATGCGTTCCAGCGCCTGCTGGTTAGCGGCCGCGATTTTGTCTGCCAGCGGTGAATCAGCAATGTCGTCCAGTGCCGCTACCACCTGCATGTTGCCCTGGCCCGGCGGCGTCCAGTCGAGCTGGGTCACCGGTACGTTCTGCTTTTTCAGGTCATCGCTGAACATTGCGATACCGACGTTAATCACATTCAGCGGCTGGTTAAACAGTGTCTGGCTCATCAGGCTTCCTCCCCTTTACAGATAAATTCACGCGCCAGCAATCCGGTGTTGGTGCTACTGCTCGCCCAGATAACCCCGGCGTCGGTCAGCATCTGACACTGTTTTTCCAGCGACGGCGTATCAAGATCGGTTCCGAGCACATAGCCGAGGATCTCAAGCGGACGACCGTCTGCGGCGGCGATCGCTTTGGCTTCAACGATCGCATCGAGCATTACGCCAACCGGATCTTCATGCGATCCAAATCCAAGGACGAAGTCCATCACGATCACGCCCACTTCAGGATCGCGCGCTTCCTGCAACAGACGACTAATGCGGTTGGTGGGATCGATCATCGGGTGCGGTTTGCCGTTGGTAAAATCGTCATCACCGAAATCGAGGAAGGTATGCGCCACGCTGCGGTTGAGATCTTTCAGGCGGAACGCCGGATCCGGATGAATGTTGCTGTAAACTTCGGCATGTTTTTCCATGGCAGCAAACATCGCCTCATCGCACAACGTGCCACCGCAGAACAAGCCACGGATATACTTTTGTTGCGGGGTCAGACGGGCGCGAACCTCTTCAATCAGCGGCCAGTTGAGCGGATGCAGATCCAGGTTCTCTTTTTTCACGCCGGTCAGCAGCACCGCTTTCAGCGCCGCTTCTTTAGTACCGCGGGCAAACTGCAGGCCTTTTTCATCCGCAGGCGCGGCTTCACGGCCCAGGAAACACACCACCACGGGCTTATGACAGGCGCGCGCACGTTCCAGCACCTTGCGCGCAACCGCTGGCGCAGGGGGTTTGGAGATAAGCGCGATGATCTCGGTTTGCGGATCGGCCTCCAGCATGCCAATCGCGTCAAGCATCATCAGACCACCAATCTTTTCGCTTAGATCGCGTCCACCTGTGCCAATCAGCTGGGAAATCCCGCCGCCAAACTCGTGAATGCGTACGCTCAGTTCCTGGCTACCGGTACCGGAGGCACCAATAATTCCGATGTTGCCGCGACGCACCGCATTGCCAAAACACAGCGCCGCGCCGTTAATGATGGCGGTTCCGCAATCTGGCCCCATCATCAACAGCCCTTTTTCATGCGCCAGCTGCTTAAGCGCCAGCTCGTCCTCAAGAGAGACGTTGTCAGAGAACAGCATCACATTGAGGTTATTTTGCAGCGCCTGACGCGCTTCACGGGCCGCGAACAGGCCGTTAACCGAGATCACCGCCAGATTGCTGTCAGGAACATGCTTCTTCGCGCTGGCAAGCGTGGCATAGCGCGCTTCGTGCTGACCACCCTGCTCTTTATGCGTAAACAGTTCATCGATAGCCACCAGCGTTTGCGCGTTTGCTTCGTCGCTGGCGCCTTTAATGACAATCATCAGATCGCCACTTTTCGCCTCTTCCAGCTCAGGCGTCAGCAGGCCGAGATTCTTCAGCACGCCCTTATTCATCTCTGTCGCCATAGCCACAAACGCCTGCTCAACGCCATCTAGCTTATTTGCGCGCGTGGAGATAGACATCAGTGAGACAGAATCAAAATACGTGTTCTTTTTAACAACTATCCTGATTGACATAATTCCCTCCGGACCTGTGGCTCAGGGCGCAGGCATCTGCCATGCCATACAGCATGTCGCAGCCAGAACTTGAGCCGATATTTTTAATGTCAGTAATATATTGCGTAGAAACGGGTTGTTGCTCAGTAATAAATTGGTTCAGCAGCCGTCCGACGTTTTCCCGATAACGCTGATTAAATGCTTCTTCTAGCGTTATTTTGCTGAGTAGCGTTGTATTATTTCCAGCACGTTGCAATGCTGCTAAAAAATCGTCTCGATATTTCCTCAACGGATGTCCAGGAATAAATAAAATAGTGCTTAAGCCTACTAAATAATCATCCGATGAGGGCGTCAGCCCCATCCCCAGACCAATTAAATGGCTGACCGCCGTAGTGATATTTTCTCCTGTACGCAACGCCGTCAGTAATGTTTGTCGGCGGTTGAGTAATTGACGGGTGATTTCCTGATAAAACGGATTGTCACCCTGGTACAGAAATAATGTGTCGTCGCTTCTTAGCTGTTGGCGGATAACCTCTTCCCAATGCTGCCAGCCGACTGCGGCAAGGCTTGCTGCATCAGATGTCCACCGTGGTATTCGCCACAGCAGACAACCGGCGGTTTCTATCCATTTATCATTGCCAACAACTATTCCCGACCCGCTAAAACTGACCAGCTCACCGGGGTGAAACAGGTCTTCACAATGCGTCAGCGCCACCCGACAGCTGTTAGGTGCGTTATCACAATCTTCACTCAGTAACGTCAGCAGCCGCTGCTGTTCGGGTATCAACAGGTTTACCGCGTGGGAAAAAACCTGTTCAACCCGTCCCGTTCCCCGGAAAGTGAGAAACGCGCTGTCTGCGGTTAGCGCCCGTACGCATCGCCGTGATGACGTAGCGATAATGGCGCTCCTGTGTCAGGCTCCGGCCGCAATCAGCAGCTCGGCAATTTCGTGGTACCCTTTCTCACGCGCCAGTTCCAGCGGGGTTTTACCGTATTTATCCGTCATGTGCGGGTTTGCGCCATGGTCGAGCAGCAGCTTAACGATCTCCTGCTGCTTCGCACCGCCGTCATTCAGCACAATGGCTTCCAGGAGCGGCGTCCAGCCAACAAAATTAGTATGGTTGACATTGATATCGGTACGCAGCAGCAGCTCACGCACGATCTCGACATGGCCTTTTTCGCTGGCTGGAGTAATACCGACGCCGCCAAAACGGCTCAGGCAATTGAGGTCGGGGTTAGCCGGTAATACCGTACGCAACAGCGTTAAATCATTCGTCAGGCAGCTAATCAGGAAGGGGTTAAAACAAGTTTGATCTTGTTTATTAATATCGGCACCCTCTGCAATCAATAAAGAAACACAGTCATAATGTTTATTCAGGCTGGCAATAATAATGGCAGTACGCCCCTGGCGGTTAGTGGCATTAATATCCACATTTTTTGCCAGGCAGGATTTTAATCCATCGGCATTGCCTTGTTCTGCCGCCAGCAGAAATTCAGTAATGAGTTCTTTCTCTGACATAATCGCTCTCCTGCAGTTTTTTAGACTTTTTAAATATCCAATAACCTGAGAATAGCAACAGAGTGCAGAGAATAACATCCGCTTAAATTTCATTCATCGTTAGCGCATCGATTATTGAATCAATTTTAACAATGAGAACAAAACGTGCTGTAGTGCAATCTTTCCCTTATAGCTGGGGCCCTTTTAGCCATTAATCAGTAGTCCGGGAAATCAGGCGGTATGCTGCACGGATAGCGGCCTGCAATTAAAATACAGAAGTGTGATTGCCTTCAAATCAAATGTAAAACTAGTGTTAAATTCTGTTCAAAACTGATTGCTCTGTATAAGGATTACAAATACATTCAACAATCATCGTGTTGCAGATGCGCATTGTCGCCGGAGGGGAGAAAGATGAATTCAATATTTACCGAGGAAAACCTACTGGCATTTACGATGGCTGCCCGCTATAGCAGTTTCAGCAAGGCGGCGGAGGAGCTTGGCTTAACCACATCGGCAATTAGTTACACCATTAAGCGCATGGAAATGGGTCTCGACGTGGTGCTGTTTACCCGCAGTACTCGTAGCATTGAGCTGACCGAGTCCGGGCGCTACCTGTTTCGCAAGGCGACCGACCTGCTCAATGATTTCCACGCCATCAAGCGCAGCATTGATACCATCGCTCAGGGAATTGAAGCCCGGGTACGCATCTGCATTAACCAGCTGTTGTATACCCCTCAACATACGGCGCGGCTGCTACAAGTACTCAAGAAACAGTTTCCAACCTGCCAGATAACCGTCACCACCGAGGTGTATAACGGCGTCTGGGATTCGATCATCAACAACCTCGCCAATATTGCCATTGGCGCGCCCGATACGTTACTGGACGGCGGCGGAATTGATTACACCGAGATCGGCGCGATCCGTTGGTCGTTTGCGATTGCCCCGGATCATCCGCTGGCGTTTATGCCTGAACCCATTTCTGAGAGCCAGCTGCGTCTGTACCCGAACATCATGGTGGAAGACACCGCACACACCATCAACAAAAAGGTCGGCTGGCTGTTACACGGGCAGGAGTCGATTCTGGTTCCCGATTTTAATACCAAGTGCCAGTGCCAGATCCTGGGGGAGGGCATCGGTTTTCTGCCAGACTATATGGTGCGCGAGGCGATGGAAAAGTCGTTGCTGGTGACGCGACAGATCCACAACCCGCGTCAGGATTCACGAATGCTGTTGGCAACCCAGCATTCGGCAACCGGTCGAGTCACTCAGTGGATTAAAAAGGAGTTTGGCCCACAAGGGATACTGACGGGGATTTATCAGGATTTGCTGCATCGGGCGTGATGCACCGGATGGCTGTTTTACCTTCCGGTGCACATAAGATAATCAGGCGCGGATATCGTCGTACTCGCGGGTTTTATCAAATTCATGTTTGGCAAACGGGCACAGCGGAATAACTTTGCGGTTTTCGGCGCGCATCTTCTCTACCACCTTCGCCACCAGCAGTTTGCCGACACCCTGACCTTTCAGGCTGGGATCGACATCGGTATGTTCAATGATGCTCAGATGCTCGCCCGTCGGCACGAAAACAATCTCGGCAACCTGGTTGCCCTCAGCATCATTGACATAAAACTTGTTATGGCCTGCAAGAATTTCCATGCTTCCCTCACTTATTTCTGGCGATATTTCAGCGCACCGCTCGGACAGGTATCGATGACCTTGATGACCGTCGCAACATCCACCTCATCCGGGATGATCCACGGTTTACGTTTCAGGTTAAACAGCTTCGCGCTTCCCCGCACGCAATTGCCCGAATGCTGACATATCGCCGTGTTGAAGTAGACGTCAATCTTCTCGCCGGTATAGGCCCGGTAACCTGCATCCAGTAGTTCCTTATCCACGACATTGCCTCGCATTTTTTATTGTCTGGGTCTAATCATAGACCTATGCGAGGCTGAAGGAAGCGGCTGAAAGCAGAAATATCATTCAGGCTTTTTCTGTATCGACGGCTGCGGCTCTGGTGGCAAATACTCCAGCATCGCAGGCGTCGGCGGCGGGAGGCGGTTATCGGCAATATCCCTGTCCACATCGATATGACTGATTTCGCCATTCTCATGATGGTGGACCGTCAACACCCTCGCCTTGTTCAGTTCCGTAACCAGCTCCCGGGTAATACGCAAACTTTCTGCCAGCTCATGATCCTCAAGCCCGGGTCTGCGACTGCGGCGTTCCACCCGAAAACGAAACTGGTTGTACTTCGCCCAGCCAATCAGCACCAGGCCGTTGACCAGGGCAACAAGGATATAAAACGTGACCGTATCCAGCGTGGTGAAAAAGGGCCGCACACCCATATACGGTGAATGCGCCAGGGCTGTGATCAGCCCTTTATAGATCAAATAGATAAATCCAACCCATGCGATGGCCGTCAACAACACATCGATGATGCGCGGCAGCAGACGCCGCTCCGTGAAGATCAGTGGCTGGTTCATGATTCGATCCTCCCAATACCACGGTCAGGGCTCACCCAACGCGCTCTGCCGCGTTTGCGTTTGAGCATCACTTTCGGGAATGACACCAGAGTGGTGAACAGGCTTAGCATCCAGTACACCACCGGGAACCAGATAATCCAGAACAACGAAGCGCCAATATTTTTTTCATAGCGTCGTTCAATCATCAGGCTCACCGCAAACTGCAGCAAGCACACCACACCGAGGATAAGCCCGGTAAAGGCCGGTGGGAACAGATGTTGTACATACAGCGAGTCCGGCATCGGGATCATCAGCCCTAACAGGAACAGCACAATACTGATCGCATAGGCAAATGCCCATGCGGTAGAAAAACAGAACTCAAGAAACAGCGGCCACATGCGGCGGAACTCCCACGACCACAGGCGACGCATGTTAACGATAAACACCTCCGCACCACCCTGGGCCCAGCGCAGACGCTGCTTCCACAGCCCTCTTAACGTTTCAGGCATTAAGATCCAGCACAGTGCGCGCGGCTCAAAGAATACCGACCAGTGGCGCAATTGCAGCTTCCAACTGATATCGATATCTTCGGTGATCATGTCCGGGCTCCAGTAACCGACCTCGGCCAGCGCGCGACGACGAAACGCCGCAACCACACCTGAGACACTAAAGATCTGCCCATAGACTCGCTGAGTGCGCTTAATCAAGCCGATAATGGAAGTGAACTCACCGACCTGCACACGACCGATTAACGTAGAGCGGGTTCGAATACGCGGGTTCCCCGTCACTGCACCAACGCGTGGGAACTGGATCAGCGGAGCCACCATATAAGCGACGGCATCGCGCTCCAGTAACGCATCGCCATCAATACACACCAGATAATCGCTGCGCGCCGCGGCTGCACCGGTCTTGAGCGCCAGCGCTTTACCCTGGTTTTCAGCCAGATGAATCACCCGCAGGCTGGGGTATTCCACTGCCAGTTGTTCCAGCACGTCGTGGGTGTCATCCGTTGAACCATCGTTGATGGCAATCACTTCGATATTCTTATATCGCTGTGCCAGCGCGGCCTCAATGGTTTCACGCGCGTTGATCCCTTCGTTAAAACAGGGGATCAGAATGGAAACCAGTGGATTCCCCTGCAATGTCGGTGGTGGCGTGTCATCTCCCCATTTCCAGTGACGTTCACGGTAAAACCAGAAATAGACCCCGCCGCTTATCCATAAGCCAGACATGAACAAAGGCCAGAAGAAGACGAAGTTCAACATCACTTCACCTGTAAAGATGACCGCCACGCCAAACGGCAGGCTGAACATCAGGCAAAGTATCAGGAAAGCAATAATGCGATCGGTCATTTTTGCGGATACCAGTATGAGGAGAACGTCGAGCGAATCTCTGACATCTCAGGTTTGTCGCTGATGAAATCATCCGGATAATAGCCGTAGTTACCTGCACCGCTTAATTTCAGCTGGCGCATCCATTCGGCTATTTGTTTTCCGCTGATTTCAGCCTGATCCCCGGATTTACGCCAGTCTCGTGCCTGCAGTTCAAACACGGTTTTATCCAGCGCCCCAGGGGTTTGTGCAACGGCATTCACCAGTCGGTCAAGCCATGCGTTGGCATCATTGGCCGGGATCTGTTCCATGAATGGCATCGCCATCGGCGCCGTCCAGTCATAGGTATTGAGGAAATCATTCAGGTTTTGTGCAAACCAGGCTTCACTTTCAGGCTCCAGTACCGGCATGGCGTAAATATTGCGCGCAGTTTGCACTTGTGGACCGCGAATATTACGCACCGACCGGGTCAGTTGTTTGGTGAAGTCGATCAGCATCTTACTTTTCAGGCGAGTCCAGCGCTCAAACGCCTGAGGATTATTACGTATCTGCTCGATACTACCTGGAAGCCCTGCGGCACGGTAGGCGGCTAACGCCTCCGGCGACGCATCTTCAAAGTCCGTCAGGAAAGCATCGTCATGGAACAAAATACCTTTGAAGCTGGCGTGCTTCGCCAGGTCTTCATAGATTTCAGTGATGCGTTTACGCGCTTCGCTGTCCCAGGGAGAGAGACGAACATAGTTCTCGTGATTGATAGCAGTACGTCCCGTTTTCGGATCCCATGCGGTTACGCGTGGAATCGACGCGTCGAGATCGAAAGCCAGAACCGGCATCCAGGCATACACCGTCACCCCTGCCCGCGTTTGTAATTGCCAGGAGATATAGTTAAAGAGATCGGCACGCATCGGCAGCCAGCGGTTGGGGAAATAGACCTCGCGAATATTCCCGTCGCCCTGCGGATCGGCGTACGCCTGCAGGAAAACATGAGAAATGCGCATGTCATAAACACGCTGGATCAGCTTATCGATGTTTCGCTTCTGCTGAGCAGGGTCTTTGTCATACACATAATCCAGATCGACATGCATCACGCGCATCGTCTGAGGTTCACGGACCTGAGCGACCTGACTGGCAAAACGCTTAAGGGATGGGTTATCAGAGATCAGCACGCGCGGAATATCATCCAGAAACGCGGCATTCGCCAACCCTTCATTAAGCGTAAAGGCCATCTTATAGCCATGCTCTTTGGCCAGGTTTAGCGTCGTGCCGTTGGCTGCGCCGTAAGGCCATACCCACGCGCGCGGCGATTTCCCGGTCACCGCTTTGATCTTGTTAGTGATCAGAGAGATATCCGTGTTTATACGTCGCGTGTACTGTTCGTCCGTTTCATAAGTGCCGGTTTTCTTATCATACAGGCGGTTCGCTACAGCAGGCTCTTTACTCCCCTGCGGGTTGGCCTCAGCGCCAAAGTGCGAGTTCCAGGTGTGCGCACCGACTTCCACCAACGGCGACTTGCCCATTTCTTCGACCATCTTCCATGTGGCGAATTTGTCGCGTGCGGTCATTAAGCCGCCAAAATCGACTTTTTTGTTGGCTGGCGCATCGACCCAACTGCCTACTGGCGCCCAGAGCGCAGGCCAGTTGTAGGCTTTCAGCAATGGCCAGACGCGGGTATAAAAACTGCTATACCCGTCGTCAAAGGTGAGTAATACCGCTTTTTCCGGCAGTACAATTTTACCGTCATGGGCGTCCAGAATTTGCTGCACGCTGATCGGCTGATAGCCATTATCACGCAGCCAGGCCATTTGGTCGCTCAACGCGCTGGTACGTACAGAGAGGTAACGCTGGTCGGCAGCACCATCTTCAACATCGTGATAACCCAGCACCAGGAAACTATTTTTCGGCCACTGATGATCCGCCGTCAGCGGTGTTCTCTCCCCGGGAGGAACATAGCGAGGCGTTGTATTGTGCGCGCTGCTGCACGCGGTAATCATCAACCAGCCAGCGATTAATGCGCTAAGCCACAGGCATCTTTTCAGCATGAACAATCCTTAAAACCTGACATTTAAATCGAAAGCGAGGGAGATATTCCGCTCACGTTTACCGTCATAGGGGCGTTTATCCCAAATCAGCATCACCCCGCCATCTACGACGTTGTTCCATTTAAGCCGTTGCCCGTATCCCACCTGGACGATAGCGCCTGCATCTTCACCTTGCTGCCAGTAGCCACCTACGCCTGCCAGACCTTGCTGCGTCCAGACGGTATCATAGTGGCGGTAAAGAACCTGCTCTGCGCTCAGGCCAGGGACAACCGAAAAATCACTCTTCGGGTTGTAATACGGAACATTTTCTTTGGTGTTGGTGCTCCCGCCAATACCCGGCGTAAAGTCCAGCGTGAAGCGAGGCGTGGTCCACATGCGCTCTTTTCCGCTGACTCCGTATTCGATGCGATCGTTACCGTCCGAGAAATGTGATGCGGCAAACGACAGTTGATATTCACGTCGTTCGTTTTGATACCAGCGAACGAACATATCGCCGCCGTTGGCATACACACCACTACGCAGCGCGCGCAACGGGGTGTTGCGAGAGAGGCGCTCAGCCGAACCACCAACGCGCCAGTTGTCATTGAAGTCATGCCAGCCGGATAGACGCCCACCAATCTTCTGACCATCGCCATAATTTCGGCCAGACACTTCCATTTCCGCCCAGTAATCACGGGAAGTCCATTCTGCACCCGCCGCCAGATCGCGGCTGATGCCCTTCCCTTCCTCAAATTCACCGGTAGCGAAGTTGAACCCGGTAAACAGTCGCCAGTTGTCATTAATCGGCGGACTGTAAATAGCCGTGTTGATGTTAAAGTCATTCTTACCGCTGACCGGGCTATCGGACGAGATCCCCTGCGTACCGCTAATGCGCACTTCCGACATTTTGTGGACATCGCGAATACGCGCGAGGCGCAGCGTCGCTTCATCATCCGGACTACGGGCAATAACGTCATCCGTCAGTTCATCGGCCTGCTTCCATTCCTGGAGATCCAGCGCAACGTAAGCCTGCTGGCGCTCCAGCTCCAGGTTGCTTGGCTCAATTACTTCCGCCAGCTTAAGCTCTTTCTCCGCCGCATGCGGCAATCCACGCGCTTCAAGCACAGAGGCATAGGAAATGCGCAGTCCCTGGTTACCGGAGCCAGTTCGTGCCAGATGCTCTGCAAGCTTTTCCGCCTCCGGCAGTTCATTAGCAGCGATATGATATTGCGTCAGCAGCGACTGTCCGAGCAGCCAGTTATCGTTAGGCTGCGGCGTTGGCGAGCCATAGATACGCCGCAGATACGGACTCTCTTTGATCAGATCATCGACTTGTTTTTTCGCAGCATCGAAGTTTTCATTATCAATGTGCGCGTAGAACAGATCTTGTTGATCCTCAGGACTGAGCGGCGTGACCGGGATAGGTCCATTCGGGTAGTAGATGCTCGCCAGCATCGCTTCGGTTTTTTCCGGCTGACGTTCGCTTAACCATGCTGATGCCACCCAGCGTTTTGCATAGTTTGGTACTTCGCCGCTCGCAGAAAGGGACTCATATTCCTCGATGACTTCGGCAGTACGCTTACGCACCAACAGGGCACCCATACGGTCAATTCTCGCCCGGCGGACATCATTCTGCGCAGACGGCTCATCTTTCCAGGCCGCCAACAGCTGGTCATAACGGGCCAGCGCTTTATCCGCTACGATAAAACGTTCTTCTTCATTACGTGCGGACGTATAAGAGGATCGGACCATTTCAGCCGCCGCATCAAGCTCAAGGCGGCGCTTCACCGGATCAGACGTGGGAACGACCTCCGACATATTTAAAGCGGGTCCGGAAACACGGTTCGCCGACAGCGCAGACAGCAGCGTGGATTTTGCATTTTTGTTGCCTGGATCGACGTCATCCGCCTGGCTGGCAACCAACAGTGCATCCCAGTTTTTCCCCTGAGAATGATATACGTAGGCAAGCAGTGCGTCGGAATCTGCGCCCGGATGGGCCTGCGCCCATTTATTCGCTTCAGTAAGGGCTTGCTGATTGTAGCGCGCATCCGCCAACGTCATTATCCAGCCGGTGCGTACATCCACGTTATCAGGTTCTTCCTGTAAAACGCTTTCCCACACTGCCAATGAATCATTCCAGTTTTTCTGGTTACGATACGCACGTGCTGCTGCGACTTTGCCCCGTGCAGGCACATCCATCTGCCCACGATACCGCTGCCAGATTTCAATTGTTGTTTTATCGTTGTTCTCAACCCAACCAGAAACTTGCAGCCAGTCGGCAACCTGATTTGGCGTTAGCGCACTTTTCTTTCCCTGATCCTCAAGGTAGCGCAATAGCGGCGCACTATTCCCCCCCCGCGCCTCAATAACCAAAGCATCATAATCTGATACCGCAGCAGAGATTTGCATAGGGAAAAGAATGCTTGCTGTAAATAAACAGCTTACAGACTTAAAACGTTTAATGAAGTTGGCATGTCGACGCATACTGAACATATCTGCCCTTATATCTTACATCAGAGTAAAAATAAGCGTTTTCAATAAGTTAAGGTCAATCCTTGACGATTGTCGACCATGTAAGATGCACTGCCGCTTATTTCGTAATAGGGTTATGAAGCAATTAATTCTTTCGTCTTATTGACTACCCTCACCGCGTCCTCTAATCGTTGGACAGGAGGCATAAACTCGGGAATTTTATCACTCCATGTAGTTTGTTGCTATGCAATAAGAAAAGTCTTAGGCAAAAAAGTATTTTAGACTAAATAATCCTAATACTCTTGGGATTGAATTCTGGATTTAAACAAAGTTTGCACGGTGACATCATGTGACGATGCTTACTATTGCTGGTTAGCATAGCTACACCGCGCAACTGTTTGCATGGTAACTATTTTGAGAGGGGGAATAGAGAAAAATCTGATAATAGGCTCTCTGCTAACAACAAAATATAACTTAATTTTTGGGGTTCAAACAGGGCCAATGAAATGAAAATAAAGGTACAGGCGCAGGAGGAATTAGATACAGTAACAACACATTGAAATAAAACAACTTTATTCGTCAATTTTCGAAACCTACCATAATTGGTATTTGGATACACGCTCGAAGACGTGCACGAATAATTGTGTATTACTCTACGCGTTAATGTATTTACCAACCTTGCGTATTATTGACAACATCAACCACAAGCAATTATTTCCCCTTACAATATGCAGGCCTATTTGCATTGCAAGCAACTGATAGAAGCATAACTTTTTGCACTTACCTTCCCCTCAGTCTTTCAGGTAATCTGGGCAAAGACGCCAATGGGAGCTGGTCAATGAAAATCGTTAACGCAGAAGAAAAGCACATCCCCGCCATACGCGATATCTATGCACATCATGTTCTTCACGGTACCGGCAGCTTTGAAACCGACCCGCCGGATGCACACGAGATGCTTGCTCGTCTGGAAAAAATCCGCAGCCTCGGGCTGCCGTGGGTCGTCGCTCTGCAGGAAGATAAGGTCATCGGGTATTGCTACCTCACCCGCTACCGCGAGCGCTATGCCTACCGCTATACCCTTGAGGATTCGATTTATATTGCTCCAACGGCTCAGCGTCAGGGTGTAGGAAAAGCATTACTGCGTCATGTGATTAGCTGGGCTGAAGCGCAGGGCTATCGGCAACTGATTGCCATCGTCGGCGACAGCAATAATCAGGGATCGTTAAAAGTCCATCAACAAGCCGGATTTACGGAAATCGGCACACTGAAAAACATTGGCTTCAAACATGGGCTATGGCTCGACACGGTATTGCTACAACGTAATCTGGGTGAAGGTAACAGCACGCTGCCACCGGATTCCGGTGTCGCTATTTAACATTACTAAGTGGAGTGCGAAGGGAATCGAAACAGGAGATTAATTAATTGAAAATAAAGTAATTTTATTATTATAGTTTATATCCCCCCCTAAAGCACGGATGCTACCATTTCATCCAGTTCCCTTTTGTCGATAAATCAGTAGATAGCGAATGATACTAAATCGCAGGCGCACTCAAAAGCAGCGATACTGTTAGCATCAGACTAATGACGATTTAGTAATCCCTGAGCTCGGCGGGTTTTCATGATATCAAAATCGTGAGATATGGATTTTGTGCTTGCCAGCTAAATCCAGTGCGATCGATACGAACCCACTCATACTTCCCTACCAGATAGTTAACGGCATTAACCAGAATGATACCGGCATCGATATGTTCCCGTATAACGCTTTCATTACAGAACGATGTATCTTTTAGCGTCAAACCATAGTGCTGTTCCAGCAAACGACTAAGTAACATTTTCCAAATAGCCACGGTCGACAGGTATGGCTTCTCCACCTGCGGGGTGATTCTGGGTAGAGTATTCATGTTTGCTTTCTTGAAATCAGTTAGCGTTGAGTGGGATAGACAACGATGTATATTTAGCTGCAACTGCCAAGGATATCGGCTTCGCAAATGAAACCATTGTGGTAAAAGGTGACGCAATGGGCATGGAGAGGGTATATTTCACCAGTGACCAGCAAGTACTGGTTTGATACCCCGCTCTCCTTTATCGTTATGCTGGCCGTTTCCGTTGGATTTTGGTGGGCATGAGAATCTATTGTCTCTTCTTTATCCACTGCTTTTTGCATCAACCCTCTCGGATTATCTTCCTTCAGCAGAACTAAACCTTCGTGGCTGAATACAGCCACGAAGGGTATTAACTCTATTTATTTTTATAGAGTTTCTTCGCTATTGCTGAGTTCAGTCGTAGCATCAAAAGCATTAACAAAGAATGACGATGTTTCTGACGAATCGTGATTATTTGCCGGTTTTTCCATTATTGAACGCTCTTCAGCTACGGTTATTTCACCTTTATCAGAGAAAATATCCCCCGACGGCGTGGTAACCTGAATGCTATAAGCATAATTACCCTGGGAATAATTCTGACTGGTAATTGCCCATTTCCCCGATTCATCGGCAAGCGTTGAGTACATATCATCGCCAACGGATAACTGAACATGAGAGCCTGCTTGCGTAACACCCTCAAATTCTACAGGTGCGGTTGTTTCTTCAAAAGGCAATGGCGCCCCCCCAGGTGAAACCACTTCAAAAGATCCTGAACTGGATGAAGTGTTACCTGCTTTATCCGTAACTTCCAGGATAAACTCATGTTTTCCTGGCGCAAACTCCTCGGGGTGCTGATAACTCCATGTACCATCGCTATTTATATCTACAGGATATTTTGGACCACCTGCGGAAAATGATATTGTCATCTCGACATCATATTCATCCACTTTGCCTTCAATGGTTGGTCTATTCGTTTCAGTTACCCCATCGCCATCTGCATCATCAGATGCAGACATCTTAACCCCGCTGATTACCGGCGCTGTTGTATCAAGAGTGATCTCTCCCTTCGTCTGACTCTGATTACCCGCAATATCTTCCACTGTTACTGTATATTCATTTCTTCCCTCGTTTAATGGATCAACGATCTGAATTGTCCACGAGCCGTCCTCTCCCGCAATGGTCGTATAGACATGGCTATTTATTTCAACCGTAACCGTCACGCCGGGCTCGGTTTTGCCCATTAACGATGGCGTTGAGACATTAGTAATGGTATCCGTTGTATCACCACTGTTGTCTTCATTGACTAAACCAGACGTTGTAGCAGGAGCTTGTGAATCCAGAGTCACTTCACCCTCTACAACTTCAGACATGTTTCCGGCTTTATCTTCTGCCATAACGGTATAGTGATTAACGCCTTCTTGTAAGTTGACAACCAATGACCATGTTCCATCATCCGCAGCAATAGTTGTGTAAGAGGTACCGTTTAATGTTACGGTAATTGTAGCTCCAGCTTCTGCTTTTCCCGTTAATGTCGGGGTTGAAACATTAGTGATGTGATCATTTTTAACCCCTGAATCGCTATTACTATCGAGCTCATGCGTTGGTGTGAGCGAAGATGTATCAATAACAATGTTACCAGTCGCATAGTTAACTTTACCGTCTTTTTCAGCCGTGACAGTATAACTGTACGTGTTATCACCTAAGGTATCATCTATGGTTATAGACCAGTGTCCATTGCTGTCTGCGGTCGTATTATAAGTTTTACCATTGATAACTAAAGTAATAGTAGCATCCGGGGCTGTTACACCGGTTATTTTGGGATTTGCGTTGTTAGTGATATTGTCTGAAGTATTACCCGAGTTGGTTGCATCATCAATATCCGCGCTAACAGTAATAGTATCAATAGTAAAATTACCAGTTATGGTGGTTTTATTTCCAGCAGCATCGCTGGCAGTAACCGTATAGTTATAAGGCGTATTGATACTGAATGCATTTTTATCAAAGGTATATGACCATTCACCTTTTTCATTCGCTAATGTCTGATACGTTACACCTGCAACCACTATGGTTACCAGTGCCAACGCCTCTGTCTTGCCTTTAAGGGTTAGATCGGGGCGATTCGAGATATTCACAGCACCTGAAGCATGCTCTTCAAGCCCTGCGCTGAGAGTTTGTGGTGCTTTTGTATCAACGACAAAGTAGCCAGAGAACGTATTTGTTTTCCCATCCGTTGTACTCTCCGTTATTTTATAATCATATTTCCCATCACCAAGTGTGTCAGGGATCTTAAACGACCATTGTCCATTATTTCCAACTTGTACCTGATAATTTTTATTATTAATCAGGATAGTTAACATTGATCCAGCATTAGCTTTTCCTGAGAGGGTTGGCGTAACATCAGAGGTAGCCTGGTCAGAGCCCAGACCAGTGATACTCCCGGCATCCAGCGAACCCGACAGCGTCGAAATAGTTACATAAGATTGATATGTATTCGTGTTTCCGACGAAATCCGTAACAGTAATTGTATAGTTATAAGTATTACCGTTTACTAATTCATCAGGTAAAGCGAATGTCCACTTTCCATCCCTGCTAACGGAAATATTCTCATAAATCTTCCCATTAATAGAAATAGTGACTTTCGCCATTGCTATTTGAGCTGCAGTCTGTCCCTTGCACTCAATTGTGCCGGTTAACGTCGGCCTGTTGTTACTTGTTATTTTATCACCTACAATATCTGTATCGGTATTCACAGAGATATCAGCTGTGATTATTGGTTTATCCGTAATAAAGGAAAACTTGATCGTTTGTTGTGTTCGGTTACCTGCCGCATCTTCAGCAATAAAAGTAATATATTGGTGTGGGTTACCCTCAGTAATGAATCCCGCAGGAACTTTGAACTGCCATTGACGGTTGGATGGCACAGTTACACTGTACTGCCGGCTACCGATCTGAATATACACGGTTGACCCTGCCTCTGCCCATCCACCGATCGTTGGAGTGTAAGTATTTGAATAGCGATCGTCGTAACCATCGACAAACTTAATTCCTGACAGGCTCGGTCCCGTAGAATCCAATATGAGCTCCCCCGTAGTGCTGCTGCTGTTACCCGCAGCATCTGTCACTGTCACGGTGTAGCTATTATTTCCCTCAGAGAGCGGTGCGGAAACCTGTACATTCCATTGGCCAGAACTGTCGGCTTTTGTTTCATATTCCACGCCCTGGATAACAACTTTGACAATCGCATTGGGTTCCGTAGTGCCGGTTAAGAGAGGTTTGTTAACATTAGTGATGTTATCGCCCTTAACACCGGAATCCGAGGCAGCATCAATCTGGATTTCCGTATATGGCAGTTCCGTATCTACTGTCAGATAATTATTTACTGTTCCAGTATCCCCGTTTGCTCCTGTTGCAGTAATCGTATAATCGTATACACCATCGGGAAGGGTATCGGTTACCTCGATCTCCCAGTTCCCATTCAGATCAGCCGTTGCAGTGTAATCATTTCCCGCGATTGAAACGGTAACCGAGGCGCCAGGTACTGTTGTGCCGCTAAAAACTGGCTTATTAACACTGGTAATTTTGTCACCTGCGACACCGGAGTCGCTACCCGCATCCAGCCCTCCCGTCAAAGGAAGAGTTTCCACGCTTTCCTGATGCTGAATCACAACCTGATCTTTAATAAACGTCTGGTTGCCAGCCGCATCGGTTGCCGTCACCGTGTATTCCCAGGTCTTGTTCTCCAGGGCAACAGGCACTGTAAAGCTCCAGTTTCCGTTGCCATCAGCAACGATTTGATATGTTTTGTCACCGATCGTAATCGTTACCGTCAGGCCTGGTTCAGTGCTCCCTGAGAATGTCGGCTGGTTATTACCAAGGACATTATCCATAAGCATATTGTTGGATTCATCCAACTGCACATTTAGCAGAGGACCAGTCGTATCAATCGTCAGTATGCCCTGTGTGGCAGTACTGTTACCCGCTTTATCGGTAGAGGTAAGTGTATAATTATGTACTCCCTCGCCTAATGCATCAGGCAGGGTAAAGTTCCAGCGCCCCGATGCATCTGCGCTGAAAGTGTAACTGTGTCCGCCGATTTCAAGTATCAGCGTCGCTTCTGCCTCCGCCGTTCCACTGAGGGTGGGCGTCTGAACTTGAGTGGTGAAATCCCCTTTCACACCGGTATCCGATATGCTGTCCAGCTCCACGGTGACCTCCTGCGATTGGGTATCGATTATGATCCCACCCTGCAGAATGCCGGTAACACCGTTAGAGGTACTAGCACTAACGGTATAGGTGTTGCTACCTTCCGGAAGTGGATTGGACACGGTAATTTTCCAGCTACCATCAGCTCCGGCAATAGTGGTGTAAGTGCTGCCACCGATAGTTAGTAGCACTTCAGCTAGCGGTGCCGTCTTACCAGTAAAAACTGGCTGTGGATCAGCGGTGATATTGTCCCCGGCAATCCCCGTATCGCTTTCCTTTTTCAGCTCAGCACTTAATGGAATAGCAGTTCCCTGGGACGCATCATTTTCTTGTTGCCCGGAATTAGCGTTCTTCGTTTGAGCTGACCCGGAAGAAGAGCTTCCCCCCCCTTCCTCTAACGGCAGTTTCCTTTTCGGTACGTTAACGGGCGCAGGTTGAACCTGAGCCTGAACCTGAGGTTGTTCATTCAATTCTGTTGAAACGGTTTGAATAGGTTCTGAAGTTATCTCAGCCTTTTCCACTTCCCGTTGCTCTTCTGCTTCTGCCAGTTTTTCTTTAAGCTTTTTGTTTTCATCAAGTAATTCATCAAGTTGTTTCTTATCAGTACCTGCGGTATCTTCTGTTGAAGGTAATTTAGTACCTTTTTGCTCCCCCTTAACATCAGAACCTTCAATAAGTCCACCGAGAACAGCCACATCGAGGCCCAATTTACTCGCATCAATTGACTTCAATATATCGGAGGTTTCAATATGTTGACCATCGGCATGTTTCAGCTTGATATTACCCAATAAAAGTTCAGGTAAACCGTCCGCAATTCTAATTGTTTCCCCTTTGATGTCAGTAATAATTACATCAAATCCAGAAACTTTGAGATTATCAACAGAAAAATTATTTGCATCAAAAGTATTTATATTAACAGTTTTCATCAGATGCTCCATATAGATGATGAATAACGATGTTGGTGGCGTGGCTAAAACTTCAACAATTGTATGTCATCTTTATAAAACCTTTGACTATAAAATAAACCCTTTCGGCCCTATCTAATCATGAGATCAACCATCAGCAATTATGCACCAGGCCCGGGGTATTAATAAAGATCTTCTTGTGCACCGATTCTGGGGTAATATGTATTGATGCCGTTGAAAGTTGTTTAATCCGCTGATCGTGTGTGGCAATAAAGAATATCGCATCTTCATGACGTTTAATTAAGTTTTGTAAAAATACTAACCCTTCATGATCAGGCATAAAGGAGGTTGGCTCATCTAATACGATCAACGATGGTTTCTTCTCCAGAATCATAGCTATCATAAGCTTCTGTCTTTCTCCCGCTGATAGATTTAAAGAAGCGGCATCGCCCTCATCCAGAATACTTGAATCCACTGCTAGCCCCGGGCAACATTGATTAAGTAGTTCTAAAATACGATCATTTGCGTAGATACCATGCAAGTTAAAGTTAAAACGTAAGGAGCCCGTAAAGAACTGAAAACTAGGGTCATAGAAGGCGACCTCTTTCTCAAAAGTCATTCTATTAATATTACATATATTAACCTGATTATATCGGATAGTACCGTGATACATCTCATTGGAAGCAACTAAACTACGTAATAGCGTACTTTTCCCGGCACCCACTTTTCCTGATACTGTTACTATGTCTCCTGAAGTAAAACTCCCACTATAATCAGACAGCGTAGCCTTACCATGTGGTTCAATAGTGACATTTTCAATTGATACCTGTTCTATTTTGTTAAGATGTGTTTTAGTCCGGACAGAATCTATATTGTCCATTAGTTTCAACAGGCTCAATTTTATCTGATGTAGATGAACCTTTATATTATATATTCCATTCACAGAACCTATCAATGAAGCAGATAAACGAGAGTTGACAATCATTACAGCGATGATCGTTCCTATCGACAAGCTTCCCGCATTAACTGCAAGGTAGCATGCAATATACATGACGATCATTGAAATAAAAGTATTTAACTTCAGTAACTCCCCCCAATGATGGTTATGCATATTTAATTGTAAGGCCAATTTTTCGCTGCCACAGTTTTTTGCAAATAAAAAATTCCGCAGACTGTCAAATTTGACAAACCGAGCCTGGATGCGATTAGAATGCAAAGATAAATGATCTGTTAACCGATCGGTACTTAGCTGCATATTTTTAAGTGTGTTTTCGTATGATTCAAATCGCACATAAATGCATAAAAAACAAAATAATAGATAGTACAAAAGCAACAAGATGCTATATTTTCCAAGCATCAACATAATGCAAACAAAAAACACAGAAAACAACGCAATATCGATAAGCGACGCCGTCACTGATTTCCAGTATCCGGCAGTACATGTTTCGATAGTACGGCATGTTGTTGGAGCAGCATTATCTTTACTTACTGATAACATACACACCAGAAAACTGCTTAATTTAATACTATTTTCATGGTTGGTCTTTGCGACCAACTGGTATATCCAACCTCTTAATACCTTCTCCAAAACCGCGAAGAAGATAAAAAAAACAGTGATGTAAATTACCGACATTAACGATGAACTGTATACTAACCGGGAGTTGAACAGATTCGAATAGAACGGCAGTAATAATGAAAATACAACCAACGGTATAAATAGAAAATTCATACGTGGAAGTTTATTCTTAATTATATTATATACATCATTTGCATCTGTACTCTTTGGTTCCGAAGTAATTATAAGAATTTTTTTGCCTAAAAACGAACTGCGCTCAGCATGCTCCCCCTCTGAAAGGCAACAGAAATCATCCATAATCCTTTCATATAAAAGAAATTCATCGCCATTATTCTCCAGAATAAAAATATCTGGGAGTTCGACTATGTCATGGCAAACGAAACTTTGAACTTTATAATCAAAATAATCATCATCAATATATTCATTGATGTTATTCATCAATTCCATTAATGTAATATTTTGATCTACTGAAAATGTAACACCTATTTTTTTACAATAAATGTTAAATGCGCTCATCAGCATCTTTATTTGTCTCCGTCATCCAGGTTTACCCAGCAATCATTCACTTTGTTTTCATCTAGCTTTGGTTTTTCAAGCGTTATCTTTACGTTTGTACCCATAAAGTTTTTCGCCAGAATGATATAATTTAGCGCTGATAATTTGGATGCCACTTCGTAGCTAAAGTTATTACCAAAAGAACATCCCGTCACCATATCTTTAATATTGGAATTACGGGGTGGTAACTCCTTCAGTGAAATAATATTTTTACTAATGCTGGCTCCACTTAAATTGATACCTGACGACTTGTCCTGCTCATTCCCCTGTACACCATTCTGTACGTCATTTGATGCCTCCTCTTGTTTCATGACGTTTTCATTTAGCTTTAGCTGAAAATCCTTCTCACTTTTTTTTAAGGTAAAAGTGAGAAGATTCACCAATAAAACTGATGATATTAAAACGACAATAGCAAGTGTTGAAGATAGCGCAGAGACGAATCCAAGCATATTTTCACCAAACATTAAATACAATATTAGATTTAAGTGTTGCAGTCATATATTCAAAAATTGATACTTTTTTACTCGTTGCAAAAACGTTAACTTCTATCCCCTCAGGCAGGAGGGAAGGGTCAATCTCTTCAAAGGTATCTATCGTCACACTATAATAACGCTGCTCACTGTTGTTTGGAGCATTATCGACAAAAGAGTCAGCACTAATTTTGGATATTTTACCAGTGAAGTTCTTCTTGAATGCCGTCGAGTTAACGGCGATTTTAACATCGGCGCCTTCATATAAATAAGGGCGATACTTTGTATCAAATTTTGCTTCTATAACACGACCAATGTTATCCTGCTTGACGGTCACTATCGGCTGGTATTGCTCAATAAACGAACCCTCTTTTAAATTGTGTTCTATTTTTAAAACTTTGCCAGAGAAAGGGGATGTAACGCTATTGGTAGAAACCTTATCGTTCATTAATTCTAACTCCCCCCTATTTTCAATATTACTCCGCTCCAGGTCAGATATTTTATCTCTAATACTATGGATTTGCTCATAAAGTTTAACTTTAAACTTTGACTTTGCATTTGAAATATCATTTTTTAAAGTTAAAAAATTAATTTTAACATTAATGAGGTCCGTTTTTTGACGCTCTATATCCGCAGTATTAGTTAGTACATCAATATCACTTGCCCCACCTTTTCTTAACAGATTATCCTTCCGCTGAAGATGAGCTATCTGTTTCTCACGTAGTTTAACCTCCTCATTCAAAAGATTCTCCTTCTCTTGTAAACTTTGTTCTTCCATCAGTAGAGCATCATTTTCCTCTCTAAAGGAATAATAACTAAGAGTTCCAAATTCTGATGTAGCCTCCTTATCAAGGTCAACAGGAATAGAGGGCGTAGCCAATAAGCTTTCCAATAGCTTACTATCTTGCTGTAAAAACTTTATTTTCTTATTATTGAAAGCAATAAGGTCTTTAAGAGTTATTCCCTTATAAGTATAATCAAGATTAGTATAAGAAAATAAAACCATTCCTTTTTCAATTTGGTCGCCTTCTTGTAAGTTAAAACTATTAATAAATCCGGAACTAGGGCTTTTAATAACGACCTTATCATTTCCTCCGGTTATCACACCCTGCCCAGGCGACACGATATCAATTTCACTAAAGATAATATAAAGAAAAACCATCATGGTCACTGTTAACATAATAAACGGCGACCGATGTTTTTTTACTTTACTATAAATGCTGTTGAAAATCTTTTTCACTTTTAAGTCTCACCCATGAAAAAATCAAGGACTTGCCCATAAACCTGCAAAAGATTAATTTTGTTTTTCGCTTCTGAAACTTTCATTTCAGTAATAGATTTCTCTAGCTGAAAGAGATCGAAACGTGTGTTTAGCATCTCATATACCGATGCCTGATTGATTCCATATTCTCGTTCCTGATTTTTAATTAATTCCTTTGTTGTTTTATATTGACGTTCCAGGTTAGTGATCTCTCGAATATTTGCTTCAGAGGTCAATTTCGCTAATTTGATTTGATTTAGTAGCAGTTTATATTTATGGTCATAATCCCAGGATAGAGATTTATAATTCTCAATACCTGCTGATTTCGCTAGCTTATTGTCAAGATCAAATATATTGACCGAAAATTTTAGGCCAACATAAGAATCGTCTTTTACTGTTTTGTCATCGTTCCATTTATTTTCTGCTACAACACTGACTGACAGCATTGAATCCTGCTTACGCGCATTTTCTTTTACTTCATCCTTACTGAGAGATAATTTTCGAAGATCAAAGTTATTAACTAATGCGGATTCTTTATTATTGAATTTCAACAGCGCATCGATTTTAGAATCTTCAATCCTTATCCCTTCGGTTGGATAAGGATGCAAAGCATTTGATTCAATATTTATTTTAAGACGATCGATTGCATGTTCAATACTGTCAATTTCATTATTAATCTTTTGTACTAAAAGTTTGGCCAACTGTACATCGCTTTCTTTAATGATACCGAAATCGTACTTTACATTTATCTTTTGATAAAGTGATTCCGCTTCACGTTTCAACTGTACAGCGTTATCACGTAATTTCTCATATAAAGAAATATGTATCTGATCGCTCATAATAGCGGTTGTGATTCTCTCCTTCTCTTTATCCAGATCAACGACTGACGCCAGTAGTTTATAGTTCTGGGCTTTGATGTTGCTAAATAATGTATCCTCAAAAAGTAATGAGGAAAGAGTTACCTTACTTTCGACATATTGCTTATTGCTATTGGCTTTACTTGCTTTTGGTGTTACAGAGGCTGACACTTTAGGTACGGCATAAAGTTGGGTACTAAGTTTATTTAATTCCTCAGCATTGACCAAAGCCTCTTTTGATTTGACGCTTTCCGCATTATCCAGAACTGTTTTTAAATAACTATGATAATCATTAGCAGCCGCATAACTCTTCATTGATACCATTACAAATATCAACAGAAAAATACCTGCGTACTTCATTTGATCAAAATCTCCATTGTGTTTCGAAGGTTCGTTTTAAACTGTTCAAAATTAGTCTTAATTCCGGATATTTGTTCGCGTTGGTATTTTTGTGTTTCCTCTAATTGTTGATTTATGGATTTCAAACTATCTGATATATCAGATAGCGAAGCAAGCACTTGCTGATTTAGCAGAAGAGCCTGCTGTTCTATGTCTCTCTGACTATCGAGTTTCTCATTTACTAATGATAGTTTTTCTTCTACTTCCCCAAAATTATCCACAATTACCTTTCCGTAATTGATGGTAAGAGAACGGCTTTTATTTTTTTTAGGCGATGTTTCCTTAAAATAGAATAGCCAAAAATTAAGGCTTAAAAGTAATAATACGGATACTGCCACACCCAGAATTGACGTCAAAAAAGCGTATGACATCGCTGACAGCGCCGATGAAATTGCGGAAAGCATTGAATTCATTTTCTCCGCTATATCGCCCTCTCCCCCCATTGAACTGGCAATAGAGGAGACCATCGCAGTCAAGCCCTGGAACGTACCAATCAACCCGAGTGACACCGATACCGAGGCAGCAATCTTAGTTTGCGAGTCTATAATATGTTTGTGTTTATCCGTTCTCTTAGATAAAGCACAAATATAAACAAAAATTGCAAGGGGGTAAATATACAGAACTCCCATACCTATTGTTATCGATTGAGCCAAGAGATATGATTGATTCACTATCTCATATATTTCATCTATATAAAAATAAGAAAGTGCGATTATTATATAAAATAAGAACCCAATCAAATACATTATTCCACTCTCCATTTAATACATGATGTTGCACTGCCGCAAAAGTCAACCTCGGAAACTTTTAGCGTTATTCGCATGTCTTCAATATTAAGTTGTTTTTTGAATTCTAATAAGTTATATATTAATTTTCTTTTGGCCTTTAATGAATCACCCTCCGACATATCCGAAGTAAATGCTTCAAAAATTATTTTATCTCCACCACTGGAGTTTATTTTAGAAGTAACTTTATCATAATCATCTTTTGGTAAAGAGATAACACCTTCAAAATAGATGGTGTTTTGATCATAGTTTACTGAGGTGTTCTCTCCTGTGAAATATCTCCCCCCTCCGGTAACGACAGTCTCAATCCCACTAATCATAAAGACTGTAGTGATAAGTATAAATATACATAATGCACCACTGAGACCATCAACCATTGGAGCCAACTCTTCATCGTTATTGTGCTCTTCATTAGTTTTGTCAGACATTGGTCAACCATTATTCTTTAATGCTATTTTTTTCGAAATTAATTATTCCTTTTTTTATTAAATCACGATAAAGCGTTGTGTCACTTTGAATCCCCAATTTTAAATAAATCTGTTTCTTTTGCCCCCATATTGTTTTTGAACTTCTATTTCGATATTCTGCGATATCATCAACACATTTTCCTTGTAAGATACAATAAAGTATTTGTAATTCGGTATGTGTTAAACATAACGGAGGGTATAACCAAAACGTGCAATCCGTGCTTTTATCACCATTAATGTTTATCCGACCCTCACTATATTTCAAATCGATCTCATCATACATTAATTCACCCTTACTCCACTGCTATTTAAACCAGGTATTTTATGATAACACAAAATGCTATTCGCGGTTTACAACGCAATTTTTTACGTGCCAATTTGATGGGTTTATTTCACATTTATCAACAATAAATCTCGAAGTGTGAATAGAGGCCACAGCAGGAGCAGTATTAATAATTGCAAAAAATAGAAATACCAAACAGATATTATTCATTTTGCTAATCCATTTTAGTACTAATAGATTACTGGAATATAATATTCAACCTCAAACAAATAATCCTCTGCTGTTGATGTGTTATCTATAAACTTGAAGTGCTCAATA
>NZ_JAOWHK010000035.1:0-408493 GCF_030332665.1 Citrobacter sp. Cpo090 | reverse complement strand
TTACTGGAATATAATATTCAACCTCAAACAAATAATCCTCTGCTGTTGATGTGTTATCTATAAACTTGAAGTGCTCAATATCAACTCCACGTT
This sequence comes from Citrobacter sp. Cpo090, assembly GCF_030332665.1. Taxonomy (NCBI): domain Bacteria; kingdom Pseudomonadati; phylum Pseudomonadota; class Gammaproteobacteria; order Enterobacterales; family Enterobacteriaceae; genus Citrobacter; species Citrobacter sp. Cpo090. The sequence goes on along the minus strand of NZ_JAOWHK010000035.1, from coordinate 408,400 downwards.
TTCGTTTAAGTCTATGCTTTGGCAGCATTTCCATATAAATTCGTCTGGAAGCAGAAGAATAGTCCACCCAGTTGCCCCGGAATGTGAAGTTTGCATATAACCCTGGCGGGTTTATTTGACTCTTCACCATTCTGGTTTGCTTGCCTTCCTGAGCCTTAATACCAATGAAAGTCGTAACATCAAGTTTATTATCATTTTTTCTTTTCGGTTCAAAGCTTGATAATAGATAAACATCTTCTTTGTAGTGATTTAAATTTCTAACTATTGCCTCCATTCTGAGTGGGTTACTGTCAATTGGCTTATCACTAATAAACTCACTATAATTAACTTCATAGCCCACAAAACTCATTTCTGGCAGTTCCACCAATCTTAATTCTGGCAAATCCTGAAAGTTAAAATTAAATGGTATTTTTAAGTTATTCAGACTCCAGCTTTCACTAAGCCTATACTCCCGAGGTGACACTCCAAACAATTTTTTAAATTCCCGAGAAAAAGACTGCTGTGAATCAAAAGCCAAATGATGTGCTATGTCGGTTGCAGATTGCGACGTTAACCTTAATCTAATAGCTGCCCGGGATAACCTTCGGTGCCGTATATACTGCCCAGGAGGCATATTTACATACTCTTTGAAAATCTCATGAATATGTCGCCTTGAGTATCCGGAGTATCTTACAATATCATCAATGGAAATACCTGATGAGACGTTCTCTTCAATCCATTCTACAATTGCTTTCATGGTCATTTCTTTCATTCAACCAACTCCGAAATTAACTCATTATGGCAACCCTAAACCTTATAAAAGCAAGATTACATCTCAAATTTCGTAAAAACTTAGCTTTTTGAGCAGCACATAACAGGAAACTTTATTGTAGTATAAAAACACTGACTTGGCATGCAGAGTTTGACTTGCAATTATTTCAACTGATACAGTGTATGTTCTTCCTGAGACATAGCTTCTCACCGGGGCTGACCTGGGTTTTAATCGTTATAACGATTCGCATTTATTCACTAACCTGACAGCCGGGTTTATTGACTAAAGTGCGAATAATAAGAAAATGTCTCTGCTGGAGCTTTTGTCAGAAAAAAGAAGTCTATCAGCATCGGTCCTCGTTGCTTTTCGCACATCGCCAAAGTGAGAAAAACAAGCTTTCTTCTTGTCCGTTGCACCGCCAACATCGCTTATCACTCCACTTCCTCATGGTGTTAAGCCTGTTCCAGGTAAACCTGCTCAGAATCTGGAAAAGCTACGCGGCGTCTGGTTGATGACGGTTTCCCGCTTTGACTGGCTGTAGTGATGTGATGGCCGCAAACTACATCAACCCAGTACTTGCATCACATGGATGTGTCCATATACTGTTCGGAAATTAAAAGACATCTCTAAACTGTTAAAATAAAAACAGAGAATGGGAGATAATATACAATCACGACTCGTCGGATCAAACTCACATTCCTCATGAGTTCAAACTCGTAGCTATCGAACAGGTTGTTAAATACCAGCGAGATTTACGTGAAGTTGCTCCGATTCTCAAACTCAACCCTACACATTTACACCAAAGGATACGGCTTTATAAGCAGGAATCTCTGGGTAAACGCCGATAGCGAGTAGCTTCTCTTTAGCTAGCAAACGGTATTCGAGACACCGGTATCTTTTACCATTGGGATTAACCAGCAGGTATAGACCGCCATCATCAGCGAGCTTACAGAGTTTCTCTTTGGGTTTTACAGTTTCGACCTGACAAGCAGTCATCTTCATTGGGGGATACTTCTCAGCAGAGGAAAATTTTACCCCTATCCATACCCCCACATTAAGTTTGACCCAGGGTGAGTACAATTGAGTTCAATAGACTAATAGAATGCTATAACTATTGATTTATCAAGGGAAAATTGAGTTGGGTAGACTTCAGGAGACTTGAGTTTGGAGCGGGCGAAGGGAATCGAACCCTCGTATAGAGCTTGGGAAGCTCTCGTTCTACCATTGAACTACGCCCGCATTGAAGTGCGTAAGGGATTATAAACCTTACGCTCTTCTTGGCAAGGGACTACCCGACTGACTGGCGATTAATTCACCGTCAGCATTTTGGCTTACTCCCCTGCGGCGGTAAATAACGCAACGGATCGATAGCCGTTGCCCGGTAGCGGATTTGAAAATGCAGGCGCACCGTAGTCGCATCCGAGCTGCCCATCGTCGCGATCTTCTGACCGGCCTTCACGTTTTGACCGTTGTTCACCAGCATGGTGTCATTATGCGCATACGCAGTGATGTAGTCCTCACTGTGCTTAATCATGATGAGATTACCATAGCCCCGTAGCTGATTACCGACGTAAACCACTTTCCCGGCGCCGGCGGCATAAATCGGAGTGCCGCGCGCAGCCGAGATATCAATGCCCTTATTGCCGCCGTCTGCGGTTGAATAAGGCAGGATCACCTTACCGCTGGCAGGCCACTGCCAGCAACGTTGCCCTACTGGCGGCCAGGACGACTGCGGCACAGAAGAAGATGGTCTGACCGCCGCCGTTTTGGTTGAGGATTTCTTGGTTGTTTTGCCAGATCCAGAACTGGTTTTCGCGCCGCCGCTGACCTTCAGCTTTTGCCCAACTTCAATGGTATAGGGCGGTGAAATATTATTCAGGCGGGCGATCTCTTTCACGCTGGTCCCGGTAGCGCGCGAAATACGGTATAGCGTATCTCCCCGCTTCACGGTATACACGGAGCCGGAATAACTTCCTGTATCAGACGACTTGCTCCCGGAACACCCTGCTAACAGCAGACCGACACACAGCAACATCACGATACCCAGGCCATTTTTCTTCAGGCGTCCTGCACTCAAAACAATACCTCGCAACATTTTCAGACGCTTTATCATAGCAGCCAGAAACCGGATGCCAAATCATATCGCGCAACGAACCGTCTGCTCTGGCATTTCACACCCTCTGTTAATTAATCTGACTTAATTAAGCATATAATATGGGTGCTTAAGATTGATGGTGGACGCTATGCGACAGGAACATGTCATTTTATTGAATGAGCAGGACCAACCCTGCGGAACGCTGGAAAAGTATGCGGCGCATACCGCCACAACACCCCTGCATTCCGCTTTCTCGTGCTGGATATTTAACGAGCAGGGCCAACTGCTGGTCACCCGCCGCTCGCTGCACAAAAAAGCCTGGCCAGGCGTCTGGACCAACTCTGTCTGCGGTCACCCGCAGTTGGGTGAAACCAACGAAGCCGCTATTGTCCGCCGGGCTCGCTTCGAACTGGGTGCAGACATTGACGCACTCAGCCCCGTATACGCTGACTTTCGTTATCGCGCCACGGACCCAAGTGGAATTGTGGAAAACGAAGTATGCCCGGTTTATGCCGCACATATCGTCAGTGAGCTACAGCTAAACCCAGATGAAGTGATGGATTGCCAGTGGAGCAATCTTGAGGATGTCTTAAGCGGGATTGACGCGGCGCCGTGGGCTTTTAGCCCGTGGATGGTAATGCAGGTTGCAGACAAAGAAGCGCGTGCGCTGTTGCGGAATTACTGCCAACAAATAATTGCCTGATGGCGATACGCTTGCCTGGCCTACATAACGAATCGTAGGCCAGATAAGGCGTCAGCCGCCATCCGGCATTTTACATCTTACTTAACCGGGCGCATCGCCGGGAACAGGATCACGTCGCGGATGGTGTGGCTGTTGGTGAACAGCATAACCATACGGTCAATACCAATGCCCAGACCCGCAGTCGGCGGCAGACCGTGTTCCAGAGCGGTAACGTAGTCTTCGTCGTAGAACATTGCTTCGTCATCACCCGCATCTTTGGCGTTAACCTGATCCTGGAAACGCTGAGCCTGATCTTCTGCATCGTTCAGCTCGCTGAAACCGTTACCGATTTCACGTCCGCCGATGAAGAATTCGAAGCGATCGGTGATTTCCGGGTTTTCGTCATTACGACGCGCCAGCGGAGAAACTTCTGCCGGGTACTCGGTAATGAAGGTCGGTTGAATCAGGTGCGCTTCTGCAACTTCTTCAAAGATCTCAGTTACGATACGACCCAGACCCCAGCTCTTCTCAACTTTGATGCCGATAGATTCAGCAATCGCTTTTGCAGAGTCGAAGTTATCCAGATCGGCCATGTTGGTTTCCGGACGGTATTTCTGAATCGCTTCACGCATGGTCAGTTTTTCGAACGGCTTACCGAAGTCGAAGACTTCTTCACCGTAAGGCACTTCAGTCGTTCCCAGAACGTTCTGCGCCAGCGTACGGAACAGTGATTCGGTCAGTTCGATCAGATCTTTGTAATCCGCATAAGCCATGTAGAGTTCCATCATGGTGAACTCTGGGTTATGGCGAACAGAGATGCCTTCGTTACGGAAGTTACGGTTAATTTCGAATACGCGTTCGAAGCCGCCAACCACCAGACGCTTGAGGTACAGTTCCGGCGCAATACGCAGGTACATGTCCAAATCCAGCGCGTTATGATGAGTGATAAACGGACGCGCTGCCGCACCGCCTGGGATCACCTGCATCATCGGGGTTTCTACTTCCATAAAACCACGAGCAACCATGAACTGACGGATGCCAGCCATAATCTGTGAACGCACTTTAAAGGTATTGCGGGATTCATCGTTAGAGATGAGATCCAGGTAACGTTGACGATAGCGCGCTTCCTGATCCTGCAGACCGTGGAATTTGTCCGGCAGCGGGCGCAGCGCTTTGGTCAGCAGACGCAGTTCGGTGCAGTGGATAGACAACTCACCGGTCTTGGTCTTGAACAACTTACCTTTCGCGCCGAGGATATCGCCCAGATCCCATTTCTTGAACTGCTCGTTGTAGACGCCTTCCGGCAGGTCGTCGCGAGCTACGTACAGCTGAATACGGCCGCCAACGTCCTGCAGCGTAACGAATGATGCTTTACCCATAATACGACGGGTCATCATACGGCCAGCAACGGATACCTCAATGTTCAGCGCTTCCAGCTCTTCGTTTTCTTTTGCGTCGAAGTCAGCATGCAGTTGGTCTGAGGTATGATCGCGACGGAAATCGTTCGGGAACGGGATCCCCTGCTCACGCAGGCTCGCCAGCTTCTCACGGCGCGTTTTCAGTTCATTGTTAAGGTCGGCTACCGCGTCAGCGCCCTGTACGTGTTGTTCAGACATGTTGGTTCCTCATAACCCTGCTTTCAAACTTGCTTCGATAAATTGATCCAGGCTGCCATCCAGCACCGCCTGCGTGTTACGGGTTTCAACCCCGGTACGCAGATCTTTGATGCGGGAGTCATCAAGGACATAAGAACGAATCTGGCTACCCCAGCCGATATCTGACTTGGTGTCTTCCATCGCCTGTTTCTCGGCATTCTTCTTCTGCATTTCCAGTTCATAAAGCTTCGCTTTCATCTGCTTCATGGCCTGGTCTTTGTTCTTGTGCTGGGAACGGTCGTTCTGACACTGCGTCACAATCCCTGTCGGGATGTGGGTAATACGCACCGCAGATTCCGTACGGTTAACGTGCTGACCACCCGCACCGGAGGCACGGTAAACGTCAATACGCAGGTCCGCCGGGTTGATATCGATATCAATATCATCGTCAACTTCCGGATAAACAAACGCAGAACTGAACGACGTATGGCGACGTCCGCCGGAGTCAAACGGACTCTTACGAACCAGACGGTGTACGCCGGTTTCAGTACGCAACCAACCGTACGCATATTCGCCAGCAATTCTGATGGTCACGGATTTAATACCCGCCACTTCACCTTCAGATTCTTCAATAATTTCGGTCTTAAAGCCGCGCGCTTCAGCCCAACGCAGATACATACGCATCAGCATGCTTGCCCAGTCCTGCGCTTCTGTACCGCCAGAACCAGCCTGAATATCGAGATAGCAATCTGCGCTGTCATATTCACCGGAGAACATACGACGGAATTCCAGCTGGGCCAGCTTATCTTCCAGCGTATCGAGTTCTGCTACGGCTTCGTTAAAGGTTTCTTCGTCGTCGGCTTCTACAGCCAGCTCCAGCAGGCCGGAGACATCTTCCAGGCCCTGACTCATCTGATCGAGCGTATCGACGATGGCCTCAAGAGAAGAACGCTCTTTACCCAGCGCCTGCGCGCGTTCGGGTTCGTTCCATACGTCCGGCTGTTCCAGCTCGGCGTTTACTTCTTCCAGACGCTCTTTCTTGGCATCATAGTCAAAGATACCCCCTAAGAACGTCAGAGCGCTCCGTGAGGTCCTGAATGCGGTTATTTACCGGATTAATTTCAAACATTGTCTGATTTCTTTTATTGGACTAGTCAAAATGCGGTGATAAGAGCGGGATTGTAACTAATCCACGCCCTTTTTTATAGCGATTAGTGACGCTAAAGTGGCCAGATATTGTCGATTATAATCTGCAAACTACGGTTGCCGCGAAACTCATTAATATCCAGTTTGTAGGCAAGTTGAACTTCGCGCACGCCGTTGTCCGGCCAGCAGGTAGTATCGACGTTAAACGCAATGCCGTCCAACAGTGGACCACCGCCTACAGGCTCGACCATTACCTTCAGATGACGCTCACCGACCAGACGCTGCTGCAGCAAACGGAAATGCCCGTCAAACAGCGGTTCCGGGAACATTTGCCCCCACGGTCCGGCATCGCGCAGCATTTGTGCGACCTCCATGGTCATCTCCGCTGCGCTCAGTGGGCCATCCGACACCACTTCACCTTGCAGTAAGGCGGGATCCAGCCACTCGGTTACCAGTTCGCCAAAACGCTGCTGGAAACGCTCAAACTGCGCCTCTTCAAGTGATAACCCCGCCGCCATGGCGTGACCGCCAAACTTGAGAATCATGCCCGGATGAAGGGTGTCCAGGCGCTCCAGCGCATCGCGCATGTGCAGCCCCTGAATCGAACGCCCGGATCCTTTGAGAGTACCGTCACCTGCCGGGGCAAACGCTATCACCGGGCGATGGAAGCGCTCTTTAATACGCGATGCCAGAATCCCCACCACGCCCTGGTGCCACTCGGGATGATACATCGCCAGACCGCCCGGTAGCGTATCGCTACTGCGCTCCAGCTTTTCACACAGGGTCAGTGCTTCGGCCTGCATACCCTGCTCGATCTCTTTGCGCGTCTGGTTGAGTGCGTCCAGCTCATTGGCCAGCACGCGCGCTTCACCAATGTTGTCGCACAGCAACAGCGCTACGCCAACGGACATATCGTCCAGACGCCCCGCCGCATTCAGCCGTGGCCCGAGGGCAAAACCTAAATCACTGGCAGCCAATTTGAGGGGGTCGCGATTGGAAATCTCCAGCAGCGCTTTAATACCAGGGCGACACTTTCCGGCGCGGATACGGCTTAAGCCTTGCCACGTCAGAATGCGGTTATTGGCATCCAGCGGAACCACGTCAGCCACCGTGCCAAGTGCAACCAGATCGAGCAAATCCGCCAGGTTCGGTGGAGCAATGCCTCGTTCATCAAACCAGCCTTTATCACGCAGGAAAGTACGCAGCGCCAGCATCAGATAGAAGGCTACACCAACGCCTGCCAGCGATTTCGACGGGAACTCACAGTCGTGCAGGTTAGGATTGATGATCGCTTCAGCACCCGGCAGCGTATCCCCTGGCAGGTGGTGATCGGTCACAACGACCGGAATCCCCAACGTTCTGGCATGTTCGACACCCGCGTGAGACGAGATGCCGTTGTCTACGGTGACAATCAGCTGCGCGCCCCGGGCATGTGCCTGATCAACGACTTCCGGGCTTAAACCATAGCCGTCTTCAAAACGATTGGGCACCAGGTAGTCAACGTTACTGCAGCCCAACGCGCGCATCGCCAGGATGCTTAGTGCCGTGCTGGTCGCGCCGTCAGCATCGAAATCGCCGACAACGATGATGCGAGTTCCCGCACGAAAGGCGTTGTAGAGGATCTCAACCGCCTTTTCGACACCGTTTAAATGCTGCCACGGCAGCATTCCTTTCACGCTACGCTCAAGTTCCTGCGCGCTACGCACGCCGCGACTGGCGTATAAACGGCGCAGCAGTGGCGGCAAGTCTGCAGGTAGCTCGACGGTCTCGTCGGCTTCACGCCGACGAAGTTGTATCTGTTGTTTCACGCGAATTATTTACCGCTGGTCTGTTTTGCATGTGCGTCGAGGAATTCTTTCATCTCTTTCGGGCCCTGATAACCAGGTACGACATAGCCATTGCTCAGCACAATCGCCGGTGTACCGCTGACGCCAAACTGTACGCCCAGCGCATAGTGGTTAGCGATATCCACATCACAGGTCGCCGGTTTTACGTCCTTGCCAGTCATCGCGTCGTCAAAGGCTTTGTTTTTGTCCTTCGCACACCAGATAGACTTCATGTCCTGCTCAGCCTGGCTGTCCAGCCCCTGACGTGGGAAGGCAAGATAACGTACGGTGATCCCCAACGCATTGTAATCTTTCATCTCTTCATGCAGCTTGTGGCAGTAACCACAAGTGATGTCGGTGAAAACGGTAATGACGTGTTTTTCCTGCGGCGCTTTGTAGATGATCATCTCTTTTTCCAGCGCGTTCAGATGCTTCATCAGCAACTGGTTGGTGACATTTACCGGACTTGCGCCGCTCACGTCGTACATCGGTCCCTGAATAATATGTTTACCATCTTCGGTAACGTACAGCACGCCGCTATTGGTCAGTACGGTTTTCATACCCGCAACCGGAGCTGCTTGAATCTCGTTGCTCTGCACACCCAGCTTTGTTAATGACTGGCGAATTGCCGCGTCGTCTGCATGTACCATGCCGGAAAACGCCGTCGCCAGCAGGGTGAACATCATAAAACGTTTTTTCATAGCCTATCCTATCCTGTCCTGTCAGCACTCACGCTCGCGGGTGATGCTGTTGATGTAGTTGCCGCAAGCGCTCCGTTGCGACATGAGTATAAATTTGCGTTGTCGAGAGATCGCTATGCCCCAGTAGCATCTGCACCACGCGCAGGTCTGCGCCATGGTTGAGCAGATGCGTGGCAAACGCGTGCCGCAGGACGTGCGGTGACAGCTTTTCGCTGTCGATTCCCGCCAACACAGCATAGTGTTTGATACGATGCCAGAAGGTCTGACGGGTCATCTGTTGCGCCCGCTGACTGGGAAACAGCACATCTATCGATACGCCGTTGAGCAACCATGGACGCCCATGCTCCAGGTATGTCTCCAGCCAGTACACTGCCTCCTCACCCAACGGGACAAGGCGCTCTTTGTTACCTTTACCGATCACCCGTACCACGCCCTGACGCAGGCTGACGTCACTCATCGTCAGCCCTACCAGTTCAGACACGCGCAGGCCCGTTGCATACAGCACTTCCAGCATGGCTTTGTCGCGTAGCTCCAGCGGTTGCTCAATAAGCGGCGCTTGTAGCAGCCGCTCAACCTGCGCTTCGCTGAGATCTTTAGGCAGGCGCTGCGGAAGTTTAGGTGATGCAAGCGAGGCGCTGGGGTCATCTTCGCGATATTTTTCGCGATACAGATGCTGAAAAAAACGTCGCGTCGCACTGAGCAAACGTGCGGAACTGGTGGCTTTATACCCCCCATCCATCCGCTCAGCCAGCAGGGCTTGCAGGTCATCACTTTGCGCGGTCGCAAGCGAAGCGCCGCGGTGATGTAACCATTCCACAAGCATGGTCAAATCGCGACGATACGCACTTAATGTGTTTTCCGCCAGATTTCGTTCCAGCCACAGGGCATCAAGAAACTGCTCGATGCGCGCCAGATCCTGTTCCACTCGCGCCCCTTATTCCACTCTCATTTTTGATGCATTATGCCTCATTGTGCCGAGAATGCGGTGATTCTGTTACACTACCCGCAACGCTACAGCAGAATTGAGATGTTTACGTCATGAACATGGGTCTTTTTTACGGTTCCAGCACCTGCTACACCGAAATGGCAGCAGAAAAAATCCGCGATATCCTGGGTCCCGAACTGGTGACACTGCATAACCTCAAAGATGATTCCCCGACTCTAATGGAGCAGTATGACGTGCTCATTTTGGGCATCCCAACCTGGGATTTCGGTGAAATTCAGGAGGACTGGGAAGCGGTCTGGGAGCAACTGGACGACCTCAACCTGGAAGGCAAGATTGTCGCGCTTTACGGTATGGGCGATCAGTTGGGATACGGCGAATGGTTCCTGGATGCGCTGGGTATGCTGCACGATAAACTGATCACCAAAGGTGTAAAGTTTGTCGGCTACTGGCCCACCGAAGGCTACGAATTCACCAGCGATAAACCCGTCATTGCTGATGGACAACTGTTTGTTGGCCTGGCGCTGGATGAAACGAACCAGTACGATCTCAGCGATGAGCGCATTCAGGCCTGGTGCGAGCAAATTCTTGGGGAAATGGCCGAGCACTGGTCCTGATAACCGGTTTGCCGGATGACGGTGTAAATGCCTTATCCGGCCTGCATGATGCACCTAACTGTAGGCCTTCAAGCTGTGCGCCATAAGGCATGTGTCATGCGTTACCCTTGCTTCGCCTTTTGCAGCATCAACCGCCGTAAATCCCTCCACTCTGCATCATCCATACTGTCTGCTGCCAGCCACAAATGTTGACGTTTTCCGGCATCAGAACGCAAACGCAGCATCATGCCTGTTTTAACCATCCAGGGGGCGCTAACGATAGACCACTCTTGCCCTTGCCAGCGCAGACGGCCATCCATCAACAGCCGAATCTCACCCTGACAGGCGTTGATTCGACGCTGACTGCGAACGCTATCGAACACCACCAGAGAGAGCAAAACCAGCCATAATGGGGTGTAGCTCAATGGCCAGGGCATCAATAAAATAAACACCGCGACCAGTCCATGAATTAGCAGTGAAAGCCACTGCGCGCGCCATGATACGCGTAAATCAGATTGCCACTGGACCACGTTCCCGATTCCGTGTCTGGATAAGTCGCACCATCTGCTCCAGCTCAACATCAGCTGGTTTCCCATGATTCATCAACCAGTTAAATAAATCTGGATCATCACATTCTAGCAGACGGATAAAGATACGTTTTTCTTCGTCACTTAAGCTGTCATATTCATGTTCGAAAAACGGCATGATCGAGATGTCCAGCTCGCGCATACCGCGGCGGCATGCCCAATGAATACGTGCTTTGTTGTTAATATCCATGTTCTTCTCCCTGTCTCGCGAAAACGAAGTATCCCGCTATTGTAACGTGTTTTTCCCGCTCTTTTTACGGGAATATCAGTAAACTGAAGCTCGCTCGCTAAATAAAACCTTATTAAGCCAAAGGATTCACCATTTTTGGATGTCTCCTCGCAAAGCGCAATATATGGCACAAATAGCCTGTTTAAACCGCTTGCAATGGGCCATAGCTCTTTTACCATTAGTCATTATCACAGCGTTAAGCAAATCAGGACATTATTATGGCTTTTACATCTTTTCCTCCTCGCCAGCCTTTTGCGTCAACGCGTTTACCTCTGACGCTAATGACGCTCGATGACTGGGCGCTCGCCACCATCACCGGTGTCGACAGTGAGAAGTATATTCAGGGTCAGGTCACGGCGGATGTCAGCCAGATGGCCGAGCATCAGCACGTTCTTGCAGCTCATTGTGATGCCAAAGGTAAAATGTGGAGCAACCTGCGCCTGTTCCGCCACGGCGACGGTTTTGCATGGCTTGAGCGCCGTAGCCTGCGTGATGCGCAGCTCACCGAGCTGAAAAAATATGCGGTCTTCTCGAAGGTGGCGATCGCCCCAGACGACGAGCGCGTCCTGCTTGGCGTAGCGGGATTCCAGGCACGCGCAGCGCTGGCCAACCTCTTTAGCGAATTACCGAACAGTGATAAGCAGGTCATTACCGAAGGTGCCTCCACGATATTGTGGTTCGAACACCCTGCCGAACGTTTTCTGCTGATTGTTGATGCCACCACAGCAGAAACCTTGGTTGAAAAGCTGCGTGGCGAAGCTGAGTTAAATAATAGCCAGCAGTGGCTGGCGCTGGATATCGAAGCAGGTATCCCCGTTATTGATACAGCCAACAGTGCACAGTTTATTCCACAGGCTACCAATCTGCAGGCTCTGGGCGGGATCAGCTTTAAAAAAGGCTGCTACACCGGTCAGGAAATGGTTGCTCGTGCAAAATTCCGCGGAGCCAATAAACGCGCCATGTGGACTTTAGCGGGCGCCGCCGCTCGAGTACCGGAAGCTGGCGAAGACCTTGAATTAAAAATGGGCGAGAACTGGCGTCGTACCGGTACCGTACTTGCCGCAGTACAACTGGCCGATGGTCAGGTACTGGTGCAGGTTGTGATGAATAACGACATGGAGGCCGACAGCGTGTTCCGCGTTCGTGACGACGCAAAAACGCTGCATATCGTACCGCTGCCATATTCGTTAGAAGAAGAGTAATTAGTAGGCCTGATAAGCGCAGCGCCATCTCGCAATTCGGCACAAGCCGCCGGATTGCGGCGTTGCCTTGTCCGGTCTTCAAAATACAGCCCGGGAGAGGCGTTTACGCCGCCCCCGGGGTTACACTGAATCTATGCGTGTTATCCCACATACAGATAGATCGCCAGGAAGTGGCAAACGCTGCCGCCCAGCACAAAGCCGTGCCAGATCGCATGGTTGTAAGGAATACGCTTACAGACGTAGAAAATTACGCCCAGCGAATACACCACACCGCCAACAGCCAGCAACGTCACGCCTCCCGCCGCCAACTTAACCGCCAGTTGATACACAACAATCAGCGAAAGCCAGCCCATCGTCAGGTAGGTTACCAGTGACAGAACCTTAAACCGGTGCGCAATGGTTAGTTTGAATAAAATACCGATCAGCGCCAGGCTCCAGATAACAATCATCAGCCCACGTGCCAGCGGCGAATCAAGCCCCACCAGCAGAAATGGCGTATAGGTCCCGGCAATCAGCAGATAAATCGCACAGTGGTCGAATTTTTTCAGCCAGACTTTCGCTCTCTGATGGGGGATCGCGTGATACAAAGTTGAGGCGAGAAACAGCAGGATCATGCTGCCGCCGTACAGGCTATAGCTGGTGATCGCCATAGCGCTGGCATTGGTATCCACTGCCTGGACCAGCAATAACACCAGTCCGACAATCCCAAACACCAGCCCGATACCGTGACTGATGCTGTTGGCTATTTCCTCTGCCAGCGAATATCCCTGCGCGATTAATGGCTTCTGAACCATAACTTACTCCCGAGAAACGAACACTATCGTGATTGCTCCTCTAGCGTAACTGAGAATGGTTCCAGTGAACACATGTTAGCTAAAATAATTACCAGATAAATATTTATCAATAAAAATCATGGTGTTAGTTTTTAAATTTCAGCTAACATGCGTACCATTAAAATCAAAGACATTTAAAATCAATCACATAAAATTGCGTCTGATTCGGGTAAATCTCGGCAATCACATGTTTAAGTTCTTCAAGCGTCATGTTTTCCTGCTGGGCATGTTTATCCGTCAGCGTATCCAGCGTGACGGTTGAGGTGGCAACAACCTCAATCGTGCAGAAGTAACCGTCATCTTCGAAGCGCCCAACCCGTAAAATGTCCCCGGCCTTAAAGTGTGATTCGGACTCGTCACGAATGGTGATGGTCTTGCGTCCGGCCAGTATGTCATCCTGGAAACGCTGAAAAAAAGTGATGTCATTTGGCTGCATGTTATTATTCCCTGTAGATGAAGTCTGATGAGTGAGTTTTGCCATTGTGAGTATGTTCTCCCACGCTGCCATCGCCAGTCTCAACAATCTTGAGATGCTGGTCTACAACTATGTCATCAAAAACCGTGACAAAGTCATGTACATGACCATTCGCGAACTGGCCGATGCCGTGGGTGTTTCCACTACCACCGTACTGCGCTTTTGCCGCAAGCTTAAATGTGAAGGTTACTCAGAATTTCGCGTGCGCTTCAAATTATATTTAGAGCAGAATGAACCGCAACAGGCTAATTTCGGTGCCAGCGAAATTATCAGCTTCTTTAAAGGCGTTAATAACGATGAGTTCGATAATCTGCTCGATCAGGCTGTTGATATTATATTAGCTTCTGAGCGTATTATATTCGTTGGAGCGGGAACATCCGGAGCCTTAGCAAAATATGGTGCACGTTTTTTCTCAAACGTCGGAAAATTCAGTAATCACATTGATGACCCTTATTTCCCAGTAACGAATGACATGGCCAGAAACGCGCTGGCGATCGTGCTTTCCGTTTCCGGTGAAACAGAAGAGATCCTGCGCTTTGCCAGCCAGTTCAGCCTGCATAACTGTAAGGTCCTGTCTGTCACCAGTCATGAACATTCGCGTCTGGCCAAATTGGCTGACTTTAATCTCTCCTGGCACGTTCCACAGACGCGCATTGCCGGGGTATACGATATAACCACGCAGATCCCTGTTATTTATATTCTGGAATCACTCGGCCGCAAGTTGGCGAAAAGAATAGCGTAAAAAAACAATCTGTTTTTTGGATGTAACAAATCACATTAGCGCTATTTTGTTATATCGTGACATTTATCTTTCCTTTGTTAGACTCAAAATCAGATTGTATTAATTTGAGACTGAGCGCAGATGAAAAAACTTACCTTACCAAAAGATTTTTTATGGGGCGGCGCGGTTGCGGCGCACCAGGTTGAAGGCGGCTGGAACAAAGGTGGCAAAGGCCCCAGCATTTGCGACGTACTGACCGGAGGGGCACACGGCGTTCCGCGAGAGATCACTCAGGAAGTTGAGCCCGGTAAGTACTACCCCAACCACCAGGCTGTCGATTTTTATGGTCATTACAAAGAAGACATCAAGCTGTTTGCCGAGATGGGCTTCAAATGCTTCCGTACCTCAATCGCCTGGACCCGTATCTTCCCCAAAGGGGACGAAACCCAGCCGAATGAAGAAGGGCTAAAGTTCTACGACGACATGTTCGATGAACTGCTGAAGTACAACATCGAACCGGTCATCACCCTTTCCCACTTTGAAATGCCGCTGCACCTGGTTCAACAGTACGGTAGCTGGACCAATCGTAAAGTCGTCGATTTCTTTGTCCGATTTGCTGAAGTCGTTTTTGAGCGCTACAAGCACAAGGTCAAATACTGGATGACCTTTAATGAGATCAACAACCAGCGCAACTGGCGCGCACCGCTGTTTGGTTATTGCTGCTCCGGCGTGGTGTATACCGAGCATGAAAACCCGGAAGAAACCATGTACCAGGTGCTGCATCACCAGTTCGTGGCCAGTGCTCTGGCAGTGAAAGCCGCACGCCGCATCAACCCGGAAATGAAAGTCGGCTGCATGCTGGCGATGGTGCCACTGTACCCGTTCTCCTGTAAGCCTGAAGATGTAATGTTCGCGCAGGAATCGATGCGTGAGCGCTACGTTTTCACCGACGTTCAACTGCGCGGCTACTACCCAAGCTATGTACTGAACGAGTGGGAACGCCGCGAATTCAACATCCGAATGGAAGCCGGCGATGAGCAAATCCTGCGTGAAGGCACCTGCGACTATCTCGGATTCAGTTACTACATGACCAACGCGGTAAAAGCGGAAGGCGGCAGCGGCGATGCCATTTCCGGTTTTGAGGGCAGCGTACCGAACCCGCACGTAAAAGCCTCCGACTGGGGATGGCAGATTGATCCGGTCGGCCTGCGTTACGCCTTATGCGAACTGTACGAGCGCTATCAGAAACCGCTGTTTATCGTTGAAAACGGATTTGGTGCCTACGACAAAGTGGAAGAAGACGGCAGCATCAATGACGACTATCGCATCGACTATCTTCGCGCCCACGTTGAAGAGATGATGAAAGCGGTAACCTATGATGGCGTAGATCTGATGGGCTACACGCCATGGGGCTGCATCGACTGCGTCTCGTTCACCACCGGTCAGTACAGCAAACGCTACGGTTTTATCTACGTGAACAAACACGACGACGGCACCGGCGATATGTCGCGTTCACGCAAGAAAAGTTTTAACTGGTACAAAGAGGCAATCGCCAGCAACGGCGAGAAACTTTGATTTTTTGCCGGATGGCGGCTTAAACGCCTTATCCAGCCTACAGATTAAATTCCCGTAGGCCGGATAAGCGTAGCGCCATCCGGCGATTAAATCCTACTTCCCGCCAGCCAGTTCCAGAAAACTGCCCGTTACGTAGGACGCCTTCTCGCTCAGCAGCCAGGTAATCGCCTGCGCAACCTCCTCCGGTTGTCCGCCGCGCTGCATAGGCAACATCGATTTCACGCGATCGACCCTTCCCGGCTCGCCGCCGGATGCGTGCATTTCAGTGTAGATAAGACCAGGTCGCACGCAGTTTACGCGGATCCCTTGCGCCGCAACCTCCAACGCAAGGCCGGTGGTGAGCGTGTCTACAGCGCCTTTTGAGGCCGCGTAATCAACATATTCGAATGGCGCACCAAGCCGCGATGCCGCCGAAGAGACATTCACAATCGCCCCGCCTTGCCCTCCGTGCTTAAACGACATGCGCTTGACCGCTTCCCGACAACACAGAAAATAGCCGGTAACATTGGTCGCCAGCACACGGTTAATTCGATCGGCAGTTAGGCTTTCTACCGTGCTTTGTTCAAACAAAATCCCGGCATTATTCACTAACGCAGACAGTGGTTCACCTTCGCGGTCAATGGATTCAAACATCGCCATAACCTGGCTTTCATCACTGATATCAGCCCGTAGAGCAAACGCCTTTCCCCCGGCAGCGGCAATGGTATTCACCACCTCCGTTGCCGCACGGATATTGTGATGAAAGTTAACCGCGACCGTGTAACCCTCTTGTGCTAACTGCAGCGCGGTTGCCCGCCCGATGCCGCGACTGCCGCCAGTAACCAGTGCAATTCCCATGGATACCTCCAGATATGAAAAAGCCGGGAGGCGACTTCGCCTTACCCGGCCTACAAAAGCTTTACTGCGCGGAAAAGTTACTGATATTCGCTCATCGGCACGCAGGAGCAGAACAGGTTACGGTCACCGTAAACGTCATCAAGGCGTTTCACGGTTGGCCAGTATTTGTTCGCTACACCTGCCGGGAAGACGGCGATTTCGCGGCTATAACCGTGATTCCACTCCGCGACCAGCTCGTTTTGCGTGTGCGGTGAGTTAACCAGCGGGTTATCTTCCAGTGACCATTCACCGGCTTTCACGCGATCGATCTCAGCACGGATTGCCAGCATCGCGTTGATAAAGCGATCCAGTTCCACTTTGCTTTCAGATTCAGTCGGTTCAACCATCAGGGTACCCGCGACCGGGAATGACATGGTCGGCGCATGGAAACCGTAATCGATCAGGCGCTTGGCAATATCCAGTTCGCTGATGCCGGTCTCTTCTTTCAATGGGCGAATGTCGAGAATACATTCATGGGCCACGCGACCATCGCGACCGGTATACAGTACCGGATAAGCATCTTTCAGACGGCTGGCAATGTAGTTAGCGTTAAGGATCGCCACCTGGCTTGCCTGCTTCAGACCTTCTGCACCCATCATACGGATGTACATCCAGCTGATTGGCAGAATAGATGCGCTACCGAACGGCGCCGCAGAAACTGCGCCCTGACGGGTGAGCATTCCTTCAATCTGCACTACGCTGTGACCCGGTACGAACGGCGCCAGATGTGATTTGACGCCAATCGGTCCCATACCCGGGCCGCCGCCGCCGTGCGGAATGCAGAATGTTTTATGCAGGTTGAGGTGCGAGACATCTGCGCCGATAAAGCCCGGCGTGGTGATCCCAACCTGAGCGTTCATGTTCGCGCCATCAAGGTAAACCTGGCCGCCAAACTGGTGTACAACGTCGCACACTTCACGAATCGTTTCTTCATACACGCCGTGAGTAGACGGATAGGTCACCATGATGCAGGAGAGGTTCGCAGCATGTTGTTCTGCTTTTGCTCGCAGATCGTCCAGGTCGATGTTGCCGTTCTTATCACAAGCGACAACCACAACCTGCATCCCCGCCATCTGTGCGGATGCCGGGTTGGTACCGTGGGCAGAAGCCGGGATCAGACAGATATCGCGATGGCCTTCGTTACGGCTTTCGTGATAGTGACGAATCGCCAGCAGACCCGCATACTCGCCCTGTGCGCCGGAGTTCGGCTGCATGCAGACAGCGTCATAACCGGTCAATTTTACCAGCCACTCGGAAAGCTGGCCGATCATCTGGTGATAACCTTCTGCCTGCTCTGGCGGGCAGAACGGGTGAAGTTCAGCGAATTCCGGCCAGGTGATAGGGATCATCTCGGCGGCGGCGTTCAGCTTCATGGTGCAAGAACCCAGCGGGATCATCGCCTGGTTCAGCGCCAGATCTTTGCGCTCCAGCGAGTGCATGTAGCGCATCATCTCGGTTTCGCTGTGATAGCGATTAAACACCGGATGGCTGAGGATCGCATCGTCACGCAGCATGCTGTCCTGAATGGAACGGCTGTCGAGCGCCACGTCTTTATCCAGCGTATCGATATCCAGACCGTGACTGTCGCCCAGCAGAACATTGAACAACTGCGCCACGTTTTCACGGGTGGTGGTTTCATCGAGCGTAATACCTACCGCGTTATGGATATCGCTACGCAGGTTGATTTCTGCCGCTTCAGCACGCGCCAGAACAGCCGCTTTGTCGGCCACTTCAACACACAGAGTGTCGAAGTAGTGCGCATGACGCAGCTTCAGTCCTTTCTGCTGCAGACCGGCCGCCAGAATATCAGTCAGGCGATGGATGCGATTAGCGATACGTTTCAGGCCAACCGGACCATGATAAACGGCATACAAACTGGCGATGTTGGCCAGCAGAACCTGCGAGGTACAAATATTGGAGTTCGCTTTCTCACGGCGGATATGCTGCTCGCGAGTCTGCATCGCCATGCGCAGTGCGGTATTGCCCGCCGCATCTTTCGATACGCCGATAATACGGCCTGGCATGGAGCGTTTGAATTCGTCTTTAGCGGCGAAGAATGCCGCGTGTGGGCCACCATAACCCATCGGTACACCGAAGCGTTGCGCAGAGCCGAAAACGATATCCGCGCCCTGTTTGCCCGGAGCAGTCAGCAGTACCAGCGCCATAAAGTCGGCCGCAACGCTAACCACAACTTTACGGGATTTCAGCTCAGCAATTAGTTTGCTGTAGTCGTGCACTTCACCGGTGGTGCCAACCTGCTGCAACAGCACGCCAAACACATCCTGGTGATCCAGCGCTTTCGCCGCATCATCAACAATGACGTCAAAACCAAAGGTTTCTGCACGGGTGCGAACCACGTCCAGCGTTTGCGGATGAACATCAGCCGCCACAAAGAAACGGTTGGCATTTTTCAGTTTGCTGATGCGTTTGGCCATCGCCATGGCTTCAGCCGCCGCAGTGGCTTCATCCAGCAGAGAAGCGGAAGCCATATCCAGCCCCGTCAGGTCCAGTGTGACCTGTTGGAAGTTCAGCAGAGCTTCCAGACGCCCCTGAGAGACTTCCGGCTGATACGGCGTATATGCGGTGTACCAACCTGGGTTTTCCAGCATGTTACGCAGAATAACCGGTGGTAACTGCACGGCGGTATAGCCCATGCCAATGTAGGACGTGAAGCGCTTGTTACGCCCGGCGATGGCTTTTAATTCAGCCAGCGCAGCGTATTCGGTCGCCGCCTCGCCCACCTGTGGCGGGGTTGCGAGCTGAATGTCTTTCGGCACAATCTGGCCGATCAGCGCGTTTAACGACTCGGCGCCAACCGCATTCAGCATCTCTTGCTGCTGCGCGGCGTCCGGTCCGATGTGGCGTTCAATGAAAGCGCCGCTGTTTTCAAGCTGGCTTAACGTCTGTGTCATGGGCGATGGTTCCTGAAACGTGCAGTGAATCGTAGGTGTCTCTACTTACCTGAATACGCAAAATAATTCGCGTTGCAGGACAAACTGGCTACGCCAGTTTGAACAGCGCTTGCGCTGGCCCCGTAGGGGCGAGGCCAAGGGCCGAGTAACGCGGCGACGCAGCGCATCCCCAGGAGCTTACATAAGTAAGTGACTGGGGTGGGCGAGGAAGCCAACACACCTGCAACGTGAAGAATGAAGCGTATTTATTCGTCTTCTAACAATGCTTCGTATGCGGTAGCATCCAACAGCGATTCAACTTCGCTTTCATCGCTGGCTTTGATTTTGAAAATCCAGCCGCCTGCATACGGTTCGCTGTTGACCAGTTCCGGGGAGTCGCTGAGCGCATCGTTAACCGCAACAATCTCACCGCCTACTGGCGCATAGATATCGGATGCCGCTTTTACGGACTCCGCAACGGCGCAATCATCGCCCGCGCTGACGGTGGCGCCAACTTCTGGCAGGTCAACGAAAACCATGTCACCTAACAGCTCCTGAGCGTGTTCGGTGATGCCCACGGTGTAAGAGCCGTCAGCTTCTTTGCGCAGCCATTCGTGTTCTTTGCTGTATTTCAGTTCTGCAGGTACGTTGCTCATCAATCAATCTCCAAAAAAGGATGAATTACGCGACGGCTTTGCCGTTACGCACAAAAACAGGTTTAGTCACTTTTACCGGCATTTCACGGTTACGGATCTGTACGATCGCGGTCTCACCGATACCCGCAGGGACACGCGCCAACGCGATGCTGTAACCCAGGGTTGGGGAGAATGTGCCACTGGTGATAATGCCTTCATGCTGGTTGCCAGAAGCATCGGTGAAACGTACCGGCAGTTCATTACGCAGCACGCCCTTCTCAGTCATCACCAGTCCGACCAGCTGTTCGTGGCCTTTCTCACGCTGCATTTCCAGCGCTTCACGACCAATAAAGTCGCGGTCAGCCGGTTCCCACGCGATGGTCCAGCCCATGTTGGCCGCGAGCGGAGAAATACCTTCGTCCATCTCCTGGCCGTACAGGTTCATACCCGCTTCCAGACGCAGGGTGTCGCGCGCGCCGAGACCACAAGGTTTGACACCAGCCTGTACCAGCGCACGCCAGAAATCTGCCGCCTTTTCATTCGGCATGGCAATTTCATAGCCTGCTTCGCCGGTATAACCGGTGGTGGCGATAAACAAATCACCCGCCTGAACGCCGAAAAACGGCTTCATGCCTTCAACCGCATGACGCTGCTCGTCAGTAAACAACGTAGCTGCTTTTTCCTGCGCATTTGGACCCTGCACCGCAATCAGCGACAGGTCGTCACGAACGGTGATGTCGATGGCGTAAGGTTCAGCGTGTTGGGTAATCCAGGAGAGGTCTTTTTCGCGAGTGGCGGAGTTTACAACGAGGCGGAAGAAATCTTCAGTGAAGTAGTAGACAATCAGGTCATCTATCACGCCGCCCGAAGCGTTGAGCATCCCGGAGTAGAGGGCTTTACCCGTCTTCGTTAGCTTCGCGACGTCGTTTGCCAACAGATAACGCAAGAACTCCCGGGTGCGGCTACCGCGCAGGTCGACGATGGTCATATGCGACACATCAAACATACCGGCATCGGTGCGAACAGCATGGTGTTCATCGAGCTGAGAACCGTAATGCAGTGGCATCATCCAGCCATGGAAATCGACCATGCGCGCGCCACATAGCGTGTGTTGTTCGTACAAAGGAGTCTGTTGAGCCATCTTTTCCTCGTTGAATAAGCGGGGCTACCAACTCTTTCGCGGTGAAATTTTCGCCACGAAACCCAGCACCGCAGCCGCTCCAGGGGGCTACGACGCAAACGTTCTCTTTGTCCTGAACTTACCACCGAAATAGACGCTAAACCATAAGTCAAAATTAACCATCACATTAGCTTATGGCGAAAAACAGCCAGTTCGCCAACAGAATAAAACCCCATACATACAGTAATTAACCAGAATAACAAACAAAGATAAGCGCAAAATTACAGCACTAACCCACATTAAATGTGGAAAAAATGTCAAAAATGGCGTTATGAAAAAAACGTAATATTAGAAAAACTAATGCGAAAAAAGGCGTAGAATTAGATTATTTCAAATGAGAGAAGCACCCCGGCGCGCAGGCCGGGAGAGGAAAGTGTGACGGGTCTCAAACTCTTAAGATTGTCCTTGCGGACACTAACGTAACCACTCGGGAAGATCGTTCAGTCCCATCGCCTGGCGGATGAGTTGTGGTTTTACGCCCGGGAGGGTATCGGCCAGTTTCAGCCCAATATCGCGTAGCAGTTTTTTCGCCGGATTCTCGCCTGCAAATAGTTCACGGAAACCCTGCATCCCCGCCAGCATCAGCGCAGCGCTGTGCTTACGGCTGCGTTCGTAGCGGCGTAAATAGAGATACTGACCAATATCTTTACCCTGACGCTGTAGCCGCTTAAGTTCATCGATCAGCTCCGCCGCATCCATAAAGCCAAGGTTAACCCCCTGACCCGCCAACGGGTGGATGGTATGCGCCGCATCCCCAACCAACGCCAGACGATGGGCCGCGAACTGGCGGGCATAGCGTCCCGTCAGCGGAAACGCCTGACGTTCGCTTTCAAGGCTGCACAGCCCCAGACGGTTATCAAAAGCGATATTCAGCGCCTGATTAAACTCGTCAACGCTTGCCTGCTGCATACGTTCTGCTTCCTGCGGCGAGAGCGACCAGACGATAGAACACAGGTGTGGATCGCTGAGCGGCAGGAATGCCAGAATACCCTCGCCGTGGAACGCCTGACGCGCGACCGCACCGTGTGCTTCCTGCGTACGGATAGTCGCCACCAGCGCATGATGACGATAATCCCAGAAGGTGAGAGGAATATCTGCTTTGTTGCGCAGCCAGGAGTTAGCGCCATCGGCACCGACGACCAGACGCGCCGTCAGCATTGCGCCATCTTTCAGGCTCAGAAATGCTTCGTTCTCGCCCCAGGCCACCTGCTGTAATTCAGCGGGTGCCATCAGCGTAATATCAGGTGAACGCTGTGCCTTTTGCCACAGTGCATAATGGATTTCTGAGTTTTCAACGATGTGGCCCAAATGGCTGTAGCCCATGCTCTGGTCATCAAACGCAATACGTCCAAAGCTGTCTTTGTCCCAGACTTCCATGCCGTGGTAGCAGCAAGCGCGACGGGCAACAATGTCGGACCAGACGCCAAGACGGGTAAGTAGTTTTTCGCTGGCGGCGTTAATGGCCGATACGCGAAGCTGAGGAGGTGCATCCGCCGCCAACGACTGCGGAACATGTTGTTCTAATACAGCAACGCGCAACCCACTTCCCTGCAGGCCGCAGGCAACCGCCAGTCCCACCATGCCGCCACCAACAATTGCTACATCAACACTTTGCACTGTTTATACCTCGAAACCTGTAATCCGTAGGCCTGATAAGCGCAGCGCCATCAGACATTTTTGCGGGGACCCTTGCCGGATGTCGGCGTTGCCTTATCCGGCCTACAGGTCATATTTATCGTGCAACCCAACCCAGGGTCCGCTCCGCCAGCGCATCGCGCGCAGGGGTGAATAATTCCATCGCCATCAGCCCGACGTTGCGCCCAACAACCAGCGGGGCCCAGCGATTAGCAAACAAATACACTAGATTGTTGGTCACACCAATCGTCGTATCACGATCGCGCTCGCGACGCTGCTGATAGCGTGCCAGCACAGCGTAATCACCGACATCCTCCGCGCCGTTTTGCGCCTGCGTCAACGTCTCAGCCAGGCTCATCACGTCGCGCAGGCCAAGGTTGAAACCTTGCCCGGCAATGGGATGCAGCGTCTGGGCGGCGTTCCCTACCAGCACGGTACGATGGGTAATCGCTTTCAGCGCCGTAGTTAACGAAAGCGGATAAGCGCTGCGTTTACCAGCCTGGGTAATACGTCCCAGTCGCCAGCCAAACGCGGTTTGCAGTTCACGGCAAAACTGTTCGTCGGACCAGGCCATGATCTCATCACGCTGCTCCAGTGGATGGCACCACACCAGCGAGCAGCGACCGTCAGACATCGGCAGCATTGCCAGCGGGCCATATTGCGTGAAGCGTTCAAACGCTCGCCCGTCGTGCGGTACAGAGGTCGTAACGTTGGCAATTACCGCCAGTTGCTCATAAGGCTGTTGCAGCCAGTCAACACCGCAGGCAGTCGCCAGTGCGGAACGCGTGCCGTCAGCAGCCACCAGCAGGC
This sequence comes from Citrobacter sp. Cpo090, assembly GCF_030332665.1. Classification (NCBI taxonomy): domain Bacteria; kingdom Pseudomonadati; phylum Pseudomonadota; class Gammaproteobacteria; order Enterobacterales; family Enterobacteriaceae; genus Citrobacter; species Citrobacter sp. Cpo090. The sequence continues at coordinate 384,416 of NZ_JAOWHK010000035.1, read as the reverse complement.
GACCGGAAATCATCTCACCATTTTCCAGCGTTACTTCAACGCGCTCCTGCGTACGCGACACGCTGGCTACGCGGTCGGGGCAGTGCAACGTGACGCCCGGCGCTTTGCGCAGCAGCGCAAACAGACGCAGCCCGACGTCGTGCAGTTCTACCACCTGGCCCAGAGCCGGAATACGGTATTCCTGCGCATCCAGCGTCACAAATCCGGCATGGCCGCGATCGCTGACGTGAACCGTTTTAATGGCCGTTGCGCAATCGGCAATCGCCTGCCATACGCCAATTCGCGCCAGCTGTTGGCAGGTACCTGCCGCCAGCGCGATCGCCCGGGCGTCAAACCCGGGATGGCGGTCAGTTTCAGGTTCGCTCGCTTCTATCAGATGAACCGGCAGAGTCCCATGGCTGAGCTGAGAAATGGCCAGCGCCAGCGTCGCGCCAACCATACCACCACCGACGATAATTACGCTCATTGCAGTCGCGCCGCAGCCATTAAGGCTTCAATGTCATCGGCTTTCTTCACTACGCTGGCGGTCAGGTTTTCATTGCCGTCCTCGGTGATGAGGATGTCATCCTCAATACGAATGCCGATACCACGATAAGCCGGCGGTACATCGGCGTCCGGCGCGATATACAGTCCCGGCTCGACGGTGAGTACCATACCCGGCTCAAGAATACGTGAGCGGTCCTGACCATAAACGCCGACGTCGTGCACATCCAGCCCAAGCCAGTGGCTTAGACCATGCATAAAGAATGGGCGATGCGCATTTTCAGTAATCAACTGATCGACATCACCGTGCAGAATACCGAGTTTCACCAGGCCCGTAATCATGATACGCACCACTTCGCCAGTGACTTCCTGAATGGACGTTCCGGGACGATACAGACGCAGGCTGGTCTCTAAGGATTCCAGCACGATATCGTAGATTTCACGCTGTGCTGGGGTAAATTTACCGTTCACCGGGAAGGTACGCGTAATGTCGCCCGCATAGCCTTTATATTCACAGCCAGCGTCGATCAGCACCAGATCGCCATCGCGCATTTCACTTTCATTTTCGGTGTAATGCAGGATACAGCCGTTTTCACCGCTGCCGACAATCGTGTTATAGGACGGATAACGCGCGCCATGACGGGTAAATTCATGGTGAATCTCCCCTTCTAACTGGTATTCAAACATTCCCGGACGGCATTTTTCCATCGCACGGGTATGCGCCAGCGCGGTGATTTCTCCGGCACGACGCATGACCGCAATTTCTTCCGGTGATTTGAACAGGCGCATCTCATGCACCATTGGACGCCAGTCGATAATCGCGGCAGGTGCGTGCAGATTTTGTCTGGAGCCTTTGCGCAGTTTATCCAGCGCCGTGCACACAATCTCGTCGGCCCAGGCATACTCGCCCTGAGCGTGGTATACCGCGTCCAGACCATTGAGCAGCAAATACAGCTGTTGGTTGATTTCACTGAAGGCCAGCGCCCGATCAACGCCAAGTTTTGCCGGGGCAGCATCCTGGCCCAGACGGCGGCCAAACCAGATTTCCGCCGTCAGATCGCGAACCCGATTGAACAAAACGCTGTGGTTATGAGTGTCATCACTTTTGATCAGCACCAGCACGGCTTCAGGCTCGTTAAAACCGGTGAAGTACCAGAAATCACTGCTTTGGCGGTAGGGGTATTCACTGTCCGCGCTACGCGTCGCTTCCGGTGCGGCAAAAATCAGCGCGGCGCTGCCGGGCTGCATTTGTGCCAGTAAAGCCTGGCGACGACGCTGGAATTCTTGCTGAGATATCTCGCTCATCACACTCTCCTTTGCGTTTCGTTCTTAGTGCAGAGTCGGTTTACGGACTTCCGGCGCGGTCGGCTGCTGACGCGTAAACGTGTCATGGCACAGCAAGGCAGCTACGCGCACGTATTCGATGATCTCTTCGAGCGACATTTCCAGCTCTTCCTGATCTTCGTCTTCGTCATATCCCAACTGAGCGATATTGCGCAGGTCGTCAATCGCTTCCCCGGTTTCGCCGGTCACTTTGTCGAGCTTCGGCTGCGTGACGCCAAGGCCCAGTAAAAAGTGGTTTACCCATCCCGCCAGCGCATCGGCGCGATCGAACACGCTGACGTCATCCCCTTCAGGCAGATAAAGCTGAAAAAGGAAGCCGTCGTCTTCGAGGGCATCACTGGTGGCAGAGTGCATTTTCAGCAGCGCCTGAGCCAACTCGTGACCAAAGGCCAGACCTTCGTTCGTCAGGTCGTGCAGCAGCGGCTGCCATGAGCTGTCGTTGTTTCCGCCGCAAATCATTCCGCTTATCAAGCCGTGCATTTCGGCCGGGGTTAATCCAGCCCCTTGTTGGTTCAAAAACTGGCTAACTTCGTTGTAACCAGGCATTTCGTTCTGTATAGACATAAGCATTCGTCATCAAAGGGAGGAATATTCATGGTATGCTACCACTTTGGACCCTGGTGGACCAGAAAAGGGCTTGTATCTTGATACCAGGGTAGCTATAGTGTCGCCCCTTCGCGGACCCACGGTCTGGAGACGAAGGCAGCGCAGTCAATCAGCAGGAAGGTGGCATGTCTGCACAACCCGTCGATATCCAAATATTTGGCCGTTCACTGCGAGTGAATTGCCCGCCTGAACAAAGGGATGCGTTGAATCAGGCCGCGGACGATCTCAATCAGCGATTGCAAGATCTGAAAGTTCGCACTAGAGTCACAAATACTGAGCAGTTGGTTTTCATCGCCGCGTTGAACATCAGCTATGAATTAACTCAGGAAAAAGCGAAGACGCGTGAGTACGCGGCGAGCATGGAACAACGTATTCGGATGCTACAACAGACCATCGAACAGGCGTTGCTTGATCAGGGTCGCATAACCGAAAAAACGGGCCAAAACTTTGAATAACACTTTTCGGTTTACTGTGGTAGAGTGACCGTGAAGACAAAATTTCTCTGAGATGTTTGCAAGCGGGCCAGTCCCCTGAGCCGATATTTCATACCACAAGAATGTGGCGCTCCACGGTTGGTGAGCATGCTCGGCCCGTCCGAGAAGCCTTAAAACTGTGACGACGCATTCACCTTGAACCAAGGGTTCAAGGGTTACAGCCTGCGGCGGCATCTCGGAGATTCCCTTCTACCTGGCAACAGCCATGACATTACTTTCTGAACTCCCTTTATCCCGACAAGAAATCCGTCAACTGATTCGGCAGCGTCGTCGTGCGCTTACCTCCGAACAGCAACGACAATACGGTCAGCAAGCCGCGACCCGAATGCTCAGCTTTCCCCCTGTTGTACTCGCTCATACGGTGGCGGTATTCCTCTCGTTCGATGGCGAACTCGATACCCAGCCGCTAATAGATCAGCTGTGGCGAGCGGGCAAGCGCGTCTATCTTCCGGTTCTTCATCCCTTCAGCCCTGGCAACCTGCTGTTCCTGCACTATCATCCGCACAGCGACCTGGTAACCAATCGCTTAAAGATTCAGGAACCACGGCTTGATGTACGTGACGTATTGCCGCTCTCACAGCTGGATGTACTGATTACGCCGTTAGTGGCGTTTGATGAAGACGGACAGCGCCTGGGTATGGGCGGTGGATTTTACGATCGAACGCTACAAAACTGGCAGCAGCATAAGATCCAGCCCGTAGGCTACGCGCACGATTGTCAGCGAGTGGAAAAGCTGCCTGTCGAAGAATGGGATATCCCGCTGCCTGCGGTGGTGACGCCGTCCAAAATTTGGGAGTGGCCAAGCGATAATTAACAGGATCAGCGGCATGATGACGTATCTCATCATCGTCCTTTCCTTTTTAGAGCCCCTGCTTCGCCAGGGGCTTTCCCGTTCCAGCGCTATGCTGCGCTCCTGGCGTAAATTCCTTTTATTGCTGTACAACACGCAGCACCGCCTTTAGTTACCAATTGCGGCAAGGCTCGAAAACAGGATGTATGCGTTACAGGAAGAGATTTTGAGGCCGGGAAATCAGAGGAAATAATGGGCAGGTCAACCGCCTGCCCATGTAGAGGAAATCAGTACAGCAGACGAGCGCGAATGGTTCCCGGAAGAGCTTTCATCGCCAGCAGCGCTTTCTCTGCCACATCTTCATCCGCTTCAATATCGATAACCACATAACCTACCTGTGCGGAAGTCTGCAGATACTGCGCGGCAATGTTGACGCCCTGCTCGGCAAAAATCTGGTTCAGCGCAGTCAGTACGCCCGGACGGTTTTCGTGAATGTGCATCAGACGACGACCGCCGTGCAGCGGCAGCGAAACTTCCGGGAAGTTAACTGCAGACAGCGTAGAGCCGTTGTCGGAATACTTGGTCAGTTTCCCAGCCACTTCCAGACCGATGTTTTCCTGTGCTTCCAGCGTTGAACCACCAATGTGCGGCGTCAGGATCACGTTGTCGAAATCACACAGCGGCGAAGTGAAAGGATCGCTGTTGCTTGCCGGCTCGGTTGGGAATACGTCGATTGCCGCCCCTGCCAGGTGCTTGCTCGCTAACGCGTCGCACAGCGCAGGAATATCAACAACCGTACCGCGTGCGGCGTTAATTAGCAGCGCGCCCGGTTTCATCAGTGAAATCTCACGCGCACCCATCAGGTTTTTAGTGGAGGCATTTTCCGGTACGTGCAGACTCACCACGTCGCTCATATTGAGCAGGTCGGAAAGATGCTGCACCTGCGTGGCGTTGCCGAGCGGGAGTTTATTTTCAATATCATAGAAATAAACATGCATCCCCAGCGATTCCGCCAGAATGCCCAGTTGAGTACCAATGTGGCCGTAGCCGATGATCCCCAGTTTTTTGCCACGCGCTTCAAACGAGCCGGTAGCCAGTTTATTCCACACGCCGCGGTGTGCTTTGGCGTTCGCTTCGGGTACACCGCGTAGCAGTAGCAGCAGTTCGCCAATCACCAGTTCTGCAACGGAACGCGTGTTAGAGAATGGCGCGTTAAACACGGGGATCCCGCGCTTTGCCGCAGCGCTGAGATCAACCTGGTTGGTGCCGATACAGAAGCAGCCAATTGCGACCAGTTTCTCTGCGGCGTCAATCACATCTTCAGTCAGATGGGTACGGGATCGCAGGCCAATGAAGTGGGCATCACGGATGGACTCTTTCAGTTGTTCAGTGTCCAGAGCGCCTTTGTGAAACTCGATGTTGGTATAACCTGCTGCACGAAGGCTTTCGAGCGCTTTTTGATGCACGCCTTCAACCAGCAGAAATTTAATCTTATCTTTCTCCAGTGATACCTTTGCCATTTCCCCGACCCTGTCTTTTTTTGTTCAAACTGATGTGTTGTGTGTGGGATTTTCATCCGTCTCTTCAACATATCAAAAAAAAATATTGCGGCAATATGAACGTTTGCGTCGCCATGCTGAAGAAATGTCATTCAGAGAGAAATGTCAGAGGAAAATACTGGCGATAACTTTTTCTTTGGAGAGATCGGCAGGACAATATTATAAACGTGACACAAGTCACCAAATTTGCCCTGCCAAAATTTTTTTAACGGGAGAAGACACTCCCGTCAGATCATTTTACGATAGTTTTCACGCCGTCTGGCGTACCGATCAGCGCGACATCCGCACCACGGTTAGCAAACAGACCGACGGTTACCACGCCCGGAATCGCATTGATGGCGTTTTCCATCGCGATGGCGTCGAGAATCTCCAGACCGTGTACATCAAGGATCACGTTGCCATTGTCCGTCACTACGCCCTGACGGTATTCAGGACGACCGCCCAGCTTCACCAACTGGCGAGCCACAGCGCTGCGCGCCATTGGGATCACTTCAACCGGCAGCGGGAAGTTACCGAGAATATCCACTTCTTTGGATGCGTCGGCAATGCAGATAAATTTCTTCGCCACGGAAGCAATGATTTTTTCACGGGTCAACGCTGCGCCGCCGCCCTTGATCATCTGCATGTGGCCGTTAATTTCATCCGCGCCGTCAACGTATACGCCGAGACTATCAACTTCGTTAAGATCGAACACGTGGATGCCAAGACTTTTGAGTTTTTCGGTCGAGGCGTCCGAACTGGATACCGCACCTTCAATCTGGCCTTTCATTGTGCCCAGCGCATCAATAAAGTGTGCGGCTGTTGAACCTGTACCTACGCCCACAATGGTGCCGGGCTGTACATACTGAAGTGCCGCCCATCCTACTGCTTTTTTCAGTTCATCCTGCGTCATGATCGTTTCGCCTGTGGTGTGAATTCAGGCGTATTATATACAAAAAATGGTAATTAACCCCTGTCAGCAAGCCGTGTTGTTAACTCATCGATGAAATAGCGCGCAATGGCGGGCATTCCTCTGCTTCCAGGAAATAGCACATAAATCTGCTTTGGCAGGCTACGCCATTCAGGAAAAAGCTGCACCAATGCCCCCGCCTTCAATTCCTCCTTACAGGCAGAAAGTGGTAACAATGCTACGCCATTTCCTCCTATCGCCGCCTGCAACAGAACGCGTAAATTATTTGAATGCAGACGCGGAGAAACCGTCAGCATTATCTCCTGGCGGTCATTAGTTAAATGCCACTGATGCGCCCGATCTCCACCATGCCTCACCATTGCCGGAACCCCTTCCAGATCGCTGATGCTTTTTAAATTAGGAAATTGGGCAATCCATTGAGGGCTGGCGACCAGAATATCGAACTGTGTATCAAGTTTTTTATAGTGCAACGAAGAATCAGGTAGCGATTCAGAACTGGCTGACAATGCAATATCAATACCTTCAGCAATCATATCTACCGATCGATTAACGGCAATAAGCTGCAAATTTGTCTGCGGCCAACGCGCAATAAATTCACTAATAAACTCACCCAGCCAGGTTTCCGCCATAAATACCGGAGCGCTAATCCGCAATGTCCCCTGCGGATATTCCTGTACCGCCTGTACCACCGCCCGCGCCCGCTCACTTTGAATGACCAGCGTCTGACATTCCTGCGCAAATTGCTCCCCAACAGTCGTCAGCGCCAAACGTCGGGTTGTTCGCTGGATAAGACGTACGCCCAGTCGCTCCTCTAATGCTGATATTCGTCTGCTGAGCACCGACTTAGACACCCCCGCACGCACAGCTGCCCGACTATAGCTGCCCTCTTGCGCAATCAATGCAAAATACCAATAGTCATTCCAGTCGATCATAATTGTTCTTTTATCACAACAATGAAGTTCAATATCAACTATTTAATCACCATTAAAACAACAGTTAAACTGATCTCACGCTTTTAATGAGATGAACAAAATGAATATTCTTCATATCGATAGTAGCCCGATGATCCACAGCTCAAGTTCACGAAAACTGAGCCAGGCGCTGACAACAGCTATCTGCCAACGCTTCCCCAAAGCCAATGTGATTAGCCGCGATCTAGGATGCATGCCGCCTCCCCATTTACGTGAAGAGACTTTTTTAGCACTTACGGGGAAATTAATATCACCGAATGCGCAAACGCAGCGTGAAGTGACAGATATCAAAAACTCGATTAAGGAGTTGAACGACTGTGATGTCCTGGTGATTGGCGCGCCGATGATCAACCACTCAGTTTCCTCTGGCCTAAAAAGCTGGATAGATCAGGTTTGCCAGGCTGGCCTGACATTTCGTTTCACGTCTACAGGCGCTGTTGGATTACTGACCGACAAACCGACGTTCATTGTGTCCACACGCGGCGGCATTTATTCAGATATTGAGCATCTGGCGTTAGATCATCAGGAAAGCTATCTACAATCGGTGCTGAATTTGCTGGGTATCACCAATATCCATATTTTGCCCGCAGAAGGGGTAGATAAAACAACCCCGGGCCGAACACTCGCGGAAAAAAATGCGCTGGCATTGATACCCGATATGCTGAAGCATGCGTTAAAGGGTCTGTAACCAATCAAAAATTGTGTCATAGTGCAGGACTAACAAAAATTTCAGGAGTGCGTCAAAGCAATGAAACGTCCGGACTACAGAACACTACAAGCACTGGATGCGGTTATTCGTGAACGAGGATTTGAGCGTGCAGCGCAAAAGCTGTGCATCACACAATCCGCAGTTTCACAGCGCATAAAACAGCTTGAGAATATGTTCGGACAACCGCTGCTGGTGCGTACCGTACCGCCTCGCCCAACCGAACAGGGGCAGAAACTACTGGCGCTTTTGCGTCAGGTTGAACTGCTGGAAGACGAGTGGCTGGGTGATGAACAAACCGGCTCAACGCCGCTGCTGCTCTCGCTGGCGGTGAACGCCGACAGTCTGGCGACCTGGTTACTTCCGGCGCTGGCCCCGGTACTGGCAAATTCGCCGATTCGGCTGAACCTGCAGGTTGAGGATGAAACCCGCACGCAGGAACGTCTGCGTCGTGGTGAAGTGGTTGGTGCGGTGAGTATTCAGCATCAGGCGCTGCCAAGCTGCCTGGTGGATAAACTCGGGGCGCTGGACTACCTGTTTGTTGGTTCTAAACCTTTCGCCGAGCGTTATTTCCCTAACGGCGTCACCCGCGCTGCCCTGCTGAAAGCCCCAGCGGTAGCGTTTGACCATCTTGATGATATGCACCAGGCGTTCCTGCAACAAAACTTCGACCTGCCTCCGGGCAGCGTGCCGTGCCATATCGTTAACTCGTCTGAAGCCTTTGTTCAACTGGCGCGTCAGGGAACGACCTGCTGCATGATCCCCCACTTGCAGATTGAGAAAGAACTGGCAAGCGGTGAGCTTATCGACTTAACGCCGGGCCTGTTCCAGCGCCGGATGCTGTACTGGCACCGTTTTGCGCCGGAAAGCCGCATGATGCGTAACGTTACCGATGCGCTGCTTGCGTACGGTCATAACGTACTGCGTCAGGATTAAACCGTTCATAACCTTAAGTGCCGGATGGGGGCGTAACGTCTTATCCGGCCTATAAGCCTTTACCCTCTTTTCATGCTATTCCCGCCACGTCTTTGAAATACATCACAAAATAAAGCACACCACGCGGCAAAAAACGACGCCTTGTTGGCTATTTTTTGCTGGCGACAAGCCAAATGAAAAAGCACACCGTATTCGCAAAGATTCAACTTATTGCGTAATACGGAGCAAAAAATGGCAAACGTGCAGGAGTGGCAAACACTCGCCAATAAAGAACTGAGTCGACGGGAAAAAACCGTCGAATCGCTGGAAAGACAGACGGCGGAAGGGATTGCCATCAAGCCGCTGTATACCGAAGCGGACCTTGATAATCTGGAAGTCACGGGCACCCTGCCCGGCCTGCCGCCTTACGTGCGTGGCCCGCGCGCCACCATGTATACCGCGCAGCCGTGGACCATTCGTCAGTACGCCGGTTTCTCTACCGCCAAAGAGTCCAACGCCTTCTACCGCCGTAACCTCGCCGCCGGGCAAAAAGGGCTTTCCGTCGCCTTTGACCTTGCCACTCATCGTGGCTATGACTCTGACAACCCGCGCGTATCAGGTGACGTCGGCAAAGCGGGCGTGGCGATCGATACCGTCGAAGATATGAAGGTACTGTTCGACCAGATCCCGCTGGATAAGATGTCGGTATCGATGACCATGAACGGCGCGGTGCTGCCAGTGCTGGCGTTTTATATCGTCGCGGCAGAAGAACAAGGCGTAGCGCCGGAACAACTCACCGGGACCATTCAGAACGATATTCTGAAAGAGTACCTGTGCCGCAACACCTACATTTATCCACCAAAACCGTCCATGCGCATTATCGCCGACATCATCGCCTGGTGCTCCGGCAACATGCCACGCTTTAACACCATCAGTATCAGCGGCTATCACATGGGTGAAGCCGGAGCGAACTGCGTGCAGCAGGTAGCGTTTACGCTGGCAGACGGCATTGAATACATCAAAGCCGCACTCTCCGCCGGACTGAAAATTGATGACTTCGCCCCGCGCCTGTCGTTCTTCTTCGGCATCGGCATGGATCTGTTTATGAACGTCGCCATGCTGCGCGCAGCACGGTATCTGTGGAGCGAAGCGGTCAGCGGTTTTGGCGCGACCAACCCAAAATCTCTCGCTCTGCGTACCCACTGCCAGACGTCGGGCTGGAGCCTGACCGAGCAGGATCCATATAACAACGTGGTACGAACCACTATTGAAGCACTCGGCGCTACGCTTGGCGGCACCCAGTCGCTGCATACCAATGCCTTTGATGAAGCGCTCGGTCTGCCCACCGATTTCTCCGCCCGTATTGCGCGTAATACGCAAATCATCATTCAGGAAGAATCAGAGATCTGCCGTACCGTTGATCCGCTGGCCGGATCGTATTACGTCGAGTCACTCACCGATCAAATCGTGAAGCAGGCACGCACGATCATCAAACAGATTGATGAGGCAGGCGGCATGGCGAAAGCGATCGAAGCCGGGCTCCCTAAACGGATGATCGAAGAAGCTTCCGCGCGCGAGCAGTCGCTGATCGACCAGGGCAAACGCGTCATCGTCGGCGTCAACAAGTACAAGCTGGATAAAGAAGATGAAACGTCGGTACTGGAGATCGACAACGTGAAGGTGCGCAACGAGCAGATTGCCTCGCTGAAACATATCCGCACCACCCGCGACAACGATGCCGTCAAGGCCGCACTCACTGCACTGACCCACGCCGCACAGCATAATGAAAACCTGCTGGCCGCCGCCATCAACGCCGCCCGCGTTCGCGCCACGCTCGGTGAAATCTCCGACGCGCTGGAAGTCGCTTTTGATCGCTATCTGGTTCCCAGCCAGTGTGTCACCGGAGTGATTGCGCAAAGCTATCATCAGTCAGACAAATCCGCCGATGAGTTCGATGCCATCGTTGCGCAAACCGAACAGTTCCTCGCGGAAAATGGCCGCCGCCCGCGTATTCTGATCGCCAAGATGGGTCAGGACGGCCACGATCGCGGCGCGAAGGTGATCGCCAGCGCCTACTCCGATCTCGGTTTTGATGTCGATCTCAGCCCGATGTTCTCCACACCGGAAGAGATCGCCCGCCTGGCAGTAGAAAACGATGTGCATGTAGTTGGTGCCTCATCGCTGGCCGCCGGCCATAAAACGCTGATCCCGGAACTGGTTACCGCACTCAAAAAATGGGGGCGTGAAGATATCTGCGTGGTAGCAGGAGGTGTTATTCCGCCGCAGGATTACGCTTTCCTGCACGAACATGGCGTGGCAGCCATTTATGGCCCCGGCACACCAATGCTCGACAGCGTCCGCGATGTGTTAACCCGTATCAGTCAGCATCATGATTAACGCCGCCACGCTTGAGGATACTGTCCGCCGCTTGCGACTCGGTGAACGGGCTACGCTCGCCCAGGCAATGACGCTGGTCGAAAGCAACCACCCGCGCCACCAGCCGCTGAGTACGCAATTGCTGGACGCGATTATGCCGTTCACCGGTAACGCCCTGCGCTTAGGGATCACCGGTACGCCGGGCGCGGGCAAAAGCACTTTCCTGGAAGCATTCGGCATGCTGCTTATCCGCCACGGATTACGGGTAGCGGTGATCGCCGTCGATCCCAGCAGCCCGGTCAGCGGCGGCAGCATTCTTGGCGATAAAACCCGCATGACGGAGCTGGCCCGCGCCGAATCTGCGTTTATTCGCCCGGTCCCTTCCAGTGGCCATTTAGGCGGTGCCAGCCAGCGCGCCCGCGAATTAATACTACTGTGCGAAGCGGCGGGCTTTGACGTGGTGATTGTAGAAACCGTCGGCGTTGGGCAGTCAGAAACCGAAGTCGCAGGCATGGTAGATTGCTTTATCTCACTGCAAATCGCTGGCGGTGGCGACGATTTACAGGGCATCAAAAAAGGCCTGATGGAAATGGCGGATCTGGTCGTCATCAATAAGGACGACGGTGATAACCATACCAGCGTGGCCATCGCCCGCCATATGTACGAATCCGCCCTGCATATTCTGCGCCGCAAATATGACGAGTGGCAGCCGCGGGTATTAACCTGTAGCGCCCTGGAAAAACGCGGCATTGGGGAGGTCTGGCAGGCGATAACCGACTTTAAAACGTGCCTGACCACCAGCGGTCGACTGGAAAAAGTTCGCCAGCAACAGGCGGTGGACTGGTTACACCAGCAGGCTGAAGAAGAAGCCCTGCATCTGTTGTTTGCCCGCACTGATTTCGACCGCTATTTCCAGCAGACGCTACAGGCCGTCAAAAACAATGATCTTTCGCCGCGCACCGGCCTGCGACACATCAGCGAATTTATCCAGCATCATTACTTTCAATAAAGAGAACATTATGTCTTATCAATACGTCAACGTGGTCATCATCCAGAAAGTCGCGGTTATTGAGTTCAATTACGCCCGCAAGCTCAATGCCCTGAGTAAAGTGTTTATTGACGATCTGATGCAGGCGCTGAGCGATCTCAATCGTGCGGACATTCGCTGCATCATTCTGCGCGCCCCGAGCGGGGCCAAAGTATTTTCTGCCGGGCATGATATTCATGAACTCCCCACCGGACGTCGCGATCCGCTCTCCTATGACGATCCGCTGCGTCAGATAACCCGTATGATCCAAAAATATCCGAAACCGGTGATCTCCATGGTCGAAGGCAGCGTCTGGGGCGGCGCGTTTGAAATGATCATGAGTTCCGATCTCATCATCGCCGCTGAAACGTCCACCTTCTCAATGACCCCGGTCAACCTCGGCGTACCGTATAACCTGGTGGGCATCCACAACCTGACCCGCGACGCTGGTTTTCACATCGTTAAAGAGCTGATTTTTACCGCTTCGCCCATTACCGCTCAACGCGCCATGGCGGTCGGGATCCTTAACCATGTCGTGCCAGTCGAGGAACTGGAAGATTTCACTCTGCAAATGGCACACCACATCTCGGAAAAAGCGCCGCTGGCCATCGCCGTCATCAAAGAAGAACTGCGCGTGCTGGGTGAAGCACACACCATGAACTCAGACGAATTCGAGCGTATTCAGGGCATGCGCCGCGCGGTGTACGACAGCGAGGATTATCAGGAAGGGATGAACGCGTTTATGGAAAAACGTAAACCAAACTTTGTTGGCCATTAATCACGTCCGAGGAAGGAGACGGCCATGAAACGGATGAGCGCCGAACAGGCGGCAGAAATTATCCAGCACGATGATATGGTGGCGTTTAGCGGCTTTACCCCCGCGGGTTCGCCAAAAGCGTTACCCACCGCAATTGCCCAACGCGCCTGCGAGCAGCATCAGAACGGACAGCCTTTTCAGATCCGCCTGCTGACCGGAGCATCAATTGGCGCCGCCGCTGATGATGTACTATCCGCGGCGGATGCCGTTTCCTGGCGTGCGCCTTATCAAACATCATCGGGCCTGCGCGAGAAAATTAATCAGGGCCAGGTGAGGTTTGTCGATCTCCATTTGAGCGAAGTGGCGCAAATGGTTAATTACGGCTTTTTTGGTGAGATCGATGTTGCCGTCATTGAAGCCTCCGCCATCGCGCCAGATGGCCGGATTTGGCTTTCCAGCGGTATTGGCAATGCACCCACCTGGCTGCTGCGGGCGAAAAAGGTGATTATCGAGCTAAATCATTACCATAATCCGCGCGTGGCGGAGTTTGCCGACATCGTAATACCCGGTGCGCCACCGCGGCGTAACAGTGTGCCCATATTTCATACCATGGATCGCGTGGGCAGCCAGTGCGTACAGATAGACCCGAAGAAAGTGGTTGCGGTGGTGGATACCGAGCTGCCCGATGCCGGAAATGCGGTGGATAAAACCAATCCGGTCAGCCAGCAAATTGCCGATAACGTAGTCACTTTCCTGCTGGCAGAAATGGCGCACAAACGCATTCCAGCGGAATTTCTGCCCTTACAAAGCGGCGTGGGCAATATCAACAACGCGGTGATGGCGCGGCTGGGGGAAAACCCGGATATTCCGCCTTTTATGATGTATTCGGAGGTGTTGCAAGAATCGGTGGTGCATCTGCTTGAAACGGGCAAGATAACCGGAGCCAGCGCCTCCAGCCTGACCATATCAGCCCCGTCGCTACAAAAGATTTACGACAACATGGACTTCTTCGCCAGCCGGATAGTGCTGCGTCCGCAGGAGATCTCCAATAACCCGGAAATCATTCGACGGCTGGGGGTTATTGCGCTCAACGTCGGTCTGGAGTTTGATATCTACGGCCATGCCAATTCCACACATGTTGCGGGTGTGAACCTGATGAACGGCATTGGCGGCAGCGGGGATTTCGAGCGCAACGCCTACCTGTCTATCTTTATGGCACCGTCGATTGCCAAAGGCGGGAAAATCTCCACCATCGTGCCGATGTGCAGCCATGTCGACCACAGCGAACATAGCGTTAAAGTGATCGTGACCGAACAAGGGATTGCCGATCTGCGTGGGTTATCTCCAATGCAGCGGGCGCACACGATTATCGATAACTGTGCACACCCTCTTTACCGGGATTACCTGCACCGCTATCTGGAGAAAGCGCCCGGCGGACATATCCATCACGATCTCAGCCATGCGTTCGATCTGCATCGCAACCTTCTCGAAACAGGATCGATGCTCGGTTAATTTGCACTACCGTCACGATCTTCAGCAATATGCTGGAGCATGGTGGCGGTATAGCGATGATTTTTCAGCGAATAGAGAAACTCCTGCATATACATGGGACTTCCGGGTGCATCGAAATACTTTAGCGTCGACGGGTTCACCAGCCGCCAGGCGAAATGAGGGATCACCGTCAAAAACTGTCCGCGCTCCACGGCGCTAATTTTGGCCATAAAGCTGTACGGACGGTAGATAATCGTCGGGTTGATCCCGCAGGGCCGCATGTATGCATCCAGCATCGCTTCAAAGTTGGCGCGATTCTGGAAGCGCATTTGCAGCCAGGGCAGCTCGCGCAGCAGATCCTGTGGCTGTTTTTCTTCGTAGCGCCGGGAAACGAGAAAACCCAAACGCAGAGGAGGCAGCTCGCTAATCGCCAGATTCTCCAGTTCCTGTACGCGGGGAGAAACGTGTTGCGGCGAGATAATAAAATCCAGTTTGCGATCGAACAGGTTATCAATCACCCCATTCTCGCTGAATTCAACGGCCTGAGCTGTCACACCGTCATACTTGTCACCAAGGCTAATCAACTGGTCAAAAATAATCGTTGGGTAGGTATTGTCGATACCGATAACGATTTCCCGCGAGCGGCGAGAGGCGTTATGGATTTCGTTATCAATGGCAGAGAGGCGCTGATAAACGGGAAACAGCTTCTGATACAGCTCTTGTCCGGCTTTATTCAGGCTGATGTTGTTATCTTTGCGGGTAAACAGCGTATAGCCGATTTGATCTTCCAGTGCGGCAATGCTTTTACCGAAAGGCGATGCGGTCATATGTATTTTTTCTGCCGCTCTGGCGATGTTATTGGTTTGCGCCAGCAGAATGAAATTACGCATCTTTTTCGAGATAAAAATATCCATAGCGTCCCCTTAAAAATCGCTATGGCCTATCCTCATTACGGCGAAAAAAAAGACTGGATGTGGGGTCTCATTTTTACAGTTGCTCACAGAAAAAACCCGGCTGGAAAGCCGGGTCTGCAATGATTACTGGGTTTTGGCTGGCGTTGCTGCTGGTTGCCCCGCCGTCGGCTCTATCTGGAAGACCACATCAACCTGATCGTCAAACTGAATTACCGGCTGTTCGTAGGTTTCCTGAGCGGATGTCGCAGGCGCCGCGTCTGCTTTCATCATCCGTACCATCGGGCTCGGTTGATAATTGGAAACGTGGTAGCGCACGCTGTATACGGGCCCCAGTTTGCTGTTAAAGCCCGCAGCCAACTGCTCAGCCTGATGAATAGCATCATCAATTGCCGCTTTACGTGCTTTGTCTTTGTAAGTATCTGGCTGGGCAACGCCAAGCGATACCGAACGGATCTCATTCAGACCGGCCTTCAGTGCACCATCGAGCAGCGCGTTGAGTTTGTCCAGCTGACGCAGCGTGACCTCAACGGTACGTACCGCACGATAGCCTTTGAGGACACTTTTACCATTCTGGTAGTCGTAGTCCGGCTGGGTGCGCAGGTTTGCAGCGCTAATATCTTTCTTCGCTATCTGGTTCTGTTCAAGGAAGGACAGATATTGCGCCACGCGCTCATCAGCCTGCTTCTTCGCTGAAGCCGCATCCTTTGCAGCAACGTTCACTTCAATCGCCAGAGTAGCGATGTCTGGTGTCGCATCCACGCTTGCCGTTCCGGAAGTCACGATGTGCGGTCCATTTGGCAACTCATTTGCCTGTACCGATAGTGCGCTGAATCCGACTAATGCCGCCAGGGCCATTATTTTGAACTTCACGGTCGTTCCTCCATGTTTCATTAATTACCCCAAAACTCAGGGCACATGCAGGCAAGCTTAGCCGATCTTGCTGCGTTGTCCATCAGACAACACTTAGTTGAACAACGCATGAACGTGCGCAACACCTTCTTTTGCCAACTGAAAAGCGATAAACCACATCACCAATCCTACCAGGGTATTGATGATGCGCTGTGCTTTAGCAGTGCGCAGACGCGGAGCGAGCCAGGCCGCCAGCAATGCCAGGCCGAAGAACCACAGAAACGAAGCGCTGACGGTACCCAGCGCAAACCAGCGCTTCGGCTCAACGTCCAGTTGCCCTCCCAGACTCCCCAGCACCACAAAGGTATCCAGGTAAACATGAGGGTTGAGCCAAGTCACCGCCAGCATGGTAGCGATGATTTTCCAACGGCCCTGCTTCATCACCTCGGCGCTGGCCAGTTCCAGGTTACTGCTCATCGCCGTTTTTAACGCCCCGAAACCGTACCAGAGTAAAAACGCCACCCCACCCCAGGTGACCAGCGCCATTAGCCACGGCGACTGCATCAGCAAGGCGCTACCGCCAAAGATCCCCGCGCAAATCAGCACTAAATCGCTGATAGCGCAGAGTAAAGCAATCATGATGTGATACTGGCGACGAATCCCCTGATTCATCACGAAGGCGTTTTGCGGACCGAGCGGAAGTATCATAGCTGCACCTAGTACAAGCCCTTGAAAATAATACGATAACACGTTAATCATCCCGAACTGTTTCTCTCAGGAGCAGACTATAGCGCGGGGAAAACATTAGCGGAAATGGATAATTTTAATCAGGGATAAGAGGAATTAATACCGGAGGGAAAATGCCGGATAACGGCTGACGCCTTGTCCGGCCTACAGCTTTTGTCGGCCCGGTAAGCGAAAGCGCCTCCGGGCACGCAATTACTCTGCCGCGCGCTCTTTCACACGCTTGAAGTTCACATCCATCTGCGGGTACGGGAAACTGATACCGTTGGCGTCAAACTCGCGTTTAATACGCTCCAGTACGTCCCAGTAGACGCTTTGCAGATCGCTGCTGTTGCTCCAGACGCGTACGACGAAATTAATCGAGGAAGCACCCAGTTCATTCAGGCGCACCGTCATTTCACGATCTTTAAGGATACGCTCGTCAGACTGAATGATATCGGTGAGGATTTTTTTCACCTGATCGATATCGGAGTCGTAGGCCACGCCGATGATAAATTCGTTACGACGAACCGGCTCACGAGAGAAGTTAATGATGTTCCCGGCAATGATTTTACCGTTTGGGATCACCACAATCTTACCGTCTACGGTACGCATAGTGGTGGAGAAAATCTGCACGTTGAGCACGGTTCCTGCTACGCCGCCGAGGTCTACATATTCACCCGCACGGAACGGACGGAACATCACCAACAGTACGCCAGCTGCGAGGTTGGACAGTGAACCTTGCAGTGCCAGACCAACGGCTAAACCTGCGGCACCAAGAACGGCAATCACAGAAGCGGTTTGTACCCCAACGCGGCCCAGAGCGGCAATCAGCGTGAACGCGATAATACCGTAGCGCACCAGTGCGGAGAGGAAGTCAGCAACGGTTGCATCAATTTTACGTGCCACCATCAGGCGGTTAACGGTGTTTGACACGATGCGTGCCACAATCATACCGATAATGACAATGGCGATGGCCGCAACGATGTTGACGGCATAGCTTAACAGCAGCTCCTGATTGCGGACCAGCCAGGTGCCCGCACCATTTATGCTGTCGACAACATTCAAATCTTCCATTCACTATTCCTTTTTTGCTTACCCAAACGGGAGAAATAAAGCCGCCCTGACGGGACTGGCAACCTGACAAGGGTAAACAATAAACCTGGATTTTGCCAAACAGATCACAGAATTCTCTGCCACCAGCATATTGAAATGGCAATAAAAAAGGCCCGCATTTGCGGGCCTCATGTCACGTAGAACGGCGTAAATTACAGAACGTCAACCGCGTTCAGTTCTTTGAAAGCCTGTTCCAGACGGGTGATCATGGTTGCCTGACCAGCACGCAGCCATACGCGCGGATCGTAGTATTTCTTGTTCGGCTGATCTTCGCCTTTCGGGTTGCCCAACTGACCCTGCAGGTAAGCTTCGTTCGCTTTGTAGTAGTTCAGAACGCCTTCCCAGGTAGCCCATTGGGTATCGGTGTCGATGTTCATTTTCACTACGCCGTAGCTTACGGAGTCTTTGATTTCCTGAGCAGTAGAACCGGAACCGCCGTGGAAGACGAAGTTCAGGCTGTTGTGCGGCAGGTTATGTTTCTTAGAAACATAGTCCTGAGAGTCGCGCAGGATGGTCGGGGTCAGAACGACGTTACCCGGCTTGTAAACGCCGTGTACGTTACCGAAGGAAGCGGCGATGGTGAAACGCGGGCTGATTTTGCTCAGCTCGGTGTATGCGTAATCAACGTCTTCCGGCTGGGTGTACAGTGCAGAAGCGTCCATGTGGCTGTTGTCCACGCCGTCTTCTTCGCCACCGGTGCAACCCAGTTCGATTTCCAGGGTCATGCCCATTTTGGACATGCGCGCCAGGTATTTGGAGCAGATTTCGATGTTCTCTTCCAGAGACTCTTCAGACAGGTCGATCATGTGAGAAGAGAACAGCGGTTTACCGGTTGCTGCGAAGTGTTTTTCACCCGCGTCCAGCAGACCGTCGATCCACGGCAGCAGTTTCTTCGCGCAGTGGTCAGTGTGCAGAATAACCGGAACACCGTAGTGTTCAGCCATCTGGTGAACGTGATGCGCGCCAGAGATAGCACCCAGGATTGCAGCGCCCTGAGGAACGTCGGACTTCACGCCTTTACCCGCGATGAAAGAAGCACCACCGTTGGAGAACTGTACGATTACCGGCGCTTTAACTTTTGCAGCGGTTTCCAGAACGGCGTTGATGGAGTCGGTACCAACGCAGTTAACTGCTGGCAGAGCAAAATTGTTTTCTTTAGCTACCTGGAAAACTTTCTGTACGTCATCACCAGTGATTACGCCTGGTTTTACGAAATCAAAAATTTTAGACATGTTGCGGGTCCTGTATCTTCGGCCTTGGAAAGGGCGCGCGCTCTATAGCACGCTAATAATTGGGCAGGTTTCCCTGCCCATTAAATTCTTACTTTTTAGCGCGCTCTTCGAGCATCGCTACTGCTGGCAGTACTTTGCCTTCCACGAATTCGAGGAATGCGCCGCCGCCAGTTGAGATGTAGGAGATTTTGTCAGCAATGCCGAACAGGTCGATTGCTGCCAGGGTGTCACCGCCGCCTGCAATAGAGAATGCTTCGCTGTCTGCGATAGCGTTAGCAACGATTTCAGTACCTTTGCGGAAGTTCGGGAATTCGAACACGCCAACCGGGCCATTCCACAGAATGGTTTTCGCATTTTTCAGGATGTCAGCCAGCTGCTGTGCAGAAGCGTCGCCGATGTCCAGGATCTGCTCGTCTTCTTTCACATCGCTAACGGACTTCAGAGTAGCCGGTGCAGTTTCAGAGAATTCAGTCGCTACGCGAACGTCGGTTGGGACCGGGATGTCGCAAGTGGTCAGCAGACGCTTAGCTTCTTCAACCAGGTCAGCTTCGTACAGGGATTTACCCACGTTGTGGCCTTGAGCGGCAACGAAGGTGTTCGCGATACCACCGCCAACGATCAGCTGGTCAGCGATTTTTGACAGAGAATCCAGAACGGTCAGTTTGGTAGAAACTTTAGAACCACCAACGATAGCAACCATCGGACGAGCAGGTTCTTTCAGTGCTTTACCCAGAGCATCCAGCTCAGCAGCAAGCAACGGACCTGCGCAAGCTACATCAGCGAATTTACCGATACCGTGAGTAGAAGCCTGTGCACGGTGAGCTGTACCGAAAGCGTCCATTACGAATACGTCGCACAGTGCAGCATATTTTTTGGACAGTGCTTCGTCGTCTTTCTTCTCGCCTTTGTTGAAGCGAACGTTTTCCAGAACCACCAGTTCACCGGCAGCGACTTCAACGCCGTCCAGGTAATCTTTTACCAGGCGAACCGGAGCAGACAGTTTGTCTTTCAGGTAGTTAACAACCGGAAGCAGAGAGAATTCTTCGTTGTACTCGCCTTCGGTAGGACGACCCAGGTGGGAAGTTACCATCACTTTTGCACCCTGTTTCAGGGCCAGTTCGATGGTTGGCAGTGAAGCACGGATACGCGCATCGCTGGTTACTTTCCCTTCTTTAACTGGTACGTTCAGGTCCGCACGGATAAAAACGCGTTTACCAGCCAGATCCAGATCGGTCATCTTAATTACAGACATGGTGAATCCTCTCGTTGATTCATAAAGTTTTGTCGACGCTCAAGCGTCGAGCCTGAAACCAATAGCAGCCATCGCTAACGTAGTGTCGAGCATACGGTTAGCAAAGCCCCATTCATTATCACACCAGACCAGCGTTTTGATCAGGTGAGCGCCACTCACACGCGTTTGCGTACCATCAACGATGGCGCTGTGCGGGTCGTGGTTAAAATCTACAGAGACCAACGGTAATTCCGTATAGTCAACTATACCATGAAATGCACCTTGTGCTGCTTTTTGCAGCAACTGGTTGACTTCACTGGCTTTTACTGGTTTTTTCACCGTCACGCTTAAGTCGATCGCCGTCACATTTATGGTCGGTACACGCACCGCTATCGCTTCAAAACGATCGTTAAACTGCGGGAAAATTCGCGTGATGCCCGCAGCCAGTTTGGTATCAACCGGAATAATCGACTGGCTGGCCGCTCGCGTGCGACGCAGGTCAGGATGATAAGCATCAATAACCTGCTGATCGTGCATCGCGGAGTGGATCGTGGTGACGGTACCAGACTCAATGCCGTAAGCATCATCCAGCAATTTAATGACGGGTATTATGCAATTTGTGGTGCAGGAAGCGTTGGAAACGATCCGGTGCTCAGCGCGCAGCTGATCCTGATTAACGCCATACACTACGGTTGCGTCGATGTCGTGACTACCAGGATGTGAAAAGAGCACTTTTTTTGCACCAGCGGCAATATGCGCCTCGCCGTGTTCGCGATTGCCGAAGACCCCCGTACAATCCAGCACGATGTCGACACCCAGTTCGCGCCATGGAAGCGCATCGAGTGTTCGCTCATGCAGAATGCGGATCGCGTCATCGCCAACGATGAGCTGGTCACGTTCCTGACGAACATCCCAGGCAAAACGTCCATGGCTGGTGTCATATTTCAACAAATGCGCCATGCCTGCAGCATCCGCAAGTTCGTTGATTGCCACCACGGTGATTTCCGCCCGACGCCCGGATTCATACAAAGCACGAACCACGTTGCGTCCGATGCGACCGAAACCATTAATCGCTACGCGTACGGTCATAGGTCTCCTGCAAGGATTTCTCAGAAACGATGTGGCAGACAGAGTAATGCAGCAAATCGCTCAGGGAAACCTTACCTGTCGCAAACTGCGACTAATTGGTTAATTGTCGAACATTTAATCGACTGAAACGCTTCAGCTAGAATAAGCGAAACGCGGAATAAAAGGAATGATTGTCCAGCAACAGAACACAATTATCTGACTTGCGTCACATTTCAACGCCCTTCAACGCTTAATTTATTCCATATTCCAGAATGACGAATAACCGTAACAAAATTATTTCGTTGTCGTGTTACACACCCTGATTTAAATCAGAAAGCCCCCTAACCAACATCTAATCACCAGCGCAAGGTGCGAGTCCCGGAACTCCTCAACGATGGCCGCAGGCGATCTGGATAGCAGACTGCGCCATGCGATTGCGCAACGCGCGGCGCGTTCCTGAAAAGCAAAAAAAACGGGCCGCCTGAGCGACCCGTTTTCACCTGTAACCGAAATTACAGCAGTTCTTTTGCTTTCGCGACAACGTTGTCTACGGTGAAGCCGAACTCTTCAAACAGCAGCTCTGCCGGAGCAGACTCACCGAAGGTGGTCATACCGACGATAGCGCCATTCAGGCCCACGTATTTGAACCAGTAGTCGGCTATACCCGCTTCAATTGCCACACGAGCAGAGACTGCTTTCGGCAGCACGGATTCGCGGTAAGCGGCATCCTGCTTGTCGAACGCGTCGGTAGACGGCATGGAAACCACGCGCGCCTTCACGCCTTCGGCAGTCAGTTTGTCCCACGCAGCCACAGCCAGCTCAACTTCAGAACCGGTAGCGATGAAGATCAGTTCCGGTTGACCGTCGCAGTCTTTCAGCACGTAACCACCGCGAGCGATGTTTGCCAGCTGCTCTTCGGTACGCTCCTGCTGTGCCAGGTTCTGGCGGGAGAGGATCAGCGCGGTCGGGCCATCCTGACGCTCAACGCCATATTTCCACGCAACGGCGGATTCAACCTGGTCACACGGACGCCATGTGCTCATGTTCGGGGTCACACGCAGAGAAGCAACCTGCTCTACCGGCTGGTGAGTCGGGCCGTCTTCGCCCAGACCGATGGAGTCGTGGGTGTAGACCATTACCTGACGCTGTTTCATCAGCGCAGCCATACGCACCGCGTTACGGGCATATTCCACGAACATCAGGAAGGTGGAGGTGTACGGCAGGAAACCACCGTGCAGGGAGATACCGTTCGCGATAGCGGTCATACCGAATTCGCGCACACCGTAATGGATGTAGTTACCGGCAGTATCTTCGTTAATTGCTTTCGAACCAGACCACAGCGTCAGGTTAGACGGTGCCAGATCAGCGGAGCCGCCGAGGAATTCAGGCAGCAGAGGACCGAAGGCTTCAATCGCGTTCTGAGAAGCTTTACGGCTGGCGATTTTCGCCGGATTAGCCTGCAGCTTAGCAATGAACTCGTTCGCTTTTGCGTCGAAGTCAGACGGCATTTCACCTTTCATACGACGGGTGAATTCAGCAGCTTCCTGTGGGAAGGCTTTCGCATAAGCAGCGAACTTCTCGTTCCATGCAGCTTCTTTTGCCTGACCGGCTTCTTTCGCATCCCACTGCGCGTAGATTTCAGACGGGATTTCGAACGGCGCGTATTTCCAGCCCAGCTGTTCACGGGTCAGTGCGATTTCTGCATCGCCCAGCGGTGCACCGTGAGAGTCGTGAGTACCCGCTTTGTTCGGAGAACCGAAACCGATGATGGTTTTGCACATCAGCAGGGACGGTTTGTCGGTCACTGCGCGTGCTTCTTCAACTGCACGCTTAATCGCGTCAGCATCGTGGCCATCAACGCCACGAACCACGTGCCAGCCGTAAGCTTCAAAACGCTTCGCGGTGTCATCGGTGAACCAGCCTTCAACGTGGCCATCGATAGAGATGCCGTTGTCATCGTAGAACGCAACCAGTTTGCCCAGCTTCAGCGTACCAGCCAGGGAACATACCTCGTGAGAGATACCTTCCATCATGCAGCCGTCACCCATGAAAGCGTAGGTGAAGTGGTCAACGATGTCGTGACCTGGACGGTTAAACTGCGCCGCCAGCGTTTTTTCAGCGATAGCCATACCCACTGCATTCGCAATGCCCTGACCCAAAGGACCCGTAGTGGTTTCAACACCCGCGGTGTAACCCACTTCCGGGTGACCCGGAGTTTTGGAGTGCAGCTGACGGAAGTTCTGCAGCTCGGACATAGGCAGATCATAGCCGGTGAGGTGCAGCAAGCTATAAATCAGCATGGATCCGTGACCGTTGGACAGCACGAAGCGGTCGCGGTCAGCCCAGGACGGGTTAGTCGGGTTGTGGTTCAGGAAATCACGCCACAGGACTTCGGCAATGTCAGCCATACCCATCGGGGCACCCGGGTGACCGGATTTGGCTTTCTGTACTGCGTCCATGCTCAGCGCACGAATAGCATTGGCAAGCTCTTTACGTGAGGACATTTTGACTCCAGATCGGATAATGAAGGCCACGCCCTAAACGACTTGACGACAGCGCGTTTTGGGCTACGCCGGAAAAAAGTGCCAACAATGTAACCCAAGCCGCGTGTCATGTACATGGAGCATCCTTTTACCGCTTCAGAAATCTCTGGATCATGCGCGCAAGTTGCGCAATCTTCTCGCCCGCGTATTGTTCTTTTCTTTATACTTAGGCCGAGCGTCGGTTCACCTGCAAACGACGTAATTTTTAGAATAATCCTGACTTTGTGCGGAAGAGAAAAAATGAAAATTCGCGCTTTACTGCTTGCTACGAGCATGGCTGCGGCATTGACCGGCTGCCAGAACATGGACTCCAACGGACTGCTTTCTTCTGGCGCGGAGGCTTTTCAGGCCTACAGTCTGAGCGATGCTCAGGTAAAAACGCTGAGCGATCAGGCCTGTAAAGATATGGACAGCAAGGCTACTATCGCCCCGGCCAGCAGCGAGTACGCAACGCGTCTTGGCAAAATCGCCGCCGCACTTGGCGATAACATTAACGGCCAGCCAGTGAACTACAAAGTCTATATGGCGAAAGATGTGAATGCCTTTGCCATGGCAAACGGCTGTATCCGTGTGTACAGCGGCCTGATGGATATGATGACTGACAACGAAGTCGAAGCGGTGATCGGCCATGAAATGGGCCACGTCGCGCTGGGTCACGTGAAAAAAGGTATGCAGGTTGCGCTGGGTACCAACGCCGTACGTGCAGCGGCGGCCTCCGCAGGCGGCATTGTCGGCAGCCTGTCGCAGTCGCAATTGGGCGATCTTGGCGAGAAACTGGTGAACTCGCAGTTCTCTCAGCGTCAGGAATCCGAGGCGGATGATTACTCGTATGATTTGTTGCGCAAACGTGGGATCAATCCGGCAGGTTTAGCCACCAGCTTTGAGAAACTGGCCAAACTGGAAGCTGGACGTCAAAGCTCAATGTTTGACGATCACCCGGCATCCGCAGAACGTGCGCAACATATTCGCGATCGCATGAGCGCAGACGGGATCAAATAACCGTTAATCGTGCCGGATGGCGGCATGAACGCCTTATCCGGCCTACAAGCATCAACCAGCTGTAGGCCGTATAAGCGTTAGCGCCATCCGGCAAAACAACTTATTCGCCTTTCTTCGCCGCCTGAATGTACAGCATTTCCAGAGCCAGCGTAGCCGCTGCCAAAGCGGTGATCTCTGACTGATCGTAAGCCGGAGCCACTTCAACAACATCCATCCCGACGATGTTCAGATCTTTCAGACCACGTACCAGCTTGATCGCGCGATCGGAAGTCAGACCGCCAATTACTGGCGTACCGGTACCCGGCGCAAACGCTGGATCCAGGCAGTCGATATCAAAGGTCAGATACACCGGCATATCACCGACAATCTGCTTAACCTGGGCGATGATGTCATCTACGCTGCGATCGTTCACCTGGCAGGCATCCAGCACGGTAAAGCCGTTGTCTTTATCGAATTCGGTACGAATACCAATCTGCACAGAGTGATTCGGATCGATCAGCCCTTCGTTCGGCGCCGTGTAGAACATAGTGCCGTGGTCGAATTCGCAGCCGTTCGCGTAGGTGTCGGTGTGGGCATCAAAGTGCACCAGCGCCATTTTACCAAAGTGTTTAGCGTGCGCGCGCAGCAGCGGCAGCGTGACGAAGTGGTCGCCGCCAAAGGAGAGCATGCGCTTGCCGGCAGAAAGCAGCTTCTCAGCATGCGCCTGCAGTTTTTCACTCATTTCACGGGCATCACCGAACGCGTAAACCAGATCGCCACAGTCCACCACGTTCAGGCGTTCGCGCATATCGAAGTTCCACGGGAAGCGGTTGTGCTCCCACGCCAGGTTAGTGGAAACCTGACGGATTGCCGCCGGACCATGACGACCGCCCGCGCGGCCAGACGTTGCCATATCAAACGGTACGCCGGTGATCACCCAATCGGCGTCGCTGTCGTATGGCATGAAGTTCATCGGCAGACGTAAAAAACCAAAGGCGTTAGAAACCAGGGAGTTGTCGTATTGATGACCTAAGGTGCTCATGTACTGACCTCTTTAAAAATCGATGAAAAAAAATCCCCTCCGCGTCGTTAAGCCCGACGAGGAAGGGATTGATTTGGTAACTGCATATTTACGGCAAATTATCGCCGTTATTTTGTACGGATTCAAGTGAGAGCCATAAATGCTGCCCCCGCGGATTCCGACTGCCGGATGGCGGCTTCGCCTTATCCTGCCTACTTTCGTAGGCCCGGTAAGCGCAGCGCCAGCGGGCATTTATCGTTACTCATCTTCCAGATAAGTATAACCGTACAGACCGGCCTCAAACTCTTCGAGGAACTGTTGCTGCAGCTCGGTATCCAGATCGGTGTTCTTTACCTGGTCACGGAACTGCGTCAGCAGGGTGTTCGGATCCAGCTGCACGTACTGCAGCATATCCGCCACGGTATCCCCTTCGTCGGACAGCTCAACTTCTACGCTGCCGTCAGGGAAGACGAACACGTCAACCGCTTCGGTATCACCGAACAGGTTGTGCATGTTGCCGAGGATCTCCTGGTACGCGCCGACCATAAAGAAGCCCAGCATCGGCGGGTTCTCCGGGTCGTATTCCGGCATCGGCATCGTGGTCGCGATGCCATCACCGTCAACGTAGTGATCGATCGCGCCATCAGAGTCGCAGGTGATATCCAACAGCACCGCACGGCGTTCAGGTACCTGGTTCAGTCCTTCCAGCGGCATTACCGGGAAAAGCTGATCGATCCCCCACGCATCCGGCATCGACTGGAACAGCGAGAAGTTGACGTAAATCTTATCCGCCATACGCTCCTGCAGCTCGTCGATAATCGGACGGTGCGCGCGGTTGCTCGGGTCGAGTTGTTTCTGCACTTCATGGCACATGTTCAGATAAAGCTGCTCAGCCCACGCACGCTCTTGCAGGCTAAAGGTGCCTGAAGAGTAACCAACATGAATATCGTGCAGATCCATCTGGCTGTCGTGCAGCCATTCACGCAGCGAACGACGGGTTCCCGGTTCATGCATTTCTTGCCAGGTTTCCCACATGCTTTGCAGAGCACGCGGCGCATCGTCAGCCGGAGGCGTTGCTTCTGTGTGTTCGCTACGCTCAACGCCGATAATGTTAGATACCAGCACGGTATGGTGCGCGGTAACCGCGCGGCCAGATTCGGTGATTACCGTCGGATGCGGCAGACCGTGTTCTTCACAGGCGTCGCCAATAGCCCAGATGATGTTGTTGGCGTATTCGTTCAGGCCGTAGTTTACGGAACAGTCAGACTGCGAACGAGTACCTTCGTAATCCACGCCCAGACCACCGCCCACGTCGAAGCACTGGATGTTGACGCCAAGCTTGTGCAGCTCAACGTAGAAACGCGCCGATTCACGTACCCCGGTGGCGATATCACGAATGTTCGCCATCTGTGAGCCGAGATGGAAGTGCAGCAACTGAATGCTGTCCAGACGGCCGCGCTCGCGCAGAATCTCTACCAGCTGCAGCACCTGGTTTGCCGCCAGGCCGAATTTTGATTTTTCACCGCCGGAGGACTGCCACTTGCCGGAACCCTGCGACGCCAGACGCGCACGCACGCCGAGGCGCGGAACAACATTCAGGCGTTCAGCTTCATCCAGCACGATAGCGATTTCAGACATCTTCTCGATGACCAGATAGACCTTATGGCCCATCTTCTCGCCAATCAGCGCCAGACGGATATATTCGCGGTCTTTATAACCGTTACACACGATTACGCTACGGGTCATTCCGGCATGGGCCAGAACGGCCATCAGTTCAGCTTTGGAACCCGCTTCCAGCCCCAGCGGTTCGCCGGAGTGGATCAGCGATTCAATCACGCGACGGTGCTGGTTGACCTTGATCGGGTAAACGAGGAAATAGTCACCGTTGTAGCCGTAAGATTCACGGGCGCGTTTAAACGCGGCGTTAATCGAACGCAGACGGTGTTGCAGGATCTGCGGGAAGCAGAACAATGCAGGCAGACGCTGGCCCTGCGCTTCACGGGCTTTCACCAACTCAGCAAGGTCAACGCGCGCTTCGGGTACGTCCGGATCCGGGCACACGCTGATGTGACCCAGTTCATTGACGTCATAGTAGTTATTACCCCACCAGGCAATATTGTAAGTACGCAGCATCTTGCTGGCTTCCTGGGAACTCATTGCAACCTCCTGCATGGAGCGTAGTACACCGTGTTCGCCTGCTGACGAAGGCGAACCCAAAGAAATGTCGTCAGACATAGCGAACCTCAAATTTTATTAACAAGTGTAAAACAGTTGACTACTATCGCAATCCGAAGACGCGATAACAACCCAAATACAGGCAGAATTTGCAGCAGATAGTGCTGACGCTCCGACTGTGCGACCGGTTTCTTTTTCATATCAATGTAAACACGTAACCGAACTTAATGCTGACGGTTCGGCGAAACCACGAGAAAACTCTTGTTTACCAAGAGCGCCCTTGTTCAGTTCTTAGTGACCGTTACCGGCTCTTGAGTCCTGAGATACGCCGAGATGGGTATACACTTCATCCTTCATGCAGCCTCTTTGTTGGCTACGCTCATTCGCCCCAGTCACGTACTACTCGTACGTTCAGGGGACTCATTCACTTGCCGCCTCGACGCAGCATAAATGATTTTGTGTATATAACATCGACAGGTATGCAAAGCAGAGATGCAGATTGCGGGGGACATGTGTACACCAGGACGGTGCGACAGATTCAGCAGAATACAACGGTTCATTATCTCGTATCACCTCCACGGTTGCTCCTTACGGAACGAACCCACAAGCCAAAGCTAAAGTGTTAACCCGGCTGGAAGTGGCAACACGATGAAAACGTCGTGTGCTTTTGTCTATCCTAAATAATTCGAGTTGTGGGAAGGCGGCAACGCAGAGAGTCCCAGGGAGCTTACATGAGTAAGTGACTGGGGCGAGCGAGGAGCCAACGCACATGCAACTTGAAGTATGACGGATATGAGCCGCGCGCCGCGTTTTATACCGACAACAGTACGAAAATGCAAAAGATAAATATGCACATTGCCAGCACCGTCAGGAAAAATTTCCAGTTACATTTTCAGTACAATGCGACCTCAATCAAAAAAAGCTGGAAATCAGGCGAAGAACTGTCCTAAAATAGCCGTCCAGATGTTAATCCATCTATACCGATTAACACTCAGACTGCCAGTGTCCGTCATCTGCAGACTCATGGTAGAATCTTCTACACATGGCTATTCCACTCGACAGTTTGAGCTAACCAAATTCTCCTTAGGTGAAATTAAATATGGCAAAACACCTTTTTACGTCCGAG
Organism: Citrobacter sp. Cpo090; assembly: GCF_030332665.1. Classification (NCBI taxonomy): domain Bacteria; kingdom Pseudomonadati; phylum Pseudomonadota; class Gammaproteobacteria; order Enterobacterales; family Enterobacteriaceae; genus Citrobacter; species Citrobacter sp. Cpo090. The sequence continues at coordinate 355,011 of NZ_JAOWHK010000035.1, read as the reverse complement.
TCCGTATCAGAAGGGCATCCTGACAAAATCGCTGACCAAATCTCTGATGCCGTGCTGGATGCAATCCTTGAACAGGATCCGAAAGCACGCGTTGCCTGCGAAACCTACGTCAAGACCGGAATGGTTTTAGTTGGCGGTGAGATCACCACCAGCGCATGGGTTGATATCGAAGAGATCACCCGTAACACGGTTCGCGAAATTGGCTATGTGCATTCCGACATGGGCTTTGACGCCAACTCTTGTGCGGTACTGAGCGCGATTGGTAAACAGTCTCCGGACATCAACCAGGGTGTTGACCGTGCCGATCCGCTGGAACAGGGCGCAGGCGACCAGGGCCTGATGTTTGGTTATGCAACCAACGAAACCGACGTGCTGATGCCTGCACCTATTACCTATGCTCACCGTCTGGTGCAGCGTCAGGCTGAAGTGCGTAAAAACGGCACCTTATCCTGGCTGCGTCCGGATGCAAAAAGCCAGGTAACCTTCCAGTATGACGACGGCAAAATCGTCGGTATTGATGCTGTTGTTCTATCTACTCAGCACTCTGAAGATATCGACCAGAAATCGCTGCAAGAAGCCGTTATGGAAGAGATCATCAAGCCGGTACTGCCGACCGAATGGCTGACCGCTTCGACCAAATTCTTCATCAACCCAACTGGTCGTTTCGTTATCGGCGGCCCGATGGGCGACTGCGGTCTGACCGGTCGTAAGATCATCGTTGATACCTACGGCGGCATGGCGCGTCACGGCGGCGGTGCATTCTCTGGTAAAGATCCGTCTAAAGTTGACCGTTCCGCAGCCTATGCAGCCCGTTACGTAGCGAAAAACATCGTTGCCGCAGGCCTGGCTGACCGCTGCGAGATTCAGGTTTCCTACGCAATCGGCGTGGCGGAACCGACCTCTATCATGGTGGAAACGTTCGGTACTGAAAAAGTGCCTTCAGAGCAGCTGACCCTTCTGGTGCGTGAGTTCTTCGATCTGCGCCCGTATGGCCTGATTCAGATGCTGGATCTGCTGCACCCGATTTACAAAGAAACCGCCGCTTACGGTCACTTTGGTCGCGAACATTTCCCATGGGAAAAAACCGACAAAGCACAGTTGCTGCGCGACGCTGCCGGTCTGAAGTAATTTAAAACAGACTTAACGCCGCTTATGAAGACCAGCCTCACGCTGGTCTTTTTTTATACCTATCTCCCCTCCCACATCCATCGCCAAACCGCGCTGATCACTATTGTTTTAAATGAAAATGAAAGCGATTACATCACACCATATTTCCCTCTACCTTGAATTAACATCTCTTAGTCAGCACACTTGCATCACTGTTACATTACCTTTCATCATTGTCTTAAAACCAGGCGACTGACATTATTTAATCACAATAAATAATGTTAACTTTCAATGAATTAACTAATAAATCACGTAAATGCTAGTGTAAGCGATTACACTAATGTGATGTGATTCGCATTTTTTTACCCCGTACTCACCTACCCTTAACATCAACAAAACTAGCTACCCAACCGGAGGGCATCATGCCTGACAATAAAAAAACGGGGCGTTCCAACAAAGCCATGACATTTTTTGTCTGCTTTCTGGCAGCCCTGGCTGGATTACTTTTTGGCCTGGATATCGGTGTTATTGCCGGTGCTTTACCGTTCATCACCGACGAGTTTCAAATTACCCCGCACACTCAGGAATGGGTGGTGAGTTCCATGATGTTTGGTGCGGCTGTCGGTGCTGTCGGCAGCGGTTGGCTCTCCTTCAAACTGGGACGCAAAAAAAGCCTGATGATCGGTGCGATCCTGTTTGTTGCGGGTTCACTGTTCTCCGCCGCGGCGCCAAACGTTGAAGTCCTGCTGGTTTCCCGCGTACTACTCGGCCTGGCTGTGGGCGTTGCGTCTTATACCGCGCCGCTGTACCTGTCTGAAATCGCTCCGGAAAAGATTCGTGGCAGCATGATCTCTATGTATCAGTTGATGATCACCATCGGTATTTTAGGCGCGTATCTTTCCGATACAGCGTTTAGCTACAGCGGCGCATGGCGCTGGATGCTGGGTGTAATCATCATCCCTGCCCTGCTGCTTCTGGTCGGCGTTATCTTCCTGCCAGACAGCCCACGTTGGTTTGCAGCTAAACGTCGTTTTGTTGATGCCGAACGCGTCCTGTTGCGTCTGCGTGACACCAGCGCAGAAGCCAAACGCGAGCTGGATGAAATCCGTGAAAGCCTGCAGGTAAAGCAGAGTGGTTGGGCGCTGTTTAAAGAAAACAGCAACTTCCGTCGCGCGGTATTCCTTGGCGTTCTGCTACAGGTGATGCAGCAGTTCACCGGGATGAACGTCATCATGTATTACGCACCGAAAATCTTTGAGCTGGCGGGCTACACCAACACTACCGAGCAGATGTGGGGGACTGTTATCGTCGGTCTGACCAACGTGCTGGCAACCTTTATCGCCATTGGTCTGGTTGACCGTTGGGGCCGCAAGCCTACGCTGATCCTCGGCTTTATCGTCATGGCTGTTGGTATGGGCGTGCTGGGAACAATGATGCACGTGGGTATTCACTCGGCATCCGCACAATACTTCGCAGTACTGATGCTGCTGATGTTTATCGTTGGTTTTGCAATGAGCGCCGGTCCGCTGATTTGGGTACTGTGCTCTGAAATCCAGCCGCTGAAAGGTCGCGATTTCGGCATCACCTGCTCTACCGCAACCAACTGGATTGCCAATATGATCGTCGGCGCAACCTTCCTGACGATGCTGAACTCGCTGGGCAGCGCCAACACCTTCTGGGTCTACGGTGGCCTGAACGTACTGTTCATCTTCCTGACTCTGTGGCTGATCCCTGAAACTAAAAACGTCTCTTTAGAACACATTGAACGTAACCTGATGAAAGGTCGTAAACTGCGCGAAATTGGCGCACACGACTAATCACCAAAGGCTTCCTCCCCAGCGGAGGAAGCCTTCCTCTTGCAGTCCCATCCCTGTCGCACTATCCTCTGGCGTTATGAAAACCTCCCGTCTCCCTATCGCCATCCAGCAAGCCGTTATGCGCAGCCTGCGGGAAAAACTCGCCCAGGCTAATCTCAAGCTCGAACGCCAATACCCGGAGCCAAAACTGGTTTACCAACAGCGCGGCACCGCCGCAGGTACCGCGTGGCTACAAACCTATGAAATTAGGCTTAATCCCGTCCTTCTGATGGAGAACGTCGACGCGTTCATTAACGAAGTGGTGCCCCACGAACTGGCGCATTTACTGGTTTGGAAGCACTTTGGGCGCGTGCCGCCACACGGAAAAGAGTGGAAATGGATGATGGAAAGCGTGCTGGGCGTACCGGCCCGACGCACGCATCAGTTTGAACTGCAATCGGTCCAGCGCAAGACCTTTACTTACCGCTGTAAGTGTCAGGAGCACCAACTGACCGTCCGCCGCCATAACCGCGTTGTGCGCGGTGAGGCCACCTATCGCTGTGTTCACTGCGGCGAACCGCTGGTTGCAGAATAATCTTCAGAATTATCAGGAACTTTTCTGATCTAACTGATTGCATACTGGAATAACTTTCGCTACGTTGCGGGCTCGTTTTGACACGGAGTTTGTGATGTACCGTCATTTTTCTTTTGCTGCGGCCCTGTTAGCCGCTGCGTTTTCAGGCCCGGTTTTAGCCGAAGGCATCAACAGTTTTTCTCAGGCAAAAGCAGCTGGCGTCAAGGTTAACGCCGATGCGCCGGGCGATTTCTACTGCGGTTGTAAAATTAACTGGCAAGGCAAAAAAGGGGTCGTTGACCTCGAATCCTGCGGCTATAAAGTGCGAAAAAATGAAAACCGCGCCAGTCGAATTGAATGGGAGCACGTTGTCCCCGCATGGCAATTTGGTCATCAGCGCCAGTGCTGGCAGGACGGAGGGCGTAAAAACTGCGCCAAAGATCCGGTCTACCGCAAGATGGAAAGTGACATGCATAACCTGCAACCTGCGGTGGGTGAGGTAAATGGCGATCGCGCTAACTTCATGTACAGCCAGTGGAACGGTGGCGAGGGTCAGTATGGGCAATGCACCATGAAGGTCGACTTCAAAGAGAAAGTTGCCGAACCGCCGGCCCGCGCTCGTGGTGCCATCGCGCGGACCTATTTTTACATGCGCGACCAGTACGATCTAACGCTCTCCCGCCAGCAAACTCAGCTTTTTAACGCCTGGAATAAGCAATATCCGGTCACCGACTGGGAGTGTGAGCGTGACGAACGCATTGCAAAGGTACAGGGGAACCATAACCCATATGTGCAACGCGCTTGCCAGGCGCAAAAGAGCTAACCTACACTAGCGTCAATATTTTTAACCATGCCCTGGCCTTTCGCAGCCCAGGGCCATGACGCGGATGTTTAACTATGCGCATTCCTCGCATTTATCACCCTGAGCCAATCACTTCCGGCAGCCAAATTTCACTGTGTGAAGATGCAGCCAACCATATCGGTCGCGTGCTGCGTATGGGACCTGGCCAGGCGCTACAGCTGTTTGATGGCAGCAATCAGGTATTCGACGCTGAAATCACCCACGCCAGTAAAAAAAGCGTGGACGTGAAGGTACTTAACGCTGAACTCGACGATCGTGAGTCGCCGTTGCATATCCACCTGGGCCAGGTGATGTCGCGCGGCGAAAAAATGGAATTCACTATCCAGAAATCGATCGAACTGGGTGTAAGCCTCATTACGCCACTTTTTTCTGAGCGCTGCGGCGTTAAACTGGACAGTGAACGCCTGAACAAGAAGCTCCAGCAGTGGCAGAAAATCGCCATTGCCGCCTGCGAACAGTGCGGTCGTAACCGGGTGCCTGAAATTCGCCCGGCAATGGATTTGGAAGCATGGTGCGCGGAACAGGACGAAGGTCTGAAACTGAACCTGCATCCGCGCGCCAGCGCCAGCATCAATACGCTGCCGCTGCCGGTGGAGCGCATCCGCTTGCTGATTGGCCCGGAAGGCGGGCTGTCGGCAGATGAAATTGCCATGACTGCACGTTATCAGTTTACTGATATTCTGTTAGGACCTCGCGTTCTGCGTACTGAGACAACTGCGCTCACCGCCATTACTGCGCTACAGGTGCGTTTTGGCGATCTGGGCTAAGGCATAAACGGAGAAGAAAATGATCAAGCTCGGCATCGTGATGGATCCCATCGCAAGCATCAACATCAAGAAAGATTCCAGCTTCGCTATGCTGCTGGAAGCGCAACGTCGCGGTTACGAAATTCATTATATGGAGATGGCCGATCTTTATCTGATCAACGGTGAAGCCCGCGCCCATACGCGTACCCTGAGCGTAGAGCAGAACTACGACAAATGGTATGAGTTCAAGAGCGAGCAGGATCTCCCGCTGGCAGACCTGGACGTTATTCTGATGCGTAAGGATCCGCCGTTTGATACCGAGTTCATCTACGCAACCTATATTCTGGAACGTGCAGAAGAAAAAGGGACGCTGATCGTCAACAAACCACAGAGCCTGCGCGACTGCAACGAAAAGCTGTTTACCGCCTGGTTTGCCGATCTGACGCCGGAAACGCTGGTCACGCGTAACAAAGCGCAGCTGAAAGCCTTCTGGCAAAAACACAGCGACATCATTCTCAAACCGCTGGACGGCATGGGCGGCGCATCTATTTTCCGTGTGAAGGAAGGCGATCCGAACCTTGGCGTCATTGCTGAAACGCTGACCGAGCACGGTACCCGCTACTGCATGGCGCAGAACTATCTGCCAGCAATTAAAGATGGCGATAAACGCGTTCTGGTGGTTGATGGCGAACCCGTTCCTTACTGCCTGGCGCGTATTCCGCAGGGTGGCGAAACCCGTGGCAACCTGGCCGCTGGTGGTCGTGGCGAGCCGCGTCCATTGACCGACAGCGACTGGGAAATTGCACGTCGCATTGGGCCAACGCTGAAAGCGAAAGGTTTGATTTTTGTCGGTCTGGATATCATTGGCGATCGTCTGACAGAAATTAACGTCACCAGCCCAACCTGCATTCGTGAAATTGAAGCGGAGTTCCCGGTTTCGATTACCGGTATGCTGATGGATGCCATTGAAGCGCGTTTGCAGAAATAAATATGTTGCCGGATAGCGACGCCATCGCGTCTTATTCGGCCTGGAATTACACCCCGTAGGCCGGATTAGGCGAAGCCGCCATCCGGCAATGCTATCTTCAGAGGGTGACATCTTCGAGCTTTGCCCACATACTGGGCTCTGTTGCTTTTTTGAACCAGGAAACAGAACCTCTGACAATGAATTTACAGCATCACTTTCTGATTGCCATGCCTGCTCTCCAGGATCCGATTTTCCGCCGTTCCGTGGTGTACATCTGTGAACATAATGAGAACGGAGCAATGGGGATTATCGTCAATAAGCCTCTGGAAAACTTACAGATTGAAGGGATTCTGGAAAAGCTGAAGATTACCCCAGAAGAACGCGATCCGGCCATTCGTCTGGATAAACCAGTGATGCTCGGCGGCCCGCTGGCGGAAGACCGTGGATTTATTCTCCACACTCCACCGTCACGCTTTGCCTCCAGTATTCGCATCTCAGATAACACCATCATCACTACCTCCCGCGATGTACTAGAAACCCTGGGTACGCAGGAGCAACCGTCCGAAGTGCTGGTTGCGCTGGGTTATTCATCATGGGAAAAAGGTCAACTGGAACAAGAGCTACTGGATAACGCCTGGCTTACGGCGCCAGCAGACCTCAACATCTTATTCAAAACGCCGATTGCCGACCGCTGGCGCGATGCGGCGAAGCTTATCGGGATAGATATTCAGACCATGCCTGGCGTGGCGGGACATGCCTGATGAGCGGAACCTTACTCTCTTTTGATTTTGGTACGAAAAGTATTGGTGTTGCTGTTGGTCAGCGCATTACCGGTACGGCCAGACCGTTGCCCGCCATCAAAGCGCAGGACGGTACGCCGGACTGGAGTTTGATTGAACGTTTGCTGAAAGAGTGGCAGCCGGATGAAATTATCGTCGGCCTGCCGCTCAACATGGATGGCACCGAACAGCCTCTTACCGCGCGCGCACGTAAGTTCGCTAACCGTATTCACGGTCGCTTTGGCGTAACCGTAACGCTGCACGATGAACGCTTGAGTACCGTCGAAGCCCGCTCTGGCCTGTTTGAACAAGGCGGTTATCGGGCGTTGAATAAAGGCAAAGTAGATTCCGCTTCTGCCGTGGTCATCCTCGAAAGCTATTTCGAGCAGGGCTACTAAATCCGCCCCTGCGCCTGACGCTGCTGCTGGCTTTGTGCAAATGTCTGCATACCTGTCTGCTGCCCGGTTTGAATTACGCCGGGTAGCTGATGCGTTTTCCCTTCACGAATCAAATTGCCCACGGCTGGCGTGTTGACGAGCAGCTCAAATAGCGCCACGCGCCCTCCCTGTTTATCTTCCTCCAGCTTTTGCGAAAGTACCGCCCGCAGGCTATCTGCCAGTTGGTTACGCACCGGCTCTTTCTCTGTTGCCGAAAAGGTGTCCACCAGCCGCGCGATGGCCTGCGCCGCCCCTCGCGTATGTAACGTTGCCAGCACCAGATGCCCAGTTTCCGCTGCGGTTAACGCCAGACGAATGGTTTCCACGTCGCGTAGCTCGCCCAGCAAAATGACGTCGGGATCTTCACGCAGCGCGCCGCGTAAACCAGCGGCAAAAGAAGCGCAGTGCACGCCCACCTCCCGTTGTTGAATAAGACAACGCTGGCTGGTGTAGCGATATTCAATCGGGTCTTCCAGCGTCAGAATATGCCCCGCAACTTGCTGATTAAGGTACTCAACCATCGCCGCCAGGGTCGTTGATTTACCGCTACCGGTAGCGCCCGTCACCAGAATTAACCCATTTTCACTGCGCAGCAGTTCAGGTATGACGTCAGGGGTCTGGAGATCGTCTAAACGTGGGCAATCAAGCGGGAGCAATCTTAGCGCCAGCGAGGTTCCATGTTGATGAGCAAAAGCACTGGCGCGCAGCCGCCGGGAACCTGCCAGCGCAATAGCAAAATCTACCTGCCCCTGTTCCCGCCACTGTACCTGTTGTTGCTCACTGAGCCAGCACATCAGCAGACTCTCCACGTCAGGCGTAGTAAATGGTGCGATTTCGACTTTTCCACGTATGCGCCAGCGCGCAGGCCATGCATTGCACAGGTGTAGATCCGACACGTTATGCTTTACACTAAGGGCCACTATTTCTTCCATATTCATATGAACAGCCTCGGAAAATGAACGATATCGCGCATAACCTGGCACATGTCCGGGACAAAATCTCAGCCGCCGCGACGCGTTGCGGGCGGCCTTCAGAAGAAGTTACGTTGCTTGCAGTCAGTAAAACCAAACCTGCGAGCGCCATCGAAGAAGCCATTACCGCAGGGCAGCGTGCCTTCGGTGAAAACTATGTGCAAGAAGGCGTGGATAAAATCCGCTACTTCCAGGAAAAAGGCGTCAACGATCTGCAGTGGCACTTTATCGGCCCGCTGCAGTCCAACAAAAGTCGTCTGGTCGCCGAGCACTTTGACTGGTGCCATACGATCGACCGTCTGCGTATCGCTGCCCGCCTGAGCGAACAGCGCCCGGCGGAACTGCCGCCGCTCAATGTACTGATTCAAATTAATATCAGCGATGAGAACAGTAAGTCAGGCATTCCGCTGGCAGAGCTTGATGCATTAGCCGCTGAAGTCGCCGCACTGCCGCGCATTACCCTGCGTGGTCTGATGGCGATTCCGGCTCCAGAGTCAGATTATGTAAGGCAGTTTGAAGTTGCACAGCAAATGGCGGTAGCATTTGCCGGGTTGAAAACACGCTACCCAGGCATCGACACACTCTCACTGGGAATGTCTGATGATATGGATGCCGCCATCGCGGCGGGTAGCACGATGGTGCGCATTGGCACTGCCATTTTTGGTGCTCGTGATTACACTAAAAAATAAGGAAAACTAAGGAACACCATGAATACGTTGACCTTCCTGCTCTCAACGGTAATTGAGCTGTATACCATGGCGCTGCTACTGCGCGTGTGGATGCAATGGTCTCGCTGCGATTTTTACAACCCGTTCTCGCAGTTTATAGTGAAAATCACTCAGCCCATCATTGGGCCGTTACGCCGCATTATTCCCCCGATGGGGCCGATTGACAGCGCATCGGCATTAGTTGCGCTCGTTCTCAGCTTTATCAAAGCAATCGTGCTGTTTAAGGTGGTCACGTTCCAGCCGATCATCTGGATCGCCGCCGTACTGATTGTCCTGAAGACTATCGGGTTGCTGATTTTCTGGGTGCTACTTGTGATGGCAATTATGAGCTGGGTCAGCCAGGGCCGCAGTCCTGTAGAGTACGTGCTGATTCAACTGGCAGATCCGCTGCTGCGCCCTATCCGTCGCATACTTCCAGGCATGGGCGGGATCGATTTCTCCCCAATGATTCTGGTTCTGCTGCTCTATGTTATTAACATGGGCATCGCGGAAGTGTTACAGGCGACAGGCAACATGCTGCTGCCGGGGCTGTGGATGGCGCTATGAGTGCCGTTACATCCTGCGACGACGGTCTGGTTTTGCGGCTCTATATTCAGCCTAAAGCCAGCCGTGACAGTATTGTGGGTTTACATGGCGACGAAGTTAAAGTCGCCATTACCGCCCCACCCGTAGATGGCCAGGCCAATAGCCATCTGGTGAAGTTTCTCGGCAAACAGTTCCGTGTGGCAAAAAGCCAGGTCGTCATTGAGAAGGGCGAGCTTGGACGTCACAAACAGGTTAAAATCATTCATCCGCAACAGATCCCGCCCGAAATTGCGGCGTTAACTGATTAGGTATCCCATGCAAAAAGTTGTCCTCGCGACCGGCAATGCCGGTAAAGTGCGTGAACTCGCCTCTCTTCTGAGTGATTTCGGTCTTGATGTTGTTGCCCAAACGGAGCTGGGTGTTGATTCTGCAGAAGAGACCGGACTGACATTTATTGAGAACGCTATTCTGAAGGCGCGTCATGCCGCACAAATTACCGGCTTACCGGCCATAGCTGATGACTCAGGTCTGGCGGTAAATGCCCTTGGCGGCGCGCCGGGTATTTATTCAGCCCGCTATTCCGGCGAAGATGCGACCGATCAGCAGAACCTGGAAAAACTGCTTCACACCCTGCAGGATGTTCCTGATGACAAGCGCCAGGCGCAGTTCCACTGTGTGCTGGTGTATATGCGCCATGCAGACGATCCAACGCCTGTTGTGTGTCACGGAAGCTGGCCGGGCGTGATTACCCGTGAACCTGCCGGAAACGGTGGTTTTGGCTACGACCCGATCTTCTTTGTGCCGTCTGAAGGGAAAACCGCCGCCGAACTGACCCGTGAAGAAAAGAGTGCTATTTCTCACCGCGGACAGGCGCTGAAGCTGTTGCTGGATGCCCTGCGTAATGGTTAAGCTTCCGCCGCTAAGTCTTTATATTCATATCCCGTGGTGCGTGCAGAAATGCCCGTACTGCGACTTCAACTCGCATGCACTAAAGGGCGAAGTCCCTCATGACGACTATGTGCAGCATCTGCTGAGCGATCTGGATACTGAGGTGGCCCACGCCCAGGGACGTGAAGTAAAGACGATTTTTATCGGTGGTGGTACGCCGAGCCTGCTTTCTGGCCCGGCGATGCAAACGCTGCTAGACGGCGTGCGAGCACGGCTGAATCTGGCCGCAGATGCAGAAATCACGATGGAGGCGAATCCCGGGACGGTGGAAGCCGATCGCTTTGTGGATTATCAACGCGCTGGCGTCAACCGTATCTCGATTGGCGTACAGAGCTTTAGCTCCGCCAAACTTGAGCGTCTGGGACGGATTCACGGGCCGGAAGAAGCCAAACGAGCAGCACACCTGGCGAGCGGTCTGGGGCTACGCAGCTTTAACCTCGACCTGATGCATGGTTTACCGGATCAGACGCTGGAAGAGGCGCTGGGCGATTTACAGCAGGCCATCGCGCTCAACCCGCCGCATCTTTCCTGGTATCAGTTGACCATCGAACCCAACACGCTGTTCGGTTCTCGTCCTCCGGTATTACCGGACGATGACGCGCTGTGGGATATTTTTGAGCAAGGCCACCAGTTGCTGACCGCCGCAGGGTATCAGCAGTACGAAACCTCAGCCTACGCCAGACCGGGTTATCAGTGTCAGCACAACCTTAACTACTGGCGTTTTGGCGACTATCTTGGCATTGGCTGCGGCGCGCACGGTAAGATCACATTACCTGACGGACGCATCCTGCGCACCACCAAAACGCGGCATCCGCGTGGGTATATGCAAGGGCGTTATCTCGAAAGCGAGCGTGATGTCGCCGAAGCCGATAAGCCGTTCGAGTTCTTTATGAACCGTTTCCGGCTACTGGAAGCCGCGCCTCGCGCGGAGTTCACGCAATATACCGGGCTTACCGAAGACGTTATTCGTCGACAGATCGATGAGGCTATCGCCCAGGGCTACCTGAGTGAATGCGATGAATACTGGCAGATTACCCAACACGGTAAGCTGTTTTTGAATTCGCTGCTGGAACTGTTTCTGGCGGAATGATGCGGTAAAGATGTAGGCCGGATAAGGCCTTGAGCCGCCATCCGGCAAATTGCCTGATGGCGCTGCGCTTATCCGGCCTACAGGGTTAGGACGGTAAGCGCAGCCACCTTCATCGATTAATACTGATTAAACATTTCCTGGATCTGCTTAGGATCCTTGGTTTGAGTCAGGGCAAGCTGCAGCAGAACACGTGCTTTTTGCGGGTTCAGAGAACCTGAAGCCACAAATCCATACTTCGCATCATCAATTTCAGCATCCTGCGTGGTGAAGCCGGTTGGTACACGGGATGAACGCACTACAACGGTACCTTTATGCGCGGCGGTTGCCAGCGTATCGAAAATGGTTTTATACAAGTTACCGTTACCTACACCCGCACTGACAATCCCGGCGTAACCCGCATCTACCAGCGCTTTTGCCGGCAGATCGGAGGCGTTAGCGTAGTTGTAAACAATCCCAACTTTCGGCAGTTCAGTCAGCTTAGACACATCGAACGGAGTAGACGTGGTGTGCTTACGCGCAGGCGTACGCTGGTAGTCGATTTTACCGTTATGGATATAACCCAACGGGCCGTAGTTAACGGATTTGAAGGTAGCAACGTCGGTAGTGTTGGTTTTAGTCACGTCGCGACCATCCATAACGGTGTCGTTCATCACCACCAGCACTCCGCGGTTGGCAGAGGCTTTGTCTGCGGCAGTGACTACCGCGTTATACAGGTTGAATGGGCCATCAGCGCTCATACCCGTAGACGGACGCATTGCGCCGACCAGTACCACCGGCTTGTTGCACTTAACGGTCAGGTCGAGGAAATAGGCAGTTTCTTCCATGGTATCCGTACCATGAGTTACCACGAAGCCGTCGGTTTTATCACACTCGGTATTAATCTTTTTCGCCAGCGTTAACCAGACTTTGTCATTCATATCCTGGGAGCCGATATTCACCACCTGCTCGCCTTTCACGACAGCGATATCTTTCAATTGAGGTACGGCCTCAACCAGATTTTCTACGCCAACTTTGCCTGCCGTGTAGTTAGATTTTGTCGCGGAATCACCGCCGCCGGCAATCGTCCCACCGGTCGCTAAAATGGTGATGTTTGGCAGTGCAAGCGCCGCGCCGCTGAAACCCATAACCAGTGCAGCAAGTGCCGTCTTCTTGAAAAACTCCATGTTATTTCTCCAGTTACTTGAATTTGCAGCATTATGTCTATCCTACAGATGAATAATGTGACGAGATCCAATTAACCAGATTTATATCTCCGCCAAATTGCCATTCTTAGAGATGGATATCAAAAAAACAGAAATATACAAAATAAAACGGCACAGAATGTTTCTGTGCCGTTAAGAAGAGGTGAAGATTATTTCAGAGTGCTAACCAGCGTTTTACGATCGTTTTCCAGCGTCACGACGCGGGCACAAACATCTTTGCCAAACTGCTGGAAGTCTTGTTCCTGATTCTTCCATTCGTTCTGAATTGAGGTTTGCAAACCACCGAGACTCCCGAGCACGCCCTGCAGCGGATTACCACCGCCTTTGAGCACGGCTTTCGCCCCCATCTCGTTGATGCTGTCCTGCAAAATGCCGCCCATCGCCTGATTGACCAGCTGTTGTCCGTCCGCGCGGACCTGATCAATCGCCTTATAATGGAAAGTCAGGCCATCAGTTCGATGTTCGATGATGCGGTTCATCTGCGCTTTCAATTGCGCATCCAGCTTGGTTAAGCGGCCACGCATGTTGCTGCTTTCACCGACCTCTTTGGCGATGATTTTGTCCAGCGCCACGCGACCTTTCTCTACGCGCGCTCTGGCACCTTCGTCAATCCACGGCAGGCTGCTACGCAACGCCGCCTGATAATCTTTGGCCTGCTCACGCTGTGCGGCGTTTAGGTTGTACTGCTTACCATTAAAGGTGACATCACCGGCCTGGGTAATAACCAGATCGCCGTTCTCACCCTTCACCTGCACCGTTTGTGGGCTCAAAATCACATCGTCACGCGGGGTGACGCTGCACTGGTAATCTGCATGTGCGGCCATCGCCGTGAACGTTAGGACTGCCGCCAGCAGCGTTTTGCGCATCATATCTTTCCCTCAATACAAATCGGGCCGGCATTTGCCGACCCTGTGCTACTTAGTCCCACCAAATATCGAAAAGTTCGCTGGTACGCACTTCTTCGAGTTTGTGCTCTTCCAGCCACTTACGCACGATTGCCTGGTGTTCTTCGGTGCATTTGCCGATTTCCTGCAGACAGATCAGACCTTCCCAGGCCAGATAGCCACTGCCGTCAAAAGCCAGCTTGTTTGGTTCGATAACTTCATTGATAAAGTCATCAACGATTTGATCGACCTGCTCTCCAGATGTACCTTCCGGGAAACGCCATGCAACCGAAAATCCTATTTCCTGGAATTCGTCGATGTGCATTTTTTTACGCAGACGACGGCTACGGTTCTTTGCCATTATTTCACCCTCTCGAACATTAAGTCCCATACGCCGTGGCCAAGACGATGACCACGTTGTTCAAATTTGGTTACCGGGCGCGATTCCGGGCGCGGTACATAATCGTTACTCTCTGACTGGTTTTTGTACCCGTCAATCGAGGACATTACTTCAAGCATGTGCTCCGCATACGCTTCCCAGTCGGTTGCCATATGGAACACGCCGCCCAGCTTCAGCTTGCTTAAGATATGCTCAGCAAACGGTACCTGAACGATACGGCGTTTATTATGACGTGCTTTATGCCACGGGTCAGGGAAAAACAGCTGAACCATAGATAAAGAATTGTCAGGAATCATTTTATGCAGGACTTCAACGGCATCATGGCACATGACGCGCAGGTTCTCGACACCCTCTTCATGGGCTGAAGCCAGACACGCACCAACGCCCGGCGAGTGAACCTCAATGCCGAGGAAATTCTGTTCCGGACGCGCTTTCGCCATTGCTACCAGCGACGCTCCCATACCAAAACCGATTTCCAGCGTGACTGGCGCGTCGCGACCAAACAGTTCTGCAAAATCTACAGGCTCTTCGCTGAACTCAACGCCCATCACCGGCCAGTAGTTTTCCAGCGCGTGTTCCTGCCCTTTCGTCAGTCGCCCCTGGCGACGAACAAAACTACGAATCCGGCGCAGAGGGCGGCCGTTTTCATCAAATTCCGGTGAAATGACGTCGTTCTTCATAAAAGTTTAGTCTGCTGTGTTTGAGTTCTGAAAACGGGCATTATCCAAAGTTAGTTGCCGGATGCAAGTAAAGGAAGAAAGTGAGCAGCGGAAAGTTCCGGTTTACACCCCGTTGCCGCTGTGCTGCAATCTTGCCCCCGGCAATAATGAAACGGTAATCATGCAAGCGTCTCAATTTTCGGCTCAGGTTTTGAGCTGGTACGACAAATACGGGCGGAAAACGCTGCCCTGGCAAATTGACAAGACGCCTTACAAAGTATGGCTCTCTGAGGTAATGCTGCAACAAACTCAGGTTGCGACCGTTATCCCCTATTTTGAGCGCTTTATGGCGCGCTTCCCAACGGTAACGGATTTAGCCCATGCGCCGCTGGATGAAGTTCTGCATTTGTGGACCGGGCTGGGTTATTACGCCCGTGCGCGTAATCTGCATAAAGCCGCGCAGCAGGTTGTGACGCTGCATAGCGGTATATTTCCGCAAACCTTTGAGGAGGTGGCCGCCCTGCCTGGCGTCGGACGTTCAACCGCAGGCGCGATTCTTTCTCTTTCTCTGGGTCAGCATTTTCCGATTCTCGACGGTAACGTCAAACGCGTGCTGGCTCGCTGTTATGCTGTAAGCGGCTGGCCGGGTAAAAAAGAGGTCGAAAAGAAGCTGTGGGAGTTGAGCGAGCAAGTTACGCCGGCCCAGGGTGTTGAGCGTTTTAATCAGGCGATGATGGATTTAGGCGCCATGGTCTGTACGCGCTCAAAACCTAAATGTTCCCTGTGTCCGTTGGAAAATGGCTGTGTGGCGAGCGCCAATGCAAGCTGGGCTCTGTATCCCGGTAAAAAGCCCAAACAGACGTTACCGGAACGAACGGGCTATTTTTTACTGATGCAGCATGATGACGAAGTACTGCTCGCACAGCGACCGCCCAGCGGCTTATGGGGTGGTTTATACTGTTTTCCGCAGTTTGACGACGAAGATGGACTGCGCAACTGGCTGGCGCAACGACAAATTAACGCAGATAATCTGACCCAACTTAATGCGTTTCGCCATACCTTTAGCCATTTCCACTTAGATATTGTGCCTATGTGGCTTCCCGTGTCTTCATTCAGCTCATGCATGGATGAAGGCAACGCGCTCTGGTATAACTTAGCGCAACCGCCGTCGGTCGGACTGGCGGCTCCCGTGGAGCGTTTGTTACAGCAATTACGTGCCGGTACACACGTTTAACGTACCGGACGATAGAGAGGACTTTTTATGAGCAGAACCATTTTTTGCACTTTCCTGCAACGCGAAGCAGAAGGCCAGGATTTTCAGCTGTACCCGGGCGATCTGGGAAAACGCATTTACAACGAGATTTCTAAAGAAGCATGGGCGCAATGGCAGCATAAACAGACCATGCTGATTAACGAGAAAAAACTCAATATGATGAACGTCGAACACCGTAAGTTACTGGAACAGGAGATGATTAACTTCCTGTTTGAAGGTAAGGATGTGCATATTGAAGGCTATACGCCAGAGTCATAAGAACCGTTGCCGGATGGCGCTGCGCTTATCCGGCCTACGATTTAATCTGGTCCTTGCAAACAACAAACACAACACGCACTCCCGGAATGATGAAAAAATTTCTCGCGCTTGCCGTTATTGCGCCGTTGCTCATCTCCTGTTCCAGTTCGACCAAAAAAGGCGATTCCTATAACGAAGCCTGGGTCAAGGATACCAACGGTTTTGATATTCTGATGGGGCAATTTGCCCATAACATTGAGAATTTGTGGGGATTTAAGGAAGTGCTGATTGCGGGTCCTAAGGACTACGTAAAGTATACCGATCAGTATCAAACCCGCAGCCATATCAACTTTGATGACGGTACGATAACCGTCGAGACCATTGCCGGGACAGATCCCGCCGGACACCTGCGTCGGGCGATTATCAAGACATTGCTGATGGGCGATGATCCGGGATCTATCGACCTCTATTCCGATGTCGACGACATTAAGATTTCCAAAGAACCATTCCTGTACGGACAGGTGGTCGATAATACCGGCCAGCCCATTCGTTGGGAGGGACGTGCCACCAACTTTGCCAACTACCTGCTGCAAACACGGCTTAAAAGCCGCAGCAATGGCCTGCGTATCATCTATAGCGTGACGATCAACCTGGTGCCTAACCACCTTGATAAGCGCGCGCATAAATACGTCGGTATGGTGCGTCAGGCTTCACGTAAGTATGGCGTCGACGAGTCGCTGATTCTGGCTATCATGCAAACCGAATCCTCATTTAACCCGTATGCGGTGAGCCATGCCGATGCGCTGGGACTGATGCAGGTGGTACAGCACAGCGCAGGGAAAGATGTGTTCCGCTCGCAGGGGCGCTCAGGCACGCCAAGCCGTAGCTTCCTGTTTGACCCGGCCAGCAACATTGATACCGGTACAGCCTATCTGGCAATGCTCAACAATGTCTATTTGGGCGGTATCGATAATCCGACCTCACGTCGCTATGCGGTAATCACCGCCTATAACGGCGGCGCGGGCAGCGTGCTACGCGTGTTCTCGAACGATAAAATTCAGGCTGCAAATATCATTAACAGCATGTCTCCAGGTGACGTTTATCAAACGCTGACCACCCGACATCCCTCTGCTGAATCACGCCGATACCTTTACAAGGTCAATTCCGCACAAAAATCATATCGACGCCACTAATGTATCCCTCTTCAGCCCCCTAAAACGGGGGCCTGAAGCACCAAAAATGTTAACTCAATCACTCTTTTGCTTTGCAATCAGAAATTGTTTGCAAATATTTGTCACAGGTAACAAAAAAAGAGTGCCTCTCATTGATAGAATCACATCATATAGCCACGGCAAATGTGCCTTTTAAAACATTCATCCGCATTACGGTGTGAGGAAATTAACATGAATCTTAAGCTGCAGCTGAAAGTTCTCTCGTTTCTGCAGTTCTGCTTATGGGGTAGTTGGCTCACTACCCTCGGCTCCTATATGTTTGTCACCCTTAAATTCGATGGTGCATCCATTGGCGCGGTGTATAGCTCGCTGGGGATCGCCGCCGTGTTTATGCCAACACTGTTAGGGATCGTGGCCGATAAATGGATCAGTGCGAAGTGGGTTTATGCCCTTTGCCACCTGGTCGGTGCAGGAACGCTGTTTGCCGCAGCCGAAGTCACCACGCCAGGGGCCATGTTCTTTGTGATCTTGCTTAACTCCCTGGCCTATATGCCAACACTGGGGCTAATCAACACCATCTCCTACTATCGCCTGCAATCTGCCGGGATGGATATCGTTACCGACTTCCCGCCAATTCGTATCTGGGGCACCATCGGCTTTATTCTGGCGATGTGGGCAGTGAGCTTCTCCGGCTTTGAACTGAGCCATATGCAGCTGTACATCGGTGCGACATTGTCCCTGGTACTGGTACTGTTCACCCTGACGCTGCCGCATATTCCAGTTGCCAACCAGCAGAAAAACCAGAGCTGGACATCAATGCTCGGTCTGGATGCTTTCGCGCTGTTTAAAAACAAACGTATGGCGATTTTCTTCATCTTCTCAATGATGCTGGGCGCAGAGCTGCAGATTACCAATATGTTTGGTAACACCTTCCTGCACAGCTTCGATAACAACCCGCTGTTCTCCGGTAGCTTTATCGTGGAACACGCATCGGTGATGATGTCGATTTCACAGATTTCCGAGACGCTGTTTATCCTGACCATCCCGTTCTTCTTAAGCCGTTACGGTATTAAGAACGTGATGCTTATCAGTATTGTGGCGTGGATGCTGCGCTTCGGCCTGTTTGCCTACGGCGACCCAACGCCGTTCGGTACCGTGCTGCTGGTTCTGTCGATGATTGTTTACGGCTGCGCCTTCGACTTCTTCAACATCTCTGGTTCCGTGTTCGTGGAGAAAGAAGTACGCCCTGAAATCCGCGCCAGCGCACAAGGTATGTTCCTGATGATGACTAACGGCTTCGGTTGTATTCTGGGCGGGCTGGTGAGCGGTAAAGTCGTTGAATACTATACGCTGAACGGCATTACCGACTGGCAGACCGTGTGGCTGATCTTCGCAGGTTACTCGCTGGTTCTGGCTTTTGCCTTCGTTGCGCTGTTTAAATACAAACACGTACGCGTTCCAGCAGGAACCCAGACTATCGCGCACTAACGTTTACGCAGAGAAAAGCGGGTTGCCAAAAGGTAACCCGCTTTTTTTGCGCTTACTTCACAACATATCCATACAGACGCTTAATACCATCTGCATCCGTTTCACTGTAAACACCTTGCAGCTCCGGCGAGAAGCCTGGTAGCAGGTTTACGCCCTCTTCCAGCGCCAGGAAATAACGTTGCACCGCCCCGCCCCAGACTTCTCCCGGTACAACACACAGCACGCCCGGAGGATATGGCAGCGCACCTTCTGCCGCAATGCGGCCAGCGGCTTCACTAATACGTACCAGTTCAACATCACCGCGGATAAAAGCGCTGTTCGCATCCTGTGGGTTCATCGCCACGGCAGGTAAACTTTCCTGACGGAACATCGCTTTTTGCAGATCTTTCACATCAAAGCTGACGTACAGTGAGTGCATCTCCTGGCACAGTTCACGCAACGTGTAATCCCGATAGCGTACCGGATACTTGTTGAAGATGGTGGGCAGCACATCTGCCAGCGGCGTATCGTCCTCAATATGCTGCTCAAACTGCGCCAGCATCGCCACCAGTTGTGCCAGTTTCTCTGCACTTTCAGCTGGGGTCAGCAAGAACAGAATCGAGTTAAGGTCGCATTTCTCCGGCACGATACCGTTTTCACGCAGGTAATGCGCCAGAATAGTCGCCGGAATACCAAACTCGGTATATTGCCCGGTTTGTGCGTCAATTCCCGGAGTAGTTAACAGCAGTTTGCAAGGGTCGACAAAATACTGGTCGTGCGCATACCCGGAAAAACCATGCCATTTAGCACCCGGTTCGAAGCTAAAGAAGCGGCGCTCACTGGCAATCACCTGCGTCGGATAGCTTTCCCACGGCTTACCATCAACTACCGGAGGAATAAACGGCTGAATCATCTTACAGTGGGCAATAATCGCTTTACGGGCCTCAATGCCCAGCGTCACACACTCCGCCCACAGCCGACGACCGCTCTCGCCTTCATGGATTTTGGCGTTAACGTCCAGCGCCGCAAACAGCGGGTAAAACGGACTGGTAGAAGCATGCAGCATAAATGCATTGTTCAGACGCTTATGCGGACAGAACCGCGCCTGGCCGCGAATATGGTTATCCTTTTTGTGGATCTGCGAAGTTTGCGAGAATCCAGCCTGCTGTTTGTGTACCGACTGGGTGACAAAAATCCCCGGATCGTTGGCATCAAGCTCCAGCAGCAGCGGTGACCCATCGGCCATCATCGGGATAAATTGTTCGTAGCCGACCCATGCGGAGTCAAACAGGATGTAATCGCACAGGTGACCGATCTTGTCGATCACCTGCCGGGCATTGTAGATCGTACCGTCATAGGTACCGAGTTGAATGATCGCCAAACGGAACGGACGCGGTTGTTCTGCCTTTTGCGGCGCAACCTCGCGAAGTTGCTGGCGCAGATACCCCTCATCAAAGCAGTGTTCGTCAATGCCGCCAATAAAACCAAACGGATTACGCGCTGCTTCCAGATATACCGGCGTCGCACCCGCCTGGATCAGCGCACCGTGGTGGTTCGACTTATGGTTGTTACGGTCAAACAGCACCAGATCGCCGCGCGTCAGCAGCGCATTGGTTACTACTTTATTGGCCGCTGAGGTCCCATTCAGCACAAAGTAGGTTTTATCCGCGTGGAAAACTTTCGCGGCAAATTTCTGCGCATGTTTTGCCGAGCCTTCATGAATCAGCAGATCGCCAAGCTTAACGTCGGCGTTGCACATATCCGCGCGAAACAGGTTCTCGCCAAAGAACTCGTAGAAATGGCGTCCCGCCGGATGTTTTTTAAAAAACTCACCGTGTTGATGTCCTGGGCAGGCAAATGTGCTGTTCCCCATCTCGACATACTGAGTCAACGTGTCATAGAACGGCGGCAGTAAATCTTCTTCATACTGACAGGCAGCAGACTCCAGCTCCAGCCAGTCCTGTGCCTGACCGCGAATGACCGCATTCACGCCCGCGGGCAGATCAACATCCGACTCTGCGAACAGAAACACGGGTAAATGAAAACCGGTGCGTTTCAATAAAGCAAGGATCCCACTGCGACTATCCGCAACGGTAATGACGACTGCCGCAACGTCAGTAAAATCAGTACTGTCCAGCGACACCACCTGACGATGGCTGGACAGACGAGAAACCAGTTCTCCACTGGCGGCAATTTTCATTGATTTCATAAGCGCAATAACCCGTTTCGGGAAAATCAAAAGTCCCGGACAAAGCCACATTGCTTTGCCCACGAAATGACAGGTCAAACTGGTTACCAGCCCCGACCGCTAGACATCAGTAAAAGCAGATAGCCTCTGATTTTACTGTTATCCTGCAGTGAGCGTGCGCTGCCCTCACCGCATGGTGGGAGCGTAAAGGTAAGTCGCAGGAAGGGGCAAACGTCGCGCTAAAAGGCGATGTTGAAGGCGATGTAGGGGGAGTAATATCATCCCAGGCAGGCCCATTCAGACAGGAGAAAATTCGCGCAATCATGGCACCTTTCACTTTCAGGCGCAAGATAAAATCCGGGGCCTGAACCTCACAGATAAACAAGCATTTCGCCTGTCAATCGCGGCATAATAATGCAATCTGAAAACATATTTTACCCAGAGAGTTGCCTTTAACATCAAGACGATAATGGGTATGCAGGAGCAAACGTGGTAATTGGACCCTTTATTAATGCTGGCGCCATTTTATTTGGCGGTGTTCTCGGCGCGCTACTCAGCCAGCATTTACCGGAACGCATTCGTGCCTCCATGACCTCCATATTCGGACTGTGCTCTTTGGGGATTGGTATTTTGCTGGTTATCAAATGCGCTAACCTACCGGTGATGGTTCTGGCCACGTTGGTCGGTGCATTAATTGGCGAGTTCTGTTATCTGGAAAAAGGGATCAATACCGCGGTTGCCAAAGCGCAGCAGCTTTTCACCCGATCGGATGCCAACACCACGCACGAATCCTTCATCCAGAGCTATGTGGCCATCATCGTGCTATTTTGCGCAAGTGGTACCGGGATCTTCGGGGCAATTCATGAAGGGATGACCGGCGATCCAAATATTTTAATCGCGAAGTCGTTTTTGGATTTCTTCACGGCCATCATCTTCGCCTGTTCACTGGGGATCGCGGTATCTGCCATTTGTGTTCCGATGCTGGCAATCCAGCTAACGCTTGCCACCTGCGCGGCACTTATTTTGCCCCTGACGACGCCAGCTATGATGGCTGATTTCAGCGCCGTAGGTGGGCTGCTGTTGTTGGCAACCGGTTTACGTATTTGTGGAATCAAGATGTTTGCAGTTGTGAATATGCTGCCCGCCCTGCTGCTGGCAATGCCGCTTTCCGCCGCATGGACGGCATTTTTTGCCTGAGAATGCGTGCAATTGCAGCAATGTGGTGATAGATTGTGCAGTCTGCATTGATTTGAAGAAATTTCGTTGACGAAACGAAGCGAATCGGGTTTAATGCGCCTCGTTGCCCGGATAGCTCAGTCGGTAGAGCAGGGGATTGAAAATCCCCGTGTCCTTGGTTCGATTCCGAGTCCGGGCACCACTATTTAGAAGAACCCGCCTATGGCGGGTTTTTTGCTTTTGGAGAAACGGACTCTCCATCGAACTCCGTTCGATTATTCGCCGCCAGCGGCTCACCCCTTCGGGGCCAGCGGCGTTAGTCCGCGTCCGGGTACCACTATGATTACAAATACATTAATAATGTTGAATTTTAACCGGCGGCTATCACATACTCGGCTTTATGTGTGTATTCGATATAAGTTGGTACATCTGAATACATACTGCACTTTTTTTAATTTAAACATAATTTATGCAATCCATTTTTATAACCAGATTGCAAAGTTAAACCAAAGAAATGTTTAGGTTAAGTCAAAATATTAAACTAATAGATGGATATTTTAATACACTAAAATATCATTATCCATAGTGTTCAATTGAAGCTGAATCTTTATTTGAATAGAATAACACGCGCATTTACAAAAAAACCAATAAAATGCAAGCTAACTTCCGCTAGATAATTCAATCAAGCAATTATCAAGAAACCATTATATATCAAACAACACTAACTAAAATATATATTGACGAAATCTATAACATGGGAGATAAACATATAAAACAATTTCTTTCTAAAACCTATTATCGAAAAAGGATTGATAAGATGATCAGGAAAATTATCGCAAAGATAGCTAAAAGAAATAATAATTATGACACCTCTACCTGCATCATCGAAGCAGAACCCTCCGTCGCTGAACAAAAAACAGAAAATTACAATAAAATTATCTGCCATCATTTCACTTCTGGCATATCAACCCTGAATCTGATAAGAACATCGTTAATTTCAACTCATGAGCAACTAAACACAGAAAAAGATAAAATAACTGAGTTAAACGCACAAAATAATAAAGCCATGCATTCCCTTGAATCACTCGTTATTGAGATCAATGAGGCAGGCAAAGAATCAGCAGAAATTCAAAAACAAATGGCTCAGCTTAAGTTATCGCTTATTGAAATTAATGATGCAATTAAAGACATACAGAAAATTGCCAATCATACAAATTTAATTGCAATAAATTCAGCGATTGAAGCGGCCCGTGTAGGTGAGGCGGGAAGAGGATTTAGTGTTATCTCTAAAGAAGTTAGACAACTGGCTGAAAATGTTAAAACGTGCACTAACCATATATTTTTACAAACAGAAACCCTCCAGAATAATGGTTCTACGGTTGATATTTCCATTGAAGCACAGCTAGCAATAATCACAAAAATCACTCAGCATATGAACAAAGTTGTTTTTTCAATTAAGAATGTGATTGAAAAATCGGCCACAATGAAGTCTATTATTGATTACATATCAAACTTACTGTTTCTAAGTATAATTAAAATGGATCATGTAATCTGGAAGATAGATCTATATAAAAAACTTACCGAGAATAAACTAGATGATACGTTGACATCATACAGCCAGTGCAGACTGGGGAAATGGTATTACGGAGATACTGGTAGATGCTTCGCTCATTTAACGGGATTTAAAAACCTGGAGGCCCCTCATCAGATGCTACACAATTCCGGCGTTCTTGCTATCGAGTATTCGGTTTCAGGTGACCATGAGCATATGTCCCTGGCGTTAAAAAGAATGGAACAGGCCAGTGATGAGGTAATGAATCAGCTTGAGATTCTTGGTAACGAGATTTTCAGGGAGGTTGTAAAATTTACGCCCGGTGATAACCCTTGACAAACTTTATTATTAAAATAGATAGTTAAAAGCTATTGGAGACAGTTGATGTTTACTTTATCATCTAAAAATGAAAATGCTGTGATAGTTTTACATGAAATTTATGGATTGAATAATCATATCAAGCAAGTATGTAAAGAGCTGCACAATTCCGGACTTGATGTATATTGCCCCAACTTTTTAAACCGCGAAGAACCTTTCTCATACGATCAACATAGTCAGGCATACGATTATTTCATGAAGTTCTGCGGATTCGATACATCAATGATCTTCGACTTACTGACAAGAATACGTGATCATTATAAAAAAATAATAATCGTCGGATTCAGTGTTGGAGGAACATTAGCATGGCTTTGTTCGGAGAGTACACAATGCGATGGTATCGTCAGTTTCTACGGAAGCCGTATACGTGATTATACTGATATCATGCCCAACAGCCCAACACTGGTGATCCAGGCGAAATATGAAGAAGCCTATGACCCTTACTTTCTTCAGCATAAACTCAGTAAGTATTCACTAGTATCGTTTCATATATTCAACAGCCGTCACGGATTTTGCGATCCTTTTAATAAGGCATACAATCCGTCTGAATCAGCGAAAGCGTTGACTCTTTCGCATGATTTTATAACGAAGAGCATTAACTAAGTTAATATAACCGTCTGACTTATCTGATGGTATTTGGTTGGCAATTTTCCAGTGCTATCGCCCTCGGATGCCATTTTGTTTCAGCAGCGCATAACGATTAAGCAGCTGATTAATCCGCATATCGAGCTGCTGATACAAAGCGGGTGATACACTCCCCTGCTTTTTTAATTCCTCATCGATTTGACGCAATAACTCTTCTGTCGGCGGCGTTTGGTCAAGCTGGCGGCGGATAGTGAAAATGGCCGATTTCAGCTCCGAACCCGTCAGATATTTACCTTTGCGTTCATCAAGCGAATTTAACTGTGCAGTTAACGCCTCCAGCCCCTGCTGGGCATGATGCCAGTTTTGCAGAGCACTTTCCGGCAACGCTTCCGTGTTTAACTGTTTCTGTAATCCGCTGGCGAATACCGTAGTCTGCGATTCTTCCGGCCACAGGGTGACTAACTGCTGTGCTAATGATGCGGCATATTCTCTTGACCACAAAGGTGACAGGCGATGTAAAACGTCCAATTGCCCTTGCGTTGCGGCGATTAATTCCTGTTTCTTCTCCTTCAAATCTGAGGAATGTTTCAATGTGGACAATTGTTCAGGTGTCAGCCCTCGTGGCAATGGCTGAACCAGTTCAAATCTGTCGGCCCACATGGGGCTGATACCAAGAAAAACGCCTGTACTCACCACTGCCGTAACCATGACACCGATGGCGAATCCCAACCACATCCGCCGGGGGCCATGAACGGTTTGAGTAGCAAACTCCGCTGCGCTTGATTGATCGGGCGACGAAGCCTCATTAACCACAAAGACCAACTGCGGCAAAGACGTCTCAACGTGATTATTCGTACCTGAAGCCGGTATCATCACAACGGCGGATCCCGAATCCGCTTCAGACTTCTCCAGGCGTAAAGCTGCGTTATGCATCCAGGTAACGACAGCATCTAGTTTACTTAACGTTTTTAACTCAAGACGTTGCAGCACTTCACAGACATGTTTCAGACTCTGCTCAACCCGATACACCATCGATAAATCCGCATATGACAACGTTAGTGTGCGTAATTCTTGCTGTAAACGAGCTGACAGCCATGCCAACACATCAATTCGTGCATGGGTTTGCTGCGGCCATATTGTGCTCCAGTGATGCGTCAGTAATGCTTCCAGCAGTTCCGTGCTTTCGGCGAGCCCCGCCAAACCTGTGTTACGAATTCTGGCGACGGTATACCAGGCCAGTGTTTGCAGTTCGACACCGTTATGACGAAACAGCGCCAGGCTTAACTGTTCCACCTTTTGCCAGTCAACGTCCGGGCGTGCGGGGTGAGTCAGCTTGCTGATTTCATCGCGTAACTGCCCAAACTCCGTGAAAGCACGCGGATCGCCGCCGGTGCTGATGCGATTCTTTTCCATGTCAGCATACTCCCTTCTCAAGCCACCCCTGCTTCTTAAGATGACGAATAAGAACCCGCCCCTCAGGGGTAAAATCAGTGGCATAGCGAACAATGCCAAGATCATGAAGTTCCGCATCAATGGAATAACGCAAATGCCCCGGCGTTTCTTGCTCCAGCATCGTTACCTGAATGCCTTTTAGTCGCGGTTCATACTTCAACAAAACCTGAGAAAGCGTGCTGATAAGCTGATGTGCCGTTCCTGGCATACCCTGGAGGATTTTGGTCATATCCGGCAGACCATAATCGGGTAAATGTTTGAGGCTACCGGCACGAGTATTCAAAATGCGCTGCATATTATCGAGGACGGATATGATGACCTGCGTATTTTCGCTAACCGCATGCAACGGGAAACCACCGGAAAAATTACCCAATAAGATGTCATAAAGAGAAGGCTGCTTGATCATTACTCGCTCTCCTGCGCCATGAGTGCCAAAGTCTGGGTATTTAATTCGATTACTCGCGCCTTATCAGGATCGAGATCTTCACGACGTAAGACCACGCGCCATGAATCTTCAGACTGATCGGGAGAAATAAACATTCCCGCCACGGCAACATACTGCGCTTCGTTTTCGAGTGGAATATCGACAGTTACGCTTTCACCAGGTCGTACCCGAACATCTTTCTGAGCCAATAAATCTGCTTTCACCACCGTACTATCTTGCGCAAATAAGGACTGATAATTAGCCGAGTCAAATGCTTTTCGATCTTTGAGTTGGTAAATACGCACGACCGTCGAAAGCGCTATGCCCTGCGCATTTTTATTAGCGGCTTCTCTGGCGGAAAGATCCAAATGCAGGGTTTTAATTTCCTTATAAAAAATCGACTTCGTTAATGACACGGTACCTTCAGATACTTTTTGTGTCAGACCACACCCGGTAACTAAACTGACCATTCCAGTTATTACGGCAAAATTAATAGCGATAATCGCCAGTCTCATCGGCTTCCCTCCGTTGAACATGTTGAGTAAGGCTCTGCCAAAGCCCAAGCTTAATTGTTATAAATTGATTCTTAGCTTCCTGTTTATCCAGGCGCATCACAGCCGTGCGGCCAAGCTGAACTGCGTGCTCGCTTTGATTACTGGTAAGACGAGCATCCGGAAGCACCGATCGAGGAATGCGTAATTGCAGTCTCGCATTCACTCTGGCACCTAAATAAACGTGCATCAGCGCGAGAAAATCATGGTAAAGCTGGCCACCCGGTAGCCATTCACGAGCTTCATCGGGAACGTCCGTTGTAAGCGTAATTAGCACCTGACTGTTAATATCTACGGCGCTACGTCCCATCACCGGACGAGAATGGAGGCTAACGGGTTGCCGCACACTCATTTTTAACGCCTTATCCAGCAGGATTAAGCGTTTATCATGAGGGGTCACGGTGGTATTTGTTGTTGGTGATAATAAAGAAACCAGCGCGGATATACCTTCTGCAGTACGCGTTGGCATTCTCATTATTCCCAACAGCGCCAAAAAGCGCGATACCGGGGTATCTGTTTGTGTGGCGCACCCCTGAATTCCCAGCCCAGTCAACCCCAGCAAATATTGTGAAGTCTCATCTGTCGCACCTGAGCGAAAGGTCGCTGGATAGCTGTATTTACGCCAGATTCGATAAAACTGCGTAATTAAGCGATGGTTAAAAATATCCAGAAACTCAGCGGCAACGTCCGCACCTTCCTGACGCTGGGCAATATCATCCTGATAGGTTGTCGGCAGCGGCGATTCCACGCCATACAGCCCCATAAAATTGACACGAACCGTTGGTGGAAGTGTGGGTTGCTGCGGATTATATTCTGCACTTTTTAGCTCGCCCGCCGGGAACCCCATCCCCGGATGAGGACGAAAACGAATAGCATCGAAGCGTGGGCTTTGTTGACTTCCAGGACTTGGCGCTTGCGGATTCCACTGTTCCAGCAACTGACAGAAACGATAAAAATTGGTACGGGGCAGGTTTTCACCAAGGCTCGTTAGCAACCGGGTAGTCGCTGATTGTGATTCTCTTTCCATCGCAAGCTTTTCCCTGCTGGCTGTATGATTAAAGTAAGCTGATTAAACAAATGTATATCCGCATACAATGCAAAAAAGCTGTTAAGCATTTCACCAAACAAATGAATATCGCCTTCGCCTGTAAATCCGTTTTCATCAAGCGTTACTTCGATGTCCACACCACGGAGTAGAAATCCTTTTTCAAAGCGCTGTATTTCATGTTGTTGAACATCCATGATCGCATCCAGACGACGATAATTAAGTTCATCATCCTGCCAGTTATAGAGAGACAACGTTCCTTTGAGCACTTCAGCGCTGGCCATCATATTCAGAAAGCTGGATCCCAGGTGACTCAACACTCGCCAGTGAAAACGATCCTCAGCGGGAGGGTAAGCAGGTAGCGTCGGTTTAGACAGATTGCGCACGGCAAGCGGTGTCTGGAGGATCTGCTCACAACGATTGAGCAATGTGCTTTGCAAAGCTCGCCGCGGTAGCTGACCGTTTGTTCCGGTCACTTTCAAAGACAAGGTTTCATACTCAGCAAGGCGATCCCGCTCCCAGGCATCTCCCCCGAGGATCAGCCATGTATCATACAATCCGGATACGCCGCGCCTGACACGCGTATGGTAATAACGCTCGGGTGCGTTACGGCGCATCATGCCTCCCTTGTGGCGAAAACTGGTGAAAGGGGCATAAACGGCGTTACGCGTTCGCTGTGATCCTGAAACCGCATCGACTGCATAAATTTCCGTATGTCCATCCTGCAACCTTCGCGGACGCAGCAAATATTCGCTTTCCAGTCCATTAACTACCAGCGGGTCGGCTTCGATAGTGAAAAGATTAATAACCGGAACACAATGAAGACGAATGTTTTCACTCCCCACAGGAAGCTCAGAATCCCACTGTTGAGTCAGTACCGCTTCTATTTCAAAGCAGTCGATACCCTCAGGAAACGATATTTTTTCCAGACCGTTAAGATGGACAAACATAAATTTTTCGCGGAACGTAAAATACTCAAGCAATAATTGCCAGCCGCCAAACGCCGTATCGCCTTTTGGCCACAAACTGTCTTCATCGGCAAATCCGCCCGGGGAAAAGAAACCCTCCAGTCGAATACGTTCTACGTTGTTGGGGAGTCTCAAATAAAGAGAAGCCAGACGCTTTGTCAGAGCAAGGTGTAGCGCGTGGGTTACCGGCGCGTCACCGCTGAGGTAAAGGCTGAGACGCGTCAGATCGGTTTGCGACCAGTCCATCTGTGGATTGCACTTTATTCGCATACGGATGACCGAGCGCCCATCAGGTTCGGCATCAATATTCACCGCCACGACAGACAGCGGATTAAGCGTAACGGGCTGGGTAGTACGATACTGACATACCGTTTTTTTAGGGCCAACGGGCTGTGACAATATGCCAAACCTCGCGTTAATCCGCTCGCTCATTTTCAGCACATCAATATCAGGTAAAAGCTCGACAATACTTAAGGAGGGAATGGTACGTAAGTAATGTGGCCACAGCAGACTCATCAACCCTTCGGTAAATTCAGGGAGATGATCGTCTATTTTGGCGCGCAATCGCCCCATCGAAAATGCAAAACCTTCAAATAACCGTTCCACATAGGGATCGGGAATACCGGCTTTATCCAGATCCAGCATCGCTGCACGATCCGGATGCGCCTGCGCAAACTCTTTTGCCGCTTCCCTTAAATAACGCATTTCCGCGTCATAATAACGCAGAGTTAAATCTTCCATTTTACAGTTCGCTTTTTTTTTAGCCGCACAAGACGGCGGCTCTGGCGGGATCGATGGCGACCAAACAGGACAACAATGAGTCCATCTCTGGTGCCAGACGCGCTTTATCGCTTTCACTGCGGTTGGCTTTTAAACGCAGAAGTTTCAGCCGTCGAGCTTTAACTTCAAACAGCAGCTCAGGCTCCCATTGTTTGAGAGTGAGAGAGTGTGCTGTGGTATTCAATTCGCCAAGCAAATGCAGCGCGAGATCGTTGCGTCCACATTGTTCCGTCAGACGAGCCATCAACAGCTGGCGCAACCAACGCTGTCGACGTGAAACAATACCAGGACGTGCCTGAACCCAGGCGAGCGCGGCTTCAACGCCTTCGCTATCCGCCAGCGTCAGAGCTTCGCTTTCAAGTAGCAGAATATCGTCGTCCGCTCCTGCACTAGCCGCGGCGATTTTTTCAGTCTGCCAGCCACTTTCCTGCAGCACATCACGGGCTATCCACTCACGGGTGACATCGTCAGCAAAAGGGGTTCCATCGTTAAAAGCCAGCGTTTCCAGTCCCGGCATCCGATGCAGCAGCATTTTCAGGTCGCTGATGATAATCGCGGCATTTTTATCCCATGGCGATCCCGCCCTTGTTAATGCCTGATGAAGATACCACTGCACGTCCAGCCAGAAATGATTCACTCCCTCAACAAATAAGCTGTCCGTTAACTCAATCAGTTCAGTCCAACTTTGCTGCAAATACAGACGTTTGAGCTGCGCGCGATAATCACTCTTGGGCGGTACCAGGCGCGTACGTCCGGTGCCATCTGGCGGTGGAAGCTGGCTGACCGTATCGAGCCGCACGCTTTTCATCAAATGATGCGCCGCCAGCCAGCCATCCGGCTGATCGCTTAAGTATTTCGCCAACACCCGAGCCTGTTCCAGCAGCTCACGGCCAGAGGCAATACCTTTGAGGACGGGGGTTTCTGCGCTGTGCCGACTGGGTTGAGCACTGATATTTTGCGGCACCAATGCCTGAGCCCCGCCAGATTGGACCAGACGGTTCTCCAGCGCGCTATACAGCCCCCCAAGCCCAGGACGAATACTCTCCTCTCGCTGGCTAAACTGCTGCTCAAGCAGCATCAGCGCACCGGCAATCCGTTGCGCGTCAGGTCGTGAAACTTCGGGAAAACGTGCCAGACTATCCAGCATCCTCCCGCCTGCCAGCCATTCAAGGGCGGCCTTATGGCTGTTGGCTCTTAAAGGATGGAGAGAATCGCCATATTGTTGCATCAGGCCAGCCAGCAAAATCAGACCATCCGCCAGGCCGGGCTCACCATCCTGATGCAAACGTGCCCATGTGTAGTAAGTGACAACGCGGACATCCTTACAGGTGGTGATCAATAGTTTTTCCGCAAGCTCAATGATGAGATCCGTTTGTGCGCCAGAAAGTTTATTCACCTCCTCTCGCATGCGCTGAAAATCATCGTCATAGCCAGGATCTTCACCACCGGGGTTGGCTGCTGAAATGGGCAATAACCAGTTTTGCCATAGCGCAGTCTGCGTTTGCGCCTGTTCCATTAGTTGCTGTTGTTCATCTGGCGAAGCCGTGCTGGCGGCCAGTAGACGTTTCAAAGCGCTCATTCTTCTTCCTCTGAGGAAATCTTGCCGCTTACAACAAAAATTGCTTCTGGTAGTTCAAAATCACGGAGTTTGAGTAATACAAGGGGACCTTCACCGGCTTCCGTTCGCAGGGTATAGTTCAGCGGCAATCCATCCTGTGCAGTCCAGCGCAGGTTGAAACCGCTGCTCACGCCAGCGTTATCGGTTATCTCCGCTTTCTCAAGCAATCTTATCCAGCCCCAGGTACCAGGATTATCTGAGTAGATTCGGGTTCCCGTATTCGTGCTCACCCAGCTTAGGGTTGCCCCTGACGCTTGAGTATCAGCAGGCCAGACAACGTTTTTCCACGCTGGCATCTGATTAACGTAGGTGAGTTTCTGTCCATCCAGCACGAGGTCAGTCTGCATCACATCGCGCGCCGTTCCAGGACGCAATTCAAAACGCATCCCAGCATCTCCACGAATAAATGCGACATCCGCAATTTGACTGAGCTGGTCCATCGCCTCAATGAACGCCGGATTAAACTCCAGCCCCTGAGCATTCACCGTGTCGGCAACCCAGTGACTTCCTTGTTTATGCAGCACACCGCTTAAATGACTATCGAGAAAATGCGGGATTCGCCCATTATCGCTTCGCAGATATTGCGCCAGCAGCGGCAGAGAAGCCTCGCTGCCAACATCGCGAAACGGATAACGTCCGCCGAATGCGCTGTTCCAGTCATTCACAATCAGCGCTTTCCATTGCGCATTCAGGCCCGCCGCGGTTGGCTGCAACACCTGCTGCCATGACTGCTCCAGCGGCTGAACAAACATCGTTTGACCAAATCCACTCCATGCCTGCCCCAGACTGGCAGCCACCAGATTGCCATAGTCACGCGTGGTGGTGAGATCGACGGTTTTGCCCTGAAACACCGTTTGCGCCAGAGCCTGACTCATGCCTTGCGGATCGGCAGCGTTAGTAATCTGCTGGAGTTTTAGCCTGACCTGCGTTACCCGGGTCAGGTAGGTTTGCAGACTCAGATGGCTGATATCCTGTCCAGCCGATTGTTCATCCATCAAGGCCAGGATTGGCGAGAAGGTGCTCGCCATAGGGCCTTCTTCCCGCGCATGCTGGTCAATGGTTTGATTTTCTTTGGTGTTAAATAGATCCTTTGCCGACTTCACCAGTGAGTCCGACAGCGCTTCACCGGTTAGCCCTGTGCGTCCTTGAACGGCGAGCGTATTCATTAACGCAACCAGAGGAGACTGACGGATATCTGCAATCAACGTGAGTTGATCGATGGCATCACTTAGCGTCTGGGTGCGCTTCCAGCGAATACTGTTGAGAAAATCCAGCCAGTTGTCGGCAAAATCCGTGAAGTAACGCTCGCTAAGACGCGCCTTTAAGGCCTGTGGAGAGAGAGGGTCGCTTGCAGAATGCGTATCATCTCCCAGCACCTGATCCATTTCTTCCCGACGGTTGTTGACGATTTTCTCTATGGCAGGCAAAACCTCCTCTTCCCAGGCTTTGCGGGTATACACGCCAGCAACCGAATTTCGGGTATAAAATACGTGCTCTGCCCGGGTATCGCCGGTCATGTCTTCCAGACGAAGATCGGTGTAATGCGGCGTTACCTGTTCAATGATTTTCTGATACAGGGCGGCTTCGCCATTGCGGATCCCCATCTGACGAATTAACAGCGTTCGCACCTGGCTAATAAGATTTTTATCGGCTGCTATCTTCCATTCAGGATGCGCCTGAAGGTTTTCTCCCCAGAATTGCCAGAGCCCAGGGCCAACGCCCTGCCATGATGCGCGCGAAATACCCGCTCGCTCCGGCCAGTCTTGCATCAGCGCCTGACTAAAAAATAATGCATCCATCTGCTCAGGCCGGGAAAGCATCAGATACATTTTCAGCTGGTTGTAGGCGATCTTTGCCTGGGCGGCAAACTGCGGGCTGTCTGGAGCCAGTCGAGTTAACGCCGTTAATTCCTGGGTAAGATGCTGGACAGCTTCATCACGCAAGAGTGGAATAGCGATACGTGTATAACGCGGCCATAGCGCATCCAACAGAGCATCATTTTGGCTTAAGCCGAAGCGGTAGTACCACGGCACCCCATTCTGCTGACGCCAGCGAAGCTGACCTGGCGTTTGCTGCAGAGCAGACAGCGCCGTAAGACGCTCGGCGAGCGGTTTATCCACACCGCCTGCCAGGCTCGCCTGGTCCAGACTTTTGCCAATCAGATTGCGATTCGCCAGGAAAGACACCACCATTCCCGCCCCCCATAGCAGCATCAAACCGGCTGTACACACGGCCAACACACGCATCCCTGAACGGCCTGTACGCTGTGCCTTAAGTTCAGCAGGTAACGCAGGGAGTGAATCAAGCAGCGCACGCCAGCGTTCATCACGTATCCAGGCATGCCCGACGTGCGATGAAGTACTTTCCGCATACTGGCTCAGGATGACCGCCGCCAGCGGCAGAGGCCGATGCGGACTGAAAAAAGTGGACAACGATTCGCTGATGGCTTCTGCATTAGGCATCAGCAAGTTAGCCATTTTTAGTAAGAAGCTATCGCGGATATTGCGCGTAACCTGCTGCGTGCCCTGCTCCACCATCTGCATTGCCAGCGAGGTCAACTGTGAACGACATAAAGCCTTGGTGCATCCTGCAGGGAACAAACACGTCGCAGAGTGTAGGGTTACGTCATCCCGGACGAATTGGGCACCATGCAGCGACCAAAGGTATAACGGCACTCGCCAGCGAAGCGTGGTAAAAACAGCCTGAAGATGGCGGGCGGCATTATCTATTTGTTCTGCGGTTAAAGAGACAACAGGTGCCGATTGAACCAGTGTATTCTGGTGCTGAAAATTGGGGGTTACCCATACAATCCCATCCAGCGGACGCCGATGCAGCTTGCGTATCGCATCAAACAACGAGGCATCTGGCGCTTCAGTGATCGTACCTCCCCAGATTAACACCACGCCATCCCCTTCAACCCAGCGCTGAGTAGTGAGTTTAGGTACCAGTTGCTCAACCTGAGAGGCATCTCCCATCACCAGCAGGATACGCGTTTTGGCGCGCCAGAGGCGGCCGTAACTCTCTTTAAGTGCATCACGAATTTCTCCTGTCCGCATATTCCTGGAGAGTGTTTCCTCTATTCGGGATTCATTTTCAGGAAAAACTCCGACGTTTTCCTCTTTTATGCGAAACAGATGCTCCCTTGCATAAATGCTGATATGCGGATACAGGCGAATCAAAATAATTAAAATTGCCGTGGCTACAACTAAGAGAAATTTCTTCGTAGGTGAATCTGCGCCCAGATACTCACCAAAGCGATTCGCCAGCCATGATAATCCCGCCAGGACTACCAAAAACAAAACAGCCTGGCTTCCCCTACTCCATAGATGGCTTGTCGTATTCATTATCACTCCAGGGTAAAACGGTACAGATATATGGCTGTTGTTCCTGAACAGAAACGATCAAATATGATGCTGAGTGATGCATTGACATATCAGCGGTCACACCAGCACATAGCCAACCGGAAAATGGACCGGGGATCCCCATAAATCGTTCAAGAACAATGGTGTTTTCAACCTGCCAATGAACACCATTTTCATGAGCAATTGGATAGAGTTGCGTACTCCACGAAGCAATTGACTGGTAATCAGACACAATGGTCCTGGTTTTTTTCGCACTGACCTGTGTAGTAATAAAAGTGGTTAAATCATGCGGCAAACGCGATTTATCCAAAGGCATTGGACGCAATAAACGACATTTGCCTTCCAAACCGTAATTGCGCGCAACATCATCACTGGTTAAAAGAAAAACAGCCATGCCATCAGAATATTTATCCTGCCCATTAAATTGCAAAATCAGAAAAAGATCGCTTCTGATTTCAGCATTTTTCAGAATTGTATCCAGTCGGTGGCACGGAAACTCAGTGACAATCAGTACAGAGGAAGGCTGCAGGCTGTCAGGTAAACTTGTCTGCCAGATGTGATGAAAGTTGGTTTGCAGTAAGCAAATTTCTTCAGTTGAACCGTCCGTGACGAGAGTTACATGCAACGGAATGCCAGTCGGTAATATGCTCAGAGACTCAGCTATAGTGTTAAGCAACACAGCCGCGGCATGGCATTGATTTTTGACCTGAGGTAAATAATTTATACGATGAACCAAATCATATTGGTTCGCAGTATTTTTTGAATTACCAGCAATAATTGCAACGGTAATTTTCTCTGGTAACAATACGC
This sequence comes from Citrobacter sp. Cpo090, assembly GCF_030332665.1. Taxonomy (NCBI): domain Bacteria; kingdom Pseudomonadati; phylum Pseudomonadota; class Gammaproteobacteria; order Enterobacterales; family Enterobacteriaceae; genus Citrobacter; species Citrobacter sp. Cpo090. Next base: position 319,298 of record NZ_JAOWHK010000035.1, on the reverse strand, counting down.
AGCTATTTATCACGACAATAGAGCGCTGCCCCCAAGACTGCCATTCACGCTGAGAAAGCAATATTTCTTTTTGCAAAAACTCATAATATTCAAGCGCCCGCCCATATAAACACCCTCTAATACTGGCAATTATTAACCATAGGAACACTGGGAAAAGTGAAACCAGCCAGATATTGACATCATTAATAAAAAACAGATGCTCTGTTGCATGCAATACAAAAAGTAAGATGCTTACTATTACTGATAATATACCGACCAGTATCCATCGCCAGAGAGAAAGAGGTTCAGGAGGTACGGGCGTGATAATTCTATGGCGTTCCCAGCCCATGGTTTCATCCTATTGATGCTTCCGGCGCACTTGAAATAACCTGACATCCACATAGACTATGGCATCCATCGACAACTATCGGTTTACCATCAGAAAACCATTCTGATGAACCTTCAATAATAGGATTAATGCCATGGAAGGGTATCGGACAACTGACCAGATCCCCCAGAAGAACTACTTTTTTCCCTTGAACAAACATGGTAGAAGATGCAGATATCACACTTCCTCCATGAGTCGTTTTATCACCAAGCAAAACAAAGCCTTTTGACATATTTCACTCCAGTAAAAAAAGAAAACAAATCGACAGTTAATAAAAAACATCAAAAAAAAGCCAGCCACTTTCTTCTTCAAAGCACAGCCTTCACTTAATAAAGATAAACGATTTTTTCCGATGGGTGATTTTTATATACTCATTATAATCTTTATGCGTGACCTTATATTTACCAATCATAAAGTCACTCAGCCTGACCTTATGCAGGTATTTATCATCCTGGTTCGAGCTGAAGGGCAGCTTTTCCCAAATCAGCGGGCCGAAGTCCCCCATTAAAAACTCACCGCCCGCGACCGGGACCATATTATCCAGCGAACGCTTCACCAGCGCCTGGGTGAGCTGCTGGCTTTCCGCACTGGTGCTGGTATCACAGCCATTACAAAATGCTATTGTTACTAATAGTGCGGCGCAGTATTGCCTATTCATTTTGATATCCTTAATTAAGCCGTTCTGGTCTGTCCATCATCACTCATGGGGTCATATGTCTGTTGCTGGTCAATCAACGCTAAATACCGATCCATTAATTTATCGGGTATCGGTTTGAACGGCTCTTCTGGTGCAATGCAGTCAGGCAGATGTCTATATAACTCAGGTAGCTTCTTACCGTAATGGGTAAAAAACACAGAATCATTCTCACCGTCGGAAAGGAATGTAATTACCGTCTGCTCATTTTTATTACGGTCACCTTTCACCTTTCCAGGACTTTCAGTAATATGCTGCATAACATTGTCGTAATCGGCTTTGCTTTGTACCCATTTCAACGCCATGAAGATGGCCTGCTTACGGCGTTTCATTGGTCCTAACTTCCATGAGTTAAACGTGAGCAAGTTATTGTTTTGGTTTCGCGGGTCGAGAGGGTCCACCCAACTGATATCCATTAGCTGCGCAATCAGTGCGCCTTTGGTTTCCGGTGGCGAGTATTTAAACTGATCCGGGTTATTCAGCACACTCTCCATCAGCTTAACCCGGTTATTTTCCTCGGTTAAATCATTAAGTAATTGAGAAACGATACCCGTTGCCTGATCCGCCATAGCGACCGCCGCCTGGACGCCACGGGCCGCCATAATTAAGGGGATGGCGCACAATGCCTGAAAGGCGTCTAATTTCATCATGTCGGCTAACTTTTGATAATCAACGTTGCGTAGCATGTACATAAAACTTTTCATAAAGGCTAAATAGCAGCCGCCATCAACCTCAAACCCCAGACTCCCCTTTGCACCGGCTCCCCAGCAAAATGCCGCTTTGCAATAAATACGAAAACGCCCCTGGATGTAGGTAACGTATAAAACCGCGCTTCCCCCGGCACCCGCCTGTAGCGATACCCCCATTTCCAGCTTCGCAATTGCCGCAAATTTCCGTTCTTTACTGACTATGGTTTTATCGTCCGTCTTCCCGACGTTAGCGGGAGGTGTGTCGTCAGGATGCGGGTCGAACCATATTATTGATAAAAGATAAAAATATCCCTCCTCGCCTCATATTCAGCCTAAAATATCATCGCTAAAAGTACCCGTTGGTTTTGTTCTGTTTTGAAAGGGATTAAACCTTGATCATAAATATCCTGACAAGGTGTACCTAATTGCCTCACAAGAGTTTCGACGTCAATGTTCATTTGCCACCAAGTCGTTTTTTCTCCAATGCCACCTGAATCTCCTTTGCTCGTTCCACTGGAATAAATGTGATCCTGTTGACAAAAAAATATTGATTGTAAGAAAACGCCGCTGCAATATTTTGATTCGGAGTTGGTAAAATATATGTTTCCTCCACCCCAACATAAATAGTCATAATCACGCTGGCATCAACGTAAGTAATCGGATGACCAAATCGGTCTCGCACCCATCCTTGCGTCATTACTGGTTCAAGACCAAATGGCAGCAAGTTAGGAAACAACCAGTCAGTTTTGTTCTCATCTTCTAACCGTAAGGTCACTTCCTTAAGATTTTTATCTTGATTATTAACAAACGATAAAAATACCCCTTCTCGTTTCATATCTAATCTATAAATATCATCACCAACAGTACCACTCGGTTTTGTTTTGTAGGGGATCAATCCTTGCTTATAAATATCCAGATATGATTTCCCAATGTTCTTTATCAACTTTTCAACATTCAAACTCATTTAATATAACCCCGCTTTCCGGTTTAGCTCATGTAATCTGGCTCTGATCTCTTCGATCTTTTTATCACTTACACCATATTCATTCCTAAGGCACTCAGCATTTGTATCCCAGTTAGCATCCACTGCTGCTTCTAAATTACTGGCATCCAGAACTTTTTGAGTGACCAATCCTCCGTCTTGTGTTCTAAATTTACTATTGTTTTTTCCACCATAGGTTTCACTACATTGCCGATGCACCTCTATCGGTATAGCAACAGCAGCCACCCTGTCAGTCATTTGTTCTATAATATCATCTTTCAGGTTTGGATATGTCCCTTTCAAATATATCCTAACCGCTTCCTTTGAAGGAATATGATCTACTTCATATAGGCCCTGCCTTGAACGGCCTTCAAAATTTCCGTAATAGTCAACTTCAAGATCCCCCACATCAGTTTTTTTAAAATACACATAAATCGCCGATACAACTCCCATCGGGTCAACAATGATAAAGTCATTGAAATCCCGGTCTTCGATAGGAAATGTTTCAATATTTGGCTTCTACTCCTCCGGGATCGGCGTGCCCGGTACGGAGGGTAACGGTTCGGGGGCCGGGTTAGGCAATCCCCAAATACCCCGAGAGTCCGGAACTGGTGTAGGTGGCGTGGAATAACCGCCTGTTTTACCATCATGGACAGTGGTCTGGCTGGTTCCCCACTCAAATCGCCCCTGCCCGGCAGACCTCGACCAGAGCAGCGTCACACCAGATAAGGCATCTTCAAATTGCCACAGCTCGTCATTGATTTGTTCTGCAAACCGGACCCGAACCCGATCCAGCCCGCTTTTTTCCCCCACCTCGTAACTGCGGGAAATCATTTTCCCTGTCGCGGGATCTTCTTCTAAACACTGACCGTTTTCCCTTCTGTATCCGTTCGCCCTTCAAATATCTGACCTTTTTGGACGCTTAACTGCTCCAGTCCCTCAAAACGCAACACATCCAGAGCATGCGGGCATGAAGGGATCGTTAAGCTGTAGCGGTTAAGCGTAGGCCCTGATGTTGTTAGTTCCATATTCATAGCGTTAACTCCGTTTAATAAATAGAATCCCATCTAACATGCTTAAATTCATTAACGACTGGGGTTAATAAAAACACCTCAGCACTCACACTCATTATCCACCCAGCCGTTTTTTCTCTAACGCGGCTTGTATTTCTTTGACTCGCTCAATTGAGTAGAATGTGACTTTTTGTACAAAAAAATCTTTGTCATAGGTAAATGCAGCAACGATATATTGATGAGGGGCCGGCAAAGTATAAAATTCCTTCACACCAACATAAATAGTCATGATTATCTGCGCATCAGTGTAAATCATTGGATGACCAAGTTTGTCCCTTACCCATTTCTGGGACATTACAGGTTCAAGACCAAATGGCAGCGGATTAGGAAATAACCAATCCGTTTTATTTTCATCTTCTAACCGCAAAGTCACTTCTTCAAGATTTTTTTCCTGGTTATTGATAAAAGATAAAAATATTCCTTCTCGCCTCATATTCAACCTGGCAATATCATCACTAACAGTACCCGTTGGTTTTGTTTTGTAGGGAATTAAACCTTGATCATAAATATCCTGATATGATTTCCCAATATTTTCTATCAATTTTTCAACATTCAAGCTCATTTAATATAACCCCGCGTCCTGATTTAATTCATGTAGCCTGGCTCTAATTTGCTCAAGTTTTTCATTGCTAACATTATAATAATCTTTAAGACACTCAGCATTAACATCCCAGTTAAAATCAACTGCGGCTCTCAGATTACTAGCATCCAGAACCTTTTGAGGAATCAATTCCCCGTCTTCTGTTTTAAATTTACTATTGTTTCTTCCACCATAGGTTTCACTACATTGCCGGTGTACTTCCGCCGGAATAGCGACAGCAGCCACCCTGTCAGTCATTTGCTCTATAGTATCATTATCCAAGTGCGGATATCTTCCTTTCAAATATATCCTAACTGCTTCCTTTGAAGGAATATGATCTACTTCTAAACCCTGCCTTGAACGGCCTTCAAAATTTCCGTAATAGTCAACCTCTAAATCTCCAACTGAAGCTTTCTGAAAATAGACATAGATTGCAGGGACAACCCCCTTCGGGTCAACAATGATAAAGTCATTGAAATCCCGGTCTTCGATAGGAAATGTTTCAATATTTGGCTTCTGCTCCTCCGGGATCGGCGTGCCCGGTACGGGGGGTAACGGTTCAGGTGCCGGGTTAGGCAATCCCCAAATACCCCGAGAGTCCGGAACTGGTGTAGGTGGCGTGGAATAACCGCCTGTTTTACCATCATGGACAGTGGTCTGGCTGGTTCCCCACTCAAATCGCCCCTGCCCGGCAGACCTCGACCAGAGCAGCGTCACACCAGATAAGGCATCTTCAAATTGCCACAGCTCGTCATTGATTTGTTCTGCAAACCGGACCCGAACCCGATCCAGCCCGCTTTTTTCCCCCACCTCGTAACTGCGGGAAATCATTTTCCCTGTCGCGGGGTCTTCTTCAATACGAAAACGTACACGTGTACGGGCTTTCCCGTTTTGTTCAGCAATACTCCTCAGAGTATATTCAGAAAGATACTCTTCCCGAGTGACGGTTAAGTTCTCACGGGTGTATGCGCCAATCAGTATTTGTCCATGGATCAGGTTATGGTAGAGCTGGTCGCCACGTATGCTCTGTAGCATTTCCGTCTCACCTGCATTTAACCCTTTCGAATAGAAGAGTGCCCCCAGCGCAAAACGCCGACCAACCGTAGCAACTGTTTCTACACCAACTCTGGTGACTGCTTGACCAACAGCCCTGCCCAGAGTGCCTGAGACTTCCCCCATTGTTCCTGTTGCTGGTGCTGCTTGCGAAAGCTCAATGTATGTGCCAGCCGCAGAGTTAGCTAACGCCATTGATTCAAAAAACACCTGTGCGGGCATGCGCTCAACAACCGGCTCTTTTGCCGCTGATGATGTTTTCCCTTCTCCGGTCCCCAGTATCTGTGCCATCACGGCTTTCTCCCTTCCATGGTTTACAGTAGTTCTACTTTCAGTGATTCAGGCAATGCGGTATAAACACTGGCCGTTTTCCCTTCTGTATCCGTTCGCCCTTCAAATATCTGACCTTTTTCAGTGGTTATCCGGTAACGGGCAAACGGAACAATCTCACCACTCTTTTTATCTCTCACCGTAAAACGCTCTTCGAACCCTTTAGGCAACTCGATCGGTGGTATACGAAAATCCGTCATACTCATTTTCTGCACGCTGATAGATTTGAGCAGAATATTTTTCGGACAGCCTATCTCCACATTTCCGCCGCTGAGTTTGATATAGGCTCCGCCACAGTTCAGCACCAGCTCGTCGGCTGCCGTCACAACCACTTTGCCCTCCACGCTGGTGACGGTAATGTCCTTTTTCGCCACGGTATCTATCCCGTCATCCTGGGCCTGGATTTCAACCTTCCCCTTTGCAGCAAATAAACGTATACCCAGCTTCAGGGCCAGCAGACTGATGGCTTCCCCGGCCACGGCAGTAAATTTCTTCATCACGCTGATATCAGTATTACCACCCGCGACCAGCCCCACGCTTTCACTCCCGGACGACAGACGCACCGACTTCGGACTACTGATGCTGATGTGCTCCGGTGCATTGAGCACAATCCCTGGCTGAGTAAGATTATTTAACGCTGTATTCAGTGCCTTTGCTGTTTCTGAATCTGCCGGCCAGGCCTGTGCGATATCGGCAGCATTCGCCAGGGCATCACTCACAGAAAGCGCCTGAACCATTTGCGCGGCAGCATTTTTCATCTCCAGCATCCTGTCCGAAGCTTCACTCTGCCTGTCCGAAGTGATAAAAACCCCTTTACCGCCGCGTAACGCCACCCAGTCGTCTGTGCGCAGCTCGGCCCCCTCTCCCCGCAGCGTACGCCCCGCATCCACGTTATGCCCCAGATTAAGCTGCGTCTTCCCGCCATACTCGGTACTGAGCTTGACGTGTTCCTCACCCCGTTTGTCTTCCATGCGCAGCTTGTTGTTCGCGGGCGTGCGGATGACGTTACGGGTATGGTTTGCCTGTGTCACGTGGTCAGGATGCCGGGAGTCATGCAGCGCATGCGCGATATAGGGTCGGTCCGGGTCACCTTCATGGAACGCCACCGCCACTTCTGTGCCCTGTATCAGCGGGAAGTGAATACCGTAAGTGTCGCCGCCGTAGGGTTTGGCAAGGCGTACAGGCATACTTTCGTAGCCCTGTTGTTTAGCATCGCGGTCCGCATCAAACTTAACCCAATAAAGCCCGCTCTGATTTAAATGAGCATATTCATCATTCTTTTTCGGGCTTGAAACACGTGCCATTAGCGTACCGCTAATTACTGGTCGCGGTTTGAGTGGGGGTCTCCAACAGCGCGTTTCACTGTAAATGGTTGCCATCAACACCACCTGTAACGCTTCCTTTCGGCTTGCGCTGAATGAAACCGCCGTAACCAGCAAGCTGTTACGCACACTGACAGGAAGCGTTGGGACAGGTGTGGATTCCGTAATATTCAGGACCTGAGCCGGGCTGAGGCTTACATCGGTTGATAATCCAGAGATTGTCGCTTGTGAGGAGAGATAACGCTCATGTTCCAGACGCGCCCAAAAATTCCCTGTCTCAGGCGCCGGCGAAACCTTATCACCCGTTTCAAGATGGCGTGGGCGATAGTGGTAAACATCCCCGTAAGTCACCTCGTCACATTCACCGTAAGTCATATCGGCTTGTGCAGAAAATAATATTTTCTGAGCCTGGCGATGGTTATAGTCCCCGGCAGTAACCGATGCCTGCACCGCAGACTGTTGGAACTGAATATCCCAGACTGAGTCGATGCCATTGTCATTCATTCCGGAGGGACTATTCAGCGGTAATGTTTTGCCAAACTCCCATGCGCTTTGTTTGTCAGCAAAATAGATCACCTCAGTGCCAGCATCAGGCTGAAGTCTGAAGAAGAAGAAAATTCCAACTTCAGAGAGCAGGCGTTCAATAAAAACCAGATCGCTTTCCTGATATTGATTAATTTGCTCTCTTTTTGGATATTCCATTACCAAATCAAAATTGTATTCCCAGTCTTTTAAACCATGTTCCTGTAAAATTTGAGTAACAACTTCCGGAACTGACATATTAATAAAGAATCGGTGTGTGCGAAATTGGTTTTTCAGCAACGCGACAAAGGGTTCAATGATTAACTGATAGGTTGCCTGGTCTTTTGAACCACTGATACGATGGAAAGATGTCACAATACCATGTACCATTTTTCGGGCAGTTAACTCACTTAACTTCCCCATTCCCATGATCAATGTCGTTGATTTTCTAAGTATCGACTCGGCCGCAATGTCCTTATCCTGGCTGGAAAAATGTACTACGTATCGGTACAGCGAACTCATTTCCTCGGTACCATTAAAGCTAATAACATCCAGTACAGACTTGCATGAAGGGATATACAATTGATAACGATTCAGCGTATTTTCAGATATAAATGATACCCCACCGCCAAGTGATTCATCCACTCCCATATATTTAACCCCTGTAATTTTATAAAGAGCCATTTCCAGAACGAAAAATCACCGTCAACGCATTATTTTTATTAAAGTGATCAAATTTTTTTTCTTGTTAATGACAATGGAAAAAGTAAATCGACGATTATCATTTGATATCCAAAGTTCTTCTCTTCCATTATCACTATAATCATAAAGATGAAAACCAAGACCTGTTAGATAATCACGAATAACTCCCACATCACCACCGTAAAAAACAATAAGATTTGTTTCCCGTGTACTTCCATCAGGAGAAATATATTCAAAGCGATAATTATTTGATATCCTTGGAGTCTGTTTGATATCAACATCAGTGTAGAAATAGTAGTCAAAAAGATCGCTTTCCCGATATTCTAATTTATCTGGCCAGGGTATTAACAGCGGTGACAAGAAAATCAAAACAATCGTCACCAGTATTATTTTATAGTAACTCATTACCATTCACCTCGACAAAAATGAATAATAACCGCCATCCCCGGTGATAATTTCTACCCGACCAGAAGTGAAATCACTCCACGGTTGCACCCATGTCATAAACGAAGGTAAGCCCCCCTTATAGGGTTGATGCACAGCACAGTTATCCAGGGGGTCTGGAAACAATAATGGTAAAAATCCTTTATTATTATAATTACCTATCGGCCCATAAAAATCCCATCTACTCAGGGCCTGCTCTTTACTGACAAGCCTCAGTCTTGACTGGTAGTCTGAAGGAAGGATTGCCCGGTAGAAGCCTAAAAGATCGGAGGTAAGATCCTCACCGCTAAATCCACTGTCGGTATACCAACTAAAACACCAATTAGATTGCAAACTTTCAAACAAGCGCGCCGTCATCATCATCATGGCTAACGCAATGCTGTTTTTCTCACATGTAGATAAACCTTGTTTGATACGCCACTTAACAAACTTTCCTGTACCAAACTGGCGATGATATACAAACATCTTTTGGCTATAGGTGACTTCATAGTAACCATCACGGCTTGATTCACCTTGTTTTATATCTGACAGTAGGTTTTTAATATCACTTCCCTGTGCATGGCCTATATCTATCCATCCTAATATTTCGCTGTAAACAAGCCCTGTTTTACAATCCAATGTCCACTCGGAAGGTTCAATAATATCGTTACGTTTACTCATCATTAAACTCCAGCATTATTCCCTCTTCATCACTCCAACTTAAAGTGAGTTGCTGAGGTTTTTGCTGCTGGGAAAGATACGTTAACAACTGCTGGCTAAGCACAGGTAAAATTTGTTGGTTGAGTAGACTATCAATATTCCTTGCCCCCTTATCCGGTAGCAGGCAAGCGGCGGTCAGGGCATCAAAAAGGTTCTCGGATATCGTTGTGGTGATGCCGTAATGACGCAGTAATCGCTGGCTAACCTGATCCAGTTTCATTTGTACAATCGTACGTAACGCCGGTTCACTGAGCGGATGGTAGATAATCGTCTGGAAGCGGGCCAGTAGCGCCGGCTGAAAATGGTCGCGCAAAAGTGGGCGCAGCAGTTCGTGCAGCTCAGACTCGGTGGCTTCCGGCTGTTCTTCCAGCAGTTGCATCACTGCGTCGCCGCCAAGATTGGAGGTCATCAAAATAACAGTGTTGCGAAAATCAATTTCACGACCTTCGCCGTCACGCATGAAACCACGGTCAAATACCTGGTAAAACAGGTTCATGACGTCGCGATGCGCTTTTTCTACTTCATCCAACAGTACCACGCTATAGGGGCGTTTTCGCACCGCTTCGGTCAGGATCCCTCCCTGACCATAACCCACGTATCCCGGAGGTGAGCCCTTTAGCTGGCTCACGGTGTGCGGCTCCTGATATTCAGACAAATTAATTGTGATCAGCGATTTTTCACCGCCAAACAGAATGTCAGCCAGGGCCAGCGCCGTCTCCGTTTTACCGGTTCCACTCGGCCCGGTAAGCAAAAACACACCCTGTGGGCCGTTTTCCGGCGTAAGTCCTGTTTTTGATGCCCGCAACCGCTGTGCGATAGTATTCAGCGCGTAATCCTGGCCGACAACCCGGTTTCCCATCTGGGTTTCAAGCGTCAGTAAGTCTGTCTGGGAGTCCTTCATTAATGAAGACAAAGGTACACCGGTCCAGTCGGCAATCACCGTAGCCACGGTGCGCGCGTCTACATCCGGAAACAGTAGCGGATGGCCCTGCTGAAGCACACTAAGCTGCTGCTGCAATTCAACCGTTTCCGCCTGACGAGAAATATCACGGCGGCTGGCCAGCAGTTGCTCTATGAACGCTAATTCCTGACCATACTGAGTTTCGCGTTCATCCAACTCGACAAGCAGAAGATTTTCACGCTGTTCAATGCTGGACAGCCTTTCACCATGCTGACCATTTCCTACGGAGATATCTTCAAGTAGTGCCTGTTTTTCTATTTCAAGTGCGGTGATCTCTGACTTCAAACGCGTGAGGGTTTCAGGAACAGTGTCAAGACTCATCCGCACTCTTGCACCTGCGGTGTCCAGCAGGTCAACGGCTTTGTCAGGTAATTGTCGCCCGGTAAGATAGCGACGAGAGAGCGTAACAGCGGTTCTAACCGCTTCGTCGGTGATGTGAACGCCATGGTGTTCTGCATAGCGTGACTTCAGACCACGCAGCATTAAGCAGGCAGTGTCATCATCCGGCTCATCCACTTTAACCATCTGAAAACGCCGCTCCAGCGCAGCATCACGCTCAAAATACTGTTTATATTCGCTCCATGTGGTCGCCGCGATAGTTCGTAATTCACCTCTGGCCAGAGCGGGTTTTAGCAAATTGGCTGCGTCAGCACCTCCCGCCTGATTACCGGCCCCAATGATGGTGTGTGCTTCATCGATAAAAAGCAGAACAGGCGTTGGCGATTGTTGAACGGCATCAATGATATTTTTCAACCGCTGCTCAAACTCACCTTTCACCCCTGCGCCTGCCTGTAACAGCCCAAGATCCAGCATGCGTAATGTTACTGATTTCAGGCTATCCGGCACGTTACCTTCAGCAATACGCAATGCCAGTCCTTCCACCAGAGCGGTCTTGCCGACGCCGGGTTCCCCGACAAGAATGGGGTTGTTTTTTCGCCGACGGGACAGCACATCCACCATTTGTCGAATTTCATTATCGCGACCAAATACCGGGTCGATATCGCCGGTACGCGCTTTCGCGGTCACGTCTAGCGTAAATTTATCGAGCACGCCTTGTAATGCTGGCGACAACGTCGACTGGGCCTGGTCCGGACGCGGTTCATCATTAGGGGAAACCTTCACCAGAGCGGCTTCTTGCTGTCTTTCAGGACGTTCATCCGACTGGGAATTTAATAGCGGCAGGAGCCGTTCCAGTTGAGTATGTCCGGCGCTCAGAAGCGGCCACAGACCGTCACACTTCAGTAGCGAAGGTTTTCCTACCAGTGCCATCAGCAGATGCACACCACGTATCTGCGAATTTTCATCCGTTGCAGCGCACAACCACGCTTGTTGGATTAAAGAGAGGAGCGCATCAGACAACTGCGGACGGCTTTTCACGGAACGAGGCTGAACATCCAGATGTACCAGCAGCGACTGCCAAAGATTATCGATATCCCATTCATAACGACGAGCAATGACAGTAATATCGCCTTCACCCTGCTCCAACAACTTCAGTAACCAGTGTTCGGGAGTAATTTCTGCATGCGCGCGCGTCTGACAAAACGATGCCGCTGCTTCAAGCGCCTGAGCACAATAGGGGTTTAGACGTCGTAATAGCACTGCTGAATGGTGTTCCATTTGCTTCCTGACTCCCTGTATTCAGGCACGCTACCGCCCGTAGCCGTAATCCAATGCCCATAAGGTAATAGTGATGTTGATACTCTCTGCTTAACCTCCGCCCCGGACGCTCAGCAGAAGGCATAAAAAAACGGATGAGGAAATCCTCATCCGTTAGTGCATTACGCGGTAGTACGCTCGTTCCAGGCGTCAGAATGGATAATGTTGCCATCCTTATACGTCCAGACGATCTTCTCGTAGCGCAGTTCAATTTGTTCCAGGTGGTTATGCTTCTCTTTAGCGGGATCTTTGATGTCGTACATCACAGGGTTTACTTTCACCACTTTCACGTTGTGCAAAGTGGTGTTGAAGTATTCCACTTCCTGACCCGCGTCATTGATGCGATACCATTTGAACTCTGCCTGGCGCAGGGTCTGACCAGTGGTTACAGCCTTGTACAGATACGGGCTGGAGGCATCGATTTCCTTAGTGAAAAGGAACGGGGTATGGATGCGAGTGCCGGTCAACTTACCGGTATTGTTATCGGTAGGGATGTACAGGTTATGTTCCTGAGCCACCACTTCGATACTGCCTACACGGTCTTTTACGTCAACAGAACCTTTAATATCCGCGCCGCCATCATCTTTCAGCCAAAGGTAGACTGGAATTGCCATAACTCTTTCTCCATTTTTACTTCGCTAATGCGTCACCACCTTGCGGTGACGGTTCCTTCATGCCCGGCACCCGACAGGCATCTGCCTGCGGCACCAGACTGATCTCTACACGGCGGTTGGCAGCCCGCCCCTCCGGCGTATCGTTGTTTTTGTAGGGGCGTAATTCGCCGTAGCCCTGTACGGCAAAACAGCTCTCCGCGACATCACCGGTATCTCGCATCCAGTCACGAACAGATTCCGCACGTTTGAGAGAGAGCAGCTGATTAGATTTATCGTCACCCACATCATCGGTATGTCCGGCGATAACTATCAGCCACCCGGGTTTGGCTTTGATATTGACCAAAGCCCCAATGAGTACTTTTGTTGAACCCGCTTTTAGCGCCCACTTACCCGTATCAAACAGCGACATGCTGTCGAGACGTACAGTTTGCGGGGCAGTCGCTTTCGGTTTTTCGGGTGACCACCAGTCACTTATGGCAACCTGCAAAGGGGGAATCAATCTCATCCCCTGATACAATCCCATTGAAAGAGAAAGGGGTTCGCCACGCTGATACCAGCGATCAAGCAGTTGCGCATCACGACGAAGTTGATCCTGGGCCTGAATCTTTGGCTCGGCAGGATTACCGCTAAGTTGGCGGTATAGCGTCAGGTGATCGTTTGTGATCCTGATGAGATGTTGGTTATTGATAAAGCTGCATGCCATCGCCATTCCGATGAAAATGCCGCATAGCAGACCACTTACGCCCACCGTCCGTTGAAATGCTGTCAGCGCCCGACGGCGGGATAAGAATGGCAACGCTAAATCTGGAAAAGGCAGTAGTGGGGGCGCTGCTGACGACGCAGAGGAAAGCGTTGTTTGAGCAATGATATGCCGTTGCCAGAGGTTATTTTCGCAGACCGCTGATGAGGTGAAACATACAACCCGTAATGCAAAGAAAACAGGCAGAGCATGGTGTTCAGTATCGCCTTGTACCTTCTTCAGCCAGCCCAGTAAATTATCTAACCACACCGCATGTGTAAGATGAAAATGGCGGGCTGGACTCTCTTGCGAAGAGAAAGGAGCAAAGTCGTCTAATCCCGTAGCCGACTGTACTTCTGCATCCTGAGGGGTTCGAATAAACCAGCGTACAGCCTCATTGCATTGAGGAGAATTCAACCAACAGCACAACCAAAACGGCGGTACACCTGATAACCAACGCCGACTCTGGGTCACCACACGCCGCCAACTGAGCAGTATGTGCTTAAGCGCATCTTCATCAGTATGCCGTTCCGGAGTTAATGCCAGCATTACGGAGACGCGCATAAGAAGCCCTGGACGCTGAGCAGCTATCTGACGAACCAGAGCAATGTAATGCTCCGGGGACTGGACAGATAAATACCAGCCCTGCGAGCTCTCGCAAGAACCGCTGCGTCCGGCAAACAAGGGGGCATTATCGCCACACACCAGAACAACTGGCCCACTGAAATTCTCCGGAGGCAGCGGAACTTCATGATCGGAACGCGCTGATCTCAACTGGCCATATTGACGCCAGCCATAAACGATCCCTGGAATAGAAAACAGTAAAATAAAGACGGTCAGGCCGCCCCGGACACCCGCACTTAACGGACTGAATCCCCAAACCAGCAACAAAGCCAGCACAGCTGCCAGCACATAGTTAACGATCCCTCGCAACTGAGCCATGTCTTAACTCTGCCCAATAAGCTGAGCAACCAGCCCTTGTAAGACATGAGAAAATGTTAACCATAAAGCCCCCAACGCCACCGCGCCGACAATCCATGCCTGCCACCAACGACGCTTACCGCCAGAGAAACCGGACGCCTGCATGATTACAGGCGCATCGTGCTTTAACTTAAAAGGCTTTGCCTGAGTCGCCAGCGCCTCAAGAACATCTTCACGACGTTCGTCACCTTGCTCACGATAGCGCCCCACAAAACCGAGCGTGATTGCGCGATAAAAGCAGGTTATTACGGCGGTATCAGGAACGGGCTCACGCAGTACAGACCGGATGCGTTCCCAAAGCTCTTCCCCTGCGTTGGTGGTATTGAAATAACGAGCCTGTAAGGGTGTCGCAAGCCAGGTGATATAACCGCTATCCTGCCGGTTGCGGTTCAACACGCTCTCATCCAATAACGCACATTGTGTGTAAAGCATATGTTCAACGCTGTGTTCGCTGTATCCCATATCACGCAATGCCTCACGCGCGGATTCAACCCATTGGCTGGCCCGACGATAGAGAACAGCTCCGTCGTCGACTTCTGCCCCGTCACGTAGCTGGCTGACAGCAAGCCAGGTTGGCCAGAAAACCTGATCAATATCCTTATTCATTTATTTCAATCCCTTAATACTGCAAACAGCTCAAGTTGAATCTCTCCCAGCGTTCCCGGCACATAGAAAGCGCAATTACCAGCGTCCAACATGGCCTGGGCTGCTGGATGATCAATCTCAAGAGCAAAGTATTGATTTTCAAGTCGTAACGGGATGGCTGCGGGTACATGCGTCAACGGTTTTAATGGAATACCGCTGAGTGCCACATTGACGACATCTGACACATCCGCCCGACTGCCTGCTTTACAGAGCTGTGGAAATTGCGCCAGGAGGACATGTGCAGGAAGACACGAGCGAACGGACAGGTAAAAATCAGCATCTTCACGCAGTCGGGCATCCGACAGAGCGCCATACCAGAACTGTCGCTCCTGCGTCAGTTCAATAGCGACAACACGAGATGGCAGGCTAGCTTCCAGCAGTTCCACCAGCAGTGCAAACAGCGGCGGGAATACCTGCTGCGGATTTGCATGCTGATATGGAGGTACAACGCTGACATCGTTCTCTAACGAGAAGGTCAGCAGGCTGCCCGCTAACCGCGCCAGCTCACGCCACAAAAGTTCGGGGTGACGGCCTGGGTTTTGCAGCATTTCTTTCAGAACAGGCTCCGAGCTATTAAGCGCATTCAGCAGCCAAAACAACGAAACATCTGCTACTGCAAAATCCGCCATTCGTTCGTTGCTTTCTCGGCGCAAGGCCATCAGGCGGCGACAACGAGCCTGGATACGATGCACCAAATCACTGAGCGAATTGATTAATAAGGGGCTAGCTGAGAGTGAAAGCGATGGGGGTAAAAAATCACGTCCCAGTTCCCACTGCCCCTGAGCATTACGAATAAGGCAAGCTATCGGACAAGTCAGGTAAGCGCTGTTATCGTCATGGGCATACCGGAGGGTGATAGCATGCCGCAGCACTGCCATATCAGTCCGTTCCTGACCGGAGAGATCCTGAACCGGCAGCCATTCCTGCTGCCAACGACACGGACGGCTGACACCATTGCCTGATGAAAGATTACCGCCATTAGCTGAAAGTAGCGGCAATGCCAGCACGATATCAACGCTGCTGTAGCCAGTAAGATGCGATAAATCACACGCTGGAGGCAGGTTATCTGAAATACCTGTGTCCACTAACGTACCGTCAGGAAAGCGCACAACCAGATTAACGGGATTCAAACGGGAAACCGTTAGCGCACTTTCATCAAACTCCGCGCTGATGACTCCCCACGGTGATGAAAGTGACATGTGAGCAACAACGTCAGCAACGTAAGCATCCCAACGTGTCTGTTGCTGAAACTGTTGGGGAGCCAGAAAAGCCCCCTCGCTCCATAACGGACGATAGATCTTCATCGCACCTCCTGTGCATTACGCCGTTAAGATTTCGACTTAGGCATCTGTGAAACTAACGACAAGCTGACATCCATACCTTCAACCTGGAAATGCGGGATCGCGTACAGGCGCACACGGAAGAAACCAGGGTTATCCTCAATGTCCTCCACCACAACACGCCCATCACGAAGCGGGTGTGAAGCCTGCAAATCATCGCCAGGATCGGTCATTTCGGTTACCAGACTGCGTAACCAGTTGTTTAGTTCAAGCTCAAGCAGGCGGCGATCTTTGGTCGTACCAATGTTTTCTCGCTGCAAGATTTTCAGGTAATGAGCAATACGAGAAAGCAGGAAGATATACGGCAAACGTGAGTTAATCCGGCTGTTAGCTGTTGCTTCCGGGGTATCAAACTGCGCAGGTTTTTGTGCCGAGTTAGCAGAGAAGAAGCAGGCGTAATCACGATTCTTATAATAAGAAAGCGGAATAAAACCGAGGTTGGCGAATTCAAATTCACGAGTTTCAGGGATCATCACTTCAGACGGGATTTTCACCTGATTACCCGTCCCCAGATCGTACAAATGGATAGGCAAATCTTTTACCGCGCCACCTGCCTGTGGTCCACGGATCTGAACGCACCAACCATTCTTGATAAAACTTTTCACCATATTCACAGCGAAAGAGAAAGATGCGCTGGTCCACAGATATTTTTCGTGATCCGGGCCCTTAACTTCTTCGACATAGTTAAAGCTGCGCACAGGAATGGTATCAGGGCCGTACGGCAAACGCCCCAGTACACGCGGCATAGTTAATCCGATATAGCGTGAATCATCACTATCACGAAATGCTTTCCATTTGATGTATTCAGCACGTTCGAAATAATCATTGATATCTTTTATGGCTGCGACCTCTTCCATATTTTCTTTCAGGAAGAATTTCGGCCCAACGGAACCAATAAACGGCATATGGCAGGCTGCCGATACGCCAGAAATATTGCGCAGCAGCGCGATATCCTGCGGGCTGTTATCAAATTCGTACGCCGAAATCATTGCCGCAATAGGTTCGCCACCAGGCTGGTCATATTCTTCAATATAAACATGACGATATAACCCACTCTGAATAAGTTCCGGCGCGTCGTCAAAATCATCACGCAGCGCATCCTTACTGACATCCATCATTTCGACACGGACATTTCGGCGAAAATCAATGCCAGAGATCATTGAATGCAAACCACGCCAGAGCGATTCTTGTTTTTGAAACTCAGCATGATGCATAACTTCATTAACCTGATCGCTAATCTGCTTATCCAAACGAGCAATCTGCTCATCGAGTAACGTTTTATCCAGGCGTTCTACGGGTTGTGCGGCATCCGCCAGACATGAGACCAGAACCTGAATAGCAGCGGTCACACGCTCAGCCGGAGCAGCATCAGAAAGCGCTTCATCACTCTGCCACGCATCTACATTTTTTAATGACGCGACGGGGGAAAGATTAATTTTTTCAAAGAGGGACTGATAAACACTGCGTTCACTGGTCGTGGTGGTCGCGGCTGAAGAGGTATGTTCCTGAACAGACATCAACATATTCCTTTTATGTTCCTTTACTATTCCTGCCGATTTAGCGGAGGAAACCCTGTAGAGCGTTAAATCTCTTCTGGCATCATAGTTGCCAGCTCATTACGCAATTCCTGACTCAGGGCTGGATCCTTAAGGATTGTTTCCAGCTCGCGACGAAAAGCAGCGTTATCGAGTAAGTTATATTTCAGGTCACGTAGTAAGTTACGCATAGCCAACAGAACACGTAATTGTGGGATATTTCGTGCGACCTGCTCAGGTTCAAAATCGCGGATATTCTTAAAGGTAAGGTTAATATCGTCCTTTCTGTCATCATCAGCTAACGTATTTTTAACACTCAAATTAACCATTGGTGAAAACTTGGCCAATACATCATTAAAATTATTTTTATTAATATCTATCTTTTCGCGCTCAGATAATGGGCGCTGCTCTCTGCCATTACTGAAATCACCGACAGTCAGTAGTTTCAAAGGCAATTCAACTTTCTTTTGAACGCCTCCGGTGTGTAAATCTAACTTAATATTAACGCGTGCCGTTGGCACTTCATTCTGAAAACTGTCACCCATACGTCCCTCTCAGACCGGCGACTCCTGCCGGTATTTTGCATTTCCTAACGGAGCACGTTCCAATCGCTCAACATGTTTCTTACAACGTCATTTCTGCAGGCAGTCAACAATGGCTGTTAATGACAATTAACTATTATAATTATCACGCTAATGCAATCCGATATATTCCATAGATAAAAACATGATCAATGTCATTAATTAATCGAATAACACATTATATTTTTATATTTAAAATGACAATCAAGAAGATATTTATCTAATACAAACAAAAGTAACCATTTAATGATTAATGCATTCACTTAATGAATGCATTAATCATTAAATGTCATTTACCATGAGAATGATTTCTGTCAGTTATATAAATATAGATACTTATTTAAATATAAATACTATCAATCTAACCACAAATAAAAAAAGCCGGAGATATACTCCGGCTTTTCACATCTCATTCGTGAGCGAGCAGAAAGATTAGTGTTCTTTCACCACAATCAGCGGTTCGATATCGCTCTCTTTTTTAATCACCAGCGACTCGTCACCGCGCAGGCAGGTACCGCCGTAGTTACCACCTACGGTAAAGGTACAAACCTGGATATATTTACCGGCAACTTTTGGCAGACACCAAAGCTGCTGATAAATGTTCTTCTGCTCGGCAAACTTACCGCTGGTTTTATCCAGTAGCTCTTCCTGATGACTCACCAGATCGATGTTGCTGCCACAACGTCCTGCAATAGGTTTCACCGCATAACCGGTTTGCGCCAGCTCTTCATTAACAGTGAAATCCGTATCAAGCAGATAACGGTGGTGCGGGAACAGTTGCCAGAGGATCGGCAGAATCGCTTTGTTGCCAGGGATAACCGTCCAAAGAGGTTCGAAGACCAGCACTTCCGGGCGCAGCAGCACGTCGATTAAACGCACTTCCTGATTCGTATGCCCGGTACGAATTGGCACCGCGGCGTACTCCGTTTCGCTGACCTCGCGCACCTGCTCAATCGCGGTTTCCCACGCCCAGGTCTTCCAGACGCAGTTCACCAGGCGACCGTCACCGTCAATCAGTTGACCGGCGTCATCCCAGCGTAGCTCATCCAAACCTCGCAGGATTTTGCTGTCAAACCCGGCCTGACGCAGCGCCTGCTGCATAAACTGCGCGTGATAGTTTTCTTCGATATCCTTATCCTGCATGATGTGGACAAACGGACGTGCGCGGCTGTGCTTCCAGGCCCCCGCCAGTTCGTTGATCAACCCTTCAGCCGGGTTGTGTCCCCGCCCAGTGTAGCCACGCTCGGCCCATCTTTCGAGAATCAAACCGGCTTCGGTATGGCACGAGGCTGAATCGGCGTTGTACTCATACACCTTCAGTCCGCGTTCATCCATACAGAAATCCATACGACCCGTAATCATATGATGCCGACGACGCTGCCAGGAAAGGCGCAGGCGCGGCCAGAGGATTTTCGGGATATCAAACAGCGCCAGCAGGTTGTCGTCTTTCAGCACCTTGTCAGTCGCGTGCAGATACATCAGATGCAGCTCGTTGGTGGCTTTAATCAGCTCCTGCTCGGCACTCTCGGTAATAGTGAAATACTGATGGGGGTCCTGATTAATCACATGGCCGTTCGCCAGCACGTAGGCTTTTTGCAGCGGATCCTGTTCATCCAGCCATTTACCGTCAAATTGCCCGTTATCTTCCAGTCGTGCGCCGGCAATTTTCAGCGAGTCATTGGCTATCTCCGGCTGCGGCAGGCTGTAACGGGTATCATCGGTCTGAATCATCCAACCAAGGATAGTGGTGTCGTCAAAGGTATCACGAAGGGTGTAACAACCGTTTTCAACCACCATCTCCAGTTCGCGCGTCCATTGCTGTCCGGGAGGCAGCGGTGTATGGAGCACGTTCTGTTCGGCAATACGGATTTTGTTTTCCAGCAACTGGGTGACGACCGCCACATGCCCGGTATCTTTAAATTCGCCGCCTTTTTGCCAGATAAGCAGAGCGCCTGCTACCGGCGCGCGGGGCGAACCATTCGGAAATGCCTGTAACGGTAGGATGTTGTCATTCACGACTTCGCGCAGGAAGCGTAAGGAGAAGATCTCCCAAGCCATGCCAACATCGGTGAAGACCATGCCATAGTTAAGGAAGAGAAAGCGGCGTGCGAACTCTACGCACTGCCATTTGTGGCCCATGTATTCATCGTCGATATAGCTGCGAAATGCCGCATCATCGTCGTAGTCCCGTGGGTCGAGGGAGCTGTAATCTGAAGAGTAGATTGCTACGCCACCTGGGGCGTAGCCCAATAATGTCCCGAATGGGGCATCCTGACTGGTCGTTCCTTTGCTCATGCACCTTACCTCAAAACAATACAGCCTGAGCAGGTTGGCGTGAATTTTTCGCTCTGGTTGCCTGCTCTGCGACACTAACCGGACAGAGGTCGACATCATCATACACCTCAACGCAGCGGCTGGCGCTCAGAGGCGAAAAATTCACAGCAGGAACTACGCTTTGGTCAGAGTGACCGGTACGCTTTTATACGCCGGAGTCAAACTTTGAGTATCTACCGCATCCAGCGAAAGCAGGACATTCGCTTCAGGCAGATAAGCGCCAATTGAGCCAGCCGCCATGTTGTAAATCACCACCGTTAAGCCGTACATGATGCGATCCGCGCAGGGCTGACCGTTGTCGTCCAGCGCCTGAACGTTAACCACATCGCCCTGGCTCAGACCGCGACTCGTCGCTTCTTCGGCGCTTAAAAACACCACATCCCGACGACCGGTAATGCCACGATAGCGATCGTTCATACCATAAATAGTGGTGTTGTATTGATCGTGGCTACGCAACGTCGCCAGTACCAGCGCATCAGCAGGCTGATGTTCCCGCTCTACTGCCCGCTGATGGCTGACGATAAAGTTGGCTTTGCCATTCTCCGTTCGCCATTCACGGCGCGAAGCAGGCGTATCCATGCGAAATCCACCCGGCTCGGCAATACGTGTGTTGTAGTCGTGGAACGCCGGGATCACGGCTTCAATGGCGTCACGGATCAACGTGTAGTCCCCGGTAAATGCTTCCCAGTTGATTGGTGAAAGCGGTAGCGTGGCACGCGCCATGCCCGCCACAATCGCGGGTTCCGATTTTAGCCAGCGGGAAGCCGGCTTCAGCGCGCCACAGGAAGCGTGAACCATCGACATAGAATCTTCGACGGTCACCGACTGGATCCCCGTCGCCTGCATGTCGCGCTCCGTTCGGCCTAATGCAGGTAGCAGGTAGTTATGCTTTGCCAGCAGCAGATGCGACCTGTTCAGTTTGGTCGCCACATGGACCTGCAGATCCAGATTTTTCATCGCCGCAAAGGTGCGCTGCGGCTGGGGCATCGCCACCGCCAGATTGCCGCCCATACAGATGAGCGCTTTTGCATCTCCCCGCTCGATGGCCCGAATGCTCTCCACGCTGGAGCGGCCATGTTTGCGAGGAACTCGGATAGAAAAATGCTTCTCAAGGCGTTGCAGGAAGTCTTCAGGCGCCGCTTCGTTGATCCCCACAGAACGATCGCCCTGCACGTTAGAATGACCGCGCAACGGGCAGATCCCCGCCCCCGGCTTACCCATATTGCCTTTCAGCAGCAACAGATTTACCAGTTGCTGGACGTTCTCAGTGCCGTTTTTATGCTGGGTGATGCCCAGACCATAACAAACAATCGTGGCGCTGGATTTACTGTAGCTGTGCGCCAGGTCTTCCATCTGACTACGTGTCAGGCCCGAATCCTGTTCCAGCTCCGCCCAGCTATGCTGACGTAAGTCGTCATACAGCGCTGCATATCCCGCGGTATGTTGGTCGATAAACGCATGATCAAGCGTCGGCTGCTGATCCAGTAGGATCCGCGCTTCGTCCATTTCGATCAGCGCCTTCATTATGCCTTTGAGCAACGAGGCGTCACCGCCCATTTTTACCTGGTAGTAGTCGTTGCTCAGCTCCGTCGCCTGACCGGTGAACATCTCTTTCGCGCTTTGCGGGAAGCTAAAGCGCTCAAGCCCCCTTTCGTTCAGCGGGTTAATGGAGATAATTTTGGCTCCGCGTTTGGCAACGTCGCGTAAGGTGGTCAGCATGCGCGGATGGTTAGTGCCAGGGTTATGCCCGATACAAATCACCAGATCGCAGTGGTCAAAATCATCAAGTTCAACGGTCCCTTTCCCCAGGCCAATGGCCGGCGTTAGCCCTGCGCTGGTCGGTCCGTGGCACATGTTTGAGCAATCAGGAAAGTTGCTGCTGCCATATTCGCGGGCAAACAGCTGATACAGGAACGCCGCCTCATTTGACGTTCTGCCGGAGGTGTAAAACTCAACCTGTTGCGCTGAGTCATAGCTGCGCAGACGCTCGCCGATCTCCCGAAAGGCGATATCCCAATCCACCGCCTGCCAGGTGTCTGACACTGCATCGTATTTCATTGGATGCGTCAAACGACCAATGTTTTCCAGTTCATAATCGCTGTAGTGCCAGAGCGTAGAAACCGGATGACGGCTGAAAAATTCCGGTGACGCTTTCTTACTGGTTGTCTCCCAGGAAACCGCCTTAACGCCATTTTCGCACAGCTCCATTGGCGCACGATGCCCTGGGTCCGGCCACGCACACCCCGGACAATCGAACCCTTTCACCTGGTTCATTTTGAACATCGCGATAATGTCGCGCGCGACAGCCTTTTGCGAAAACACCGAAGCAGTGACGGCTTTTACCGCGCCCCACCCACCCGCAGGGCCCTGATAACCGCTTACTCCTGGAACACCATTTTTCATTATTACTGCTTATTCACCGCCAATTTTTGATGGTGAATACGGTAGCAATTTCCGTCCAACATTGATTTCCTCTTCATGGAGTACGGGCCAGGTACAATGAACGGGTTAGATTTGTCTTCCCCTTTCAGCACAAAGCGACATAAAGTCCCAATCTGTTAAATTGAGTTCTACCTAACTGCTACACTGCATCAACACAACCACTCAGAAGGCAGGTCAATATGTCAGACAATACCTATCAGCCCGCGAAAGTCTGGACGTGGGAAAAATCGAACGGCGGCGCATTCGCCAATATCAACCGCCCTGTTTCCGGTGCCACCCACGAGAAAATGCTGCCGGTTGGCAAGCATCCGCTACAGCTCTATTCGCTGAGTACGCCAAACGGGCAGAAAGTAACGATTATGCTGGAGGAGTTACTGGCTCAGGGCGTGAAGGGCGCGGAATACGATGCCTGGATTATCCGCATCGGCGATGGCGATCAGTTTTCCAGCGGCTTTGTTGAAGTGAATCCGAACTCGAAGATCCCGGCACTGCGTGACCACTCGCAAAACCCACCGGTTCGCGTATTCGAATCTGGCGCAATACTGCTCTATCTGGCGGAAAAATACGGTTATTTCCTGCCGCAGGATTTGGCAAAACGAACTGAAACGCTGAACTGGTTGTTCTGGTTACAGGGTGCTGCCCCGTTCCTCGGCGGTGGTTTTGGTCACTTCTATAACTATGCGCCGGTAAAAATTGAGTACGCTATCAATCGCTTCACTATGGAAGCCAAGCGCTTACTCGACGTGCTGGATAAGCAGTTAGCACAGCATAAGTTTGTGGCCGGAGATGAATACACCATTGCCGATATGGCGGTCTGGCCATGGTTTGGCAATGTAGTGCTGGGCAACGTGTACGACGCGGCAGAGTTCCTCGATGCAGGAAGTTACAAGCACGTGCAGCGCTGGGCAAAAGAGATTGCAGCGCGTCCGGCGGTTAAGCGTGGTCGTATTGTAAACCGCACTAACGGGCCGCTGAACGAGCAGCTTCATGAACGTCATGACGCCAGCGACTTCGACACCAATACCGAAGATAAACGCCAGGGTTAACGCAAGATGCCGGATGGCGGCATAAATGCCTTATCCGGCCTACATAGAAGGCGTAGGCCTGATAAGCGCAACGCTATCAGGCACTAACCGGTTGTCACGCGCTGGTGACGTCGTACTCCATGCGGCGAAGTGCGTCTAACGTGGCTTTAGCTTCATCTTCATCAATGATGCTCATGGCGAACCCTACGTGCACCAGCACCCATTGCCCGACCAGCTCAGCGGTATCACCTTCACAAATCAGGGCAATATTGACATCACGTTTGATGCCGCACACTTCAACCTGCGCAAGCTGGTGAATATCTTCACCAACGGCCAGAACCTGACCAGGGACTCCAATACACATATCTGACTCCGCCCCATAGCAACCTATGGGTTATTCGACTTCAATACTTTTCACTTTCAGTGAATCGCCTGCATCAACCCGCAAACGATCGCCCTGACATAGTGGACACTGCGCATCATGCTGGGTGATTTCCACAACCTGACTGCAATCCCAGCACCATGCCTGGGCTGGTTTGTAATCAATATGCAGCTCACACCCTTGCGCCAGCGTACCCTGACAGACGATGTCGAAACTGAAACGGACGGCGCTCTCTTCAACGCAGGAGAGCGCTCCGATTTCCAGCCAAACGCCGGTTACACGTTTGACACCGTGCTGCTCTGCCTGCTGTTGAACAATCTCAACCGCACTCTGACAAAGGGACAGCTCATGCATTTTCGCAGTTCCGACGGCCCAGCAGCAGCGCACGGCGATTTAGCTGCGGCGCATTCGGATCGCTCACCGGCAGCGATAACAGCATGCGCGCGCAATCGTCAGTCAGACGCACACCTTCTTGCGCCGACATGCTGTGCGAAAGCGGCGACATCAGTGAGCAAGAAAGGTATTGCGATACGCCATCCAGTTCACCAACGGTAAAGGTCATCTCGCCATACGGCAGACGCAGCCCGATTTTTTCGCTGACTTTACGCACCGGCCAGATCTGGTCCGGTCCGGGGAAAATCAGTGCGCTGAGCATCCAGGGTGTGATAACACACCCCGTCCACTGTCCTTCAAACAGCGTAAAATCAGAGACATATACCGGCATGTTCGGATGCAAGAAAGAGAGATCGTGCATCGAACGCCGGGCAACCGCTTCAAACGCTGCCTGAATCTGCGTCTTCGGGGCCGTCTGAAAACCGACAAACTCCTCAGACATGAGCCGCCTCCCGAGGGATCGCTTCAACGCCTGATTCGCGAAGCGCGGCAAGAACCTGCTCAAGCGCAGGTTCAATCATCGCTTCAACCGTTGGCGTTAGCCCGATATGCGGCTCCAGCGATTCCGGAATAACGCCGACTAAGGTCAGCTTTTTCGGAAACTCGCCGGTAAAACGCAGGGCCGACAATACGTCGGCCAGGCCAAGCTGGTGCGGTGAGATTTTGTTGGTAAACAGCGCCGGGATCTCTTCATCCCGCAGGACCATCATCGTTCCTGGCGTGTTTTTCTTCGACACAATGGCGTCAGCAATGATCAGATGATCTCTGTTCGCCATATCGCCAAGAAGCTCCATCCCAGCCGTACCACCGTCCAGAACATCAACAAAGTCTGGCAGGATGTACCGTTGCTCTAATGCCTCAACGATACGTACCCCGATGGCTTCGTCGGTCAGCAAAATATTGCCGACCCCTAAGACTAATATCCGCATTACAGAACCTTAACTGAGACCACTTCGTTCCCGTCAACGTCCACCACATGCACCGCACATGACATACAAGGGTCGAAGGAGTGAATGGTACGAACCACTTCCAGCGGTTTGTTTGGATCGGCAATCGGCGTACCTACCAGCGAGCGCTCATATGGTCCCACTTCATCATTAAAGTTACGTGGGCCAGAGTTCCAGGTTGACGGTACAACCGCCTGGTAGTTGCTGATAATGCCGTCTTTAATCACCATCCAGTGAGACAGCATACCGCGTGGCGCTTCGAGGAAACCAACACCTTTGAATTCGCCCGTTGCCGGAATATCCGGTTTCACGAAGGTGGTGTGGTCGCCCTTACCGATGTTCACAATCAGCGCGTTGTACTGATCCTGCAGAACGTTCTGCAGTTCACAGCAGTGAACTGTACGGCCAATAATACGGCCCAGCGTAGAGTGCAACTGCGACACTTCGATAGTTTTACCGGTCAGCTTGGTGTAAATCGCGATGATTTCATTCAGCTTGGCATGGGTAGACTCGCGTTTGGCCGCCAGTTTACACAGCATGTTGGCCAGCGGACCCACTTCAACCGTTTTACCGTAGAAAGTCGGCGCTTTAACCCAGGAGTATTTACCGTCGTCTGACCAACCGGTGTAATCAGGAACCGTTGTGCCTTCCCACGGAGCCTGCGGCGCTTCGTCTTTGTACCACGCGTGTTTCGCGCTCTCCTGAATCCCTTTGATCAGGTACTCATCTGAGTGAGAGGTGATCGGACGGTAGGTCGACAGATCGGCATCGGTGATGTAACCACCCGGGAACAGGAAGCTGCCATTTTTACCATCTGTCGGGAATTCCGGTGCGCTCAGGTAGTTAACCGCACCCTGACCACGTTCCAGCCACTCAGGATAAAACGCAGCAATAACCGCGGTATCAACCTTGTACACCTGCTCAACGAAGTCGCTCAGCTTATCGATGAAGGACTTGATGTACATCAGGCGTTCAAGGTTCAGCACGCCGAGGCCGTCAAGGTTAATTGGGTTAGCAACCCCACCTACCGCCAGGTTCTGGATGTGCGGCGTTTTACCGCCCAACAGCGCCACAACGCGGTTGGCATCACGCTGGCATTCCAGCGCCTGCAGGTAGTGAGCAACCGCAATCAGGTTCACTTCCGGCGGCAGTTGCATTGCCGGGTGACCCCAGCAACCGTTGGCAAAAATGCCTAGCTGACCGCTGGCAACAAGGTCTTTGATCTTGTTCTGAACCTTAGTGAACTCTTCTGCGCTATTCAGGTGCCAGGAGGACACGCCGTTCAGCATGGCAGATGCTTTCGCTGGGTCGGCTTTCAGTGCAGAAGTGATATCCACCCAGTCCAGCGCAGACAGCTGATAGAAGTGAACAATATGGTCATGCGTGGTGTGCGCAGCGAGAATGATGTTACGGATATACTGTGCGTTTACCGGAACATCAATATTCAGCGCGCTTTCTGCTGCACGAACGGAAGAGATAGCGTGAGTGGTCGTACAAACACCACAGATACGCTGCACAATCATCCAGGCATCGCGCGGATCGCGGTTTTTCACGATCTCTTCCATGCCGCGCCACATGGTACCGGAAGCCCATGCTTTAGATACCACGCCATTTTCGATTTCGCAGTCGATGCGTAAATGACCCTCAATACGGGTTACCGGATCAATAGTAATTCTCTGGCTCATGCTTTGCTCGCCTCATGACGATTTTGATCGTTTTGTTTTAAAGGAGGAAGTATCGGCAGTAGACGAATGAGTACGATGTATGCACAAATCTCAATAGCCACAAAACCAATAGAAATCAACAGCTCTTCCCAGGTCGGGAAGTAGTGGTAGCCACCACCAGGATTGAACGCCACCAGCGAATAGGACAGACGCCATGTTGCACAACCCAGCAATGCGCTCAGCGCAGACAGATACAGCATGCGCGAGTCATTACGCAGCTTAGTGACGCGCAGCACCACAAGCGGGAAGACCATCAGCACGACTTCAAGCCAGAACATCAGGGAGTAAAGATCGCCTGAGAACGCATAGGACAGCTTGTCGCGATAGATCAGTTCGCCAAAGCGCAGAACGACGAAAATAGCCAGCAGCACGCTGATGGTATTCGTCAGCTTGATGAACAAACTTTTCTCGTCCGGACCGTTACCTTTCAGACCAGCTTGTACCAACGAGCCTTCAAAGATGACGATCGAGAAGCCCATAATAAAGGCGGTTAATACCGAGAAAAGCGGCAGCATTTCATAAGCTTGCCATAGCGGATGCACCTTATACCCCGCAGAAATCATCAATGAACCCATTGAAGACTGGTGCATGGTTGGCAGCAGCGCGCCGAGGGCAATAATAAAGAACATCACTTTATTCAAACGTTTGAGGGAAACTTTCCACCCCAGACGTTCAAACAGAGCCGGAGCAAATTCCAGCGCCATGATGCCGATATAGATGGTCATACAGACCGCCGTTTCGAACAGTACCGAGTTCACGTTGAAGTGGCCCGGAATGTAGAAATACGGCAGGTTCCAGTAACGACCGACGTCAATGGTGATCGACAGACCACCCAGCGAGTAGCCAAACAGGCTCGCCAGCAGCGCCGGACGAACTAACGGATGGTATTGTCCTCTGTTGAAAACGTACACCGCCCACGCCAGCGCCCAACCGCCGCACGCGAAGCCAGTACCAATCAACAGGTCAAACGCGATCCATACACCCCATGGGAAACCGCCGTTCAGATCGGAGACTGAGCCCAGCCCGAAGACCAGACGTTTCACGATCAGGAGCATACACAGGACGATAAGCGGCCCAAAAATAATGACCGGTTTGCTGATTATTTTTCCGCCCAGCGGTTTAGGATCATGACTCATGATCGTCTCCTCCATCGTGATGGTCGTTTTTCGTATTACGACGAACCAGCACGGTTAAGCCCGCCAGCGCAGCCAGGGGTAATATCATGCCCTTGTACAGGGAATGTTGAACATGTTCGGAACGCGCACCAGTTGAAAGATCATCCAGCTTCGGCAGATCCAAATCCTCGTAAGGAACACCCGTCAGTACCATAACCTGTGTACCACCACCTTCTTTCTCACCGTACAGGTGTGGGTAGTACTTCGGTACCGTATGCAGATAGGTATCGCCTGCTTTCACCGTCTGACGCGGATAGTGGTATTCGCTGCCAGGCTTCAGCGCGAGACGTTTTTTCGCCTCAGCCATCAGCTCTTCACGCGTACCAAAAATCACCGCACCGGCAGGGCACACTTCAACACAACCCGGTAAACCGCCTTTGTCCAGACGCTCAACGCCTTTCTGGTTACACAGTTCACATTTGTGAAGCGCACCAAACGGGTTGTTGTAGTCGTACTTAGGCACGTTGTACGGGCAGGCGACCATGCAGTAACGACAGCCCGTGCAGACATCTTTGTCATAATGGACGATGCCGGTTTTCGGATCTTTCTTCAGCGCGGAGACCGGGCAAACGGAAACGCAGTTCGGATCAACACAGTGCATGCACTGTTTCTTGATGTATGCGTAGCCATTTTCTTCCTGGTCTTTGTTAACGCCTGTTCCGCTACGCCACACCTGAATGATGTTATTGGTATACGGCGACAGTTTGTCGTTGTTCGACCAGGTTTGCTCGCCTTCCGGGTTACGCGCCGGGAAGTTGATATCCTGACACTTGGTGACACAGGCCTGGCAGCCTACGCACAGCGTCGAGTCATAGAGCATCCCAAGAGAACCTGGGATCGGCGGACGGTTTTCTGCAGCCGCATGGCTGATGGACGGCGCAGCGCCCAACAGCAATGCCCCGCTGGAGGCTGCTTTAATAAAGTTACGTCTGTTCACGGTTATTCTCCCCGTGAGTCAGCGTTATCTTTCTTCTGCTGACGACCCAGTTCACGAACCGCCATCACGCTGACGCCGGCAACCAGTCCTACTACGCCACCAAGCAGCCCAATCGCTCCAGCAGATACATTGCCGCCTTCTTTCATGTTGACGTCAGGTTTCTCGGAACGTGGTGTTTGGTTTTCCACATGAGCAAGCTGGTGAATACCTTTATGGAAGCCGACGCCTTCTTCGTTACAGCCGTAGCAAGGGTGACCGATAGCCACCGGCCACACGCCGCCCACATCGCAGAATTGCAGCGTTGAGCAGTTGCCGTAGGTTTCTGGTCCTTTACAGCCCAGATGGTAGAGGCACCAACCTTCACGGTGGCCTTCATCGCCAAACTCTTTAGCAAAACGACCAGCATCGAAGTGCGGGCGACGTTCGCAGTGTTCGTGAATCAAACGGCCATAGGCGAATGTCGGACGGTTTTTGGTATCCAGCTTCGGCGGCTTACCATAAGTGATGATATGCGCGACCGTTGCGAGGAAGTTATGCGGGTTCGGCGGACAGCCGGGGATGTTGATGATGGTTTTGCCTGGCAGAACTTCTTGCAGGCCGACGGCACCCGTTGGGTTAACGCCAGCGGCAGCAACACCACCCCACGCGGCGCAAGAGCCGATGGCAATGATAGCGGCTGCGCCTTCTGCGGCCCGGCGGATATGATCCACGATCGGCTCACCGGCAACCATGCAGTAAATACCATTATCTTTCAGCGGGATAGAACCATCCACTACCAGAACATATTGCCCTTTGTACTTCTCCAGCGCGTTATGTTTGTTCTCTTCAACCTGATGGCCGAAGGCGGCAGAGAGCACCTCATGGTATTCCAGAGAGATTGTCTCCAGAACGAGGTTTTCCACTGTAGGGTGTGTCGCGCGAAGCAGCGATTCAGTACAACCCGTACACTCCTGAGCACCAATCCAGATAACTGGTGGGCGCTGAGGACGAGAAACTGATTCGGCCATTTCTGCGGCGGCTTTGCTACTGAGCCCCATGGTAGCGGCCAGTGCTGCACAAAGCTTCATGAAATCACGGCGATTAATGCCGCTCGAATTGATGAGAGAGTTATCTCCAGTCATTTTATAGTTATTCCGTTGCGAAGACCTGGCTTTTTATTTTGCACCATTCGCATGTTGCATATTGCGATCGGCGCGCCATTACCACACTTTTTATATGGTTATGTGCATTATAATACTTCGGCGGAGCAACAAAACGAAGGCGTAGGTCAATAGTGTAATTAATTAAAGCAAGATAATACCCCTTTCGGATCAAGCTTCGAGTCGATAGCCAGCCATGAAAAACCGAATTGTTGTACTGGACTGGTTCTCTTTAAAGAAATCCATCACCATCTCTTTATCCAGCCCATAGCGGCGCGTCAGGATCCCAGCTTCCCACGCGCTGAGCTGTCGATCGCCCGTTTTTTCAAACATTCGATGTGAAAATCCCAGCACAAAACCACGCTTATAATCCGCACAAAAATTCGCCACTGAGCGCGCACTGTCCGCACTTGAGGCGTTTAATCCGGCCATCAGACCTTTACCAAAATGGTTGTCCATGCATAACCTCCAATCGCTATATAATAAATTATATAGCGATTTTTTAAGCAAAGACCAGAGGTATCACGAACTTTTTATGCCAGCTTAAAAGGACACCCATTCATCCGTTTTAGCTGCCGCAGACGTTTTGCTGTCTGCTGAAGGGGAAGCGGTATTGGCGGCGGCGTACTGCACATCATTCGCTGAGAGGCGGAACTGTTGCACCGAGCGTTGCAGTTCCTCTGTTTGTCGTTCCAGCGCCACGGCCGCGGCGGAGACTTGCTCTACCAATGCAGCGTTCTGTTGCGTTACGCTGTCCATCTGCGTGATCGCCACGCTCACCTGCGAGATGCCCTTATTCTGTTCTTCCGAGGCTGAGGCAATTTGCTTCATGATGACAGTCACTTCAGTGGCACCGCGCAGAATCGCCTCCATGGTTAATCCCGTTTCTTTAACCAAACGAGCACCCTGATCGACACGACGCGATGACTCGCCAATCAGCGTCTCAATCTCTTTCGCCGCCCCGGCGCTGCGACTGGCAAGGTTACGTACTTCACCGGCAACGACGGCAAAACCGCGCCCCTGCTCGCCTGCCCTGGCAGCTTCAACCGCCGCGTTCAGCGCCAGAATATTGGTCTGGAAAGCAATACTATTAATAACTGACGTGATTTCAGCGATCTGTTTAGAACTGGCGGCAATACCGTCCATCGTCTCAACCACTTCTGAAACCAGCGTGCTCCCTTTACCTGCCGTTTCTGTCGCCGTATCGGCAAGCTGGCTGGCTTCACGCGCGTTTTCAGCGTTCAGTTTTACCGTTGCGGTCAGTTGCTCCATGCTGGCAGCGGTCTCTTCCAGCGCTGCGGCCTGCTCTTCAGTACGTGAGGAGAGATCGTTATTCCCGGTGGAAATTTCCGTCGCCCCTCGCCAGATGTTGTCACTACCTGAACGGATGGTACTGACGGCTTCGCGCAGGCTGTCCTGCATAGCGCACAGTAACGGCACCAGTTGGCCCACGCAGTTACGACCAAAATCTTCAATAGGATGGCTGAGATCGCCCTGCGCAATCTGCTGAAACTGCTGGCGAATACGCCCCAGCGGTTTCACCATCATGGAAACAAGGTAGCGGTCGGTAAAGAAAAGGAGGGCAATCCCAAGGATCACGGCGGTGATAATTAACGTCCGGATGATAGAGGTTTTGCCATCGACCATCACGCGGGTGGTATCAAGCCGCTCACCCGCCGTAGCGTTAAAACGCTCGGCACTGGCGCCAAATTCACGGCTCAACGCTGGCGTAACGGTGCTGGCATGCTCCGCAAAGGCCGTAAGCGTGCCCTGCTGCGCCAGCTGCATTTGCGGGATCACGCCGTTGTCCAGCAACGCCTGCCACTTCGTCAGTACTGCTGTGGCGACTTCAGGGTCCATGGGACCCGGAGACAATGTTTTCATCTCCTGGAGTTTTTTACTCATATTCTCCAGGGACTGCTGCGCTGGCGCAAAATCAGGCGTTCCGCCGCTCATTTTGACATCCATGGCGCGGCTTAAGCGCGTTACAAAGCGAAAGTACTGATCGTTACCCTGACTGAGAACCGTCATCTGATGGACAAGATGACGGTCAATATCATTGCCTTCAGATATTTTTGATAACGAATGAAGACTGAATAAACCCACGCCCGACCAGAGCAGGCAAAAAAGTCCCAGTATTGCCAACATGACAATACGAATAGTGAAGTTTTTCAGCAAACGCATAATAATTTCCTTGCCGTTGATGAGGATTTCGCCATCAGGCGATACTTATCCTTGTTATCGGCAGGCAGTAGAGAAGATATAATGCGTTCTTTATTTTTTTACTTTCTTAAGTACATCCACTCCCTCTCCACACTATATCAATATGAATGCTAATGAAATTAGATAGCATTATTATTCAGGCAAATAGTTTAAAGCATTAAATAATCTATTGTTTTCTATCGTAAATATTTATTAAACCACGCAAGAGTACGCTCCCAGGCTAAATCCGCGGCAGCTTTATCATAACGGGGGGTAGAATCATTGTGAAAGCCATGATTAACGCCGGGGTAGATATATGCTTCATAGACTTTCTTATTAGCCTTAAGCGCCGCTTCATAGGCAGGCCATCCCTCATTAATTCGGGTATCTAATTGCGCATAGTGCAGTAATAAAGGCGCGTTTATTTTAGGGACATCTGATGCAGGAACCTGACGCCCATAAAAAGGCACCGCGCAGGCCAGTTCAGGGAAAGCCACAGCAGCGGCATTCGATACACCGCCACCGTAGCAAAATCCGGTGATACCTACTTTTCCCGTTGTCCCTGAATAATGCTGCATAAATTCAATGGCGGCAAAAAAGTCGTTCATTAACTTTACGGGATCAACCTGCTGCTGCAATTCCCGACCTTTATCATCATTGCCTGGATATCCCCCTACCGAACTTAACCCATCAGGCGCGAGTGCCATAAAGCCCGCCTTCGCCACCCGTCGCGCCACATCTTCAATATACGGATTCAGCCCACGATTCTCATGCACTACCACCACCGCCGGAACTTTCCCTGTCACCTTCGCAGGTTTAACCAAATACCCCCGCACCTCACCATGCCCTTCAGGCGAGGGATAGGTAATATATTCGGCCAGAATATCGGGATCGGTAAATTCTACCTGTGTTGCGAGAGCGTAGTTGGGTTTCAATAAATTGAATAAGGCCAATGCCGTCATGCCACCCACTGCATATTTCGCTGCCAAATTGAGAAACTCGCGTTTCGTTATTTTTCCATGAGCGTAATAGTCATAGTAGTCGAGCAGTTCTTGCGGAAAATCTTTGGCAGTCAAACGCGGCATCGTCGCACTCCTGATTGATGTTTTTTTAAGCAAAGCACAGTGGCCTGTTTTTGCCCAGTTTTTCATCTCAGTGTGACCTGGTGAACGGGATATTCACCGTGAACCCGCTAGAATAGAAACGTTGTTTCGAAATCCACCTGCACTAAGGAGATCTCATGGCCTGGTTTGCCAATCCTGAACGTTATGAGCAGATGCTCTATCGCTATTGTGGACGCAGCGGTTTGCGTTTACCCGCGCTATCGCTGGGTTTATGGCACAGTTTTGGGCACGTTCAGGCGCTGGATTCACAGCGCGCCCTGTTGCGTAAAGCATTTGATTTAGGCATCACGCATTTTGATTTAGCCAATAACTATGGGCCGCCACCAGGCAGCGCAGAAGAGAATTTTGGCCGATTACTGCGCGAGGATTTTGCCCACTATCGCGATGAACTGATTATCTCCACCAAGGCAGGCTATGACATGTGGCCAGGACCATACGGTTCTGGCGGTTCTCGCAAATACCTGCTCGCCAGCCTTGACCAGAGTCTGAAACGCATGGGCCTCGACTATGTCGATATCTTCTACTCGCACCGCGTTGACGAAAATACGCCAATGGAAGAGACCGCCTCGGCGCTGGCCCACGCCGTGCAAAGCGGCAAAGCGCTGTATGTCGGCATCTCATCCTATTCCCCGGAACGTACGCAGAAAATGGCCGAGTTGATGCGGGAATGGAAAATTCCATTGCTGATCCACCAGCCGTCTTACAACCTGCTTAACCGCTGGGTAGACAGCAGCGGCCTGCTGGATACGCTGGAATCCAACGGCATGGGCTGTATCGCATTTACGCCGCTGGCTCAGGGACTGCTGACGGGGAAATACCTCAACGGTATTCCGGAAGGTTCACGCATGCAGCGTGAAGGGAAAAAAGTTCGTGGGTTAACGGAAAACATGCTGACGGAAGAAAACCTTACCAGCCTGCGTTTGCTCAATGAGATGGCGCAACAGCGCGGACAGTCGATGGCACAAATGGCCTTAAGCTGGCTGCTAAAAGACAACCGGGTAACGTCGGTATTGATTGGCGCCAGCCGACCGGAGCAACTGGAAGAGAATGTTCAGGCGCTGGCGAATCTAACGTTCAGCACCGAAGAACTGGCGCAGATCGATAAGCACGTCGCGGACGGTAAGCTGAACCTGTGGCAGGCCTCATCTGACAAATAGCCGTATGTAACACCGTGCCGGGTGGCAGCGTTAGCCTCCCCGGCACGTAATACGGGCCAGCCACTCCCTCACACCTCTTCCGCTTTAATCTCTGGACGTTGATATTCCGGCCACACCAGCGCGACAAGTGCAGGATAGGCTTCCAGGCTGAACTCCCTGAAGCATTGACGTAAGTTAAGCACGTCCAGATCGGCATGCGGGACCTTCTCACCGCTCAGACAGCGTTTTTTAATATTGTCGTAATATTTATACACCGCAGAGTTGAGATCGCTGCAACGCCGCTGCGCATCAAATAGCCCTGGCGTCTCATTCAGCTCCACCATTGTCATCCGTTTGATCGTCGAGTGGATAAAATCGATATATTCGTGATTGACGCGCCAATACCAAACCGGAGTAATCGAATTCATCAGTATCGAGAAATGATCTTCACCCTCTTCTTTACTCAGTATTTCCGGTTGGTTTTCAGCGTATCCATTTTCTGCATTGCGGTCTTTATTTGCACTGCGCATCAACAAAAGTACCCCGCAAGTCAGCAATAGCAGGGTAATAACAGAATAAAATATACTGTTCATATACTGGCTCCATTTTTTTTGATTTTAAAATTACACCATGCTATTGTCAACGCGGCATGGTTTATTTAAAACAACATATCATTGGCATCAAAGGATATTTCAACATGCTTCCCGAGCATCTTGTTCCCTCGCGTTTTCACTTATCCAGCTCATCTACCAATACTAAACCCGCAGATAATAATGAAAATTTGACTCAGGGGAAGATAACATTAAGCGATTACGAATCCGATATTTTGATTAGCTCTACTGCTACCGGTCAGTCACGCAATATGCTATTTGAAGAGTGCGACCGTCATTTAAAAGAGCGTCTGTTTCGTGTAGCAAAAATTGAGTCATTCTCTCGCCTGCTCAATTCACTACAGGCAGAGGGCGACATTAACGCACAAGAATTAAGTAAAATTTTGACTCAAAAAACAGCCATCATAAATGAACAGGGCAACAAAATTTGGCTTAATTTAATTACGCGTGAAACCAGCGACCCTATTTTTTATTCTCTGGAAGAGAAATAAAATGAAAGATGTTGAGGATAATAATGTTTATTTGGCTTTAGATAACCATAAAAGCGATGAGTTTGTCTTAAAGCAAAATTTAGCCGTGTTGATTGCCAATAAAAACGCCACGCTGGAAAGCGTTGCTCAAGAGATAGTCTCTATTCCCGCTGCACTGGTGCGGATGAAATGGCAAAATCGGCGTGAAATTTACTCGCTACAGGCTAAAGAAGAGATCTACGGTGCCGCGATCGAAGCCATTATGGAGCTACAACCAGAACTGCGGGACAAAATCATGGCCCGACTGGAAAGCACCTACCAGCATATACTCGCGCGGGAAACAGCCACCTTACGCCTGACCCGAAAGCTGTCTGAAGGGAACTACGAACCCACCAGGATAACCACGGTCGCGTTAGATGAGAACAGATAAGAACAAGTGTGCAAGGGAGTTGAATCAGGAGAGGCACGCCGGGTAAGGTGGCAACCATTACCCGGCAATGATGAGGATTACTTCGCTTTCACAGTCTCTTCGCCAACCAGACCAATCTTCAGGAAGCCCGCCTGATGCAGCGTATCCATCACCTTCATCATGGTCTCATAATCAACGGTTTTATCTGCCCGGAAGAAAATCGTGGTGTCTTTCTTCCCTTCAGTTAGCGCATTTAGCTCGTTAATCATGGTTTCATCCGTCACCTGATTGTTGCCAATAAACATACTTTTATCAGCTTTAACAGACAGATAAACCGGTTTTTCCGGACGTGGCTGCGGCGTGCTGGTGGAGGCAGGAAGATTCACTTTCACATCCACCGTTGCCAACGGTGCGGCCACCATAAAAATGATCAATAAAACCAACATAACGTCGATAAACGGCGTCACGTTGATTTCATGCATTTCACCGTTATCATCCAGGTTTTCATTAAAGCTCATTGCCATGGAACATTACCCTACACGTAATTTCTGCGCTGCACGTACCGGATGCGCGGATGCGCTTGCGTTCAGGTCCAGATCGCGACTTTGCAGCAACAGCACCTGTGCCGCGACGTCACCCAGCATCGCTTTATAGCTGCCAATCTGACGTGCGAAAATGTTGTATATAACAACCGCTGGAATTGCTGCGACCAGACCGATTGCGGTCGCTAACAGCGCTTCTGCGATACCCGGCGCAACAACGGCCAGGTTGGTCGTTTGGGTTTGTGCAATCCCGATGAAGCTATTCATGATGCCCCATACGGTACCGAACAGACCGACGAATGGAGAGATAGCCCCGATGGTAGCCAGGTATCCGTTACCGCGGCCCATATGACGACCTACAGCTGCCACACGACGCTCCAGACGGAAGCCGGTACGCTCTTTAATGCCTTCGTTATCGTCGCTGCCTTCTGACAGTTCCAGCTCGTTCTGCGCTTCGTTTATCAACTGGGCGCCCAGGCTTTTGCCATCGAATCCTGCGGCAATCTCACTTGCCATATCTAAAGAGCGGGCTTCAGCCAGCAGTTGCTGTTCACGCTTAAGGCGGCGTTTCTGAGTAAAGAACTCAAGGCTCTTACTAAAGAAGATAGCCCAGGTGACTACTGACGCCAAAATCAGCCCAATCATCACGCACTTAACCACGATATCGGCGTGCTGATACATACCCCAGACGGAAAGATCCGTCTGCATCAAATTATTACCCACTCTGTATCTCCAGGACGCAAATCACAAAATCTGAGCGTAATGATATCAAAAAGACGTCGAATTGATAGTCGTTCTCATTACTATTTACATATTGCCGCACCTTTGGTTTCTTTTCCTTGCGCTTACGCAGTAAAAAAGTCACCAGAAGCATTTTGAGATTATTTTCTACTGTATGACCGTTCCGCAGGATGCGTCATCTTTGATTCATGGTAGTTTAGACATCCAGACGTATAAAAACAGGTAAGACAACATGGCAGATAAGCAACTTGAAACCAAGCTCGTTCACGCAGGACGCAGTAAAAAGTACACGCTGGGCTCGGTAAATAGCGTGATCCAGCGCGCTTCTTCGCTGGTGTTTGACACCGTAGAGGCAAAAAAACAGGCCACGCACAACCGGGCGAACGGTGCGCTTTTCTACGGACGTCGCGGAACCCTGACGCATTTCTCTCTTCAGGAAGCAATGTGCGAACTGGAAGGCGGTGCGGGTTGCGCCCTGTTCCCCTGCGGTGCAGCGGCCGTTGCCAACACCATCCTTGCCTTTGTAGAGCAAGGGGATCATGTGCTGATGACCAATACCGCCTATGAACCCAGTCAGGATTTCTGCACCAAAATTCTCGGCAAGCTCGGCGTGTCCACTGACTGGTTCGATCCGCTGGTTGGCGCCGATATCGTTAAGCACATACAGCCGAACACGAAAGTCGTATTTCTGGAATCTCCCGGCTCTGTCACGATGGAAGTGCATGATGTTCCTGCTATTGTTGCCGCCGTCAGAAGCGTCGCGCCGGATGCAATCATCATGATTGATAACACCTGGGCTGCCGGGGTGCTGTTCAAAGCGCTGGATTTTGGCATCGATATCTCTATTCAGGCAGGCACCAAATATCTGATTGGTCATTCTGACGGCATGGTCGGCACGGCGGTATCTAATGCCCGCTGCTGGGATCAGCTGCGCGAAAATGCCTATCTGATGGGGCAAATGCTGGACGCCGATACCGCTTATATGACCAGCCGTGGACTGCGTACGCTGAGCGTTCGCCTGCGTCAGCACCATGAAAGCAGCTTAAAGGTCGCCGAGTGGCTGGCCAGCCATCCGCAGGTCGCCCGCGTGAACCACCCGGCGCTGCCCGGCAGTAAAGGGCACGAATTCTGGAAGCGTGATTTCACCGGCAGCAGCGGCCTGTTCTCCTTTGTATTGAATAAGAAACTCAATAATGAAGAGCTGGCCGCGTATCTGGATCACTTCAGCCTGTTCAGCATGGCCTACTCCTGGGGCGGTTTTGAGTCGCTGATTCTCGCCAACCAGCCGGAACACATTGCAGCAATCCGTCCGCAAGGCGAGGTGGACTTCAGCGGAACGCTTATCCGTTTACACATCGGTTTAGAGAATGTTGACGATCTGATTGCCGATTTGGCCGCAGGATTTGCCCGAATCGAGTAAAATTGCCACAGATGGACATATATGCAGACACTTCTGGTGGAAAAGTCTGCAATTGTTGCGTCCGGGATCAAGGCATCCCGGGCAATTCAGGAGTACAATCCACACATAAACGCTGTTCCACAGGAAAGTCCATGGTAGTCATTCAAGATATTGTCTCCGCGCTCTGGCAACACGATTTTGCCGCACTGGCGGATCCGCACGTTGTGAGCGTGGTGTACTTCGTCATGTTCGCCACACTGTTTTTAGAAAATGGCCTGCTGCCCGCCTCCTTTTTACCCGGCGACAGCCTGTTATTGCTGGCAGGAGCGCTGATCGCTCAGGACGTGATGAGTTTTTTACCTACCATAGCTATTCTGACGGCGGCAGCCAGTCTGGGCTGCTGGCTGAGCTACATTCAGGGACGCTGGCTAGGCAACACGCGCACGGTGAAAGGCTGGCTGGCGCAATTACCGGAAAAATACCATCAGCGCGCCACCTGCATGTTTGACCAACACGGGTTGATGGCGCTGCTGGCAGGGCGTTTCCTGGCGTTCGTTCGTACCTTGCTGCCAACAATGGCGGGCATTTCAGGGCTTCCTAACCGTCGATTCCAGTTTTTTAACTGGCTGAGTGGCCTGCTGTGGGTCACCGTCGTCACCAGTTTCGGCTATGCGCTGAGCATGATCCCGTTCGTTAAACGCCATGAAGATCAGGTGATGACCTTTCTAATGATCCTGCCGATTGCCCTGTTAACCGCAGGATTGTTGGGAACATTGTTCGTGGTGATTAAAAAAAAATACTGTAGCGCCTGAGTATTATCCGTAGGCCGGGGTAATTCCCGGCATTACGCCTGATGGCGCGCAGCCTCAAAGCCTACGGTATACCTGCAGGCCTACAAGAAATCAGCTCCCCTGCATCATACGAATTCTGGCCGCATCCTCCCCCGGCGTTACGCCAAAGAAACGTTTGAACTCCCGACTGAATTGCGATGCGCTCTCATAGCCGACGCGCATGGCAGCCGCACTGGCCTTCATTCCATCGTGAATCATCATCATCCGTGCTTTATGCAGGCGATAGCTCTTAAGATATTGCAGCGGCGACGTGCTGGTCACCGCTTTAAAATTATGATGAAACGCCGACACGCTCATGTTTGCTTCAGCTGCCAGCTGTTCTACATTGAGGTTTTCGGTGTATTTGGTTTCAATCCGCTTTAGCACCCGGCTTATCAAACTGAAATGCGTCTGGCGGCTGACCAGCGCAAGTAACGCGCCGCCGCGCGGCCCGGTCAACACATGGTAGAGGATCTCGCGAATAATCTGTTTCCCCAGAATACGCGCATCCAGCGGTCGCTCCATCACATCCAGCAGGCGCTCGGCAGCGCAGAGAATTTCGTCAGAGAGCGTCGCAGAGTTAATCCCGCTGGCTGCCATGGCGGGCTGGAACAGCTCGTCTTCCCCAATGTCCATCAACAGCTCCTGCAATTGCAGAATATCGACATTCAGGTAAATACCAGCCAGAGGTACCTCCGGCGTCGCATACGTTTCACATTCAAAGGGTAAAGGTACGGTTAGCAGCAGGTATTCGTTGGCGTCATAGCGAAATACGCGCTCATTGATATAACCAATTTTATGTCCCGAAAAGAGAAATATGATGCCTGGCTGATACATGACCGGTGTACGCGCCGCAGGCTCCGTACCGTGTAACAGGCGGACATCTGGCAGCAGTTCGTTAAGTTTATTTTCATTGTTTTTCAGCTGCTTAATTTTATCTGTCAGCAGAAGGCAGATCTCATCACGGTTCATGTAGCACCATTTCATCATCGGTTTTCGACCCTGACATAATGCGCAGATTTATTCGTTTTCTCCAGCAGTCTGTAGAAATGGGCAAGACATCGGCAGAAATGAGCATTGAGAGCAGAGCGGCGGGCGACCACAATGTTCATCATCCGGCAGACACTCACCTGCCCTCTTTTATTACCCACCAAAGGGAACGAGCAATGAACAACTTTAATCTCCATACCCCAACACGTATTTTGTTTGGTAAAGGCGCAATTGCTGAGCTGCGCGATCAAATTCCTCAGGACGCTCGCGTACTGGTTACCTACGGCGGCGGCAGTGTGAAAAAAACCGGCGTCCTGGCACAGGTTCAGGACGCGCTGAAAGGGCTGGACGTGCTGGAGTTTGGCGGTATCGAGCCAAACCCGTCTTATGAAACGCTGATGAACGCAGTAAAAATCGTGCGTGATGAGAAAGTGACGTTTCTGCTGGCGGTAGGTGGCGGTTCAGTGCTGGACGGCACCAAATTCATCGCGGCAGCAGCACAGTACGCAGACGGCATCGATCCATGGCGCATTCTGGAAACCCACGGCAACGACGTAACAAGCGCCATCCCGATGGGCTCCGTGTTAACCCTGCCTGCAACCGGCTCTGAATCTAACTCCGGCGCGGTAATTTCGCGTAAAACCACTGGCGATAAACTGGCCTTTATGACCCCGTTTGTGCAGCCAGTATTTGCCGTACTGGATCCGGTTTACACCTACACCCTGCCGCCGCGTCAGGTCGCAAACGGCGTCGTGGATGCCTTCGTGCATACCGTGGAACAGTATGTGACTTATCCGGTGGACGGGAAAATTCAGGATCGCTTTGCCGAAGGAATTCTGCTTACGCTGGTAGAAGAAGGCCCGAAAGCCTTGCAGGAGCCGGAAAACTACAACGTACGTGCGAACGTCATGTGGGCGGCAACCCAGGCGCTGAACGGCCTGATTGGCGCAGGCGTACCGCAGGACTGGGCAACGCATATGTTGGGCCATGAACTGACCGCAATGCACGGTCTGGATCATGCCCAAACGCTGGCCATCGTTCTGCCAGCGCTGTGGAATGAAAAACGTGATACCAAGCGTGCCAAACTGCTGCAATACGCAGAGCGTATCTGGAATATCACCGAAGGTTCCGACGACCAGCGCATCGACGCCGCTATTGCCGCTACCCGCGCTTTCTTCGAACAAATGGGCGTACCAACTCGCCTGTCTGACTATGGTCTGGACGGTAGCTCCATCCCGGCGTTGCTGGAAAAACTGGAAGCTCACGGTGGTACGCAACTGGGCGAACATCAGGACATTACGCTTGAAGTCAGCCGTCGGATTTACGAAGCTGCCCGCTAAGGTTTTTTAACCTCCGCCTTTCGTTTTTGGGTATTTATACCAGGCTTAAGTCACACCTATGTCACCGGGGGCTGCTCCGGTGACAGTCATTCAGGGGGGAATTATGACCGGTCCAACCATTATCAAACTACAGGATGGTAACGTCATGCCGCAACTGGGCCTGGGGGTCTGGAAGGCAAGCAACGAAGAAGTCATCACCGCCATTCATAAAGCGCTGGAAGTGGGGTATCGCTCAATTGATACCGCTGCGGCGTACAAAAACGAAGAAGGTGTCGGC
This sequence comes from Citrobacter sp. Cpo090, assembly GCF_030332665.1. Lineage (NCBI taxonomy): Bacteria > Pseudomonadati > Pseudomonadota > Gammaproteobacteria > Enterobacterales > Enterobacteriaceae > Citrobacter > Citrobacter sp. Cpo090. The sequence continues at coordinate 276,220 of NZ_JAOWHK010000035.1, read as the reverse complement.
AAAGCAATACGCGATGCTGGCGTACCGCGGGACGAGTTATTCATTACCACCAAGCTGTGGAATGATGACCAAAAACGCCCCCGGGAAGCCTTGCTTGAAAGCATGGAAAAACTCCAGCTTGATTACCTCGATCTGTACCTGATGCACTGGCCGGTTCCGGCGATCGACCACTATGTTGAAGCATGGGAAAACATGATCGACCTGCAAAAAGAAGGTCTGATTAAGAGCATCGGCGTGTGCAACTTTCAGATCAATCATCTCCAGCGGCTGATGGATGAAACCGACGTACCTCCGGTGATTAACCAGATCGAACTTCATCCGCTTATGCAACAGCGCCAGCTGCACGCCTGGAACGCAACGCATAAAATCCAGACCGAATCCTGGAGTCCGCTGGCGCAAGGCGGCAAAGACGTCTTCGATCAAAAGATCATCCGTGACCTCGCTGAGAAATATGGCAAATCACCGGCGCAGATCGTCATCCGCTGGCATCTGGATAGCGGTCTGGTGGTTATTCCGAAATCAGTGACCCCGGCGCGTATCGCAGAAAACTTTAACGTCTGGGATTTCCGCCTGGATAAAGACGAATTAGGCGAAATCGCGAAACTTGATCAGGGCAAACGTCTGGGGCCAGACCCGGATCAGTTCGGCGGTTAACCCCTTCCCTCCAGCCCGACACTCTCGTCGGGCCTTTACTGATTTTAAATATCAGGAAACAATTCACACACATATATTGATGTATTTCTTGCAGTCGCTGGAGCAGCATTACGCAACATAACATGTTAATTATTAAATAAATATATTCATTTCGTGAATGTATTTACCATATCCATAGGTGCGTAAACGTGACTGAGAAAAAAAGTAGCGGAGTCAAATGGCTCCCATTAATTCTTATAATATTCATCTCTGCTGGACTGTGGCAGCTGACCCCTCCCTCCGGGTTAAGTGCGCCAGCCTGGCATTCGGCAATTATCTTCGTCGCGACTATTGCCTCTATCGTGGCAAAAGTTTTACCCATCGGCGCGGTCGGCATTATTGGGATTACGGTTTTTGCACTCGCTTATGCTGCCGGGGATAAAACCGCCAGCGGCGCTATCACCACGGCACTGAGTGAGCTGAACAGTTCACTTATCTGGCTTATCGTCGTGGCTTTTATGATTGCCCGCGGGTTTATCAAAACCGGCCTCGGACGACGCATTGCGCTGCAGATGATCCGCCTGCTCGGCAAGCGCACGCTGGGACTCGCCTACGGTCTGGCCTTTGCCGATCTGATTCTATCTCCCGCAATGCCGAGTAATACAGCACGCTGCGGCGGCGTCATCTATCCGATTGCCGACTCTCTGGCATGCAGTTTCCATTCGAACCCGGAAGATGAGTCCCGCAGTAAAATCGGTACCTTTCTTATCACCTGTATTGGCAACGTCAACGACGTCACCGCCGCGCTCTTTATGACCGGCTATACCGGCAACCTGTTAGCGGTGAAGCTGGCGGCCAATGCGGGCGTCACGCTGACCTGGGGCGGCTGGTTTATGGCGGCGCTGCTGCCATGCCTGGTGTCCTTACTGCTGGTTCCACTGCTGGTCTACTGGATCGTGCGCCCGGAAATTAAGCACACGCCGGATGCCCCGAATCTGGCGCGCAAAGAGCTGGCGGAAATGGGCAGTATGTCTCGCGGCGAATGGCTGATGCTGGCTACCGTCGGCGTACTGCTGGTGCTGTGGATTTTTGGCGATACGTTAGGCGTCGACGCCACCACTGCCTCGTTCGTTGGATTGTCCATTTTATTGCTAAGCGGCGTTCTGAGCTGGGAAGATGTGAAGAGCGAGAAAGGCGCATGGGACACGCTGATTTGGTTTGCCGCGCTGTTGATGATGGCGAACCAGCTGAAAAAACTGGGCTTCACCACCTGGTTTGGCAATCTGATCGGCGATAGCCTGAGCAGTACCATGCACGGTACAAGTTGGGTGATCGTCCTGCTGCTGCTGAACGCCGCCTACTTCTATACCCACTACTTTTTTGCCAGCGGTAATGCACAGATTGCCGCGCTGTACGCCGTTTTCCTCGGCGTCGGTCTGCATCTGAATATTCCCGCAGCCCCCACGGCATTAATGCTGGCCTTCACCAGCAGTTTGTACTGCTCGCTCACCCAGTACACCCACGCTCGCGGTCCAATCCTGTTTGGTGCCGGGTATGTTCCAACGGGCGTCTGGTGGCGCACAGGATTTATCATCAGCTTGTTTAACCAGGCGGTGTTTATCACCGTAGGTCTGATGTGGTGGAAGGTGTTAGGTCTGTACTAAACTGACTGCGTCCTGACGAAATACCTTACCTGCGGAGAAAAGGAATGACCTGTATTTTCTGTCAAATTGTTGAAGGTAAAGCACCCTGCCATAAGGTCTGGGAAGACGAGCACCATCTGGCTTTTCTGTCGATTTTCCCGAACACCGACGGTTTTACCGTGGTGATCCCGAAAAAGCATTACCCCAGCTATGCCTTCGATATGCCGCCGCAGGCGTTGGCTGACCTGATGCTGGCAACCCAAAAAGTGGCTAAGAAACTGGATAAGGCTTTCCCGGATGTCAGTCGTACCGGGATGTTCTTCGAAGGTTTCGGCGTAGACCATGTGCACAGCAAATTAAGCCCCATGCATGGCACTGGCGATCTAACCCACTGGAAACCGATTGAAGCGCGGCAGAACAAATTTTTCGAGCAGTATGAAGGATATTTGTCATCACACGATCATGAACGAGCGGATGATGCAAAACTGGCCGCATTAGCGGCCAGAATTCGTGAAGCATAAATACTGAGTCTCTCTGCCGGATGGCGGTGCCAGCAACTTATCCGGCCTACAAAATCGTGCTATTCGTAGGCCTGATAAGCATTCCACCACCGGGCAAGCTAGATTAGCGTCCCGCTACTTTCCCGCGTTTTTTGTTTGCGGCAGGTGTCTGACGCTGGTGCGCCACCGGTGTGTGCTTGGTCAACGCCGGACGGGTATGACGGTTCTGGCGACGCGCTTCGCGCATCTCTTCCAGCGTAGGTGCCGGAACCAGACATTCGCGACGACCGCCGATCAGATGCTTTTTACCCATATCTTCCAGCGCCTGGCGGATTAACGGCCAGTTGGCTGGATCGTGGTAACGCAGCAGGGCTTTATGCAAACGACGCTGCTTATCACCTTTCGGCACCACCACGTCTTCACTCTTATAACCAATTTTACCCAGCGGGTTTTTCCCGGTGTAATACATGGTTGTGGAGTTCGCCAACGGCGATGGATAGAAGTTCTGCACCTGATCCAGACGGAAACGACGTTGCTTCAACCACAACGCCAGATTCACCATATCTTCGTCACGCGTACCTGGGTGCGCGGAAATAAAGTACGGGATCAGATACTGCTCTTTACCCGCCTGTTTCGAGTAGGTATCGAACAATTCCTTAAAGCGATCGTAGCTGCCCATCCCCGGCTTCATCATCTTCGACAGCGGGCCTTCTTCGGTATGCTCTGGCGCAATCTTCAGATAACCGCCAACGTGGTGGGTCGCCAGCTCTTTGATATAGCGTGGGTCTTCAACCGCGATGTCATAACGCACGCCCGAAGCGATGAGGATCTTTTTAATGCCTTTCAAATCACGCGCACGACGATAAAGGTTAATCGTCGGTTCATGGTTGGTGTCCATATGCGGACAGATATCCGGATAGACGCATGACAGACGACGGCAGGTTTGCTCCGCGCGCGGTGACTTACAGCGCAGCATATACATGTTTGCCGTTGGGCCGCCGAGATCGGAAATCACGCCGGTAAAGCCCGGAACGGTGTCGCGAATGGCTTCGATTTCATTGATGATCGAGTCTTCAGAGCGGCTCTGGATGATGCGACCTTCGTGCTCGGTGATCGAGCAGAACGAGCAACCGCCAAAGCAGCCACGCATAATGTTGATCGAGAAACGGATCATCTCATAGGCAGGAATGCGGCTGTCGCCATACGCCGGATGCGGCACGCGCTTGTACGGCAGCGCAAAGACGCTGTCCATCTCTTCGGTAGAGAGCGGAATGGCTGGCGGGTTGATCCAGATGTAGCGATCGCCGTGCTTTTGCATCAGCGCACGCGCGCAGCCTGGATTGGTTTCGTGGTGCAGAATACGCGACGCATGCGCATACAGCACTTTATCGCCCTTCACTTTTTCGAAGGACGGCAGCAGCACGTAGGTTTTTTCCCACGGTTTCGGGCGCGGCGGCTGTACGGTTACCGCTTTCGCTTCCTGCTTTTTCGGTGCCACAGGTTTGTTGTCAGCACACGGCAGATCTTCACCATACGGATGCGGGATCGGGTCAATCTTGCCCGGCGTGTCGAGACGCGTGGAATCCACCCCACTCCAACCCGGCAGCGCTTCTTTAACCATAATCGCAGTGTTACGCACGTCGCGGATCTGATCGATGGTTTCACCCATCGCCAGACGATGCGCCACTTCCACCAGTGGACGTTCGCCGTTGCCGAACATCAGCATGTCGGCTTTGGAATCCACCAGAACAGAGCGACGAACGGTATCGGACCAGTAGTCATAATGCGCGGTACGGCGCAGGCTGGCCTCAATACCGCCGAGAATAACCGGCACGTCTTTCCATGCTTCTTTACAGCGCTGGGTATAGACCAGCGTGGCACGGTCCGGGCGTTTACCTGCTACGTTGTCAGGCGTGTAGGCATCGTCATGGCGCAGTCGGCGATCGGCGGTGTAGCGGTTGATCATCGAGTCCATGTTGCCTGCGGTCACACCAAAGAACAGGTTCGGTTTACCCAAACGCATAAAATCGTCTTTGTTGTTCCACTCCGGCTGGGCGATAATCCCTACACGAAAGCCCTGCGCTTCCAGCATACGGCCGCAAATTGCCATGCCAAAGCTGGGATGATCGACGTATGCATCACCGGTAACCAGAATGATGTCGCAGCTATCCCAGCCAAGTTGGTCCATTTCGTCGCGTGACATCGGCAAAAACGGTGCCGGGCCAAAACAGGCAGCCCAGTACTGCGGCCAGGAGAAAAGGTCTCTGTCCGGTTGGATCAGGGATATTGCGCTCATAATGCTTCCAAAAATGGTAAAAAAATAATCAAAGGCCGGGGATTATACGCTGTATGCCGGCAAGAAATGAAGTGGAGTCTGAACCAGAGCAGTAGAAAGTTATATAAATTGTTAAATTTTACGACGCTCATTTTTATCAATCATAATTAACACCATGCCGGCCAGCTGAGATAACTCTTTTTCGGCGGGGGATTTTTCATTGCGACTCAACGATTCACTGCATATTTCCCAGTTACGGGTTGTTGTTCACCTGTGTGGGTTTCTGGTTCTTCTCTACAGCTTTTCTATGCTGCCACCGATGACCATCGCTTTGTTAAATAAAGAGCGGAGCTTGTTCGCTTTTTTCAGCACGTTTATGACTTTCTTCACCCTCGGCGGCGGGGCGTGGCTGGCAACCAAACATGCGGGTATTCAACTGCGAACACGGGATGGTTTCGTCATTATCGTCCTGTTCTGGCTGTTGTTTTCGTTTATCAGCGCGATGCCGATGTGGATGGACGATGGCTTAAACCTCTCTTTTGCGGATGCCCTGTTTGAAGGGGTTTCCGGCATCACCACCACGGGCGCAACGGTAATTGGCGACGTCAGCGCCATGCCAAAATCGTATCTGTACTACCGGGCTCAGCTTAATTTTATTGGTGGCCTGGGGGTTATTGTCCTCGCCGTGGCGGTGTTACCACTGCTGGGTATTGGCGGCATGAAGCTGTATCAGTCTGAAATGCCGGGCCCCTTTAAAGAAGAACGCCTCACGCCAAGACTTGCTGATACTGCACGTACGCTGTGGATGACCTATGTCATTCTGGGGCTTATTTGTACTCTGGCCTACTGGGCTGCCGGGATGTCGTTCTTCGATGCCTTATGCCACGGGCTGTCGACGGTCTCTCTCGGCGGATTTTCCACTCGCAGCGAGAGCATCGGCTTTTATAACAGCCACGCTATTGAGCTAGTTGCCGGACTGTTTTCACTGCTGTCTGCGTTTAACTTCACCCTCTGGTACGTTGCTATCGTGAAACGTACCTTCAAGCCCTTTCGTCGCAATGCCGAACTGCGTTTCTTTTTGTTGATTGCGCTGGTCGTCACTCTGATCGCCACCTGGCAAGTTTGGCGGGCAGGCATGTACGGATTAACGGACAGCCTGGTGCATGCTTTTTTTCTGGCCAGTTCGATGCTGACAGATAATGGCCTGTCGACGGCGGATTACGCGCAGTGGCCTTCGCACACGATCTTTATGCTGCTCAGCGCCAGTTTCTTCGGCGGTTGTGTGGGCTCGACCTGCGGCGGGATTAAGGTGCTACGCTTTTTGATTATGTTCAAGCAGTGCCGTCAGGAGTTACACCAGCTCGCGCATCCCCGCGCCCTGCTGAATATCAAAGTGGGCAATAGCGTGGTAAGCGACCGGGTGGTGCGTTCGGTATGGAGCTTTTTCTTTCTCTACGTTTTGTTCACCAGCTTTTTTATCTGGGCGCTCAATCTGATGGGCTACGATCTCTTCTCCTCTTTTGCCACCGTCGCCGCCTGCATCAACAATATGGGGCTGGGATTTGGCGTCACCGCCACGACATTTGGCACCTTAAATGAGGAAGCAAAGCTACTGATGTGCGCGGCCATGATCATGGGGCGTCTGGAGATTTACCCCATTCTGATCCTGTTCTCGCGCATGTTCTGGCGGGCGTAACGAATACCCCGGCGCATTACGGCGCCGGGTTCACCAACATCTGTCCGATTGAGCCACGATCCGCCATTTCCAGCGTCTGGCTATTAAAGTAGAACGGGAAATGGGCCCAGGAAGGCTGTCCGTAATAAACCAGTAATTCAACCTGGCCATCAACCCAGACAGTATCTTTCCAGCCTCTGTCTTCCGGGAACGGCATCGCGCCATTCACATTACGGATCAGGAACGAAACACCTTCAATATGGAAGGACTGGGGCATATCCGCCCGCACCGTCCAGCGCTCCCAGGAGCCCTGCTGGGCAGTAATATCCATACGATTGACGTCCCACAGCTGACCGTTGATGCCAGGATCGTCGTCCAGGCTGATATCACGGCTGCGAATCGGCGAACCGCTGAGGATTTCCGTTGGCAGCAGGCGCATTGGCAGGCTGTCGGTCACCAGCGGCAGAAGGCCCGTTGGACGCAGAGTCAGCACCAGCGTGGAGATGAGAATACTGGAAGGCTCAAAGAACCCGCGGATCCTGTCGACAATACTGGCCGCCTCACCACAGGTGATAGAGACCTCATTACCGTTCGTCATATCCACCAGGATCTCACGACGCTCGCCCGGAGCCAGCGAGAGCTGCTTCACCGAAACAGGCGCAGGTAAAAAACCCTGATCGCCGGAAATCACATGCAGCGCACGGCCATCGCTCATTTGCAGCTGGTAACGACGCGAGTTTGAAGCGTTCAGCAAACGCAAGCGCACCCAGCCGCGGGAGACTTCGACATACGGGCTTTGCGCCCCATTGACCAGCAGCGTATCACCGACAAAGCCACCGCTGCCGGGCTCGCTGTATTCCGGCGTGCCAAAGTTGTCCAGCCGCTTGTCCTGGATAATGACCGGAAAATCATCCACGCCATAGTGGTTGGGAATAGACAGTGATTTACTCACTTCATCTTCAACCAGCCACATCCCGGCAAGGCCGTTATAGACCTGCTGAGCAGTACGATTTGGCGTATTGGCGTGATACCACAGCGTGGCGGCATTCTGGCGAATCGGCAGCACTGGCGCCCAGTCAGCATTCGGGGACATCATGCGCGCCGGGCCGCCCATCAGCGGACCTGGTACCTGTAACCCGGCGACGGTCATCGAGACATTTTCAGTCAGACGGTTGCTGTAGATAAGCTTGACGTCATCCCCTTTCCAGACGCGAATTGTCGGTCCCAGGTAGCGGCCGTTAATTCCCCAGACAGGTGCGCGCGTGCCTTGTGTAAAGGACCAGTGCGCACGTTGCAGCGTCATAAATAGCGGCTGCCCCCGGCGGGATTCCAGCAGCGGAGGCACGGGTAACGGTTGTTGCTGACCGGCAGCATTAGCCTTCAGCGGAACAGCACCTGCACACAGTGCGATCCCCGATGCCTGAATGAACTGACGCCGACTGAATGACATATAAACTCCATAAAAAACTGGCTATTAACACGCAGGAAGTCATTTCCTGTAAAAAACCCGAATTGCGCGGATTAAACCTTACCGGCGGCTTCCCGCTCAGCAACTTCTTTATCGAGTTCTGCGATTTTTTGTTCCATCAGCGTGCGGCAATGCGCTGCCAGTTCACGAACCTGATCTTTCCCAAAGTGGCTAATGTCCACCGGCGGCAACATCTCGACAATCGCCAGACCATTATTGAGTCGGTTTAATTTTATCTTGTTCGAGGTTGTGGAAACGCACACCGGAATGACCGGGACACCAGCAGCAATCGCCGCATGGAACGCACCGGTTTTAAACGGCAGCAGACCGCGACCGCGGCTACGCGTTCCTTCCGGGAACATCCAGATAGAAATGCGGCGTTTTTTGAAATGATTCACCACGGCAGCAATGGTGCTATGTGCTTTTGCGCGGTTGTTTCTGTCAATCAACAGGTTACCGGTTAACCAGTACAGCTGCCCGAAGAAAGGGATCCACAGCAGGCTTTTTTTACCTACCGTCACCGTCGGCGGCTGAACGATATTCGCAGCGGTAACCATGTCATAGTTGTTCTGATGGTTACAAATATAGATAGCATTACCATAGTTCTGCGCGTCTGCCGGCATGCGGCACTCGACCTTCAGGCCATAAAGGGGAGCCAGGCGGCCAAACATATGACCGAACGTTGCAACGTGTTTTGGATTTCGTGGGCTGAACAGACAGTATATGCAACCGAAAATACAGACCAGAACGCAGTAAATAACAGTAATAATTAAACGAAAAATATATAGCATAACAACCTCTAAGGCCTAAGAGCCTGGCATTTTACGTCACCTGATTCATCATGCTGTATCAGGTTAGGGCTTTGTTAAGGGCGGCTCTCTGGAAAAGCGTATTGTTAATCGCAACGCACGAATAAACAACGGTTTCACGGGAATTTTTAACGTTGGCTCTCCCTGGGTTTTAACAGGGAGAGCCGGACGGTAGCGTTATTCTTCGCTGTCGCCGTGACTGGCGCGTCGAGGCGAGTCAATCTCAATGCTGTCGATACGCTGCAGACCACGCATTAGCGTGCCGCGACGACCACGCTCACCGGTCACTTTCTGCAACTCTTCAGGACGCAGTTTGATTTTGCGCTTACCGACGTGGATAGTCAGCGTGCTCTGTGGCGGCAGCACGTAAAGTTGCGCCAGACCATCTTCGCCTTTCGCCGCTTCCGCTGAAGGGATATTAATGATCTTGTTCCCTTTGCCTTTCGACAATTGCGGTAAATCGCTTACCGGGAACATCAACATGCGACCGGCCTGGGTAATCGCCAGCAGCATATCGGTTTCATCCTCAATCACTACTGGCTTCATGACCCGTGCATTTTCTGGCAGCGTAATCAATGCCTTGCCTGCGCGGTTACGTGCGACCAGGTCATTGAAGGTGCAGACAAAACCGTAGCCTGCATCAGAAGCCATCAGCAGTTTCTGATCGTCGCCTTCCATCAGCATGTGCTCAACCGTCGCACCCGGCGGCAGCGTGAGCTTCCCGGTCAGCGGTTCACCCTGACCGCGCGCCGACGGCAGAGTAATCGGGTCGATGGCATAGCTGCGTCCGGTGGAGTCCACGAACACCACCGGTTGGTTGCTTTTACCCTTCACTGCCGACTTAAAGCTGTCGCCTGCTTTATAGCTTAATCCCGGTGCATCGATGTCATGGCCTTTCGCGCTACGCACCCAGCCACTCTGGGACAGCACAATGGTCACCGGCTCAGATGGCAGCATGTCGTGCTCGCTCATCGCCTTCGCTTCTTCGCGTTCCTGCAACGGAGAGCGACGATCGTCGCCATAGGCGTCTGCATCGGCCTGCAGCTCTTTCTTCAGCAGGTTACTCATTTTACGTTCGGAAGCCAGAATGGCCTGCAACTGATCGCGCTCTTTCGCCAGCTCATCCTGCTCACCGCGGATTTTCATCTCTTCGAGTTTGGCAAGGTGGCGCAATTTCAGCTCAAGGATGGCTTCAGCCTGAGTTTCAGAAATACCAAACCGCGACATCAGCTCTGGCTTAGGTTCATCTTCATGACGAATAATTTCGATGACTTCGTCAATGTTGAGGAACGCCACCAGCAAACCTTCAAGGATGTGCAGGCGCTTGAGCACTTTTTCCAGACGATAATTCAGGCGGCGACGCACGGTATCGCGGCGGAACGCCAGCCATTCGGTGAGGATCTCCAGCAGGTTTTTCACCGCCGGACGACCATCAAGACCGATCATGTTCAGGTTGATACGGTAGCTCTTTTCCAGATCGGTAGTGGCAAACAGGTGGTTCATCACCTGCTCCATATCCACACGATTAGAGCGCGGAACAATCACCAGACGGGTCGGGTTTTCGTGATCCGACTCGTCGCGCAGGTCGTCTACCATCGGCAGCTTTTTATTGCGCATTTGAGCAGCGATCTGCTCCAGCACTTTAGCCCCGGAAACCTGATGCGGCAGCGCGGAAATCACCACCGCACCGTCTTCTTTCGTCCAGACCGCACGCATACGTACGGAGCCGCGTCCGTTTTCGTAAATCTTACGAATTTCCGCGCGCGAGGTAATGATTTCAGCTTCGGTTGGGTAATCCGGCCCTTGCACGATATCCAGCAACTGATCCAGCGTCGTTTTCGGCTGCTCAATCAGAGTAATCGCTGCTTTTGCCACTTCACGCAGATTATGCGGCGGAATGTCCGTTGCCATACCAACGGCAATACCAGTCGTGCCGTTCAGCAGAATATTTGGCAGACGCGCAGGCAGCATCTTCGGCTCCTGCATGGTGCCGTCGAAGTTAGGCACCCAGTCCGACGTTCCCTGACCGAGTTCACCCAGCAGGACTTCCGCATACTTAGACAGACGTGATTCGGTATAACGCATCGCCGCGAAGGATTTCGGATCGTCCGGTGCCCCCCAGTTCCCCTGCCCGTCAACCAGTGGGTAACGGTAAGAGAACGGCTGCGCCATCAGCACCATCGCTTCATAGCAGGCGCTGTCGCCGTGTGGATGGTATTTACCCAGCACGTCACCGACGGTACGGGCGGATTTTTTAAATTTGGCGCTGGCATTCAGCCCCAGTTCGGACATCGCGTACACGATGCGACGCTGAACGGGTTTCAAACCATCGCCAATAAACGGCAACGCCCTGTCCATGATGACGTACATGGAGTAGTTCAGATAGGCGTTTTCCGTGAATTCATGCAGCGCCAGGCGCTCTGCCATATCGCTCATTAATCGTGGTTCCTCAACTTTGTACCCCTCTATTGAAGGGCAATATTGCCGCAGATACTACCCTATCTGGCGTGTTGAGTCACAAAGAAAAGGGCCGCGAATGCGGCCCTGATGGGGATTACTTAGTAACTTTGGTAATCTGTTTCACGTCGATTTCAACGGAGTTCCAGTCTTTATCCACTTCACCCTGGATTTCAACCACATCCTGCGGTGTAACGGTTACGCCGTTCCAGCGCTTGTGGTCGATATCCACATTCACCGTGCCGGTCGCATCTTTAAACACGTACAGGTCGTCGGAAATACGCTCAACGATGTTTCCGCGCAGGGTAACCCAGGTGTCATCACGCAGTGATTTGGCGCTTTCTACCGTCGTGCTGCTACCGTTCGGGCCGACAAATCCGCCGTTTTGGCTCTGCGTGGTGGTTGTCGTTGGCCCAGAGAAGCCGCCCTGCTGAGCTGCCAGAACAGGTGCGGAACACAGTGCCATTACGGCAACCATTGCAGCTAATTTTTTCATCGTCATGTCTCCCTTTCATGTTGGTTTACGACTATTAAATAAGTTAATCCTTAACAAGTTCTTAAGGCAAAAAAAGATACTTTTTTTGCTGTACAGAGACTGTAGCCACAGGTTTACTGACTGCAAATGAGTTATCGCAGGGATGAACATATGCGTATTTTACTGATCGAAGATGACACGTTGATTGGCGATGGCCTGAAAACAGGTCTGAGTAAAATGGGTTTCAGTATCGACTGGTTTACCGAAGGTCGCCAAGGGAAAGAAGCGCTCTACAGCGCACCTTATGATGCGGTAATCCTCGACCTGACGCTGCCAGGCATAGATGGGCGCGATATTTTGCGCGAATGGCGTGCAAAAGGAAAACAGGAGCCGGTGCTAATTCTGACCGCTCGCGACGCGCTGGCGGAACGCGTAGAAGGCCTGCGCCTGGGGGCAGATGACTATCTGTGCAAACCCTTTGCGCTGATCGAAGTTGCCGCCAGACTGGAGGCGCTGGTGCGTCGTGCCAGCGGCCAGGCCAGCAACACATTACGCCATGGTCAGGTAACGCTCGATCCCGGCGCGCTGGTCGCCACGGCGGCGGGTGAACCTTTGTCACTCAAACCTAAAGAGTTCGCGCTGTTGGAACTGCTGATGCGCAACAAAGGTCGCGTCCTGCCCCGCAAACTGATTGAAGAAAAACTGTATACCTGGGACGAAAATGTCTCCAGCAATGCGGTTGAGGTCCACGTCCATCACTTACGCCGTAAGCTCGGCAGCGACTTTATCCGTACCGTGCATGGCATTGGCTATACCCTGGGTGACGCATGAAACTCACACAACGCCTCAGCCTGCGCGTCAGGCTAACGCTTATTTTTCTGATTCTGGCATCAGCCACCTGGGCCGTATCCAGTTTTGTAGCCTGGAGGCAGACTACCGATAATGTCGACGAGCTGTTTGATACCCAGCTTATGCTGTTCGCCAAGCGACTCAGCACGCTGGATATCAGCGATGTCACCACCTCAAGCAATATGGCCCGCACGCCAAAGAAACTGAAGCACGGCCATATTGATGACGACGCACTGGCGTTTGCCATCTACTCCACCGACGGCAAAATGGTGCTACACGATGGCGACAATGGCCAGGATATTCCCTACAGCTACAGCCGGGAAGGGTTTAGCGACGGCCAACTCAGAGGCGACAACGATTCCTGGCGCTTCCTGTGGCTAAATTCCGCTGATGGAAAATATCGCATTGTGGTGGGTCAGGAGTGGGAATATCGGGAGGATATGGCGCTGTCGATCCTTACCGCACAGTTAACCCCGTGGCTGGTTGCGCTGCCGCTGATGTTGCTGATCCTGGTGGTCATGCTGAGTCGTGAACTCAGGCCGCTAAAAAAACTGGCGCAGGCTCTGCGCTGGCGCGCCCCGGAATCAGAAGAACCGCTCGACCCGAAAGGTGTGCCAAGCGAAGTGCGCCCGCTGGTTGAATCACTTAATCAGCTGTTTACCCGTATCCACTCTATGATGGTCCGCGAACGGCGCTTTACCTCTGACGCCGCTCACGAGCTGCGCAGTCCGTTGACCGCGCTGAAGGTGCAAACCGAAGTGGTGCAATTGTCAGACGACGACCCGCAAACGCGGGAAAAAGCGCTGGCGCAGCTGCATGCGGGAATTGAACGCGCCACCCGACTGGTCGATCAGCTCCTGACGCTTTCTCGACTCGACTCCCTCGATAATCTTCAGGATGTGGCGGAAATCTCACTGGAGGAGCTACTACAGTCCGCGGTGATGGATATCTACCACCCGGCCCAGCAGGCACATATTGACGTACGTTTGCAGATTAACGCTCACAATATCACGCGCACAGGACAGCCGCTGTTGCTGAGCCTGATGGTACGAAATCTGCTGGATAATGCCATTCGCTACAGTCCGCAGGGGAGCATTGTGGAAGTGACGCTCAACGCCCGTAACTTCAGCGTCAAAGATAATGGTCCTGGCGTTGCGCCGGAGGTACTTACACACATCGGTGAACGCTTTTATCGTCCGCCGGGACAAAGCGTGACCGGCAGCGGTCTCGGTCTGTCGATTGTCCGTCGTATCGCGATATTACATGGGATGTCAGCCTCGTTTGGCAACGCTCCGGAAGGTGGCTTTGAAGCAAAAGTCAGTTGGTAATTGCGTTATTGTTGCTCATATAGCAAAAGACTTTGCACATTTTGCTAATTTCACCGCACCGCTGGTGGGAGTAAAATCGTCCTCAAACGTATTTCCTTGAGGACACAAAATGAGCAACATTCTGATTATCAACGGGGCGAAAAAATTCGGCCATTCAAATGGTCAACTGAATGACACCCTGACCGAGGTCGCGGACGGTATCCTGCGCGACCTCGGGCATGATGTTAAAGTCGTACGCGCAGACAGCGATTATGACGTAAAAACAGAAGTACAGAATTTCGTCTGGGCCGATGCAGTTATCTGGCAGATGCCCGGCTGGTGGATGGGCGCACCGTGGACCGTGAAAAAATACATCGATGACGTGTTTACCGAAGGTCACGGCACGCTGTATGCCAGCGACGGTCGCACACGTTCAGATGCCTCTAAAAAATACGGCTCCGGCGGGCTGATTCAGGGCAAAAAATACATGCTGTCCCTGACCTGGAACGCACCGATGGAAGCCTTCACTGAAAAAGACCAGTTCTTCCATGGCGTTGGCGTTGATGGCGTTTATCTCCCGTTCCATAAAGCAAATCAGTTCCTGGGAATGGAAGCGCTGCCGACCTTTATCACCAATGACGTGATTAAAATGCCGGACGTCCCGCGTTATATCGCAGAATATCGCAAGCATCTGACCGAAATTTTTGGTTAACTGGTAACCTGGAATTAGAAGGAGTTAACCATGCTTACCGTTATTGCAGAAATCCGTACACGTCCAGGTCAACATCACCGCCAGGCGGTACTGGATCAGTTTGCTAAAATCGTTCCGACCGTACTGAAAGAAGAAGGCTGCCACGGCTATGCGCCGATGGTGGATCATGCCGCAGGTGTGAGTTTTCAGACCACAGCGCCAGATTCAATCGTGATGGTTGAGCAGTGGGAAAGCATCGCGCATCTTGAAGCGCATTTGCAGACCCCGCATATGAAAGCCTACAGCGAAGCCGTGAAGGGTGACGTGCTGGACATGAATATTCGTATTCTGGAGTCGGGTATTTAAGGTTGTCGATTTGCCGGATGACGCTTTGCTATCCGGCATATAATCGCTTCGTCAGATGAGAGCCGGATAAGGCATTTTACGCCCGTCTCCGGCTTTTCTACATGCAATTACCCTTCGAGATCCGCCAGGTCGCCTTTCTCCTGCAACCAGTTACGACGATCTTCAGAACGTTTCTTGGCCAGCAGCATATCCATCATTGCGTTGGTACGCTGATCGTCTTCATCATCAATGATGAGCTGCACCAGGCGACGGGTGTTCGGATCCAGCGTAGTTTCACGAAGCTGCATCGGGTTCATTTCACCCAGACCTTTAAAGCGCTGCACGTTCGGCTTGCCTTTCTTGCGCTTTAACTGCTCCAGTACGCCCGCTTTCTCTTCTTCCGTCAGCGCGTAATACACCTCTTTACCGAGGTCGATACGGTATAACGGCGGCAGCGCCACGTAGACATGACCGTGTTTCACCAGCGTGCGGAAGTGCTTTACAAACAGCGCACACAGCAGTGTGGCAATGTGCAGACCATCGGAGTCGGCATCCGCCAGGATACAGATCTTACCGTAGCGCAGCTGGCTCAGATCGTCGCTATCCGGATCGATGCCGATCGCCACGGAAATATCGTGAACTTCCTGCGAAGCCAGTACTTCATCGGAAGAGACTTCCCAGGTATTGAGGATCTTACCTTTCAGCGGCATGATCGCCTGATATTCACGATCGCGCGCCTGCTTGGCCGATCCGCCCGCCGAGTCACCTTCTACGAGGAACAGTTCGGTACGATTAAGATCCTGTGCGGTACAGTCAGCCAGTTTACCCGGCAGCGCCGGACCGCTGGTCAGCTTTTTACGCACTACTTTTTTCGCCGCACGCAGACGACGCTGCGCGCTGGAAATCGCCATCTCAGCCAGCAGTTCGGCTGACTGCACGTTCTGGTTCAGCCACAAACTGAAAGCATCTTTCACCACGCCAGAGACGAATGCCGCACACTGACGCGAAGAGAGGCGCTCTTTGGTTTGTCCGGCGAATTGCGGATCCTGCATTTTTACCGACAACACATATGCACAGCGATCCCAGATATCTTCCGCCGACAGCTTCACGCCACGCGGCAGGATATTACGGTATTCGCAGAACTCACGCATCGCATCCAGCAGTCCCTGGCGCAGACCGTTAACGTGCGTACCGCCCTGCATGGTTGGGATCAGGTTCACATAGCTTTCGGTCAGCAGCTCGCCGCCTTCCGGCAGCCAGAGCAGCGCCCAGTCCACCGTCTCCGTCTCACCGCTGAAATTACCGATAAATGGTTTTTCCGGCAGCGTCGGCAGGCCATTCACCGCCTCGCTCAGATAGTCATTCAGACCATCCTGGTAGCACCAGCGCTGTTCGCTGTTGTTGACCTCATCTTTAAAAGTGATCTCAACGCCAGGGCACAGTACCGCTTTTGCTTTTAGTACATGTGTTAAGCGCGAAACGGAAAAACGCGGGCTGTCAAAGAAGCTTTCATCCGGCCAGAAGTGCACGCTGGTCCCGGTATTGCGTTTGCCACAGGTACCGACAACCTGTAAATCCTGCACTTTATCGCCATTCTCAAACGCGATGTTGTATACCTGCCCATCGCGGCGCACGTTCACTTCCACACGTTTGGACAGGGCGTTAACAACGGAGATACCCACGCCGTGCAGACCACCGGAGAACTGGTAGTTCTTGTTGGAGAACTTGCCGCCCGCGTGCAGACGACAGAGGATCAGCTCAACCGCCGGAACGCCCTCTTCAGGGTGAATGTCTACCGGCATTCCGCGTCCGTCATCAATGACTTCCAGAGACTGATCGGCATGTAAGATCACGTCCACGCGTTTCGCGTGGCCCGCCAGTGCTTCATCCACACTGTTATCAATCACTTCCTGTCCAAGATGGTTCGGACGGGTGGTATCGGTGTACATTCCTGGGCGACGGCGTACCGGCTCAAGCCCAGTGAGTACCTCAATGGCATCAGCGTTATAAGTTTGCGTCATGGTTTAAATAAGCAATTCGAATTGATCGTCAGAAACTGTGCAGTCCAAGGAAATCGACAATCGGGTTGAAATAATCTTCGAAGCCCGTGAATGCGTGGTTTCCGCCCTCAATAACTGTCTGACGGCAGGAGGCGTAATACGCCACCGCCTGGCGGTAGTCCAACACTTCATCGCCCGTTTGTTGGAGCAGCCAGATCAAATCCGGCGCTTCCAGCGGGTCAATCTGCATGACTTTAAGATCGTAAATATGGCGTGACTGTAGCACATATTGCTGCCCCGTGTAGGGGTTCTCGTTTTGACCGAGATAGTCGACCAGCAGTTCATAAGGCCGTACAGCAGGGTTCACCACCACTGCCGGCAGCATAAAACATTGCGACAGCCAGGTAGCGTAATAACCGCCTAATGAGGAGCCGACAATCCCCAGCGACTCTCCGCCATGTTCAAGAATAATCGATTCCAGCATCTCTGCGGCCTGGGCCGGATACGGCGGCAACTGCGGTACAATCATCTCAACGTGCGGATGGTGCTCCGCCAGCCAGTTTTTCAGTAAACACGCCTTCGCCGAACGAGGAGAGCTATTAAATCCGTGAAGATAGAGAAGCGTAGACATCAGTAGCCTTCTGAAGCGGTATCAGGGTGGAACCGATTACCCTGCAGACGACGTACCTGAGTCTGCAACGTCCCGTCGGCAAAAAGCTCCAGCGTCCGCCAGCCGGGGCTGATGGTATCCAATGTGAAGTTGGAGCAGTGCGGTTTAAATTGCACGCAGGTCGACGGTGTCGCCAGCAGACGGCGACCGTTCCAGTCCAGATCAAGTTCCTGATGAATATGCCCGCACAATAGATACCTGGCGCGAGGATAATTCACCAGCACGTTATCCAGCTCAGCGGCATTACGCAGACTGTGCTGATCGAGCCAACTGCAGCCCGCAGGCAGAGGATGATGATGCAGTAGCAGCAAGGTATTACGCTCTGGCGCATCAGCAAGTTTACGCTCCAGCCATTCGAGCTGAAATTCACTTAACTCACCGTGGGGAACGCCGAACACCTGGCTGTCGAGCAGCAAGATCTGCCACTGTTCGCCAATGAAAACGCGTTTGGCCGGGGAAATGCCCGCATCCTGCAACGCGCTGTACATTGCCGGCTGAAAATCGTGATTGCCGGGTAGCCAAACGCAGGGCGCACGAAAACTTGCGATGCCCTCAGCAAAATGCTGATAAGCCGCAGCCGATTGATCCTGCGCCAAATCACCCGTCGCGACGATCAGATCGTACTCAGGCGACTCTGCATGTATTGCATCCAGTACGGATTGATAGCTGTCCCAGGTGTTCACACCCAGCAGCGTTTCATGCTTTTCGGCAAACAGGTGAGTGTCTGTAATTTGTAAGATCCTGACTCTGGCCTCACCAGCCAAAGGAAGGGTTAACAGGCTTTCCAAATGGTGTCCTTAGGTTTCACGACGCTAATAAACCGGAATCGCCATCGCTCCATGTGCTAAACAGTACCGTAACCAGTCGGCCAGAAACTGATTAATTTGATGCTTTTCGTCGCGTTGATGCAACTTTTTATTTGGATAATCATACCGCGCTTTGAAGCGAAAGATCTGCTGACTTGAACACACTTCAGCCACCCTTGCGTCATGATACAGGCGCACAGTCAATGACGGCAGGCTCCAGTAAGTGACGGCCGGTGCCGTTTGCTCGATCGCGACAAGCGTAGTGTATCGGGTCGATTCAACGATCGTTAACCGATATTGTGCGTTTGCTACCTGATAGCTCACTGTTTCACCGGCTGCATCATTACGTGGCAGCAGGCGGCGCAATTGCGAATAGTTGGTTTCGCACAGACGCATCATTTCAGGGAAGTCAGGTGTGTAACGCTTCATTTTTTCCACTCAGTTTTTAACTCTTGATAGTGCAGCTGTAACCATTGCAAGGCGATGACAGACGCTGCGTTGTCGATTTTCCCCTCTTCTACCCATTGATAAGCCTGTTCCCGGCTTACCACATGAACACGAATATCTTCGTTTTCATCAGCCAGACCGTGGATCCCGCTCGCGGTCGTGGCGTCCACTTCGCCTACTAAAATAGACAGACGCTCACTGGTGCCACCCGGACTTGCCAGATAGCTCAGAACGGGCTTCGTCCGTTTAACTTCCAGCCCGGCCTCTTCCATTGCTTCACGACGGGCTACATCTTCAACGGTTTCGCCCTCTTCGATCATTCCGGCTACCATTTCCAGTAGCCACGGGCTTTCGCTGGTATCAAATGCCGCGATACGGATCTGCTCGACCAGCACAACTTCATCCCGCTCAGGGTCAAAGGGTAGCAAGACTGCCGCGTGTCCGCGCTCAAAAATTTCGCGCGTTACCTCACCGCTCATCCCCCCGTTAAACAAGCGGTGGCGAAACCGATAAAGATCCAGTGAAAAAAAACCGCGGTATAGCGTTTCTCGTGCAATAATTTCTACATCATTTTTAGTGAAAGTCATTGGCAAGTTGTCTGGTTTACGCATTGTGCTGTCCTGAAACCAATAGTGATTAAAATGTGAATTTCAAGGTCGTTTGACTGATGTTTGAACGCCCTTGTGTTAAATTGATGCAAATTAACGCCGTATGGCACGTAACGCCAACTTTTTGAAGTGGCGGATTCTGCTAGAATCAGCAAATATTTTTACAATTTGATCAGCGCTAAATACTGCTTCACAACAAGGAATGCAAATGAAGAAATTGCTCCCCATCCTTATCGGCCTGAGCCTGTCGGGGTTCAGTACTTTGAGCCAGGCAGAAAACCTGATGCAGGTTTATCAGCAAGCACGCCTGAGCAACCCGGAATTGCGTAAATCCGCCGCCGATCGCGATGCTGCATTCGAAAAAATTAACGAAGCGCGTAGTCCATTGCTGCCGCAACTGGGTTTAGGTGCCGATTACACCTACAGCAATGGTTACCGTGATTCAAATGGTATCAACTCCAACGCAACCAGCGCGTCATTACAATTGACTCAAACGCTGTTCGACATGTCTAAATGGCGTGCCCTGACGCTGCAAGAAAAATCAGCGGGCATCCAGGATGTGACGTATCAGACCGATCAGCAAACGCTGATCCTGAATACCGCTACGGCCTATTTTAACGTACTGAACGCAATTGACGTGCTTTCTTACACCCAGGCACAGAAAGATGCGGTCTATCGTCAGTTAGATCAGACCACTCAGCGTTTTAACGTTGGCCTGGTTGCCATCACTGACGTACAGAACGCCCGTTCACAATACGACACCGTACTGGCGAACGAAGTCACTGCGCGTAACAATCTGGACAACGCGGTAGAGCAACTGCGTCAGGTAACAGGTAACTACTACCCGGAACTGGCTTCGCTGAACGTTGATGGTTTCAAAACCAACAAACCGCAGGCGGTTAACGCACTGCTGAAAGAAGCAGAAAATCGCAACCTGACGTTATTGCAGGCGCGTTTGAGCCAGGATCTGGCGCGTGAGCAGATTCGTCAGGCGCAAGATGGTCACTTACCGACCCTGAATTTGACTGCCTCTACCGGCGTATCTGATACCTCTTACAGCGGCTCTAAAACTCGTGCCAGTGATGCGGGCACACGCTATGACGACAGCAATGAAGGCCAGAACAAAATTGGTCTGAGCTTCTCGCTGCCGCTGTACCAGGGCGGAATGGTTAACTCGCAGGTGAAACAAGCGCAGTACAACTTTGTTGGCGCGAGTGAACAACTGGAAAGCGCACACCGCAGCGTGGTGCAGACCGTTCGTTCTTCGTTCAACAACATTAATGCGTCTATCAGTAGCATTAACGCGTACAAACAAGCGGTTGTCTCTGCACAAAGTTCTTTGGATGCGATGGAAGCCGGCTATTCCGTAGGTACACGTACCATTGTGGATGTGTTGGATGCCACCACCACGCTGTACAACGCCAAGCAGCAACTGGCGAATGCGCGTTATACCTATCTGATCAACCAGCTTAACGTCAAATTTGCGCTCGGTACGCTGAACGAGCAGGATCTGGTGGCTCTGAATAGTACGCTGGGTAAACCGATATCCACAACGCCGGATACCGTGGCACCGCAAAATCCGCAACAAGATGCCGCCGTGAATGACTTCAACGGTACCGGCAATCTGCCTGCAGCTCAGCCAACTGCTGCACGTTCAACCAGTAGCAACGGCAACAACCCGTTCCGTAACTGATGCTGATGACGGGGCTTCGGCCCCGTCTGAACGTAAGACAACGTAAAGATCTCCCCCTTCTTCCGCATTCTCGCCTCTTAACGCTTCAATTTCGACCAGTCATCCACTATTCTGAGCAGAGTTACCACTGGGTCCTGGAAGACATAAATGAAACGGACAAAATCTATACATCACGCCTCGTTCCGCAAAAGCTGGAGCGCGCGCCACCTGACTCCTGTCGCCCTGGCAGTTACCGCTGTGTTTATGCTCGCGGGCTGTGAAAAGAGCGACGAAACGGTTTCGCTTTATCAGAACGCTGACGACTGCTCTGCGGCAAATCCGGGTAAAAGTGCCGAATGTACTACCGCGTTTAACAATGCGCTGAAAGAAGCTGAACGTACCGCGCCAAAATACGCCACTCGCGAAGACTGTATTGCTGAATTCGGCGAAGGCCAGTGCCAGCAGGCTCCTGCGCAAGCAGGTATGGCGCCGACCGGTGAAGGCCAGGCACAGGCGCAGAATCAAAGCAGCGGCAGCTTCTGGATGCCACTGATGGCGGGCTACATGATGGGCCGACTGATGGGTGGCGGAATGGGCGCTCAGCAACCGCTGTTCAGCTCGAAAAATCCGGCCAGCCCGGCTTACGGCAAATATACGGATGCAGGCGGTAAAAACTACGGCGCAGCAACGCCGGGTCGCACCATGACCGTACCGAAAACCGCAATGGCACCGAAACCTGCCACCACCTCTACCGTAACCCGCGGCGGATTTGGTGAGTCTGTGGCTAAACAGAGCACCATGCAGCGTAGCGCAAGCGGCACCACCACTCGTTCAATGGGTGGCTGATCGTCATGGAAAGAGTCAGTATTGTTGAGCGCCCGGACTGGCGCGACAAAGCTACCGAATACGGTTTTAATTTTCACACTATGTATGGCGAGCCGTACTGGTGTGAAGACGCGTACTACAAACTCACCCTTGCTCAGGTTGAAAAGCTGGAAGAGGTCACCGCAGAGCTGCATCAAATGTGCCTCAAGGTGGTGGAAAAGGTCATCGCCAGCGATGAGCTGATGACCAAGTTTCGCATTCCGAAGCATACCTGGGGCTTTGTCCGCCAGTCCTGGCAGACTCAGCAACCGTCGCTCTATTCACGTCTCGATCTGGCGTGGGATGGCACGGGTGAACCCAAGCTTTTAGAAAACAACGCCGATACGCCAACCTCACTGTACGAAGCCGCGTTTTTCCAGTGGATCTGGCTGGAAGATCAGCTCAATGCGGGCAACCTGCCGGAAGGCAGCGATCAGTTCAACAGTCTGCAGGAAAAGCTGATCGAGCGTTTCACTGAGCTGCGTGAGCAGTATGGCTTTCAACTGCTACATCTGACCTGCTGTCGTGATACGGTGGAAGATCGCGGTACGATCCAGTATCTACAGGATTGCGCGGCCGAAGCTGAAATCGCCACTGAATTCCTCTATGTGGAAGATATTGGTCTTGGTGAAAAAGGTCAGTTCACCGATATGCAGGATCAGGTAATCGCTAACCTGTTCAAGCTTTATCCGTGGGAATTCATGCTGCGTGAAATGTTCTCCACCAAGCTGGAAGACGCTGGCGTTCGCTGGCTGGAACCGGCCTGGAAGAGCATTATTTCCAACAAAGCACTGTTACCGCTGTTATGGGAAATGTTCCCGAATCATCCGAACCTGCTGCCAGCGTACTTCGCCGAAGACGACTACCCGCAGATGGATAAATTCGTCGTCAAACCGATCTTCTCGCGCGAGGGAGCTAACGTCTCCATCATTGAGAACGGTAAAACCATCGAATCCGTGGAAGGTCCGTACGGTGAAGAGGGTATGATCGTGCAGCAGTTCCATCAGCTACCGAAGTTTGGCGACAGCTATATGCTGATTGGCAGCTGGCTGATCAACGATCAACCAGCCGGGATCGGTATTCGAGAAGACCGCGCGTTGATCACGCAGGATCTGTCTCGTTTCTATCCGCATATTTTTGTCGAATGATTGAGAGTGCCGGGTGGTGGCTTCGCCTTACCCGGCCTACGGCACGAACTTAATGCCCGATAAGCTTAGCGCCATCGGGCATTCATCATCCAACCTGCACTGACAACATACTTAAACTTCCCATCTCAATACCATCTACCGGGATCGTGACAGACTCTTTACCGTCCCAAGCCCCGAGTACATACAGCAGCGGCAGGTAGTGATCCGGCGTCGGATTCGACAACGATCCACCTTCATGATCGAGATAGTTCACCAGTGGGTGCTGCTCAACCGGTCCCTGCCATGTCAGGTTTGCCTTAACATAATCATTGAATGAGGTCGCCCACGGATAAGGCGTGTTCTCACCGTGCCAGCGCGCAGTGCGCAGGTTATGCACCACGTTACCACTGGCCACCAGCATAATGCCCTCATCACGCAGCGTCGCCAGCTTACGGCCCATCTCAAAATGCCAGGCCGCGGGTTTGGTGCTATCAATGCTCAGTTGCACCATCGGAATATCCGCATTCGGGTACATCTTGATCAGCACGCCCCAGGAACCGTGGTCAAAACCCCACGCTTCTTTGTCCAGGGTAACAGGCACTGGAGCAAGCAAGTTAACCAGATGCTGCGCCAGTTCAGGCGAGCCAGGAGCCGGGTAATGGGTGTCATATAATGCTTGCGGAAAACCGCCAAAATCGTGGATCGTTTTGGGGGCTTCCATCGCAGTCACACCCGTTCCACGGGTGAACCAGTGCGCCGAGACCACCACAATGGCTTTCGGACGCGGCAACGTTTCCCCCAGTTGCTGCCAGGCACGGGTATAAACGTTATCTTCCAGAACATTCATCGGGCTACCGTGACCCAAAAACAATGCTGGCATACGAGTTGAAGACATGATGATATCCTTACTGAGGGAGTCATTTTGATACCACCACAATACGCTTATTCGGTTGATGAAGAACTCAGATAACCATGATGAAGATCATCAGTTATTTTGACGATCCAACCCGGAAAGCAGATTGATAAGGAGTTTTATTTGTCGATGTCAGTACCCTTACTTCTGACTTTACTGGCAGGTGCCGCCACGTTTATCGGCGCATTTCTCGGCGTGTTAGGGCAAAAACCGTCTAACCGTGTTCTCGCCTTTTCTTTAGGCTTCGCCGCCGGGATTATGCTACTGATCTCTCTGATGGAGATGCTACCTGCTGCGCTGGCCGCAGAAGGCATGTCGCCGGTATTAGGCTACGGAATGTTCATCGTTGGCTTACTGGGTTACTTTGGCCTGGACCGTCTATTGCCGCACGCGCACCCTCAGGATCTGGTACAGAAAACAACGCAACCTCTACCCGGATCGATTAAACGCACCGCGATTTTATTAACGCTCGGCATCAGCCTGCACAACTTTCCGGAAGGGATTGCGACGTTTGTTACCGCCAGTAGCAATCTTGAACTGGGCTTTGGTATTGCTCTTGCCGTCGCATTGCACAATATTCCTGAAGGATTAGCCGTGGCGGGTCCCGTCTATGCCGCCACAGGCTCCAAACGTACGGCGATATTCTGGGCCGGGATCTCGGGCATGGCAGAAATATTGGGCGGCGTACTGGCGTGGTTAATTCTCGGTAGTCTGATATCACCGGTGGTGATGGCGGCAATAATGGCGGCAGTCGCAGGTATTATGGTGGCGCTGTCCGTTGATGAATTGATGCCTTTGGCAAAAGAGATCGACCCAAATAATAATCCCAGCTATGGGGTACTTTGTGGAATGTCCGTGATGGGGTTAAGTCTCGTCATCCTCCAGTCCATGGGTATAGGATAATCCTGAGGGCGGATGCCACCCTACGAATTTACAGCATCCGCTCATCCATAGCAGAACCTGAGAGGCTATTCCTGTTCCTTGATCGCGCTGTTGTCCTCACCAGAACGACGGAAGAGTTTGTTACGCGCTTCGAGTAAGGCATCTCTATCCTGGCGGAACGCCCGACAATAACGTTTCATATGACAATAATAACCCACCGCAACGAGTGCAATTAATACAATCCAATACCAGGCAATAAACATTATTTTACCCTTAAAATTTAACATCATTAAACATTTAACGTTAAAATTTTACACAACCTTATTCTGACATACTCATATAGTGGCATATTTCAGAAACAAATATATGATTTCGATCATATAAATCAGCGGCTAAGCTATTAGCCAAACTCGTTATAAACAATTAAAACAATGTAGATAAGATCACACTACGCAATAATAAATATTGTTCTTAAAATATCTCACTCATACTATCCAAAAATAATAAAAATTAGCTCCTGCAGAATAATACATTTCATCAACATTAATTAATACATTGTGAAAGTAGCATTAGTAATACCATTTTGTTTTATCAAAATCGTAAAAACATAATATATTCAGCAAAATTATATTTATAGGTAATATAAGGAGATATATCCATGTTTACACAATACCGAAAAACACTTCTGGCAGGGACTCTGGCACTAACATTTGGATTAGCAGCAGGAAACTCTCTTGCCGCTGGTTTTCAGCCGGCCCAACCTGCAGGAAAATTGGGCGCAATAGTGGTTGACCCGTATGGAAATGCCCCGCTTACTGCGCTGGTTGAATTAGACAGCCACGTTATTTCAGATGTTAAAGTTACCGTCCATGGTAAAGGTGAAAAAGGTGTTCCGGTAACTTATACCGTCGGCAAAGAGTCGCTCGCCACGTACGATGGCATTCCTATTTTTGGCCTTTATCAAAAGTTCGCAAATAAGGTAACCGTTGAATATAAAGAAAATGGCAAAGCCATGAAAGATGATTACGTGGTGCAAACATCCGCCATCGTTAATCACTATATGGATAACCGCTCTATATCTGATTTACAGCAAACAAAAGTGATTAAAGTAGCACCTGGTTTTGAAGATCGCCTTTATCTGGTGAATACCCATACCTTTACCCCGCAGGGTGCAGAATTCCACTGGCATGGTGAAAAAGATAAAAATGCCGGCATCCTGGATGCGGGTCCGGCTGGCGGCGCACTCCCTTTTGATATCGCCCCCTTTACCTTTGTCGTTGATACGGAAGGTGAATATCGGTGGTGGCTGGATCAGGACACCTTCTATGACGGCCACGACATGGATATCAACAAGCGCGGCTACCTGATGGGTA
Organism: Citrobacter sp. Cpo090; assembly: GCF_030332665.1. Lineage (NCBI taxonomy): Bacteria > Pseudomonadati > Pseudomonadota > Gammaproteobacteria > Enterobacterales > Enterobacteriaceae > Citrobacter > Citrobacter sp. Cpo090. Next base: position 249,731 of record NZ_JAOWHK010000035.1, on the reverse strand, counting down.
TTCGCGAAACACCGCGCGGCACATTCACCGCCGTACAAGGCCAGCACTGGTATGAATTCGATATGCTGGGCCAGATTCTGGCCGACCATAAGCTGCCCCGTGGATTCATGGATGCATCACATGAATCGATCGAAACGGTCAATAACACTGTATTGCTGCGCGTAGGTAAACGCGACTATCGCAAGGAAGATGGCATTCACGTGCATACCATCCGCGACCAGATTATTGAGGTCGATAAATCTGGACGTGTTGTTGACGTGTGGGATCTAACCAAAATTCTCGACCCGATGCGTGACGCGCTGCTGGGTGCGCTGGACGCAGGCGCGGTATGCGTCAACGTGGATCTCGCTCACGCAGGCCAACAGGCGAAACTGGAGCCCGATACTCCCTATGGTGACGCCCTTGGCGTTGGTGCGGGCCGTAACTGGGCTCACGTCAACTCCATTGCCTATGACGCTAAAGATGACTCCATCATTCTTTCTTCCCGCCATCAGGGTGTCGTCAAAATCGGTCGTGATAAACAGGTTAAATGGATTCTGGCACCGTCTAAAGGCTGGAATAAGTCGCTGGCAAGCAAACTGTTAAAACCGGTTGATGATAAGGGCAATGCGCTGAAGTGTGATGAAAACGGTAAATGCGAGAATACTGATTTCGATTTTACCTACACCCAACACACCGCCTGGATTTCCAGCAAAGGAACGCTAACCATCTTTGACAATGGCGATGGCCGTGGACTCGAACAACCGGCTCTACCAACAATGAAATATTCCCGGTTCGTCGAATATAAAATTGACGAGAAAAAAGGAACCGTTCAGCAAATTTGGGAGTACGGGAAAGAGCGCGGTTATGATTTCTACAGTCCTATCACGTCGGTAATTGAATATCAAAAAGACCGCGACACCATGTTTGGATTTGGTGGTTCTATTAATTTATTTGACGTTGGACAGCCAACCATCGGAAAAATCAACGAAATTGACTACAAAACAAAAGAAGTCAAAGTCGAAATTGATGTCCTTTCTGATAAACCAAACCAAACGCACTACCGCGCATTACTGGTTCACCCACAACAAATGTTTAAATAATATCGTTAGATTAAGGATTAATTATGTCATCTAAATGGATTACTTCATTATTTAAAAGCGTGGTATTAACGGCGGCGCTGGCAACACCATTTGCAGCATCGGCTTTTACTGAAGGTACTGACTATATGGTGCTGGAGAAACCGATTCCCAATGCTGATAAAACGTTGATCAAAGTATTCAGCTATGCCTGCCCATTCTGCTACAAATATGATAAAGCCGTGACAGGCCCAGTGTCAGACAAAGTTGCCGATGTCGTGACCTTCACTCCTTTTCATCTCGAGACCAAAGGAGAATACGGTAAACAGGCCAGTGAAGTATTTGCAGTCATGATTGCGAAGGATCAGGCCGCAGGGGTCTCATTGTTTGACGCCAAATCACAGTTCAAAAAAGCCAAGTTCGCTTACTACACTGCCTACCACGACAAAAAAGAACGCTGGTCTGACGGTAAAGATCCCGCGTCATTCATCAAAACAGGGCTGGATGCAGCCGGCATGAGTCAGGCTGACTTTGACGCAGCATTGAAGGACCCCGCCGTCCAGCAAACGTTGGAAAAATGGAAAGCGGCCTATGATGTTGCCAAAATCCAGGGGGTTCCGGCTTACGTAGTCAATGGTAAGTACCTGATCTACACCAAAAGCATCAAATCGATTGATTCCATGGCTGAGCTTGTCAGAGAGCTGGCGGCAAAATAAACAGGGAACCGGCTATGGCTTTTATTAAAGGATTGTGGCGAGACTTATGTACCACACCAGTTGATACCCTGGTGCGATGGCAGGAGCGGCGCTTTTTGTGGTTGCTAATGGCTTGTGCTATGGGTGGGTTAATTATTCTGGCGCACTCGTTCTTCCAAATCTATCTCTACATGGCCCCCTGCGAGCAATGTGTATACATCCGCTTTGCCATGTTTGTGATGGTTTTCGGTGGGCTGATCGCGGCAATAAACCCTAAAAACCTCATCCTAAAACTGGTCGGCTGCATTGCGGCATTTTATGGCAGCATTATGGGTATTAAGTTCTCCATCAAACTTAATGGCATCCATTATGCAGTACATAACCCGGACCCGGACTCACTCTTTGGTGTACAGGGATGTTCCACCGATCCGACATTCCCTTTCAATTTGCCGCTGGCAAACTGGGCTCCTGAGTGGTTTAAACCCACTGGAGATTGCGGCTATGACGCGCCCATCGTTCCCGACGGCGTGGCGCTCAGCAGTACGCAAAAGTGGTTTGTCGATCTATACCAACAGTCAGAAGGCTGGTATCTGCTTCCGCCATGGCATTTTATGAATATGGCGCAGGCCTGCCTACTCGCCTTTGGTTTGTGTTTAGTGCTGTTGCTGGTAATGAGTGGAGCATGGGCACTTAAACTGGCCAGAAAAAAATAGCCAGGCTGTAATAACAAAAAAACCGAAGCCAGAAAACTGACTTCGGTTTTTTTATCCCTACCACGGTTGTCGCGGTAGTCAGCAATTAGCTGGCTTTGCGCTCATGCGCCTGACGGTAAGCCACCAGGTCTTCGATAGTAACCACAGCCATATTATGCTTACCGGCAAATTCGATGCATTCTGGCGCACGCGCCATGGTGCCATCGTCATTGGTCAGTTCGCACAGCACACCCGCCGGTTTAAATCCTGCCAGCGTCATCAGGTCGATGGTTGCTTCAGTATGACCACCACGGGTCAACACGCCGCCAGCCTGAGCTCGCAGCGGGAAAACGTGCCCCGGACGGTTAAGATCGGAAGGTTTAGCGCCATCCTTAATTGCCGCACGCACCGTAGTAACACGGTCTGCTGCGGAAACGCCGGTGGTCACGCCTTCAGCGGCTTCAATGGTCACGGTAAAACCGGTACCGTAAGCGCTGGTGTTGTTTTCCACCATCATTGGCAGATCGAGCTGTTTGCGTCGGTCTTCAGTGATGCACAGGCATACAATACCGCTGCCGTGACGGATGGTCAGCGCCATCTGTTCAACAGTCATGGTTTCTGCCGGGAAAACCATATCGCCTTCGTTTTCACGATCTTCGTCGTCAAGCACCATCACACCGCGTCCTTCACGCAGCGCAGACAGCGCATGTTCAACACGTTCGAAAGGCGTACCAAAAGAGGAAAGTAGCGTCTGATTCATGGTAAAAAAACCTCACTAAAATTATGGTTACCAGAATCAGGGCAGTCTTAGGAGTACCGTCTAAGCGGCAAAAAAATAACGTGAGCGGGTCCATGCCCGACTGGATCGTTACTCTCTCCCATCCGGACTCTAACCGTCGGCCCCGGAATTACACCGGATCTGCTGACCTTTTTGCCGTAACAAAAAGCGCTCGCGGGCTTTCAACATCAGTTGATTTACCGCCGGTGGGGAATTTCGCCCCGCCCTGAGAATAAGCGGGTTAACTATAACGCTATTGATTACCTTCATCAACGCCTTTACTCGTCTTAGCTTCACACAATTCTGGTTTATGCCTGTGCCAGTTCGCACTACAATAGGCAGCAACACGTACCAGTTCAGGGAAACCACAATGATTGACCCGAAAAAAATTGAGCAGATTGCTCGTCAGGTTCACGAGTCGATGCCGAAAGGGATCCGCGAGTTTGGCGAAGACGTCGAGAAGAAAATTCGTCAAACGCTGCAGTCCCAGCTGACCCGCCTGGATCTGGTAAGCCGCGAAGAATTCGATGTACAGACTCAGGTTTTATTGCGCACGCGTGAAAAGCTGGCGATGCTTGAGCAACGTCTGACTGAGCTGGAATCGCGTGAAAAAACGGCAGAAGTTAAACCTGCCCCCGCGATCCCGTCAGTCGATCCGCAAGAGTAAAAACGACAACGGGCCGCAAGGCCCGTTTTTCTGTTAGTGTTCCAGTTCTAGCTTCCTGGCTTCCGTCGCCTGCTGGCAGTACAGCGCATAGCGTTTACAAAACCAGCTACGATGTTCTTCATCCATATTCCCGGTTATCGCCTGGATATCAACGGGATGGCCCTCAGCCTGCATCCTGGCAAAGCTACGGGCCAGGAAATCGAAATTGTTCAGTGAATACATATTGCTGTTCATGAGCATACCCTCCAGTTATTGAATATCTGCTAAGGCCATATGCTTTTTCTAATTTCAGTATTTCCCTGGATACGAAGTTATTCTGTACATATTGTGCGCAAATCCACTGCGCGGGTTCACAGTTTCCTATGAAATTTAAGAGGGCTTGAAATATGGCGGGTATATCAGGGAAAGAGGCGCTGCGGCTGAAGACTAAAGCGAAAAAAAAGCCGGATTGCGACGCGCAAGCGTCTTATCCGGCCTGTAATCGATACATCCTGTAGGCCGGACGGAACTTCGCTTATCCGGCTATCAGGTCAGAGTTCACTTATCGCTGTCTTTCTGGATCTTCTTGATGATATTGGTCGTTGAGCAGCCATCTTCGAAGTTCAGCACCAGCACTTCACCGCCGTTCGCCCACACCTCTTCGCTGCCCGCAATCTGCTCCGGCTTATAGTCGCCGCCTTTGACCAGCAGGTCCGGCAGAATGCCAGCAATCAGACGCTGCGGCGTATCTTCTTCAAAAGAGACCACCCAGTCGACAGATTCCAGCGCACCCAGCACGATCATACGCTGTTCCAGCGGGTTGACCGGACGCGTTTCGCCTTTCAGACGTTTGGTCGAAGCATCGCTGTTTACCGCCACGATCAGGCGATCGCCCAGCTTGCGCGCATTCGCCAGATAGGAAACATGGCCCGCATGCAGGATGTCGAACACACCGTTGGTCATTACCACTTTCTCGCCGCGCTTGCGGGCGCTGGCAACGGCCTGTTTCAGCTCAGATTCGCTCATCACGCCAAAGCCAGTATCGGCCCGACCGCGCACGGCGTTTTCCAGTTCAATCGGAGAAACGGTAGAAGTCCCCAGCTTACCAACGACAACACCGGCTGCGGCGTTAGCAAAATAGCACGCCTCTTCCAGTGAATTACCCGCCGCCAGCGTCGCCGCCAGCACGCCGATAACCGTATCGCCCGCACCGGTCACGTCATACACTTCCTGCGCCTGCGTCGGCATATGAAGTGGCGATTTTCCCGGTTGCAGCAACGTCATGCCCTGTTCGGAACGCGTGATCAGCAGTGCGGAAAGGTCGAAATCAGCAATCACTTTCATACCGCGTTCAACCAGTTCATCTTCGCTTTTGCACTTGCCCGCCACCGCTTCAAACTCAGACAGATTCGGCGTCAGCAGCGTTGCGCCGCGGTAGCGTTCAAAATCGGTTCCTTTCGGATCGATAAGCACCGGCACCCCCGCCTTACGCGCCAGCGCAATCATCTGCTGCACGCTTGCCAACGCGCCTTTGGCGTAGTCGGAGAGCACCAGAGCGCCGATTGAACCCAGTGCCTGGTTAATACGCTCATGCAGCGGCTGCGGATCCACACCTTCAAAACCTTCTTCGAAATCCAGGCGAATCAGCTGCTGGTTGCGGGAAAGCACGCGCAGTTTGGTGATCGTCGGATGGGTCGGTACAGACACGAAGTCACATTTTACGTTCACATCCGTTAGCGTTTTGCTCAGCGCACGCGCCGCATCGTCAATACCAGTCAGGCCCACCAGACGCGAATTCGCTCCCAGAGAGGCAATGTTCATCGCCACGTTTGCTGCGCCACCGGGACGTTCTTCGATGGTATCCACTTTTACCACCGGAACAGGCGCTTCAGGTGAAATACGGCTGGTAGGACCATACCAGTAGCGATCCAGCATCACATCACCGACAACCATGACTCCTGCACGTTCAAACTCTGGCAGAGTTACTTTCATTCCTGTCTCCTGAGAGATTCTCTGAGTGTCTTAAAATTTGCGCGCGATAATAGCACACTTCACTCGGCAACCAGCCACTTCTGCCAGCTGTCACGCACCAGCGTACGTTCAGCGTCGAAGTGCTCCGGCGCCACATGGCCCGGAAGTTCCTGCAATGCAAGATGGTGAAGTTCATCACGCAGTGTCGTATATGCACGAGTAAGCGCCAGCGCTTCCTGCTCGTCCATAATGTCGTTTTGCGCCAGTAATTCCAGAATGCGCACATTATCCGACCAGCGCGTCAGCTTCGGTTTTTCATGCGCAAAACGCAGCACCAGATACTGCGTAATAAACTCAATGTCGGTGATGCCGCCTTCATCTGCTTTGATATCAAAACGATCGCGATGCTTATTGCCCAAATGGGCACGCATTTTTTCACGCATTTCACGCACCTCGGTCTGCAAGGTTTTCCCATCGCGGACGAGGGTCATGATATCGCGACGAATCGCATCAAACTGAGAGGTCAACTGCGGGTCGCCGTACACTACGCGCGCACGCACCAGCGCCTGATGCTCCCATGTCCAGGCTTCGTTACGCTGATAATCGGCGAAAGCATCGGCTGATGTCACCAGCATCCCCGCCGCCCCGGACGGACGCAAACGCGCATCCACTTCGTACAAAATACCGGACGAAGTGCGGGTACTGAAGAGGTGCATAATGCGCTGCGCCAGACGCAGATAGAACTGTCGCCCGTCAATCTCACGCTCGCCGTCCGTCATCACATCCATCGGACAGTCATGCAGGAAGATCAAATCGAGATCCGAGCTGTACCCCAATTCCCAACCGCCCAGTTTGCCATAGCCGACGACGGCAAAACCACGACCCTCGCGTTCGCCAAGATGGGTGGGTTGCCCGTAGCGTGCGACCATCTGCGTCCACGCCTGCTGGACTACCGCATCAATAATAGCTTCCGCCAGCCAGGTTAAATGGTCGCTCACCTTCATCACCGGCAGCGTACCGGCAATATCAGCCGCGGCAATGCGCAACAGCTGCGTTTGCTTAAACTGGCGCAGTGCCTCCAGTTGCTGCTCTTCGTCATCTTCCGGCACGCGCAGCAAATACTGGCGCAGCTCATCACGGTAGGCGTCCGTCGCGGTGGGTTGATACAGGGTGTTTGGATCCAGCAGTTCGTCGAGCAACAGTGGATACCGCGCCAGCTGGCTGGCGACCATCGGCGAGGCCGCACAGAGAGAAATCAGATGCTTAAGCGCTCCGGGAAATTCGCTCAGCAGTTCCAGATAAGTCGTACGGGTAACGATCCCCACCAGCAGAGGGGTAATGCGCGACAGCGGTACTGAAGCGTCATCACGCGAACAGACATCGCTCAGCAGATGCGGCATTAAATGATCCAGCACCTGGCGTCCGCGTGGGCCAATGGTGCGTTTATCCAGCTCTTTGCGGAAATCGGCTATCAGAGACAGCACGCGCCGGCGATCGTCATCCGCCAGATGCGTCAGCACCGGCGTGGTGTCATCTTCCTGTAAGGCGTCCTGCCACAGTTCGCGCCACTGTTCTGAGAGCGATTCTTCCTGGGTTTCGGCTTCGTCATCGCCAATCAGCTCATTAAATACCCGGCGCACGTTGTCCATATGATTGGCCAGTACATCGGTTAACTGCTGCCAGTCATCAACGTTCATTCCCCACGCCAGCCGCGCGCGATTCAGTTCATCGCCAGGCAGCGTTTGGGTCTGTTCATCATTGATGCTTTGCAGCAGGTTTTCCAGGCGGCGTAAATAGAGATAGGCTGCTCGCAGTTGTTCCGCATCGGTATCAGACAGCAGATGCAGCGCATTGATGGCGCTAAGCGTCGGTAACAGCGAGCGGGATTGCAGCGACGGCTCGCGCCCACCGCGAATCAGCTGGAATACCTGCACGATAAATTCGATTTCACGAATACCGCCCGCCCCCAGCTTGATGTTGTCTTTCAGGCCACGGCGGCGCACTTCACGCGCAATCATCCCTTTCATGTTACGCAGCGACTGGATCACGCTGAAATCAATATAGCGGCGGAAGACAAAAGGCCGCAGCATGGCGCGAAGTTCGCTGACGTAAGTGCCGTCTGCATCGCCCATAATGCGAGCTTTGACCATCGCATAGCGTTCCCAGTCGCGCCCTTGTTCCTGATAATAATCCTCCAGCGCAGAGAAGCTCAGTACCAACGGGCCGCTGTCGCCAAACGGGCGTAAGCGCATATCCACCCGATAGACAAACCCATCCATTGTAGGCTGATCTAATACCTTGATGAGCCGCTGGCCCATGCGGGTAAAGAACTGCGCGTTATCCAGCTCGCGTCGCCCACCCTGTGTGCTGCCGTGTTCCGGCCAGGCGAAAATCAGGTCGATATCGGAGGAAAAATTCAGCTCGCCGCCACCCAGTTTCCCCATGCCTAAAATCAGCAGCGGCTGCGCAACACCTTCAGAATTGCAGGGCGTTCCCCACTCGCGACAGCAGGCGGCGTATAACCAGTCACGCGCGGCGATAATCAGCGTTTCAGCCAGATGGCTTAGCTGCTGCAAAATACTCTCTTCCGTCACCAGCGACAGCGTCTGTGCCCAGGCGATACGCACCATAATGCGACGGCGAAACAGGCGTAACTCACGCATCAGCGTGTTTTCGTCACTAACGTCAGCCAATGCTTGCTGTAACCAGTCGGCATAGTGTTGCCATTCATCCGCCAGGGGTGGAGCGCTTTCCAACTCAGCCAGCCATTCGGGATGGGCAATAATGCTGTCACGGACAAAATCACTGAATGTAAGTACTGACTTCGCCTGAACGCTAAGCGAGGACTCAGATATTGCTGCTGGCAGCCGCTCAACAACGGTCGGCCAGTACTGCTGTAACGGTGAAGAGAGCTGCTTCATTTACGGGTTATCCTTTGAATGGTGCCGGATGCGTCTTTTCGCCTTATCCGGCCTACATGACAGTTACACACATCGCGTAGGCCTGATAAGCACAGCGCCATCAGGCATCCCGGCCTCGGCCCTGATTAACGTTTTCCGCTATGCAGCCAGAACGGCTCCAGTGCAATCGCCTCGTTACGGAAGTGTTCAATTTCAATATATTGGTTGGCCGCAATGGCGTGGCGCAAACCCTGCCAGTTGGCGATCCATTCTGATGCGACATTTTCGTCGTAGTATCCCGCCAGCATCAGCATGCTATCAATGTTGCGCGTCAAACGTGGAAGCTGATCGGCGTACTGATCGCCCAGCGGCTGCGCAAAAGCGGTTTTCAGCTCAGCGGCATGGCGTGAAAGATGGGTATCAGAGAAGCGCTTAAAGGAGTCGGCAATTTTTCCCTGCGCCTTCGCATCAAGGAATGGCTGCCATCCTTTGGTCACCAGCCATTCGGTCAGCGCCAGCTTGGCCATTGCCGTTTGCGTGCTGTAAACCGCCGAAATGGCAGAAACGTCCGACGCAATGATCGCTTCCGACTGGGTCAATAAATCACGTAAGTGAGCGCTCGCTTTTCGTGGCACATTGCCGCCAAACAGCATCAGAATGTGGCGCACCAGGCCCATTGCCGCCAGCACCTCGGCTTTCGCCCCTTTGACGCCGCGCACCCACAGCTCCTCATGGTACTGCCACTGTGATAATGCCAGCTCCAGCGCCGCTTCCAGCCCCTGTTCAATGCTCGCCTTCGCCGGAACCTTCAAAATACGCGTCGGTTTGAGTTCGCGCGGCGCATTCCCCTGAGCCAAATGATAACCGCGCGCTGCTTTGCTCAAGCTACCCTGGCGTAAACCGGTTTGCGAAACCAGCTGGTTTGCCAGCTTCAGTACCGCACGGGTATCGCCGCTTAGCAGTTCAAGTTCAAGCTCACAGATAGGTTCTGCAAACTCGCCCGCTTTCACTTCCCCCAGATCGAGGGCCATTTCAATCCGGCTGCCATCAACATCAACCAACCATTTCTCACGGAAAAAATCGGTGCTGAACAACGGCTGCACTTGAGAAGCAAGTTCAGCGGGCAGCTCACCATCAGGCCAGACTTCCGTTGGGAACAAGGTGAGATCCAGCTCAGGCGCGTTTAGCGCAACGTTATATTCCGGCCGCTGATGCAGTCCGCCCGTCACGCGTCCGGCAATTTTCATGGTCATTTCGTAATGGCCGTTTTCACCGCGAATACGCAGCCCCATATCGTGACCACGCAACCACGCATCCGGCGTTTCGTAGTAGATATTCAGCAACTGGCTGGGCGCATGATGCTCTCCCCCCAGCGTATTCAGACGTTCACGTAGCGCATCTACAGCGTCACTATTAACGATAAATTTTAATTCGATTTCCTGGGCCATGGTCTTGTACTTATGGGTTATGTCACAGTTGAGAAAACTGACTGCGAACTAAGTTCGTTCTTTATGGTCAGTAGATAGTATTTTGCGCCAAATTGCCATGCAACGAGCAATTTGACGGGCGTAAAAGTTTCGAGTGGTGGCAAAAAGGACACAGATGATTCCGATTGATGTCGAATGCTTTGCGTAGAGACACTGATGCCACTACTATCGTTCCACTTTCTATGACAATAACGACAGCCTGATGCCAAAATTACGCCTGATTGGATTAACTTTACTCGCACTTAGCGCCACTGCAGTCTCTCATGCCGAAGAAAAGCGCTATGTCTCTGACGAACTGAACACCTGGGTCCGCAGCGGTCCGGGAGATAATTATCGCCTCGTGGGTACGGTTAACGCCGGCGAGGAAGTCACGCTATTACAGACCGATGCCAACACTAACTACGGTCAGGTGAAAGACAGCACCGGACGTACCGCCTGGATCCCACTGAAAGAGCTGAACAGTACGCCGAGCCTGCGTACCCGCGTTCCCGACCTGGAAAACCAGGTTAAGACCTTGACCGATAAGCTCAATAATATCGATACCACGTGGAACCAGCGCACCGCCGATATGCAGCAAAAGGTCGCGCAAAGTGACAGCGTGATCGACGGGCTGAAACAAGAAAACCAGAAGCTGAAAAACGAGCTTATCGTGGCGCAAAAGAAGGTCAGCGCAGCCAATCTTCAGCTTGATGACAAACAGCGCACCATCATCATGCAGTGGTTTATGTACGGTGGCGGCGTGCTGGGTCTTGGTCTGCTGCTCGGCCTGGTTCTGCCACACATGATACCAAGCCGTAAACGCAAAGATCGCTGGATGAACTGAATCGCCTTCTCCGCCACACTGACATATGATTAAGGGATCATAGTTTTCAAAAGGAAAGTGGCGTGAAGATTTATCTGGTCGGGGGTGCTGTTCGGGATGCGTTATTAGGGCTACCGATTAAAGATAAAGATTGGGTTGTTGTTGGCGCCACGCCGCAAGAGATGCTCGACGCGGGCTACCAGCAGGTAGGCCGCGATTTTCCCGTGTTTCTGCATCCGCAAACCCGTGAAGAGTATGCGCTGGCACGTACCGAACGTAAGTCAGGCTCGGGGTATACCGGGTTCACCTGCTATGCCGCCGCAGATGTCACGCTGGAGGCCGATCTTCAGCGTCGTGACCTGACCATCAACGCAATGGCCCGCGATGACGACGGGGAGATTATCGACCCGTATAACGGACGCGACGATCTGGAAAACCGTCTGCTGCGCCATGTTTCATCTGCCTTTAGCGAAGATCCGCTGCGCGTGCTGCGCGTGGCGCGTTTTGCTGCCCGCTATGCGCACCTCGGTTTTCGTATCGCTGAAGAAACCATGACGCTGATGCGTGACATGACCGCCGCTGGTGAACTGGAACATCTGACACCAGAGCGGGTGTGGAAAGAAACCGAAGGCGCATTAACCACCCGTAACCCACAGATATTTTTTCAGGTCCTGCGCGACTGCGACGCACTGCGCGTCCTGTTTCCGGAAGTGGATGCTTTGTTTGGCGTTCCTGCCCCCGCGCAGTGGCATCCGGAAATCGACACCGGCATTCATACGCTGATGACGCTGTCGATGGCAGCCATGTTAAGTCCGGAAGTCGATGTGCGTTTTGCTACGCTGTGCCACGATCTTGGCAAGGCATTGACGCCTAAAGCGCTGTGGCCGCGCCATCATGGTCACGGTCCGGCAGGTGTTAAGCTTGTTGAACAACTGTGCCAGCGCCTGCGCGTACCGAATGACATCCGTGATTTAGCCAAACTGGTTGCCGAGTTCCACGACCTCATTCATACCTTCCCGATCCTGCAGCCGAAAACCGTCGTTAAGCTGTTTGATTCCATCGATGCCTGGCGCAAACCGCAGCGCGTGGAGCAAATCGCCCTCACCAGCGAGGCCGATGTGCGTGGGCGAACCGGTTTTGAAGCGGCAGATTATCCGCAAGGCAGGCTATTGCGTGAAGCCTGGCAGGTTGCGCAGGCAGTGCCAACGAAAGACGTCGTTGAGGCGGGATTCAAAGGTCAGGCAATTCGTGAAGAACTGACCCGGCGTCGCATCGCGGCGGTGGCCAGTTGGAAGGAGCAGCGGTGCCCGAAAGCGTAGACACTGCGTTGTCGGATGCGCTGTGCTTATCCGGCCTGCAGGTTCGAAACGGATATAACCCGTAGGCCGGATAAGGCGGAACGCCGCCATCCGGCACCACGGTAAGTCATCAGAAGAACACGACGTAAACGGCAGCCGCCACAATGAAGCGGTAAATCGCAAATGGAATGAACGAGATGCGTTTAATCAGCTGCAGGAAGGTTTTGATCGCTACCAGCGCCACGATAAACGCCGTCACAAATCCGACTGCAAACATCGGGATATCTGATGCACTGAGGAAAGACCAGCTCTTGTAGAGATCTAACGCCGTCGCGCCCATCATCATCGGCACCGCCAGCAGGAAAGAAAACTCAGAGGCCGCGTAACGACTCACGCCCATCAGCATACCGCCAGAAATCGTCGCCCCGGAGCGAGAAAAGCCCGGCCACAGCGCCAGACACTGGAAACAGCCAATCATAAACGCCTGGCGATAGGTCATATCATCAAGACCCGGCGCGCGCGGCTCTTTCGGCTTCAGGCATTCTGCGGCAATCAGCAGTACACCACCCACCACCAGCGCATACATCACGTTGATTGGGTTAAACAGCGATTTGATGGTGTCGTGGAATATCAGCCCCAGTACAACGGCTGGAATCATCCCCAACAGAATATGTCCCAGCGTCAACCGACCTTTGCCAGTGCCTTCATGCGGAGCCTTGCCGAAGTGAATGCCAATCAAACCAAACAAACGTCGCCAGAACATCACCACGACTGCCAGAATAGAACCTAGCTGGATAACCACCTCGAATGTTTTTGCGGTATCACCCTCAAAACCCAACAGGTGGCCAACAATAATCATATGGCCGGTACTGGAAACGGGTAAAAATTCCGTCAATCCTTCGACCACACCCAAAATTGCCGCCACCAGCAGCGAGTGCATATCACTCATTAATAAACCCCTAGATAGAGAAACCACGGCAAAAAAGAGCCGACGAAAGGACCCTTTTATACCCGTTTGTTTTAGAAATTATTAAATTAATTATTTTCTTTCAGATTATTGCCACGCTCAATGATAACCCCGACGTTCGCCGCACGGGCTACCGCGCCAGGTTTACTGAGTTTGATCCGTACCCAGGGAGAATTAAAGCGGCTAAGCAGGAGATCTGCCACCTCTTCCGCAACCCGTTCTACCAGCGCAAAGCGCCCACCTTCCACATGATTAACAACCGTTTGAGCAATATCAGCATAGCTCAGGCAATCAGCCACATCATCGCTTTTAGCTGATTTACGGTTATCCCAAGCCATTTCGATATCGAACACCAACCGTTGTTCGATCGTTTGTTCCCAGTCGTAAACACCAATAGTGGTGATTACAGAAAGTTGCTCTATAAATACAATATCCATCACGACCTGCCTGCTTTTTGGCTAACCCGGATACCACTTCCGGCGAAATATGCGTATTATCCACAGAAGTAGCGTTTTACACGACATTTTCAAAACGGAACAGCTTATGAGTGCAATCGCGCCTGGAATGATTATCTTCGCGTACCTCTGTGGCTCAATTTCCAGTGCTATTCTGGTATGCCGCCTTGCTGGATTGCCGGACCCGCGCGACAGCGGCTCTGGGAATCCGGGCGCGACAAACGTGCTGCGCATCGGTGGCAAGGGAGCCGCCGTCGCGGTACTGATTTTCGACGTCCTGAAAGGTATGTTACCCGTCTGGGGGGCCTATGCGCTAGGCGTCAGCCCCTTCTGGCTGGGATTGATCGCAATCGCCGCCTGTCTGGGCCACATTTGGCCGGTATTTTTCGGCTTTAAAGGTGGCAAAGGCGTTGCCACCGCTTTTGGCGCGATAGCGCCGATTGGTTGGGACTTAACCGGCGTGATGGCCGGGACCTGGCTGTTGACCGTCTTATTAAGCGGCTACTCGTCGTTAGGCGCTATCGTCAGCGCGCTGATCGCCCCTTTTTACGTCTGGTGGTTCAATCCCCAGTTCACTTTCCCGGTTTCCATGTTGTCGTGCTTAATTCTGCTTCGTCACCATGACAACATTCAGCGTCTGTGGCGTCGTCAGGAGCCAAAGATCTGGACCAAGCTGAAGAAAAAACGCGAACGAGACCCCGAGTGATTTTATTGTCGGATAGCGACGCAACGGCGTCTTATCCGGCGTGGGGGATGTGATACCCCTCCATCGGTTTGCCTAATCGGTTCTGACACCACGTCGCCAGAAACTCCACGCACACGCGCAGCTTCACGCTGCGATACAGTGGTTCCTGATAAACCGCCCAGATATTGGCGCTTTGCGCATAGTCTGGCAGCACACGCACCAGTTCACCGCTGGCCAGAAACGGCTGCACATCCCATTCAGAACGCAACATAATCCCTTTTCCCTGTAGCGCCCACTGCAACACAATCTCACCGCTGTTAGAGGAAAGATGTCCCGCCACCTTGACCGACTTTTTCTCCTGACCATTGTCCAGTTCCCACACCCCGTGAGTCATATCGCGTTCTTTAGTGACCAGACAATCATGACGACTTAATTCCTGTAACGTCGTCGGCTGACCGTATTTTTGTAAATAGGCCGGGGCCGCACACAATATTCTTTTGTTTTTCGTTAACAAATGCGCAATATAATAATCCGGAATCTCGTCATTAATACGAATATCCAAATCGATATTATCCTGTGCCAAATCGATTTGCCGATCGTAAAGTTCAAAATGCACCTGTAATTCAGGGTAGCTATGCATCAATTCTGTAATTGCTGGTGCAATATAACTGCGCCCAAAGCCAAAACTACAGCCGATACGAATCATCCCTGCCGGGCGCGTTTTGAGTTGCGTAACGTCATCGACCAGATGCTGATAGCCCGCGAGGATCGCCTGCGCATGTTCATAGCAACGTTGACCACTTTCCGTGAGCGCCACGCCACGCGCGGAGCGGCTTAGCAGCGTCGTCCCCAGCGTAGACTCAAGGATCTGAATGCGTTTCGTCACAAACGCGGGCGTTTGCCCCAGCGTCGCGGCGGCGGCGCTGAAGCTGCCGCTATGCACAATTTCAACCAGCACCTGCAGATCTTTCGCCAGGGGATACGTGTTCAGCATGATCGGTCTATCCGTAATGTTGTTCACCGCAGTGTAATTCCCTCATACATATTAAACCCTGCCTTTGCGCAATTTTTATTGCCTTATCCGGACATCATTCACGAACTGTTAATTGGATATTCACAGTGGCAAATAATATAAAACCACATTTTTAGTGGTAGTTTGTCACGGAGAATTTATTTCCAGATAAATAAAAGAACTGGAGTTAACAAGATGAGCAATCAAAATAACCAAAATGCGATAAATACGCTGACGAACATTGTCGCCGATTTTACCGCCATGATTTCTACCCGCATGCCCGACGACGTCGTGGATAAATTAAAACAGCTGCGTGAAGGCGAAACCTCGCCGATGGGTAAAATCATTTACCACACCATGTTTGACAACATGCAGAAAGCTATCGACCTGAACCGCCCTGCCTGTCAGGACACCGGTGAAATTATGTTCTTCGTGAAGGTCGGTTCCCGTTTTCCGCTACTGGGAGAACTGCAAAGCATCCTGAAGCAGGCCGTTGAAGACGCCACGGTAAAAGCGCCGCTGCGCCATAACGCGGTCGAGATTTTTGACGAAGTGAATACCGGCAAAAATACCGGTACCGGTGTGCCGTGGGTCACCTGGGACATCATCCCTGATAACGATGACGCGGAAATCGAAGTCTACATGGCAGGCGGCGGCTGTACGCTGCCGGGACGCTCGAAGGTGTTAATGCCTTCTGAGGGCTACGAAGGCGTGGTGAAATTTGTTTTTGAAAATATCTCCACGCTGGCAGTCAACGCCTGTCCGCCGGTGCTGGTGGGCGTCGGTATTGCCACCTCCGTAGAAACCGCCGCCGTGCTTTCTCGTAAAGCGGTGCTGCGCCCTATCGGCTCACGTCATCCGAATCCGAAAGCGGCCGAACTGGAACTGCGTCTGGAAGAAGGACTTAACCGTCTGGGCATTGGTCCGCAAGGGTTGACCGGTAACAGCTCGGTGATGGGCGTGCATATTGAATCCGCCGCCCGCCACCCGTCGACTATCGGCGTTGCCGTCTCTACCGGCTGCTGGGCCCACCGTCGCGGCACGCTGTTGGTTCATGCTGACCTCTCCTTCGAAAACCTGTCTCACACCCGGAGCGCGTTATGAAAAAGATCCTCACAACCCCGATCAAAGCCGAAGATCTGGCAGACATTCGCGTTGGCGATGTCATTTACCTGACCGGTACGCTGGTGACCTGCCGTGACGTTTGCCACCGCCGCCTGATCGAACTAAAGCGCCCGATTCCTTATGACCTGAACGGCAAAGCTATTTTCCACGCGGGCCCGATCGTACGTAAGAACGGTGAAAAATGGGAAATGGTCTCCGTCGGCCCAACCACCAGCATGCGTATGGAAGCGTTTGAGAAAGACTTTATCGAGCAGACGGGTGTCAAGCTGGTGGTCGGCAAGGGCGGCATGGGACCGCTGACGGAAGAAGGCTGCAAGCAGTTTAAAGCGCTGCACGTTATCTTCCCGGCAGGCTGCGCAGTCGTGGCGGCAACCCAGGTTGAAGAGATCGAAGAGGTGCACTGGACGGAACTCGGCATGCCGGAATCTCTGTGGGTGTGTCGGGTAAAAGAGTTCGGCCCGCTGATCGTTTCCATCGATACCCACGGCAATAACCTGATCGCTGAAAACAAAAAGCTGTTCGCTGAACGTCGCGACCCTATCGTCGATGAAATCTGCGAGCACGTGCACTACATCAAATAACCCTCCCGGAGAGGCGCTACGCCTCTCCCCTTTCGCAGGGATACAACAATGGCACCTTTAGCTGGTTGGTGGCGATACCTGGCTCCGCTGGTGGTCATCGCCATTATTGCTGTTCTGCCCGTTCCCACCGGTCTTGAGAGCCACACCTGGCTCTATTTTGCCGTCTTTACCGGTGTGATTGTGGGACTTATTCTGGAACCTGTACCGGGCGCGGTGGTGGCGATGATTGGTATTTCGATCATCGCCGTCCTATCACCGTGGCTACTGTTCAGCCCGGAGCAACTCGCGCAGGACGGTTTTAAATTTACCGCCAAATCGCTGTCGTGGGCGGTATCTGGATTCTCAAACTCGGTCATCTGGCTGATCTTCGCGGCCTTTATGTTTGGTACTGGCTATGAGAAAACCGGACTTGGTCGGCGTATCGCGCTAATGCTGGTGAAAAAGATGGGGCACCGGACGCTGTTTCTCGGCTATGCGGTGATGTTCTCTGAGCTTATCCTCGCTCCCGTCACGCCTTCCAACTCCGCGCGCGGGGCCGGAATAATCTACCCGATTATCCGCAACCTGCCGCCGCTGTATAACTCACAGCCCAATAGCGCCAGTTCACGCTCCATTGGCTCGTACATCATGTGGATGGGGATTGTCGCCGACTGCGTTACCAGCGCTATTTTCTTAACGGCAATGGCGCCGAACCTGCTGTTGATAGGCCTGATGAAAGGCGCATCCCACACGGCGCTGAGCTGGGGCGACTGGTTCTTAGGCATGTTGCCACTGAGCATTTTGCTGGTGCTGATTGTGCCGTGGCTGGCGTACGTGTTGTATCCACCGGTGCTGAAATCCGGCGATCAGGTTCCACGCTGGGCGGATACCGAACTAAAAGCGATGGGACCGCTCTGCGCTCGCGAGAAAAAGATGCTGGTGCTGATGGTCGGCGCACTGGTGCTGTGGATCTTCGGCGGTGATTATATTGACGCCGCGATGGTCGGATACAGCGTGGTAGCGTTGATGCTGGTACTGCGCATCATTAGCTGGGATGACATCGTCAGCAATAAAGCCGCATGGAACGTCTTTTTCTGGCTGGCCTCGCTGATAACACTGGCCACCGGGCTCAATAACACCGGTTTTATTACCTGGTTCGGTAAGCTGCTGGCAAACGGGCTGAGCGGTTATTCGCCGATGATGGTGATGGTAGCGCTCATCGTAGTGTTCTATCTGCTGCGTTACTTCTTTGCCAGCGCCACGGCCTATACCTCCGCCCTCGCGCCGATGATGATTGCCGCCGCGCTGGCGATGCCGGAAATCCCGCTACCGGTCTTCTGCCTGATGGTCGGCGCCGCCATTGGTCTGGGCAGCATTCTGACCCCGTACGCCACCGGCCCTAGCCCTATCTACTACGGCAGCGGCTATTTACCAACGGCGGATTACTGGCGACTCGGTGCTATTTTTGGCCTGATTTTCCTCGTGCTGCTGGTGATTACCGGTCTGGTCTGGATGCCCCTCGTTTTACTGTAAAACCCTGGTGGGGCGGCGTATCGTCGCCCCTTTATCCATAAGCTTCTCATATGATCGATTTCCCGATGCGCTGAGGCATACTTTTTTGTATGCAAACACCCTCATGCTGATAGGGGAAACGCCCTGGACACAGTTGCGCACGAGACACTCACACGGGGCTGGCAGGCCGAACTGGATCTGCATTTTACCCGCACCGGGCACAAAACGGTGCTCGCCTCGGCGCGTCATCATGGTCCACTGACGGTTCAGCGCCCATTTTACCCCGAAGAAGACGTCTGCCATCTTTATCTGCTTCATCCACCGGCGGGGATCGTCGGCGGAGATGAGCTCCATATCGCCGTAACGCTCGACGAATACAGCCACGCCTTAATCACCCAGCCTGGCGCGGGAAAGTTTTACCGCAGTCGTGGACCACAGGCATTACTGCGCCAGCATTTTACCCTCACTCCTCACGCGACGCTGGAGTGGCTACCGCAGGATACGATCCTCTTTCCCGGCGCCAACGCCGCTATTCAGACCGTCTTTCATCTGACATCCGCAAGCCGCCTGCTGGCCTGGGATCTGCTGTGTCTCGGACGCCCTGTCATGCAGGAAACTTTCAGCCACGGCACGCTGCAAAATCGCCTGGAAGTGTGGCGAGATGGGCAGCCGCTGCTGATAGAACGCTTGCAGTTGCAGGAGGGGAATCTGAGCGGCGTCGCACATCATCCCTGGGTCGGTACGTTACTGTGTTATCCGGCCA
Organism: Citrobacter sp. Cpo090; assembly: GCF_030332665.1. Lineage (NCBI taxonomy): Bacteria > Pseudomonadati > Pseudomonadota > Gammaproteobacteria > Enterobacterales > Enterobacteriaceae > Citrobacter > Citrobacter sp. Cpo090. The sequence continues at coordinate 230,325 of NZ_JAOWHK010000035.1, read as the reverse complement.
GCGAGCACATGCTGGAGGGCACGCGCGAGCGGCTTACGGCGCTTGGCGATTACGCTGGGGCAACGCTTAACGACTCGCTGCTGACAATCCGTTTTCTTACTGACGACAACCTGATTGTTCAGCGCGTTATGCGTGACATCTGGCAATTTCTGCGCCCGCTGCTGACACACAAAGCGCCCGTACTCCCGCGCATCTGGCAAACCTAAGAGAACCCTAATGGAACTGACCCCCAGAGAAAAAGACAAGCTGTTGCTGTTTACCGCCGCGCTGGTGGCGGAACGTCGCCTGGCCCGCGGGCTGAAGCTGAACTACCCGGAATCGGTGGCGCTGATTAGCGCTTTCATCATGGAAGGGGCACGCGACGGGCAAACCGTAGCCGCGCTGATGGAGGACGGGCGTCACGTCCTGCGCCGCGATCAGGTGATGGAAGGCGTACCGGAGATGATCCCGGATATTCAGGTTGAAGCCACATTTCCGGACGGATCGAAGCTGGTCACTGTCCACAACCCGATCGTCTAAGGAGCGGCAATGATCCCCGGTGAATATCAGATCGCAAAAGGCAGTATCGCACTTAATCAGGGGCGAGAGATCTGCACGATCGTGGTGGAAAATCATGGCGACAGACCCATCCAGGTGGGATCGCACTACCACTTTTACGAAGTGAACCCGGCGCTGCGCTTTGACAGGCTGGCCGCACGCGGCTTTCGTCTGAACATTGCTGCGGGCACGGCAGTGCGTTTTGAGCCGGGACAAAAACGCGAAGTCGAACTGGTACGCGTTGCTGGCGCACAAAGGATCGTAGGTTTTCGCAGCGAAGTGATGGGCGCGCTGGAGGCAGATAATGAGTGATATTTCCCGGCAGGCGTACGCCGACATGTTTGGCCCAACCACCGGCGATAAAGTGCGCCTGGCGGATACCGACCTGTGGATCGAGGTGGAAAAAGATTTCACCACCTACGGCGAAGAGGTCAAATTCGGCGGCGGAAAAGTGATCCGCGACGGCATGGGCCAGGGACAAATGCGCGCCGATGCATGCGTGGATCTGGTGATAACCAACGCGCTGATCGTCGACCACTGGGGGATCGTGAAAGCGGATATCGGCATCAAAAACGGCAGGATCTTCGCTATCGGCAAAGCAGGTAATCCCGATATTCAACCCAACGTGACGATCCCGATAGGCGTGGGAACTGAAGTCATCGCCGGGGAAGGCAAGATCGTCACTGCGGGCGGCGTGGATACGCATATTCACTGGATCTGCCCACAGCAGGCGCAGGAGGCGCTGGTTTCCGGCGTGACGACGATGATCGGTGGCGGTACCGGTCCGGCGGCAGGCACTCACGCCACCACCTGCACACCGGGTCCGTGGTACATCGCGCTCATGCTGCAGGCGGCAGACACGTTACCGGTTAACATCGGTTTGCTGGGCAAAGGTAACGGCTCAAACCCTGACGCCCTGCGCGAGCAAATCAGCGCGGGCGCAATTGGCCTGAAGATCCATGAAGACTGGGGCGCCACGCCTGCCGCTATCGACTGCGCGCTGACCGTGGCCGACGAGATGGACATCCAGGTCGCGCTGCATAGCGATACGCTCAACGAGTCCGGATTTGTTGAAGATACGCTGGCGGCGATTGGCGATCGCACCATTCATACTTTTCACACCGAAGGCGCGGGCGGCGGCCATGCGCCGGATATCATCACCGCCTGCGCGCATCCGAATATTCTGCCCTCCTCCACTAACCCGACGCTGCCCTATACCGTCAACACCATTGACGAGCATCTCGACATGCTGATGGTTTGCCACCACCTCGACCCGGATATCGCCGAAGACGTGGCCTTTGCCGAATCCCGCATTCGCAGGGAAACAATCGCTGCCGAAGATGTGCTGCATGACATTGGCGCGTTTTCCCTGACCTCATCCGATTCACAGGCGATGGGGCGCGTGGGCGAAGTGATCCTACGTACCTGGCAGGTGGCGCACCGCATGAAGGTTCAGCGTGGCCCGCTGGCAGAAGAAACCGGTGACAACGACAACCTGCGCGTTAAACGCTACGTCGCCAAATACACCATCAACCCGGCGCTAACCCACGGTATCGCCCATGAAGTCGGCTCCATTGAGCCTGGCAAACTGGCCGATCTGGTGCTGTGGTCGCCCGCCTTTTTTGGCGTAAAACCGGCGACGATCGTCAAGGGCGGGATGATCGCCTGTGCGCCAATGGGCGACATCAACGCCTCGATCCCCACCCCGCAGCCGGTGCATTACCGCATGATGTTCGGCGCACTTGGCGCAGCACGGCACCACACGCGACTGACCTTTATTTCGCAGGCCGCTGACGTGCAAAACATCCCACAGCAGCTCAATCTGCAAAGCGCCATCGCCGTCGTCAAAGGCTGCCGGACGGTGAAAAAGGCCGACATGATCCACAACGGCCTGCAACCCAATATCACCGTCGATGCTCAGACTTACGAGGTGCGTATTGATGGCGAACTGATCACCAGCGAACCGGCGGACGTTTTGCCGATGGCGCAACGCTATTTTCTGTTTTGAGGAGTGACGATGATCTACCTGACCCAACGCCTTGACCACACCCACCGCGTTACTGCAAGCGTCACGCTGCCCATTGATGTTCGGGTAAAAAGTCGCGCCAGAGTGGCGCTGAATGACGGTCGCGAAGCCGGGCTGATGCTACCGCGTGGTTTGCTGCTACGCGGTGGCGATCTGCTGAGCACCGAAGATGGCCGCGAAGTGATCGAAGTGATCGCCGCGCCGGAGTCGGTTTCCGTGGTGCGCTGCGCCGATCCTTTCCTGCTCGCCAAAGCCTGTTATCACCTCGGCAATCGCCACGTTCCACTGCAAATTCTGCCGGACGAACTGCGCTACCACCACGATCATGTGCTGGACGACATGCTGCGCCAGTTCAACCTTGAGGTGACATTCGCCCAGTTGCCATTTGAACCTGAAGCAGGCGCTTATGCCAGTGAATCACACGGGCATCATCACGGCCATGCGCACTGATGCATAACAGCCAACAGCTACGTCTGATGCAGCTCGCCAGCAGCGCTCTCCCGGTGGGGTCGTTTACCTGGTCCCAGGGTCTGGAGTGGGCGGTGGAAATCGGCTGGGTGAAAAGCGTCGATGACTTCTCTGCCTGGCAAATCCAGCAGATGGAGCAGAACTTTTTTACCGTCGACCTACCGCTGCTGGCGAGACTGTATCGCGCCTGCGAGCAGGACGATCTTACCGCTGCACGCCGCTGGAGCGCTTACCTGTTGGCCTGTCGCGAAACCCGCGAATTGCGGGATGAAGAACGCAGTCGGGGTGCGGCGTTTACGCGGCTGGTCACCGACTGGGAGGCGGATTGCTCGCGAGAGTGGCGCACCCTCTTCGCCGACAGCCAACTCTGCGGCATGGCCTGGCTGGGCGTACGCTGGAAAATTCCCCTGACGGAGCTGGCGTTAAGCCTCGGCTACAGCTGGATTGAGAGCGCTGTCATGGCTGGCGTCAAGCTGGTTCCTTTTGGACAACAGGCGGCCCAGCGTTTGATTATTGCGCTCAGCGATCGCTATGCGCAGGGCCTGGCACAGGCGCTGGCGACGCCTGACACCAGCCTCGGCTCCGCAACGCCGTTGGCCGCTATCGCCTCTGCCCGGCATGAAACCCAATATTCCCGATTATTCCGCTCCTGAGGAGAAAAAATGAGTAACTACAAGCATCCCCTGCGTGTGGGCGTTGGCGGCCCGGTTGGCTCGGGCAAAACGGCGCTGCTGGAAGCGTTATGCAAAGCCATGCGCAGCAGCTATCAGTTGGCGGTGGTGACCAACGATATCTACACCAAAGAAGATCAGCGCATTCTCACCGAGGCGGGCGCACTGGAGCCTGAACGGATTGTCGGCGTGGAAACCGGTGGCTGCCCACATACCGCCATCCGTGAAGATGCGTCGATGAATCTGGCCGCCGTAGAAGCGCTGAGCGAGAAATTCGGCAATCTGGATCTGATTTTTGTGGAAAGCGGCGGCGATAATCTGAGCGCTACCTTCAGCCCGGAACTCGCGGACCTGACGATCTATGTGATCGACGTTGCTGAAGGCGAGAAGATCCCGCGTAAAGGTGGTCCGGGGATCACCAAATCCGATTTTCTGGTGATCAATAAAACCGATCTGGCTCCTTACGTCGGCGCATCACTGGAGGTGATGGAGCGCGATACCTTGCGCATGCGCGGCGAGCGTCCATGGACGTTTAGTAATTTAAAATCTGGAGAAGGCCTGGAAAAAATTATCGCGTTTCTGGAAGAGAAAGGAATGCTGCGGATGTAGTGAGAATTATCGCCGGGTGGCGGCTTCGTCTGACCCGGTCTACGGTTTTTTTGCCCGGTAAACACAGCGCCACCGGGCAAATAACTTATGCTGCCGGTAATTCCGCCAGCGGCCAGCGTGGACGCACGGTCACGCCAAGATCCGCCGTTGCCCCCGCTTTAAAGCGCACCATGCCAGCGTAGGCGATCATCGCCCCATTATCAGTGCAAAATTCCGGACGCGCGTAAAACACTTCGCCACGACGTTTTTTCATCATCTCAGCCAGTTTTGCGCGCAGCGTACGGTTCGCGCTCACGCCCCCCGCCATCACCAGACGTTTAAAACCGGTTTGATCCAGTGCGCGTTTGCACTTGATCATCAACGTATCGACCACCGCATCTTCAAACGCACGGGCGATATCAGCGCGGGTCTGGTCGTCATTTTCGTTATTGCGAATGGTATTCGCGGCAAAGGTTTTCAGGCCGGAGAAGCTGAAGTCCAGCCCCGGACGGTCGGTCATCGGACGCGGGAAGACAAAGCGTTTTTCAACGCCTTGCGAAGCCAGCTTTGACAGCATTGGGCCGCCAGGATAATCCAGCCCCAGCAGCTTGGCGGTTTTGTCGAACGCTTCTCCAGCGGCATCATCAATCGATTCGCCGAGTAATTCATACTGACCGATACCGGTGACGCTGATCAGCTGCGTGTGACCGCCGGAAACCAGCAGCGCGACGAATGGGAATGCAGGCGGATTATCTTCCAGCATTGGCGCCAGCAGATGCCCTTCCATGTGGTGCACAGGAATTGCCGGTACGCCCCAGGCGAACGCCAGCGAACGTCCTACGGTTGCGCCAACCAACAGCGCGCCAACCAGACCAGGACCTGCGGTATACGCCACCGCATCGATCTCTTTTGCCGTCAGTCCCGCTTCTTTCAGCGCGGCCTGGATCAACGGTACGGTTTTACGTACGTGATCGCGCGAGGCCAGTTCTGGCACCACGCCGCCGTAGTCAGCATGTAATTTCACCTGACTATACAATTGGTTGGCTAAAAGACCTTTTTCATCGTCGTAAATGGCGATGCCGGTTTCATCGCAGGATGTTTCAATACCCAGTACACGCATGACTTGTTTTACCTCGCTCTATTACCGCGCAGTGTAGGACCAATGCGGGTTGATGTAAAACTTTGTTCGCCCCAGGAGTTTCGCTCGTGTATACTCCTTGTCCTTATAAAAGTCCCTTTCAAAATCGCGTCGGTGCTTTACAAAGCAGCAGCAATTGCAGTAAAATTCCGCACCATTTTGAAATAAGCTGGCGTTGATGCCAGCGGCAAACCGAATTTATTAAAGGTGAGAGTTACATGCCGGTAATTAAAGTACGTGAAAACGAGCCGTTCGACGTAGCACTGCGTCGCTTCAAGCGTTCATGCGAAAAAGCAGGTGTTCTGGCGGAAGTTCGTCGTCGTGAGTTCTATGAAAAACCGACTACCGAACGTAAGCGCGCTAAAGCTTCTGCTGTGAAACGTCACGCGAAGAAACTGGCTCGCGAAAACGCACGCCGTACTCGTCTGTACTAATCTATTGAGAGCCAAAGCTCTCAATTCAGACTGAGTTGTAGTTGTAAGGCCGTGCTTCCGGAAGGAATGCGCGGCTTATTTTCGTTTATACACGTCATCATTCAAGCTGCCTCAGTGTTGGCTGCAGTCGCTCCCCCCAGTCACGTACTGCTGTACGCACCTGAGGATTCGCTTCCTTGCCGCCTTGATGCATCCTGAATGATTTTGTGTATATGAGTCATCAAAAAACAGGGGCTTATGGCTGGACGAATTCCTCGCGTTTTTATCAATGACCTGCTGGCAAGAACCGACATCGTCGATCTCATCGACGCGCGGGTAAAGCTGAAAAAGCAGGGCAAAAATTATCACGCGTGCTGTCCGTTCCATAACGAAAAAACCCCCTCTTTCACCGTAAACGGTGAAAAACAGTTTTATCACTGCTTTGGGTGTGGCGCGCATGGCAACGCCGTCGACTTTCTCATGAACTACGACAAGCTCGAGTTTGTGGAAACCGTCGAAGAACTGGCCGCAATGCACAACCTTGAAGTGCCCTATGAAGCAGGCAGTGGCCCCAGTCAGATAGAGCGCCATCAACGGCAAAGCCTTTATCAATTGATGGACGGCCTGAACACTTTTTATCAACAGTCTTTGATGCAGCCCGCCGCTACCCCTGCGCGCCAGTACCTGGAAAAGCGAGGATTAAGTAGCGACGTTATCACCCGTTTTGCTATTGGTTTTGCGCCCCCCGGCTGGGACAACGTCCTGAAACGGTTTGGTGGCAATGCTGAGAATCGCAAATCGCTGGTCGATGCGGGGATGTTGGTCACCAACGATCAGGGACGCAGTTACGATCGCTTCCGCGAACGGGTGATGTTCCCCATCCGCGACAAACGTGGTCGGGTCATTGGTTTTGGTGGACGCGTGCTGGGCGATGCCCTGCCGAAGTATCTGAACTCCCCTGAAACCGATATTTTCCATAAAGGTCGCCAGCTGTATGGCCTTTATGAAGCCCAGCAGGATAACGCCGATCCACAGCGCCTGTTAGTGGTAGAAGGCTATATGGATGTGGTAGCGCTGGCGCAATACGGCATTAACTACGCCGTGGCATCCCTTGGGACGTCAACCACCGCCGATCACATCCAGCTGTTGTTCCGTGCGACGAACAACGTAATTTGCTGTTACGACGGCGACCGTGCCGGACGCGACGCAGCATGGCGCGCGCTGGAAACCGCACTGCCCTATATGACAGACGGACGCCAGCTACGCTTTATGTTTTTACCTGACGGTGAAGACCCCGATACGCTGGTGCGTAAAGAAGGGAAAGAGGCTTTTGAAGCTCGGATGGAGCAGGCGCTGCCGCTCTCCGCGTTTTTATTTAACAGCCTGTTGCCGCAGGTGGATTTGAGTACCCCGGACGGACGCGCACAGCTCAGCACGCTGGCATTACCGCTGATTACTCAGGTACCAGGCGAAACGTTGCGCATTTACCTGCGACAGGAGTTGGGAAACAAGCTCGGCATTCTGGATGACAGCCAGCTTGAACGTTTAATGCCAAAACTGGCAGAAAATGGGGCTTCCCGCCCTGTTCCACAGCTAAAACGTACGACCATGCGTATACTTATAGGGTTGCTGGTACAGAATCCGGATTTGGCCCCGCTGGTTCCACCGTTAGGCGCACTGGATAGCAATAAGCTACCTGGACTTGGCTTATTCAGAGAACTGGTCAACACTTGTCTGGCTCAGCCAGGTCTGACCACCGGGCAACTTTTAGAACACTATCGTGGCACAAATGATGCTGCGACCCTTGAAAAACTGTCGATGTGGGACGATATAGCAGATAAAGATATCGCGGAAAAAACCTTCACCGACTCACTCAACCATATGTTTGATTCGATGCTTGAACTGCGCCAGGAAGAGTTGATAGCTCGTGAGCGCACACACGGTTTAAGTAGCGAAGAACGCCGGGAACTCTGGACACTGAACCAGGAACTGGCCAAGAAATAACAGAAAGACAAAAGTATTTAACGGCTTAACTGCCGAATATCGATCGGGAAGCCCCCGACAGCCGCACGGAGAGGCAGCGGCAAAATATAAGTATGCCCTCGTTTTGCCGTTGGCGGTTTTACCGCCCAACACCAATCAAACGAATTAAGTGTGGATACCGTCTTATGGAGCAAAACCCGCAGTCACAGCTGAAGCTTCTTGTCCAACGTGGTAAGGAGCAAGGCTATCTGACCTATGCCGAGGTCAATGACCATCTGCCGGAAGATATCGTCGATTCAGATCAAATCGAAGACATCATCCAAATGATCAATGACATGGGTATTCAGGTGATGGAAGAAGCACCTGATGCCGATGATCTGCTGCTTGCTGAAACCTCCAACAGCACCGATGAAGACGCGGAAGAAGCGGCTGCCCAGGTTCTGTCCAGCGTTGAGTCCGAAATCGGTCGTACAACTGACCCGGTCCGCATGTACATGCGTGAAATGGGTACCGTTGAACTGTTAACCCGTGAAGGCGAAATCGACATCGCTAAACGCATCGAAGACGGGATTAACCAGGTTCAATGCTCCGTTGCCGAATACCCGGAAGCTATCACCTACCTGCTTGAGCAGTACGATCGCGTAGAAGCTGAAGAAGCACGTCTTTCCGATCTGATCACTGGCTTTGTCGATCCAAACGCGGAAGAAGACATGGCGCCAACGGCGACCCACGTCGGCTCTGAACTCTCTCAGGAAGAGATGGATGACGATGAAGACGAAGATGAAGAAGAAGACGACGACAGCAGCGATGACGACAACAGCATCGACCCTGAATTAGCGCGTGAAAAATTCGGTGAACTGCGTACTCAGTACGAAATCACTCGCGACACCATCAAAGCGAAAGGCCGCAGCCATGCTGCCGCGCAGGAAGAAATTCAGAAGCTGTCCGAAGTGTTCAAACAGTTCCGCCTGGTGCCGAAGCAGTTCGACTACCTGGTAAACAGCATGCGCGTCATGATGGACCGCGTGCGTACTCAGGAACGTCTGATCATGAAGCTCTGCGTTGAGCAGTGCAAAATGCCGAAGAAAAACTTCATCACCCTGTTCACTGGCAACGAAACCAGCGAAACCTGGTTCAACGCGGCAATCGCGATGAACAAACCGTGGTCTGAAAAACTGCACGATGTTGCAGATGACGTTCACCGCGGCCTGCAGAAACTGCAGCAGATTGAAGAAGAAACCGGCCTGACCATCGAGCAGGTTAAAGACATCAACCGTCGCATGTCCATCGGTGAAGCGAAAGCCCGCCGTGCGAAAAAAGAGATGGTTGAAGCGAACTTACGTCTGGTTATCTCTATCGCTAAAAAGTACACCAACCGTGGCCTGCAGTTCCTGGATCTGATTCAGGAAGGCAACATCGGTCTGATGAAAGCGGTTGATAAGTTTGAATACCGTCGTGGTTACAAGTTCTCCACCTATGCAACCTGGTGGATCCGTCAGGCGATCACCCGTTCGATCGCGGATCAGGCGCGTACCATCCGTATCCCGGTACATATGATTGAGACTATCAACAAGCTCAACCGTATCTCCCGTCAGATGCTGCAAGAGATGGGCCGTGAGCCGACGCCAGAAGAACTGGCTGAGCGCATGCTGATGCCGGAAGACAAGATCCGTAAAGTGCTGAAAATCGCTAAAGAGCCTATCTCCATGGAAACGCCGATCGGCGACGATGAAGATTCGCATCTGGGTGATTTCATCGAGGATACCACCCTCGAGCTGCCGCTGGACTCTGCGACCACCGAGAGCCTGCGTGCCGCAACGCACGATGTTCTGGCTGGCCTGACCGCTCGTGAAGCGAAAGTCCTGCGTATGCGTTTCGGTATCGATATGAACACCGACCACACGCTGGAAGAAGTGGGTAAACAGTTCGACGTTACCCGCGAACGTATCCGTCAGATCGAAGCGAAGGCGCTGCGTAAACTGCGCCACCCGAGCCGCTCTGAAGTGCTGCGTAGCTTCCTGGACGATTAATCTCGCCGCATAAGCATAAACGCCACCGCAAGGTGGCGTTTTTCTTTATAGTCCCCGCCTGACCAGGGCGTCATTCACTTCCCGATACGCCTCCACCAGTTTATCCAGCGTGATACGGCTTAACCCGCTAGGATTCGGCAATACCCATATTTGCGTCGCGCCAATGGTCAGCGTCTGTTTCCCCCACTGAGCCCCACGCTGGCTAAGCCCCTGCTCAAATGCCTGCTTCCCAAGGATAGCGAGCGCGGCTGGCTGATACTCTTCTATTTTCTCAATGAGCAGACGACCACCGTTACGCATCTCCTGTAGCTTCACTTCATTGGCTTGCACCGTTGGTCTGTCGACAAATTTAGTCACGCCACAGCGGAAGTCCAACAGATGCTGTGCCTCTTCAGGTTTAAGCTGGCGCTCGGTGAATCCCGCCTGATGGATGACCTTCCAGAAGCGATTGGCGGGATGTGCAAAGGGGAATCCTGTACCTGCGGAAGATAGCCCCGGATTGATGCCGCAAAACACCACCCGCAGCCCCGGTGCCAGTATGTCCTTAACCATAATTACTCCGAACAATACATCAAGGGAACAAGTATAACGGACTGAAAATACATTGTTTATAAAAACAGCATCCGTACGCTTATGTCTGGATTGCAACGCAGAGTTACTTTATAATCCACCACCACGGCCCCTTAGCTCAGTGGTTAGAGCAGGCGACTCATAATCGCTTGGTCGCTGGTTCAAGTCCAGCAGGGGCCACCAAATTTCAAGGCTATTGCGTACCATGCCGCCTTAACTCAAGCGAGCAAAGTCTAGAAACTAGTCCAGAAAGCTATTCAGTGCTTGTTCAACACTACTGTATTTCTTCAATGTTGGCCTGGTCGGAGGCTCTTCAGCTGTAGAGAAAAAAGCAAAATCCCCACTCAGATCTGAGACATCAGTTGATTCAAGATAGGACAACAATTTACCTTCATAGAACTCAATTTATTTTTGCATCACAGTTTCAGATCTATACTCCCAAGATCCTCGGTCAGGAGCCAACCACTTCACCGAATAATTTCCTTCGTTCTTAACTTCTTATTTAAATGTTGTAGTTTCATTTTCTGAGCTAATGACATATAAACTCATTACATATATATCATAATATCTATGATATGGCCTATAAATATCCACCCATTCTAATGCCATAAGAAATTTATCACTATCAAACATATCAATCCGAACTTTGTGGTTACGAATGTAATAAAATAGAGACCTTCCTCTAAAACAATCAGCTCAATCTATATATTCATAAAATATATTTTCAGCATACTTTATGAAAAATAATTTAATTCATAAATATCAACCTAGTATAAATAAAACACATAACACTTTATGTGATAATTTTTATCTACAAGGGGGTTATTAATATTTAGAACAATTTAAAGGTGGAGTTTTTGACATGGCTATACCTGCTTATCTTTGGCTAAAAGATGATGGCAATGCAGATATTAAAGGTTCTGTTGATGTTCAGAATAGAGAAGGCAGCATCGAGATTCATAGTTTCGCGCACGGGCTGCCCACTGATGCATAACTGCAAAAATGCCGGTACCGAAAAACATAATCATCTAGAGGCCGTGTCGCTGCGCTATGAGAAAATTACCTGGAAGCACTGTGATGGGAATATCATGTTCACTGATGCGTGGAACGAGCGATGATCCATTGCACCTTTCGGCTGAACGGGAATGCACTGTCAACCTGAGCTGCCCTGGGATAGGCTTCTTCCCCGCATACTCCGGTAATACAGGGCAACATCGTAATAATCCGGACTCAATCACGGTAAAGAATATTGGCCCATTGCCGCCAGGAAAATATTATATTGTCGACCGCCCCCGCAGCCTGAGCACTCGCGTAAGAGATGTTTTTGCTACGACATACACAGGATCGGATCACTCAATTTGGTTCGCCCTGTACAGAGTGGACAGCAACATCGACGACCACACTTTCGTTGCTCAGGTCGAAAGGGGAAACTTTAGGCTTCACCCGGCAGGATATGAGGGGATTAGTAACGGCTGCATAACACTTCCTTCTCCATCTCATTTTACTGTGTTGCGTGAAGCGCTCATGAGGGCCCCAACAGTATTGGTAACGGCGTCACTCAAAGCATACGGCACAATTCAGGTGTATTAATGATGACACCAGCGAAACAAGTAGGATTATGGCTCATTCAGTTTATGTCATTTACCCTTATTTTTTCAGCATGTTACCTGCTATTGCCTGAGGTATATTTGTTCGAGCGTTTTAGCGATCTAGTTGGTTTTATTACCGAACAGGACTGGAATGATTTGTTTATGCTAACCGTCCTCTGTGTGTCGGTACTCATCAACACGCTGTTGATTTTTGTTATCGCCAGGCAGAAGAAAAAACAAGATTAAGTACCAGCCCGGTCATGCTAGCCGGGCTCCTCTTACCTTCCCCGCCGTAGTTAGCAACAATAGATCCAGTCATTGCATCATTTGCAACACAATCAAGAGCACAGCACATAATGATGGTTAAAGCCGAATATGCCGAATTCCGGGGTGTCAGCCGCCAGACCGTTTATGCCTGAATTGCGCGCGGGAAACGGCTACGGAGTAGCAAAAAAATTGATTTAGAAAACGCAACATTTTGCGCAAAAGTGTCAAGTTGAGTTGTTAGAGGTAAAAACCGCTTATACCAAACTAACCCAACACAACCCCTCATCCAGCGCCGACTGCTCACAACACGCCCGAAGCTTTACCGCCTGGCAAGCATTGCGCAAGATGCTCCGTGAGGAAATCAATGCAGGTTTTGATACGATCAGAACTTGATGAACGCCGGGTATATACAGCCCAGATATTCGCTTCCTGATACCACTGAGGCAACACGTGTACCAGCTCACCTCGTTCAATATACTGCGCAACATCCCATTCCGACCGCAATGTAATGCCATGGCCTTTCAGTGCCCAAATAAGCACCACACTGCCACTGTTGGAAGAATGAAAACCGTTTAGTCGGCAATGTGTCTGCTGCTTACCGTCCGTTAATATCCAATTGCCAAATGCCGAGTTTTTTTCCTGAATCATCAGGCAATCATGCTGCACAAGCGCACTAACAGACTCTGGCTTGCCGTGGCGTTCGAGGTATTCAGGGGAAGCACACAGGATCCGTCGATTAGTGGCTAACTGCCGTGCGATATACAATTCGTTGATATCATCCCCAACGCGAATTTCAATATCGACCCCCTCTTCCACCAGATCCACCTCACGATCCGTTAGCGTGAGTTTTACCGTAATATCAGGATAAGCGATCATAAATGACGACAGCGCCTCTGCGACATATTTATGCCCAAAACCAAATGAGCAGTTGATGGTGATATTTCCAGCCAACACACCACGTTGATTATCCAGACGACTGACAAAACCATCCATTTCACTGACGACCTGCATAGCCCCACCCAGCGCATTTTCGCCTTCCGGTGTGAGACGCATCACTCTGTTATTGCGAAAAAAAAGCCGGGCGTTGAGACATTTTTCAAGGATAGCAATACGTTTGCTGATATAGGAGGGAGATAGCCCCAGCTCCAGCGCTGCCCGGGCAAATCCACCGTTGCGAGCAACGGTGACAAAAACGAAAAGATCCTCAACAGAAGGCCAGCCCTCAAGGGGCTGGCGATGTTTTTTTCCTACAGGCGTCGTTTTCATAGCATCAGTGCGAAGTTGCAAAGGATGACCGAGTTATAACACTGAATGTAAAAAGGACTGAAGTTTCTGGATAAAGTACTCAGGGCACTCTTCCTGCGGGGAGTGCCCGCAAGGCAATGCTTCCCCCTGAACGTTTAGCGCCTTTTCTTTCCAGGTATCAACCACATCATACAGTTGCCCTACCGTTCCCAGTCCGCCCCACAGCAGCTGCAACGGGCACCGGATACGCGCCGACGTATCTGCGGCATCATCGTCCAAATCAATCGTCGCAGCAGCCCGGTAGTCCTCACAGATCGCGTGGATCATTTCAGGGTTCTGGTAACAGCGCAGGTATTCATTGAATGCTTCCTGCGAGGTCGCGCCCTCAATTTTTAGCTGACCCGAAATATGCTTACGCAGAAAAAATGCCGGATCGTGCGCAATCATCGTTTCAGGTAACGGGAAAGGTTGAATCAGGAAAAACCACCAGAAGTAACGCGTAGCAAAGGATTTATCGGTTAAGGCGTACATCGTCGCGGTTGGAGCAATGTCGATAAAAGTACAACAGGTCACACGATCCGGATAATCCAGCGCGAGCCTGTGTCCTACGCGTCCGCCACGATCGTGCCCTACGAAGGCAAAACGGGAAAAGCCGAGCGCGTCCATTAACATGACAATATCCTGCGCCATGGTGCGCTTTGAATAGGTACGATGCGCCGGATCGCTCGTTGGTTTATCGCTGTCGCCATAGCCACGCAAATCCGGCAAAATGACTGTATGATTTTGCGCCAATATCGGTGCGACTTTCCGCCATGTTGTATGATTCTGCGGATGCCCATGTAGCAGTACCAAAGGTGAACCGCTGCCTCCGATAGCCACTCTTATCGTCAGACCATTTTCCAGACGAACATCCTTGAGTACAAACCCCGGAATAAACGGAGAAGCGCCGCATTCAATCAGTGTACTCATCACTTTCTCCTGCCTTCATTGCTTGCCCGACATTGCACCCGGTTCATCGCCATCTCTTTTCTTATCCGCATGCGGATACCGGACACTTAACCATGGGCGACATGCGTAATGCTGCGCCTCAAAATTTTCAATCTCCGGCAAATATTGCAATGTCCAGGCTATCGAATCTTCGCCTGCGACCAGCATCTCCCGTTTGAGTTCACTGATCACAAAGGGGATCGTTTCCTCTGCCGCCGTAATTTCGCAGCGATCGAGTGAAACAGTGATAGCATTGGTATCAACACTCGCGGCAAGCTGCGCCAGGCGCGCCAAAGCAGGTTCATCTAATGAGACCGTGAGGATCCCGTTGCGTTGGCAGTTATCATCGAAAATGCCTGCAAATGTGCTACCTATCAGCCCCCGTACTCCCAGTTGTTTTAATCCCCATACGGCGTGCTCGCGACTCGATCCACAGCCAAAATTGGGGCCAACCAGCAGGAATGTCGCGCTCTGCCAGCCCGGCATGTTCAGAATAAAATCAGGATTTGGTTGGCCGCCAGCCATAAAGCGACGATCGAAAAACACTCCTTTATCCAGCCCCTGGCGATCGATCCCTTTCAGGAACTGTTTTGGCATAATCACATCGGTGTCGATATTCGGTTCCAGCATTGGCGCAATTCGCCCGCTAATTTGCTTAAATGTATCCATCTTATTCCCCTGCCTGAAGTAATGACCGAACATCGACCAGATACCCTGCTACCGCCGCCGCCGCAACCATCGCCGGGCTCATCAAATGCGTTCTTGCTCCAGCGCCCTGTCGTCCAGGGAAATTACGGTTCGTACCTGATGCACAGCGATCGCCGGACGACAACACATCTTCATTCATCGCAAGGCACATTGAGCAACCCGACTGCCGCCATTCAAAACCGGCAGCAATAAAGATTTTCGCCAGCCCTTCTTCTTCCGCCTGGCGTCTGACCATGGTTGAACCGGGCACAATGATCCCGCGAACATGGCTGGCGATTTTTCGCCCTTCAAGCACCTTCGCAACGGCACGCAAATCCTCAATGCGACCATTTGTGCATGAACCAATAAAAGCGTGTGAGATACGAATATCTTTCAGCAACATGCCAGCCGTTAATCCCATGTATTGAAGGGCCTTCTCAAGCGCCAGGCGTTTAAGCGGATTGGTTTCCTGTTCCGGAAAAGGGACACGTCCGGTGATGGAACCCGTTTGATCCGGACTGATTCCCCAGGTGACTTTAGGCTCAAGATCATGGCAGTTGATCGCCACCGTCTTATCAAATACCGCATCAGCATCGCTGCTCAACTGTGACCATTCCAGCAATGCCTGCTGCCAGAGTTCACCTACAGGCATTTGCGGTTTACCGTAGATATAGTCAAAAACCTTTTTATCCGGCGCAATAATGGCACCACGCGCCCCCGCTTCTACCGCCATGTTGCAGAGCGTCATTCGTCCTTCAACGCTCAACGCGCTGATGGCCTCCCCCTCAAATTCAATGGCATATCCGGTCGCGCCATCAGCGCCAATACGTTCAAGCAATTCAAGAACAATATCTTTTGCGGAACAGGCGAAAGGTAGCTCTCCCTGAACGCTTACGCGCATGGTTTTGAGCTTGCGGTAAACCAGCGTCTGCGTGGCCAGCAGATGTTCAATTTCCGACGTCCCGATACCAAAGCCCAGCGCGCCAAATGCACCGTAGGTTGTCGTGTGACTATCCCCGGCGGCGATCACCATGCCAGGCATCACTAGCCCTTGTTCATGAGCAACCACGTGTTCAATCCCCTGACGCGGATCCAGCACATCAAATAATGTGATGCCAAAGTCAGCGGCATTTTCCCGAAAGTAATCAACCTGTAGCTGTCCTCCCGGATCGGTCATTAAGACATCCCGTTGCGGTCGGGTAGGATTAACATGATCAACATTCAGCAGAAAGGCTTCCGGATGCCGTACCGACCGTCCTTGTTCCCTTAACCCGCTAAATGCCTGTGGACTGGTATATTCATTGAGTATCGAACGATCGATATAAAGTAAAACATGCCCTTCGTTATCAAGTTCCCGAACGGTATGCGATTCAACTAATTTTTCATACAGCGTTTTAGCAGACATAGATATATTCCTGAGGTAACGGATGGCTCAATAATGAGACATTCGTAATTGAGGCTTTTAGCTATAGTGACACATTCATGAAAAAACGATGATTCCAGTCGGGAAAGTATAAAAACACACTTCGTGTTGGTGAGCGGACGCCGCCCAGAGCAGGTTGCGCTGCGATCACAACGATTTTGCAGGCACCGCTGAGCTGATTATGTTCATATTTTTATTTTGTCCAGAAGGACAAAACGAAATGGCGTATTTTATGAAATGGAGATCGTCAGAGGTTTAACCAGATAATAAAAGCGTGGTTATTTTTAAGATATA
Organism: Citrobacter sp. Cpo090; assembly: GCF_030332665.1. Classification (NCBI taxonomy): domain Bacteria; kingdom Pseudomonadati; phylum Pseudomonadota; class Gammaproteobacteria; order Enterobacterales; family Enterobacteriaceae; genus Citrobacter; species Citrobacter sp. Cpo090. The sequence goes on along the minus strand of NZ_JAOWHK010000035.1, from coordinate 213,409 downwards.
GAGTTACGCACCCGGTTGGCAATCGGGGTTAATCAGACTAGAGGCGGCGCTTTTGGACGCCGCCATCCAGAGATGGAAACGTCCGTTAGAGTTTGATTCGATAGTCAGCTCACACTAGCTCTTTGAGCTGCTCCTGCATATAGGTTGAAAAATACTCTGGGTTCTTGATAAGGATGCGGTTACCGGAGGCGACTTTTTCTGCCCATCCGGCCACTTTTTTCGTGAACTCGGGATTCCATCCCTCTTGCTCACCCCGTGCCATCACAACTTCCGGACTCGCTGGCACACCTAAGTCATGCAAATACTTTAAGATTCCCTTAGCGGTGCTTTCATCCATTGAATGGGGTACTGACGCCGAAGTGTTCATACCACCAATAAAATCCAATGCTTTCTCAATTGCTGTTGGCATGCTCTTATCCTTAAAATTAACCACGTGAGAGACACGTTTATACTATGTACCCAACTCCGCCGGGATATCAAAGAGAACATCGCCTTTATTTGACTTACCCCGCAGCTAAACGCTTGCGCGGCTGTTTTCTGCGCTATTTTTTGGCTTCTCCGGCTAAAACCAGCCCGGTTGCCACCGCATTACGCGGCCCTTCGGTTCCTCGAATATTGCCCTGCCCGGCGACAACGCCGTAATGCGCCAGCGCGTCGGTGATCATCTGCGGGATTTCGAAATCCAGCGAAGAACCGCCCACCAGCACCACAAACGTCATATCGCGAATAGAGCCACCGGGTGACACCTGGCGTAACGCGCGCAGGCAGTTGGTCACAAAAACCTTCTCTTTGGCCTGTCGGCGCACCAGACGGATTTTTTCCAGCGAGGTCTGGTTATCTACCGGGATCAGCTCACCGTCTTTCAGATACACCACTTTGGCAAACACCGACGGGCTGAGCGGTTCGCGGAAAAACTCTACCACGCCATTCTCATGGCGAATGCTAAACAGGCTCTCCACTTTTGCCAGCGGGTATTTTTTAATTTCCTCCGCCAGAAAGGCATCGCTTAAGCCCAGCTCAGTTTGAATCAACAGGCTGACCATATTCCCCGCACCGGCCAGATGAACCGCTTTCACTACGCCGTCGCTATTGATGACGGCGGCATCGGTAGATCCTGCGCCTAAGTCTAGGATCGCCAGCGGTGCGGCGCATCCGGGCGTTGTTAACGCCCCCGCTACAGCCATATTGGCCTCCACGCCGCCAACCTCAACCAGAGTGTTTAACCGGGCGCTCAGCTCACTGGCGATGGCCTGCATCTGTAAACGATCGGCCTTCACCATCGCCGCAATACCCACGGCGTTCTCCATTGAACACTCTCCGGCGATGCCGCCCTGCACCTTGCGCGGAATAAATGTATCGACCGCTAGCAGATCCTGAATATGCACCGTGTTCATGTCATGACCGGTCAGCGAGGCCATCACCTTTCGCACCCGCTCCAGCATGCCGCCTGCGTGCGTACCAGCTTCACCACGAATATCGCACACGGGCGCGCAGGCGCTCATCGCCTGCATAATGGCCTGCGCGCCTTGTGCTACGTCGGCTTCACCGCCACGCTTTTCACCACGGATAAAGATCTTACCCGCTGGGATCACTCTTGATCGCACATCGCCCTGCGGGGTTTTCAGCACCACAGCGGAACGGTTGCCAATCAGCGCCCTGGCGATAGGGACGATAGTTTGCGTTTCCTCAGGGGTCAGGGCAAAGAAGGTCGCGATGCCGTAAGGATTCGACAGCACCCGCACTACCTGTCCCGGGGCCGCCACTTCCACCGCCGCCAGCACGCCTTCCGGCACCTTCTCCAGCAGAGTGACTTCATCAACCACCGGTATTGGCCGATGCAGGCGATTATTCACCAGCACGCCATCATCCTTTTTCAGGATGGCCGCCACTACGTTGATGCCGCGATCCAGCGCTTCATTGATAAACCAAACCGCCTCAAGGAAATCCATCTCCTCGTCCACCAACGGGATCCAGCCCTGAGCAAATCGATCCTCGCTCAACGCTGCCAGCTTCTCCACGGCGATGGTGGTTCCCATGCCCACACCAACGCCGCCGGGCGTTTGCGGGTTATGGCCAATCATCGTTGATTCAGTAATGATGGTTTCAGTGATGGTTTCCATCGCCACATCGCCAATCACCGGTGCGGCCTCGTTGATGCAGATTTTCGCCACGTCCTGCAGCGACCACGGCGTTTTATCCAGTGCCTGCTGCAGGGAGGCCACCACCCCGGCGATATTATCCCGCGTGCCTTTCATACCAGTCGTGGCGACAATCCCGCTGGCGATAAACCGGCCATCCTGCGCCAACGCCACTTCGGTGGTGGCGTTGCCGATATCAATCCCTGCAATTAACGGCATGCTGCCTCCGTCACTGGCTGCCTTTACGCAGCTTATTTCTCTGCTGGTATACCTCTGCCGATTCGCGGACAAACCCGGCGTTCACCGTGGCATGCCAGGTGTGTTCCAGCTCATCGGCAATGGCCTGCAACTCGGCGAACGAAGAGCGAAACGGTCGCAGCGCGTTGTAGATCTCCAGAATGCGGGCATCCGGGATCGCAATCAGCTCTGCCGCACGACGAAAATTGCGCGCAACGGCATGACGCTGCATCTGTTCGGCAATCTGCGCCTGGTACTCCAGCGTTTGCTGAGAAATACGCACATCCTGCGGTCCTACGCGGCCCGCCAGCACATTCTCAAGAGTAATGTCGGTTAGCGGCTTACCTGTAGGCGTCTGGATTTTCTCCGGGCAGCGAGTGGCTAATGGGTAATCCTGCGCGGTCATGATGTTGTCGTTCATGGTCATTCCCTTACCAGTGCAATATGCAACGTGACGGGCGCAGCATCCTGCACCACGTGTTTGGTTTCTTTGATATGAAACAGCGCGGCCTTGGCCATAAATTTAGGGCGCACCATCTGGTCATTGACCACTGGCACCGGAGAAGGCGACTCTTTACGTGCATAGCGCGCGGCGTTTTTACCAATCTGACGATAGGTTTCCAGCGTCAGCAGCGGAGCCTGAGAAAACAGTTCCAGGTTACTTAGCGGCAGCAGATCGCGCTGATGAATCACCGTAGTTCCTTTCGACTGGATACCAATCCCGATGCCTGAGCCGCTGAGATTTGCCGCATCCCATGCCATAAAAGAAACATCCGAGGTGCGCAGGATCCTCACGACCCGCGCATGTAACCCCTCTTCTTCGATGCCAGCAACCAGCTCTTTCAAAATCGCGTTGTGCGGCATATCAATCAAGGTTTTATGCTGATGCTTATCAAAGGCCGGGCCGACGCCAATCACCACCTCATCCACGCGTTCATCCGCGTTAGCCGCCTCGCCTTCGCTCACCTGTAAGGTGAAAACCGGCTTACGTTCAGTTGTGCATTCCACAGTGTTCCGCCTTATTCGATCGAGCTGGGCTGAACCACGCCCGCAATATTTTTAATTTCCGCCCAGCGTTCGGCACTGATGCGATAGCCGGTACCTGGTCCCTGATAATCATTGATGTCGTTGACGGCGCTGACGACGTCGAACTGGCGATCCAGAATGGCCGACGTTTGCAGGTAATCCCCGGTGACGCGCTGCCTCAGCATGTTAAGGATATTGCTGGCGATATCTTCGAAGCCGCTACAACTCAACGCGCCGACGATATCCAGCCCGGTGATATTGCGCTTCATCATCTCTTCCACGGCAGCTAAATCCTCCACCACATTGCGCGCGGGCATATCTTTGCTGCCGTGAGCATAAGTAGCGGCTTCGACTTCTTCATCGCTAATCAGCGGCAGGCCCAGTTCGCGGAACACCGCCTGAATGGCGCGTGCGGCCTTATTGCGAATAGCGATGGTTTCTTCTTCAGTCACCGGACGCAGACCGCCGTCAACCATCAGATCGCGTTGCAGAATGTTGTAATCATCGAAGTCTTCAGCGTCGAAGTTCGACCCGGCAAACATGTTGTCGTAGTTGGGTACCGCGCTATAACCGGAGAAAATAAAGTCGGTGCCCGGCAGCATCTGCATCAGGGTGCGGGCAGTACGGCGAATATCGGAGTGGGAAAAGGTCTGGTCATTGGCGGAGGCCACTTCAAGGTCAAGCATTGAGGCAATCAGGTTTTCCGCCAGCACCGCGCGGATCCCCGAAGGCACAGCGCCGGTCATGCCGATACAGCTGACCGCGCCGTTTTGCAGCCCCTGTACGCCCGCGCCTTTAGTGATAAAAATGCAGCGCGACTCCAGATAAAGCATCGATTTACTTTCGGAATAGCCCATCAGCGCTTCCGAGCCGGTGCCGGAGGTGTAGCGCATCTTCAGGCCACGCGACGCATAAGCCGAGGCGAGAAACGCTTTGGACCACGGCGTGTCATCGCCATCGGTAAACACCGATTCTGTGCCATACACCGACACCGTTTCGGCGTAGCTGGTTAGCCCACGCATGCCCAGCTCCAGCTCCGTAGCCTCTTCAACGGAACATTGCGTCAGCACACCAGGACGACCGCACTGGGAACCCACCAGCAGCGCCAGGGCGTTAAATGGCGCGTAGCGGGCGATCCCGACCGTCGTTTCCTGCTCGGAAAAGCCGCGGATCCCCGCTTCAGCGGCATCGGCGGCAATCTGTACCGGGTTGTCTTTCAGGTTGGTTACGTGGCACTGGTTGGAGGGCGTGCGTCTGGCGCGCATTTTTTGCAGCGCCATCATCATTTCCACCACGTTCATTTGCGCCATCACTTCCACCGCTTTCGCCGGGGTGATGGCGGTGGTAATGGCAATAATCTCTTCCCGACTGACGTGGATATCCACCAGCATTCTGGCGATCTCCAGCGCGTCGAGTTGCATGGCGCGCTCAGCCTCGGCCACGTTGATCGCGTAGTCGGCAATGAAACGGTCGATCATGTCGAACTCGGCGCGGCTCTTACCGTCCAGCTCAACAATACGACCATTTTCCACCTTCACCGACGACGCTGGATCGTAGGGGCTTTCCATGGCGATCAGCCCCTCTTCAGGCCATTCACCAATCAGCCCATCCTGATTTACAGGCCGCTTCGCAAGCACTTCGAATCGTTTTGATCTTCTCATGATTTATGGACTCAAAAGGTAAAAAATAGGGACGCCGGGCCATATTGCCGGGGACACAACACCCGGCATTCGCCTTTCATCAGCAATGGGCGAACTCTAAATGAGCAGAACAATAAAAAAATAAAATTAATTTCGTTCCAATTTGGCACCTAATAAAAACGCATCGTTTCATATTGAAACGCAATTCAGGAATATCCATCGTGAATTGTGACGAGGTTAAATGATCATTATCAATAAATGCAAAAGCGGGAAGGTGAATTTAATATCTTTGAAATTTTCGACCTATTGACTTAATAACGTGCGGCGAGAAAATAAGGTAAAGCCAATGATAAAAATAGCTGTTGCGCGATTTGTTTCGTGACCTCAGCCCTACAATATTTTCAGGAGAGACTGTGAATAAGAGCCAACAAATTGCCACCATTACGCTGGCGGCTGCAAAAAAAATGGCACTGGCCGTTGAGGCTAAAGCGCTTGAGATCAACGTTCCGGTGGTCTTTTCCGTGGTGGATCACGGCGGGAATACGCTGCTAATGCAACGCATGGACGATGCGTTTGTCACCAGCTGTGATATCTCTCTTAATAAAGCATATACCGCCTGCTGCCTGCGCCAGGGTACCCATGAAATTACCGACGCGGTACAACCGGGTGCTTCGCTATATGGTTTGCAGCTTACCAACCAACAACGCATTGTTATTTTTGGCGGCGGCTTACCTGTCATATTAAACGGTAAATTAATTGGTGCCGTTGGCGTTAGCGGCGGCACCGTCGAACAAGACAAATTATTAGCAGAAACCGCACTGAATTGTTTCTCTGAATTATAATTTAAATCTAAGAAGGTATATTATGAGCTATCGTATGTTTGATTACCTGGTGCCAAATGTGAACTTCTTTGGCCCCAATGCTATTTCCGTTGTCGGCGAACGCTGCAAACTGTTAGGCGGTAAAAAAGCGCTGCTGGTTACTGATAAAGGTCTGCGGGCCATTAAAGACGGTGCAGTAGATAAAACCCTCGCCCATCTGCGTGAGGCCGATATTGATGTGGTGGTTTTTGACGGTGTTGAGCCCAACCCTAAAGACACCAACGTGCGCGACGGTCTGGAAGTCTTTCGCAAAGAGCATTGCGATATCATCGTTACTGTTGGCGGCGGTAGCCCGCATGACTGCGGTAAAGGCATCGGCATCGCGGCGACCCACGAAGGCGATCTCTACAGCTATGCCGGGATTGAAACCCTGACCAACCCGCTGCCGCCTATCGTTGCCGTGAATACCACTGCCGGTACCGCCAGCGAAGTCACCCGCCACTGCGTGCTGACCAATACCAAAACTAAAGTGAAATTTGTGATTGTCAGCTGGCGCAACCTGCCGTCTGTCTCCATTAACGATCCGCTGCTGATGCTCGGCAAACCCGCCCCGCTGACCGCCGCAACCGGGATGGACGCCCTGACCCACGCCGTGGAAGCCTATATTTCCAAAGATGCCAACCCGGTCACCGACGCCGCCGCTATTCAGGCTATTCGCCTGATCGCACGCAACTTGCGTCAGGCCGTAGCGCTGGGCAGTAACCTGAAAGCTCGCGAGAACATGGCTTACGCTTCTCTGCTGGCGGGTATGGCTTTCAACAACGCCAACCTCGGCTACGTTCACGCAATGGCGCATCAGCTTGGCGGTCTGTACGACATGCCACACGGCGTGGCAAATGCCGTACTGCTCCCGCACGTGGCACGCTATAACCTGATCGCTAACCCGGAAAAATTTGCCGATATCGCAGAATTTATGGGCGAAAACACTGACGGACTTTCCACCATGGATGCCGCCGAACTGGCCATTCACGCCATTGCCCGTCTCTCCGCTGACATCGGCATTCCGCAACATCTGCGCGATCTGGGCGTCAAAGAAGCCGATTTCCCGTATATGGCGGAAATGGCGCTGAAGGACGGCAACGCCTTCTCTAACCCGCGCAAAGGGAACGAGAAAGAAATTGCCGAGATCTTCCGTCAGGCATTCTGATAGTACAGGGGGGGCAATGTCACTTTCATCACCGGGCGTACATCTGTTTTATCACTCACGCTGGCAGGAGACCCGCGTGCTTGATGAGCTGTGCTGGGGACTGGAAGAGCAAGGCGTCCCTTGCCGGGCAATCTGTTGCGACGAGCATGACTGCGCGCTGGCATTGAGCAAACTTGCGGCCAAAAGCTCAACGCTACGTGTCGGTCTCGGTCTTAACGCCACGGGTGATATTGCGTTAACACACGCTCAGTTGCCCGAGGATCGGGCGCTGATCCGTGGGCATACCCGTGCCGGAGCAGCCCAGCTCCGCACGCTAGGCGCCAATGCCGGTCAACTGGTTAAAGTACTTCCCTTCAGCGAGATAAAATAAATGTACCGCATCTATACCCGAACCGGCGATAAAGGCACGACCGCGCTGTTTGGCGGCAGCCGTATCGACAAAGACGACATCCGCGTTGAGTCCTATGGCACGGTGGACGAACTGATTTCTCAGCTTGGCGTCTGCTATGCCAGCACGCGTCAGACCGGGCTACGTCAGGATCTGCACGCCATACAGAAGATGCTGTTTGTACTGGGTGCGGAACTCGCCAGCGATGAGAAAGGACTCGCTCGCTTACAACAGCGTATTGGCGAAGAGGATATTCAGGCGTTGGAGCAGCTTATTGACCGCAATATGGCGCAAAGCGGCCCGCTCAAAGAGTTTGTTATTCCGGGGAAAAATCTGCCATCGGCACAGCTACACGTTGCGCGAACTCTGACACGTCGACTGGAGCGGATCCTCATCGCGATGAGCAGAACGCTAACGTTACGCGATGAACCCAGGCGTTATATCAACCGACTGTCAGACGCGCTGTTCTCGATGGCGAGAATTGAAGAAACTAGTCCAGATGCTTGCGCTTAAACTGGCTGGCATCAATGTCGTACTGCTTCATCTTACGCCACAGGGTGGTGCGACCAATATTCAACAGTTGCGACATCTCCTGTACGCGTCCACTGGTGACGCGGGCAGCATGGATAATCGCCTCTTTTTCGATAGCGGTAAAGGTCAGGCTGGCTGGCAGCAGTGAAGACGCTGTCTCCAGACCAGGACGTTCGGCAAACAGATAATCCGGTAGATTGCTCAGCCGAATATGGCCGTTATCACTGCTGATGGCGATGTTTTCGATAATGCTGTTCAGCTCAAAGTCATTGCCCGGCCACGAATAGGCCACCAGTTGCGCCAGCGCGTCGTCGTCGATCTTCAGGCTGGATGAAAAGCGTTTTTTCAGGCTATTCAGCCGCGTATAAATCAGCGAGGGAATACTACTGCGCCGCGCCCGCAGCGGTGGGATCACTATCTCAAAAGAGTGCAGCGCGTAATACAGCTGACGGCTAAAGCGGTTTTGCTCCACCAGATTGGCGAGATCAACCGTGGTGGTGGCGATCACTTTGACATCCACCGGAATCAGCCGACGGGCATCCAGGCGGGTTAATACCCCCTGCTTGATCACCTGTAACAACGCGGATTGCAGCTCCGGCGCCAGATATTCAATTTTTTCCAGAAACAGCGTGCCGCCGTTCGCCAGTTCAAGACGGCTCAATCGGCCATTTTCATCGTCGGTAGGCGCACTACCCATAAAATCCTGCCCCAGCACGCTGTTGGCATACAGCTGACAGTTCACGGCGATATACGGCCCGCTAGCGCGCTCACTTTCATTGTGAATGGCCTGACTCAGCAGCTCCTTACCAACACCCTCTTCCCCGCACAGCAGGATCGGGAAACTCCCCCTCGCCGCCTGGCGTCCAAAATGGATCAAGCGGCGGGTTTCCGGATCGTCAGTCGACATCTGCTCAAAAGTGTGGCTCACCTTGCCGAGCTGACTGGTCATCAATTGGCGCATTTGCTCCACCGGATGCAGCAGCAGGATAAAGCTGTTGCCCTGCTCCTCAACAATCGGTTTCAGGGTGATGACGGCATCAACAAACTGATGCTGGCTTTCAAAGGTAACTTCGACGTGATTCAGACCGCGGGCATGTTTGATCGCCCGGCGCAGCAGCATGGGGAGATTGAGCAGATCGTGAATGTTTTTCCCCTGACTGGCCTGCGCGTCGAGATGCAAAAGCAGCGCCGCACGCGCATTGAGGAACTGCAATACGCCCTGTTCGTTCCAGGCCATCACACCATCATCCATACTCTCCAGCAGCCCGTACATCTGGTTCAGATGGCGGTTGGATTCAGCCAGCAGGCTGTCGGTCAGCAAAGAGTTGCCGACTTCTCTGGCAATCGCCAGCGTCAGGGATAAATCAGAAACGCACTCATGTTCCACCAGACAGCACAGCGAGATGGAGCCAAACAGTCGACCATGGTTATCGAAGACCGGCGTCGAGCAGAACGACCACGGATGCAGCGCCTGCTTAAAATGCTGATCGCCAGAGGTTTTTGTCGGCTGGCCCGGCATCGTCGCCAGCGACAGGGCACAACTGCCAATGATGCTTTCTGCACAGTAGCTGCCGTCACGAAACCCAAGCTCCGCCAACTGTTCCACCGTCTGCGGATCGCCGCAACGGCTGAGAATACAGGCTGATTCATCCAGAATCAGCAGCGCGCACGGGCGGCCATCCATAAACTCCCAGGCATCTTCCAGCGCAGCCTGAGCAATCGTCAGCAACGCCGTCTTGCGACGACAAATCGACTCAAAGGTCAGCCCCTGCGCCTGATGCGGCACCTGCCAGGTTTCCCGCTGCATAAACTTGCTGCAACGATGCCATGACTGGGCAATGACTGAAGAGACTTCCTTCCCGATGCTATGCGTGTGCGCCGTCATATCCCTTTCCGCTGTTTAACCATAGACAACCCCTCCGGCAGAGACTGTCAGAGGGGAGAAGATGCCGGATAAAACCTACCGACGACTGATTAACGCGCCAGCCACTGCTGTCCCAGCAGATCTGCCGTCAAAATAGCGGCATGTACGCTTTCAGGCGTTACCGGGAACGGCATATTGTGGATGGTTTCACCTTCTGCACAGGTCGCTTTCGCCACCGCCATGATCTTGCCGTCAACGTCTTCTTTCACGCCCATTTCCGCTAACGTTACCGGCAGGCCTACTTTCTGACAGAAATTCAGCACGGTTTCGATCTCTTCCATCGGGCTGTTTTGCAGCACCAGTTGCGCCAGCGTACCAAAGGCGACTTTTTCACCGTGGTACAAATGGTGACACTCTTCCAGAATCGTAAAGCCGTTGTGGATCGCATGCGCCCCTGCCAGACCGCTGCTTTCAAAGCCGATACCGCTGAGGTAAGTGTTGGCTTCGACAATACGTTCCAGCGCATCGGTCACCACGCCAGCCTGCGCGGCAAAGCGTGCCTTCTCACCTTCCGCCAGCAGGGTATCATAGCACAGGCGCGCCAGGCTCAGCGCCGCCACGGTGGACTGTCCGCCCGCCATGCTGGTCGCTCTGGCGTCATAACAGGCTTTCGCTTCAAACCAGGTCGAGAGCGCATCGCCCATCCCGGCCACCAGCAGACGTACCGGCGCTTTGGCAATGATTGCAGTGTCCATCACCACCATATCCGGGTTTTTCGGGTAGATCAGATACTCTTCAAACTCACCGGCTTCGGTATAGATAACGGACAGCGCGCTGGTTGGCGCATCGGTAGACGCGATAGTCGGGATCACCACCACCGGCAACTTCTGGTAGTAGCCAATCGCTTTGGCGGTATCCAGCGTTTTCCCACCGCCAATCCCAACCACACCGCGGCAACCGTGCTGTTTCAGAATGGCAATAAGGCGATTAATTTCAACATGGCTACATTCACCGTTAAAGCGCTCCGCATGGCAGCTAATATCGTGGCTGTGCAGGCCGTTGAGTACTTTCTCTCCCGCCAGCTTCATCACGAAGTCATCCGCAATCACGAAAAAGCTGTCCGCCAGATTTTTAGCGTATTGACCAAACAAGGTGGAAGCGTCAGGACCCTGGAGATATTTGGCTGGAGATTGAATAACTTTTAGCATTCCTTTCATCCTCAAATAAGTACATGTTTTTACATGGTGAGCCCTGGCGTTAACCTGTTTGGCCTGATGCTGACGGCGAAAACGGGAGATACCGGAGCGATGCAATAACTGTATGGCGAGGCGTGCACAAAAAAATCTTTCGTCTTTTTGTTCTGATATGAAACAGATAAAAACGACACATGTTCCATATTGGAACGCTTATCCATAAAAAATATAAGGTTTGCGATCCCGATCCGTTCATTTACCGCCAAATCTCCGGCACAGACGAATCTCACTTTCTCTTTTACCCACTTGCTTGCCAAAAAAACGACAAAAAAAAGCTGACAGTGCCGTTTGACCTGCATTCAACGCGAGAGAAAAAAGTCGAGCAAGCTCGCATTGTGGTCGTTCCTCGTTCTTTTAAGTTTCATTTCGGAACAAAAAACGACAACAACGTTCCGTAATGAAACTCATTTTAACGTTGTTTTTTTCCGTGCTGACTTCGCCAGAATCTCTCTATCGCCTCCGCACCATGACCATGCTTCCGGGGGTTTGTCTTACACTCAACCTCAAGGAGCCGTTATGTCTCAATTCTTTTTTAATCAACGTACCCATCTTGTGAGCGACGTCATCGACGGTACGATTATCGCCAGCCCGTGGAATAACCTGGCGCGTCTGGAAAGCGATCCGGCCATTCGCATCGTGGTCCGTCGTGACCTCAACAAAAATAACGTGGCGGTCATTTCCGGCGGCGGTTCAGGGCACGAACCCGCGCACGTTGGGTTTATCGGTAAAGGAATGCTAACCGCTGCGGTCTGTGGCGACGTGTTCGCCTCCCCGAGCGTGGATGCGGTACTGACCGCCATTCAGGCGGTGACCGGTGAGGCGGGCTGTTTATTGATCGTGAAAAATTACACCGGTGACCGTCTTAATTTCGGTCTTGCCGCCGAAAAAGCCCGTCGCCTTGGTTACAACGTTGAAATGCTGATTGCTGGCGACGACATCTCCCTGCCGGATAACAAACACCCGCGCGGCATTGCGGGAACCATCCTGGTGCATAAAATCGCAGGCTATTTTGCCGAACGCGGCTACAACCTCGCCACCGTCCTGCGTGAAGCGCAGTACGCGGCTAATAACACCTTCAGCCTGGGCGTTGCGCTTTCAAGCTGTCATCTGCCGCAAGAAACCGACACCGCCCCACGTCATCATCCGGGCCACGCGGAACTGGGCATGGGCATTCACGGCGAACCAGGTGCCTCGGTTATCGACACCCAGAACAGTGCGCAGGTGGTGAGCCTGATGGTGGATAAACTGCTGGCTGCCCTGCCTGAAACCGGCCGTCTGGCGGTGATGATTAACAATCTTGGCGGCGTTTCTGTTGCCGAAATGGCCATCATTACCCGCGAACTGGCCAGCAGCCCGCTGCACCCGCGTATCGACTGGCTGATTGGCCCGGCCTCGCTGGTCACCGCGCTGGATATGAAAGGCTTTTCTCTCACGGCCATCGTGCTGGAAGAAAGCATCGAGAAAGCGCTACTCACCGAGGTGGAAACCAGTAACTGGCCGACGCCTGTCCCACCGCGTGAAATCAGCTGTGTACCGTCATCCCAGCGTAGCGCACGCGTGGAATTCCAGCCTTCGGCGAACGCTCTGGTGGCCGGGATTGTAGAACTTGTCACCACAACCCTTTCCGATCTGGAGACCCATCTTAATGCGCTGGATGCCAAAGTCGGCGATGGCGATACCGGTTCAACCTTTGCCGCCGGCGCGCGGGAAATTGCCGGTCTGTTGCATCGTCAGCAGTTGCCGCTGGATAATCTTGCCACGCTGTTCGCGCTGATTGGTGAACGTCTGACCGTGGTGATGGGTGGTTCCAGCGGTGTGTTGATGTCTATTTTCTTTACCGCTGCGGGGCAGAAACTGGAACAGGGAGCTAACGTTGCCGAAGCCCTGAATACGGGACTGGCGCAGATGAAGTTTTACGGCGGCGCAGACGAAGGCGATCGCACCATGATTGATGCACTGCAACCGGCCCTGACTTCGCTGCTCGCACAACCGCAAGATTTGCAGGCCGCATTCGACGCCGCGCAAGCGGGAGCCGAACGAACCTGTTTATCGAGCAAAGCCAATGCCGGTCGCGCATCGTATCTCAGCAGCGAAAGCCTGCTCGGAAATATGGACCCCGGCGCGCACGCCGTCGCGATGGTGTTTAAAGCGCTGGCAGAGAGTGAATTGGGCTAAGCCATAAGTGCCTGATGCGTTGCGCTTATCAGGCCTACGAGTGCAAACCTTTGTAGGCCGGATAAGGCGCTTGCGCCGCCATCCGGCAGAACATTAACGATAAACGCGGATCCCGCCCTCTACGCCGCGGCTAAACAGAACCTGCCAAAGCTCGATATCTCTGGCGCGGAAAGCCCCGGCGCAGGCGCATAAATAGTAATTAAACATTCTTCTGAAGGTGGCGGAATAACGTGATGACAACTCCGGCCAGGCCTGATTAAAGCGCTCATGCCAGGCCATCAGCGTTTTATCATAATCGCTACCGAAGTTATGCCAGTCCTCCATCACAAACCGTGATTCGCTGGCCTCGGCAATGTGGGAAATTGCCGGTAAGCAACCGTTCGGGAAAATGTATTTATTGATCCACGGATCGACGCTCATCCCTTTTTTATTGCTACCAATAGTATGCAGCAGGAACAGTCCGTCCGGTTTTAAACAACGGTCGGCGATGCTGAAATAGGTGTCGTAGTTTTTCGGCCCGACATGTTCAAACATCCCCACGGACACAATGCGATCGTAGTGTTTATCAAGATCGCGATAATCCTGCAGTAGAATGTTAACGTCCAGCCCTTCACAGCGCTGCTGCGCCATTTTCTGCTGCTCTTTGGAAATGGTAACGCCTTCTACCGCCACGCCATAATGACGTGCCGCATATTCCGCCAGCCCGCCCCAGCCACAACCGATATCGAGTAAACGCATACCCGGTTTAAGCTGCAGCTTCTCGCAGATCATTTTTAATTTGGCATTTTGCGCATCTTCTAATGTGGCCGCATCTTTCCAGTAACCGCAGGAATATTGCATATGCGGATCAAGCATCAGCGCAAAGAGATCGTTACCAATATCATAATGTTCTTTACCGACGATCCATGCCCGGCTCCGCGACTGCAAATTAAACAGGCGTGCGCTGGCAATGCGTAAAATATCTTTCAGATTTCCCGGCATTTGCTGGTCGAGTTTTGCTCTCAGGATTTTGCAGAACAGAATATCGAGCCGTTCGCAGTCCCACCAGCCTTCCATATAGCTTTCGCCAAGCCCTAACGAGCCTTGTTGCAATACCCGTTTAAAGAAACCAGTATGATGAAGTTGAATGTCCCAGGCACGCGAGCCATTAATTCTGATATCCGCTTGCGAAAGCAGCTCTTTTCCCATTCGGGTCCAGTTATCATTTGTTTCATTGACGATGACAGCATCTGAACAAAGCGAGTTCATGGTATTTACCAAAAGTGGACTAAAAATTATTACGCAAGATTATTATGGAAAAAAGAGTGTATGTATTATGATCCGCGGACAAGATCTATCGAGCAGCGGACACACCATCGGGAACATTGACGATTCATTTATGGAAACTCTCGCGCAAAAACAGTGGAACTCCTTCCCGGATAACTCCATGACCGAACTGCCGCAGGACGTATTCTTTCGCTCTTATGTCCTGGAAGCCAACCACCATGTACCGCAACATTCACACTCATTTATGCAGTTTCATTTCGCCCGCAAAGGCAGCATGCGCATTGATGTTGCCGGTAAGTGCTGGATAATCCCGGCGCATTATGGCATCTGGATCCCCAATAATACGGAGCATGCGGTTTGGGCATTAGATGATGTGTATTTAGAAAATCTGGATATTAAACCGGGCTTTCTTGAAGAGAGCATCAATGAATGCAAAGTAGTGGCTATCAGTGATTTCGCCAGAGAGTTTATTCATTACGCCACGAATTCAATTTCAGGCCATTATGATAGTCAGTCAAAAGAGGGCAAGCTGGTTAGTGTGCTGGTCGATATTATTCTGCAACTCCCGGAAGTCGCTTTTGTATTACCCTGGCCGCAGGATCGCGAATTAACCAAAGTATGCCGAACAATACAAGAATCCCCTGCACTGGAGCATTCGGTTGAATACTGGGCGCAGCATCTGGGTATGTCTGCTCGTACCTTTTCACGCCATTTCAAAAAAGAAACCGGATTGCCTTTCAGCGTCTGGAAGCAAAAAATGCGTATTCTGGAATCCGTATTAATGCTGAAGAAAAATAAAAGCGTAACCGCCGTGGCGCTCGACGTAGGGTATTCAAGCACCGCGGCATTTAGCTACGCATTCCGCCAGGCGTTTGGCGTTCCGCCGTCTAATTACTGATTAACGACGTTGATGCCAGTAAGCCGCTGCGCGAACCCGTTGCTGATCGAACGCCTCGGTTTCAAAGCGAGCACTCAGGTTTTTCACCACCTTTCCTTCACCGGTGATCCAGATGTAATAATCGTCTGCGGGCACCGATAGCCGCGATAAGTGTTCATCCACCGCATGCTCGTCATGACCGATAAACCACTGAATGGTAAATCCGTCGAGATGGGCTAAATAGTCCTGGTACGCTGCATCCTGCACGCTAACCAGCGCCGTGACGTGCGGACGTACCGTTAAACGGCTGAGCGACTCCAGGCGTCGGCGCAACGCGGGCATTCCCGATTCATCACACACATAAACCTGATACGCATATTCCTCTGGCACCACCAAAGAACCGCGCGGCCCACCGATTGTCAGCTTGTCACCCTCGCAGGCATTCATCGCCCATGTACTTGCCACGCCACCGTCATGAATATAAAAATCCAGCGCCAGCTCATGGCGCACTACGTCATACAACGGCGTGTAGTCACGGGATAACGGACGTACGCCGTCAGCCCAGACAATGCCTTCATCGGTGACGACAGGCGGTACAAAGTGGCTGCCCGGTTCAGGGAAAAAGACCTTGGTATGATCGTCAAAGCCGCGTGAGCTAAAACCGTCCAGAGCGTCACCGCCCAGTACAATGCGCTGAAAGCCCGCGCTAATGCGTTCTACGCGCAGGACGGTAAGTTCCCGAAAGCGAAGTTCATTGCGAACGCGCTGCGGGTAGCGTGAGGTGTTTGTTGTCATTTTTTCGCCTTCGTGAAAATAATAAGATATATCTAAACTCATTTTCAAATGATAATGATTGCTAATCAAAAAGATTGCAAGCAATTTTTTGATATAGTTGAGTTATGATTACCCCGCTATCACAACCACATAAAAATACTTAATAATCAACGAGTTAAACAAAAATTATTTTATAGACTTGCAAGCTGATAATTTTTAGATATAAATTAGATATATCTAAACAACATCAGGAGACGATGATGCAAAACCATCATGAAGGTTGCTGCAAGCACACAGAGCACCAACACGAAGGCTGCTGCAAGGGTGAAGGACATCACCACGAAGGCCGCCACAACGAGCACCATGCAGGTTGCTGCAAAGGTGAAGAACATCGCCATGAAGGCTGTAACAAAGATCATCACCACGAGCACGGCTGCGGGCATCGTCGCGGCGGCGGTCGTCGTCAGCGGTTCTTCGGCCACGGCGAATTACGCCTGGTGATTCTGGATATCTTAACCCGCGACGCCAGCCACGGCTATGAGCTGATTAAAGCGATTGAAACTCTGACTCAGGGTAATTACACCCCAAGCCCGGGCGTTATCTATCCAACGCTGGATTTCTTGCAGGATCAGGCACTGATCACCGTCAGCGACGAGGAAGGTGGGCGTAAACAGATTGCGATCACAACCCAGGGCCAGCAGTGGCTGGATGAAAACCGTGAGCATCTGGAACATATCCACGAACGTATTAAAGCCCGCTGCGTGGGTTTTGAATTACGCAAAAATCCACAGATGAAACGCGCGCTGGAAAACTTCAAAGCCGTGCTGGATCTACGCGTCAATCATGGTGATACCAGCGATGCGCAGATCAAAAAAATCATCGGTATTATCGATCGCGCTGCGCTGGATATTACTCAGTTGGATTAATCTGCACAGCAGGCGGAACCCGTATGCCCGACGTTCCGCCTGTATTTTTAGTATTAATGCAGCACCGTAACCGCATCTTCCAGACGACCCGCGCGATGTTTCACCATCGCGGAAATCTGCGCACTCTCTTCAACCAGTTCGGCGTTTTTCTGCGTAATGTTGCTCAGCTCATTCACCGCGCGGGTCAGGCTGGAAAGACCATCCGATTGTTCCAGCGTGGAGTGGCTGATTTGGGCGATCAGCTGAGTGACGTTTTGCACCTGCGCCACGATATCGTCCATCGTGCGTCCTGCGGCATGAACCTGGTCAGATCCGGACTGCACCTTGTCAGCGCTGGCATCAATCAGCTTGCGGATATCATTGGCCGCACTGGCGCTGCGGCTGGCAAGATGACGCACTTCTCCCGCCACCACGGCGAACCCTTTCCCCTGCTCGCCCGCCCGCGCGGCTTCAACAGCGGCGTTCAAAGCCAGAATGTTAGTCTGGAAGGCAATATCGTTAATCAGCGTGGTAATGGTGCCGATCCGCTGGGTGCTGTTGGCGATATCGTCCATGGTTTTGATGACGGTATCCATCGCCTCACCGCCGTGCGTTGCTGCGCTGCTGGCGGCAATAGAGAGCTTATCAGCCGCGGCGGCGGTCTCTGAGTTTTGTTTCACCGATGCCGCCATCTGATTCATGGTGGTCACCGTTTCCTGCACATTCTCTACTGTCTGCTGCGTATGCTTGTTTAAATCATCGCTGCCTTTCGCCAGCGTTTCGCTGTCGCTGCGCACACAACTCACCTGGCTGGAGACGTCATGGATGAGCCAACGGCACATTAGTCCCAACTGGCCCACTGCTCGCAGCATCAGGCCAAGCTCATCGCTACGGTTAAGATGCGACACGCTGTTCCGTTCACCGGTCGCCACTTTCAGCGCCTGACGGGTGACATTCTCAATAGGACGCACAATCTGCCATTCGAAAATAGCCGTTCCTAAAAGCATCACCAATGCACTCATCAACAGTAACGGCCATTCGGCGCCCATTTGCTGCAATGCGACCGCTAGCAGGACAAACATCAAGGCCATTACGCCGCGCACCCGCCAGCGAATCGGCATCGCCGGCAGTTTACCCAGCCAGCCTTTGCGTACCACCAGTCCTTTATGGATACGTCGGTTGCAACGTCCTTCATTCAGCGCTTTATATAAAGGCTCTACCGCCGCAATTTCCTCGTCAGTTGCCCGGGTACGAATCGACATATACCCGGTCACGCGTCCTTCCCGCACCATCGGCACCGCATTGGCCCTCACCCAGTAGTGATCGCCATTCTTACGCCGGTTTTTCACAATCCCGCTCCATGGCTCGCCCTGCTTCAGGGTGTACCACATATCCGCAAACGCCGCTTTTGGCATGTCCGGATGACGAACCTGATTGTGCGGCTTATCGAGCAATTCATTCAGCTGATAGCCACTGACCTGGACAAAAGTATCGTTCGCATGGGTGATATAGCTTTGCAAATCGGTGGTAGACATGAGGGTGATATCATCATCCAGCGGTGTATTTTGCTGACTAACGTAGGGATGAGAAGACATGATTGCGTCCTGTGCAGGTTATCTGGTTGTTAACTCTTTCGGCTTATGTTATTTCGGCGATAATTTTTTTATCTTTAGTTGTTAAATTTGATTTAGATCGCAATTTGCGATTAAACCTCAAAATCTGTACGCATTCTAATCCATTGATTTAAAATACTTTCGCCCAGTAACTATTCAATGTCACTTCTACCAGCGCACCGTCACAGTGCAAATATTGCCCATTTTTAGCGCAAATTTGCGTTTTTTCGATCTGTTTTCAGGCTTCTGACCTGGGCAAAATGCCAGCAAATGTTAAAGCTCGGCATTAAATGTTGCGCAAATGAGATGTTTCCTGGTGTTTATCCCGATTTTTGCTAAGCGCGCCGGAATGGCGCAATCCCTGCAATACTTAAATCAGTATCATGTGATACGCGAGCTCCGGGAGCATATTTTGAACAGGTTACCTTCCAGCGCATCGGCCCTGGCCTGCAGCGCACACGCACTGAATCTCATTGAAAAGCGCACGCTTGATCATGAGGAAATGAAATCGTTAAACCGAGAGGTGATTGAGTACTTCAAGGAGCATGTCAATCCGGGGTTCTTAGAGTATCGAAAATCTGTAACTGCAGGCGGGGATTACGGAGCCGTAGAGTGGCAAGCGGGAAGCCTGAATACGCTTGTCGACACCCAAGGGCAAGAGTTCGTCGATTGCCTGGGTGGTTTTGGAATTTTCAACGTGGGGCACCGTAATCCAGTCGTGGTTTCCGCCGTACAGAATCAACTCGCGAAACAACCTCTGCACAGCCAGGAGTTACTTGACCCTCTGCGGGCCATGCTGGCAAAAACTCTCGCCGCACTGGCGCCCGGTAAACTGAAATACAGTTTTTTCTGTAACAGCGGGACCGAGTCGGTTGAGGCCGCCCTGAAGCTGGCGAAAGCGTATCAATCGCCGCGTGGTAAATTTACGTTTATTGCCACCAGCGGCGCATTCCACGGTAAATCACTGGGCGCGCTGTCTGCCACGGCTAAATCTACCTTCCGTAAACCCTTTATGCCGCTGCTGCCGGGCTTCCGTCATGTGCCGTTTGGCGATATTAACGCGATGCGCACCATGCTCAGCGAGTGTAAAAAGACCGGTGACGATGTCGCAGCCGTGATCCTCGAACCCATCCAGGGTGAAGGCGGGGTGATCTTGCCTCCACAAGGCTATTTGACCGCCGTTCGTAAACTTTGCGATGAGTTTGGCGCGCTGATGATCCTTGACGAAGTGCAAACCGGCATGGGGCGTACCGGCAAAATGTTCGCCTGCGAACACGAAAACGTGCAACCCGATATTATGTGTCTGGCCAAAGCGTTGGGCGGCGGTGTGATGCCCATTGGCGCGACCATTGCCACCGAAGAGGTGTTCTCCGTCCTGTTCGACAATCCTTTCCTGCATACCACCACGTTTGGCGGCAACCCGCTCGCTTGTGCGGCTGCGCTGGCCACCATTAACGTCCTGCTGGAGCAAAATTTACCGGCTCAGGCGGAGCAGAAAGGCGATATGTTGCTGGATGGTTTCCGTCAGCTTGCGCGGGAATACCCGGACCTGGTACATGATGTTCGCGGTAAGGGCATGCTGATGGCGATTGAGTTTGTCGATAATGAAATCGGCTACAACTTTGCCAGTGAGATGTTCCGCCAGCGGGTGCTGGTTGCCGGCACGCTGAACAATGCAAAGACGATCCGCATCGAACCGCCGTTGACGTTAACGATCGAGCAATGCGATCTGGTATTGCGATCGACGCGCAAAGCCCTGGCGGCATTACGGGTGAGCGTGGAGCAAATGTAACAACCTTACCCGGCCTATAAAAGACACTCTTTTGTAGGCCGGGTAAGGCGCAGCCGCCATCCGGCAATTAGCCTAACTTAAACAATCCGCACACCCGCAGGCATAAGGCGTTCTGGCGTCAACAACACGCTTTCGCTGCCATCGTCCGTTTCAGCACACAGCAGCATACACTCTGAAACTTCACCGCGCATTTTGGCCTTCTGCAGGTTACACAGCACCACTACCGTTTTGCCCATCAGCTCCTCTTCACTGTAGTAAGGCACCAGGCTGGTCACGGTTTGCAGCGTACGCTCTCCCACATCTACCTGTACGATATACAGCTTATCGGCATTGTCATGGCGCTTTACGTGTGCGATTTTTCCAACACGTATTTCCATTCGGGCAAAATCAGCAAATGCGACGGTATCCATTGTTTTCTCCTTTGGTAAAATTTTACTAAATACTAGCAAAATATTTTCCGGGCATTGTTCTCAAAAGCAGGAAAATGACGTACTCATCACACTCTGAAAGCCCAGTTTTACCCCGAGCATGTCAATTAAACATGCTTTTTTTACTGAAAACAGATGAATAGATAAGCACTTCATTTACAATGCGCAGGTAACTCAGGGAAAAGGCAAACATGGCAACACTTAAAGACATCGCAATCGAAGCTGGCGTGTCCCTGGCGACAGTGTCCCGGGTTTTAAACGATGACCCCACGCTGAATGTAAAAGAAGAGACTAAGCATCGCATTCTGGAGATCGCGGAAAAGCTGGAGTACAAAACCAGCAGCGCCCGTAAGAACCAGACCAGCGCGCTCGGCCCCCAGCATATTCTGGCGCTCTACAGCTATCAGCAGGATTTGGAAATCAACGATCCTTACTACCTCGCGATCCGCCATGGGATTGAAACCCAGTGTGAGAAGCTAGGAATCGAACTGACCAACTGCTATGAACACAGCGGGCTGCCGGAGACCAAACACATTACCGGCATCCTTATTGTCGGCAAGCCTTCTCCCGCTCTGCGCGAGGCGGCAACAGCGCTTACCGACAACATCTGCTTTATCGATTTCCATGAATCCGGCAGCGAATATGACGCCGTCGATATCGATCTGGCCCGCATCAGTAAAGAGAGCATCGACTTCTTCATTGCCCAGGGCGTCACCCGCATTGGCTTCATCGGCGGCGAAGACCAGCCGGGCAAGGCCGATATCCGCGAAGCCGCGTTTGTCGAATACGGTCGTCTGCAGCAGGTCGTTTCTGAAAAGGACATCTATCGCGGCGGTTTCTCCAGTTCATCAGGCTATGAACTGGCTAAAGAAATGCTGGCAAAACCCGACTATCCCAGCGCCCTGTTTGTGGCTTCAGACTCGATAGCTATTGGCGTTTTGCGCGCCATCCACGAGCGTGGACTGAACATTCCGCAGGATATTTCGCTGATTAGCGTTAATGATATCCCAACGGCGCGTTTCACCTTTCCTCCGCTTTCCACCGTTCGCATCCATTCAGAAATGATGGGCAGTCAGGGCGTCAACCTGCTGTTTGAGAAAGCCCGCGACGGGCGTGCGCTTCCCCTACTGGTTTTTGTTCCCAGCAAGCTGAAACTGCGCGGCACCACCCGCTAAAACCCTCTGTTAACCCGCCCGGTTTCTTCTGATGCCGGGCGCGCATTGTCATGCATTATTTTCCGTGTCCGAATTAATTTCGTGATCCAGTTAAAGTAAATCACCTCGCCCGCTATATTTTAGTAAAACTTTTACTAAAACCACCATCAATTACACTTACTCACCATTACAATGAATGGTTCCGATTTTTCTCCACCGGGAGGCCTTATGAATCGCTGGGAAAACATTCAGCTCACCCACGAAAATCGACTGGCGCCACGCGCATACTTTTTCTCTTACGACTCCGTTGCGCAGGCTCGCTCGTTTGCCCGCGAAACCAGCAGCCTCTTTCAGCTGCTAAGCGGTCAGTGGAATTTTCAGTTCTTTGAGCATCCACTGCAGGTGCCGGAAGACTTTACGTCGCAGTTTATGAGCGACTGGGGCAGCATCACCGTCCCCGGCATGTGGCAGATGGAAGGACACGGTAAGCTGCAGTATACCGACGAAGGTTTTCCTTTCCCGATTGATGTCCCCTACGTTCCGACCAATAACCCCACCGGGGCCTATCAGCGCATTTTCACCCTCAGCGAAGGCTGGCAGGGCAAACAGACGCTGATTAAGTTTGATGGCGTAGAAACCTACTTCGAAGTTTACGTGAATGGTCAGTACGTTGGCTTCAGTAAAGGCAGTCGCCTGACGGCCGAATTTGATATCAGCGCAATGGTGCGCACTGGTGACAACCTGCTGTGCGTTCGCGTAATGCAATGGGCTGATTCCACCTACGTTGAAGACCAGGACATGTGGTGGTCGGCGGGAATTTTCCGCGACGTCTATCTGGTCGGCAAACAGGCGACCCACATTCAGGATTTTACCGTTCGCACCGAGTTCGATGATGACTATCGCGACGCCACCCTCTCCTGCGACATTGCGCTGGAAAACCTGGCCGCAACGCCAGCGATAGCATCGCTCGAATACACCCTGTTTGACGGTGAGAAGGCGCTGCATAGCGGTGTGATTAACACCCTGAAGGTGGATAAACAAACGCAGACCGCTTTTCATTTCAAGGTTAGCGCGCCGCAGCAGTGGTCGGCGGAATCGCCGTATCTCTACCATCTGGTGATGACGCTGAAAGATGCCAGCGGCAATATTCTTGAAGTCGTGCCACAGCGCGTTGGGTTTCGCGATATCAAAGTTCGCGACGGTCTGTTTTACATCAATAACCGCTACGTGATGCTGCATGGCGTTAACCGCCACGATAACGATCATCTTAAGGGCCGCGCGGTCGGTATGGATCGCGTTGAAAAAGATCTGCTGTTAATGAAGCAGCACAACATCAACTCCGTACGTACCGCCCATTACCCGAACGATCCGCGCTTCTATGAATTGTGCGATATCTACGGCCTGTTCGTGATGGCCGAAACTGACGTTGAATCTCACGGCTTCGCCAATATCGGCGATATCAGCCGGATCACCGACGATCCGCTGTGGGAAAATGTCTACGTTGAGCGCATCGTGCGCCACGTCCATGCGCAGAAAAACCACCCGTCGATCATCATCTGGTCGCTCGGCAATGAATCCGGATACGGCTGTAACATTCGTGCCATGTATCACGCTGCGAAAGCGCTGGATGACTCGCGTCTGATCCATTACGAAGAAGATCGTGACGCCGAAGTGGTGGATATCATCTCCACTATGTACACCCGCGTGCCGCTGATGAATGAGTTTGGTGAATATCCGCATCCTAAGCCACGCATCATCTGCGAGTATGCTCACGCCATGGGCAACGGTCCCGGTGGGTTAACGGAATATCAGAACGTCTTCTATCAGCATGATTGCATTCAGGGACACTATGTCTGGGAGTGGTGCGATCACGGGATTCAGGCCAAAGATGACGACGGCAACGTCTGGTACAACTATGGCGGCGACTACGGCGACTATCCGAACAACTACAACTTCTGCCTTGATGGCCTGATTTATTCCGATCAAACCCCAGGCCCAGGGCTGAAAGAGTACAAGCAGGTAATTGCGCCAGTGAAAGTGCGCGCACAGGATTTGGCCCGCGGTGAGCTGCGGGTAGAAAACAAACTGTGGTTCACCACCCTTGACGATTACACCTTGCATATTGAGGTTCGCGCCGAAGGAGATACGCTCTCTGCTCAACAGATAAAACTGCGCGACGTTCCTCCCAACAGCGACGCGCTGCTGCAATGCGTACTGCCGGAGCTGGATGCGCGCGAAGCATTCCTCAACGTTATCGTGACGAAAGATTCCCGCACGCCATACAGCGAAGCCGGGCATCACATCGCGACGTATCAGTTCCCACTGAAGGCCAGAACGGCGACTACCGTACCGTTTAGCCTGCAAAACGCCAACCCTCTGACGCTGGAAGACAGCCGCCAGAGCTGCACCGTTCGCGGTTATAACTTCCATCTGACCTTCTCAAAGCTGACCGGTAAACCGATCGCCTGGAACGTCAATGGTGAAGAGCTGATTACCCGCGAGCCGAAGATTAATTTCTTCAAACCGACCATTGATAACCACAAGCAAGAGTTTGAAGGCCTCTGGCAGCCGAATCATTTACAGATTATGCAGGAGCATCTGCGCGAGTTTACCCTTGAGCAAACCGATGATGCGCTGCTGATAACCAGCCAGACCATTATCGCCCCGCCGGTATTCGATTTCGGCATGCGTTGCACCTATCGCTGGCGCATTGCCGCGGACGGTCAGCTGAATGTGGAACTTTCTGGCCAGCCTTACGGCGAGTACCGGGACATCATTCCGTGCATCGGCTTCACGATGGGCATCAACGGTGATTTGGGCCAGGTGGCGTATTACGGACGTGGTCCCGGTGAAAACTATGCCGATAGCCAGCAGGCTAACATCATCGACATCTGGCGCAGCAGCGTGGATGAGATGTTCGAAAACTATCCGTTCCCGCAAAACAACGGCAATCGTCAGGACGTGCGCTGGGCAACGCTAACCAACCGCCACGGCAACGGTCTGCTGGTGGTTCCGCAGCGCCCTGTCAACCTGAGCGCCTGGCGTTATACGCCAGAAAATATCTTTGCCGCACAGCACTGCAACGCGCTGCAACGTAGCGATGACATCACCCTGAATGTGGATCACCAGTTGTTGGGCTTAGGTTCCAATTCGTGGGGGAGTGAGGTGCTCGATTCCTGGCGCGTCTGGTTTACGTCATTCAGCTACGGCTTCACGTTGTTGCCGGTTTCCGGCAGCGAATCTGGCGCCCAAACCACCGCCAACCGCGCCTTTGGCACCGGGTTCTTTTCCACGAATATGCACAGCGAGAATACAAAATGAGGATCATCGACAACTTAGAGCAGTTCCAGCAACGCTATGCTTCGGGTCGGAAATGGCAACGCTGCGTTGAGGCTATTGAAAATATTGACAATATTCAGCCTGGCGTCGCCCACTCGATCGGTGATTCCCTGAGCTACCGCGTGGAAACAGATTCCGCGACCGATGCGCTGTTTACGGGTCACCGTCGTTATTTTGAGATCCAT
This sequence comes from Citrobacter sp. Cpo090, assembly GCF_030332665.1. NCBI lineage: Bacteria > Pseudomonadati > Pseudomonadota > Gammaproteobacteria > Enterobacterales > Enterobacteriaceae > Citrobacter > Citrobacter sp. Cpo090. The sequence continues at coordinate 187,796 of NZ_JAOWHK010000035.1, read as the reverse complement.
TACTACCTGCAAGGACAGCAAAAAATAGAGTATGCCGCCAAAGAGGATCTCCAGGTGGTTGAATATTATCGCGATGAAACCGATCGCGAATATCTGAAAGGTTGTGGAAAAACCGTCGAAGTGCATGAAGGACAAATGGTTATTTGTGACAACCACGAAGCCTATCGTTTTATTTGTAATAACGCAGTGAAAAAAGTCGTACTCAAAGTCACCATCGAAGATGGTTATTTTCATAATAAATAAAAACACAGGCGGCGCCGACGTTGCGCCGCCAGTACCCTATAATAATCAGGAATCGGAGATGTGCTATGTCTGATACCAAACGTAATACCATCGGCAAGTTCGGCTTACTTTCACTCACCTTTGCCGCGGTTTATAGTTTTAATAATGTAATCAACAATAATATTGAGCTTGGTCTGGCATCCGCACCGATGTTTTTCCTCGCGACGATTTTCTACTTTATTCCGTTCTGTTTAATCATCGCCGAATTTGTTTCGCTGAATAAAAACTCCGAAGCCGGTGTCTACGCATGGGTAAAAAGTTCGCTGGGTGGGCGTTGGGCATTTATTACCGCCTACACCTACTGGTTCGTTAACCTGTTCTTTTTTACCTCGCTTTTGCCCCGCGTTATTGCCTACGCCTCATATGCTTTTTTAGGCTACGAATACATTCTGACGCCGTTCGCGACTACCGTGTTAAGTATGGTGCTGTTTGCCTTCTCCACCTGGGTTTCGACCAATGGCGCAAAAATGCTAGGGCCGATTACCTCGGTCACCTCCACGTTGATGCTGCTGCTGACGCTGTCCTACATTTTACTGGCAGGTACAGCGCTGGTCGGCGGCGTACAGCCTGCTGACCCTATCACCGTAGACGCAATGATCCCGAATTTTAACTGGGCATTCCTCGGTATCACCACCTGGATCTTTATGGCAGCAGGCGGCGCGGAGTCGGTGGCGGTGTACGTCAACGACGTCAAGGGCGGCTCCAAATCGTTCGTGAAGGTCATTATCATTGCCGGGATTTTTATCGGCGTGCTCTATTCCATTTCCTCGGTGCTGATCAACGTCTTCGTCAGCAGCAAAGAGCTGAAGTTTACCGGCGGATCGGTGCAGGTATTCCACGGTCTGGCGGCATATTTTGGCCTGCCGGAGCTGGTCGTTAACCGCTTCGTCGGCCTGGTCTCCTTTACCGCGATGTTCGGCTCCCTGCTGATGTGGACCGCAACGCCGGTGAAGATCTTCTTCTCTGAAATTCCGGCGGGTATTTTCGGTAAAAAAACCGTCGAACTGAATGAAAACGGCGTCCCGGCCCGTGCAGCATGGATCCAGTTCCTGATCGTTATCCCGCTGATGATTATCCCGACGCTCGGCTCCAATACCGTGCAGGATTTAATGAACACCATCATCAACATGACCGCCGCCGCCTCGATGCTGCCGCCGCTGTTTATTATGCTGGCTTACCTGAATCTGCGTGCAAAACTGGACCACTTACCGCGCGACTTCCGAATGGGTTCGCAAAAAACCGGCATTGTTGTGGTGTCGATGCTGATTGTTCTTTTCACCATCGGATTTATCGCCTCTACCTTCCCGACCGGCGGTAACATCATAACCATTATTTTCTATAACGTCGGTGGGATTGTGATTTTCCTCGGTTTTGCCTGGTGGAAATACAGTAAATACATCAAAGGGCTAACCAAAGAAGAAAAAGCTATTGAGGCAGCTCCTGCTTCAGATATCAATTAATGACTAAAACAAAATAACAATAAACAATATTCGCCAAGGCTATAACGATAAAAATTATATTTTATTTGCTTAGGATCGAAGCATGAAAAACATTAGCCATTGTTGCAGGGCAATTATTGCCCTGCCCTTTTTCTGCGTCTCCTCTCTGGGTGCAGAAGAAGTTCGCCCTGCAGAACACGACGACACGAACACGCCAGAAATATCTTCCCCCTCATTTCGCTTTTATGGCGAATTGGGTATGGGGGGATATATGGATTTAGAAGGACAAGACAAACATAAATACAGTGATGGTACCTATATAGAAGGTGGCCTGGAGATAAAACACGGCTCGTGGTTTGGTCTGATCTACGGCGAGGGCTGGACCGTGCAGGCCGACCATCAGGGCAATGCCTGGGTTCCTGACCATAGCTGGGGCGGGTTCGAGGGCGGGATCAACCGCTTTTACGGCGGTTATCGTACCAATGACGGAACGGAACTGATGCTCAGCCTGCGCCAGGACTCTTCGCTGGATGACCTGCAATGGTGGGGGGATTTCACTCCAGACCTGGGCTACGTCATTCCCAACACTCGCGACATCATGACCGCCATTAAGGTGCAAAACCTGACCGGTCCTTTGCGCTACAGCGTGACAGCAACGCCCGCCGGACACCACGACGAGAGCAAAGCCTGGCTGCACTTTGGTAAATACGATCGTTACGACGATAAATATACCTATCCGGCCATGATGAACGGCTATATCCAGTACGACCTGACCGAAGGCGTAACCTGGATGAACGGCCTGGAGATAACTGACGGTACCGGACAACTGTTCCTGACCGGCATCCTTTCGCCCAACTTCGCCGCCCGCGCCTGGCACCACACGGGCCGAGCCGACGGACTGGATGTGTCCGGCACCGAAACCGGCTACATGGTCAGCGCGATGTATGAAGCGCTAAAAGGCGTTTACCTCTCCACCGCTTATAGCTACGCCAAACACCGACCAGATCGCGCCGAGGACGAAACCACTTCCTTTATGCAGTTTGGTATCTGGTATGAATACGGCGGCGGCCGTTTCGCTACCGCCTTCGACAGTCGGTTCTATATGCAGAATGCATCCGGCGACCCGAGCGACCAAATCTTCCTGATGCAATATTTCTATTGGTAACAAGGACCGGAATACCATGAACATGAAACCTATTCTTACGCCGCTGGCCTGCATCCTGCTGATGAACTTCTCCGCACATGCCGCCAGTGCTAACGACTTTAAAAACATCATTAATCGCACCGGTGCGCCGGGCTACATGCATGACTACGATCACGACGACCACCAGCGCTTTAATCCCTTTTTCGATCTCGGCGCCTGGCACGGTCATTTGCTCCCGGACGGCCCTGCAACGATGGGTGGTTTTCCAGGCGTGGCGTTGCTGACCGAAGAGTACATCAACTTTATGGCCAATAATTTTGACCGTCTGACGGTGTACCAGCACGGTAAAAAGGTCGATTTCGCGCTTGAGGCCTACAGCATTCCCGGCGCGCTGGTGCAAAAGCTGTCATCCAAGCATGTGCAAATAGAGATGACGCTGCGTTTTGCCAGTCCGCGCACCTCGCTGCTGGAAACCAAAATCACCAGTAATACACCGCTGGATCTGGTGTGGGACGGCGAGCTGCTGGAAAAACTGGAAGCCAAAGAGGGAAAAGCGCTGTCGGATAAAACCATTGATGGCGAATTTCCTGGCTATCAGCGCAAAATCACCGCCACTCATAATGGCCTGAAAGTCACCTTTGGCAAAGTGCGCTCAACCTGGGATCTGCTCACCTCCGGTGAGTCGGAGTATCAGGTGCATAAATCCGTCTCCATGAAAACCACGGTTAACGGTCATCGCTTCACGGGGAAGGCCCATATCAACGGCTCGACGACTATTTATACTACTTATTCTCACCTGCTTACCGACGAGGATGTCGCGAAAGAGCAGCCACAGATCCGCGATATTCTGGCGCGCCCGGCCTGGTATCTTGCTGCATCACAAAAGCGCTGGGCAGATTATCTGCAAAAAGGCTTAACCAACCCGGATGCCACAACGGAACAAACCCGTGTCGCGGTAAAAGCGATTGAAACGCTGAACGGTAACTGGCGCTCGCCAGGCGGTGTGGTAAAACACAATACCGTGACGCCATCGGTCACCGGCCGCTGGTTCTCCGGCAACCAAACCTGGCCGTGGGACACCTGGAAGCAAGCCTTCGCCATGGCGCACTTTAACCCGGAGATCGCCAAAGAGAATATTCGCGCCGTCTTTTCATGGCAGGTTAAACCCGGCGACCCGGTTCGCCCGCAGGATGCCGGATTCATTCCCGACCTGATTGCCTGGAATCTCAGCCCGGAACGCGGCGGCGACGGTGGTAACTGGAACGAGCGCAACACCAAGCCCAGCCTGGCGGCCTGGTCGGTGATGGAGGTCTACAACGTCACCAAAGACAAGGCCTGGCTCGAAGAGATGTATCCAAAGCTGGTTGCTTATCACGACTGGTGGTTGCGTAACCGCGATCATAACGGCAACGGCGTGCCGGAATACGGCGCTACCCGCGATAAAGCCCACAATACCGACCGCGGCGAAATGTTGTTTACGGTGAAAAAAGGCGACAAGGAAGAAACGCTCTCCGGGCTTAACAACTACGCCACCGTGATCGATAAGGGCCAGTATGACAGCCTGGAGATCCCAGCGCAGGTTGCCGCCTCGTGGGAGTCCGGTCGCGACGATGCGGCAGTCTTTGGTTTTATCGATAAAGATCAACTGGATAAATACGTCGCGGGCGGCGGTAAACGCAGCGACTGGGTGGTGAAATTTGCCGAAAACCGCAGTAAAGACGGTGATTTGCTGGGTTACTCGCTGTTGCAGGAATCAGTCGATCAGGCCAGCTACATGTACAGCGACAACCATTATCTGGCGCAGATGGCGCCCCTTCTCGGCAAACATGAAGAGGCGCAACGCTACCGCCAGCTGGCGCAAAAACTCGCGGATTACATCAATACCTGCATGTTCGACCCTGACACCCAATTCTTTTATGACGTCAGGATTGAAGAAACCCCGCTGGCAAACGGCTGTGCGGGTAAACCGATCGTCGAACGTGGCAAAGGGCCGGAGGGCTGGTCGCCGCTGTTTAACGGCGCGGCAACGCAGTCCCATGCGGACGCGGTGGTTAAGGTGATGCTCGACCCTAAAGAGTTCAACACCTTTGTCCCACTTGGTACGGCGGCGCTGACCAACCCGGCCTTTGGTGCGGATATATACTGGCGCGGGCGCGTCTGGGTGGATCAGTTCTGGTTCGGACTAAAAGGGATGGAGCGTTACGGCTATCGCGATGACGCGTTAAAACTGGCGGATACCTTCTTCAGCCACGCCAAAGGCCTCACCGCTGACGGTCCGATTCAGGAAAACTATAACCCATTGACCGGCGCACAGCAGGGCGCACCGAACTTCTCCTGGAGCGCGGCGCATCTCTATATGCTGTATAACGATTTTCTTAAAAAACAGTAATCTGTGACATAACGCCGGATGGAGCTTCGCTTATCCGGCCTGCAAAGGACACATTTTCACAGGCCGGATTAGGTGCTTGCGCCGATATCCGGCAAATTCATTCTCCGGCCCCACTCCTTTTTTGAATCCCATCACAATCACGGCATTCCCCTTTTCCCTTTTACGCAGCGACGGCTAAATTATTAACTCATCCGACCACATAACAATAATTTTACATACTGGACACCTTTATGAGCTATCCGTCGCTGTTCGCTCCGCTCGATTTAGGCTTCACCACGCTTAAAAACCGCGTGCTGATGGGTTCAATGCATACCGGGCTGGAGGAATATCCCGACGGTGCAGAACGGCTGGCCGCGTTCTACGCCGAGCGCGCCCGTCACGGTGTGGCTTTGATTGTGAGCGGAGGCATTGCGCCTGCGCTTTCCGGTGTAGGGATGGAAGGCGGCGCGATGCTCAATGACACCAGCCAGCTTGCACACCATCGCGTCATTACCGATGCAGTGCATGATGAAGGCGGCAAAATCGCACTGCAAATCCTGCACACCGGACGTTACAGCTACCAGCCGCACCTGGTGGCACCTTCTGCCATTCAGGCCCCCATTAACCGCTTTACGCCACATGAATTAACACACGATGAAGTGCTGCAGTTGATTGAAGATTTTGCCCACTGCGCACAGTTGGCGCGGGAAGCGGGCTACGATGGCGTGGAAGTGATGGGGTCGGAAGGGTATCTCATCAACGAATTCCTGACGCTGCGTACCAACCAGCGCGATGACCAATGGGGCGGTGAGTATGCCAACCGCATGCGTTTTGCCGTTGAGGTGGTGCGAGCGGTACGCCAGCGTGCCGGGAATGACTTTATTATTATCTTTCGCCTGTCTATGCTCGATCTGGTGGAAAACGGCGGAACCTTCGACGAAACCATCCAACTGGCGCAGGCGATAGAAGCCGCCGGGGCCACCATTATTAACACCGGTATTGGCTGGCATGAGGCGCGTATTCCCACTATCGCTACCCCGGTACCCCGCGGCGCGTTTAGTTGGGTGACGCGTAAGCTGAAAGGGCATGTGACAATCCCACTGGTCACCACCAACCGCATTAACGATCCCCAGGTCGCCGACGACATTCTGGCCCGTGGGGATGCCGATATGGTGTCAATGGCCCGACCGTTCCTCGCCGATGCCGAACTGCTGTCAAAAGCGCAAAGCGGACGAGCGGATGAGATCAATACCTGTATCGGCTGTAACCAGGCCTGTCTGGATCAGATCTTCGTCGGCAAAGTCACCTCTTGCCTGGTCAATCCGCGCGCCTGCCATGAAACCAAAATGCCGATCGTTGCGGCAGCTGTGCCGAAAAATCTGGCGGTTGTTGGCGCGGGTCCTGCGGGCCTCGCCTTCGCCATAAATGCCGCAGCGCGCGGGCATCACGTGACGCTGTTTGACGCACATGGCGAGATTGGCGGGCAGTTTAATATCGCCAAACAGATCCCCGGCAAAGAAGAATTCTATGAAACCCTGCGCTACTACCGCCGGATGATCGACGTGACTGGCGTGACGCTGAAGCTGAATCACTTTGTCAGCGCACACGATCTGCACACCTTCGACGAAGTGATCCTTGCCAGCGGGATCGAGCCACGCATGCCGCCGATCGAGGGGATCGATCATCCTAAAGTGCTGAGCTATCTCGACGTTCTGCGCGATAAAACGCCGGTGGGTAAACGCGTGGCGATCGTGGGCTGCGGCGGGATCGGTTTTGATACTGCAATGTATCTGAGTCAGCCCGGTGACCCCACCAGCCAGAACATTGCGGAGTTCTGCGTAGAATGGGGGATCGACACCAGCCTGCAACAGCCCGGCGGCTTACGCCCGGAAGGTCCGCACTTATCCCGCAGCCCGCGCCAGATAGTGATGCTGCAGCGCAAAGCCAGCAAACCGGGACAAGGTTTAGGTAAAACGACGGGCTGGATCCATCGCGCCACCCTGCTCTCACGCGGCGTGAAAATGATCCCGGCAGTCAGCTATCAGAAGATTGATGATGATGGGTTACACGTTGTGTTGAACGGCGAACCGGTGATCTTTAACGTGGATAACGTGGTGATTTGCGCCGGACAAGAGCCGCGCCGTGAACTGGTCGATCCGCTGCACGCGGCAGGTAAAACGGTGCATCTGATCGGCGGCTGCGATGTGGCGATGGAACTGGATGCCCGACGCGCTATTGCGCAGGGCACCCGACTGGCGCTGGAAATATAACGTCATGTTTTTCGTGTGCCGGATAAGGCGTTAGCCGCCATCCGGCACACGCAATTAGCGGCGGCGACCGGTTTTGACCGCTTTTAGCACCACGAATTTATTATTGGTAGCGATGGTTTCGCAGTTGCCGAAAATCTTCTTCAGTTTGTGGAAGTAGTCGAGGTGACGGTTAGCCACAATGTACAACTCGCCGTTGATTTTCAGGCAGCGGCGGGCGTGGTGGAACATTTCCCAGGCAATGTTATCCGTCAGCGCATGCTTCTGATGGAACGGTGGGTTGCACAGCACGGCGTTAAAGCGGAAAGGTTCGACGCCAGACAGCGCGTTGTTAATCATAAACTCGCAGCGATCCAACGCTTCAGGCATGTTGCTTTCCACGTTCAAACGGCTTGAAGCCACCGCCATCGGCGATTCATCAACAAATACCACGCTGGCTTCCGGGTTCTTCGCCAGCAGCGTCATACCGATAACACCGTTACCGCAGCCGAGGTCAACAATCTCCCCTTCGAGGTTTTCCGGCAGATGCTCGATAAAAAAGCGCGCGCCGATATCCAGCCCGGTACGGGAGAAGACGTTGGCGTGGTTATGAATAGTCCAGTCGGTACCTTCCAGCTTCCAGCTTAGCGTTTGTGAGGCAGCGGCCAGCTCAGGTTTGCTGAACGTACAGTTGATCAAACGGGCTTTTTTCCACGCCAGCGTCGTGGTGGTTGAACCCAGCACTTTTTCAAACAGTTCCAGCGTCGAGGTATGTACATCACGCGCTTTTGCCCCGGCGATGATGCGCGTTTCTGGCGTTACCACTTCGCGCAGGGCGCGCAGTTGCTGCTCCAGCAGCGCCATGGTTTTTGGCAGCTTAATCAGCACCACGCCCGGCGCCTGCGGATAATCAGCGGTACTGTCGAGGAACTTGACGCTCGACTCGGCAATGTCGTTGTGACGCAGGTTCTCGCGCGTGGCAAGCTCGCTGAGATAGGAGTCGCCAATGCTGTACGGCGTATGTTCCGCCAGCGCACAGCCCAGCGCGCCGAAGGTATCATTCAGGATCAGCACCGGGCCGCTAATCTCGGTATCGTCCAGCTGTTGCAGCAGATATTCATCTGCAGCTTCCCACGCCAGCAGCGGGTTAACGTCATCCGTTTCCGGGAAACGTTTAAGTGACAGCGAACGGAAACCGTTGTCTATGTGGCTCATCGGCCCTCCTGAATGGTAAAATTTCGGCGTATCCCTGAAAAGGGTGCGTGAGTATACACTTTTATGATTTGCGTGGACATGAATGAACCAACTAACTTACCTCCAGGGCTACCCGGAACATTTGCTTTCTCAAGTGAGAACGCTGATTGCTGAGCAGCGCCTGGGCGCAGTGCTGGAGAAGCGCTATCAGGGTACGCATGACTTCGCGACCGACAAAGCGCTCTGGCAATATACTCAGGATCTGAAAAATCAGTTTCTGCGTAACGCCCCGCCGCTGAATAAAGTCATGTATGACAGCAAGATCCACGTTCTGAAGAATGCGTTGGGGCTGCATACCGCCGTTTCTCGCGTGCAGGGCGGTAAGCTCAAAGCCAAAGCGGAGATCCGCGTCGCCACCGTGTTTCGCAATGCCCCCGAACCCTTTTTGCGTATGATCGTCGTTCATGAACTGGCGCATCTGAAGGAAAAAGAGCACGACAAAGCGTTTTACCAGCTGTGCTGCCATATGGAGCCTCAGTATCACCAACTGGAGTTCGATACCCGCCTGTGGTTAACGCAACAATCGTTAAAGCAAACTGCGTAGTCGCGCACTGGCTTTGTCTTCAGGGCATGCTAAATTGACGAAAGAATCCCTTTTCGCAGCCTGAAGGCCTTTATGATACGTTTCGCAGTAATTGGCACAAACTGGATCACCCGCCAGTTTGTCGATGCCGCCCATGAAACCGGCAAATATAAGTTAACCGCAGTCTATTCCCGTAGCCTTGAGCAGGCGCAGACCTTCGCCAACGATTACCCTGTCGAACATCTGTTTACCTCACTGGACGCGATGGCACAAAGCGAGGCGATCGACGCCGTCTACATCGCCAGTCCAAACTCTTTGCATTTCCCGCAGACTGAGCTGTTTTTGCGGCACAAAAAGCATGTTATTTGCGAAAAGCCGTTGGCCTCAAACCTGGCGCAAGCTGAAGCCGCTATCACCTGCGCGCGTGAAAATCAGGTCGTGCTGTTTGAAGCGTTTAAAACCGCCTACCTGCCTAACTTCCTGCTGTTACAGCAATCGCTCCCAAAAGTTGGAAAAATCAGGAAAGCGTTTATCAATTACTGCCAGTACTCCTCGCGCTATCAGCGCTATCTGGACGGTGAAAACCCAAACACGTTTAATCCGGCGTTCTCCAATGGCTCGATTATGGATATCGGTTTTTACTGCCTGGCCTCGGCGGTTGCGCTGTGGGGCGAACCGCAGAGCGTTCAGGCCAGCGCCAGCCTGCTGGAAAGCGGTGTGGATGCCCACGGCGTGGTGGTGCTGAATTATGGTGATTTCAGCGTTACGCTCCAGCACTCAAAAGTAAGCGATTCGGTATTAGCCAGTGAAATTCAGGGCGAGTCGGGATCGCTGGTCATCGAGCATATCTCCGAGTGTCAGAAAGTGTGCTTCGTTCCACGTGGAGGGAAAACGCAGGATCTGACGACGCCTCAGCACATCAATACTATGCTGTATGAGGCAGAGGCTTTTGCTCATTTGGTTGAATCCGGCGAAGTGGATCACCCGGCACAGGCCGTCAGCCGTATCACCGCCAAACTGCAAACGGAGATTCGCCGCCAGACCGGCGTGGTTTTCCCGGCAGACGAAGCGGAAACATCGCTGACTGCGTAAAGGTGTGTAAAACGAATGTTGCAGGCCATTGACTGAATGCATGGCCTGTAATATTTTGTAACCCGCAAAGGGGAGTAACTTCGTTGTCGGTTGATCGTCATTACGATGTGTGAAAAACCACATCCGGTCACCGGGCGATAACAAAGGAATACGCCACCGTATTCCTTTGTTGTTGTAAGTGAGACCTTGCCGAATGGCAAGGTCTATGCATAAAAAGCAGCGGCTAACGTCATTCGGCGTTGGCCGTTTTTTTTATGCATGGGGAAATACAATGAATACTGTCGGCACACCGTTGTTATGGGGTGGCTTCGCTGTCGTAGTGGTAATTATGCTGGCCATCGACCTGCTGTTGCAGGGTCGTCGTGGCGCGCATACGATGTCAATGAAGCAGGCTGCGGCCTGGTCAATCGTCTGGGTAACGCTGTCGTTACTGTTTAACGCCGCCTTCTGGTGGTACCTGGCAGAAACCCAGGGCCGCGCCGTTGCCGATCCGCAGGCGCTGGCGTTCCTGACCGGCTATTTGATCGAAAAATCACTGGCGGTAGATAACGTCTTTGTCTGGTTGATGCTGTTCAGCTACTTCTCCGTGCCGCCTGCGTTGCAGCGTCGGGTACTGGTGTATGGCGTGCTGGGTGCCATTGTTCTGCGTACGATCATGATCTTCGCCGGCAGCTGGCTTATCACCCAGTTTGAGTGGCTGTTGTACGTGTTCGGCGCGTTCCTGTTGTTTACCGGCGTGAAGATGGCACTGGCGAAAGAAGATGCCTCCGGTATCGGCGACAGGCCGCTGGTGCGCTGGTTGCGCGGCCATTTGCGCATGACCGATACCATCGAAGATGAAAAGTTCTTCGTGCGTAAAAATGGCCTGCTGTTTGTCACGCCGCTGATGCTGGTGTTGATTCTGGTTGAACTGAGCGATGTCATTTTTGCCGTCGATAGTATTCCGGCTATCTTTGCCGTGACCACCGACCCGTTCATCGTGCTGACCTCGAACCTGTTTGCTATTTTGGGTCTGCGAGCGATGTACTTCCTGCTGGCGGGCGTGGCGGAGCGTTTCTCCATGCTGAAGTACGGCTTGTCGGTCATTCTGGTGTTTATCGGTATTAAGATGCTGATCGTCGATTTCTACCATATCCCGATCGCTATCTCGTTAGGCGTGGTATTTGGCATTCTGTTTGTGACGCTGGTTGTTAACGCGTGGGTCAACCACCAGCACGATAAAAAGCAGCAAATACAGTAAGTTTCATCTGCTAGCTGAAAAGCCCGACAGCACACTGCGTGCGTCGGGCTTTTTGTTTATCATGTCAAAATAATGTTAAGTTAAAGTTATAAAATATGATCTCAACGCGGAATCCGGGATATTTCGCTTCCAGAACCCCGTTCTTTCCTTATACTCAGCCATGCAAACATTTGCCCCATCCAGAAAGATGCGTCAACAGAACGCACAAAGGTAAGGCAACAACACAATGAAAGGATCACGACATGACTACGCAACGTTCATCGGGGCTATTCTCGCGTTTGGCGCAAGGGAGCCTGGTTAAACAAATTTTGATCGGTTTGGTACTGGGGATTTTACTGGCACTGGTGTCAAAACCTGCGGCAGAGGCCGTTGGTTTGCTGGGTACGCTGTTCGTCGGCGCATTAAAAGCCGTCGCGCCAATTTTGGTTCTGATGCTGGTAATGGCTTCTATCGCCAACCACCAGCACGGGCAAAAAACCAATATCCGCCCCATTCTGTTCCTCTACCTGCTCGGAACATTTTCCGCAGCGTTAGCGGCCGTTGTCTTCAGCTTCGCCTTCCCATCCACGCTGCATCTTTCCAGCAGCGCCAGCGATATTGTGCCGCCATCCGGCATTGTTGAAGTGATGCGTAGCCTGCTGATGAGCATGGTTTCTAACCCAATTGATGCCCTGCTGAACGCCAACTATATCGGCATTCTGGTATGGGCCGTCGGTCTGGGCTTTGCGCTGCGCCACGGCAATGAAACGACCAAAAATCTGGTCAATGATATGTCCAACGCCGTCACCTTTATGGTGAAGCTGGTCATTCGTTTCGCGCCAATCGGTATCTTTGGTCTGGTCTCCTCTACGCTGGCAACCACCGGTTTTGCTACGCTCTGGGGCTACGCCCAACTGCTCACCGTTCTGGTAGGCTGTATGCTGCTGGTGGCGTTTGTGGTCAACCCGCTGCTGGTCTTCTGGAAAATTCGCCGTAACCCGTATCCGCTGGTACTGGCCTGTCTGCGTGAAAGTGGCGTGTATGCCTTCTTTACCCGCAGTTCCGCAGCAAACATTCCGGTGAACATGGCGCTGTGTGAGAAGCTGAATCTGGATCGTGATACCTATTCGGTGTCTATCCCGCTGGGCGCCACCATCAATATGGCTGGCGCGGCGATCACCATTACCGTACTGACGCTGGCGGCGGTGAATACACTGGGTATTCCGGTTGATTTACCAACGGCGCTGTTACTGAGCGTGGTGGCTTCGCTGTGTGCCTGCGGTGCATCGGGCGTGGCGGGCGGTTCTCTGCTGCTGATCCCGTTGGCATGTAATATGTTCGGTATCCCGAATGATATCGCCATGCAGGTGGTAGCCGTTGGCTTTATCATCGGCGTATTGCAGGATTCCTGTGAAACGGCGCTGAACTCTTCTACAGACGTCCTGTTTACCGCTGCGGCCTGCCAGGCTGAAGACGAGCGTCTGGCAAATAGCGCCCTGCGCGGCTAATCGCTGTTCCCCTCCGTCATCGGGCGGAGGGGTTCTTTTCTTGTACGCTTTTTTCAATTTTGAACGGATCAATTCCGCGTTTTTGCATCCGCCGGAAGCGAATAATATTCAGGCCGTTCATCACCAGAAAACTCCCTTCGATCATCGTCCCGCCAATCGATCCCAGCCAGAAATTATGGATAACCCAACAGGCGGTTGCACACCACATTACGCAGCGTACGGTTAATCCCTGGCAGCGGAACAGCGCCCAGGTGCTGGCCAGCGTGCCGACTATCGGCAACAGCTCCATCGCATGCTGTAATTTCGCCAGTCCGAGAACCAGGGTGAGGATAATAAAAACGGCCATCACCCACAGTTTGCGGGTATGCATCGAGACGAGTGTGCGGATGGTATTAAGCTCGGCGCTCATTCCCGCAGGCCAGGCGCCCATCAGGAAAAAATGCACCCCAATGGTGGCGCTATAGACAGCGAGTTGCAGCCGGAAGCGGCGCTCATCGCGATTAAAAAAGGTGGTAATACCGATCAGAAAGGCGATGACACCTACGCCCTGGGCCAGCCAATACGCGGTCATGCAAGCAACCCCAATTCTATCTCGTAGGCCGGATAAGGCGAGTTCGCCGCCATCCGGCAACGGTTTGTGCCTGATGGCGCTGTGCTTATCAGGCCTACGGTTTGCGCAGACCTGTATGCAGGCACCATCAGGTATTTACTACAACGTTACGCCGCTTTTAAATATCGCTAACTCTCTAAAATCATTCCGCTCATTGCAGGTTTGCTTGCCGTTGGCGAACTCAACGATCGTATCGACAAACTCGCTCAGCAGTTGAGGCATCGCTTTACCATGAATTAGCTGTCCAGCGTCAAAGTCGATCCAGTGCTTTTTCTTCGCTGCCAGCTCGCTGTTGGTGGCAATTTTCACCGTCGGTACAAAACCACCGTACGGCGTACCACGACCGGTACTGAACAGCACCATATGGCAGCCCGCGCCCGCTAGGGCACTGGTCGCCACCGCATCGTTACCCGGCGCGCTCAGCAGGTTCAGACCGTGTGTTTTCAGGCGTTCACCGTAGCGCAGTACGTCCACCACCTGGCTGGAGCCCGCTTTTTGCGTGCAGCCCAGAGATTTATCTTCCAGCGTGGTGATACCGCCCGCTTTGTTGCCCGGCGATGGGTTCTCGTAGATCGGCTGGTCGTGGGCAATGAAGTACTGCTTGAAGTCATTGACCATGGTGACCAGCTTGCCGAACGTTTCTTCATCGCGGCAGTGGTCCATCAGCAGCTGCTCGGCGCCGAACATTTCCGGTACTTCGGTCAGTACGGTGGTGCCGCCGTTGGCAATCACGTAGTCAGAAAAACGCCCCAGCATCGGGTTGGCGGTAATACCGGACAGGCCGTCAGAGCCGCCGCATTCCAGACCAAACTTCAGCTCACCCAGTTTACCCGGCTCACGCTTATCGTTACGCATCACGTTGTACAACTGGTGAAGATGTTCAATCCCCGCTTCCACTTCGTCTTCCTGATGTTGGCAGACCATGAAGTGAACGCGCTCAGGATCGTACTCGCCTAAGGTTTCGCGGAAGGCATCAACCTGGTTGTTTTCACAACCAAGGCCGACCACCAGCACCGCCCCCGCATTCGGGTGACGCACCATGTTTTGCAGCATGGTGCGGGTGTTAATGTGGTCGTCGCCGAGCTGTGAACAGCCGTAGGTGTGGCTGAAGAGATGCACGCCGTCGATTCCTTCGGCGTCGTTAGTCTCTTTCAGGAAACGGTTCTGCATCTGGCGCGCCATGGCGTTAACGCAGCCTACCGTCGGCAGGATCCACAGTTCGTTGCGCACGCCGACGTCACCGTTGGCACGACGGTAGATCTGCACATCGCGATCCGCCGGTTGTGCAACTTCCGCCTGAAAATCAGGTTGGTAGCTATACGTGTCCAGGTCGCTCAGATTGGTGCGCGTGTTGTGAGCATGAATATGCTCACCCGCCGCAACGTCCACCAGCGTATGGCCAATTGGCAAACCGTATTTAATGACGTTTTCGCCTTTCGCAATATCGCGTAAAGCAAATTTATGGCCACGAGAGACCGCCTGACGCAGGGTTACCGCCTGCCCATCAACGGTGACTTCGGTTCCTTCAGCCAAATCAGCAAGCGCTACCGCGACGTTATCCAGCGCATGGATCTTAATGTATTGCATACCTTCACCCGGGCCTTAGTTCAGTTCAATGGCGAAGTAATCACGCGCATTGTTAAAGCAAATATTTCTGACCATTTCACCCAGCAACTGGATATCTGCCGGTGCTTCACCTGCAGCAACCCAACGGCCAATCATCTGGCACAGAATGCGGCGGAAGTATTCATGGCGCGTGTATGACAGGAAGCTGCGGCTATCGGTCAGCATGCCGACGAAGCGGCTCAGCAAACCGAGCTGGGCCAGCTGCGTCATCTGACGTTCCATCCCGTCTTTCTGATCGTTGAACCACCAGCCGGACCCGAACTGCATCTTGCCCGGCATGCCTTCGCCCTGGAAGTTACCGATCATGGTGCCCAGCACTTCGTTATCACGCGGGTTCAGGCAGTACAGAATGGTTTTCGGCAGCAGGTTCTGTTCGTTCTGCTTGCTCAGCAGTTTGGACAGTTCTTCGGCCATCGGACGGTCATTGATGGAGTCGAAACCGACATCCGCACCCAACAGTTTGAACTGGCGCAAGTTGTTATTACGCAGCGCGCCGATGTGGTACTGCTGTACCCATTCGCGACGAGCATATTCCGCACCAAGGAACACCAGCACGGCGGTTTTAAACTGGGCAACTTCATGCTCGCTCAGGGTTTCACCCGCCAGGCGACGCGCCAGAATGCTATCCAGTTCAGATTCGTTAGATTCGGCAAACAGCACCACGTCCAGCGCGTGGTCAGAGACTTTGCAGCCGTGAGCCGCGAAGTGATCCAGACGTTTGGTCAGCGCGGTCTGCAGGTCTGCAAAACGACGAATGTCGGTATCGGACACTTCGCCCAACTTCGCCATATAGTCATTAAAGGTCGCCAGCTCAATGTTAAAGGCTTTATCCGGACGCCAGCTCGGCAGCACTTTCACATCAAAGCTGCCGTCTTTAGCAACGGCCGCATGGTGTTCCAGAGAGTCGATCGGATCATCGGTAGTGCCAACCATTTTCACATTCATCTGCTGCATGATGCCGCGTGCGGAGAACTTATCCTGCGCCAGCAGCTCGTTGCATTGGTTCCAGATTTCGTCAGCCGTTGCCGGAGACAGCAGCTTACCTGTAATACCAAACGGACGACGTAATTCGAGGTGGGTCCAGTGGTACAGCGGGTTACCGATAGTGTGCGGAACCGTGGCTGCCCATGCGTCAAACTTCTCGCGATCGGACGCATCGCCGGTACACAAGCGCTCAGCGACGCCGTTGGTACGCATCGCACGCCATTTGTAGTGATCACCCTTGAGCCAGATGTCATACAAGTTATTAAAACGGTAGTTTTCAGCGATTTGTTGCGGTGGTAAATGGCAGTGGTAATCGAAGATCGGCTGGTCTTTGGCGTAATCATGGTACAGACGGCGGGCAAATTCGGTGTCCAGCAGGAAATCTTCAGTCATAAACGGGGTCATTATCGTCTTCCTCTCAACGAGTGCGTCAGATTGCTTATGTTTTGATGTTGACAAAGTTATCACACCAATTTCCATACACTGAAGATATTTTCGTGAGTTAGATCAACAAATGGTGACAAAAAAATTACTCTCAAAGAGGTAAATCAGGCGTCAAGCCGCGCCAGTGCTGGCTTTGCTGAATCGAAATAATGACCACACGAAGATTCACACTTTTGTGATGGCACTCACCTTTTAAAGTTGTATGACAAGTTATCTTTTGGCCGTCGCGATACATAAGCCGACGGAATGCAAATTACCGATGTATAACCATCGGATTGACCGGTACGGAAACCGAATTAGCACAATTATTGACATGGCAAAGTTCGGGGAGTACCGGCTTTTTTTCGGTCCCCCTTCGTAAAAGAACATCCTCCGCCCTGAACTGGAAGATGACCGCTCGTTCGCGGACATAACAAAACGATGAGGTTTTACATGCGTAAAATTAAAGGGTTACGTTGGTACATGATTGCACTGGTGACGCTTGGCACCGTGCTGGGTTACCTGACACGTAACACTGTGGCGGCAGCTGCGCCAACTCTGATGGAAGAGTTACACATCTCCACTCAACAGTATTCCTATATCATCGCAGCGTATTCTGCTGCTTACACCGTAATGCAACCCGTTGCCGGTTACGTGCTCGATGTGCTCGGCACAAAAGTTGGTTACGCGATGTTCGCCGTTCTGTGGGCCGTCTTCTGTGGCGCAACCGCACTGGCAGGCAGTTGGGGTGGGCTGGCGCTGGCGCGTGGCGCGGTAGGTGCCGCTGAAGCCGCGATGATCCCTGCGGGTCTGAAAGCCAGCTCTGAGTGGTTCCCGGCAAAAGAACGTTCAATTGCCGTAGGGTACTTTAACGTCGGTTCTTCTATCGGTGCGATGATTGCTCCTCCGCTGGTGGTCTGGGCCATCGTCATGCACAGCTGGCAGATGGCATTCATTATTTCCGGTGCGCTGAGCTTCATCTGGGCGATGTGCTGGCTTGTGTTCTACAAACACCCGCGCGACCAGAAAAAACTGTCTGATGAAGAACGTGATTACATTCTGAATGGTCAGGAATCACAGCATAAAAACGCGACCGCGAAGAAAATGTCGCTCGGTCAGATCCTGCGTAACCGCCAGTTCTGGGGCATCGCGCTGCCGCGTTTCCTGGCTGAGCCGGCCTGGGGTACCTTCAACGCCTGGATCCCGCTGTTCATGTTTAAAGTCTACGGCTTTAACCTGAAAGAGATTGCGATGTTTGCGTGGATGCCGATGCTGTTTGCTGACCTGGGCTGTATCGTTGGGGGCTACTTACCGCCGCTGTTCCAGCGCTGGTTCGGCGTCAACCTGATCGTTTCACGCAAAATGGTCGTCACCATGGGTGCATTGCTGATGATTGGCCCAGGGATGATTGGCCTGTTCACCAGCCCGTACATTGCTATCGCCCTGCTGTGCGTTGGCGGCTTTGCTCACCAGGCGCTGTCCGGTGCGTTGATTACGCTCTCTTCTGACGTATTTGGTCGTAATGAAGTGGCAACGGCAAACGGCCTGACCGGTATGTCCGCCTGGCTTGCAAGTACGCTGTTTGCACTGGTTGTTGGCGCACTGGCTGACACCATCGGCTTTAGCCCGCTGTTCGCCGTACTGGCGGTATTCGACCTGCTCGGCGCACTCGTTATCTGGACGGTATTGCAGAACAAATCGGCCAGCGAGGTCGATTCGGGATCACAGACTGGCGATCCCGCTCCGCAAAATTAGCCCGATGCAACATAACAAGGGTATATAATGCGAAGCCGCCAGTTATCTGGCGGCTTTTTTATCGCCGCAAGTGGAGCCGTAATCGCAAAAGTGGTATAACAAATATAGTCTGCCGTATCATGCCTGGAGCGCATATGGAAATCACCGAACCACGACGTTTGTACCAACAACTTGCTGCTGATCTGAAAGAACGCATTGAGCAGGGCGTCTATCTGGTGGGTGATAAACTCCCCGCCGAGCGCTTTATCGCCGATGAAAAAAATGTCAGCCGTACCGTGGTTCGTGAAGCAATTATCATGCTCGAGGTTGAGGGTTACGTTGAGGTGCGCAAAGGATCGGGGATCCACGTCATTTCCAACCAACCCAGGCACTATGTCGCGCCAGATGAAAACCTGGAGTTCGCCAGCTACGGTCCTTTCGAACTGCTCCAGGCGCGTCAGCTCATTGAGAGTAACATTGCCGAGTTTGCCGCCACCCAGGTGACCAAACAGGACATCATGAAGCTGATGGAGATTCAGGAGAAATCACGTAACGAAAAAAGCTTTCGTGACTCCGAGTGGGATCTCCAGTTCCATGTGCAGGTCGCCCTGGCAACGCAGAACTCTGCTCTGGCCGCGATTGTTGAAAAAATGTGGACTCAGCGTATTCACAACCCCTACTGGAAGAAATTACACGACCACATCGATCTGCGCACGGTTGATAACTGGTGTGATGACCATGACCAGATCCTGCGGGCGCTGATTCGCAAAGATCCTCATGCCGCCAAACTGGCGATGTGGCAGCATCTTGAGAACACGAAGCAGATGCTGTTTAACGAAACCAGCGATGATTTTGAGTTCAACGCGGACCGTTATCTATTTACCGAAAATCCGGTCGTTCACCTCGATACAGCGGCTAACAGCGCAAAATAAACAATCTTATCAATGCAGGCGCGACCACGCGCCTGTTTCTGACACTTGGTAAGCGTTAGGTATAAAGTGTCAGCCTGTGTAAATCCTCTCGCCTCCCTCCATTGCGATAAGCAAAATCACAGTTCAACAACCGTAATTTCTATAACGGACTACGTTGACCTTTGTTACAATTAGATGCTGTTTGAATTTTTGTGTTTAAGAGCTTGCTAACTTCACAACTTTACAGGGAATAGTTCAGGCCGTGAGTTTGTAACAGACCACAAGTCATGTAAAAAATATTAATAAAATCGTGGTGTTACAAAATCCAAAAAACCGGCATGACGACAACCGATTCTCCAGGAATATTGAATGGAACTACTGACTCAATTACTAAATGCTTTATGGGCTCAGGATTTTGAAACGCTGGCCAATCCTTCCATGATTGGCATGCTCTATTTTGTACTCTTTACTATTTTGTTTCTGGAAAACGGACTGCTGCCAGCAGCCTTTTTACCTGGCGACAGTTTGCTGGTACTGGTCGGCGTACTTATTGCCAAAGGCGCAATGGGTTTTCCGCAAACGGTACTGCTGCTCACCACCGCAGCCAGCCTTGGTTGCTGGCTCAGCTATATACAAGGCCGATGGTTGGGCAATACCCGCACCGTGCAAAACTGGTTATCTCATCTTCCTGCACATTATCATCAGCGTGCGCATCATCTGTTCCATAAGCATGGCTTGTCTGCGCTGCTGGTCGGCCGCTTTATCGCGTTTGTCAGAACATTACTGCCGACCATCGCAGGATTGTCTGGCCTGAACAATGCGCGCTTTCAGTTCTTCAACTGGATGAGCGGACTGCTTTGGGTCCTTATTCTCACATCGCTGGGTTATCTGCTGGGCAAAACACCGGTATTTCTAAAATATGAAGATCAGCTGATGTCTTGTCTGATGCTGCTTCCCGTGGTGTTACTGGTGTTTGGTCTGGCAGGTTCACTGGTTGTTCTTTGGAAAAAGAAATACGGGAACCGAGGGTAAATTATGCTGAAATCATGCATAACGCTCCGACGACTTGCCTGGTCCACCACTTTTATGTTGTTCATCGGCGCGTTGCTCCTGACCTGGTCGGTCATTCGCCAGCAGGAATCAACGCTTGCCATTCGTGCCGTAAACCAGGGAGCCAGCATGCCTGATGGCTTCTCTATCTGGCATCACCTGGATGCCAACGGCATTCGTTTTAAAAGCATCACTCCGCAAAATGACGCACTGCTGATTACCTTTGATTCCAGTGCGCAGAGCGCAGCGGCTAAGGTCGTACTGGATCGAACGCTACCGCACGGTTTCGTTATCGCTCAGCAGGATGATGATAATCAGGCGGTTCAGTGGTTATCCCGCTTACGTGATACGCCACACCGCTTTGGTTAATTTCCAGGAATCTGAATTAGATCACTTACTTTGGTGATTTCACCGTTTAGCGCCTATGATTAATAAACTGGGCTTATGACCCAACGTTTTATTATTCTGGAGCATCGACCCTACACCACGAGGTCGAATCACAATGGAAGGTCAAGAATGAAATACCGCATCGCTTTGGCAATTAGCCTTTTCGCTCTCAGTACCGGCAGCTACGCCAACACCCTCTGTCAGGAAAAAGAACAAGACATTCAGCGGGAGATTAGCTATGCCGAAAAACACAACAATCAGAGCCGTATCAATGGGCTGAACAAAGCGCTGAGCGAAGTCAGGGCAAACTGTACTGACAGCAAACTGCGCGCCAACCATCAGAAAAAAATCGCCGAGCAGAAAAATGAGATTGCCGAGCGTCAACGTGACTTAGCCGAGGCAAAGCAAAAAGGCGATGCGGATAAGGTAGCAAAGCGCGAGCATAAGCTTGCTGAAGCTCAGAAAGAACTGAAAGAACTCGAGACCCGCGATTACTAAGTACGGTAACTAGCCACTCAACTGGAGAAAACTATGTCGAAAGATAATGCTACGGAAAACCTGCGCGCTGAGCTGAAATCTCTTGCGGATACGCTTGAAGAAGTACTTAGCTCCTCTGGCGATAAGTCGAAGGAAGAGATGAGTAAAATTCGCAGCAAAGCCGAACATGCGCTGCGCGAGAGCCGCCATCGTCTGAGTGAAACCAGCGATGTGATTGCCAAACAGACCCGTGAGGCCGCGGCTAAAGCCGATAACTACGTGCGCGAAAACCCATGGACAGGCGTCGGCATTGGCGCTGCAGTCGGTGTGGTGCTTGGTGTACTGTTGTCGCGCCGTTAATAATGGCTGATTCTCAACACGCACAAGGTCCAGGCAAAGGCGTACTGGGTATTGGACAGCGGATCCTGACGATTCTCGTTGAGATCGTAGAGACGCGGCTACGGCTGGCCGTCGTTGAGCTGGAAGAGGAAAAAGCCAACCTCATCCAGATCCTGCTGATGCTTGGGCTAACTATGCTGTTCGCGGCGTTTGGCCTGATGAGCCTGATGGTGCTTATCATCTGGGCCATTGACCCTCAATACCGCCTGAACGCCATGATTGCCACCACCGTTGTGCTGTTGCTGTTAGCGCTGATTGGCGGGATATGGACGCTGCGTAAAGCGCGTAAAACAACGCTGCTACGCCATACACGCCAGGAACTCGCTAATGACAGGCAAGCCCTGGAGGATGATGCATAATGAGCAGCAAAGTCGAACGTCAACAACGTAAGGCGCAACTGCTTGGACAGATCCAGCAGCAACGGCTGGATCTGTCTGCTACTCGCCGCGACTGGCTGGAAGCCACCGAGGTCTACGATCGTGGCTGGAAGACGCTACTGAATCTGCGTGGCTGGGTGTTAGTCGGGAGCAGTATTATGGCGGTTCGCACCATCCGTAACCCGAATCTGCTGGTACGCTGGGCTAAGCGCGGCTTTAGCGTCTGGAGTATCTGGCGTCTGGTGAAATCGACCATCAGACAGCAGCAACTGCGCGGCTAATCCCTTCCTCTCCCCCAACCTCAAAATTTTTGAAAAATACTGACAGTTTTCCTTGCTAACAATTCTCATTAAGCACGTTTATGATTCTCTCCATCGACAGCAACGACGCGCTCTGCAGCGTCGCTGCACAAAAAAACACAATAAGCCGCCTGAGTGGTTTCCTGGAGAGTATGATGAAGAAATTAGAAGATGTTGGTGTACTGGTAGCGCGCATTCTGATGCCAATCCTGTTTATTACCGCAGGTTGGGGAAAAATCACCGGATATGCGGGTACCCAACAGTACATGGAAGCCATGGGCGTCCCAGGATTTATGCTGCCGTTGGTGATTCTGCTTGAGTTTGGTGGCGGTCTGGCAATTCTGTTCGGTTTCCTGACCCGTACAACTGCGCTGTTCACCGCAGGCTTCACATTGCTGACAGCGTTCCTCTTCCACAGCAACTTTGCGGAAGGTGTGAACTCCCTGATGTTCATGAAAAACCTGACCATCGCAGGCGGTTTCCTGTTGCTGGCTATCACCGGTCCAGGCGCATTTAGTATTGACCGCGTACTGAATAAAAAGTGGTAATCAAACTATACTGAACACATCAAAAAGCGAGGAGATATCTCCTCGCTTTTGCTATCTGAGGAGGCGATAAAATGGGACAACTGATTGACGGCGTCTGGCATGACACCTGGTACGATACCAAATCAACCGGTGGAAAATTTCAACGTTCTGCATCGGCTTTCCGTAACTGGCTCACCGCGGATGGCGCGCCCGGCCCAACCGGTGAAGGTGGCTTTGTTGCCGAAAAAGACCGCTATCATCTCTACGTTTCTCTGGCCTGTCCGTGGGCGCATCGCACGCTGATTTTGCGCAAACTCAAAGGGCTGGAACCGTTTATTTCCGTGTCCGTTGTGCATCCGTTGATGCTGGAAAACGGCTGGACCTTTGACGACAACTTCCCGGCGGCAACCGGCGATACCCTGTATCAGCACGAATTTCTTTATCAGCTCTATTTACACGCCGATCCGCACTACAGCGGTCGGGTGACCGTTCCGGTACTGTGGGACAAAAAGAACCACACTATTGTCAGCAACGAATCTGCAGAAATCATCCGCATGTTTAACACCGCGTTTGATGCGCTGGGCGCGAAAGCCGGCGATTACTATCCACCAGCCCTGCAAAGCAAAATCGACGAGCTGAACGGTTGGATTTATGACAACGTTAATAACGGCGTGTATAAAGCCGGATTTGCCACCAGTCAGGAAGCCTACGACGACGCCGTGGATAAAGTCTTTCAATCTCTGGCACGACTGGAGCAGATCCTTGGGCAACATCGCTACCTGACCGGCGATCAACTAACGGAAGCCGACATTCGCCTGTGGACCACGCTGGTGCGCTTTGATCCCGTGTATGTGACGCACTTCAAGTGCGATAAACACCGGGTTAGTGACTATCTGAATCTGTACGGTTTCCTGCGCGATATCTACCAGATGCCGGGCATTGCGGAAACTGTCAATTTCGATCACATCCGCAATCACTACTTCCGTAGCCACAAAACCATTAACCCGACTGGCATTATTTCTGTTGGGCCGTGGCAGGACCTCAACGAACCCCACGGGCGTGACGAGCGTTTCGCCTGATTTACACAGGCCCCTTTGGGGTAAGGCCAATTAATTAACGCTTCTGTTTCAGAAAGTATCAACCAGTATTGGCGGAAGTAATAAACATGCAATATCAGAGAAAGGGTTCCGTTCACCTCATGTTCATCATTTCTCTGAAGCACCGATACCCGTGAACGTGTAAAGGGCGTTCTCCGCCACGCCCTTTACAATCCCGGCTCCCGGCAGGAAAATTGTTGCTGCGCAATACCCTCCGCTTATTCCTTCAGGCTACCGGGCCGGGCGCGAGGTAGCATCCATGCAAAGCGCGCCCTGAGCCAGCATCCATGCTGGCTCTCCCTGCCTTACGGAAACACGTCGGCAATTTTCAGCCGGACCAGCCCACACCTGACCACCTGTATTTTTATTTGAATATACTTGAACAGAAAAACAGATTTTACTGGAAGCCAGAGCGTTGAAGCGATGACCCCGGTCCGGCTGAAAATCGATGAGGCGTTGACGGCTGACCGGGGCTGCCCGCAGGGATGCGGGCAGAGGGGACGGCCTGCAGGGATACAGGCTCGGCTCCGACCCGACAGGCAGACGGCGTAAGACGAATGAATCGCGCAGCGACGATTTTCCCGCCGGGAGCCTGGGTTGCAAGGGAGGCGGCGGTGAGCCTCCCTTGCACGTTCACAGGTATCTGCGCTTCAGAGAAATCACTCAGCTAAGGTGAACGGAACCCTGAGCCGGAATCATATGTTCTCCATAATGTTTAACTGACAAGCAATTCTCCAATGGGGTAAATAATTAATACCGCAAATATTTACCATCATTTCATTCACGTCTATTCTTAATTTGATTGCTTTAAAAACAAGTAATTGAATGCAGAACGAGGCAAAAATGGATTGGTATTTAAACGTATTAAAGAATTACTTTGGTTTTGGTGGCCGCGCACGTCGTAAAGAATACTGGATGTTTGTGCTGGTCAACATCATCTTCACGTTCGTGCTGGGTATTCTGGACAGAATGCTTGGCTGGGAGCGCGCCGGGGGAGAAGGCATATTAACGACGATTTATGGGGTTCTGGTTTTTATCCCCTGGTGGGCAGTGCAGTTCCGGCGTTTGCATGACACCGATCGTTCAGCCTGGTGGCTACTGGTGTTGCTGATCCCGATCGTAGGCTGGTTGGTGATCATCATTTTCAACTGTCAAAACGGGACTCAGGGGAGCAACCGCTTCGGCGCTGACCCTAAACAACTGTCCTGACGTCATACACCCTTTTGTAGGCCGGATAAGGTGCAATTGCACCGCATCCGGCGTAACAGTCAGGCTATTTACCCGCAAACAGCTTGGGGATTTCCCGCAGACACCAGGATTTCGCCTCGCCCATGCTGTCACGACGCCAGGCCATAATAATATCTATCTCGCTTGTCGATTCCGGACTAACGACCCGCAGCCGACCAGCGGCAATATCCTCTTCCACCAGCGGGTACGGCATCGTCGCCACGCCCAATCCAGCCAACAGTGCCTGACGTTTATCTTCTATCGTACTCACCGTCAGACGCGGCTGCTTATCCAGCAGTTGAACCGTCAGCACCGGACGTTCACGGGCGGTATCCGCCACCGCGATCCCACGGTATTTCACGCGGGTGACTTCCGATAACGGTTCCGGCTCCTGATGGATAGGATGATCCGGGGCCGCTACATAGACATTCATCAGCGAGTACAGCTTGCGCGAGTTGATTTCTGAGGATGAGCGAAAATGCATATCCGGCGCAATCACAATATCCGCCCGCCCCTGCTCCAGACGCTCCCACGCCCCGGCCAGAACTTCGGTAATAACGGAAAGCTGGGTATTGGCCTTCCCGGCAAGCCTGTCGATCAGCGGGAAAAACGCCGCCGTCGGCACCAGTGCTTCGGTAACAATGGTCAGATGCGTTTCCCAACCGCGAGCCAGCGCTTCAGCGTCGGTGGTCAGTTTATCCGCAGCTTCCAGCAGTACGCGCCCACGCTCCAGCAACATACGCCCAACGTTAGTGAACTTTGTGCGATGACCTGAACGGTCAAACAGCACCACGTCCAGCTCCTCCTCCAACTTCTGCATGGTATAGCTAAGTGCGGAAGGAACGCGTCCCAGTTCATCTGCCGCAGCAGCAAAACTACCGCGCCTGTCTATTGCGTCCATGACGCGTAACGCTTCAAGCGTTAAAGCCCTTTCTTTGGCCATTTCGTTCTCATTCAGGAAATTTGAACATACCGGGCAGAATATCTGGCTAACAATGCAGCGTCTAGCCATTTAACATAAAAGGAAGTAAAGAGAGGTCAAGAACTATGATTACTACCCGTACAGCCAAACAATGCGGGCAAGCAGACTACGGCTGGCTGCAGGCCCGTTATACCTTCTCCTTTGGACACTATTTTGATCCTAAACTGCTGGGTTATGCCTCGCTGCGTGTTCTGAACCAGGAAGTTCTGGCGCCGGGGGCCTCTTTCCAGCCACGGACCTATCCGAAGGTGGATATCGTTAATCTGATCCTCGAAGGGGAAGCAGAATACCGCGACAGCGAAGGCAACCATATCAAGGCCAAAGCAGGTGAAGTTTTACTGCTCGCGACACAGCCCGGGATTAGCTATAGCGAACACAATATCAGCAAAGACAAACCGTTAACCCGCATGCAGCTCTGGCTGGACGCCTGCCCGCAGCGTGAAAATGCCTGCGTACAGAAGGCCACGCTGGGTACCGGTAAGCATCAACTGCTGGCCTCGCCGGACGGTGAACAAGGCAGCCTGCATCTGCGCCAACAGGTATGGGTGCACCACGTTGAGCTGCAGCAAGGTGAATCGCTGAGTTTTCAGCTACATGGGCCACGTGCTTATTTACAGTCGATTCACGGCAGGTTCCATGCGGTGACGTCTGGCGCCGAAAAAGAAGCGCTCACCTGTGGCGATGGGGCATTTATTCGTGACGAAACTAACATAACGTTAGTCGCCGATACCCCGCTGCGCGCTTTGCTGATAGATTTGCCCGTATAGTCAGGGAAAACAATGGAGTACGACTATTGAGCAAGAAATCATCAAAAAAACGCCAGCCGCAGGTTGAGCCGAAAAAACAGGAAACAGTTACCTTCGGCTATGAAGAAATGCTGACAGAGCTGGAAGCGATTGTGGCCGATGCCGAACTACGGCTGGAAGACGAAGAAGCCGCCTGAACAGGCGGCTTAGACTTATGCCGGGTGGTAGCAATGCCTTACCCGGCCTACAGATTAATGTGCCTTACTGGCCATGATCTCAATAATCTGCTTGTCGGTTTCCTGCATCGAACGACACGCCAGCGCACACAGGTTAGCGATAGATTGTTCCACGTTATGCGCCACAATCCCTTCGTTGCCGGTTACGGCAGTATCATCCAGCGCCATTAGCACCGCTTTCCACGCCGCAGATGCGCTGGTTGAGACTTTCATCGCGCAGCTGTTTGAAGCGCCATCACATATCATTCCGCTCACGTCGCCAATCATGCTGCTGATCGCCATCGCGATGGTGTTGTAGCGACCATCTACGATCCATGCCATCCCCGCTGCTGCCCCCATCGCCGCCGTGGTTGCTGCACACAGTGCAGACAAACGTGGAAGCTGATGATGGATGTAGATAGCGCTCAGGTGAGACAACATTAGCGCACGTGCCAGTTTCTCCTCATCCGCGCCAAAGTGCTCTGCCACCACCATGACCGGAACAGTCGCGGTAATGCCCTGATTACCGGAGCCGGAGTTGCTCATGGCCGGCAGCGTCGCCCCGCCCATTCGCGCATCCGACGCCGCACTGGTACGGATCAGAATAGCCGTTGAGAGATCGTTCGCCAGCAGGCCACGTGCGCACTGCTTCTCAAGCGTGGTTCCGATGTGCAAGCCCCAGTTACCGCGCAGCCCTTCCTGAGACAGCGCACCGTTCAGCTTTGCCGCGTCGAGAATAAAGCGAATTGACTCAAACGGTACCGCATTCACGAACGCCAGAATCTCTTCCAGCGAGGTGTGAGACAATACCGCCAACGGTGACTCCTGCTCCTCTGCCTGAGCATTCTGTTCTGTGGTGAACACTACGCCCTTATTGGTCTCGATGTGTACGATGTTGGTATGACCGCCAACAATCGTCACGCATGCCCATCCTTCAGCGCTGTAAACCTTCGCGCGGGAAAAGAGGATGTCCTCGCAAGGCTCCTGCAGCATCACCGCAACCTTGCCAGCGCTCAGCATCGCTTTCGCATCGGCGATCGCTTGTGGCGACGCATCTTTCAGTACCTCTAAACCGGCACGGGCATTTCCCCCCTGCGCACCCAGCGCCGCCGCGACAGGCAACCCGACCATTCCGGTACCCGGCACGGTAACGCCCATGCCGTTTTTCATCAGGTTCGGTGAGACCCACGCGTCAATACGTTCAACCGCGCCGCCCAGCTCAGAAGAGGCGACCGCTGCCGCCAGAGCCAGAGAGATAGGTTCTGTACAGCCCAACGCAGGCTTTACTTCTTCCTGCACTGCGCGGATAAAACTATCCCATAATGGATTCAATGTAGTCTCAAACATAACAACAACCTTTGCTCAAATATCTCAGGAAAATGCCAGGAACGGAGAAACGCACAGCAACAGGCCCGTGAAAATAATCAGATACAGGGAAGCGCCTTTGTATTTGTGCAGTGCAGGAACTTTGTAGACCAGCCAGGCCGGGATCAGACAACCCACCATGCCGAAGATAGGGCTACAAATAGAGGTGAAGCTCAGTACCGGCGCGTTGAGCACAATTGCGCTCCAGGCCAGCAGGATGGCAAAAATCATAATGCCGCGCTGAACAAAGGTTTCGTTGATTTTCTCAGCTGGCATGTAGCGGCGCAGCACGTTCATCACGATCCCTTGAGTCGCTTCGCGGAAACCTAAGTAGACGCCGAAGAAAGCGGTCATAACGGCGAAAATGTTCAGAATAACGCTGACGATTTTCACCCAACCAGCACCCGCACCATTAATAAACTGCGCGGCAATCGCCAGAGCGGAGATGTTCTGCTCATAAGCTTTAACCGCTTCGTCGTGGCCCATCGCCAACGTGAAGGAAACGGCGTAGAAAAAGACGGTAACAAACAGAATACCGAACGCGATGTTCATGGCACGCAGGGCTTTATGGCGCGCCACTTCAATGGATTTGTTGCGAGAACGGTATGAGATAACCATCGGGCTTAAGGTCTGAATAAACAGGATCGAGGTCAGCGTAAACGGCAACGTAATGATCGCATTTTTGATCAGTAACGCCATTGGCGGCAGTGAACCTGCGTTATGCAGATGCCACATCCCCACCATCGACACGCCAAGCGCTGCCACAACCAGCAGCTTGGTCAGTACCATGCCGGTGGAGATTTTAAACAGCATTTGTTCCCCGCGTGACGAGATGGCCACCAGGATGCAAATCAGCACCAGGCCATAGAACGGGCTGTCGGACAGTAAACCTTCAGTCACACCAAACGTGTGCAGATAAGAGGCGCTGTCATTGGTGATGGCGGTGGAATAAACGAACATCCAGATAACCAGCATCACAAAATACAACGCACCTAACAGGATGCCCCAATTCTTACCCAGATAGCCGCTGATCACGCTCGGGTAGTCTTTACACTCTGGAGACTCAGCCAGCGTGTTGATAAACAGGCGCTGGAACAGATACATGGCTGGGTAGCCGATGATAGAGGAGAGCAAGAACACCCACAGCCCCATCAATCCTACCTGGACAGGAAGAAAAACAATCCCCGCGCCAATTGCCATACCGATACTCATAATGACCCAGCCGGTATCCGTGCTGTCGAATTTAATAGCTTCGCGCCATTCGCTTTCGGTCATTCCCGCCCGACGTGCCGGAGCAGATGCGTCGAGTATTACGCTACTATTCGTTGCCGTTTCCATAATTTTCCGCTCAATGTGTAGGTAGAGGTTTTTATATTTTTTTCGTACTGCTTCAATGCGATACGCAGTACTTAGGTGCAGGCGAGCTATTGGAGTAATGAAGAAATCATACGCGCAGGATCAGAGAAAAACTTCACAAACAAACCCCTGTAATTTCTAAAAGTTAAGAAATATTTTCTCTTTTAAACTCACATAAAGAATGTAATTTCTAATTTTGAAGCCGATCACAACAAAAAAGGTGCACTAAAGTGCACCTTTTTTATTCTGCTATGTTGATTATTTCATTCATTGCCGGATGGCGGCGCTTGCGCCTTATCCGGCCTACAACGCGCGCAAACCGTAGGCCTGAAAGCTGGGCGCCATTAGGCTCGTCTTTTAACTTCAGGTACAAACCACTTTAATTGCCAGGCCACCGCGTGACGTTTCACGGTATTTGTCGTTCATATCTTTGCCCGTTTCATACATGGTCTCGATCACTTTATCGAGCGAAACGCGTGGCTCAGATGTGCGACGTAGCGCCATACGTGCGGCGTTGACGGCTTTTACCGCGTTGATCGCATTGCGTTCAATACACGGTATTTGCACCTGTCCAGCGACCGGGTCGCAGGTCAGCCCCAGGTTATGCTCCATGGCGATTTCCGCCGCAATGCAAACCTGTGACGGGCTACCGCCAAGCAACTCGGTCAGCCCGGCTGCCGCCATTGAACAGGCTACGCCAATTTCACCCTGGCAGCCGACTTCAGCACCAGAAATAGAGGCGTTCATCTTATACAGCGCACCTATCGCCCCCGCGGCCAGCAAGTAGCGGGCAATGGAGTTCGCATTCACCGGACGGCGGAACTTGTCGTAATAGGCCAGGACCGCAGGGATAATTCCACATGCTCCGTTGGTCGGTGCCGTCACAACCCGGCATCCGGCGGCGTTTTCTTCGCTCACGGCCAGCGCGAACATGTTGATCCAGTCGATAACGTTCATCGGGTCGCTGGACAGATTATCGCTGGAAACCAGTAACCGACGTAATGCCACGGCGCGACGCGGTACGTTAAGCGGGCCAGGCAGAACGCCTTCGGTGTTCATGCCGCGCTCAATCCCGGCGTGCATGACATCCCAGATGGCGGCAAAGCCAGCATCGATTTCTTCTTTGCTGCGCATCGCCAGTTCGTTCTGCATCATCAGACCGGAAACGGACAGCCCGTTACGCTCACACAGTTTCAGCAGTTCGCTGGCGGAATGAAAATTGTAGGGCACGTGTGCTTCAACATCATGCGCCTGACCAAATTGCTCCTCTTCAACGATAAAACCACCGCCGACGGAGTAATAGGTTTTGCTTAATAGTGTCTCGGTGCCGTTCCACGCGGTGATACGCATGCCATTTTCATGGCGCGGCAGCGTTTCGGTATGAAAGAGAATATTTTCGTCTGGGGAAAAATCGACAACATGCGTGCCCTCTGCAACCGGTAAACGTCCGGTACGGGCCATTTCCTGAGTAAAACCAGCGATAGAATCTATATTAACGTTTTGCGGACTGTTACCGGCCAGTCCCATCATGATGGCGACATCTGTCGCATGACCTTTTCCGGTCAGGGAAAGCGATCCATAAAGATCGACCACAATATGCGTAGCCTTGGAGAGTTCCCCGCTGCTGACCAACAGATCGATAAAGCTTTTACCTGCGTTCATTGGCCCCACGGTATGGGAGCTGGAAGGTCCAATGCCAATCTTAAAAATATCGAATGCGCTAATCATATCCACACCCTCGGATTGCCGTTCAGTGAAGACCAGGTTTCACACTCATTAAGGATCGGGGCGATCCTGAGATCGCCCCGCAAGGGATTACAGCGTGTCGCCACGTACGGCGATGGCTTCAATCTCCAGCTTCACATCCTTTGGTAAGCGGGCGACCTGCACGCAACTGCGCGTGGGGTAGATTGCCTTGTGCTCATCAAAGAATTGCTGGTACACCTGGTTAATGGTGGCGAAGTCGTTCAGGTCGGAAACGAAAACGGTCGTCTTCACGATATCGCTCACTTTCAAACCTGCGGACTCGACGATCGCTTTCACGTTTTCCAGGCTTTGACGCGCCTGATCGGATACGTTTTCAGCCACTTCACCGGTCTGCGGACACACCGGGATTTGACCTGACGTCAACACCATGCTGCCCAGATCCACACCCTGTACGTAAGGCCCAATCGCCCCTGGCGCACATTCGGTTGCAATAACTTTTCTCATAGCCCCTCCGGCGTCAGAGCGCCTGGGTGAAAGTACGTGAAATAACATCTTGCTGCTGTTCGCGGGTCAGCGCGTTAAAGCGCACCGCATAGCCAGATACGCGAATCGTCAGGTTCGGATAGTTTTCCGGGTGCTCAATAGCATCCATCAACATTTCACGGTTCATAACGTTAACGTTCAGGTGCTGACCGCCTTCCACATGCGCTTCATGGTGGAAGTAACCGTCCAGCAGACCGACCAGGTTGGTTTTACGCACTCCATCCTCTTTGCCCAGCGCTGCCGGCACAATGGAGAAGGTGTACGAGATACCGTCTTTGGCATAGGTGAACGGCAGTTTGGCGACCGAGGTTAACGACGCTACCGCACCTTTGCGATCGCGGCCGTGCATCGGGTTCGCCCCTGGCGCAAACGGCGTACCTGCGCGACGTCCATCCGGCGTGTTACCGGTTTTCTGTCCGTACACCACGTTGGAGGTAATGGTCAGAATGGACTGCGTCGGCACCGCGTTACGGTAGGTTGGCAACACCTTAATTTTTTTCATAAAGCGTTCGACCAGGTCGCAGGCAATGCTGTCTACGCGCTCGTCGTTGTTGCCGTATTGCGGATAGTCGCCTTCGATTTCGAAATCAACCGCCAGACCATTTTCATCGCGAATCGGTTTCACGCGAGCGTATTTGATAGCCGACAGAGAATCCGCCGCCACGGACAGACCCGCCATACCACAGGCCATCGTGCGATAGACATCACGATCGTGCAGCGCCATCAGCGAAGCTTCGTAGCTGTACTTGTCGTGCATGTAGTGGATGATGTTCAGCGCGCTGATGTACTGCACAGCCAGCCAGTCCATAAAGTGGTCCAGGCTCTCCATCACCGTGTCGTAGTCCAGCACGTCATCCATCAGCGGCGCAGTTTTCGGCCCAACCTGGATTTTCAGCTTCTCATCCACACCACCGTTGATTGCGTACAGCAACGTTTTGGCGAGGTTGGCACGCGCCCCGAAGAACTGCATTTGCTTGCCGATAACCATCGGGCTGACGCAGCAGGCAATGGCATAGTCATCGCTGTCAAAGTCGGCACGCATCAGATCGTCGTTTTCATACTGCAAAGACGAGGTGATGATAGACACCTGGGCGGCGTATTTTTTGAAGGCAATTGGTAGCTGCTCAGACCACAGCACCGTCAGGTTCGGCTCAGGCGCCGGGCCCATGGTGTGCAGCGTATGCAGGTAACGGAACGAGTTTTTCGTCACCAGCGTGCGGCCATCCAGCCCCATACCGCCGATAACTTCGGTCGCCCAGATTGGGTCGCCTGAGAACAGGGTGTCGAATTCCGGCGTACGCAGGAAGCGCACCATACGGATCTTCATAATGAAGTGGTCGATCAGCTCCTGCGCCTGCTGCTCGTTTAAAATTCCCGCTTTGAAATCGCGCTCAATATAGATGTCGAGGAACGATGCGGTACGGCCCAGCGACATAGCGCCGCCGTTCTGAGATTTCACCGCAGCCAGGTAAGCAAAGTACACCCACTGCACCGCTTCCTGCGCATTACGCGCCGGACGGGAGATATCGCAGCCATATTTCGCCGCCATTTCCTGCATTTGCAGCAGGGCGCGGCGGTGCTCAGACAGCTCTTCGCGCAGACGAATCGTGGCTTCAAGATTCTGACCCCACTCCAGGTTCGACTGGAGATCGGCAAACTGCAGTTCACGCTCACGCACCAGATAGCGGATACCGTACAGCGCGACGCGGCGGTAGTCACCGATGATACGACCACGACCGTAGCCATCCGGCAAACCGGTCAGCACGCCGGATTTACGGCAGCGCAGCATATCCGGAGAGTAGGCATCGAATACGCCCTGGTTATGGGTTTTACGCAGTTCAGTAAACTGGTATTCAAAATCAGCATCCATCTCACGACCATAAGCATCAAAAGAGCTTTTGATCATGTTGATGCCACCAAACGGATGCAGAGCACGCTTGAGCGGCTTATCCGTTTGCAGACCGACGATTTTTTCCAGTTCTTGTTCAATATAACCCGCATCATGTGCGGTTATCGTAGTAGCAATATTGGTATCGAAATCAACCGGGGCGTGCGTCGAGTTTTCAATACGGATGCCCGCCATGACTTTTTCCCACAGTGCAGTGGTCGCAGGCGTTGCTTCGGCGAGGAAAGATTCATCCCCTTCATAAGGCGTATAGTTGTGCTGAATAAAATCACGGACATTAATTTCTTCTTTCCAGTCCGTACCTTTAAAGCCATTCCAGGCTTCGGCATACAGCATATCGCTGGTATCGATATTTACCTTCATGAAAAATAATCTCTCTGCTGAAAATTAATTATGCAAATTCTACTGGTGTATTAATTTTGCCTAAGGTAATGGCATCACGCGCAATCATTTTCTCTTCATTTGTGGGAATTACCGCACAAATAACACGAGCATCTTTATTAGAGATAATTCTTTCGCCATGGGAATTTGGCAGGCTATTCATTTCGCTGTCAATATTCACCCCTAAAACAGCGAGATGTTCAATAACCAGACGACGAATTAATACCGAGTTCTCACCAATTCCGCCGGTGAAAATAATCCCATCAAGACGATGCAGCGATGCGGCATGTCCAGCGATATGGCGTGCAATACGATGTACAAACGTTTTAATCGCCAGCTGCGCACGCTCATGTCCCTCGTGCCAGGCTTTTTCCAACGTACGTAAGTCAGAGGACAAACCGGAAATACCCAGTAAACCGGACTCTTTATTCACTACGCGCTCAAGGTCGCTCAGCGTCTGGTTGGTTTCGCTGGCAATCCACGCCATCGCGCCGAAATCGACGTCGCCGCTGCGTGTGCCCATCATCAGCCCTTCCAGCGGCGTCATGCCCATTGAGGTATCAACGCTCTGTCCATTACGTACCGCACAGATTGACGCGCCGTTGCCCAGGTGCGCCACAACCAGACCGGAGTCATCACTCTGCAGTTCGAGAAGCTCATACGCCCGCTGAGAAACATAGCGATGCGACGTGCCGTGGAAGCCATAACGACGAACGCCCAACTCCTCAAAATATTTCCACGGTAAACCGTACAGATAGGCCTCAGGAGCCATCGTCTGGTGGAAGCTGGTATCAAATACCGCTACCTGCTGCACACCAGGGAAAAGGTGCTGAGCGGATTCGATCCCACTCAGGTTCGCATAATTATGTAACGGTGCTAATGGCGATACCCGGCGAATATTATCGATAACTTCGTCAGTAATAATTGCTGATTCAGTAAAGATATTTCCGCCGTGGGCAATGCGGTGGCCAATTAAGGCCACGCTGTCCATTAAATTACGTTTCTCTAGTTCAACGGCAATTGCTTTTAATGCATCTTCGTAGCTGTGGTGAGCCAGCTTAGCTGGCTCTCCTCCATTAATTGCTATGAACGCATTTTCAGAGTTAATACCGTCTGCGATCCCCGCCATTAAAACTTCACAGTTTGCTGCATCCAGCACTGAGAATTTAATAGAAGACGAACCACAGTTAATAACCAGTACTACCGGAAACTCATTCATTTCACTACTCCGCTCATCCTGAGCTTAAGGATTAGAACAGTTTGTAGACGATGTTCAGGATGGTCAGCAGACCAATCGCGGTAACAAACACGTTATCCAGACGGCCACGGTATTTCGCCAGTGATGGCGTTTTACGGATGGCATACATCGGCAGCAGGCAGAGCAGAGAGGCAATAATCGGCGCGCCCATTGCTTCAATCAGGTCCAGGATGTTCGGGTTGGCGTAAGCCACAACCCAGGTGGAGCCCATGATGAAGATCATGCTGATGGTATTAAGTTTGCCGGCAGAAACTTTCGTTTTATCGCCTTTGTAACCAAACTTCAGCACCAGACCGTTCAGACCTTCCAGCGTGCCCAGATAGTGGCCGAAGAAAGATTTGAAGATAGCAACCAGTGCGATGATTGAAGCACCGTACTCCAGAACGGTCGCGAAGGTGGACTTCGTACCGGACAGTGAAGCGAAGTGGTTTGCCAGGTAAGACAGTACTGGAATGTTCTGTGCTTTCGCATCCGCCATGTTTGCCGGAGACAGCGTGAACAGGCAGCTAAAGGCGAAGAACATAACCACGGCAACCATCAGCATACTGGCGCGGGAGATGATTTTAGAACACTTCTGCTCGGTGAACTCGCGACCAAAATCTTTCTCATACTCTTCACGTTTGGAGACCACGAAGGAAGAAACAATCGGTGAGAAGTTGAAAGAGAACACCATGATGGAAATACCCAGCCACACGGTAACCAGGATGCCGTCATGACCGGTCAGTGCGATATTGCTGAGATCAACCTGATCGATAACTGCAGAGTTCCAGTATGGGATCAGGGACAGAGAAATAAGCACCAGGCTGGCAATGAACGGCCATACCAGGTAGCTCATCACTTTAACCATCAGATCTTTACCAAACCAGATGACGAATGCCATCAACAGCAGCAGGAAGAGCGCCACGAAACCACGGTTTAACGCTGGCATCTGCAGCTGGTTTTCCCAGAAGGTCATAAAGGTGTTGGTAATGGTGACGCCATAAATCCACAGCAGCGGACAAATCGCAAAGAAGTAGAGGAACGTGATAACCACGCCGCCCGTTTTACCAAAATGCTCTTCAACCGTTTCTGTGATGTTGCCGGAAGGGTTAGAACCGGAAAGACACAGGCGTGCCAGCGCACGGTGGCAATAGAAGGCGATGGGGTATGCTAGCACCAGCATGATCAGAATGGGGATCAGTCCGCCAAAACCTGCGCGGATAGGGAAGAACAGCACCCCAGCGCCGATGGCTGTACCAAATAAACCCAGTGTCCAGGTGGTGTCCGATTTGCGCCAGGACGACTGTTTTGTCTGGCTGGATACAATGCTATCAGTAGTACTCATATCCTATCCTCAACGAAGTATATTAAGCGTCAACTAAACCAGTAATTTGAGATACACGAGAAAGGTCGATATTACCGCCAGAAATAATGCTGACTGTTTTTCTGTTCTGGATATAGCTATCTAATTTCCCGCTTAATAATGCTGCGCATGCCAGCGCGCCGGCACCTTCAGTCACAACTTTATTTCGCTGAATTAATGCCACCATGCTGTTGCGAATTTCATCTTCGCTGACCAGGACAATGTCATCCACCAACTCACGAACAATTTCATACGTTAAAGTACCCGGGCGGGAAACGTCACAACCATCCGCCAGGGTGCCGGTCGTTCGGTGCGTGGTTATTTCTCCAGCGTGGAAAGAAGCCGCCATGCCGTGAACGTTTTCAGACTGCACGCCAATAATTTTAATGGTCGGGTTAATAGATTTAATTGCCACCGCAATACCAGCAATCAGTCCACCACCGCCAATTGGCACAATCACGTTATCGACATCGTACAGATCTTCCAGAATTTCCAGACCAATAGTGCCCTGACCAGCAATAACTTTCGGGTCATCATATGGTGGAATAAAGATACGGCCTTCAGTTTCCACAATCTCGCTAACCTTAGCGATGGTGTCGTTGAAGTTGTCGCCGTGCAGTACAACTTCTGCGGAATAATCGCAGGTTGCTGCTACTTTAGACTTCGGTGCGCCTTTCGGCATCACCACTTTGCCGTCGATTCCGAGCATAGCGCAGGAGAGAGAAACGCCTTGCGCATGGTTACCTGCAGAGCAAGCCACCACGCCCTTACATCTTTCAGCTTCTGTTAATGAACTGAGCTTGTTAAAAGCACCACGGATTTTAAATGAACCGGTACGCTGCATGTTTTCAAATTTGAGGAAAATTTCCCCTTTGCAACGTTCACTAAAATAGTTAGAGCGAGGCATTCCCGTTTTATAAATTTTCCCCGCAAGTCTTTTTTTCGCTTCGAGGATATCTTCAATTGCAACTGGGAGATCGTATGTAATGTGCATTAGAACCTCTTACCTGGGTATTAAAGTAAATAGATAGCCGTGACCATTGTCAGATATAGACAGATGGCGTTGATTTCGTGTTAAAACAAATTCAATCTTTAATCAATTTCAATTAATTGCCTTCGTCTCCGACAATTATATGATGAATATTCTTTGGCTAATTCCACCAAAATAGATGCTGCTTTTTTAATTCGATAATTTTTCGACCACACGGCGGCATAACGCGCGACGGGTAAGGTTTCTTCTACCGGGATAGTAATAAACTGGTTTGAGCCAAACGGTGTGGTCATATCGCAGGGAATTACTGTTAAGAAATCAGCATTGAGAACAAGATTATAAATCGTAACGACAGAGTCTGTTTTAACGATGTTTTCACTGCTGATGCCATTATTCTGTAACGTGGTAAGAAGTTCGCTGTAGTACCCCATATTCGTTTGTGGCAACACCCACTGTTCGTTTTTCAACGCGCTCAGCGAGGTGATGCCGGTGCATGTTCGGGACTTGCTGGCAACCAGGATAAAGTCTGACTCAAAGAGCGGCTCAACGTGCAGATCGTGCAGTTTCATCTCATCACTCAGCGTACCGATGGCGAAGTCCAGACGTCCGTCACGAATCGCCGGTAAGAAGGAGGAGAGCTGAGCTTCATACATAGAAACCTGCGCTTTCGGGAACACTTCTTTGAATTTTTTAATCATGCCGGA
Source organism: Citrobacter sp. Cpo090 (assembly GCF_030332665.1). Lineage (NCBI taxonomy): Bacteria > Pseudomonadati > Pseudomonadota > Gammaproteobacteria > Enterobacterales > Enterobacteriaceae > Citrobacter > Citrobacter sp. Cpo090. The sequence continues at coordinate 149,097 of NZ_JAOWHK010000035.1, read as the reverse complement.
CATGATGGTGAAGGCAATCAGTGAAGGAAAGCCAAACGACACATCAACGACCGCATTGCTCGTCATGCTGTTCATCTCATCAACCATGTTTTTCATTTCACGGGTAATAGATTCAGACCATGAGAGCATCACCTGACCTGCCTGAGTCAATGTCACACCAGTATTTTTACGTACAACTAACTCAATACCAAAATAAGCCTCAACATCATTGATGATTTTACTGACAGCGGGTTGAGTTAAACCTAATTCTTTTGCAGCTGAGCCGATAGAACCGCTTTTAATGACTTCCTGAAAGACCACTAAGTGCTGTGTTTTAGGGAGCGTAATAGTATTCATATCGACCTGCGCTAATTACTTTGTTGACGGCAGGAAGTGTACCAAATTAAGCGAACAAGGATATGTGCTACCACTCACAAATCCCCTTGACTTACATTTTGTAAGACTATTATTAAAATTAAAATCTCTTACTAATCAGATAGATATTAAATATCGATCTCACTTTATCCTGACTTTAATCAAAAAAAGATGGGGGGATAACGATTTTTTATGGCTATAACGACATCATTTTGCCTGTTATTTCTTAAAACCGCGAAAGGCTATATTTCAATCAATTACAGAGCAATTATCGGGCAAAATGGTGCTTAAATTTAATAAGTAACTTATCAAATTTAATTATATTTTAATGATTATGGCGATTAAATAACGTTATGCATCACATTTTTTCGCCATATTTGTTTGTAAAGAAACATTGCATTTATTAAAATTCAATACAAAAAATACAAATAATCATCAAATGCAACATTACATTAACACTGGTTTTGTGCGCTTTATCAGCAAGTAATTTTGTGATGGCGATCGATTGCGTTCGATTATTCTCGATAAAAACGTATCGCTCAGTGTTTTGTGTTGGTCATCACAAAATTAGAAATATCCCACAACGTATTCCCTCAAATAAAAGACGTTCAGCGCATAAATAAAGGTCAAATAAAGAGTAGATGAAGAGAAAATAAACGCCAGAATCGTGTTAAACCAAGCATAACACGACAGGGAAAACATCTGCCGGATGGCGGTGTAAACACCTTATCCGGCCTACAAAACCCGTTCCTGCCATCCCTGTAGGTCTGATAAGCGCAGCGCCATCAGGCATAACAACCGGCCCAGAAAGCAAAAACCCCGCCGAAGCGGGGTTTTATAAAGAGTGAAGCTGACCGATAAGCCGGGTTCTGTCGTGGACAGTCATTCATCTAGGCCAGCAATCGCTCACTGGCTCAAGCAGCCTACCCGGGTTCAGTACGGGCCGTACCTTGTGAACCCCTATTTGGCCTTGCTCCGGGTGGAGTTTACCGTGCCACGGACTGTTACCAGCCGCGCGGTGCGCTCTTACCGCACCCTTTCACCCTTACCTGATCCCACTTGCGCGGGCCATCGGCGGTTTGCTCTCTGTTGCACTGGTCGTGGGTTTCCCCCCCAGGCGTTACCTGGCACCCTGCCCTATGGAGCCCGGACTTTCCTCCCCTCCGCCCGTCTCCCCCGAAGAGGACGACGACGAAGCGGCGACTGTCTGGTCAGCTTCGGCGCGCAGTATAGAGGGTTTGCGGGGCAATGTCACCCCGCACTGCGCATTCCTATCGCTAACGTGGCAGCGATGTTTCTTGAGGCGCGATAAATATTATCAAATGCCCCACGGAAGGCCTCTTCCAGCGTGCTGATGCTGGTCAATACGCTAAACACCGCATCGATACCATATTGATGTACCACCTCTACATCGCGCGTCAGGCTACCGCCAATACCAATAACCGGCTTGTGGTACTTCTTCGCGACATTCGCCACGCCTACCGGCACTTTGCCGTGAATGCTCTGGCTGTCGATCCGCCCTTCGCCGGTCACCACCAGCGTACAGTCGTGAATATGCTCTTCCAGATTGAGCGCCTGGGTCACAATCTCTATACCGCTGCGCAGCTCGGCGCCTAAAAAAGCCATTAACGCTGCGCCCATTCCACCTGCTGCACCGGAACCAGGCACATCTTTCACATCGACCCGCAGCGATTTTTTAATGATGTCGGCATAATGAGACAGATTACGGTCCAGTTCGAGAATGCGTTCTTCCGTCGCCCCTTTCTGCGGGCCAAAAATGCGCGAAGCACCAGAATCGCCGATGAGTGGATTAGTCACATCGCAGGCCACGCGAATGGAACAGGTTTTTAAGCGCGGATCCAGGCCCGAGATATCGATAGTGTTCAGACTCATCAGGCTTCCACCACCGTAGCCAATCTCTGTCCCGTTGGCGTCGCAAAGTTTTGCTCCCAGCGCCTGCACCATACCCGCGCCACCGTCGTTGGTCGCACTGCCGCCGATGCCAATAATGATGCTCTGCGCACCGCTATCCAGCGCCTGCAAAATCAGCTCCCCGGTGCCACGCGACGTAGTGACTAAAGGGTTGCGCTTTTCAGGAGGCACTAACGCCAGACCGCTGGCTGCCGCCATTTCGATAAACGCGGTTTTACCATCTCCGGACATGCCCCAGCAGGCATTCACTTTTTCGCCCAGCGGCCCCGTTACTTGCGCTGAATGTTCACTCCCTTGCGTCGCGGCAATCATGGCTTCGACCGTTCCTTCGCCACCATCGGCAACCGGAACAGAAACATATTGCGCATCGGGGAAAATTTCCCGAAATCCTTTTTCTATTGCCTGAGCTACCTCGGTGGCAGAAAGGCTTTCTTTATAAGAGTCTGGGGCAATTACGATTTTCATAGTTATGTAGCCTGACTGTGCCGCGCAAGGCAAGAAATACAGGGCGCGCATCCGCGCCCTTCTTGTTAGCGAGTGACTTCCACTTTCGCCAGTTTTTCGTAGTAGCATGCGAGCGCGCTGTGATCGGCAGTACCCAATCCATCTGCGCGTAGCGCCTGCATCATCTCCATGACTGCAGCAGTCAGCGGCAACTGAGCGCCAACGCCATGAGAAGTGTCCAGCGCATTCGCCAGATCTTTGATATGCAGGTCAATACGGAAACCCGGCTTAAAGTTACGGTCCATCACCATCGGCGCTTTCGCGTCCAGAACGGTGCTTCCCGCCAGCCCGCCACGAATCGCCTGATACACCAGATCCGGATTCACACCCGCTTTGGTCGCCAGCGTCAGCGCTTCAGACATCGCGGCAATGTTCAGCGCCACAATCACCTGATTAGCCAGCTTGGTGACGTTACCCGCGCCAATTTCACCGGTATGTACCACGGATCCGGCCATCGCTTTCAGCAAATCGTAATACTTGTCAAAAATCGCTTTATCACCGCCGACCATCACCGACAACGTGCCGTCAATCGCTTTTGGCTCGCCGCCGCTGACCGGCGCATCCAGCATATCCACGCCTTTCGCTTTCAGCGCTTCGCTGATTTCACGGCTGGCCAACGGTGCAATGGAGCTCATGTCGATAAGCACTGTACCCGGTTTTGCCCCTTCAATAATGCCGCCTTCACCCAGTGCCACTTCCTTAACATGCGGAGAGTTCGGCAGCATGGTGATGATCACGTCGCACTGTTCAGCGATATCTTTCGCCGTGGCGGCGGTTTCAGCGCCTGCGGCAATCACTTCCGCAATGGATTCCGGGTTACGGTCAGCAACCACCAGCGAGTAACCTGCCTTGAGGAGGTTTTTACTCATTGGTTTACCCATAATACCGAGGCCAATAAAACCAACTTTCATTGTCATGTCTTTATCTCTCTCTACTGTCGAGGGTGGTTATTTCTTAAAAGAATCAGCCAGTTTCTGTGTGGCTGAACGGAACACGCCAAGGTCGCTGCCCACGGCAACAAACGTCGCGCCCCACTCCAGATAACGACGCGCATCCGCCTCTACCGGGGCCAGAATGCCGCTTGGTTTGCCGTGTGCTTTCGCGCGGGCAAAAATGTGTTGGATAGCTTTCTGCACATCAGGATGTGACGCATTGCCGAGGTGACCTAGCGCCGCAGCCAGATCGCTTGGGCCGACGAAGATACCGTCAACGCCTTCGGTCGCCGCGATTGCGTCAACGTTATCAACGCCTTGCTGACTTTCGATCTGCACGATGATGGTGATGTTCTTATTCGACTGCGCAAAATAGTCCGGTACGGTGCCAAACATATTGGCGCGATGGGATACGGACACGCCGCGAATACCTTCCGGCGGATAGCGGGTCGACGCCACGGCGTTAACCGCTTCTTCTTCCGTCTCAACGAATGGGATTAGGAAGTTGTAAAACCCGATATCCAGCAGGCGCTTGATAATCACCGGCTCGTTGGTTGGTACACGTACTACCGCCGCGCTGTCGCTGCCTTTCAGTGCCATCAATTGCGGGATAAACGTCGAGATATCATTCGGCGCATGTTCGCCGTCCAATACCAGCCAGTCAAAGCCCGCCAGGCCTAAAACTTCGGTACTGATTGGGCTGGCTAATGCAGACCAGCAACCAATCTGAATCTGTTGCGCCGCGAGGGCCGCTTTAAACTTATTCGGAAAAATCGTGTTATTCATCGCCTATACCTTTGTTTATTTCTGCAATTCCATACGTTTAATGTCACCGACAATAAACAGGTAGCAAACCATTGCCATCAGCGCCGAGCACCCTACAAACATCAGCGCAGCATTAAATGAGTGCAGCTCACTCACCAGATACCCAATCACCAGCGGAGTGACGATGGAAGCCACGTTGCCAAATACGTTAAATACCCCACCGCACAGACCGACAATCTCTTTCGGCGCGGTATCGGAAATCACCGGCCAACCCAACGCCCCAAAGCCTTTACCGAAGAACGCCAGCGCCATCAGCGCCACTACCAGGGCGGTGTTATCGGTGTAGTTACACAGAATGATGGTCGATGCGAGCAACATGCCGAGCACTATCGGCAGCTTACGCGCCAGGGTAATGCTGAAACCACGTTTAATCAGATAATCAGAGAACACGCCGCCGAGCACGCCACCGAAAAATCCACACAGTGCCGGAATCGAAGCCACCAGGCCCACTTTCAGGATCGACATGCCTTTTTCCTGAACCAGGTAAATCGGGAACCAGGTGAGGAAAAACCAGGTAATTGTGTTGATAAAATACTGGCCGAAGAACACGCCAAGCATCATACGGTTAGTGAGCAACTGCTTGATATAATGCAGTTTAGGACCACCTGACTTCACATCGCCCGGCTTTTTATGGTCCATATCCACGACCGCGCCGTTTTCAGAGATAAACTTCAGCTCTTCTTGCGACATACGCGGGTGATCGGTTGGGTTATGAATAAACTTTACCCATAGTCCGGTAAGCACAAAACCAATCACGCCCATCACGGTAAAGACGTGTTCCCAGCCCCAGGCGAAGGTCAGCCAGCCCAGCAACGGCGAAAACAGCGCCAGGGAGAAATACTGCGCGGAGTTAAAAATCGCGGATGCCGTACCGCGCTCTTTCGTTGGGAACCAGGCCGCCACGATACGGGCGTTAGCCGGGAAGGATGGCGCTTCCGAGAAGCCCAGCATAAAGCGCATGATGAACATTGAAATACCCGCCCAGGCCAACGGGAACATGTCCACAAAGCCCTGCAGGAAGGTAAACAGTGACCAGAAGAACAAACTGTAGGTGTAGACTTTCTTCGAGCCAAATTTATCCAGCAGCCAGCCGCCGGGAATTTGCATCAACAGGTAAGCCCAGCCGAAGGCGGAGAAAATGTACCCCATTGAGATGGCGCTGAGCTGCAACTCTTTCGCCACTTCCGTACCGGCAATAGACAGCGTCGCACGGTCCGCATAGTTAACGGCAGTAACGATAAATATTATCAGCAATATTAAATAACGGGTGTGCGTACCTTTCTTTTTCTCGACAACTGTATCCAGAATCATTCTAATTACCTCGGGTACATTAAAGTTTTTATTATTATTGGGTAGATATTCCTGGTGATAAATTACTGATAATTAGAACGCATAATAATTTATCAGACGTTATGAAACCGTGATTTAGTATAATCATCAGCACAACGTTAATCATTGTGCAAGCGCTCATTATATGCGCGTTATTAAATTAATGTTTTGGGCATATGCACACATGCATGGGCGCTAATGCACACATTTACGTATTGCTCCCCCTGCTGACGCGGCCTTGCTGAGTTTAAGTGATCATCGTCACATTCTTCGCGTTAAACTCCTGACATTCTTATTTCACGATACCGAATCTTTATTACTTACAATTAGATTCAAAATATAAATATCCACACTATTATCACCACCTTGTTGGAGAATACTGGACAATGGCCGACATCGAAATCAGACAAGAATCGCCAACGGCGTTTTATATTAAAGTTCACGAAACAGATAATGTGGCGATAATTGTCAATGACAATGGTCTGAAAGCCGGAACGCATTTTCCGGACGGACTGGAACTCATTGAACATATTCCCCAGGGTCATAAAGTGGCGCTATTGGATATTCCTGTTCATGGCGAAATCGTGCGTTATGGCGAAGTAATTGGTTATGCCGTTCGCGATATCGCACGCGGCAGCTGGATTGATGAATCAATGGTTGAGCTGCCCAAAGCCCCGCCGCTGGAGACGCTGCCGCTGGCAACTAAAGTGCCAGAGCCGCTGCCACCTCTTGAGGGTTATACCTTTGAAGGTTACCGCAATGCTGACGGTAGCGTTGGTACCAAAAATCTGCTCGGCATCTCCACCAGCGTACACTGCGTGGCGGGCGTGGTGGACTATGTGGTGAAAATCATTGAGCGCGATCTGCTGCCCAAATACCCGAACGTTGACGGCGTGGTGGGGCTCAATCATCTGTACGGCTGCGGCGTGGCGATCAATGCCCCAGCCGCCATTGTGCCGATTCGCACTATTCACAATATTGCGCTAAACCCGAACTTTGGCGGCGAAGTGATGGTCATCGGCCTCGGTTGTGAAAAACTGCAGCCAGAGCGCCTGCTGGAAGGCACGCACGATGTGAAAAGTATTCCGGTCGACAGCGCCAGTATCGTCAGCCTGCAGGATGAAAAGCACGTCGGCTTTCAATCGATGGTCACCGATATTCTGCAGGTGGCCGAACGTCATCTGGCAAAGCTCAATCAGCGCCAACGTGAAACCTGTCCGGCTTCAGAACTGGTGGTCGGCATGCAGTGCGGCGGTAGCGATGCGTTTTCCGGCGTGACAGCCAACCCGGCGGTGGGTTATGCCTCCGACCTGTTAGTACGCTGCGGCGCAACAGTGATGTTCTCCGAAGTAACCGAAGTGCGCGATGCCATCCATCTTCTGACCCCGCGAGCGATTAACGAAGAAGTCGGTAAACGCCTGCTCGAAGAGATGGCCTGGTACGATAACTACCTTGATATGGGCAAAACGGATCGCAGCGCTAACCCTTCTCCGGGCAACAAGAAAGGCGGTCTGGCAAACGTGGTGGAAAAGGCGCTGGGTTCGATTGCCAAGTCTGGCAAGAGCGCGATTGTCGAAGTATTGTCACCGGGTCAGCGTCCAACCAAACGAGGCCTGATTTACGCCGCGACCCCCGCCAGCGATTTTGTCTGCGGTACACAGCAGGTCGCTTCCGGAATCACCGTGCAGGTGTTCACCACCGGTCGCGGTACGCCGTATGGCTTGATGGCCGTACCGGTGATTAAAATGGCGACACGCACCGAGCTGGCCAACCGTTGGTTTGACCTGATGGACATTAACGCGGGCACCATCGCCACCGGAGAAGAAACCATTGAAGACGTGGGTCTGAAACTGTTCGAATTTATTCTCGACGTTGCCAGCGGGCGTAAGAAAACCTTCTCGGATCAGTGGGGACTGCATAACCAGCTGGCGGTGTTTAACCCGGCACCAGTGACCTGATTATCCCAATCAGTGAAATACCAGACGATGTCATCGTCATCTGGTATTTCACCCCATCAGCGCCTTAATCTGCGCTAACGTTGACGTACCTTCCATTGGCCCACGTGTCGATATTGCCAACGAGCCTGCCGCATTAGCATGGGCCAACGCATCAGGAACAGCGTATCCAGCAAGATACAGGCTGACAAACGTTGCACCAAAGCAATCACCAGCACCAGTAGGATCTACAACGTCAACCGGATAACCCGCTACGTGATGCTGCTCGTTCTGAGCATAATAACTGGCACCGCGAGGACCTCGTTTAATCACAATATGTTTAATTCCCCGAGCAAGCAGATTTTCAACGATCTGAGCCTCATCGCGTGACTTGCTTAAACCGAAATAGTCCAGTTCACCATCACTTGGCAGGAAGAAATCGGTGTAATCCAGAATGTATTCAAAGGCCTGTGACATCTCACGAATATTCAGCATCTCTTTACGAATGTTGGGATCGAACGAGATAGTCCCACCGTTATCTTTAACAATGCTGATAGCTTTACGCACAGCATCAATCAGCCGAAAAGAAAACAATGAAGAACCCATAATGTGGAAGTGATTACATTGTCCAAGCAGTGTTACATCGAGATGCTCAGCGCTTAGTAGCCCGCAGGCACTGTTGGGCAAATTGAAGATAAAATCACGTTGTGCCTGTGTGCGATAGCTAACAAACGCACTGCCCGTGGTAGCGTTAGGAAGAACGGAAATTCCCTTAACGTTCACGCCGTCTCGTCTCAGCCGGGCGATATTCATCTCCCCAAAGGCATCATTGCCAACGCAACTAAACAGCAAAGACTGAAAACCCAGCTTAGCGACCTGATCGGCAAAGATAGCTGGAGCCCCACTGGGATACGGTCCCCAAAATTCGCCTGGGGACGAAAAACCCTGATTCTCTTTTTTCGCCAAAAATTCGACGAGTAATTCACCAAGTGTCGCAATAGTCATATTCATGCGTTGTCCTTCACCTTGCCGGATGCAGGGTGGGATTTATCCAGGTCAGACATTCATTGTTGGTGTAGCTATTGGTCAATCCAACGGCGATAAAACGAGAATGGTACTCAGCGGCAACGATCTGCGGAGTCACCACCGCACTAAGTACGCTCAACTTACCTACAGGATATCTTGCTTCACCATAATCAGGACGCTGTGCAATAACCGCCACACATCGCTGGCTGAGTCTGAGTGATTCTGCCAGTATTACCGCGGCGCTTTCGCTGCCTACATTCAGAGTCCCATCTTCGCTGACGTGCTCAATCATCACGACGCTACAGTTTGGCTGAAAACGCTGGATCGATTGAATAGCAATTTCGCCTTCCAGTCTCTGTCCACTCCGGTCCAGAGTGCCGCCCAGCAACACAATCTCGCCGTCGATATAATCTCTCGCTGTAGCCACATGACCGAGATCGTTGAAGGCCAGGCACAGCTCACGAGACTCGCCAAGAAAAGGGATCGCCTTACGCGGAACCACTCCCGCCCCGAGAAAAAGCGAATCTTCGTCAGCAACCAGGCGAGCAACCTGCTTTGCCAGCTCAAGCTCTGCGCTACGATCCCACTCCTGCGCCCGGCTCATATCCTGAGCGACAGATGCTCTAACCGGCTGTGCGGTGTAAATCGCCCCGCCAAAAGATCGTTTCAGATACCCCTGCTGCTCCAGGTAATTGAGATCATTACGGATCGTCACCCCTGAAACCGCTAACATTTCTGCCAGATCGTCCACTTTGATTTCGCCGTTCTTACGAACGATTTCGGCAATGTCCAGACGCCTCTTTAGCAGGCTGGTTGATGGTTTTGCCACAACATACCCTTTTTTTATGACATGTCGGAAATCTCTTCCGCTCTTTAACTTTCATTTTTAAATTTCCTCTGAGTGATGTCAATTACGCATCATTCACAAACATACAGAAAAACCAAAACATCTCATTAATATCAATAAATTAGAAACATTCCTCCTTTCCTCATTAACTTATAAAAGAAAACTATCAGTCAACAAATAACTTTCATTTTATAAAATTCATTACGATTTTGCGCTGTTGGTCACAATCATGACGACGAATGATCGTTACATTACTTTCAAAATGAAGGTTAAAAACAAACAAACAGTTTAACTTTGAAAATAATATATAGCGAGAAACCCATGTTCATTATTTCCAGCAAAAATATGCTTCAGAAAGCGCAACGCGATGGCTACGCGGTACCGGCTTTTAATATCCATAACCTGGAAACCTTGCAGGTCGTTGTCGAAACCGCAGCGGAAATGCGCTCACCGTTGATCGTGGCGGGTACGCCCGGAACTTTCAGCTATGCCGGGACCGGAAATATCGTAGCGATCGCAGGCGATCTCGCTCGTGAGCACAACCTCCCTCTGGCAATTCATCTCGATCATCATGAATCAACGGGTGATATTGAAAGTAAGGTGTTGGCGGGGATACGTTCCGTGATGATTGATGGTTCCCATTTCCAATTTGAAGAAAACGTAGCGCTGGTGAAGAAAGTGGTCGATTTTTGCCATCGCTACGATACAAGCGTAGAAGCAGAGTTGGGACGTCTGGGCGGTGTGGAAGACGATCTGATCGTCGACAGTAAAGATGCGTTGTATACCAATCCGCAACAGGCACGTGAATTTGTTGCGCGGACTGGAATTGACTCGCTGGCCGTTGCCATCGGCACCGCACACGGACTGTATGCCGCAGAGCCAAAACTCGACTTTGACCGCCTGGCAGAAATCCGCGCACAGGTCGATATCCCCCTTGTATTGCATGGTGCCTCCGGCCTGCCAGAAAGCGATATCCGCAAAGCCATTAGTCTGGGAGTATGCAAAGTAAACGTCGCGACAGAGTTGAAAATCGCTTTTTCTGATGCGCTAAAACAGTACTTTGCGCAAAATCCGAACGCCAACGATCCGCGTCACTATATGCAGCCTGCAAAACAGGCGATGAAAGAAGTCGTACGCAAAGTGATCCACGTCTGCGGTTGTGAAGGTCAGTTGTGAGGGAATATCGGTGATCTATACGTTAACGCTCAATACCGCGATTGATATGAATATATTTAGCGATCCTTTACTGCCAAATATTGTGAATCGCACGCACCATACGGAATATTGCCCAAACGGAAAAGGTGTCAACGTCGCTCTGGTACTGAATCATTTCCAACAGCCTGCGCATATACTCGGTATTTTTGGTGGATTCACGGGTCGTTATATTGTGGAGGAGTTACGTAAAAAGAAAATTTGCGTTTCTCCTGCGTGGGTGAATGAACCAACAAGAATTAACATCTTCATCAACGATGGTCACCAGGAGTACAAATTGGTCAATCCCGGCTCATTTATTCCTGATGATTGTAAGCAACAAGTATTGAATGAAATATCACGGTTATCCGATGCTGAGTATCTGGTTATCAGTGGCAGCTTACCTCAGGGAGTCGAGAGTAACTTTTATGCTGAGATCATGCAAATTTGTCAGAAAAAAGGGATTTCGGTAATCCTGGATATAAGCCATTCATCATTACGTCAATTATTGGAATTTAATCCGTTATTAATTAAACCAAATGATGAAGAGATAAAGGCCATTTTCGGTTTAACCGTAACTGATGATTCTCAGGCAAAAAATGCCTTTGCAGAGTTGCACTCTCTCGGCGCACAGAATGTTTTACTGACGCTTGGATCCAAAGGTATGTACTTCTCGAACGGTATTGATAGTTGGTTTTGCACCGCACCTACTATTGAACTGGTAAGCTCAGCTTGTGCGGGCGATGCTTCGCTTGCTGCGTTCCTAAGCCATTGGTTAACCAATGGCGAAGTAGAGTATGCTCTGGCACTTGCCAGTGCAACGGGTGCTGATGTCGCAAGCTCAGCCGGACTCGGTCAACTTGCAGCGATTAATACGTTACTTCCTCAAATCCAGGTCCGAAAGCTGTAAACAAAAATAAACTAAAGGTCTGCTTATGAAAAAGATCATTGCAGTTACCGGCTGCCCTACCGGTATTGCGCATACTTTTATGGCTGAAGAAGCTTTAAAACATGCAGCTAAAAAAATGTCTGTCGAAATAAAGGTGGAAACGAATGGTGCCAGCGGTGTCGAGAATATTATTACGCCCACTGACCTTATTGATATCGCTGGTGTAATTATTGCAGCCGATAAAGATGTTTCTCCCGATCGTTTTAACGGTTTACCGGTTATTGAGGTCCCGGTAAAAGAAGCTATTCATCACCCAAGCGAACTGATTAGTAAGATTATCAATGGAGAAGCGCCAATTCGTAAAGGGCACCAAACCGTTTCACAGAAAAATGTTGAGAAAGAATCTTTTGGTCGTCAGATTTACAAACACCTTATGAGTGGTGTTTCTAACATGCTGCCATTTGTAGTTGCTGGCGGGATACTAATTGCTGTTTCTTTTTTATGGGGTATTTATTCCGCCGATCCTAAATCACCGGAATACAACGCCATTGCCGCGATGCTGATGAAGATTGGACAGCAAGCATTTTCCATTATGGTTCCCGTCTTCACGGCTTATATCGCTTACTCCATTTCTGGCAGACCTGGCATGGTGGCGGGCTTTGTCGGCGGATTGTTGGCCAACGCAACGGGGGCTGGTTTTCTCGGCGGTATCATAGCGGGGTTTGCCGCTGGCTATCTCATGCTATGGGTAAAAAATCGGCTTGACGGGTTACCTCGCCAATATGAAGGACTGAAATCCATTTTTATCATGCCGCTAATTGGCGTCCTGGCGATTGGTATCCTGATGGCACTACTCGGACAGCCCGTTGCCGCCATCAATAACGGTATGATGAACTGGCTTGCATCATTACAGGAAGCCAATCCTATTCTGCTTGGAATTGTCGTCGGTGCCATGTGCTCGTTCGACTTTGGTGGTCCGGTCAACAAAGCTGCCTACGTTACCGGCACTCTGCTACTCGGTCAGGGGAATTACTTCTTTATGGCGGGTGTTTCCGCTGCCTGTATCACTCCTCCGTTGGTAATCGCACTCGCAACGACCTTCTTCCCGAAAGGTTTTAGCGAAGAAGAGCGTGCCGCCGGTATGGTGAACTATATTCTGGGGTGCACACACATCACTGAAGGAGCAATTCCTTTTGCCGCAAAAGATCCGCTACGCGTGATCCCAATGATGATGATCGCTTCAAGTATTTCAGCCGTTCTCAGCTACAGCTTGCATATTCAGGTTCCCGCACCACACGGCGGATTCCTAATCCTGCCATTAGTCAGTAAGCCTATTGCCTGGGTATTGTGCATTTTGGCAGGCTCCGTATGCGGTGCAATCATGCTCGGCTCGTGGAGACTGTGGCTCAATCGCAAACAGACTGCCAATTCAGACAGCAGCGCCATTCAGACGGGAGGACAGAATGCAACTTTGTAAACAGGATATTTTCATCAGTGATGAGCGAGTCGATAAAACCACTGCACTCCAGCGCGTCTCGGAAAAACTGGTTGAAGCAGGAAATACTACGCCGAAATATTTACAAGGTATGCGGGATCGTGAAGCGCAGATCTCAACGTACCTCGGGAACGGAATTGCCATCCCCCATGGAACACCAGAAACTCGTGACGCCGTCCTGAATACTGGTGTCAAGATTATTGTATTTCGTCAGGGCGTCGCATGGGATGACGAGAACGTGGCACATATGGTCACCGGTATTGCAGCGCGTTCTAATGAACATCTTGAGATCCTGCGCCAATTAACCCGCGTATTAAGTGATGACAGCGTCCCACAGGCGCTGCAACGTGCCGAAACGCCTGCCGAGGTGTTAGCCATTCTGACGGGAACGGATGCACATCTGGCTCAGCCGGAAGCACGGTTGGAAGGTGAGCAGGCCATCTTTGTCATTCACAACCCACACGGGCTGCACGCCAGGCCAAGCGCAGTATTAGTGAAGTTTATCAAACAGTTTGCCAGCCACATCACGATTGAAAATCTTGATAATGGCACCGGGCCGGTCGATGGCAAAAATCTGATGAAAGTGGTTTCATTAGGAGCCCAAAATGGTCATCGTATGCGATTCACTGCTCAAGGTTCAGATGCACGCCAGGCCCTGCGGGAAATCGGACAAAGCATTGGAGAAGGATTAGGTGAGATGGTTTCGGTACCCGTGACGCCGCCGCCTGAAGCAATGAATCAGAAACGAAGCTGGTTGTCGCGCTTGTTTAGTTAATGCCTGTCCGACCTATCCGCGTCTTTGTTCTTAAGACGCGGATTCATATTCATTATCAGTTATTTTTCACCAACCCTTTCGCAACCCTCCCTTTTCTTTCGAAACTTTCATTTATCAGATCAAAATCACAAAAAAACATTACGAAACCCTATACTTTATTTCGAAGAAAGAAATCGAAAGACTTCGGAGGAAGTATGTTTATCATCTCAAGCAAAATGATGCTGCAGAAGGCGCAGCAAGAAGGCTATGCCGTACCGGCTTTTAACATCCACAACCTGGAGACCCTACAGGTTGTCGTGGAAACAGCAGCCGAACTACGCTCTCCGTTGATCGTCGCCGGCACACCTGGCACTTTTAGTTATGCCGGGGTCGGTAACATCGTTGCAATAGCCAGTGAACTGGCAAGAAGCTGGAACCATCCTCTCGCCATCCATCTCGATCACCACGAAAGTGCCACCGATATTGAAGCGAAAGTCGTTACAGGTATTCGCTCTGTCATGATTGATGGTTCACATCTGCCGTTTGCCGACAACATTGCGTTAGTTAAACACGTAACTGACTACTGCCACCGCTATGACGTAAGCGTTGAAGCTGAGCTGGGACGACTGGGTGGACAAGAAGATGACCTGATCGTGGACGGAAAAGATGCGCTTTATACCCACCCAGAACAGGCTCGGGAGTTTGTGGAAAAAACAGGTATCGACTCACTGGCAGTTGCTATTGGCACAGCTCATGGTCTGTATAGTGCTGAACCTAAACTTGATTTTGAACGACTAGTAGAAATTCGTCAGCGCGTTGATATTCCACTTGTTTTACATGGCGCATCCGGCTTGCCAACACATGATATTAAGCGCGCTATCTCTTTAGGAGTTTGCAAAGTGAACGTCGCGACCGAACTCAAAATCGCCTTTTCTGGTGCCCTCAAAACTTATCTGAGTACACATGCCAATGCAAATGACCCACGGCATTACATGATGCCAGCAAAAGCCGCCATGAAAGAAGTGGTGCGTAAAGTCATTGCCGATTGTGGCTGTGAAGGAAAATTGTAACTTATTGATTTATTTGATTTGTACGGATTCTGACAAAGGTCTGTTTTAAAGCTGGATCACGAAAGTCGCTTTTACCCTTTGCCTTCAATCCAAAAATATTATGAAGATAAACAAAAGATATCGGAGATAGAAGTGAAAGAAATAATCTCTCGTCATAAAGCAGGTGAGCATTTAGGTATTTGTTCTGTTTGTTCAGCCCATCCGCTGGTTATTGAATCTGCATTACGTTTTGATCTCAACACGAACACGAAAGTTCTGATCGAAGCGACCTCTAATCAGGTTAATCAGTTTGGCGGTTATACCGGGATGAAACCCGCTGATTTCCGTGACTTTGTCTATAGCATCGCACAAGCGGTTGGTTTTCCTCGTGAAAGACTGATCCTAGGTGGCGATCACCTCGGCCCTAACTGCTGGCAAAATGAACCTGCGGCGGTAGCGATGGAGAAATCCGTAGCCTTAATTAAAGCCTACGTTGCCGCAGGATTCAGCAAAATCCACCTCGATGCTTCAATGTCCTGTGCTGGCGATCCCACGCCGCTGGATCCGATGGTTGTTGCTCAGCGAGCTGCCGTACTTTGCCAGGCCGCAGAAGCTACAGCAACCGAAGAACAGAAACGCCAACTAACTTATGTGATTGGAACAGAAGTTCCCGTACCTGGTGGAGAAGCCAGCACCATTGGCACCGTTCATGTCACACGTGAAGAAGATGCCGCCCGGACACTGGAAACCCACCAGATTGCCTTCCGCGCATTAGGGCTTGAAGAAGCATTAACACGCGTAATCGCCATTGTGGTTCAGCCTGGCGTCGAGTTCGATCACACTCAAATCATCCACTACCAACCACACGCTGCAGAAGCGCTTTCCGCCTGGATAAAAGAGACCCCAATGGTCTACGAAGCGCATTCTACCGATTATCAAACCCGCCAGGCATACCGTGCTCTGGTACGCGATCACTATGCAATATTGAAAGTGGGTCCGGCACTCACCTTTGCCCTGCGCGAAGCTATTTTTGCTCTTGCGCAAATGGAAAATGAACTGGTCTCCCCAGAACAACGGAGCCGGGTTCTGGAAGTAATTGACGAAGTAATGTTGAATGAACCGGACTACTGGAAAAAATACTATCGTCCAACCTGGAGCCAGGCGATGGTCGATATTCACTTCAGCCTCTCCGACCGTATTCGTTACTACTGGCCGCACCCGCGCATTCGTCAAAGTGTAGAGAAATTAATCACCAACCTTAATGACATCACTTTACCACTGGGACTCATTAGCCAGTTTATGCCCGTGCAATTTGAACGCCTGGCTGAAGGGACGTTAACCGCCACACCAAATAATCTGATTATCGACAAAATCCAGGACGTTCTGCGCGCCTATCGCTTTGGTTGCGCACCAGCAATTGCCTGAAATCTGGAGAATATATGAGCCAACTTTTTGTTCGAACAGGAATTAACTTTAGCTCGTGTCAGCATGCGCTGATCCATATTGGGGAGGAGATGCTGGCCAAAGGGGTTGTGTATGAAAGCTATCCGCAGGCCCTGATTGAGCGTGAAGCAACTTTTCCAACCGGAATAGCGTTGGAACGTCATGCCGTCGCGATTCCGCATTGTGAAGCTATTCATGCGAAATCGCCTGCAATCTATCTGATTCGCCCGGATACACCGGTCAACTTTCAACAAGCGGATGATGACGAAGAGATAGCCGTCTCTTTAATTATTGCCCTGATTGTTGAGAACCCAACGGCGCAACTGAAGCTCCTGCGTCGTCTGTTTAGTGAGCTACAAAACCCGAACACCATTGAAGCATTGTTGAATGCGCCCGATGCAGAACTGGCAATGCTATTTCGGGAAACAATCCTTGAGTCTGAGCCTTGCGCACAGGCTTGATAAAAGACTGATAATAAAAGGAATACCCTATGAAACGTAAAGTAATTGTGGCTTGTGGCGGTGCTGTAGCAACTTCAACAATGGCAGCTGAAGAAATTAAAGAACTCTGTGAAGCCAACAATATCCAACTCGACCTGGTCCAGTGCCGGGTAACAGAAATCGAAACCTATATGGATGGCGCGGATCTTATTTGTACCACAGCCCGCGTTGACCGTACGTTTGGCGATATCCCGGTAGTTCACGGCATGCCTTTTGTCTCAGGCGTGGGTATCGAAGCGTTGCAGCAAAAAATACTGACTATCCTCGTGGGGTAACGCCATGTTTAGCGAAATAATGCGTTATATCCTCGACTTAGGTCCAACGGTTATGCTGCCGTTAGTGATCATCATCTTCTCAAAATTGCTGGGAATGAAGCTTGGGGATTGTTTTAAATCAGGTTTGCATATCGGGATCGGGTTTGTCGGTATAGGCCTGGTCATCGGCCTGATGCTTGACTCTATCGGCCCTGCCGCAAAAGCAATGGCAGAACAGTTTCAAATAAACCTACACGTCATTGATGTCGGCTGGCCGGGTTCATCACCAATGACCTGGGCTTCACAAATCGCATTAATTGCGATTCCTGTCGCCATTGGGGTCAATATCCTGATGCTGGTTACCCGCATGACCCGCGTGGTGAACGTCGACATCTGGAATATCTGGCATATGACGTTTACCGGCGCCATGTTGCATTTGGCGACCGGTTCATACTGGCTAGGCATTCTCGGCGTGGTAGTTCATGCCGCCTTCGTCTACAAACTAGGCGACTGGTTTGCCAAAGACACACGCGACTTTTTTGGCCTGGAAGGCATTGCCATTCCTCACGGTTCCTCGGCATACCTGGGCCCGATAGCAGTCCTGGTTGATACGATCATTGAAAAAATCCCCGGACTGAACCGAATTCATTTCAGCGCAGATGATGTACAAAAACGTTTTGGCCCCTTCGGTGAACCTGTAACCGTTGGCTTTGTGATGGGATTAGTGATCGGCATACTGGCTGGATATGACGTTAAAGGTGTGCTGCAACTGGCGGTGAAAACAGCTGCCGTAATGTTGCTCATGCCACGTGTTATTAAACCGATTATGGATGGTCTGACTCCTATTGCTAAACATGCCCGTAAACGCCTACAGGCAAAATTTGGCGGACAGGAGTTCTTAATTGGTCTTGATCCTGCGCTATTGCTCGGTCATACGTCGGTGGTTTCCGCCAGCCTTATCTTTATCCCGCTAACCATTCTGATTGCCGTTCTGGTACCAGGAAACCAGGTTCTGCCATTTGGCGATCTTGCGACCATTGGTTTCTTTGTCGCCATGGCAGTAGCCGTTCATCAGGGGAACCTGTTCCGCACGCTGATCTCTGGGGTCATCATCATGGGAATAACCCTATGGATAGCTACACAAACCATTGGTTTACATACCCAGCTCGCCGCCAATGCAGGTGCATTGAAAGCCGGTGGCATGGTGGCCTCAATGGATCAGGGCGGCTCTCCAATCACCTGGCTGCTGATTCAGCTCTTCACCTGGCAGAACGTTGTGGGTTTCATCATTATCGCTGTTATTTACCTGTTGGGTGTACTACTTACCTGGCGTCGGGCACGTAATTTCGTAGCTGCTGAAAAAGCGGCAGCCATAACGGAAAGCCAGACCGCATCTTAATTTCTGGGGAGCATTTGCTCCCCTTCACATTTCTGGAGACACTTATGAAATCAGTGGTTATTCACGCTGAGGGCGACGTACGCGTTGAAGAACGTCCCTTACCACAACTGCAAACTGATGAAGATGTACTGGTCAAAGTGGTCAGTTCAGGGCTTTGCGGCTCAGACATTCCCCGTATCTTCAATCATGGTGCGCACTATTATCCAATCACATTGGGACATGAGTTCAGTGGTTATGTTGAGTCCTACGGAGCAAGCGTAACCGACTTACAACCCGGCGATGCTGTTGCCTGCGTACCGCTACTCCCCTGCTTCCACTGTCCTCAGTGCGAGCGAGGATTCTTCTCATTATGTAAGCAATATCAGTTTGTCGGCTCGCGCAGCGAAGGCGGAAACGCAGAATATGTGGTCGTAAAACGCGCCAACCTGTTCAGATTACCTTCAGAAATGCCGATTGATGATGGCGCATTCATTGAGCCCATTACCGTTGGCCTGCATGCTTTTCATCTCGCTCAGGGGTGTGAAGGCAAAAACGTGATCATCGTTGGTGCAGGCACCATCGGTTTACTGGCAATGCAATGTGCTCGCGAACTCGGCGCAAAAAGTATCACGGCGATTGATATCAACCCGCAAAAGCTGGCGTTAGCAAAAGAACTGGGGGTAACCTATGTGTTTAACAGTAGGGAGATGAGTGCGACTGAGATCCACGCTGGTCTGGAGAACATTCAATTTGATCAACTCG
The DNA here is from genome assembly GCF_030332665.1 of Citrobacter sp. Cpo090. Taxonomy (NCBI): domain Bacteria; kingdom Pseudomonadati; phylum Pseudomonadota; class Gammaproteobacteria; order Enterobacterales; family Enterobacteriaceae; genus Citrobacter; species Citrobacter sp. Cpo090. Next base: position 129,699 of record NZ_JAOWHK010000035.1, on the reverse strand, counting down.
TCCTGGAGACTGCAGGAACCCCGCAAACTGTGACGCTGTCGATCGAAATTGCCGGACCTCGTGCTCAACTGGCGTTAGTCGGTACGTTGCATCACGATCTGGCGTTGGCTTCAGGTATTTTTGGACAAATACTGCGTAAAGAATTAACTATTCTTGGTAGTTGGATGAATTATTCCAGCCCGTGGCCTGGAGAAGAGTGGGAAACCGCGGCCCGTTTACTCACGGAAAAACGCTTGCAGCTTGAACCGTTAATTGCCCACAGCGGTGATACCGAGAGCTTTGCCAGCGCGGTCAAGTCACTTAATGGCGCGCCGATGCAGGGGAAAATTCTGCTTAAACTCTCCTGACCTCACGAGCCAGCAACCTGCGCTGGCTCACATTTACTTTCGAAATTTAGCGTTCACCTTTCGCAATCCTTCGATTAAACTAGTGATAGTCAAATTATCAGGCAAATCAATATGAACTCATTTGAGAGAAGGAATAAAATTGTCGACCTGATTAATACGCAAGGTAGCGTACTGGTAATGGACCTTTCGAATACCTTTGGTATTTCTGAAGTAACCATTCGCGCTGACCTGCGGTTATTAGAAGAGAAAGGTCTGGTCACCCGTTTTCATGGCGGTGCGGCAAAACCGGGAAGCCATCTGGCTGAAGGCGACAATCAGGAAGTATTATTAGAAGATCGGTATCAGCTTGCCAGCGATCCCAAAAAGCGGATCGCTCAGGCTGCAACGGCAATGGTTGAGGAAGGAATGACCGTGATTCTGGATAGCGGGAGTACTACCTTATTGATTGCTGAAGCGCTAAACAGAAAAAGTAATATCACCGTTATTACCAATAGCCTGCCCGCTGCGTTTACGTTATCGGAGAACAAAGACATTACGCTGGTCGTCTGCGGTGGTACTGTGCGCCACAAAACACATTCGATGCATGGCACTATTGCAGAGCGTTCTCTACAAGGGATTAGCGCTGATCTGATGTTTGTCGGTGCTGACGGAATTGACGCCACTAACGGTATTACGACATTCAACGAAGGCTATTCGATCAGTAGCGTTATGGCGACGGCGGCTCATAAGGTTATTGCCGTTCTGGACGCGACAAAATTTAATCGACGTGGTTTTAATCAGGTGCTGCCAATGGAAAAGATTAACTGCGTAATAACCGACGACAGCATCAGCAAACAGGATAAATCAGCGCTGGCCAAAACTGGCGTTGAACTGCTGGTCGTTTAATTTACCCGCCACATCCCCCCTTTTGTCGCGCCAACGCGTTGCAGTTTGCCTTTTAGCTGCAACGCTTTCAGATAGCGTTCTACGGTTCGGGCTGAGATTTCACACTCTTCAGCGATACTTTTGGCGGATCTGCCCGGCTGATTCGACAAGATTTGTAGAATGCGTTTTTCTATATCCAGTAAATCAGCCGATATTTCTTCCGACATTTCTTCCGACATTTCTTCCGACATTTCTTCCGACATTTCTTCCGACAGAGTTGATGATTTTCCCAATCCCTCGTGCAAAGCAGAGATGATGTTTTCCAGGATAAACTCTATAAATGGTGTGCAGCTACTTTGTCGATCGCACTGCCCTAATACCTGGTAATAGCGGTCCTGTTGGTAGTGGATCAGTGTCTCTACTGGTAACCACGCCAATTCTGATCGCCATTCACGGAGGATTAATGTCTGCCACAGACGCCCCATCCGTCCATTGCCGTCGGCAAAAGGATGAATAAATTCAAACTCATAATGGAAAACGGCACCAGCAATCAGTGGGTGGAGTTCTGTCGTTTTTAACCAGCCCAACAAATCATTCATCAAACGTAAAACTTGTGAGGCCGGAGGAGCCATATGAATAAGCTGTTTTTCCCTGTAAACACCAACATTTCCGCCACGTAACTGGCCTGGATTATCGACCAGACCGAGCATAAGGACCCGATGTGCCTGTAAAAGGTCGGATAATTTTTCACTTTTCCATTCCGACATCTTTTCATAAGCCAGAATCGCATTTCTAACTTCCTGTATGTCTTTAGCAGGCGCCAGAATACGTTTGCCCTCCATCAGAGCGGTGACTTGTTCCGTCGTCAACGAATTATGCTCAATCGCTAAAGAGGCCTGAATCGTGCGAATACGATTCTCTTTACGCAAAAGAGGAGATGCCCTACCAGCCATCGCGGCCCAATGCCCTATCAATTCACCAATTTCAATGACTTGATTTAAGATCAATGGAGTAACGACGAAAGGTGGTTGGTAGGTGCTCACTGTTACTCTCCCTGCTGTTCCAGAGCGTGCTTATACAACGCGTTCTTTTTCACGCCATGGATTTCAGCAGCCAGCGCGGCGGCCTTTTTCAGCGGCAGTTCTGCCTGCAATAAGGCCAACGTACGCAGCGCATCGGCAGGAAGATCGTCTTCCTGCGCTTTATGCCCTTCGACAATCAGCACCATTTCACCTTTACGACGATTCTCATCTTCCTTGACCCACGCCAGCAGTTCACCAACCGGTGCACCGTGAATAGTTTCCCAGGTTTTGGTCAGCTCGCGCGCCAGTACCACGTAACGGGATTCGCCCCACACTGCAACCATGTCTTCCAGGCTATCCAGCAAGCGGTGGGTAGATTCATAAAAAATAAGCGTACGCGGCTCTGCCTCAATGGCTTTCATCGCATCACGACGCCCTTTCGATTTGGCAGGCAGAAATCCTTCATAGCAAAAACGGTCTGAAGGCAGACCTGCAGCGCTCAGGGCAGCAATCGCCGCACAAGGACCAGGCAGGGGAACAACGCGGATCCCCGCTTCGCGACAGGTGCGCACCAGATGGTAGCCCGGATCGTTAATCAGCGGCGTTCCGGCATCGGAAACCAGCGCAATGTTTTGCCCTTCTTTGAGCTTCGCGACCAGCGTTTCGGCCTTTTGCTGCTCGTTATGGTCATGTAGCGCGAACAAACGCGCGTTAATCGCGAAGTGTTGTAACAATAATCCTGTATGACGAGTGTCTTCAGCGGCAATCAAATCAACGGCTTGTAAAACTTCGAGCGCTCGTTGGGTAATATCAGCCAAATTTCCTATAGGAGTAGGTACAATAAAGAGTTGGCCTTGAGAATTATCCGCCGATTCGTGTTGTTTCATTGTGTCGTCCGTATTGCCGATTTAATATTGAGCATTGAGTAAAAAAATATCACTGGATACAGTATGGTACCCTCAACATTTTCTCGTTTGAAAGCCGCACGCGCGCTACCAGTCATTCTGGCAGCACTGATTTTCGCAGGCTGTGGCACCCAGGCGCCAGACCAGAGTGCAGCCCATATGCAGGGCACTGCGCAGGCTGATTCCGGCTTTTATCTGCAACAAATGCAGCAAAGCTCAGATGATAGCAAGACCAACTGGCAATTACTCGCCATTCGTGCACTGCTGAAAGAAGGCAAGAGCCAGCAGGCTATCGAACTGTTTAACCAGCTACCGCAGAAGCTAAGCGATACCCAGCGTCGTGAGCAGTCACTGCTGGCCGTCGAGATTAAGCTTGCGCAGAAAGATGTCGCTGGCGCACAAGCCCTGCTGGATAAGTTAACACCCGCCGATTTCGATCAAAACCAACAGGCACGCTATTGGCAGGCGCAAATCGACGTCAACCAGGGTCGCCCTTCTCTGACGCTGCTGCGCGCCCTGATCGCACAGGAACCGCTGCTGGCCGCGAATGCTAAGCAGAAAAACATGGACGCCACCTGGCAGGCTTTGTCGTCCATGACCCAGGAGCAAGCGCAGGCGCTGGTCATTAATGCCGATGAAAACGTGCTGCAAGGCTGGCTGGATCTCCAGCGCGTCTGGTTCGATAACCGTAACGATCCGGACATGATGAAAGCCGGTATTGCAGACTGGCAGAAACGTTATCCGCAAAACCCAGGGGCAAAACTGTTACCAACACAGTTGGTTAACGTGCAGAGCTTTAAGCCCGCCTCCACCAGCAAAATAGCCCTGCTGTTACCACTGAACGGTCAGGCCGCTGTATTTGGCCGGACTATTCAGCAAGGCTTTGAAGCTGCGAAAAACATGGGCACTCAACCCGTAGCAGCCCCAGCGGTTGCCGCGCCTGCTGCAGATACAGCAGCCATAGCGACCACGGAACAGCCGCAAAGCGCTGACGGTGTTGCCAGCCCTTCTCAGGCGTCAGTAAGCGATCTGACCAACGAGACGCCAGCTCAGCCAGAAACACCTGCTGTGCAGCCCGCAGCACCCGCTCAACCAACAACCGCCAGCGCACCGGCGAACCCATCCGCTGAGCTGAAAATCTACGACACTTCATCACAGCCGCTGAACCAGATCCTGACTCAGGTTCAGCAGGATGGCGCCAGCATCGTGGTTGGCCCACTGCTGAAGAACAATGTTGAAGAGCTGATGAAAAGCAACACGCCATTAAACGTCCTGGCGCTTAACCAGCCGGAGTCGGTGAAAAACCTGCCGAACGTCTGCTACTTCGCCCTGTCGCCAGAAGATGAAGCGCGCGACGCCGCGCACCACATCCGCGATCAAGGCAAACAGACGCCGCTGTTGTTGATCCCACGGAGTTCATTAGGCGATCGCGTTGCTAACGCCTTTGCACAGGAATGGCAAAAACTGGGTGGCGGCGTGGTATTGCAGCAGAAATTCGGCTCCACCGCTGAACTTAAAATGGGCGTCAACGGCGGCTCGGGGATTTCCCTGACGGGCAGTCCGGTGGCCTCATCTGTGCCAGCACAACCCGGCGTGACGATTGGCGGACTGACCATCCCGGCAGCCCCCACCGATGCGCAAATCACCGGCGGCAGCGGTCGTGTTGATGCTGTGTATATTCTGGCGACGCCTGAAGAAATTGCATTTATTAAGCCGATGATCGCCATGCGCAACGGCAGCCAGAGCGGCGCCACGCTGTACGCCAGTTCTCGTAGTGCGCAGGGCACTGCCGGCCCGGATTTCCGTCTGGAGATGGAAGGCTTGCAGTACAGCGAAATTCCAATGCTGGCAGGGGCTAACGCACCTCTCATGCAGCAGGCGCTTGGCGCAGTTCGTAACGACTACTCGCTGGCGCGTATGTATGCCATGGGTGTCGATGCCTGGTCGCTTGCCAACCACTTCTCGCAAATGCGTCAGGTGCAGGGTTTCGAAATCAACGGCAATACCGGGGCCTTAACCGCAACGCAGGATTGTGTGATTAACAGGAAGTTATCATGGCTCAAATACCAGCAAGGACAAGTCGTCCCCGCCAGTTAACGAGTAAACAGACCGGTGACGCGTGGGAATCTACCGCGCGTGACTGGCTGTTGAGCAAGGGACTGCATTTTATCGCCGCCAACGTGCGTGAACGTGGCGGCGAAATCGACCTGATAATGCGTGAAGGCAACACCACCGTATTTGTTGAAGTTCGCTACCGACGCTCAGCACAGTTCGGCGGTGCGGCGGCGAGTGTGACCCGGAGCAAACAACAGAAATTATTACAGACCGCCCGCTTGTGGCTTGCGCACCACAATGGGAGTTTTGATACTGTGGATTGCCGGTTCGATGTGTTAGCCTTCACCGGAAATGATGTTGAGTGGTTTAAGGACGCGTTCAACGACCGCTCATAGTTGAAGATTCAGAGCCTGGTTCTTAAGGATTAGCGTGTTAGATAGAATTAAAGTCTGCTTCACAGAAAGCATTCAAACTCAGATAGCTGCGGCTGAAGCACTTCCGGATGCGATCTCCCGTGCCGCCATGACGCTGGTTCAGTCCCTGCTCAATGGCAACAAAATTCTCTGTTGTGGTAATGGGACGTCCGCTGCCAACGCACAGCATTTTGCTGCCAGCATGATCAATCGTTTTGAAACAGAACGCCCAAGTTTACCTGCGATTGCACTAAATACTGATAATGTGGTCTTAACTGCGATTGCCAACGATCGCCTGCACGACGAAGTTTATGCAAAACAAGTCCGTGCGCTGGGACATGCAGGTGATGTTCTGCTGGCAATTTCTACGCGTGGTAATAGCCGCGATATCGTAAAAGCCGTTGAAGCCGCCGTGACACGCGACATGACAATCGTCGCGCTGACCGGGTATGACGGAGGGGAGCTGGCCGGGTTACTGGGGCCGCAGGATGTTGAAATCCGTATCCCCTCACACCACAGCGCCCGCGTTCAGGAAATGCACATGCTGACGGTCAACTGCCTTTGCGATCTCATCGATAACACGCTTTTCCCTCACCAGGATGATTAAGGAGTACACATGAAGGCATTTTCGCCGCTTGCTGTGATTATCGCTGCACTGCTGCTGCAAGGCTGTGTTGCTGCTGCCGTTGTCGGAACTGCTGCTGTCGGCACCAAAGCCGCGACGGATCCTCGCAGCGTCGGCACCCAGGTAGATGATGGAACCCTGGAATTACGCGTCAATACGGCGTTGTCGAAAGATGCCCAGATCAAGAAAGAAGCGCGAATCAACGTGAGCGCATATCAGGGTAAAGTGCTGCTGGTTGGTCAGTCGCCGAATAGCGAACTGTCTGCACGAGCAAAACAGATTGCGATGGGCGTAGAAGGTACGACTGAGGTCTTTAATGAGATCCGTCAGGGCCAGCCAATCGGTCTGGGCGATGCGTCCAACGATACCTGGATAACCACTAAAGTACGTTCCCAGTTGCTGACCAGCGATCAGGTGAAATCCTCTAACGTGAAAGTAACGACTGAGAACGGGGAAGTGTTCCTGTTAGGTCTGGTGACCGAGCGTGAAGCGAAGGCTGCAGCGGATATCGCCAGCCGGGTAAGCGGCGTGAAACGCGTCACGACGGCCTTTACGTTTATTAAGTAATACAGATGCCGGATAGCGACGCCTGAGCGTCTTATCCGGCCTACAGAACGTTATCGTTTGTAGGTCGGATAAGCATCAGCGCCATCCGGCATTTTATTTAGCCCTTTCGCGTAGCTCGGAAGAGCTCAGGATCGAAACCCCTTCATGCCGAGGCGCCAGCGCTTCTGTCAGCATTGCCCGCGCAACATCGCGCGCTTCAATCGACTTCCAGTTACCCGGCAGCAGCCTGAACAACGGCGCTAAAAACATCTCATTCGTCCGCTGTTTGTCCCTATCACCCAGTAGCATTGAAGGCCGGACAATCGTCAGCCGCGGCCAATTCTGCGCGATCAGCGCCTGCTCCATTTCACCTTTCACCCGATTATAAAAAAACGGTGAATTCGCATTGGCGCCCATCGAACTCACCACCAGCATATGCTGGGCGCCTAACCGGCGTCCCGTCAGGGCCGTATCCACCACCAGCGTATAGTCAGCATGGATAAATGCCTCTTTGCTGCCCGCTTCACGCCGGGTAGTCCCCAAACAACAAAAGACAATATCGACCGGGTCGGTAACCTGGGCCAGAGCATCGGTTAGCTGCGGATCATGGGGATTATAGATACCAACCGTATCTGCCAGCGGTCGACGCGTCGGCGCCGTGATGGCATTGACCCGGGGTTCATTGAGCAGCATACGCAGCAAATTTCCGCCCACCAGCCCCGTGGCACCTGTTATTAACACCTGACTCATCGCTTATCTTCCCCAGGGTCTTTAATCACTGTTCTAACTATAGTTCACGCAGCCAGTGCATCTTTTTACCGAAGCCCAGCGTGTTGTCCGTGAATTTGACTTCATCCAGTCGAATCTCCCATACGGGTGCTGGCAGCATTCTGGCGACGGGGAAACGGCGGTTGTAGGCTTTACGCGCGACCTCACTCTCTTGTCCTTCGAGGCGACGAATTTCTCCCTTAAACTGTACACCACGAATCAGAGCGACGGTTTTAGGCTGACCATTTACCGTACCGGCAATCGGTGCGCACGGTCCGGACATCTGCGCATGACGCGTTTTCTCTTCGGTCAGCACATAGAACGCCATCTTCTGCGCATCAAACAGGTAAAACGCATTGGCGCACCACAATTCACCTTCATGGTGTACGCACCAGGTCACGACGTGCTGTTTTGCCAGCCAGCGAGACACCGCAGTCAGTGTTTCCATTTCTGTTCTCTTTTATACTGTAGGCCTGAAAATTATCACGTCGATGGTGACAATGACACCCTGGTATCTGTACATGATCCGTACCGCTGACAACGCCTTATACACCGGAATAACCACCGATGTGCAGCGCCGCTATAAGCAGCATCAAAGTGGGAAAGGCGCGAAGGCGCTACGCGGAAAGGGGGAACTCACGTTGGCATTTGCGGCGCAGGTCGGCGACCGTTCACTGGCCCTGCGCATAGAGTATCGCGTTAAACAACTCACCAAGCGGCAGAAAGAGCGCCTTGTCGAAGGCGAAGGGTTTGAGGCGCTATTAAGCGACCTGCAAACCCCGGAGCTTAAAAGCGATTGAAGTGGTCGTGGTATTCCACAAGTCCCGTCACGCCATCCAGCGCATCGTCCGCCAGGCGATGAACCTGGAACGCGCTTTCGGTGCCCGGCCAGCGGCAACGCAGGTCATGATGGGCCGCCAGCTCAAAGCCAAAGCGGCTGTACAGGGCCGGATCCCCTAGCGTAACCACCGCGGCGTAGCCAAACTCGTTCAGTGAATCGAGTCCTTCATAGACCAGCTGACGCGCCAGGCCCTGCCCCCGGTAGTTTTCATCCACCGCGAGCGGCGCCATGCCGACCCATTGCAGATCTTCACCCTGAACATCGACTGGGCTGAACGCGACGTAACCCACTACCTGACCTTCATCATCGGTAGCAACCAGACCCAGCGTTAAGAAACCATCTTCACGCAGGTCGTGCACTAATTTCGCTTCCGCATCGCTCTCAAATGAACGGCGCAGCAGCGCATCAATACCAGGGGCATCAATGGGAATTTCAACTCGAATCAGCATGGCTCACCTACCGAGGTCTGTTTGGTTTCTGGCGACGTTTTCATCCCCGCCTCAACAAAATCCGCCAACTGCATCAGCATGACGCGCAACGCTTTAGGCATCTGCTCCAGTTCGATGGCATCCATCAGATTTTTTACGTATAGCCCTAATTCTGTATCACCTTCAATCACCAGGCGACGCTGGAAGAAAAGCGTATCTGGATCCTGCTTGCGGGCCACGATCATCAGCAGATCGCTGGCATCGGCGCTAAAACTTACATCCGCATCTGCATTCTGGCTGACGATAAGTTTATCGTTCTCAACAGAGGTATACCATTTGAGGTCAATGTCACGCACATGAATGCTCAGCCAGCGACCTTCGAGAAACTCCAGCTCCCCATCGGCCAGCGCCTGACTAAACTGCCAGCTCAGGACCTGTTCCAGAACCTGGCGCTTCAGCGCAAAGGGCGTCAGTTTAACTGGTACACTCATCAGAGAAGGACCAAATTGTACTAAGCGTGAACGCAGTTTATCCAACACGAGCTTTACTCCCTGTTTCAATAGTCCTGCTATTTTGCCATATCAAATAAACGACATAGCGGCATAAATCAACAATTCGCTACGAAATTGTTACCTCTTTATTGGTGTCACCAATACGACTTTAACTGCCTCAAATCAAAAATTGTCTCAGCAAGGTTAACTAAAATCCCTCTTCGTTAACATTTCTGCGCCCGTCACGGCGCAACGTTCAGGATAAATTATGGAGCTGCTCTGCCCTGCCGGAAACCTCCCGGCGCTTAAGGCGGCCATCGAGAACGGCGCTGATGCTGTCTACATCGGGCTGAAAGATGATACCAACGCCCGTCATTTCGCCGGCCTTAATTTTACCGAGAAAAAATTGCAAGAAGCGGTGAGTTTTGTTCATCAGCACCGCCGTAAGCTGCACATTGCGATTAACACCTTTGCGCACCCGGATGGTTACGCGCGCTGGCAGCGTGCCGTTGATATGGCGGCACAGCTGGGCGCGGACGCGCTGATCCTTGCCGACCTCGCCATGCTTGAGTATGCCGCAGAGCGCTACCCGCATATTGAGCGCCATGTCTCTGTTCAGGCATCTGCAACCAATGAAGAGGCAATTAATTTCTATCATCGCAACTTTGACGTCGCCCGTGTGGTGCTGCCGCGCGTGCTGTCTATTCATCAGGTGAAGCAGCTCGCTCGCGTCACGCCAGTTCCCCTGGAAGTGTTCGCCTTCGGTAGCCTGTGCATTATGGCTGAAGGCCGTTGCTATCTTTCGTCTTATCTGACGGGCGAATCACCTAACACGGTTGGTGCCTGCTCGCCTGCCCGTTTCGTCCGCTGGCAACAGACCCAACAAGGGCTGGAATCCCGTCTTAATGAAGTGCTGATTGACCGCTATCAGGACGGAGAAAACGCCGGTTATCCGACGCTATGCAAAGGCCGCTATCTGGTTGACGGCGAGCGTTATCATGCGCTGGAAGAACCCACCAGCCTGAATACGCTGGAGCTGCTGCCGGAACTGCTGGCAGCCAATATTGCCTCGGTGAAAATCGAAGGTCGTCAGCGTAGTCCGGCCTATGTCAGCCAGGTGGCGAAAGTGTGGCGTCAGGCGATCGACCGCTGTATGGCCGACCCGCAAAACTACGTCCCGCAGGCCGCGTGGATGGAAACGCTTGGTTCTATGTCCGAAGGCACACAGACCACGCTTGGCGCGTATCACCGTAAATGGCAGTGAGAGAAGCAATGAAATATTCCTTAGGGCCGGTGCTGTGGTACTGGCCGAAAGAAACGCTGGAAGATTTTTATCAGCAGGCTGCCGTAAGCCAGGCCGACGTTATCTATCTTGGCGAAGCGGTATGCAGTAAACGCCGCGCCACCAAAGTGGGCGACTGGCTCGATATGGCGAAATCGCTCGCTGGCAGCGGTAAACAGGTTGTGCTGTCAACACTGGCGCTGGTACAGGCCTCTTCTGAACTGGGAGAACTGAAGCGCTATGTCGAAAACGGCGACTTCCTTGTTGAAGCCAGCGATCTCGGCGTGGTAAACATGTGCGCCGAGCGTAAGCTGCCGTTTGTCGCCGGACATGCGCTCAACTGCTACAACGCGGTTACCCTGCGTTTGCTGCTCAAACAAGGCATGGTGCGCTGGTGTATGCCGGTAGAGCTTTCCCGCGACTGGCTGGCAAACTTGCTCAACCAGTGTGATGAGCTGGGTATTCGCAATCAGTTTGAAGTTGAGGTGCTGAGCTACGGGCATCTGCCGCTGGCGTACTCTGCCCGCTGCTTTACCGCGCGCTCCGAAGACCGTCCAAAAGATGAGTGTGAAACCTGTTGCATCAAATACCCGAACGGGCGCGATGTGCTGTCGCAGGAGAATCAGCAGGTCTTTGTCCTCAACGGGATCCAGACCATGAGCGGCTATGTTTACAACCTCGGAAACGAGCTGACATCGATGCAGGGGCTGGTTGATATTGTGCGTCTGTCCCCTTCTGGCACTGAAACATTCGCTATGCTCGACGCCTTCCGCGCCAATGAAAATGGCAGTGCTCCATTACCGCTTGCCGCCCACAGTGATTGCAACGGCTACTGGAAGCGACTGGCAGGTCTGGAGCTGCAGGCCTAGCCGGATGGCGGCAAAAGCGCCTTATCCGGTCTACAAATAGCGATCCCGTAGGCCCGATAAGCGCAGCACCATCAGGCATATTAGATTCATCCTGCACGCTATAAAGCTCACTTTGTTAACAACATTCGCTAATCTTTAATGCAGTATTAAAAGATTAACCGGTAACAAAGTGAGCCGTTATGACTGACAAAACTATTCCGTTCTCGGTGCTGGATCTGGCGCCAATCCCTGAAGGATCTTCGGCAAAAGAGGCCTTCACGCACTCGCTTGATCTCGCACGACTGGCTGAAAAGCGCGGCTACCACCGCTACTGGCTGGCAGAGCATCACAACATGACCGGCATCGCCAGCGCCGCAACCTCAGTGCTGATTGGTTATCTGGCTGCCAATACCACCACGCTGCATCTCGGGTCTGGCGGCGTGATGTTGCCCAACCATTCGCCGCTGGTGATCGCCGAGCAGTTCGGTACCCTGAATACGCTGTATCCGGGACGAATCGATCTCGGGCTTGGTCGCGCACCAGGCAGCGATCAGCCAACCATGCGCGCACTGCGCCGCCATATGAGCGGTGATATCGATAACTTCCCACGCGACGTCGCTGAACTGGTGGACTGGTTCGACGCCCGCGATCCTAATCCCCATGTACGTCCGGTTCCCGGCTACGGCGAGCAGATCCCTGTCTGGTTATTAGGCTCCAGCCTGTACAGCGCACAGCTGGCGGCCCAGCTTGGTCTGCCGTTTGCCTTCGCTTCGCACTTTGCCCCGGATATGCTGCATCAGGCGCTGCATCTGTATCGCACCCAGTTCAAACCCTCAGCGCGGCTGGCAAAACCGTATGCGATGGTGTGCATCAACATCATTGCCGCCGACAGCAATCGCGATGCCGAATTTCTTTTCACCTCGATGCAGCAGGCATTCGTGAAACTGCGTCGTGGCGAAACCGGGCAGCTACCGCCGCCGGTAGAGAATATGCATCAGCTATGGTCTGCTTCCGAACAGTACGGCGTGCAACAGGCGCTGAGCATGTCGCTGGTTGGTGATAAGGCAAAAGTGCGTCACGGTCTTGATGCCATTTTGCGTGAAACCCAGGCCGATGAAATTATGGTTAACGGCCAGATTTTTGATCATCAGGCACGTCTACATTCGTTTGATTTGGCGATGGATGTGAAGCAGGAATTGTTGGGGTAGTGCGGTTTGTGCCGGATGGCGGCTACGCCTTATCCGGCCTACACGGTGATGTAGGCCCGGTAAGCATAGCGCCACCGGGCAACGGTTTTACTGATAAACCGGTAACAGATTCACACTCGACAGAATATGGATAACCGCGTTGCCGATACCGAATACCAGGATCAGCGCAATCATCGGCTTACCGCCCCAGACGCGGAATTTCGGGCTACCGAAACGCTCGCGAGATTTACGGGCCAGCAGCGCCGGAACAATGGCGGCCCAGATGGTTGCCGCGAGTCCTGCATAGCCAATGGCGTACAGGAAACCGTTCGGCCACAGCAAGCCACCAATAATTGGCGGGACAAACGTCAGCAATGCCGTTTTGAAACGTCCTATTGCCGAGTCATCAAAGCCAAACAGATCCGCCAGATAGTCAAACAGACCGAGCGTAACACCGAGGAATGAACTCGCCACTGCGAAGTTGGAGAACACCACCAGCAGCAGATCCAGACTGCGGCTGTTCAATACGCCGCTCAGCGCCTGTACCAGCACATCAATGTTACCGCCCTGCTGCGCAATACCGATAAATTCCGGACGCGGAATATTACCCATCGTCCCCAGCAACCATACGGTATACAGCACCAGCGCCAGCAGCGTGCCGTACACCAGGCACTTAACGATGGTTTTCGGATCTTTGCCGTAGTACTTCATCAGGCTCGGGACGTTGCCGTGATAGCCGAATGAGGCCAGACAGAACGGCAGCGTCATCAGCAGGTACGGGGTATACGAAGCGTTGCTTTCCGCCACGTTAAACAACGTTGTGGGCTGAACGTGTCCCAGTAAACTGCCGAAGGTCAGGAAAAAGGTAATCACCTTCGCGCCCAGCACAATCGCCGTCATGCGGCTCACCGCTTTGGTACTTAACCACACCACAAACGCCACCAGCAGCGCAAAGCCGAGACCTGCCGCACGCGCCGGAACGTTCAACGACATCTCCGAGAAGGTGTGATGCAGGATCGAACCGCTCGCCGAGATATATGCGTAAGTCAGAATATAGAGAACGAAAGCAATCGAGATGCCGTTCACCACGTTCCAGCCTTTGCCAAGCAGATCTTTCGTGATGGTGTCAAAACTGGAGCCAATGCGGTAATTGAGGTTAGCTTCAAGGATCATCAGCCCGGAGTGCAGCATGCAGAACCAGGTGAAGATCAGCGCTGCCATTGACCAGAAGAACCACGCCCCGGACATGACCACAGGCAGAGAGAACATCCCCGCGCCAATAATGGTGCCGCCGATGATCACCACGCCGCCAAGCAGCGAAGGTGATGTTTGGGTGGTGGTTAGTGTTGCCATTCAGCCATCTCTCCAGTCATTTGTATTGTGACTACATCTCAATGTGCTGCACTGTACCAGTACACGAGTACAAATGAAATAAAAAAAGCCCCAATCATTTCGATCGGGGCTGTATATATTACTTTACGCTGTTAAACCGTGAGGCTTATGCGTCACCGCCAAAACGACGACGACCAGCTGAGTCATCACGACGCGGAGCAGAAGAATCGTCACGGCGCGGACCACGGTTGCCTTCACGACGTTCGCCGCTGAAACGACGACCATCGCCACGACCGCCTTCACGACGTTCGCCGCTAAAGTTACGACCTTCACCGCGACCGCCTTCACGACGCTCACCGCTGAAACGACCACCGCCGCCGCCACGACGCTCACCACCGGTGTGCGGAACTGCATCGCCAACCAGCTGCATGTTCATCGGCTTGTTCAGGATGCGAGTACGGGTAAAGTGCTGCAGCACGTCGCCCGGCATACCTTTCGGCAGTTCGATGGTGGAGTGGGAAGCAAACAGCTTGATGTTACCGATGTAACGGCTGCTGATATCACCTTCGTTAGCAATCGCACCAACGATATGACGAACTTCAACACCGTCATCACGGCCCACTTCAATGCGGTACAGCTGCATGTCACCGACGTCACGACGTTCACGACGCGGACGGTCTTCACCACCACGGTCATTACGGTCACGCGGGCCACGATCGTTACGATCGCGCGGACCACGGTCATCACGGTCGCGGAATTCGCGTTTCGGACGCATCGGCGCATCTGGCGGCAGGATCAGAGGACGTTCGCCCTGAGCCATTTTCAGCAGTGCAGCTGCCAGCGTTTCGATATCCAGTTCTTCTTCCGGCTGCATTTTCGCCAGCAGAGCACGGTACTGATCCAGATCGCTGCTTTCCAGCTGCTGCTGTACTTTAGCGGCGAATTTTTCCAGACGGCGTTTGCCCAGCAGGTCTGCGTTCGGCAGTTCTACTTCCGGAATAGTCAGCTTCATAGTACGTTCGATGTTACGCAGCAGACGACGCTCGCGGTTCTCAACGAACAGCAGCGCACGACCTGCACGACCCGCACGACCGGTACGGCCGATACGGTGAACGTAAGACTCGGAATCCATCGGGATATCGTAGTTAACAACCAGGCTGATACGCTCAACGTCCAGGCCACGGGCCGCAACGTCGGTAGCAATCAGAATATCCAGACGGCCATCTTTCAGACGCTCCAGAGTCTGCTCACGCAGGGACTGGTTCATGTCGCCGTTCAGTGCAGCGCTGCTATAACCGCTACGCTCCAGCGCTTCTGCTACTTCCAGGGTCGCATTTTTGGTACGAACGAAGATAATCGCCGCATCAAAGTCTTCTGCTTCCAGGAAACGCACCAGCGCTTCATTTTTACGCATGCCCCACACAGTCCAGTAGCTCTGGCTGATGTCAGGACGGGTAGTGACGCTGGACTGAATGCGTACTTCCTGCGGCTCTTTCATAAAGCGGCGGGTAATACGACGAATCGCTTCCGGCATGGTTGCAGAGAACAGAGCGGTCTGATGACCTTCCGGGATCTGTGCCATGATGGTTTCAACGTCTTCGATGAAGCCCATACGCAGCATTTCGTCAGCTTCGTCCAGTACCAGACCGCTCAGTTTGGAGAGGTCCAGAGTACCGCGCTTCAGGTGATCCAGCAGACGACCCGGCGTACCGACGACGATCTGTGGCCCCTGACGCAGGGCACGTAATTGCACGTCATAACGCTGGCCGCCGTACAGGGCAACCACGTTCACGCCGCGCATGTGTTTAGAGAAATCCGTCATGGCTTCTGCAACCTGAACCGCCAGTTCGCGGGTCGGTGCCAGCACCAGAATCTGAGGTGCCTTCAGCTCAGGATCAAGATTGTTGAGCAGCGGTAAAGAGAACGCTGCAGTTTTGCCGCTACCTGTCTGGGCCATACCCAGAACATCGCGGCCGCCCAACAGATGCGGAATGCACTCTGCCTGGATTGGAGATGGTTTTTCGTAACCCAGATCGTTAAGGGCTTCAAGGATAGGAGCCTTCAGGCCCAGATCTGCAAAAGTGGTTTCGAATTCAGCCATGTAGTACGTGTGCCTCAAAATTAATGGCGGCCAGTCTACATAACTCATCATGAAATTGATCTGCAATTTTCATTGAAAAGTGTGAACCGGCTCAAAGTAGGTGTATTAACGAACAACAACGCCCTCACCCGTGAAGGTGATGGCAATCAAAAAAGATTACGGGCTGATGTGTACGTCAGCTATTGCTGGTCCGATTCTGCCAGGTCATCTTGGTCCTGGCCCAGGAGCGATAATTCCAACAATGCGTATCGGTGCTCAACAAAGTTATGAACGTTGTTAGCCACCGCCAGTTTGAACAATGCCGTAGCGTTGTCCAAATCCCCCAGACTTAGGTAGTACTTACCTAAATAGAAGTTGGTTTCACTGAGATGCTCAGCGAGCGAGGTGTTATCCGTTGCGTCCGCCTTCAGGCGTTCCATCAGCGTTGCTTCGCTAATGTTGCCCAGGTAGAACTCGACAATGTTCCATCCCCATTGCTCTTTATCCGATTTCTCAAAGCGTTGTTTCAACGCTTCTTTAGCCTGCTTCTCATCGAGCTTCTGCTCGGCAAGATAAAGCCACAGACTACGGAAAGGATCATTGGGATCGTCTTGATAAAACGCTAGCAGATCATCTTGCGCTAACTTGTCGCGACCGCCGTAATACAATGCGATACCGCGATTTAAGTGCGCGTAGTTGTAAGTTGGATCAAGCTCAAGTACAG
Source organism: Citrobacter sp. Cpo090 (assembly GCF_030332665.1). Taxonomy (NCBI): domain Bacteria; kingdom Pseudomonadati; phylum Pseudomonadota; class Gammaproteobacteria; order Enterobacterales; family Enterobacteriaceae; genus Citrobacter; species Citrobacter sp. Cpo090. Next base: position 112,941 of record NZ_JAOWHK010000035.1, on the reverse strand, counting down.
AATCAAACGCTTCATAGGCAGCATCAAAATTGCCTGCCTGCGTTAAATATATACCTAAGTAATTGAATACTTCAGGCATATCTGGTCGGATTGCCAGCGCTTGTGAAAAATCATTTCGCGCCAGTGCCCTCAGACCGAGACTATCATACAACACTCCGCGCTCATATAAAAGCTGTGCGCGTTCGTCATCGGTTAAAGCCCGACTGGCAAGAATTTGTTCCATACGTGCCAGAATCACTTCCTGCTGCAAAGTCGGTTGCAATGGTACTGCGAGGACTTCACTCTTTCGCCAGGCGGAATTACTGCATCCAGCCAGCGTGAGTGCTGTCGCAACGAAACACCAGCGCAAAAAAGGCTTCATTTCCCACTCCCGAAGACAACGATTGAATGAACATCCAGGTTCCCCGGTTGCTAACAAGGCATCCTGCCGGGTTAAAGGCCCTCCGCTTTCACGGAGGGCAATGGCAACCTTACTCGCCCTGGCTTGCCGGAGCTTCCGGTTCGCCTGCAGGCTGAGACTGCTCAGTTGCTTCTTTAATGCTCAGACGTACACGGCCCTGGCGATCAACTTCCAGAACTTTGACCGGTACTTCCTGGCCCATCTGCAGGTAGTCGGTCACTTTCTCAACGCGCTTGTCAGCGATCTGAGAGATGTGTACCAGACCTTCTTTACCGCCACCGATGGCAACGAATGCGCCAAAGTCAACGATACGGGTCACTTTACCATTGTAGATACGGCCTACTTCGATCTCTGCGGTGATCTCTTCGATACGACGGATAGCATATTTCGCTTTCTCACCGTCGGTCGCAGCAATCTTCACGGTACCATCATCTTCGATTTCAATGGTGGTGCCGGTTTCTTCGGTCAGAGCACGGATAACAGAACCGCCTTTACCGATAACGTCTTTGATCTTGTCCGGGCTGATCTTGATAGTGTGGATACGCGGAGCGAACTGAGAAATATCGCCACGCGGAGCGTTGATCGCTTGTTCCATCACACCCAGGATGTGCAGACGCGCACCTTTAGCCTGGTTCAGAGCAACCTGCATGATTTCTTTGGTGATACCTTCAATTTTGATATCCATCTGCAGCGCAGAGATACCGTCGCGGGAACCCGCCACTTTGAAGTCCATATCACCCAGGTGGTCTTCGTCGCCCAGGATGTCAGACAGAACAACAAAGTTGTCGCCTTCTTTCACCAGACCCATCGCGATACCCGCAACGGCGGCTTTGATCGGCACGCCTGCGTCCATCAGCGCCAGGGAAGCACCACATACGGAAGCCATGGAAGAAGAACCGTTAGATTCGGTGATTTCAGAAACCACACGCACGGTGTACGGGAATTTATCCAGTTCCGGCATTACTGCCAGTACGCCACGCTTCGCCAGACGGCCGTGACCAATCTCACGACGCTTCGGAGAACCGACCATACCGGTTTCACCTACGCAGTACGGAGGGAAGTTGTAGTGGAACAGGAAGTTGTCAGTACGCTCGCCCATCAGTTCGTCGAGGTTCTGCGCATCACGTGTGGTGCCCAGGGTCGCAGTAACCAGCGCCTGAGTTTCACCACGGGTGAACAGTGCGGAACCGTGGGTACGCGGCAGAACGCCAGTACGCACGTCCAGGCCACGGATCATGTCTTTTTCACGGCCATCGATACGCGGCTCGCCTGCCAGTACGCGGCTACGAACAACGTTTTTCTCGATAGCGTGCAGGATTTCACCCAGTTCGTTAGCGTCCAGGGTTTCGTCTTCAGCCACCAGAGTCGCGATGGTTTCAGATTTGATCACGTCAACCTGAGCATAACGCTCTTGTTTGTCAGTGATGCGGTAAGCATCGCTCAGGCGAGCTTCTGCCAGTGCGGCAACGCGCGCGTTCAGCGCTTCGTTGACGGCTTCTGGCTGCCAGTCCCAACGCGGTTTGCCAGCTTCTTTCGCCAGCTCGTTGATCGCCTGAATCACAACCTGCTGCTGTTCGTGACCGAACACCACAGCACCCAGCATCTGATCTTCGCTCAGCAGTTCAGCTTCGGATTCAACCATCAGTACGGCAGCTTCGGTACCGGCAACAACCAGGTCCAGCTTGCTTTCTTTCAGTTCGTCCTGAGTCGGGTTCAGTACGTACTGGTCATTGATGTAACCAACACGAGCAGCACCGATCGGGCCGTTGAATGGGATGCCAGACAGAGTCAGCGCAGCAGATGCACCAATCATTGCCACGATATCCGGGTTAACCTGCGGGTTAACGGAAACAACGGTCGCGATAACCTGAACTTCGTTAACGAAGCCTTCCGGGAACAGCGGGCGAACCGGGCGGTCAATCAGACGCGCGATCAGGGTTTCGCCTTCGCTCGGACGGCCTTCACGACGGAAGAAGCTACCCGGGATACGGCCAGCAGCGTAGGTACGCTCCTGATAGTTAACGGTCAGCGGGAAAAAGTCCTGGCCTGGCTTCGCTTTTTTCTGGCCAACAACGGTAACGAATACCGCAGTGTCATCCATGCTAACCATAACAGCGGCAGTCGCCTGACGCGCCATCATGCCGGTTTCCAGCGTAACGGTATGCTGACCGTACTGGAATTTACGAACGATCGGATTAAGCAAAATAATATCCTTTCTCTATTTTTTGACGGCACATTTTTGCGCCATCGTTAATACCCGATCTTCTGCGCATCCTCGCGACTAATGACAACCCTAACCCATAAGCATGAGTAAAGCCTCTCATTAGCCGCGCGAACCTCTGCAACGGAAGATCATTCATAGCAACAATACATTAGTTTCCAGCGAATTGCTGCCATCTGCTGGAAAAAAGGGGCCATGAAGGCCCCCTCTTTCTGAAACTCGAAAGAATTAGCGACGCAGGCCCAGACGCTCGATCAGCGCGGTGTAACGTGCAACATCTTTACGTTTCAGGTAGTCGAGCAGTTTACGACGCTGAGAAACCATGCGCAGCAGACCACGACGGCTGTGGTGATCTTTTTTGTGCTCTGCAAAGTGGCCCTGCAGGTGGTTAATCTGTGCAGTCAACAGAGCAACCTGAACATCGGTAGAACCGGTGTCGTTTGCATCACGACCAAACTCAGAAACGATTTTAGCGGTAGCTTCAGTACTTAGAGACATTTTAAAACTCCAAAGTGATAAGAATGAAAGGATGCCGATCTCTAATTCAGCTATCCCAGTGTATACACTTTATCCTTCAAACTGACTCTGCGTTGGCTGCGTCCGCTCACCTCAGTCACTTACCTAAGTAAGCTCCTGAGGATTCTCAGACTTGCCGCCTTGATGCAGCTCGAATGATTTTGTGTATACGTCGCGTAGATTGTTAAACAATTTACGCGACGTTAAGCGGCAGTATTCTACTCGCAGCGCCCTTTTATCGCAAGACAGAGAGCGTTATGCAGGATACTCAACTACCAGGCGGCGGGGGGCGACACGACCTTCATCGTCCATCTCCCCCATGCCAATAAACTTGCCGTCATCGCCTTCCGTCACGCGTACCAGCCCTTCCAGCGGGGCGCCTGTCGTCCGTACCGGATTACCATTTTTAAAATAAACCGACGATGTTAAAGGCAAATTAACAACAGGATAGTCCGATGCCGGACTGTCCATTGGCATCAGCAAAGGATCAAGCAGCTGAGCCGCCGGAATGTTCTGCTGTTCTGCCTGTTCGACCAGCTCACGCAGGTGTTCCAGCGTGACCATACGATCCACCGGATACTTGCTGACCGTCAGACGACGCAGATACGTTACGTGCGCGCCACAGCCCAGCTTCTCACCGAGATCGTCAACGATGGTACGAATATAGGTGCCTTTGGAGCAGTGAACTTCCAGCTCCAGTTCGTTACCCTCGTGACGGATAAACAGCAGCTCATAGACGGTAATCGGGCGCGCTTCACGCGGCACTTCAATGCCCTGACGCGCATATTCGTACAGCTTCTTACCTTGATACTTCAGCGCCGAATACATCGACGGAATCTGCTCGATATCGCCGCGGAAAGTCTCCAGCGCATTCGCCAGTTGTTCTGCGGTGAAGGTTACCGGACGCTCCTGCACGATCTGCCCATCGGCATCGGAAGTATCAGTACGCTGGCCCAAACGGGCAACCACGCGATAGCGTTTGTCAGAATCCAGCAAATACTGTGAAAACTTTGTCGCTTCACCGAGGCAGATAGGCAGCATGCCTGTCGCCAGCGGATCCAACGCGCCAGTATGTCCCGCGCGGTTGGCATTGTAGATGCGCTTTACTTTTTGCAGCACGTCATTGCTGGACATGCCCTGCGGCTTATCCAGCAGCAGGACACCGTGAATATCGCGACCACGACGACGAGGACGACTCATCAGTCCTCCTTGCTGTCGTCCGCTGGGTTCACACGACGCTCATCGTCATGTTTCACCACGCTGGTCACCAGGTTGGACATGCGCATCCCTTCAACCAACGAGTTGTCGTAGAAGAAGGTCAGCTCAGGCACGATACGCAGACGCATTGCTTTACCCAGCAAAGAGCGGATAAAACCAGAGGCTTCCTGCAGTGCCTTAATGCCGTTTTTCACGGCCGCTTCGTCCTGATCGTTGAGGAAAGTCACGAACACTTTGGCATATGCCAGGTCACGGGACATCTCAACACCCGATACGGTGGTCATCATGCCAACACGCGGGTCTTTGATTTCGCGTTGCAGGATGAGTGCGATCTCTTTCTGCATCTCCTGCGCGACACGCTGCGGGCGACCAAATTCTTTCGCCATAATAAATTCTCCAGACAAAAAAGGGGCATTCAGCCCCTTTTGAAAATAATTCGGTGATTAGGCTGTAGGCCTGATAAGCGTAGCGCCATCAGGCATTACATTGCCGGATGTCGGCGTAAACGCCTTATCCGGCCTACACCCGAACAACCTTATGCGATGGTACGTTTGATCTCGATGATCTCGAACACTTCGATCATATCGCCAACGCGAACGTCGTTGTAGTTCTTAACGCCGATACCACATTCCATACCGTTACGGACTTCGTTGACGTCATCTTTGAAGCGGCGCAGGGATTCCAGCTCGCCTTCATAGATAACCACGTTGTCGCGCAGTACGCGGATTGGGTTGTGACGTTTAATCGTGCCTTCGGTAACCATACAGCCTGCGATAGCGCCAAATTTCGGTGATTTGAACACATCACGAACTTCAGCCAGACCAATGATCTGCTGTTTCAGTTCCGGAGACAGCATGCCGCTCATCGCTGCTTTCACTTCGTCGATCAGATGATAGATGACGGAGTAATAACGCAGATCCAGGCTTTCTGATTCGATAACTTTACGTGCAGAGGCATCAGCACGTACGTTGAAGCCAACCAGAATCGCGTTAGATGCCGCAGCCAGGGTCGCGTCGGTTTCGGTGATACCACCTACACCAGAACCGATGATCTTCACTTTTACTTCGTCGGTAGACAGTTTCAGTAAAGAGTCGGAAATCGCTTCTACAGAACCCTGTACGTCAGCCTTCAGCACGATGTTCACTTCGTGAACTTCGCCTTCGGTCATGTTGGCGAACATGTTCTCAAGTTTAGATTTCTGCTGACGAGCCAGTTTAACTTCACGGAATTTGCCCTGACGGTACAGTGCAACTTCACGGGCTTTCTTCTCGTCACGAACAACGGTAACTTCGTCACCCGCAGCCGGAACACCGGACAGACCGAGGATTTCCACCGGAATGGACGGACCCGCTTCCAGTACTTCCTGACCCAGTTCGTTACGCATCGCACGAACGCGGCCGTATTCGAAACCACACAGAACGATATCGCCCTTGTTCAGGGTACCTTCGCGAACCAGGACGGTAGCAACCGGGCCACGACCTTTATCCAGGAAGGATTCGATAACCGCACCGCTCGCCATACCTTTACGCACAGCTTTCAGTTCCAGTACTTCGGCTTGCAGCAGAATAGCATCCAGCAGTTCGTCGATACCGGTACCCGCTTTCGCAGAAACGTGAACGAACTGGCTCTCGCCGCCCCACTCTTCCGGCATGATGCCGTACTGGGACAGTTCGTTTTTAACGCGATCTGGATCCGCTTCCGGTTTATCGATTTTGTTGACTGCAACAACTACCGGCACACCTGCCGCTTTCGCGTGCTGGATAGCTTCGATAGTCTGCGGCATCACGCCGTCGTCTGCTGCAACAACCAGAACAACGATATCCGTTGCCTGAGCACCACGAGCACGCATGGAGGTAAACGCGGCGTGACCCGGGGTGTCCAGGAAGGTGATCATACCGTTGTCAGTTTCAACGTGGTACGCACCGATGTGCTGAGTAATGCCGCCCGCTTCACCAGAGGCCACTTTCGTTGAACGAATGTAGTCCAGCAGAGACGTTTTACCGTGGTCAACGTGACCCATAATGGTCACTACCGGTGCGCGCGGTTCAGCCGCAGCGCCGGTATCACGGTCGCTCATTACTGCTTCTTCCAGCTCGTTTTCACGACGCAGGATAACTTTGTGGCCCATCTCTTCGGCAACCAGCTGCGCGGTTTCCTGGTCGATGACCTGGTTGATAGTCGCCATTGCGCCCAGTTTCATCATTGCTTTGATGACCTGAGAGCCTTTGACCGCCATCTTGTTCGCCAGATCGCCAACGGTGATGGTTTCGCCGATCACAACGTCACGGTTAACGGCCTGAGCTGGCTTCTGGAAGCCCTGCTGCAGAGCGGAACCTTTACGCTGCTTACCGCCTTTACCGCCGCGAACCGCTGCACGTGCTTCTTCACGATCGGCTTTAGATTCAGCGTGTTTGTTGCCTTTCTTCGCCGGACGCGCTGCTTTGGTGCTGCGAGTACGACCACGACCGCCTTCAACTTCACGATCGTTCTCGTCTTCAGCCTGGCGAGCATGCTGAGAAGTGGTGACGTGATAATCGCTGGTGTCTTCAACTGGTTCAGCGTTATTCACACCATTTTTCTCGTTTTCTTCCGCCATACGGCGAGCTTCTTCCGCTACGCGGCGCGCTTCTTCTTCAAGCTTGCGACGTGCTTCTTCTTCCGCTTTACGCTTCAGTTCTGCGGCTTCATTTTCACGGCGGGCTTTTTCGGCCTGGGCGGTTTTAGTCATATCGTCGGTCTGTTGATTGCTCACTTTGTCTTTTTCCGCAGCTTCACGTTTCGCTTTATCAGCGGCTTCACGTTTAGCTTGTTCTGCGGCCTCACGTTCGGCTTTTTGTTGCGCCTCGCGTTTGGCAGCTTCTTCTGCCTCACGACGGGCTTGCTCTTCCGCTTCACGCTGCGCCTGCTCTTCCGCGGCAAGGCGTTCAGCCTCTTGCGGATCGCGTTTCACAAAGGTGCGTGTCTTGCGGACTTCGATTTGTACCGATTTGCTTTTTCCACCGGTACCTGGAATATTGAGAGTACTGCGCGTTTTACGCTGCAATGTCAACTTATCCGGCGCTGAGCCGTTCTCACGGTTCAGATGCGCCAGTAAGGTTTGTTTCTCTTGTGCGGACACAGAGTCGTCAGCAGACTTCGGGATACCGGCATCAGCAAATTGCTGTACCAGGCGATCTACGGAAGTCTGTATCTCTGCAGCCAGCGTTTTTACGGTTACATCTGTCATACTGTTCCTTCCTGCTACAGTTTATTACGCTTCGTCGCCGAACCAGCAAATATTACGGGCAGCCATAATCAGCTCACCGGCTTTTTCGTCGGTCAACCCTTCGATATCAGCCAGATCATCAATGCCCTGTTCAGCGAGATCTTCCAGCGTACAAACACCACGGGCCGCCAGTTTGAAGGCCATCTCACGATCCAATCCTTCCAGATTCAGCAGATCGTCAGCCGGTTTGTTATCACCGAGGCTTTCTTCCTGGGCCAGTGCCAGAGTGGTCAGTGCGTTTTTAGCACGCTCGCGCAGCGCTTCAACGGTCTGTTCATCCAGGCCGTCAATTTCCAGCAGTTCTTTCATTGGCACGTAGGCCAGTTCTTCCAGCGTCGCAAAACCTTCTTCCACCAGAACAGTCGCGAAATCTTCATCGATATCGAGATATTTGGTGAAGGTATCAATGGCTGCATGTGCTTCAGCCTGATGCTTCGCTTGCAGGTCATCAACGGTCATCACGTTGAGTTCCCAACCGCTCAGTTGTGAAGCCAGGCGGACGTTCTGACCATTACGTCCAATCGCCTGAGCCAGGTTACCGGCTTCAACCGCGATATCCATGGTGTGTTTGTCTTCATCCACCACGATAGAAGCGACGTCTGCTGGCGCCATTGCGTTAATCACGAACTGCGCCGGGTTATCATCCCACAGGACAATATCGATACGCTCGCCGCCCAGTTCGGTAGAAACCGCCTGAACGCGCGCACCACGCATACCAACACAGGCGCCGACCGGATCAATACGCTTGTCGTTGGTCTTAACGGCGATTTTCGCACGCGATCCCGGATCGCGGGCAGCCGCTTTAATTTCGATAACTTCTTCGCCAATTTCCGGCACTTCAATGCGGAACAGCTCAATCAGCATTTCCGGTTTGGAACGGGTTACGAACAGCTGCGCACCGCGCGCTTCCGGGCGAACTGAGTACAGAACGCCACGAATACGGTCACCTGGGCGGAAGTTTTCACGCGGCAGCATGTCTTCACGCAGGATCACAGCTTCAGCATTGCTGCCCAGATCCAGAGAAATGTTGTCGCGGTTTACTTTCTTCACCACACCGGTGACGATTTCGCCTTCGTGTTCGCGGAACTGATCAACAACCATTGCGCGTTCAGCTTCACGTACTTTCTGTACGATAACCTGTTTCGCGGTCTGGGTGGTGATACGGTCAAAGGTGACAGATTCAATCTGATCTTCAACATATTCGCCCACGTTCAGACTTTCGTCTTCGAAGCGTGCCGCTTCCAGCGTAATTTCTTTGGTCGGCTGAGTAACTTCTTCTACGATTACCCAACGACGGAAGGTATCGAAATCACCGCTTTTACGATCGATTTCTACGCGAACGTCGATCTCTTGCTCATATTTTTTCTTTGTTGCTGTAGCCAGCGCACTTTCCAGCGCTTCAAAAATTTTCTCGCGTGGCAGCGCTTTTTCGTTGGATACGGCTTCAACAACAGCCAAAATTTCTTTGTTCATCGCGGGCTTTTCACCTCAATCCAGACTGTTAAAAGTGGGGAACCAGGTTCGCCTTCTGGATATTACTCAGCGCGAACACTTCATCTTTGCCTTCGACTGTGACCGTGATCATCTCACCGTCCACCGCTTTGATAACGCCCTGCCATTTACGACGGTTTTGTACCGCCATACGAAGAACCAGCGTGACTTCTTCACCCAGGAAACGCACGTAGTGTTCAGCTGTGAACAGAGGACGGTCGAGACCCGGAGAGGAGACTTCCAGGTTATAGGCAACGGTGATTGGGTCTTCGACATCCATCACGGCGCTTACCTGATGGCTCACATCAGCACAATCATCAACATTGATGCCATCTTCACTATCAATATAGATGCGCAGTGTGGATGTGCGACCACGAATAAATTCGATGCCGACCAGTTCGTAGCCCAGGGCTTCAACCGGCGCTGTAATCATCTCTGTTAATTTTTGCTCTAATGTGGACAAGCCCACCCCCAAGACATAAAAAAAGGGCCTAAAGCCCAGTTATTCTGTAGTCAGATAACAAAAAACCCCGATAAATCGGGGCTTTAGATAACTGAACCCTATAACCGCACCTGCGGTTCGGAGAACCTTCCGAAAGAATTTTTTTCAAATCCAGCTACGAAGGCCTAAGTCTTCACAGTATATTTGAAAAAGAACTCTAAGGGAAAGTGGTTGCGGGGGCCGGATTTGAACCGACGACCTTCGGGTTATGAGCCCGACGAGCTACCAGGCTGCTCCACCCCGCGCCTGAAACGTGGCAAATTTTACTCGTTTTGGGTAAAAAATGCAAATACTGCTGGGATTTGGTACCGAGGACGGGACGTAAAATCTGCGCACAGTATATTGATTCACTATGCGTTATGTCAACCTTGTTACGACTATGCAAATCAATGAATGCTGCCCAGCGCTAGCCCAGTAAGATAAATATGCCGCCCACGCCGTTATTTAACGAAATTATCACTAAACTCTTCCTGTCATCCAGAAAAGATGATTAAATGAAAACTCATTTATTTTGCATAAAAATGCAATTAGCATAATAAGCCGACCTCTTCACCAGTCTATCAAGCAGGGTTTTATTTTATGACGACGATTCTCAAGCATCTCCCGGTAGGTCAACGTATTGGTATCGCTTTCTCCGGCGGCCTGGACACCAGTGCAGCACTGCTGTGGATGCGACAAAAAGGGGCTGTCCCATATGCATATACTGCGAATTTGGGCCAGCCGGATGAGGATGACTATGACGCCATTCCTCGCCGTGCAATGGAATATGGTGCTGAGAATGCTCGCCTGGTAGATTGCCGTAAGCAGCTGGTTGCCGAAGGGATCGCTGCCATTCAGTGCGGTGCATTCCACAACACCACCGGCGGACTGACTTATTTCAATACCACCCCGCTGGGCCGTGCTGTCACCGGCACCATGCTGGTTGCCGCCATGAAAGAAGATGGCGTAAATATCTGGGGTGACGGTAGCACCTATAAAGGTAACGATATTGAACGTTTCTATCGTTACGGCCTGCTGACCAACGCCGAACTGCAGATTTATAAACCATGGCTGGATACCGATTTTATCGATGAACTCGGCGGTCGCCATGAGATGTCCGAATTTATGATTGCCTGTGGTTTCGACTACAAAATGTCCGTTGAGAAAGCGTACTCCACTGACTCCAACATGCTCGGCGCGACCCACGAAGCAAAAGATCTGGAATTCCTGAACTCCAGCGTCAAAATCGTCAACCCGATTATGGGCGTGAAGTTCTGGGATGAGAGCGTGAAGATCCCGGCAGAAGAAGTGACCGTGCGTTTTGAACAGGGTCATCCGGTTGCGCTGAACGGTAAAACCTTTAGCGACGACGTTGAGATGATGCTGGAAGCCAACCGTATCGGCGGCCGTCACGGTCTGGGTATGAGCGATCAGATTGAAAACCGTATCATTGAAGCGAAGAGCCGTGGCATCTACGAAGCCCCGGGGATGGCATTGCTGCATATCGCCTACGAGCGTCTGTTGACCGGTATTCACAACGAAGATACCATCGAGCAGTATCACGCGCACGGTCGCCAGCTTGGTCGTCTGCTGTATCAGGGACGCTGGTTCGACTCTCAGGCGCTGATGCTGCGTGACGGTCTGCAGCGTTGGGTTGCCAGCCAGATTACCGGCGAAGTCACGCTGGAACTGCGTCGCGGTAATGACTACTCAATCCTCAACACCGTGTCTGACAATCTGACGTACAAACCAGAACGTCTGACGATGGAAAAAGGCGACTCCGTATTCTCTCCGGACGATCGTATCGGTCAGTTGACCATGCGTAATCTGGATATCACCGATACCCGCGAGAAGCTGTTTGGTTATGCACAATCTGGCTTGCTGACCGCCTCTTCCGCAACCGGCCTGCCGCAGGTTGAGAATCTGGAAAATAAGGCGAAGTAAAGATTCACCATCTTAAGGCCGCGCAAGCGGCCTTTTTTATGCGCGGAATAAAGGGGGGTTGTAGGTCGGATAAGGCGTCTACGCCGCCATCCAACATTATTACAACGCCTGATGGCGCTACGCTTATCAGGCCTACAGGACAGCCACAAATAACAGACGAAAAAAAAGACGCTTTGCAGCGTCTTTTTTCTGGAATTTGGTACCGAGGATGGGACTCGAACCCACAAGCCCGTTAGGGCACTACCACCTCAAGGTAGCGTGTCTACCAATTCCACCACCTCGGTACAGAATACTTAGCGTGGGATATCGCTGGTCGGCTGAGCCGGAGCAGCTGGCTGAGTTTGCTCGGTTTTCGCCGGTGCGCTCAGATTTTCCCACTCACTTCCTTTATTGGTCTTATTGCTGTTCATGTTACCCAGCACCAGACTGATGATGAAGAACAAGGTTCCCAATACAGCTGTCATACGGGTCATGAAGTTACCAGAACCACTTGAACCAAACAGAGTACCAGAAGCGCCTGCGCCAAAAGAGGCTCCCATATCAGCGCCTTTGCCTTGCTGCAGCATGATCAAGCCTACCAGGCCAATTGCCACAATAAGGAAAACTACTAAAAGAGCTTCGTGCATAATCAACCTGTTCCTTGCGGAGTTGCCGCGTACAATGCTTCGACCATTAAAGCGGGAATATTTACCGTTTCCCACTGAAGCGGGTGTGAATACTAACCAAAGCGAATAACCTTCGCAAGGGCAATTTGTTAGCATTGTATCAACTGCGGAAAAAATCGCCATATCAATCAAAAACGCAGCAACTTCTCCCAGCATCTCTGCATAACGGCACGTTGATCTTCAAGATTCGCCCAAACCACAACGGGGATTTCACAAATCAGATCTGTATTTTCTGGCCAGCAGTGAATAATTTGCTGATTAACCAACTCTTCCGCCACCATCGATTCAGGTAACCAGGCCATTCCCATATGGCGCAGCACCATTTCTCGTATCGTTTCGCTTAAACCACTCTCAAACACTTTTTTTAGCCGTGGGCGGACGCGCTGTTCTGCCGACTCAATAATACGTCTGACAAAGGTGTAGTCGCTGTAGCATAGCCACGGAATCGGAGCATGCGGAACATTAAGCGCATCAGCCAACTGGGCTGAAATAACCGGTATAAATCGCTCATACCGCCATAGGGAACGTTTTAACCCTCCGGCGATCTCCAGCCCAGGCTGGGCGGACGGTAAATCGTAGGTCACCAGCAAATCAATTTGCCGGTTCATCAGGGCATTGAAGTGGTTGTCTATCCCCTGGATACTGGCGTTTACCGTAAAGTTTAACTGCGGCTCACTCTGTCGCAGGTAGTTGATCATATCCGGCAGGATATTCACCGACAGCGTATGCAGGCTGACCATCACCAGCGTATTATCCGTTGCTGGCGTCATCGCCGACAGCTCATGGCTTGCCTCTGTTAACGTGCTGAGAACGTGCCGGGCATAAGGTTCAAAGCGTTCACCATAGCGCGTCAGCGTGACGGGGGTCGTTGTCCGGTCAAACAAAGGTACGCCCAGCACCTCTTCCAGAGACTTTATACGCCGACTCAACGCAGGTTGAGTAATATGCCGCTGCGCCGCGGCCTGAGAGTAGTTTCCATGCTGGCTCAAGGCCAGAAAATCTTCCAGCCACTTACAATCCACGTTGTGCTCTCCGCCATGCCATAACCGCATCCTCCAATAACAAATCGGTAATAGTCATAGTTATAGTAATGGCTTTATGGTGGGCATCATAACAACAATATTCCGTTTCACCTGCCGACTCTCACCCTCGACGTTTGACAGGACCGCTATGTTTACTTTATTGACCAATGCCCGTGTTTTTTCTCCTGAGGATTTAGGCCTCTGCTCCCTGCTCATTCATGCCGACCGAATTGTGGCGGTAGAAAAAGATATTTCATTGTTTGATGGCATCAACGAGGTCATAGATTGTCGGGGCAAATGGGTTATCCCTGGCATCATCGATCAGCATGTCCATCTTACCGGTGGCGGTGGCGAAGCCGGATTTGCCAGTCGGACGCCCGCCGTCAAGCTGCGCGATCTGATTCAGGCGGGTATTACCACGGTGGTTGGCGTGTTAGGCACCGATGCTATTTCTCGTTCGCCCAAAGACCTCTACGCTAAAATGCAGTCTCTCAACCTTGAGGGATTACGCGCGTTTATGCACACGGGAGCCTACGCCGTACCCAGCCCAACCATTACGCGCTCAATCCGCGATGATATGGCCTTCATTCCGGCAATTCTTGGTGTAAAAATCGCTCTCGCCGATCACCGCGGCTCTTACCCCTCTTTCCAGGAGTTGCTGAGGATAGTGAGCGATATTCGCGTCGCTTCCCTGCTGGCAGGAAAAAAAGGCTTGCTACATGTGCACCTGGGGAATCTGCCGGAAGGGATGTCGCAACTTATTGAGTTGTGTGATGCGGGTATTCCGATTCACCATATTTCACCGACGCATGTTGCGAGAACTGAGCCCTTGTTCGAACAGGCGATTGCCTTCGCCCATCGCGGCGGCCATATCGATGTTACGTCCGGTGGCAGTCGCTTTATGCCTCAGGAGCAAGCCATTCTCCACGCACTCGAAGCCCAGGTTCCGGCGGAACGGATTACGATCAGTTCGGATGGCAATGGCAGCGTGCCGCGCTTTAACGCTCAGGGTATCGTTGAAGGTTTAAGTGCGGCACCGGTCGCAGGGAATCTTAACCTGCTTCCTCGTCTGATTGATGTGGGGATCCCAGTGTCACAGGCGGTCGCGATGTTGACGGCAAACGTGGCGCACTCGCTGGGTATTTCCGGGGGCGTGCTCTGCGCCGGAGAACGTGCAGATATCTGTGTACTCAATGATGACCTCTCGCTGGCCCATCTGTTTGCCGCGGGTAAACCGTTGCTGCGGGATGGCGAGTGCCTGGTTACCGGCAACTTCGAGTAAGGGGGCAAGAATGTCATTACTACTGGCGCTAATCGCCATCATTTTTGCCGGACGTCTGATCCTCAAAAAATATCACCCCCAGTCGGTACTGTTATTGACCGGGATTGTGCTATTGCTTATCGCGCATTTTAGCGGAATGACCTCACTCAGCGGCCTGGTGAAAAAGAGCACCGGATTTGGCCCCTTTGATGCCTTTGAGTTTATTCGCGATACCCTGAGCGTACGACTCGGCGGCCTCGGTCTGCAAATTATGCTGATTGGTGGTTTTGCCACCTATATGTCGGCCATTGGCGCAAGCCAGGTACTGGTTCGGGTGACATCTCGTCCTTTGCAACGCCTGAACTCGCCTTATCTGCTGCTGGGGCTGGCACTGCTACTGGGTCAATTCCTGTCGCTGTTTATCAGCAGCGCCACCGGACTGGGCCTGCTGCTGATGGCGACGCTGTACCCGCTGCTTACCCGTCTTGGCTGTAGCCGCGCCGCGGTTGCCGCCGTTATCGCCAGCACCTGTGCTGTTGAGTTTGGCCCAGGATCCGGCAACTCAGTTCTCGCCGCCAAAACCGCAGGCATTGAGGTGGTGAACTATTTTGTGCAGGATCAGTTGCCGATCGTTGTGCCCGTCATTCTTTTTATCGCCCTGCTGCATATTGTTGTGCAACGCTTTTTCGACAGTCGGGAAAGTGGCGACAATGCAGCTCAACAGATGCAGACATTAACATCGTCTGATGAACCCGACGCACCTATCGCCTGGCTGTTTCTGCCCATGCTGCCGCTGGTATTGATGTTGGTGTGCAGTGATTTAGTATTCAGCTCACTCAAGATCACGCTGGATACCGCTGTACTGATAAGCCTCGCTATTACGCTGGTTTGTGAGTACTGCCGTCATCGCAAGGCGCGCGAGGTGATGGCTGGCGTACAAAAGGTTTTCGACAGCATGGGCAGCGTTTTTGCCACCGTTGTGACGCTGATTATCGCTGGTGAAGTCTTTTCCGCCGGACTGAAAGCCATTGGTGCCGTCGACGCTCTATTGTCGCTTTCCGGTGAATTTGGCCTCAGCGCCGCCTCTATTATCTTGCTGATGACCCTGATCACCTTCGCGATTTCAGCGCTGATGGGCTCCGGAAATGCGGCATTTTTCTCCTTCGCCCCCATGGTGCCGGACATCAGCCGTCATATCGGTAGCGATATCGCGGTCATGATGTTGCCTATCCAGATCTCTGCGGGTATTGGTCGTACGCTATCGCCCATTGCCGGCGTCATCATTGCTATCGCAGGGATTGCAGGCGTCTCGCCCGTGGATATTGTTAAGCGCACCGCGATTCCGATGCTGGGCGGTTGGTTACTGATGATTGCGCTGACCTTTGCACGGTCAGGGCATTTAATGGCAGTTCTGCCGTGGCTGGCAGTCCTTGTACTACTGATGGTCGGTGGTTACTTCTGGCAGCGCCGACGTAAACAGCCGCTTGCCGTACAGTAAAAAAAAGCCGGAGTCTCAGACTCCGGCTTTCACTTTCTTCGGGATTATGCCGCTTTCACAGCATCGGCAATACGGTGGGCGAATTCAGTCACCTGCGCTTCGTCTTCACCTTCAACCATCACACGAATTAACGGTTCGGTACCAGACTTACGCAGCAGGACGCGTCCACGGTTACCCAGAGCCGCTTCCACTTCCGCCATCACCGCCTTCACGTTTTCATGTTCCAGCGGATCTCCGCTACCAGCGGTGTAACGTACGTTAACCAGCAGCTGTGGGAACATTTTCATGCCGCTGCACAGGTCGTGCAAACTCATATGGTTGCGCACCATCGCCGCCAGCACCTGCAGGCCCGCCACGATGCCGTCACCAGTGGTGGTTTTGTCCAGCAGGATCACATGACCAGAGTTTTCAGCACCGATACGCCAGCCTTTTTCCTGCATTTTTTCCAGCACATAGCGGTCGCCCACTTTTGCACGAGCAAAAGGAATACCCAGCTGTTTCAGCGCCAGCTCAAGGCCCATGTTGCTCATCAGTGTACCTACCGCGCCACCGCGCAGCTGCCCCTGACGCAGGGCTTCACGGGCGATGATATACATGATCTGATCGCCATCGACCTTATTGCCTTCGTGGTCAACCATAATGACGCGGTCGCCATCGCCGTCCAGCGCAATCCCCAGATCGGCTTTTTCCGCAATCACGCGCGCCTGCAGGGCGCGGACGTCAGTGGCGCCGACTTCTTCATTGATGTTCACACCGTTTGGCTCACAGCCAATGGCAATCACGTTTGCACCCAGCTCACGCAGTACATTTGGTGCAATGTGGTACGTTGCACCGTTAGCGCAATCCACCACAATTTTAAGCTCACTCAGACTCAGTTCGTTCGGGAAGGTGCCTTTGCAAAACTCGATATAGCGACCGGCAGCATCAACGATACGGGTAGCTTTACCCAGTTCAGCTGAATCCACGCAGGTGATCGCTTTTTCCATTTCGGCTTCGATAGCTTCTTCCACTGCATCCGGCAGTTTGGTCCCATCGATGGAGAAGAATTTAATCCCATTGTCATAGAATGGGTTGTGCGAAGCGGAGATAACAATCCCGGCCTCAGCACGGAAAGCACGCGTCAGATACGCAACGGCAGGTGTTGGCATTGGCCCTGTGAATGAAGCTGAGAGTCCGGCGGCAGCCAGGCCCGCTTCCAGCGCAGACTCCAGCATATAGCCAGAAATACGCGTATCTTTACCGATAATAATTTTACGTGAACCATGACGAGCCAGCACTTTCCCTGCAGCCCAGCCCAGCTTGAGCACAAAGTCAGGAGTAATTGGGGCATCGCCTACGCGACCGCGGATCCCATCAGTGCCAAAATATTTACGATTACTCATAGCGTTTTTTTTCCTTTGCAGACAATGTGGCTTCCACCACACGCATCGCTTCTACGGTTTCTTTGACGTCATGGACACGAACGATCTGCGCCCCCTGCATTGCGGCAATCACCGCGCACGCAAGGCTACCGCTCAGGCGTTCAGATGGCCCCACATTCAGTAACTGGCCAACCATTGATTTTCGTGACATCCCAACCAGCAATGGCAGATTAAAATGATGATATTCAGACAAACGTGCCAGTAATGTGTAGTTGTGAGTGAGATTTTTACCGAATCCGAATCCGGGGTCGAGCAACAATTTATCTTTTGTGATTCCAGCCCGCTCGCAACGTGCTATTTGCTCAATAAAGTAGCGGTTTACCTCAGCAAAAACATCCTCATACTTTGGCGCTTCCTGCATGGTTTTCGGCTGCCCCTGCATATGCATCAGGCAAACCGGCAATCCGGTCTCCGCAGCGGCTTCCAACGCTCCAGGCTCAGAGAGAGAGCGAATATCATTGATGATATGCGCGCCAACTCTGGCGCATTCGCGAATCACTTCGGGTTTTGAGGTATCGACCGAAATCCACACTTCAAAACGCTGAGCAATCGCCTCGACCACTGGGATCACTCGCTGCAACTCTTCTTCTACACTCACATCAGCCGCGCCCGGACGTGTGGACTCACCACCCACATCAATGATAGTCGCCCCGGCGTTAATCATCAGGTTTGCGTGTTTTACCGCCTCAACCAGAGAGTTGTGCGCTCCGCCATCGGAAAAAGAATCTGGCGTGACGTTCAAAATCCCCATGACGTGCGGATGGCTGAGATCCAGTGAAGAACCCTGAGCAAAGAGTTTCATAGTTTTATCCCTGGTAAAATCTTGAATATGCAGATAAGAAAAACCCCGGAGCAAGCCCCAGGGTTTTCAATTAAAACACGGTCATCATCAACGATAACTTATTTGTCGCCCAGTTGCTCTGACATAGTGCCAGAGTCCGGCGCACGCGGTTCATCAACCGGACGCGGTGCACTTGGCTTGCCGGTGCTGCCAGAGTTGTTATTAGAAGAACCCGGTTCTTCCCAACCCGCTGGCGGACGCACATCGCGGCGAGCCATCAGATCATCAATCTGCGGCGCATCGATAGTCTCATATTTCATGAGCGCATCTTTCATCGAGTGCAGAATGTCCATGTTTTCGTTCAGCAAACGACGTGCACGGTCATAGTTACGCTCAATCAGCAGTTTAACTTCCTGATCGATAATGCGAGCGGTTTCATCGGACATGTGTTTCGCTTTCGCTACAGAACGTCCCAGGAACACTTCGCCTTCTTCTTCAGCGTACAGCAACGGACCGAGTTTATCGGAGAAGCCCCACTGAGTAACCATGTTACGCGCCAGGTTAGTCGCGACTTTAATGTCGTTCGACGCACCGGTAGAAACATGTTCAGCACCGTAGATGATCTCTTCCGCCAGACGGCCACCGTACAGTGTGGAGATCTGACTTTCCAGTTTCTGACGGCTGGCGCTGATTGCGTCGCCTTCAGGCAGGAAGAAGGTCACACCCAGCGCACGACCGCGCGGGATAATCGTTACTTTGTGCACCGGATCGTGTTCCGGTACCAGGCGACCGATAATCGCGTGGCCAGCTTCGTGATACGCGGTAGATTCTTTCTGCGCTTCCGTCATCACCATGGAGCGACGTTCCGCACCCATCATGATTTTGTCTTTCGCTTTTTCGAACTCAACCATCGACACTACGCGCTTGTTGCCACGAGCAGCAAACAGTGCCGCTTCGTTCACCAGGTTCGCGAGGTCCGCACCGGAGAAGCCAGGCGTACCACGTGCAATGATTGCCGCATCGATATCCGGAGACAGCGGTACGCGACGCATATGCACTTTCAGGATCTGTTCACGACCGCGAACGTCTGGCAGACCAACCACAACCTGACGGTCGAAACGGCCTGGACGCAGCAGCGCAGGGTCAAGAACGTCTGGACGGTTAGTTGCTGCGATAACGATAATACCTTCGTTACCTTCGAAGCCGTCCATCTCAACCAGCATCTGGTTCAGCGTCTGTTCACGTTCATCGTGACCACCGCCCAGACCTGCGCCACGCTGGCGGCCTACGGCGTCGATTTCATCGATGAAGATGATGCACGGTGCCGCTTTCTTGGCTTGTTCGAACATGTCACGCACACGAGATGCACCGACACCCACGAACATTTCCACGAAATCAGAACCGGAAATTGTGAAGAATGGAACCTTCGCTTCACCTGCGATAGCTTTCGCCAGCAGGGTTTTACCCGTACCCGGAGGACCGACCATCAGGACGCCTTTCGGGATTTTACCGCCCAGTTTCTGGAAACGGCTCGGTTCGCGCAGATACTCAACCAGCTCAGCGACTTCTTCTTTTGCTTCGTCACAACCCGCAACGTCAGCAAAAGTCGTTTTGATCTGATCTTCCGTCAGCATGCGCGCTTTGCTCTTGCCGAACGACATGGCACCTTTGCCACCACCGCCCTGCATCTGACGCATGAAGAAGATCCAGACACCAATCAACAGCAGCATTGGGAACCAGGAAATGAAGATAGAAGCCAGCAGGCTTGGCTCTTCAGGCGGTTCGCCAACAACCTTGACGTTTTTGGTCAGCAGGTTATCAAGCAGCTTCGGATCGTTAACCGGGATGTAGGTCGTGTAACGGTTACTATCTTTCTTGGTAACGTTAATCTCACGTCCGTTGATCTTCGCTTCACGAACCTGGTCCTGATTGACCTCTTGCAGGAAGGTAGAGTAATCAACCTTACGGCCATTAGACTCGCTGGGCCCAAAGCTCTGGAATACTGACATCAGCACAACGGCAATGACCAGCCAGAGAATTAGGTTTTTCGCCATGTCACTCAAGGGATTAACCTCATATTACAACTGTGTTAAAAACAGCGTCAGGATACTCTATATCCAGTTTCTTTCAAACTTTCGTTTGAAATCTGCCGGTTATGGTTTACGCCCGGTCGCTACAATATACACTTCACGCGAACGGGCGCGAGAAGAGTCCGGCTTACGAACTTTGACCTTCGTAAACAGGGAGCGAATCTCTCTTAGATACTCATCGAAGCCTTCGCCCTGGAACACCTTCACTACAAAACTACCACCTGGCGCTAATACATCACGAGCCATTCCAAGCGCCAGCTCTACCAGATACATGGCCCGGGGAATATCCACCGCCGGTGTTCCACACATATTTGGCGCCATATCAGACATGACAACTTGTACTTTACTGTCACCTACGCGTTCAAGTAACGCTTTCAGGACTAATTCATCACGAAAGTCGCCCTGAAGGAAGTCCACACCAACGATTGGATCCATAGGTAAAAGATCGCAAGCGATAATGCGGCCAGTGTTGCCGATCTGCGTAACTGCATATTGCGACCAGCCACCGGGTGCAGCACCGAGATCAACTATCGTCATCCCCGGTTTAAAAATTTTGTCACTTTGCTGTATTTCATCAAGTTTAAACCAGGCACGGGAACGTAACCCCTTTTTCTGCGCCTGTTGAACATATTTATCGCTAAAGTGTTCCTGAAGCCAGCGACTCGAGCTGGCAGAACGCTTTTTACCTGTCATTTCACATTCCCAAAGGGCAGTTCATCGTAACCAATGGTGTAAATTTCTACACAGCTATTTGGTGATATATGGGAGATGGCGGTAGAATGACCCGTTTTCAATCCCAACGTAAGCAAAAATATACGATGAATCTGAGTACTAAACAAAAACAGCACCTGAAAGGTCTGGCACATCCGCTCAAGCCTGTAGTTATGCTTGGCAACAATGGTTTGACCGAAGGGGTACTGGCCGAGATTGAACAAGCGTTAGAGCACCATGAACTTATCAAGGTGAAAATCGCCTCGGAAGATCGCGATACTAAAACCTTGATCGTGGAAGCTATCGTACGCGAAACCGGCGCCTGCAATGTACAGGTCATCGGCAAAACGCTGGTACTGTATCGCCCGACTAAAGAACGTAAAATCTCGCTGCCACGCTAAGAATATCCCAAAGTTGCACACGAAGTTTGTGTAAAACGCGGGGTTTTCCGCTAGCAGGAGAGCAAAATGCCACGCTCTCTTCGTTGATAAAAGGCCGCTATGCGGCCTTTTTCCTTTCTTTACAATGTATCAACATCTTAACCAAGATGCGAATTACAGGTATTCTACCTTCGTCACTTCATATTCCACTTCGCCGCCCGGCGTTTTAATAACCACGACGTCATCCTGCTCTTTACCGATCAGGCCACGAGCGATAGGCGAGTTCACTGAAATCAGGTTCTGTTTAAAATCGGCTTCATCATCGCCGACAATACGCCAGGTCTGCTCTTCGTCGTTATCGAGATTCAGAACGGTAACCGTCGCACCGAAAACAACGCGACCATTGTTCGGCATTTTAGTAACGTCGATTACCTGCGCGTTGGACAGTTTAGCTTCGATATCTTTAATGCGTCCTTCGCAGAAACCCTGCTGTTCGCGCGCCGCATGATATTCCGCGTTCTCTTTCAGGTCACCGTGCTCACGCGCTTCAGCGATAGCGGCAATAATTTCAGGACGGCGCACAGATTTCAGAAAATCCAGCTCTTCGCGCAGTTTTTCAGCACCACGTAAGGTCATCGGGATAGCTTGCATTTGTTATACCTCTTGAACATTCCTGTAGGGGGTAGTTGCTCTCACCCCGGCTGCTAAGCCCACCCTGGCGTGTGTCATGCCAGAGTCAGAAGCAAAAAAATACCGACCCGGGGCTCAAGGTCCCAGGTCAGCTACAATTCTCTATTTGATGATCATTTTACCCTGGAGTTCCTTATGGGTCATCGTTTACTTTTTGGGGCGTTGCGCCGTAGTATGACGGCCTGTTTCCAGGTTGTTAGCGCGAGATTATGCGATTTTCCAGATTTACCATCGGATTGACTGCCAGTATAGCGTTCAGCGTTCAGGCTGCGAACGTCGACGAGTATATCAATCAGCTCCCTGCCGGGGCCAACCTCGCCCTTATGGTACAGAAGGTTGGCGCACCTGCACCCGCTATTGATTTTCATAGCCAGCAGATGGCGCTGCCGGCCAGTACCCAGAAAGTAATCACCGCGCTGGCGGCATTGATTCAGCTCGGGCCTGACTTTCGTTTTACCACCACGCTTGAGACTAAAGGCAGCGTGGAAGGTGGCGTATTGAAAGGTGACTTAGTGGCACGATTTGGTGCCGATCCGACGCTAAAACGCCAGGATATTCGCAATATGGTGGCAACCCTGAAAAAATCAGGTGTGACGCAAATTGCCGGAAATGTCCTGATCGACACCTCTATTTTTGCCAGTCATGATAAAGCGCCCGGTTGGCCCTGGAACGACATGACGCAGTGTTTTAGCGCACCGCCCGCAGCGGCTATTGTCGATAGAAACTGTTTCTCGGTTTCACTCTACAGCGCGCAAAAACCCAACGATCTCGCCTTTATTCGCGTGGCATCTTATTACCCGGTCACCATGTTCAGCCAGGTGCGTACTCTCGCCCGAGGTTCTGCGGAAGCGCAATATTGTGAACTGGATGTGGTTCCCGGCGATCTCAACCGCTATACGCTGACCGGATGTCTGCCACAACGTGCCGATCCGCTGCCGCTGGCGTTCGCCATTCAGGACGGTGCCAGCTATGCCGGGGCAATTATCAAAGATGAGCTAAAACAAGCAGGTATAACCTACAGCGGTACGCTGCTGCGCCAGACGCTGGTCAACGAACCGGGAACGGTGGTCGCCAGTAAGCAGTCGGCGCCGCTGCATGACCTGCTTAAGATTATGCTGAAAAAATCGGACAACATGATTGCCGATACCGTTTTCCGTATGATTGGTCATGCCCGATTTAACGTGCCGGGCACCTGGCGGGCGGGTTCCGATGCCGTGCGCCAGATTTTGCGTCAGCAAGCGGGTGTTGATATCGGCAACACCATTATTGCCGACGGTTCTGGCCTCTCCCGCCATAACCTGATTGCCCCTGCGACCATGATGCAGGTGCTGCAATACATCGCTCAACACGATAACGAGCTGAACTTTATCACTATGCTGCCGCTGGCCGGCCACGACGGCTCCCTGCAATACCGTGCGGGTCTGCATCAGGCTGGTGTGGATGGCAAAGTATCGGCGAAGACAGGCTCGCTGCAGGGGGTCTATAACCTTGCAGGTTTCATTACCACGGCCAGCGGCCAACGCATGGCATTCGTGCAGTATTTATCTGGGTATGCGGTTGAGCCGGCTGACCAGCGTAATCGCCGTATTCCGTTGGTGCGCTTCGAGAGCCGGTTGTACAAGGATATTTATCAGAACAACTAGATGGGTAATTTGATTGCCGGATGGCGGCATTAACGTGCCTTATCCGGCCTACAGAGATACCAGGAAACAAAAACCCCGGCAACATGGCCGGGATTTTTATTGCGATTAACGCTTGTAGATGAACTCGACGCCTTCGTCGTCTTCCTCGTCCCAATCGTCATCCCAGTCATCTTCCGCTTCGTCTTCGACTTCAGCGAGCTGCTGGCGGTGATAATCATCCCACATGAACTCAACTTTCTCTGGCTGTTTCGCTTCTTCAGCCTGAACAATCGGGTTCTCGATGATAAAGGTCATCACATCCCAGCAGAGATCTTTCACGCCCAGCTGGCTGGCGGCAGAGATCAGGTAATATTTACCTTCCCAACCCAACGCTTCAGCGATCGCTTTCGCTTTCTCTTCCGCTTCAGCCTTGTCCATCAAATCAATTTTGTTGAACACTAACCAACGCGGTTTAGATGCCAGATCCTGACTGTATTTTTCCAGTTCGCCAATAATGATACGGGCGTTTTCAACTGGATCAGAGCCATCAATCGGATCGATATCGATGAGGTGAAGCAGTACACGGCAACGTTCCAGGTGTTTCAGGAAGCGGATACCCAGGCCTGCGCCTTCAGCCGCGCCTTCAATCAGTCCCGGAATGTCGGCAACCACGAAGCTCTTTTCGTTGTCCATACGCACCACGCCCAGGCTCGGCACCAGGGTGGTAAACGGATAATCAGCGACTTTCGGCTTCGCCGCGGACACCGCACGGATAAACGTCGATTTCCCGGCGTTTGGCATGCCCAGCATACCCACGTCCGCCAACAGCATCAGCTCCAGCATTAGATCGCGCTTATCACCCGGCGTACCCATTGTTTTCTGACGCGGAGTACGGTTAACCGAGGATTTGAAACGGGTGTTGCCCAGACCGTGCCAGCCGCCTTTAGCGACCATCAGACGCTGACCGTGTTTGGTCATGTCGCCCATGGTTTCGCCAGTGCCCTGATCGATAACACGCGTACCAACAGGTACTTTAATCGTAACGTCTTTACCACGCTTGCCGGTGCAATCACGGCTCGCGCCATTCTGACCACGTTCCGCACGGAATGATTTTTCAAAACGGTAATCGATCAGCGTGTTCAGGTTTTCGTCGGCTTCCAGCCAAACGTCACCACCGTCACCACCATCACCACCGTCCGGACCGCCTTTTGGGATGTACTTTTCGCGGCGGAAGCTGACGCAACCATTACCGCCATCACCTGCAACGACCAGAATCGATGCTTCATCAACAAACTTCATTTTACTCTCCGTAAATCATTCGCCTGAGCGGGGTTGCGAAACCACCGTTTCATGCTTACGTAAACCGCCCCAAATTCGATGACCAATGGCGGAATACATCGCGCCCGCAACCACGATAAACGCACCGAGATAACCTAATAGGTTTAGCATCGGTCTGGCGAAGAAATCGGGCCAGGCCAGTGATAATAAATCTGAAAATAACAACGTAAACAGCGGTGTGAGCGTGATAAGAGCGCTCACCTGCGCCGCCTGCCAACGCGCCATCGCTTCCGCGAGAGCGCCATATCCTACCAGCGTATTCAGGCCGCAGAATACCAGGCATGCCAGCTGCCAGTCGCTGAGTTGCGTGATGACACCGGGTTTAGCCAGCGGCAACAACGCAATCGTACATAAAGTGTACAGTAAAAACAGGATCTGCGGTGATGCCAGGCGGCGCAATAACACCTTTTGCGCGACCCCATAGCTCACCCAGACCATCGCCGCACCGACACCAAAGATAACGCCCCAGGTGTAATCGGTGAGTCGGGTAAAAATTTCGATCAGACTGGTATTAAAAAACAGGACCAGGCCGCTCAGAAGCATAATGGCGCCAATCACCTGCGTGCCGCGCATCTTTTCTTTCAGGATAAAGACGCTGGCAATCATCATACCAACCGGTGACAGCTGACCGATAACCTGCGAAGCCGTTGGGCTCAAATACTGCAAGGATGAACTAAACAGAATGAAGTTACCGAACAACCCACCGGTTGCGATAGCCAGCAACACCAGCCAACGCGCTTTGCGAAAAATACGCAACGGAGGGAGCTTTTTTTTAACCGCAAGAATAGCGCCAAGGCCAACGCTTGCCATTAAAAAACGGTAGAACACCACGGTAGGAGGCTCCATCACCTCCAGCACTTGCTTCATTGCTATTGGCAAAGCGCCCCAACATACTGCCGTTGTGAGTGCTAACAGAATACCAATGCCTGCCTGCTGCTTCATGCCGTATTCCCTGCAAGGGCTCGTTTCCGGGTTGTCACGGCGCGACGAGCGTATTTACCGGCCGTCGAATGTAAAAAGCCCCGCAACGTGTTGCGGGGCTTTTATCCGTTACCGGGACGCGAAAAACTTATTCAGCAACGATGCTGATGAATTTACGGTTTTTCGGGCCTTTCACTTCAAATTTCACTTTACCGTCTGCTTTAGCAAACAGAGTGTGGTCTTTGCCGCAACCAACGTTGGAACCAGCGTGGAATTTAGTACCACGTTGACGAACGATGATGCTACCAGCCAGAACTGTTTCACCGCCGAAGCGTTTTACGCCCAGACGTTTAGCTTCTGAATCGCGACCGTTACGAGTCGAGCCGCCAGCCTTTTTATGTGCCATTTAATCTGCTCCCCTTAACTTAAGCGCTGATGCCAGTGATTTTCACATCAGTGAACCACTGACGATGGCCCTGCTGCTTACGGTAGTGTTTACGACGACGAAACTTAACAATTTTAACTTTCTCGCCACGACCGTGAGCAACGACTTCAGCTTTGATAACGCCGCCATCAACGAAAGGAACGCCGATTTTGACTTCTTCACCGTTTGCGATCATCAGAACTTCTGCGAATTCAACAGATTCGCCAGTTGCGATGTCCAGCTTTTCCAGGCGAACGGTCTGACCTTCGCTTACTCGGTGTTGTTTACCACCACTTTGGAAAACCGCGTACATAAAAAACTCCGCTTCCGCGCACACCTTTTTGATGATTCAGAGTGCGCTATAAATATTCACAATAGGGCGCGAATATTACGCAAAACGCGAGCCTTTGACAAGTGCTACCGTCAATACATGAAGAAAAAAAACACAACACGTACGGTAACGTTTATCTACGGCGTTTTTTCAGTACAATCAGCATATATTTATAACCCTAAACCCGACGTTACCTTCCCACACAGTAAGGTAATCGGGGCGAGAAGCCCGGCTTTTGCGATGAATTTAGAAAAAATCAATGAGTTAACCGCGCAAGATATGGCGGGGGTCAATGCAACAATCCTTGAACAGCTCAATTCCGACGTTCAGTTGATCAATCAACTGGGGTACTACATCGTTAGCGGCGGCGGAAAACGCATTCGCCCAATGATCGCCGTCCTCGCAGCGCGTGCCGTTGGTTACCAGGAAAATGCGCACGTTACGATTGCGGCCCTCATCGAGTTTATCCACACAGCGACCCTGCTGCACGACGATGTTGTGGATGAGTCAGACATGCGCCGAGGGAAAGCTACGGCAAATGCGGCGTTTGGTAATGCGGCCAGCGTGCTGGTTGGCGATTTTATCTATACCCGCGCATTTCAGATGATGACCAGCCTTGGCTCGTTGAAAGTGCTGGAAGTCATGTCGAAAGCAGTCAATGTCATCGCCGAAGGTGAAGTCTTGCAGTTGATGAACGTCAACGACCCGGACATCACCGAAGAAAACTATATGCGCGTCATCTACAGTAAGACCGCGCGTTTGTTTGAAGCGGCAGCCCAATGTTCAGGCATTCTGGCTGGCTGTAGCGAAGAACAAGAAAAAGGGTTGCAGGATTATGGCCGTTATCTCGGTACCGCTTTCCAGTTAATTGACGATTTGCTGGATTACAGCGCAGATGGCGAGCAGCTGGGTAAAAACGTCGGTGATGACCTCAACGAGGGTAAACCAACGCTGCCACTGCTGCATGCCATGCGCCACGGCACCCCAGAACAAGCGCAAATGATCCGCCGCGCCATTGAGCAAGGTAATGGTCGTCACCTTCTGGAGCCGGTTCTGGAAGCAATGAACGCCTGTGGCTCCCTGGAGTGGACTCGCCAACGTGCAGAAGAAGAGGCTGATAAGGCTATCGCTGCGCTGCAGGTGCTGCCTGATACGCCGTGGAGAGAAGCGCTGATTGGTCTGGCACATATCGCCGTACAGCGCGACCGTTAATTCCCTACTGCATCCTCTCTCATCCCGTGCCCTGCACGGGATTTTCTTATAAGTTCTAGTAAATATTTCCTCCGCTCCAAAAAAACTCACACAACCTTGGCATATTCTGAATATGCACACACTTTACATGAACATTTTAGAACATTCGTTCTTCGAGCGTTATAGTGTCGCCACAACCGATCGTGGAACCGTAAGTCGTTAACCAAAGGAGAGATGAATTTATGGAAAGCAAACTGATTGACTGGCATCCGGCCGACATCATCGCCGGACTGCGCAAGAAAGGGACCTCAATGGCCGCTGAATCACGTAAAAATGGATTGAGTTCATCAACGCTGGCAAATGCGTTAACGAGACCATGGCCAAAAGGTGAGCTGATTATCGCCCAGGCACTGGGAACTGACCCTTGGGTGATTTGGCCGTCACGCTATCACGATGCCAAAACGCATGAGTTCATCGACAGAACGCGGATGATGAGGAGTCGCAGAGAGAAAAAGAATCCGGAATGAACATTGAACTGTAACCCCCGGCCAACTGAACTGGGGGTTACAAGAGACGTTGACGATTACTCGCCTTTCACACGCTCAATATTTGCGCCCAGCGCACGCAGTTTATCCTCGATGCGCTCATAGCCGCGATCGATGTGATAAATACGGTCGACTACCGTCGTACCTTCAGCAATACACCCTGCCAGCACCAGGCTTGCAGATGCACGCAGATCCGTCGCCATAACCTGTGCACCAGAGAGCGTTTCCACGCCGTGGCAAATCACGGTATTGCTTTCGATTTCTGCGTGAGCGCCCATACGGCTCAGCTCAGGCACGTGCATAAAGCGGTTCTCAAACACGGTTTCCGTGATGAAGCCGGTCCCTTCTGCCACCAGGTTCAGCAGCGTGAACTGAGCCTGCATATCGGTAGGGAACGCCGGATGCGGTGCAGTACGCACATTGACCGCTTTCGGACGTTTACCGTGCATATCAAGGCTGATCCAATCATCACCAACTTCAATATCCGCACCCGCATCACGCAGCTTCGCCAGAACAGCATCCAGCGTGTCCGGCTGTGCATTACGGCAGATAATTTTGCCACGAGAAATTGCCGCCGCCACCAGGAAGGTACCGGTTTCGATACGATCTGGCAGAACGCGATAAACACCACCGCCGAGACGCTCAACGCCTTCGATGGTAATACGGTCGGTGCCCTGACCCGTGATCTTCGCGCCCAGCGCAATCAGGAAGTTCGCGGTATCCACAATCTCCGGCTCGCGCGCGGCGTTTTCGATGACGGTGGTGCCTTCGGCAAGCGTTGCTGCGCACATGATGGTGACCGTCGCACCGACGCTCACTTTGTCCATGACGATATGCGCGCCTTTCAGACGGCCATCAACGGACGCCTTCACATAGCCTTCTTCCAGCTTGATAGTCGCGCCTAACTGCTCCAGACCGGTAATGTGCAGGTCAACCGGACGCGCGCCGATGGTGCAGCCGCCCGGCAGTGAAACCTGGCCCTGACCAAAGCGGGCAACCAGCGGCCCGAGCGCCCAGATGGACGCACGCATGGTTTTCACCAGATCGTACGGCGCACAGAAGACGTTCACATCACGCGCATCAATGTGCACGGAACCATTACGCTCAACTTTCGCACCCAGCTGGCTCAGCAGCTTCATCGAGGTGTCAACGTCCTTCAGTTTCGGGACGTTTTGGATCTCTACAGGTTCTTCAGCCAGCAGCGCCGCAAACAGGATCGGCAGTGCGGCATTTTTAGCGCCTGAAATTGTGACTTCGCCCTGGAGCTTGGTTGGCCCCTGAACACGAAATTTATCCATTATTCTGTTCTCTGTTAAGAATTTATCTTCGCTACCGGCACATCACCCGTAGCTCAAAAACCGTTAAGTTTGCGATCGCGCGCCCATTCCGCTGGGGTAAACGCCTTAATCGACACGGCATGAATGCGGTTGTCCGCAATGTACTCCATCAACGGGCCATAGACCGATTGCTGCTTCTTGACCCGGCTCATGCCTTCAAACATCTCACCCACGGCAATAACCTGAAAGTGACTGCCGTCGCCAGAAACGTGGACTTCCTGGAGGGAGAGTGCATTCATCAGCACGCTCTGAATTTCATTATTTTCCATGGGCTCTTCATTCGTCAGATAGTGAAAACAGCCCAACATCTTAGAGCAAAGTGGCGCTGTCATAAATAAGCAAAAAGCCTCGCTGATAAATCAGACAAGGCTTTAGTAGCAGATCCCCCTCAGGGGGTTTGCCGGATAGCGGCACAAGACCTTATCCGGCCTGGAAAAATTAACGCGGAAGGACGTCGTCAGGCAGATTGTAAAGCTGCGCCAGCGTGTACACTTTATCGTTAACGCCAGTGAGCGAAACGCTATTTCCCTGCTGCTTGCCTTGATTAATCAGATGCAACAGTAACGCCAGACCGCCGGTATCTACCCGGGATACCTGGTTCAGGTCGATGCAGGATACCCCTTTCATCGCCTCAATTCGCGCATCCCATAAGGGATTTAACACGTCCTGATCCAGCTCTCCCACCAGCACCAGCTTGTCGCCTTCGCGCGTCCAGGTGAGTGACTGCGTCATTATTTTTTCTCTTCCAGCGTGATTTTCTGCTGAGAAATAGATTTCAGCTGCGCCGTCAGGCCATCAATACCTTTGGTACGCAGCAGGTCGCTCCACTCATTTTGTTTGGTGGTGATCATACTTACGCCTTCGGCGATCATGTCATACGCCTGCCAGTTACCGGTCTGGGAGTTTTTACGCCACTGGAAATCCAGACGTACCGGAGGACGACCGTTTGGATCGATGATGGTTACGCGGATAGGTACGATGGTCGCATCACCCAGCGGCTGTTCAGGGGCAATCTGATAGGTCTGGCCGTGGTACATCGCCAGGGCCTGGCCGTAAGCCTGCTTCAGATATTCACGGAATGCGGCAAAATAGGCTTCACGTTGGGCAGGAGTCGCATCTTTGTAGTAACGGCCCAGAACCAGCGCACCGGCATACTTAACCTGCACATAAGGCAGCAGTTCCTGATCGACGACCTGACGCAGGTAATCAGGGTTGGAACGGATTTTTGGTTGCTCGTTTTTCAGACGGTCAAAGGTCTTCTGCGCCGCCTCATCCATCAGTTTGTACGGGTTAGTCTGGTCTGCTGCGGTTGCCGCGCTAAGTGGAGCAATCACCAGCATAGCCACCATCATCAATCGTTTAAACATACGTCGATTCTCCTGAGATTATTTCGTTGCGCCCGCAGGCGTAGTGGCTTCATTATTGCCTTCAGTTGCGGCTGGCGCATCGCCAGAATTCTTATTGTCATCACCTTTACTGTTGCTGTTGTAAAGGAACTGACCAATCATATCTTCCAGCACCATCGCGGATTTCGTGTCCTGAATCGTACCGCCATCTTTGAGGATAGACGTTCCCAGCTCAGGATCTTCAAAACCCACGTTCAATGCCAGATACTGTTCGCCCAGCAGACCGGAAGTACGGATGCTCAGAGAACTGGTGTCAGGAATATGGTTAAAACGCGATTCGATTTCCAGCGTCACACGCGGCAGGTACGTTTTCGGATCTAACGAGATATCCGATACGCGTCCAACTACTACCCCGCCAATCCGCACCGGAGAACGCTCTCTCAGGCCGCCGATATTATCAAAGGTCGCATAAATCGTGTAAGTCGGCTCAGTACGCATTGAGGTGACGTTCGCTGCCTTCAGGCACACAAACAGCGCTGCCAGCAGCGCAACCAGCAGGAATAACCCGACCCAAATTTCATTTTTTTTCGTTTGCATGAACTCAATTCCCAAACATCAGTGCGGTCAGCACAAAATCCAGCCCCAGAACGGCAAGAGAGGCGTGCACAACGGTGCGTGTCGTTGCCCGGCTAATCCCGGCAGAGGTCGGGATCGCATCATAACCATTGAACAATGCAATCCAGGTGACCGTAATGGCGAACACCACGCTCTTAATCAGACAGTTGACCAGGTCCAGACGCCAGTCGACGGCATTTTGCATAGCCGACCAGAAAAAGCCCGCATCAATACCCTTCCAGCTTACGCCAACCAGTGAACCACCCCAGATCCCCACGGCGACAAAAATAATCGTCAGCAGCGGCAATGAAATGACGCCAGCCCAAAAACGCGGCGAGATCACCCGGCGCAGTGGATCGACGGCCATCATTTCCAGACTGGAAAGCTGTTCGGTCGCTCGCATCAGGCCAATTTCTGCGGTTAAGGCCGACCCGGCCCGCCCGGCAAACAGCAGCGCCGCAACAACCGGTCCCAGCTCACGTAACAATGACAGCGCCACCAGCATACCGAGGCTGGTTTCCGCGCTGTAAGTCGTCAGCACCAGGTATCCCTGCAACCCCAGCACCATACCGATGAACACGCCAGAAACAATAATGATCAGCATCGATAAGACACCGACATTATAGAGCTGGCGTATCAGCAGCGGCGCATGTTTGCGAAACTCCGGCTTGCCGACAACCGCATTGAACAACATTAATCCGGCTCGCCCGAACGTCCTGAGGGTTTTTATTCCCCGATGTCCGAGTGATGCCAGCGCATTTAACAACATGGGTGGCTTAACTCCCTGTTTTGAGTAAATCGATGTGGTAGTCGCCCGCCGGGTAACGGAACGGAACCGGTCCATCGGCAATACCGTCAAGGAACTGGCGTACGCGCGGATCGGCATTTTCTTGTAGTGCCTGAGCACTACCGTAGGCCACTATTTTTTTGTCCGCCATAATATAGGCGTAATCCGCAATACTCAGTACTTCAGGCACATCATGGGAAACGACCACGCAGGTGACGCCCAGCGCGCTGTTCAGTTCTGAAATCAGCTTCACCAGCACGCCCATGGTGATGGGATCCTGACCGACGAACGGCTCATCAAACATGATGAGGTCTGGCTCCAGCGCGATAGCACGTGCTAACGCGGCGCGACGCGCCATCCCACCGGATAATTCAGAAGGCATTAATTTTGCTGCACCCCGCAGGCCGACGGCCTCGAGCTTCATCATCACCGTGCTCTTCAGTAACGGCGCTGGCAACGTCGTATGCTCGCGCAGAGGGTACGCGACGTTGTCAAAAACATTCATGTCGGTAAATAGCGCACCAGACTGAAACAGCATACTCATGCGCTTACGCACGGTAAATAAACGCGAACGGGACATGGCCGGGACGTTCTCACCGTCAAACAGGATCTCGCCCTTATCCGGGGGGATCTGTCCGCCAATCAGACGCAACAGCGTCGTTTTGCCGATGCCTGATGGCCCCATGATCGCCGTCACCTTACCGCGCGGTACCGTCAGGGAAATATTATCAAAGATGCAGCGGTCACCCCGGGAAAAGCTGACATCGCGCATATCGACTAGATTCGCCACAGACTGACCCATTGATTCATCCTTTACTATTGCCTCGTTGATCGAAGAGTTTGGCGCTCAATTTAGCCCTGAACCCAACATATTTACAGATTATTGCCTGTCCTGGTTAGCGAAAGCTGGCATTTGTTTTACTTTTTAGCCGCATAAAGTCAAAATTAAGACTTCGTTACGGCTTCCAGAAGATCCTTCAAGTGGACCGGCGAGTATACCTGAAGAAAGGACTTTAGATGCTTTTAGCGACGGCGCTGTTAATAATTGGTTTACTTCTGGTGGTCTACGGTGCCGACCGTCTGGTATTTGCCGCATCCATTTTATGTCGAAACTTCGGTATTCCACCCATTATCATCGGGATGACCGTGGTCAGCATTGGTACGTCGTTACCCGAGATAATTGTCTCTGTTGCCGCATCGATGAATGGGCAACTCGATCTGGCTGTCGGGACCGCCATAGGTTCTAACATCACCAACATTCTGCTTATTTTAGGCCTGTCGGCGCTGATTCACCCTTTTACCGTGCATTCTGATGTTCTGCGTCGTGAACTGCCGCTAATGTTGCTGGTAAGTATTTTAGCTGCATCCGTCCTGTATGACGGACAGTTAAGCCGCAGCGACGGTTTCTTTCTTCTGCTTCTGGCCGTGCTATGGCTGCTA
This sequence comes from Citrobacter sp. Cpo090, assembly GCF_030332665.1. NCBI lineage: Bacteria > Pseudomonadati > Pseudomonadota > Gammaproteobacteria > Enterobacterales > Enterobacteriaceae > Citrobacter > Citrobacter sp. Cpo090. Next base: position 78,989 of record NZ_JAOWHK010000035.1, on the reverse strand, counting down.
TTCATTGTTAAAATCGCCCGTCTGGCCGAGCGACAAGGCAATGACAGCCTGACACGTGAGCAGATAGCTGAGCTGCCGCGCGAAGGCGGGTTACCTGTCGCATTTTTGTGGTTGGGCATTGCGCTGATTATCATGCCAATGGCTACACGTATGGTGGTGGATAACGCTACCGTGCTGGCGAACTATTTCGCCATGAGCGAACTTACTATCGGTCTGACAGTGGTCGCCATTGGTACCAGCCTGCCGGAGCTGGCAACGGCGATTGCGGGTCTGCGTAAAGGTGAAAACGATATTGCCGTCGGTAACATTATCGGCGCGAACATTTTTAATATCGTTATCGTCCTCGGGTTACCGGCGCTGATTACGCCGGGTGAAGTCAATCCGATGGCCTTCACCCGCGACTATAGCGTCATGCTGCTGGTGAGCGTAATTTTTGCACTACTCTGCTGGCGACGTCCGCGCCAGATTGGTCGCGGCGCAGGTGCGCTGCTGACCGGCGGTTTTATCATATGGCTGGCGATGCTGTATTGGTTATCGCCACTTCTCGTTGGATAACTGGAAACGCATTATGTCGCACTTAGAGTTGCAACCGGGTTTTGACTTTCAGCAAGCAGGCAAGGAAGTCCTGGAAATTGAACGTGAAGGCCTGGCGGAGCTTGATCAGTACATCAACCAAAATTTTACCCTCGCATGCGAGAAAATATTCAGCTGCCCGGGCAAAGTGGTGGTGATGGGAATGGGGAAATCTGGCCATATCGGGCGGAAAATGGCAGCCACATTTGCCAGCACCGGTACCCCCTCATTTTTTGTACACCCAGGCGAAGCCGCACATGGCGATCTGGGTATGGTCTCACCGCAGGATGTGGTCATCGCCATCTCTAACTCCGGTGAATCCAATGAGATAGCGGCGCTGATCCCGGTATTAAAACGTCTTCATGTACCACTTATCTGCATGACAGGTCGTCCGGAAAGCAGTATGGCGCGTGCGGCAGATGTGCATCTGTGTGTTAAAGTGCCCAAGGAAGCCTGTCCGTTAGGCCTGGCGCCGACCAGCAGCACGACAGCAACACTGGTGATGGGCGATGCCCTTGCGGTGGCATTATTAAAAGCGCGCGGCTTTACCGCGGAAGATTTTGCGTTGTCTCATCCCGGTGGCGCACTCGGCCGTAAGCTTTTACTGCGCGTTAACGATATTATGCATACGGGCGACGAGATCCCGCATGTGACTAAAAACGCCAGCCTGCGTGACGCCTTAATTGAGATCACACGTAAAAATCTCGGTATGACCGTCATTTGCGATGATGCCATGAAGATTGACGGTATTTTCACCGATGGCGATTTACGTCGTGTCTTCGATATGGGCGTTGATGTACGCCAGTTAGGCATTGCTGATGTAATGACCCCTGGAGGCATTCGCGTGCGTCCGGGTATTCTTGCCGTCGATGCCCTGAACTTAATGCAGTCCCGCCATATCACCTCGGTAATGGTTGCTGATGGCGACCAGTTACTCGGTGTGTTACATATGCATGATCTGCTGCGTGCAGGTGTAGTGTAAGAAACTCAAGGATAACGAAAATGAGTAAAGCAGGTGCGTCGCTTGCGACCTGTTATGGACCCGTCAGCGCAGACGTTATCACCCGGGCAGAAAACATCCGTTTGCTGATCCTGGATGTGGATGGCGTACTGTCTGATGGTCTGATTTATATGGGCAACAACGGTGAAGAGCTGAAGGCTTTTAACGTCCGTGATGGTTACGGAATTCGCTGTGCGCTCACTTCCGGTATTGAGGTTGCCATTATTACCGGACGAAAGGCTAAACTTGTAGAAGATCGCTGTGCCACTTTGGGGATCACCCACCTGTATCAGGGGCAGTCAGACAAACTGGTTGCCTTTGGCGATTTACTTAGCAAACTGGCGATCGCGCCGGAGAATGTCGCCTACGTTGGCGATGACCTGATCGACTGGCCGGTGATGGCTAAAGTGGGATTAAGCGTCGCGGTGGCTGATGCCCACCCTTTGCTGATCCCGCGAGCCGATTATGTCACCCGCATTGATGGGGGACGTGGCGCTGTGCGTGAAGTCTGCGATTTATTACTCCTGGCGCAGGGCAAACTGGACGAGGCCAAAGGGCAATCGATATGAGCAAAACCAGACGTTGGGTTATCATTCTACTGTCGCTGGCTGTCCTTGTGATGATTGGTATCAATCTGGCAGACAAAGACGACACCGCTCAGGTCGTCGTCAATAACAACGAGCCAACCTATAAGAGCGAACATACTGATACCCTGGTGTATAGTCCGGAAGGCGCCCTGAGCTATCACTTGATCGCGAAAAACGTTGAATATTTTTCTGAACAAGCGGTTTCGTGGTTTACCCAACCGGTATTAACCACGTTTGATAAGGATAAAGTACCGACCTGGACGATCAAGGCCGATAAAGCCAAATTGACCAACGATCGGATGCTGTATCTGTACGGCCATGTTGAGGTTAACGCCCTGGTGCCTGACTCTCAACTACGCAGAATTACGACCGATAACGCGCAGATTAACCTGGTGACACAAGACGTCACTTCCGATGATCTGGTGACGTTGTATGGCACAACATTTAACTCCAGCGGACTGAAGATGCGCGGCAACTTACGCAGCAAGAACGCCGAGCTGATTGAAAAGGTTAGAACCTCATATGAAATCCAAAACAAACAAACTCAGCCTTAATCTTGTACTTGCCAGCTCACTTCTGGCCGCCAGCATTCCGGCATTTGCCGTCACCGGCGATACCGAGCAGCCGATTCACATTGAATCGGACCAGCAGTCCCTGGATATGCAGGGCAACGTGGTGACGTTTACTGGCAACGTGATTGTGACGCAGGGCACTATCAAAATTAACGCCGATAAAGTCGTCGTGACCCGTCCTGGCGGTGAAGACGGCAAAGAAGTGATTGACGGCTATGGCAATCCTGCAACGTTTTACCAGATGCAGGACAACGGTAAACCGGTTAAAGGCCACGCCTCGCAGATGCACTATGAACTGGCGAAAGACTTCGTCGTTCTCACCGGCAAGGCGTATCTGGAACAGCTCGATAGCAACATCACGGGCGATAAGATCACCTATCTGGTAAAAGAGCAGAAAATGCAGGCCTTCAGCGATAAAGGCAAACGCGTCACCACCGTTCTGGTTCCGTCGCAGTTGCAGGACAAAAACAAGGCTCCGGCAGAGAAAAAAGGTAACTGATTCGTTATGGCAACATTAACTGCAAAGAACCTTGCAAAAGCCTATAAAGGCCGTCGTGTGGTTGAAGATGTCAGTCTCACCGTCAACTCCGGGGAGATCGTCGGTCTGCTCGGTCCTAACGGTGCGGGTAAGACAACGACCTTTTACATGGTGGTCGGCATTGTCCCGCGCGATGCGGGCAACATCATCATTGATGACGAAGACATCAGCCTGCTGCCCCTGCATGCGCGCGCACGTCGCGGCATCGGCTATTTACCGCAGGAAGCGTCGATTTTCCGTCGCCTGAGCGTGTTTGACAACCTGATGGCGGTACTGCAAATTCGTGACGATCTGACCAGCGAGCAGCGCGAAGATCGCGCCAACGAGCTGATGGAAGAATTCCACATCGAACACTTGCGCGACAGCTTAGGCCAGTCGCTCTCCGGTGGTGAACGACGCCGCGTGGAGATCGCCCGCGCACTGGCCGCTAATCCGAAATTTATCCTGCTGGATGAACCGTTCGCCGGTGTTGACCCGATTTCCGTTATTGATATCAAACGGATCATCGAACACCTGCGCGACAGCGGCCTTGGCGTGCTGATTACCGACCATAACGTCCGCGAAACGCTGGCAGTGTGTGAGCGCGCCTATATCGTAAGTCAGGGGCAGCTGATCGCGCACGGCACGCCAACAGAAATACTGCAGGATGAGCACGTTAAGCGCGTATACCTTGGGGAAGACTTCAGACTCTGATAGGGTAGAAGACTTCACGTCACTGCAGGAGAGAACAACTCTGAACATGAAGCAAGGTTTGCAACTCAGGCTTAGCCAACAACTGGCGATGACGCCTCAGCTACAACAGGCTATCCGTCTGTTGCAGCTGTCCACGCTGGAACTTCAGCAAGAACTTCAGCAAGCGCTGGAAAGTAACCCACTGCTCGAGCAAACCGATCTTCACGACGAAATTGATACCCAGGAAAAACAGGATAGCGAAACCCTCGACACCGCAGATGCACTCGAACAAAAAGAGATGCCTGAGGAGTTGCCGCTTGACGCCAGTTGGGATGAAATTTACACCGCCGGGACGCCTTCGGGCACCAGCGGAGATTACATCGACGACGAACTGCCTGTGTATCAGGGTGAGACCACGCAATCACTACAGGATTACCTGATGTGGCAAGTGGAACTGACCCCGTTCTCGGATACCGATCGCGCCATTGCGACATCCATTGTGGATGCGGTAGACGAAACCGGTTATCTCACCGTGACCCTGGACGATATTCTCGAAAGCATGGGCGATGACGACGTCGGTATGGACGAAATCGAAGCCGTGCTTAAACGCGTTCAGCGCTTTGATCCCGTTGGCGTGGCCGCCAAAGATCTCCGTGACTGCTTACTGATCCAACTTTCGCAGTTTGATAAAGCCACACCGTGGCTGGAAGAAGCGCGCCTGATCATCAGCGATCATCTCGATCTGTTAGCCAACCATGACTTCCGCACGCTGATGCGCGTGACCCGGCTGAAAGAAGATGTGCTGAAAGAAGCCGTCAATCTTATTCAGTCGCTGGACCCAAGACCTGGACAGTCGATCCAGACTGGCGAACCAGAATACGTCATTCCGGATGTGCTGGTGCGTAAGCATAACGATCGCTGGATGGTCGAACTCAACGGCGACAGCATTCCACGACTGCAGATTAACCAGCACTACGCCGCCATGTGCAATAGCGCGCGCAACGATGCTGACAGCCAGTTTATTCGTAGCAATCTGCAGGATGCGAAATGGCTGATTAAAAGCCTGGAAAGCCGCAATGATACGTTGCTGCGGGTCAGTCGCTGCATCGTGGAGCAACAGCAAGCCTTCTTTGAGCAAGGCGAAGAGTTTATGAAACCGATGGTGCTGGCGGATATCGCCCAGGCCGTCGAGATGCACGAATCGACCATTTCCCGTGTGACCACGCAAAAGTATCTGCACAGTCCGCGCGGCATTTTTGAATTGAAGTATTTCTTTTCCAGTCACGTTAACACTGAAGGCGGAGGTGAAGCCTCATCCACAGCTATCCGTGCGCTGGTGAAGAAATTAATTGCTGCGGAAAACCCCGCGAAACCACTGAGTGACAGCAAGTTAACCTCTATGCTGTCAGAACAGGGTATCATGGTGGCGCGCCGCACTGTTGCGAAGTACCGAGAGTCTTTATCCATTCCGCCGTCTAACCAGCGCAAACAGCTGGTCTGACCCAACCGATAAGGAAGACACTATGCAGCTCAACATCACTGGAAACAACGTCGAAATCACCGAAGCCCTGCGCGATTTTGTGAATACAAAATTTGCCAAGCTCGAACAATATTTCGACCGGATTAATCAGGTCTATATTGTGTTGAAAGTGGAGAAGGTTACACATATCTCGGATGCAACACTGCATGTGAACGGTGGCGAAATTCATGCCAGCGCGGAAGGTCAGGATATGTACGCCGCCATTGACGGTTTAATTGATAAACTGGCTCGGCAGTTAACAAAACATAAAGATAAACTGAAACAGCACTAACTTGTCCGGGCAGTTAGCGGGTGCAGGACGGCCTGTTGTGTAGCACAACGGGCCATTTGTACAGTTAGCGCTTAGGTGAAATTATGACAAATAACGATACGACTCTACAACTGAGCACTGTTCTTAACCAGGAATGTACACGCGCAGGCGTTCACTGCCAAAGCAAGAAACGCGCACTGGAAATCATCAGTGAACTGGCGGCAAAACAGCTCAGCTTGCCTTCTCAGGTGGTATTTGAAGCCATTCTGACACGTGAAAAAATGGGCAGTACCGGCATCGGTAATGGTATTGCTATCCCGCACGGAAAGCTGGAAGAAGACACGATGCGCGCGGTTGGTGTGTTTGTGCAACTCGAAACGCCTATCGCCTTCGACGCCATTGATAATCAACCTGTCGATCTGCTGTTCGCTCTGCTTGTTCCGGCGGACCAAACCAAGACGCATTTGCATACGTTGTCACTGGTCGCAAAACGTTTGGCGGATAAAACCATCTGTCGTCGTCTGCGCGCCGCGCAAAGTGACCAGGAGTTGTATCAAATCATCACGGACACCGAAGGTGGACAGGATGAGGCATAACAACCCAATGGCATCCTTTTTTGTCGTTGTGAGGAGAAACAGTACATGGTACTGATGATCGTCAGCGGTCGTTCAGGGTCAGGTAAATCTGTCGCCCTGCGTGCGCTGGAAGATATGGGTTTTTACTGCGTGGATAACCTTCCCGTAGTGCTGTTGCCCGATCTGGCTCGTACTCTGGCCGATCGCCAGATTTCTGCGGCCGTCAGCATTGATGTGCGCAACATGCCTGAGTCCCCGGAGATTTTCGAGCAGGCAATGAACAATCTGCCTGAAGGTTTCTCACCACAGCTGCTGTTCCTTGATGCTGACCGTAACACGCTGATTCGTCGCTACAGTGACACGCGTCGTTTACACCCGCTCTCCAGCAAGAACTTGTCTCTGGAAAGCGCTATCGATAAGGAAAGCGATTTGCTGGAGCCTCTGCGCTCTCGCGCTGACCTGATCGTTGATACCTCCGAAATGTCCGTACACGAACTGGCGGAAATGTTACGTACCCGACTGCTGGGTAAACGTGAACGTGAATTGACGATGGTATTCGAATCCTTTGGTTTCAAACACGGTATCCCGATTGATGCGGATTACGTCTTTGACGTGCGCTTCCTGCCTAACCCACACTGGGATCCGAAGCTGCGCCCAATGACCGGTCTTGACCGCCCCGTCGCCGCGTTCCTCGACAGGCACACAGAAGTTCACAATTTTATCTACCAGACTCGCAGCTATCTTGAGCTATGGTTACCCATGCTGGAGACCAACAACCGTAGCTACCTTACCGTAGCCATCGGCTGTACCGGCGGGAAACACCGTTCGGTGTATATTGCAGAGCAGCTGGCAGACTACTTCCGCTCACGCGGTAAAAACGTGCAGTCACGCCATCGTACGCTGGAAAAACGTAAATCATGACCGTGAAGCAAACCGTTGAAATCACGAATAAGCTGGGCATGCATGCCCGCCCAGCGATGAAACTGTTTGAATTGATGCAGGGTTTCGAAGCAGAAGTTTTGCTGCGTAATGATGAAGGAACGGAAGCCGAGGCCAACAGCGTTATCGCTCTGCTGATGCTGGATTCAGCCAAAGGGCGTCAGATTGAAGTTGAAGCCACGGGTCCACAGGAAGTTGAAGCCCTGGCCGCAGTGATTGCCCTGTTTAATTCAGGGTTTGATGAAGATTAATCGAGTACACAGAACGTAGCCAGTAGGCCGGATAAGACGTTTACGCCGCATCCGGCAATAACTACGCTAATACAACTTCTTTTCCCGCATAAACGACTCACCGCCTAACTGGCGCATTTGGCGCATAATCCACGCCTGGCGGTTACGCACATAACCAGAAGGCGCATTCGCCTTAAAACGCAAAGGATTGGGCAATACTGCCGCCAGCAAGGCCGCTTCAGACAGGCTCAAGCGACTGGCCGGTTTATGAAAATACCGTTGCGCCGCCGCCTCCACGCCAAATATCCCATCGCCAAACTCGGCAATATTCAAATAGACGGTCAGAATACGTTTCTTACTCCAGACGGTTTCCATACCCAGCGTTAGCCCGGCTTCGAGACCTTTACGCACCCAGCTTCGTCCATCCCACAGAAAGAGGTTTTTCGCCGTCTGTTGCGATAACGTCGACGCCCCGCGAATGCGGTTTTCATTACGTTCATTGTGCGCCAGCGCTTTCTCTATGGCGGTGACATCAAACCCCCAGTGGTCGGGAAACTTCTGGTCCTCCGCAGCAATCACCGCCAGCCCCATCCACGGTGAGATCTCATCCATGCTCACCCAGTCCGAGTGCGCCACATAGCCAAAATCACCGGACAGCCATGCGCCCAGCTGTCGCTCGACCATTACCGCCGAGAAAGGCACAGGCATCACGCTGAAAAGTGCAATGCCCCCGCCCCAGAATACGGCGAGGACAACCACCGCCCGCAGAAAGATACGTCGCAGAAAGGCGGTAACTCCTTTTCTCATTCAGCCAGCACCAGCACACGCGATACCAGTTTATCGATGCCACTCGCGGCCTGAGCGATGTCCTGCGCCAGCATATAGGCAGGCGTGGTGACGATTTTGTTGTCTTCATCAACGACAATGTCATCAACCGGACAAGGCACATGCTCAGCGCCCATCTCTTCCAACACCTCTGCCGTGTCGATATCAGTGCCGATGGTCAGACGCAGCGGGAAGTCAAAAATTTTAGGTAACATGGCAGGCGCAATGCACATAAACCCCAACGGCTTACCCGCCTGATGCATGGCCACCGCCAGCGCGGCTAAATCGCTGTCAACCCGGCATTCACTGCCCTGACTGGCAAAATTGCTCAGATTTTTGGCCGCACCAAACCCACCCGGCACGATCAACGCATCCAGTTCAGATGAGACTGCCTGCGCAAGTGGGCGAATTTCGCCGCGTGTGATACGTGCGGCTTCAATCAGCACATTGCGAGTTTCCAGCATCGGCTCGCCGGTCAGATGATTAATCACATCCGCTTGTTGTTTATCCGGTGCGAAACAGACGGCTTGAGCGCCGTTGCGGGCAATGGCCAGAAGCGTGAGAACAGTTTCATGGATCTCTGCACCGTCATACACGCCGCATCCGCTGAGCACTACACCCACTTTTTTCATCGTGATACTCCTTTCTCAACTGGCTGAAACATATTAGTTATTATGATTTAAATGCTACGCTTCACACATTTAACTGATTCATGTAACAAATTATTTAAGATTTGCTATCTTAACTGCGTGCGGCCTGAAAATTAGGGCTGCGCCCTTGTAAACAATGATAATAATTTACGGCGCAGCCACGATTTCCCTGGTGTTGGCGCAGTATTCGCGCACCCCGGTCAAGCCGGGGTCATTTTTTTTCCACGCTCGCCACCCAGGCTTTTAATACTGCCACGTCGTGCTGCCACTCCTGCTTCATCTCTTCAATCCATTCAGCAACGTTATCTTCCCAGGCAGGAAGATCTGGCGACTGGATTTGCTGACCTAGCTGTTGCAGGTGACGCAGCCCCACTGAACCTGCTGCGCCTTTAATTTTATGGCCTTCCTCAACAACACCTTTTTTATCCCGTGCCGTCAGGTTGGACTCCAGTACGCTCAAATATCCCGGCATCATCTTCTCAAACACCGCCAGCCCGTCGGTAATTAACTTCGGTCCCACCAGCTCGAGGTATTGTTCCAACATAGGAATATCTAACAGCGCTTGCGATTTACTGCTTTCTTCAGATGTCACAGTGCTCTCCTCTTCGTTTCGGGTATCCCAGTATTTTTTGATCATGGCGGTTAGCGCCGGAACCGACAGCGGCTTACTCAGCACGTCGTCCATGCCTGCGTCCAGATACTCTTTTTTATCTTTCAGTACGTTGGCTGTGAGTGCAACCAGCGGCGGCAGATCTTCACGGGCGTATTTTTGCGTCAGCTCCCGCGAGATATCCAGACCGGTCATATCCGGTAGCTGAATATCCAGCAGCACCAGGTCATATTCACCCGGCGTAAACATTTCCAGCGCGGCTTTCCCGGTCATCGCGACATCCACGCTGTTGCCTAATTTTTCCAGCACGGAGCGCGCAACAATTACGTTCAGTTCAATGTCTTCCACCAGCAGCACATTCAGGGCTGGCAGCGGCATTTCATCGTCTTCAAACGCGTCTTCAATCTCTTCCGCTACCGCAGGGGCATGCACGGTCAGCGTGAAAATAGACCCTTTTCCTGCCTGGCTGGAAACCGTAATATCACCGCCCATGTTTTTCGCCAGACGCTTCGACACGGCCAAACCAATCCCTGTCCCCGTGGCCGGTTTACCGCCGTTGCTGTCCTTCACCTGATAATACATGGCGAAGATTTTATCCTGCTCATCCTGCGGAATGCCGATCCCGGAATCTTCAACTTCGAAATGCAGCATATTCCCCTGGTCATAGCGCGCCCGCACGGTCACCTGCCCCTGCTGGGTAAACTTCACGGCGTTGCTGATCAGATTCCACAGGATCTGACGCAGACGCGTTCCGTCGGTAATGACCTTATGCGGCAGCGGTAGCGTTGGCTCAAGCACAAAACGCAGCCCTTTTTGCTGCGCCTGTAGGCCAGAGAGGTTTTCCAGATCCGCCATAAAGCTGGTGAAATCAACAGGCTGGTTATCGAGCTGGACTTTACGTCGATCCATCTTATCCATGTCGATAATATCGTTGAAAATATTCCCCAGCGTCACGGCAGAGACATGGATTGTTTTCAGGTATTTTTCCTGCTCCGCGGTCAGATCCGTATCCAGCAGGATCCGGCTTAAGCCGACAATGCCGTTAAGCGGGGTACGCAGCTCATGGCTGATGGTAGAAATGAAAGTGGTCTTATCGCGGCTGGCGCGCTCAAGCGCGTCCTGATAACGCTTACGCTCGGTAATATCGCGCCCAAAGCCCATCAGACCATGTCGCTTACCTACGCGGTCATAGTAAGGCACCTTGCGAATTTCAAAGCAGGCTTTGCGCCCGTCCGGGTAGTCCAGCCACTGTTCGTAGGTGAGCGAAACATTATGACGGAACACCTTCTCGTCGGTCTCAATCACCTTTTCAGCCGCTTCAGGAGAGTAAACGTCAGCCGGTTTTAAGTTCACCAGCTGCTTTTCGCTTTTGCCAGTCAGCAGCTCCATGGCACGGTTACAGCCGGAAAACTCTTTATCTTCATTGCGATAAAAAACCAGATCCGGCGAGGCATCCAGGAAAGAGCGTAAAAAGGAAGACTGTTGCTCAAGCTGAATCTGCGCTTCTTCGCGCTCTTTGATTTCAACCTTCAGTTGCTCGAATGTTTCCTGGCGCTCTGCTTCAGCTTTTTCACGCTCAACAATTTCCTGATTGAGCTGGGCAATATTATCTTTCAACTGCACATTGAGCTTGAGATCGCGCTCGCGCATCTCTTCCAGCTTTTGTACCAGTCGTGACAGGCGTTGCCGGGACTCCTCAAGTTGCTCCACCACCACGGACAAGAAATAGACGGCCCAGGGGGTAATTAACAGACCAAAAAAGATAGAGCGGATGACATCAATGCTTTCTACCTGGCCATGCAGCACCATGGTGACAGCCATCTGCACCACAATTGCCAACACGACCAGAGCCAGCGCCAACAGCAGCGAAAAGCGCACCAGACCTAACTTCATCATCAGGTCGACGTAATATTGCGCCAGCATACGGATTTGCTTCATAGAGGGTTCCTTCACGACAACTTGGCACAATAATACTCAATTCTCAGCGTGACGTTGAAGATTGTGCAAGAAATGCGGAGGTTATCGGTGAAATGAACGCGGAGAGGTCATCGTAGGACTGATAAGCAAAGCGCCATCAGGCAAGCAGGCGCAGATTGCCGGATGTCGGCTTTGCCTTATCCGGCCTACGGAGGGTTAGTTCTCAGGCTGCACCCATGGCGTACCGAGCGCCGAGCCTTGCACTCCGTGCTTGTTAAGGTACTTATCCAGTTCGACCATCCCGGTCCAGCGGTTTTCACACCATAGCGGCGCCAACAGCGTTGGGCGACGCGCGCTGGCGGAAATGCGATGATAAATCACCTCTGGCGGCGTATGGCGGATCATCTCCCCGGCGATGACCGTATAGTCGTCCAGTTCAATTCCGTTCAGCCGCCCGGCTTCCCAGGCTTTCGCCATCGTACTGCCTTTCACAATATGCAGCGGATGCAGCTTAATACCGTCAACCCCCGTCTCCACCACACGCTCCATGGTTTGCAGACATTCCGTCTGCCCTTCTCCCGGCAGACCGACAATCAGGTGTGAGCACACTTTCAGCCCGCGCTCGCGTGCCAGTCGCGTAGTGCGTTGGTAACAGGCAAAATCATGGCCGCGGTTAATACGGTGCAAGGTTTTGTCATGCGCGGTTTGCAAACCAAGCTCCAGCCATACCTCATAGCCGAGGTCTTTATACTCGCAAAGCAGATCGAGTACCGCATCCGGCACGCAGTCGGGGCGCGTCCCAACGCATAACCCGACGATACTGGCCTGGCTGACCGCCTGCTGATACATCGAACGCAGCACCTGCACTTCAGCAAAGGTGCTGGTATAAGCCTGAAAATAGGCCAGATAGCGTTTCGCGCGATTGACCAGATGCGCCTGATGCTCAAGCTGCTCGACAATAGAATGGTGCTGCTGCGCTTCATCGGCAAACGAGGCGACATTGCAGAAAGTACATCCTCCACGTCCGATGGTGCCATCTCGATTTGGACAGCTAAAGCCGCCGTGAAGCGTGAGTTTATGAACCTTTTGCCCGTAACGGCGAGAAAGATCCCCACCAAACATATTGACTAATTTCTGTAACTGCATAATCTGGTAGACCGCGCCTTGAAAAGAGGCCAAAGCCTGCCATTTTTTGCCCCAGTCGGCGATGACCTGGATCAATCGCCCTGGCGTGCCTTTATTTATTGCATAACAAATCAAAATAATCGAAATTTCATTCATTCAAAATGAAATTACTTTTCCTTATATCCGACTGTTTTTTTTATCTTCTTATACTCTCAGCATAAAAACAGTATCTTTAAGACGCCAAATCTTCAAAAACCAGCATAAAATGCCAGGCATAGCGATAAACAAAGGGAGGACGGGGGATATACAGCCTTTCTGACAGTGAGACAGATCACACTTCGCTCTCCATTCCCCTTGCGTTAAATCAATGTAAAAAAGCCTTAAATTTCAACATATTCATAAAGTTAATCGCCCTATAGCACATTTTTGCATAAATAAGATTGCCATTTGACCTGTGTGTGGATTCCCGATAACGTGGAAATCCGCTGGAAGCTTTCTGGATGAGCAGCCTGCTCATCATATTTATGCAGTAATTGAGATTCCCTCTGAAGCAAGTCCTCAAACTTGTTTGACCTATGCGAAAAGGATAAAGAGGGCGAATGCGAGGTAAGCGTATGACACGCAAACCCCGTCGCCATGCTCTTGGTGTGCCCGTGCGCAACGGTCCAGATGGGAATCCCGCAGAGCCTGGGGAGGTTCACTGATATGTTGTACGATAAATCCCTTGAGAGGGATAACTGTGGTTTCGGCCTGATCGCCCACATAGAAGGCGAACCTAGCCACAAGGTAGTGCGTACCGCCATACACGCACTGGCCCGCATGCAGCACCGTGGCGCAATTCTTGCCGATGGTAAAACCGGCGATGGTTGCGGTTTGCTGTTACAAAAACCTGACCGCTTTTTCCGCATCGTGGCGCAAGAGCGCGGCTGGCGTTTAGCCAAAAACTACGCCGTCGGCATGATCTTTTTAAATAAAGACGCTGAGCTGGCTGCGGCTTCTCGTCGCATTGTCGAAGAAGAATTACAGCAGGAGACCCTGTCGATTGTCGGCTGGCGCGACGTGCCGACCAACGAAGGTGTTCTCGGTGAAATCGCCCTCTCCTCCCTGCCTCGTATCGAGCAAATTTTTGTCAATGCCCCTGCGGGCTGGCGTCCGCGTGATATGGAACGTCGCCTGTTCATCGCACGTCGTCGTATCGAAAAACGCCTCCAGGACGATAAAGACTTCTACGTCTGTAGCTTGTCGAACCTGGTCAATATCTATAAAGGTCTGTGTATGCCGGCGGATCTGCCACGCTTTTACCTGGACCTGGCGGATCTGCGTCTGGAATCGGCCATCTGCCTGTTCCACCAGCGTTTCTCCACCAACACCGTACCACGGTGGCCGCTGGCGCAACCGTTCCGCTACCTGGCGCATAACGGTGAAATCAACACCATCACCGGCAACCGCCAGTGGGCACGCGCACGTACCTATAAATTCCAGACGCCGCTGATCCCTGACCTGCACGACGCCGCACCGTTCGTTAACGAAACCGGCTCAGATTCAAGTTCGATGGATAACATGCTGGAACTGCTGCTGGCTGGTGGGATGGACATCATCCGCGCCATGCGTTTACTGGTGCCGCCGGCCTGGCAGAACAACCCGGATATGGACCCGGAGCTGCGCGCGTTCTTTGACTTTAACTCCATGCACATGGAGCCGTGGGATGGCCCGGCGGGTATTGTTATGTCCGACGGCCGCTTTGCCGCCTGTAACCTTGACCGTAACGGCCTGCGTCCAGCGCGCTACGTCATCACCAAAGACAAGCTGATTACCTGCGCCTCTGAAGTTGGGATCTGGGATTATCAGCCGGATGAAGTCGTCGAGAAAGGTCGCGTCGGCCCTGGCGAGCTGATGGTTATCGATACCCGCAGCGGGCGCATTCTGCACTCCGCCGAAACCGATGACGATCTGAAAAGCCGCCATCCGTACAAAGAGTGGATGGAGAAAAACGTCCGCCGCCTGGTGCCGTTCGAAGACCTGGCTGACGATCAGGTCGGCAGCCGTGAACTGGACGATGACACCCTCGCCAGCTACCAGAAACAGTTTAACTACAGCGCCGAAGAGCTGGATTCCGTGATCCGCGTGCTCGGTGAAAACGGTCAGGAAGCGGTCGGTTCAATGGGTGATGATACCCCGTTTGCCGTGCTCTCCAGCCAGCCACGCATCATTTATGACTACTTCCGCCAGCAGTTCGCGCAGGTGACTAACCCGCCGATCGACCCACTGCGCGAAGCGCACGTCATGTCGCTGGCCACCAGCATCGGTCGTGAGATGAACGTCTTCTGCGAAGCCGAAGGTCAGGCACACCGTCTGAGCTTTAAATCGCCGATCCTGCTGTACTCCGATTTCACCCAGCTCACCACTATGAAAGAGGATCATTATCGCGCTGACCGCCTCGATATCACCTTCGACGTGACCGAAACCACGCTCGAAGAGACCGTCAAAGCATTGTGCGATAAGGCGGAACAGATGGTGCGTAACGGTACGGTGCTGCTGGTGCTCTCTGACCGTAACATCGCGAAAAACCGCCTGCCGGTTCCGGCACCGATGGCCGTGGGCGCAGTGCAAACGCGTCTGGTAGAACAAAGCCTGCGTTGCGACGCCAACATCATCGTTGAAACCGCCAGCGCCCGCGACCCGCACCATTTTGCTGTCCTGCTCGGCTTTGGCGCGACGGCCATTTATCCGTATCTCGCGTATGAAACGCTGGGACGGCTGATCGACACTCAGGCGATTGCCAAAGATTACCGGACCGTGATGCTGAACTACCGTAACGGCATCAACAAAGGTCTGTACAAAATCATGTCCAAAATGGGCATCTCGACCATCGCCTCTTACCGCTGCTCGAAGCTGTTTGAAGCGGTTGGTCTGCACGATGATGTCGTGGCACTGTGCTTCCAGGGCGTGGTCAGCCGCATCAGCGGCGCAGGATTTACCGACTTCCAGCAGGATCTGCTGAACCTCTCCAAACATGCCTGGCTCGCGCGTAAACCTATCAGTCAGGGCGGTTTGCTCAAATACGTCCACGGCGGCGAATACCACGCCTACAACCCGGATGTGGTGCGCACGCTGCAACAGGCGGTACAAAGCGGTGAATACAGTGACTATCAGGAATATGCCCGGCTGGTCAATGAGCGTCCAGCGGCCACGCTGCGCGACCTGCTGGCGATTACGCCTGGCGATGAAGCCGTAAGCATTAACGAAGTCGAACCTGCAACCGAACTGTTTAAACGCTTTGATACCGCAGCCATGTCCATCGGCGCATTAAGCCCGGAAGCACACGAAGCGCTGGCCGAAGCTATGAACAGCATCGGCGGTAACTCGAACTCCGGTGAAGGCGGCGAAGACCCGGCGCGCTACGGCACTAACAAGGTGTCGCGGATTAAGCAGGTTGCTTCTGGTCGCTTTGGCGTAACCCCGGCGTATCTGGTCAACGCCGATGTTATTCAGATTAAAGTCGCTCAGGGCGCGAAGCCTGGCGAAGGCGGTCAGTTACCAGGTGATAAAGTCACCCCGTACATCGCCAAACTGCGCTATTCGGTACCGGGCGTGACGTTGATCTCCCCGCCGCCGCACCACGATATCTACTCTATCGAGGACTTAGCGCAGCTGATTTTCGACCTCAAACAGGTCAACCCGAAAGCGATGATCTCGGTGAAGCTAGTTTCCGAACCGGGCGTTGGCACCATCGCCACTGGCGTGGCGAAAGCCTATGCGGACCTTATCACCATTGCTGGCTACGACGGCGGCACCGGCGCAAGCCCGCTCTCCTCCGTGAAATATGCGGGCTGCCCGTGGGAACTGGGTCTGGTGGAAACCCAGCAGGCGCTGGTGGCTAACGGCCTGCGTCACAAGATTCGTCTGCAGGTCGATGGCGGTCTGAAAACCGGCGTCGATATCATTAAAGCGGCGATTCTGGGTGCGGAAAGCTTCGGTTTCGGCACCGGTCCGATGGTGGCGTTGGGCTGTAAATACCTGCGTATTTGCCACCTGAACAACTGTGCAACCGGCGTGGCGACTCAGGACGACAAACTGCGTAAGAACCACTATCACGGCCTGCCGTTCAAAGTGACTAACTACTTTGAATTTATCGCCCGCGAAGTCCGTGAACTGATGGCGCAACTGGGCGTGAAGCGTCTGGTGGATCTGATTGGTCGTACCGACCTGCTCAAAGAGCTGGAAGGGTTTACCGCTAAACAACAGAAACTGGAGCTGTCTCGTCTGCTGGAAACCGCCGAACCGCATCCGGGTAAAGCGCTGCATTGCACCGAGAACAACCCGCCGTTTGATAACGGCGTGCTGAACGCCCAGTTGTTACAGCAGGCGAAACCGTATGTCGACGAGCGCCAGAGCAAAACCTTCTGGTTCGATATCCGCAACACCGACCGTTCCGTTGGTGCGTCGCTGTCGGGCTATATCGCTCAGACACACGGCGATCAGGGGCTGGCGTCTGACCCGATCAAAGCGCACTTCAGCGGTACCGCAGGCCAGAGCTTTGGCGTGTGGAACGCGGGCGGCGTGGAGCTGTATCTGACCGGCGATGCCAACGACTATGTCGGTAAAGGTATGGCGGGCGGCCTGCTGGCAGTGCGTCCTCCGGTTGGCTCTGCTTTCCGTAGCCATGAGGCGAGCATCATTGGTAACACCTGTCTGTATGGCGCTACAGGTGGCCGTCTGTTTGCCGCGGGTCGCGCAGGTGAGCGCTTTGCAGTACGCAACTCCGGCGCAATCACCGTGGTTGAAGGTATTGGCGACAACGGCTGCGAATATATGACCGGCGGCATCGTCTGTATTCTCGGAAAAACGGGCGTCAACTTCGGAGCGGGTATGACGGGCGGATTCGCCTACGTGCTCGACGAAGACGGTGAATTCCGCAAACGCGTGAACCCGGAACTGGTAGAAGTGCTGAGCGTGGACTCGCTGGCGATCCACGAGGAACACCTGCGCGGTTTGATTACCGAGCACGTACAGCATACCGGCTCTTCACACGGCGAAGAGATCCTGGCTAACTGGCCAGCATTCTCGGCGAAATTCGCGCTGGTAAAACCAAAATCCAGTGATGTGAAAGC
Organism: Citrobacter sp. Cpo090; assembly: GCF_030332665.1. NCBI lineage: Bacteria > Pseudomonadati > Pseudomonadota > Gammaproteobacteria > Enterobacterales > Enterobacteriaceae > Citrobacter > Citrobacter sp. Cpo090. Next base: position 61,275 of record NZ_JAOWHK010000035.1, on the reverse strand, counting down.
ACTGTTGGGTCACCGTAGTCGTAGCGCAGCAGAGCTGCGTGTGCAGGCGCAGTAAGGGGTAGCAGCAATGAGTCAGAACGTATACCAATTTATCGACCTGCAGCGCGTTGATCCGCCTAAGAAGCCGCTGAAGATCCGCAAGATCGAGTTTATTGAGATCTACGAGCCGTTTTCCGAAGGCCAGGCCAAAGCGCAGGCAGACCGCTGCCTGTCCTGCGGTAACCCGTACTGCGAGTGGAAGTGCCCGGTGCATAACTACATCCCGAACTGGCTGAAGCTGGCGAACGAGGGACGTATTTTTGAAGCGGCAGAACTGTCGCACCAGACCAACACTCTGCCGGAAGTCTGTGGCCGCGTGTGCCCGCAGGATCGTCTGTGTGAAGGATCCTGTACGCTGAACGATGAGTTCGGCGCGGTAACTATCGGCAACATCGAGCGCTATATCAACGATAAAGCATTCGAAATGGGCTGGCGTCCGGATATGACCGGCGTGCGTCAAACCGACAAGCGTGTGGCGATCATCGGTGCGGGTCCGGCAGGCCTGGCCTGTGCTGATGTGCTGACCCGTAACGGCGTGAAGGCGGTGGTCTTTGATCGTCACCCGGAAATTGGCGGTCTGCTGACCTTCGGTATTCCGGCTTTCAAGCTGGAGAAAGAAGTCATGACCCGTCGGCGTGAGATCTTCACCGGTATGGGCATTGAGTTCAAATTGAACGTGGAAGTGGGCCGCGATGTACAACTTGACTCCCTGCTGAAAGATTATGACGCCGTTTTCCTTGGCGTAGGTACCTATCAGTCGATGCGCGGTGGGCTGGAAAACGAAGACGCTTCCGGCGTATTTGATGCCCTGCCGTTCCTCATCGCCAATACCAAACAGTTGATGGGCTTTGGCGAAAGCAGCGACGAGCCGTACATCAGTATGGAAGGCAAACGCGTCGTCGTTCTCGGCGGCGGCGATACCGCGATGGACTGCGTGCGGACCTCGGTTCGCCAGAACGCTGCACACGTCATCTGCGCCTATCGTCGTGACGAAGAGAACATGCCGGGTTCCAAACGCGAAGTGAAAAATGCGCGTGAAGAAGGCGTCGAGTTCCAGTTCAACATCCAACCCTTAGGCGTGGAAGTGAATGCCAACGGTAAAGTGTGCGGCGTGAAAATGGCGCGTACTGAAATGGGCGAACCGGATGCTAAAGGGCGTCGCCGCGCGGAGATTATCGCCGGTTCCGAGCACGTTGTTCCGGCTGATGCGGTGGTACTGGCGTTTGGCTTCCGTCCGCACAGTATGGAGTGGCTGGCAAAACATAGCGTCGAACTGGATTCTCAGGGTCGCATTATTGCCCCAGAGCGCAGCGACAACGCCTTCCAGACCAGCAACCCGAAAATCTTCGCCGGTGGCGACATCGTGCGCGGTTCGGATCTGGTGGTCACCGCGATTGCCGAAGGCCGTAAAGCGGCGGACGGTATCCTGAACTACCTGGAAGTGTAATTCTTCTGGCTCCCCTGCCACAGCCTGACGCTGATGGATGGGGAGCCAATATTTCTCCGCAAAATACATGCGGAATCATTCTTCGAAAGCCGCTCGCAAACCATGCTGGAAACTCAACTCGCACGCGGTGGTTCACTGACGACGGAGGAAAACCAGCAAACCATTAACCCCACGAATAATTACAAAGAAAATATCACACGGAAACGTTTGCTTTATTCTGAGAACTGTATATTATGCGGCGGATTTTTTGGGCAAAATTCATGGAGGCGTTGTGTCGCAGGACAACAATTATAGCCAGGGCCCCGTCCCTCAGGCGGCGCGGAAAGGCGTGATTCCACTAACATTTGTGATGTTGGGGCTCACATTTTTTTCCGCCAGTATGTGGACCGGTGGCACACTCGGTACCGGTCTTTCCTATAATGATTTCTTCCTGGCAGTTCTCTTCGGTAATCTTCTCCTCGGTCTTTACACTGCATTTCTCGGTTTTATCGGCGCAAAAACAGGGCTCTCAACCCACCTTCTGGCGCGTTACTCATTTGGTGTGAAAGGTTCATGGCTTCCCTCCCTGCTATTAGGCGGTACACAGGTAGGCTGGTTTGGCGTCGGTGTGGCCATGTTTGCTATCCCGGTGGGTAAAGCGACAGGGATTGACGTTAATATCCTGATTGCGGTTTCCGGGCTGTTGATGACCCTGACCATCTTTTTTGGCATCTCGGCACTGACCGTTTTGTCTATCATCGCCGTACCTGCCATCGTCATTCTTGGCAGCTACTCTGTCTGGCTGGCGGTAAGCGATGTCGGCGGTTTAGACCATTTAAAAGCGATAGTGCCGCAGACACCGCTTAATTTCTCAACCGCACTCGCGCTGGTGGTCGGTTCGTTTGTAAGCGCAGGGACGTTAACCGCTGACTTCGTCCGTTTTGGCCGCAACGCCAAAGGCGCGGTGCTGATCGCCATGGTGGCGTTTTTCCTTGGTAACTCCTTGATGTTCATCTTCGGCGCTGCGGGCGCGGCTGCGGTTGGACAGGCGGATATCTCTGACGTGATGATTGCCCAAGGGCTGCTGCTGCCCGCGATTGTGGTACTCGGCTTGAATATCTGGACTACCAATGACAACGCGCTATACGCCTCAGGTCTGGGATTTGCCAATATTACCGGCCTTTCCAGCCGTACGCTGTCAGTGGCTAACGGTATTATCGGCACACTGTGCGCGCTGTGGCTTTACAATAACTTTGTCGGCTGGCTGACATTTCTGTCGGCAGCGATCCCCCCAATCGGTGGGGTGATTATCGCTGACTATCTGCTGAACCATCGCCGCTATGCCGACTTCAGCAAAGCGCAATTTATTCCCGTAAACTGGATAGCTATCCTGTCCGTTGCACTGGGCATTGCCGCGGGTCACTATATTCCCGGTATTGTGCCCGTCAACGCCGTACTCGGCGGCGTATTCAGCTATATCCTGCTGAATCCCCTTTTAAATCGCAGCCTTGCTAAATCACCGGAGGTCAGCCATGCAGAATAATAACATCACCATTCATCAGGCGCGTTTACAGGGACGTGAAGGGTTGTGGCAAATCACGATTGAAAACGGGCGCTTTAGCCGTATCGAGCCTCAAGACACTGCGACGTTACCACAGGGTGAAGTGCTTGATGCTGAAGGCGGTCTGGCTATCCCACCGTTCGTTGAACCACATATCCATCTGGACACTACGCAAACCGCGGGCGAGCCGAGCTGGAATCAGTCTGGCACGTTGTTTGAGGGCATTGAGCGCTGGGCCGAACGTAAGGCAATGCTCACTCACGAAGACGTTAAAGCGCGCGCCATGCAGACCCTGAAGTGGCAGATGGCCAACGGCATTCAATATGTTCGTACGCACGTTGACGTTTCCGACCCTACGTTGACGGCGCTAAAAGCCATGCTGGAGGTGAAGCAAGAAGTCGCGCCGTGGGTAGAGCTACAGATCGTCGCGTTCCCGCAAGAAGGCATTCTTTCTTATCCCAACGGTGAGGCGCTCTTAGAGGAAGCCGTGCGTCTGGGCGCCGACGTCATTGGCGCGATCCCACACTTTGAATTCACGCGTGAATATGGCGTGGAGTCGCTGCATAAGATTTTCGCTCTGGCGCAAAAATACGACAGGCTTATCGACGTGCACTGTGACGAAATCGATGATGAGCAATCCCGCTTTGTTGAAACCGTTGCGGCGCTGGCGCATCGCTACAATATGGGCGAGCGTGTGACCGCCAGCCATACTACGGCGATGCATTCTTATAACGGCGCGTATGCTTCCCGTCTTTTCCGTCTGTTGAAAATGTCCGGTATTAACTTTGTCGCAAATCCACTGGTGAATATTCACCTGCAAGGGCGCTTCGACACTTATCCTAAACGTCGCGGTGTTACGCGCGTCAAAGAGATGCTGGAGGCGGAAATCAACGTCTGCTTCGGTCATGATGACGTCTTCGATCCGTGGTATCCGCTAGGCACTGCGAATATGCTGCAGGTGTTGCATATGGGATTACACGTGTGCCAGTTGATGGGATACGGACAGATTAACGATGGGCTGAACCTGGTCACCACCCACAGCGCGAAAACCCTGCACCTGCAGGACTACGGTCTGAACGTGGGGAATTCTGCGAATCTGGTGATTTTGCCTGCAGAAAATGGGTTCGACGCGGTTCGTCGCCAGACGCCTGCCCGTTATTCCATTCGTCACGGTCGCGTCATTGCCGAGACGGTCCCAAGCCAAACCACACTGCATCTGACGCAGCCAGAAACGGTGACGTTTAAACGTTAGGTGTTATATACCGTGTCGGATAGCATATCCGACACGGTATCTCTTATCTTCAGGTGTGTAATAAGCTGGCGCGGACCTTGATTACCACCTTTTTGATGTCCATCGGAGCCTGCACCACACAACCCGGTTTATGCGGCTCGCCCGGCATAAAAATCACAAATTTTCCCGGCTTCAGTACCATAGCCTGTTCATCGGCAATCTGGCTGCACAGCTGATAATCATCCTCAATGTGCATCTCTTCGCACTGACGAGCTGAATCGGACATCCCGAACAGAATCCGTTCTTCGCCGGACAACAGCATCTGAATATCAATGTACTGCTGATGCAGCTCCGCTTTCTTTTGCTCTGGACTCTGCGTTGTAAATTGCATGACATTCATAAAAATATTCTCGCCCTGCAACGTGTAGCGCCCAGGCGTCTTCTCCTGCGGATTCGCCGCAATGGCAAGCGTTAACGCCTGCTGCAAGACCGGATGTAATCCGGCAGAAGGCAGTGAATTCAACGCATCTGATATCATCATTATTCTCCCTGGGCCAACAGCGCGGCCCCCAGTAATCCAGCGTCATGGCGGTAATGCGCTGCCAGTAATTCCACGTGATAGGCCAAAGGCTCTTGTGCCAAATAATGTTCCACCAGCGCCAGATACCCTTCAGCCAGCCCAACGCTGCCGCCAATCACCACAATCTGGCAATCGGTCGTGGCCTTCACATCGGCAACAAGCCTTGCCAAAGTGCGCGCCGAGCGATGGATCAACCTGCTTGCCTGCTCATCACCTTGTCCGGCCTGGTTAAAAATGGCTTTGGCGTCGCATACAGCAAGCGCGCCTTCGGCTGCCGCCGCTATTCCACGACCGGAAGCGATCGCCTCAACGCAGCCCACACGCCCGCAGCCGCACACCGGCCCATGCGGATCAGCCAGCGTATGTCCCAGATGCCCAGCCAGACCGCCAGTCCCGGTCAGCAGTTTCCCACCGCTGACGACTCCCCCGCCCACACCGGTGGAGACGGTAATAAACACCAGATCGCGGTACTCACCGCCAAGCGCATGGTACTCAGCCCACGCCGCAGCCTGTGCGTCATTGACTGCCAGCGTCGGCAGGCCGGTGATTTGTTCCAGCGTTTGTGTCAGCGGAAAATGCATCAACCCGCCGAGGTTATGCGGATTCAGCGCCAGTAAAACCCCCTCACGGATAATCCCCGTTGAGGCGATCGCTACTCGATTAGCACGCCCCTGTAGCGGTGCAACCAATGTTTGTAACGCGGCGCGCAGCGCTTGCGGCGTTTTGCTGGCAGGCGTCGGCAGTTCACGCCGCTCGCGGATTTGCAGATTGTTGTCTACCAGCGCGGCAGCCAATTTGGTGCCGCCGATATCAATCGCCAGCGTGGTCATGACGCAGCCTTTTGCATCGTGGTGGCGCTCTGTAGCTCTAAGAACGACATATTTCTTCCCTTACTGCTATTGCCCGGTTCAGCACCGGGCAATTGGATTAACTTTTGGATTTCACCATAGTGCTTTTGTCACCACCGAACGGCACGGCACCGCTAAACGGTCGACCATCAATGGCATCATGCGTACGCAACGCTTCAGGACGCAGCCAGCGCTGTACACGGGACGGCATATCAAGACCAATCAGCAGGATCACTACAAATGTCAGACCGAAAGAGAGCGATCCCAGCGCGGTACCCAGATCCAGACGTTGGGCAATCAGCGCGCCGATGATCGGAGCCAGCGCTCCACCCAGTGCGCCCACGTTATAGGTGAAGCCCAGTCCCGCCGCACGCTGATCGGTATCGAAATAGCCGCCAATCAGTTTTGGTAAGATCCCGGAGATCCCCTGGCCGAGCATTTGCTGGAAAAACAGCAGTAAACCCAGTACCCAGACATTTGAACCGCCTATCGCAAACACCGGTATAATCAGCAACTGCGAGGCCAGCAGACTACAGACATAGGCTTTACGCGTGCCCAGCCAGTCGCCAAGAAAACCGCCGACGCAGCAACCGACCGCCGCACCAAAGCCACTGAAAAACAGGACATTTGCAACCGTGTGCGGATCATAGGCCAGATCCGTTTTCAGATAGGTTGGCAACAGCGCCTGAATCGGCCACGAGTACAGGAAGGCAAACAGCACGACCACCATCAGCATGACGCCCGTCGGCCAGCGTTTCCCGCTGCTTTGCACCATAAAGCTAATGAAGATAAACGCGCATATCAGCCCCAGGACCGCCACGATAGCCGCATTTTGCAGGTCGCCAGCAAAGCAGAACCACAGCGCGGTGGCAGCAGCGAGCGTCATCAGAATATTAATTACCCGATGCTCGCCCCGGTAGAGAATGTCCACCATCGTGCGCACTGGCGCTTTGCCTTCGTGTTTCTGTTTCCAGTCTTCCGCTTCCGGAATATTTTTACGCAGCCAGAGGGCGAAGATAATTGGCAGGATGCCGATGAAGAACAGCGCACGCCACCCCCAGACCGGAACCACCAGGCTGTAGACCTGGGCGGCGATCACTGCACCAACGGAAAAGCCTGAAATCAGGAAACCACTGGCTTTGTTTCGCAGGTGTTTAGGCCAACTTTCAATAACATAGGTTGCACTGGAGCCGTACTCACCCGCCATTCCCATACCGATAACCAGGCGGGCGATAAACATGGTGGTGTAGCCCGGCGCGAAACCGCAGGCCAGCGTTCCCACCGAGAACAGAATGATGCTGGTGACCATTGCCAGGCGGCGTCCGTAGCGGTCGCCCATTGCCCCCAGCATTAACCCGCCAAACCAACGGGAGATAAAGGCGGCCGAGATCAGGCTGGCGGCCTGCACCGTCGTCAATCCGAATTCGCCCTGCACTTCTGTCAGCACCAGGGCGATTAACACAAAATCGAAACCATCAAGCAAATATCCCAGCCAGGCGGCGGAAAATGCCCGCCATTGTGCCCGATTGAGATGGCGATACCACGGGATGCTCTGGGTAGAAGTACTCATTTTACTCTCCCGATGATTTTGTTGTTGTGCCGGGTGGTGGCTTTGCCTTACCCGGCCTACGGTCGAAAAATCCAGGCCGGGCAAGCGAAGCGCCCCCGGCGACCCGTGATTACGCCTTTTCCGCCAGCAGTTGGTTTGCCAGCGCTTTCAGTTCCGGCAGAAAGCGTTCATCTACCGGAGCAAAGGGTTTACGGCACAGTGGAACAGAAACCACATCCATATAGTGCAGTACTGTTTTCAGGCCGCGGAACACGCCAACCTTAATAAGCAGATCGATAACCTTATTGCACTCGGTTTGCAGCTTTTGCGCCGTACGGATGTCACCTTCTTTGAGCGCTTTCACAATTCCCTGATAGCGCCATCCCATGATGTTGTAAGTGCTACCGATACCGCCATCTGCGCCCGCGAGCAGTCCAGAAGCGAAGATTTCGTCGTAACCGTTATAAAGCACCAGATCGGGATGAGCGCGGCGGATCTGTTCCATCTGATAGAGATCGCCCGAAGTTTGCTTCAGTGCGCCAACGCCTGGCAGCGTTACCAGCGTGTTGATCTGATCCAGCGTCAGTTTTACGCCGCTCAGCGCCGGAATGTTATAGACCACCATCGGTAAACCATCAGCGGAATCAATAATTGCGCGGTAGTGATCGCAGTGCTCTTCAAAGCTAAACGGATAGTAAAACGGTGTGACGGCCGAAACCGCATCAAAGCCGTAGCGATGCGCGGCGCTCGCCAGCTGTTGGCTCTCTTCGGTGCTCACCGTACCAACGTGGGCGATCAGCGTCACCTTGCCCTTTGCCTCTTCGGCAACAATTTCCAGTACCTGCTCTCTTTCAACGCGGTTTTGGACAAAGGCCTCGCCCGTTGAGCCACCGACATAGAGCCCGTCTACACCCTGACCAATGTTGAAACGCACCAGGCGGCGCAAACTCTCGATGTCCAGTCGCTGTTGGTTATCGAATGGGGTTAACAACGCTGGCATTACGCCTTTTAAATCTCTTGCCATAACGACCTCTGATGATGATTAGTCTTATCTGACTGCATACCTTTATACCTGTTATACCAGATCAAATAAGCAGCAATACAATAGAGAACGCTTATAGTGCGATCTACTTCACTAAACGATCGTCAGGATCGCGATCACTTACGCGATTTTTTACTTTTGCTGAAGGCGTGCCAGGTCGCGGAAACGCTGTTGAGGTGTTCTTGCAGTGCGCGGTCAGCTTCTTCAGGATCGCGCTGGCGAATTGCGTCAACAATAGCGATATGCTGCTGATAACTCACGTTATTGTGCTCATACAGCTCTTGATCGGCAACGGTCGGACGGGCGGCAATCAGCCAGTCTAACAGCGCAACATGGATAGCCATAAAGATGGGATTACCTGGGATCTCCGCCAGTACGCGGTGAAAATCAACGTCCGAACGGATGAACAACGTATTGTCATCCAGCGACTGGCTGTTGATCTCCAGTGCTTTCGCCAGTCTGTCGATTTGCTCATCCGTCGCATGTTCGGCAGCGTATCGCACCAGGCTGGATTCAAAGAACAATCGCAGCTGTTCGAAGTGGGCAATGCCGCCGGGATGTGCGAGGAAATCTTTCGCCATACCAGACAGCTCGCTGATGATGGTATCAGCTGAAGGACGCGAAACGCGGGCGCGCTCACCGTTGTTGATTTGTACCAGACCTTTGCGTTTTAACGCGGCCAGCGCCTCTCGTACAGAAGGACGGCCCACGTTAAAGAAGGCCATCAGCTCCCGCTCAGACGGCAACTGTTCGCCCTCGCCAAATTCCCGACGACGAATCATCTGCTCCAGTTCTTCTTCAACCATTTCAGACAGTTTTTTACGCGCCAGCGGGCGATTGCGTAAGCTACGGCCAATGGTAGATGGAGAGTCTTCAGCTTGCGAATCAAATGCGTTCATAGGGTCCATTCAGCTAAGTCGTGGTGACAAACAACAGCGGGTTTATCCTAACACAGGATCGAAAGCAGGGTGAAATGATGGACGATCTGATCCGGCTGGCTTATTGAAAACATACGTAACAGCAATATTATTTTAAGCGAATATTTTCCGCCTATTTTTAATTGAATAGCGTTATATCATCTTCATGAAATTTATGAACGTTAACGTGATAAATTATCATAACTATCTATTTTAAAACGATAAATAATTTAAACATCGAATTAAAAATAAGATATTCACTCCATAAAAAACGCCCAAAAAAATATAACATCCGTTTTGACAACAGCGTTATTACCGGATTTATCTTCTTCTCTGGCATGGAGTGAAACAATGTTCGGCATCATTATCTCTGTCATCGTTTTATTAACGATGGGTTACCTGATCCTCAAAAACTACAAACCACAGGTCGTGCTGGCCGCCGCCGGGATCTTTCTGATGATCTGCGGCGTCTGGCTGGGCTACGGCGCGTTGGTCGCTGACGACAAAAGCAGTGGCTATCTACTGGTCGATATTTACAATGAAATTTTGCGTATGCTCTCCAACCGCGCGGCCGGATTGGGGTTATCAATCATGGCAGTGGGTGGTTATGCCCGTTATATGGACAGAATGGGAGCCAGCAGAGCGATGGTTAGTCTGTTAAGTCGCCCGCTCAAACTAATCCGCTCACCCTATGTTGTGCTTGCCGCCACCTATGTGATTGGTCAGATCATGGCGCAGTTCATTACCAGCGCGTCCGGGTTAGGCATGCTGCTGATGGTGACGCTATTCCCGACGCTGGTCAGTCTTGGCGTGAGTCGTTTATCCGCTGTCGCGGTGATTGCCACCTCGATGTCAATTGAGTGGGGCATTCTGGAAACCAACTCTATTTTTGCCGCGCAGGTTGCGGGTATGAAAATCGCCACCTACTTCTTTCAATACCAGTTGCCCGTCGCGTCGTGTGTCATTGTCGCCGTCGCCATTGCGCATTTTTTCGTTCAGCGTCAATTTGACAAAAAAGCCGCACCGGAAAGCAACGGATTTGCTGAACAAAAGACGCTGGAAAACGTACCTCCGCTCTATTACGCCATTCTACCTGTCATGCCGCTGATCCTGATGCTGGGCTCGCTTGCCCTTGCACAAATGGGACTAATGAAAGCAGAGTTGAATCTGGTGGTGGTGATGTTGATGAGCATGACGCTGACTATGTTTGTTGAATTCCTGCATAAACATAATCTGCGCGAAACGATGGATGATGTGCAGGCTTTTTTTGACGGCATGGGGACGCAGTTTGCCAACGTTGTCACCCTGGTGGTCGCCGGTGAAATCTTCGCGAAAGGGTTGACGACTATCGGGACTGTCGACGCCGTAATAAAAGGCGCAGAGCATTCCGGTCTTGGCGGCATCGGCGTGATGATCATCATGGCTGTAGTCATTGCCGCCTGTGCGATCGTCATGGGGTCAGGCAACGCGCCGTTTATGTCTTTTGCCAGCCTCATTCCGGATATTGCCGCCGGGCTGCATATTCCTGCCGTAGTAATGATTATGCCGATGCATTTTGCCACTACGCTTGCCCGCGCGGTGTCACCCATAACCGCTGTAATTGTCGTGACATCGGGTATTGCCGGCGTATCGCCCTTTGAAGTGGTAAAACGTACAGCAATCCCGATGGCAGTAGGATTTGTGGTGAATATGGTAGCCACCATCGCGCTGTTTTATTGATGCCAAAGCCAGAAAACAGAACAGGCCCCAAAGGGCCTGTTTTTTATTTCACTATTTATTTCACTACGCGCAGCGCTGGACGCCCACCGCGAGGCGGTGGCGGAGTATCGTCCGGATCGTTGTCATCGCCATTGTCAGGCTTATCGCCATCAATGACCGACATGACCGTTTCACTCTCAAAACCAGACGCGTCGTTGTCGTCATCATTTAAGCTGGCAACATCTTCGTCGTAGGCGGCTTCCGGTTCGAACATCGTACCGGCGCCATTTTCACGTGCATAAATTGCCAGAACGGCAGCCAACGGCACAGACACCTGACGCGGCACACCACCGAAGCGCGCGTTAAAACGCACTTCATCGTTAGCCAGTTCCAGGTTGCCCACCGCACGCGGTGCAATATTCAGAACAATTTGCCCGTCACGCGCATATTCCATTGGAACCTGCACGTCCTGGAGCGTCACATCCACCACCAGATGCGGCGTGAGCTGGTTGTCTAGCAACCATTCATAGAACGCGCGCAGCAGATACGGACGGCGTGGTGTTAGCTGTGGCAAATCCATACAGGTTAACCCCGGCCCAGACGCATTTCACGTTCAGGCTCAGTCAGAGAAGCCAGGAAAGAGTCACGTTCGAAGACGCGAGTCATGTACCCTTTCAGTTCTTTCGAACCTGCACCGTTGAATTCAATGCCCAGCTGCGGTAAACGCCACAGCAGCGGCGCCAGGTAGCAGTCTACCAGGCTGAACTCATCGCTCAGGAAGTAAGGTTTCTGGCCAAATACTGGCGCGATTGCCAGCAGTTCTTCGCGCAGACGCTTACGCGCGACTTCGGCTTCAGATGCAGAACCGTTCACGATGACGTTCATCAGCGTGTACCAGTCTTTTTCAATACGCTGCATGTACAGGCGGCTTTCACCACGCGCAACCGGGTAAACCGGCATCAGCGGCGGATGCGGGAAGCGCTCATCCAGGTATTCCATAATGATGCGAGATTCCCACAGGGTCAGCTCACGATCCACCAGTGTCGGTACGCTCTGATTCGGGTTGAGGTCGATCAGATCCTGAGGTGGATTGTCCTTCTCCACATGCTCAATCTCGAAACTAACACCTTTCTCAGCCAGCACAATGCGGACCTGATGGCTATAGATGTCAGTAGGACCAGAAAACAGCGTCATTACCGAACGTTTGTTGGCAGCGACAGCCATGAAAACCTCCAGGTATATTCAGAATTTTTACTGCTACCAGCCACTCAGTGGCCAGCCAGAAGTGATGTCACCCAGGCTCGGGAAAGTCATTACTGTTCAAAATACAAACAAAAAATGAACGATACCGGACATTTGGGCAGAAAATTGGATGATAGTTTACCAGATTTTGTGACCTTTGTGGTGAGTCGATTCTTGAAATGGGGAAAAAGAGGTGGCAATCAGCGGATTACCGTGGATCTGAGGCGAGAAATAACGATAAAAAAACCCGCCGAAGCGGGTTTTTTCGCAAATTGTCGTCTGCCGAAGCAGAGTACAATTAACGTTTGGAGAACTGAGGACGACGACGTGCTTTACGCAGACCGACTTTCTTACGTTCAACCTGACGAGCATCACGGGTAACGAAGCCAGCTTTACGCAGTTCGCCACGCAGGGATTCGTCGTACTCCATCAGAGCGCGGGTGATACCGTGACGGATCGCACCAGCCTGACCAGAGATACCACCACCTTTAACAGTGATGTACAGATCCAGTTTCTCAACCATGTCGACCAGTTCCAGCGGCTGACGAACTACCATGCGGGCAGTTTCACGACCGAAGTACTGTTCCAGAGAACGTTGGTTGATTACGATTTTACCACTGCCCGGTTTGATGAAAACGCGAGCTGCGGAACTTTTGCGGCGACCAGTGCCGTAGTATTGATTTTCAGCCATTGCCTATAATCCCGATTAGATGTCAAGAACTTGCGGTTGCTGTGCCGCGTGGTTGTGCTCGTTGCCAGCGTAAACTTTCAGTTTACGGAACATAGCACGACCCAGCGGGCCTTTTGGCAGCATGCCTTTAACCGCGATTTCAAGCACACGCTCAGGACGGCGAGCAATCATCTCTTCAAAGGTCGCTTGTTTGATACCACCGATGTGGCCGGTGTGGTGATAGTACACTTTGTCAGTACGCTTGTTGCCGGTTACAGCAACTTTGTCAGCGTTCAGAACGATGATGTAATCACCGGTATCTACGTGCGGAGTGTATTCCGCTTTGTGCTTACCGCGCAGGCGCAGAGCCAGTTCGGAAGCCAGACGGCCCAGAGTTTTACCGGTCGCGTCAACAACATACCAGTCGCGTTTTACGGTTTCTGGTTTAGCTGTAAAAGTTTTCATTAAAAGCTTACCCAAATAAATAAGTTACACGTTGGTGAACACCCAAACGTTTTGTCAGTTGAGGTTCACACGACATTGTCCAGCAAACCTACCCCTTCGAATAGCCTATGCCGGCACATAGAAAGTTTTGGGAAAAAAACTCTCTCGTAACGTGGGGTCGCAAGATTATAGAGAAGTCAGGGTCAAAGATCGACCCCTTTATGTGATTTGCGGCAGGTTTAACCGGCTAAATGTTCCCGCTTCAGATACTCTTCGCTTTGCATCTCCTGCAAACGCGACAAACAGCGCTGAAATTCAAACTTCAGACGCTCGCCCTGATAAATTTCATAGAGGGGTGATGCCGCACTGACCACCAGCTTGACGTGGCGTTCGTAGAACTCATCCACCAATGCGATAAAGCGTCGCGCTTCACTCTCCATCAGCGGAGTCATGACCGGCACATCAGACAACAGCACCGTGTGAAACAGACGCGACAGCGCAATGTAGTCATGCTGACTCCGGGCATCGACGCAGAGCGTGGTGAACGACACTGCCAGCGTCTGATTTTCTACAGCCAGGGTTTGCATAGGACGATGGTTAATCTCCAGCGTTGGGGCATGTTCACCTTTGGTTCCCGCTAATGCCAGCCAGAGCTTATCCATCTGCTGGCGGGTTTCCTCATTCAATGGCGACAACCACAAATGCGCCTGCGTTAAGGTGCGCAGACGATAATCGACGCCGGCATCGACATTCATGATGTCACAATGCTGTTTGATGGCATCAATGGCAGGAAGAAAACGCGTGCGTTGCAAACCGTTGCGATACAGCTCATCTGGCGGAATATTGGAGGTCGCCACCAGCGTAATGCCACGGGCAAACAGCGCCTTCATCAGGCCGCCGAGCAGCATGGCGTCGGTGATATCAGAAACAAAAAATTCGTCGAAGCACAGCACGTCCGTTTCGGCCTTAAAGCGGTCGGCGATGATTTCCAGCGGATCGCTCTGCCCCTGTAAGGCAGTAAGTTCTTCATGCACGCGCAGCATAAAACGGTGAAAGTGCAAACGCTGTTTACGTTCGCCCGGCAGGCTATGGTAGAACAGATCCATCAGCCAGGTTTTTCCGCGCCCAACTCCGCCCCACATATACAAGCCACGCACCGGTGCGTTGATCGGCGACTCACGCTTGCCCAGCAATTTTCCAAAACGCGCCATCAGTCCACTCTCCTGCGGCGCAGGACGTGCTGGCGTCGTAAGCGCCTGGAAAATTGTTTCCAGTCGATTCACGGCTTCGAGTTGTACATTGTCGGGCTGATGACTGCCGTCGTTGAGAGCTTGCTGGTAACGCGATGTCGGGGAAAAGCTTTGCATGATGTTATTGTTATTCCTTGAGAATCGATGTGCCGTCGCTCACGGTTGACGAAAAAAAGGCCGTTCTACATTACGTGATATAAACACGGGATTCCACTTCTACGGGATTAGCGGTTATAGTGGCATAATCAGGCGCAGGCATGGAGCCTAAAGCCAACACCCTACGGAAACACAAGACAACGGGAGATGTTCATGACCTGGGAATATGCGCTAATTGGGTTAGTCGTCGGTATCATTATTGGTGCTGTAGCCATGCGTTTTGGTAATCGTAAATTACGCCAACAGCAGGCATTGCAGTACGAACTGGAAAAAAATAAAGCTGAGCTGGAAGAGTACCGCGAAGAGCTGGTGAGCCACTTTGCCCGCAGCGCTGAATTGCTGGATAACATGGCGGACGATTATCGTCAGATTTACCAGCACATGGCGAAAAGCTCCAGCAACCTGCTGCCGGGTATGTCGCCGGAAAACAACCCGTTCCGTAACCGTCTGGCAGAGTCTGAAGCAGGCAACGATCAGGCGCCGGTTCAGATGCCACGTGACTATTCTGAAGGGGCATCTGGCCTGCTGCGTAGCGGCGCAAAGCGCGACTAACCGCACATCGTTAAGAAATTTATTGGGCGCAGCAATTGCGCCCTCCGCTTCTCTTCCTGTCCCAGCTATTATTTAGTCGTTAGCCGCATTGTGACCAAACCGAAAATTCAATAACATCAACCTGTTTTGAATCATCTTCCGTTTACTCAAGGTACGAGAGCAGGATCCATGAAAAAACAAACCCAGCTGTTGAGTGCATTAGCGTTAAGTGTCGGGTTAACTCTCTCGGCGCCATTCCCGGCCGCAGCGTCGATTCCCGGCCAGGTTCCCGGTCAGGCTGCGCTCCCCAGCCTCGCCCCGATGCTGGAGAAAGTGTTACCTGCCGTGGTGAGCGTAAGGGTTGAAGGCACCGCCACTCAGGGGCAGAAAGTCCCGGAAGAGTTCAAAAAGTTTTTTGGTGATGAACTTCCCGATCAACCTTCGCAACCTTTTGAAGGGCTGGGTTCAGGGGTCATTATTGATGCCGCCAAAGGCTACGTCCTGACCAATAACCACGTCATTAACCAGGCGCAAAAAATCAGCGTCCAGCTTAATGATGGGCGTGAGTTCGACGCAAAGCTTATTGGCAGCGACGATCAGAGCGATATCGCACTGCTACAAATTCAACACCCCAGCAACCTGACACAAATTGCCATTGCTGACTCGGACAAACTCCGCGTGGGTGATTTCGCGGTGGCTGTGGGTAACCCGTTCGGTTTGGGTCAAACAGCCACCTCCGGCATTGTATCGGCTTTGGGTCGCAGTGGGTTGAATCTGGAAGGTCTGGAAAACTTTATTCAGACTGACGCCTCTATCAACCGCGGTAACTCCGGCGGCGCATTGCTCAACCTGAACGGTGAGCTGATCGGTATTAACACCGCGATTCTGGCCCCCGGCGGCGGCAGCATCGGAATTGGTTTTGCAATCCCGAGCAACATGGCGCGCACGCTGGCACAGCAGCTGATGCAGTTTGGTGAAATCAAACGCGGTCTGTTGGGCATTAAAGGCACCGAAATGACTTCCGACATCGCCAAAGCGTTCAAACTGGACGTACAGCGTGGCGCGTTTGTCAGTGAGGTTCTGCCTAACTCCGGCTCCGCAAAAGCAGGGGTGAAATCAGGTGACGTCATTACCAGCCTCAACGGTAAACCGCTTAACAGCTTCGCCGAACTGCGTTCACGCATTGCGACAACTGAACCTGGGACCAAGGTCAAACTGGGCCTGCTGCGTAACGGTAAACCGCTGGAGGTTGAAGTCACCCTCGATACCAGCACATCATCGTCCGCCAGCGCAGAGATGATTGCGCCTGCGTTGCAAGGGGCCACGCTCAGCGACGGTCAGTTAAAAGACGGCACCAAAGGCATCAGAATTGATAACGTAGAAAAAAGCAGCCCTGCCGCACAGGCCGGTCTGCATAAAGATGACGTTATTATTGGCGTTAACCGCGATCGCGTAAACTCGATCGCCGAAATGCGCAAAGTGCTGGAAGCAAAACCGTCAATTATCGCTCTGCAGGTGGTGCGCGGTAACGAGAGTATTTACCTGCTCCTGCGTTAACGCATGCAACCGGACATCAGCCCCTCGTGTGATGTCCGGTAAACTCGTGATATGCTGCTGCCGTTCCCTTTATTAATGACGCCGCCATCATGTTTGTGAAGCTTTTACGTTCGGTCGCGATTGGTTTAATCGTCGGCGCCATCCTGCTGGCCGCGATGCCCTCTCTGCGAAAAATTAATACGCTTAGCGCACCGCAGTTCGACAGTGCAGATGAAACGCCCGCTAGCTATAACCCGGCCGTTCGCCGCGCAGCGCCTGCCGTCGTGAACGTTTATAACCGCAGTATGAACAGTACCACGCACAACCAGCTTGAGATCCGCACGCTCGGCTCAGGCGTTATCATGGATCAGCGCGGTTATATCATTACCAATAAGCACGTCATTAACGATGCCGACCAAATCATCGTCGCATTGCAGGACGGTCGCGTATTTGAAGCGCTGCTTGTGGGGTCTGATACGTTAACCGACCTTGCGGTGCTAAAAATCAACGCCACTGGCGGGCTGCCAACAATCCCAATTAATAACAAACGCGTACCGCACATTGGTGACGTGGTACTCGCCATCGGTAACCCGTACAACCTTGGACAAACCATCACTCAGGGGATCATCAGCGCCACCGGTCGAATTGGCCTGAACCCGACAGGGCGGCAAAACTTCCTGCAAACGGATGCCTCCATCAACCACGGAAACTCCGGCGGTGCGCTGGTCAACTCACTGGGTGAATTGATGGGGATTAACACGCTGTCGTTTGATAAGAGCAACGATGGCGAAACCCCGGAAGGGATCGGCTTTGCCATTCCTTTTCAGTTGGCAACGAAAATCATGGATAAGCTGATTCGTGACGGGCGCGTGATTCGTGGCTACATCGGCATCAGCGGTCGCGAAATTGCGCCACTGCATGCTCAGGGCGGCGGGATGGATCAAATTCAGGGCATTGTGGTTAACGAAGTAGCCCCGGATGGTCCGGCAGCGCAGGCAGGCATTCAGGTTAACGATCTGATTATCTCGGTCAATAACAAACCGGCGGTGTCTGCGCTGGAAACGATGGACCAGGTGGCAGAGATTCGACCAGGTTCAGTTATCTCCGTTGTCGTGATGCGTGATGACAAACAGTTGACGCTGCAGGTAACGATCCAGGAATACCCAGCCACCAACTAACGTCACGTCTGGCAGACCACTTACCATAAAAAAACCGGAGCACAATTAGCTCCGGTTTTTATTAGGCATATCGTAGGGCGTTAACTCGTAATACCTGATGGTACTACGCTTATCAGGCCTACAAATACACGCAGGCCTCTCTTCGCGTTACTTAACGAACTCTTCGCCCAGAGTGATATCTTTCTTCAGCGTATCCAACATACCTTCCAGCGAGCTTTGTTCAAACGCGCTCAGCTTGCCGATAGACTGACGCTCTTCTACGCCGTTTTTGCCCAGCAGCAGCGGCTGAGAGAAGAAGCGAGCATACTGGCCGTCGCCTTCAACGTAAGCACATTCAACCACACCTTTTTCGCCGCTCAATGCGCGAACCAGGGACAGGCCGAAACGTGCAGCAGCCTGACCCATAGACAGGGTTGCAGAACCGCCACCGGCTTTAGCTTCCACAACTTCAGTACCCGCATTCTGGATACGTTTAGTCAGGTCAGCGGCTTCTTGTTCGGTGAAGCTTACGCCAGGAATTTGTGACAGCAGTGGCAGGATGGTCACGCCAGAGTGGCCGCCAATAACCGGAACTTCAACGTCGCCAGGTTGTTTGCCTTTCAGTTCCGCAACAAAGGTGTTGGAGCGGATGATGTCCAGCGTGGTCACGCCAAACAGTTTGTTCTTATCGTATACGCCTGCTTTTTTCAGCACTTCTGCAGCGATAGCAACGGTAGTATTCACCGGGTTGGTGATGATACCGATACACGCTTTCGGGCAGGTTTTAGCAACTTGCTGCACCAGGTTCTTCACGATACCGGCGTTGACGTTGAACAGGTCGGAACGATCCATACCCGGTTTACGTGCGACGCCCGCAGAGATCAGTACCACATCAGCACCTTCCAGTGCAGGGGTAGCGTCTTCGCCGCTGAAGCCTTTGATTTTCACAGCAGTAGGGATATGGCTCAAATCAACGGCCACACCAGGTGTTACTGGAGCGATGTCGTACAGGGAGAGTTCTGAACCTGAAGGCAGTTGGGTTTTTAACAGTAATGCTAGCGCCTGACCGATACCACCAGCAGCGCCGAGGACTGCAACTT
The DNA here is from genome assembly GCF_030332665.1 of Citrobacter sp. Cpo090. Classification (NCBI taxonomy): domain Bacteria; kingdom Pseudomonadati; phylum Pseudomonadota; class Gammaproteobacteria; order Enterobacterales; family Enterobacteriaceae; genus Citrobacter; species Citrobacter sp. Cpo090. Next base: position 42,298 of record NZ_JAOWHK010000035.1, on the reverse strand, counting down.
TCATCCTAAACTCCTTATTATATTGATAAGCAAAATGTCTATTGCTCCGCGGCGGCGACCTTAATTCACAAATCCAATGAATACAACAACCACGCGTCAAGAATGCGTAGTCACGCAAATTTGGCTTTTATGCATTTAACTTACGTAAAATAAAACCTAAGTTACGTAATTCAAAACCACCCACACAGTAGAGCAACTTTCCAACAGGTGCTGACAATATACCCTACCCACCTCTCAAAACAACATCAATTTGATAACATTTAATTTACTTTTAACCTTATTTGCGAGCCGTGACACAGGCATGTTTCTTGATAACGAAATTTGATAAAATTCCGCTCTTTCATAACATTATTTCAGCCTTGAACAAGGCAGACTGTTTGCATAAAAATTCATCTGTATGCACAATAATGTTGTTTCTACCGCCATATTACGGGTGACTTATGCGAAGCTCGGCAAAACAAGAAGAATTAGTAAAGGCGTTTAAAGCGCTACTTAAAGAAGAAAAGTTCAGCTCTCAAGGCGAAATCGTCCTCGCGTTGCAGGATCAGGGCTTTGATAATATCAATCAGTCCAAGGTTTCACGCATGCTGACCAAATTTGGCGCCGTGCGTACCCGCAATGCGAAAATGGAAATGGTGTACTGCCTTCCGGCTGAGCTGGGCGTACCCACGACCTCCAGTCCGCTGAAAAATCTGGTGCTGGATATCGACTATAACGATGCGGTCGTGGTTATTCATACCAGCCCTGGCGCTGCTCAGTTGATTGCACGTCTGCTGGACTCATTGGGGAAAGCGGAAGGTATCCTGGGTACGATTGCCGGTGACGATACCATCTTCACCACCCCAGCTAAGGGTTTTACGGTAAAAGATCTGTACGAAGCCATTCTGGAACTGTTCGAACAAGAACTGTAATACCGCCTCCCCGTCGCCTCGCGGCGGGGGAAAACACTCTCTTTCCATCCCCTTCCTTCTATTTTTCACTGCTATTGATTTAACAAATGGTGCGTTTAACCATCAAAACACATTCACGTGGTGAATACGTAGTTTTAAAAACGCACATTTTGCAAAATTTTGTATGCTCATGATTTTATTATATTTATCTAACAACTGGTGTTTTTAACTCCATTTTTAATTCCATTTAGTTATAAAAAACATTTTTCTTAACACTTAATACCTAACGAAACAATTAGCGTGGTATTAATTTATCGAGTTATTAGTGTATACTTGATTTTGTGATGAGGATCACGAAACGCAGACCCCTATAAAAGAATTCGACGAGGTAAATATCATGAAAATCAAAACTACTATTGCAACCTTAAGCCTTCTTTCTGTTCTCTCCTTCGGTGCAAGCGCCGCGGTTACTCAGGTGAACTCACAAGAAGCACAGAATCTGCAATCCATCGGTAGCGTCTCCGTCTCTCAGATCGGTAGTTCACCAATGGACATGCGTCAGGCCATCGCCGCTAAAGCTGAAAAAGCAGGCGCAAGCAGCTATCGCGTCACCGAACTCCGTGAAGGTGCTCACTGGCACGCTACTGCAGAACTCTACAAATAAACCCTCGTCGTCTAAGTCCGACGACTTGCCCCCGCCTGCCGGGGGCTTTTTTATGTCTTACATTGAGTGGCGAACGTTAAAACGCAACTGCCCTTCCAGCTCTTCTTCCGCTTCATCGAACAGTAAAATCAACGCGCCGTATCGCCTGCGTAGTTTGTCAGGCAAATGGACAAATTCAATTTCCAGCGGCAGCGGCAAGACTTCGCCGATCACCACCTCCCACAGAGAATCCAAATCAACCACCTTTTCCCGCGCCAGACCGAACGTGCGCGTAAACTCGCGGTAGAAATCACCCTGATCTTCTATCTCGTCAAAATCAAATGTATAGATGTTCATCTATAGCCACCATCCCGACGCCAGCCACTCTACAGACCGCCAATATGTAAGGGTCTCTCGCATTTTCAGGTAAGTATAGCCATAAAAAAACCGACGCTTTTAGCATCGGTTTTCAACTCTTAATTACTGACCAGCGCATGCTGGTATTTGTGCAGCATCCCGCTGAGTCGTTTTACTGGCTCGGTCACCTGCGGTGGTGCTTGCCAGATAATTAATTTTTCCTGGTAGATATCAAGCTCCTCCAGTAACTGGCTAAAGTAGCGTCGGCGCTTGTCGTCATTTCCTGCTGAAATTACGTGATCGGCAGTTCGACGAAGCTGGCGATGGAATGCGGATAGATCCTCGTTTACCGGTACCGGCGCATCACGCAGGCGCTGGTGCGCGATGATCATCGTCAGCGCCAGGCGAAACTTCGCCAGATCTCCGGGAAACTTGTTCATCAGCAAAAACAGCTGCTGATAAAGCGCCGGGAGGTGGTTTTCTTTGCGACGTACCACGTTGGTGGTCATCGCAGAAACCGCCGCCGACACGAACTGGTTGAGCAACACGCGGCCCGTTCTGTCACGAGAGTTATCACGCACCAGCAGAATAACGATAAACGCCAACACGCAGCCAACAATTTGCCCCAACGCGCTGTCGAGGAACTGGCTAAAGTGGAAGGTCATCGGGTTATCCAGCACAATGATATTAATGGTGCTGGCCAGCGCCCCCATCGATCCCAGCCGTCGTTTCTGTACCTCAATCCCCAGAAAGAATCCCAGCACCGCCAGGCTCAGGCACAGTAGGAACATACTTTGTTGCGTATTGGGGATAATCACCAGGAAATAGAGCGCTCCGAGCGGTAACGCTGCCAACGTCCCATAGATAAAGTCTATCGCCACCATGCGGGGATTTGGCAAACGCATTGCCAGCGAGGTGACGACCGCAATCATCACCATTGCACCGCTGCCGGAGGTCCATCCGGTCCATAGCCAGAATAAGGTTCCCAGCACACAAGAAAGCGTGGTACGCCAGAAGTTAACCATCGCATGATGACGCTCGGCAGACTCCACTTTCACCACCGGCTCACCTTGCAGGATCTCTTCTTCCGTAGCGCTAATCTTGGTATTACTCACCACACCGCGTTTGAGCAGCAGGTAGCGCGTCGCGGCTCCCGCCCAGCTGTATATGGTGACCGGCGTTTCGCGCTCGCCGGTCCAGGCAATCACCCGACGCATCCGCTTCAGCTGTTTGTGGACATCCTGCGCCGTTTCAACCGACGTATCGAACAACTCGCGGAAAGTATCAGTGATCAGTTCTGGTCGGGTGTTCTGAATAAGGTAGGTTTCACAGGACTGCGTGATGAGCGTGAGAGACAGCGTGTTCAATGCTTTAAGCCTGCGGTTAGCACGCCCCCAGCGTGAAGACTCCATATTCAGGTTACTGCGCATGCCTTCCAGCGCTGCAGTACGACGGACTAAATCGCCCCAGGCTTTATCCACGACCTCGCTGTCGCCGTGCTTAATGCACAACTGCATCAGTTGATATTGCGCCACCAGCAGGCTGTCCAGCTCAACATCAATCTCTTGTTTTATCGAACGGGGAGAGAAAAGCAGATCGGCCACAATGGCGCAGACAATCCCCATCACAATTTCACTGCAACGTTCGAGCGCAAATTGCGGCGTCAGCAGCGGTTCGGCCTGAATGGTAATGACGATGATCAGCGCCGTATAGCCCGAAAGCCCCCAGGCATAGGAGTTCTCGATCTTCACCAGTGACGAGATCCAGGTACAAAAACCGGCCCAGATACAGCACACCAGGATCATCAATAACGGAGCGCGGATCATGCTGATGATAATGATCAGTCCGGCAATACAACCGATAAATGTCCCGACAATACGTAGCATGCCGCGATAGCGGATAGCCCCTGAATAGGGTTCCCCACCCGCAGCAAAGGCCGGACCTGCCGCCACAATGGCCGCGGTCAGCACAGCCCAACGCGGGGTCTCAAGTTGGAAGTGAAAGCCAACGAACAGCGCCAGTACAATCGCGCATGCCAGTTTTACCGCAAAGCGGATATGCTGGTTGGCAATGGAGAAAATACCCATCGCAATTAACCAAACTCGCGCAGGCGGTGCGCTATTTTACGGAAAAAGGACTCCTGGCTTGCATCACGGTCCTGCTTACCGGTAATGACAACGGTAGCCGTTGTCCCGGCAGGCCACAGAGTTCCCTGCTGCTCATCAAGGCGGATTCGCACCGGGACACGCTGCGCCAGACGCACCCATTCCAGATTGGAATCAATGGTCGCCATACCTTTTGCATCCTGCGTACTGCTGGCATTCGTGACCCCCGCCGCCACGCTATCAACGGTGCCTTTTAAGACATTATTACTGCCAAGCGGGGTGATCTCAGCACGATATCCAGGGCGAACGCCTTCCAGTTTGGTTTCTTCCATATAGGCCAGCACATAGAAAGAATGCTGCTTGACCAGCGCCACCGCTGTGGAACCACGCGTAATAAATTCGCCGCTATAGACGTTCAGGTTAGTGACCCAACCGTCAGCTGGTGCGCGAATGACGGTACGTTCCAGATCTAATTTTGCCAGGTCGCGGGTCGCTTGTGCTTTCGCAAGCTGGTGTAATACGGTTTGCAGGACGTTGTTTGACTGGTCAATCTCTTCACGAGACATGGCCTGCACGCCCAGGCGGTTACGACGACCAGCCTCCTGGCGTTTTTCCTGGGCCAGAACCTGATAATAAGAAACATCAGCTTCGGCCTGCTCAAGGGCTTTTTTATAGCGTGGCTGATCGATGGTGAACAGGATCTGATCCTTTTTCACCAGTTGGTTATCATGGACGTTAACGTTGGAAATAAGCCCCGCAACATCTGGCGCAATAGCGACGACATCTGCGCTGAAACGCGCATCACGTGTCCATGGCGACTCGGTGTAATACACCCATGCGCGAAAAATAGCGATGAAGGCCAGAATGACCAGTACGAGAGTCGTGGCCGTACGGGAGAGTTTTTTTGTTAGTGTTTTCACTTCAACCTCAAACGAACAGGCGCGTTATTAAATAGAACAGGCAGCAATACAGCGCGGTGTTAAACAGAGCCGGATGCCAGACAAAGTCATAGATGCCGGTTGGAACCAGCATCCGGCGCACCAGCCAGAAAATCGCCAGTGACAAAAGTAATTCGAAAAAAATCGGTGGGAAGGACAAGCCAAACACCACGATAACGGGAAACAGACTCATGTTGACCTTGGTAACTTAAGAGAGTGCAGGTGATAGATTTTCTAGCGTATGTCACCGCAGAGAAGGGCAAGGGTGAGCCAGGCGAGAGCGACATAGCTGTTATTTGAATAATAATATATTAACGTAACTGTTATGCTGTTATCTATATTATGTGATCTAAATCACTTTTAAGCCAGAGTGAACAATGGAACGATTAAAACGTATGTCGGTGTTCGCCAAAGTCGTCGAACTGGGCTCCTTCACCGCCGCAGCAAGACAGCTACAAATGAGCGTTTCATCGATAAGCCAGACGGTCTCTAAACTGGAAGATGAGCTACAGGTCAAGCTGTTAAACCGCAGTACACGCAGCATTGGGCTGACCGAAGCTGGTAAAATTTACTATCAGGGCTGCCGGAGAATGCTGCACGAAGCGCAGGATGTTCACGAGCAGCTTTATGCCTTTAACAACACGCCCATCGGTACACTGCGCATTGGTTGTTCTTCAACCATGGCACAAAATGTCCTCGCCGGATTGACCGCGACAATGCTGAAGGAATACCCCGGTCTGACGGTAAATCTGGTAACAGGCATCCCGGCACCGGATTTAATCGCCGATGGTCTGGACGTGGTTATCCGCGTCGGTGCGTTGCAGGACTCCAGTCTGTTTTCACGTCGCCTGGGCGCTATGCCGATGGTGGTCTGCGCGGCTAAAAGCTATCTCGCACAGTTTGGCGCCCCGGAGAAACCCGCCGATCTCAGCAACCACTCGTGGCTGGAATACAGCGTGCGCCCGGATAATGAATTCGAGCTTATCGCTCCGGAAGGAATTTCCACCCGCCTGATCCCAGAAGGTCGTTTTGTGACTAACGATCCGATGACATTGGTGCGCTGGCTGGCCGCGGGCGCGGGTATTGCCTATGTGCCGCTAATGTGGGTTATCAATGAGATCAATCGCGGTGAAGTAGAGATCCTGCTCCCCCGCTACCAGTCGGATCCGCGTCCGGTCTATGCGCTGTATACCGAAAAAGACAAACTGCCGCTCAAGGTCCAGGTAGTGATTAACTATCTGACGGATTATTTTGTCGATGTGGCGCAGCTTTTTCAGGGGATGTACGGCCGGGGAAAAGAGAAATAAAAGAGTGTCGACCGGATAAGGCGTTGACGCCGCATCCGAAAAGATGCCCGATGGCACTGGTGCTTATCGGGCATACATCATGATGTTATGCAGTACCACCCACCGTCAGGTTATCCACCTTCAGCGTCGGCTGGCCCACGCCCACCGGCAGGCTCTGCCCTTCTTTACCGCACACACCAACCCCGTTATCCAGCTTCAGGTCGTTACCTACCATCGAAATCTGCTGCATCGCTTCGATACCAGACCCAATCAGCGTCGCGCCTTTCACCGGTTTGGTTACTTTACCGTTTTCAATCAGATACGCTTCAGACGTCGAGAACACAAATTTCCCGGAGGTGATATCCACCTGGCCGCCGCCGAAGTTAGGCGCATAAATACCGTATTCAACGGATTCGATGATTTCTTGCGGCGTGGATTTCCCAGGCAGCATGTAGGTGTTGGTCATACGTGGCATCGGCAGGTGCGCGTAAGATTCACGGCGACCGTTACCCGTTGGCGCGACGCCCATCAGGCGCGCGTTCAGTTTGTCCTGCATGTAGCCTTTCAGAATACCGTTTTCAATCAGCACGTTGTACTGACCCGGTGTGCCTTCATCATCAATAGCCACAGAGCCACGACGGTCCGCCATTGTGCCATCATCCACAACGGTACACAGTTCCGACGCCACCAGTTCACCCATGTGACCGCTGAATACCGAGGTACCGCGGCGGTTAAAGTCACCTTCCAGACCATGACCGACCGCTTCATGCAACAGGACGCCAGGCCAGCCAGCGCCGAGTACTACCGGCAGCGTACCAGCAGGCGCCGCTACCGCGGACAGATTAACCAACGCCATGCGTACGGCCTCTTTCGCCCAGGCGTCAGCACGAACTTCACCATCGAGGTCGCCGAGGAAATAGTCATAGCCAAAACGACCGCCACCACCGCTGGCACCTCGCTCGCGCTTACCATCCTCTTCAACCTGTACGCTTACGGACAGGCGTACCAGCGGACGAACGTCAGCGGCCAACGTGCCGTCGGTCGCAGCTACCAGGATCAGTTCATAAACACCGGTCAGGCTGGCGGTGACTTCCTGGACGCGTTTGTCAGCGGCACGGGCCACGCTATCAACGCGACGCAGAATATCCAGTTTCTCTTCGCGGCTCATGCTCTGTAACGGATCAACCGAGGTGTAAAGCGCCTGATGCTCAACCGCTCCCAGCGTTTTTACTTTGCCGTCACCGCTGTCACGCACGATAGTACGGGCAGCATGAGCACTTTGCTCCAACGCCAGCAGGCTAATCTGGTCTGCATAGGCAAACCCTGTTTTTTCGCCGCTGATGGCGCGCACGCCAACACCCTGATCGATATTGTAAGAACCGTCTTTAATGATGCGGTCTTCTAAAACCCAGGATTCGTGATAGCTCGACTGAAAATAGAGATCGCCGTAGTCAAGACGGCGTTCGGCCAGTTGGCCCAGAATGGCAAACAGATCCTGATGTTTCAGGCCATTCGCCGCTAGCAATTGTTCACTTACCAGGTTCAGACTCATCGTTTTGGTACTCATTAGTTTCTGTTGTAGGCCTGATAAGACGCGCCAGCGTCGCCATCAGGCACTTCAATGCCGGATGGCGGCGTGAACGCCTTTTCCGGCCTACGGACTGCGGTAGAAGATCACTGTACTGAGATTGGGGCAATTACTCGCCCCCGTCAAATCATTGCTGGCTTTCTTTGCGCGGCTGACGCAGAACTTCGTTAATCTGCGGTTTATCGACCGGACCGGTGATGCGATAGCGCAGAATCGAAACTTTGCTCCACAATGGTCCCAGAACCTTACTGGCAGCAAACACCGCCGCGCCGACAATCGGGTTGACAGCAAACGCAGCGGCAACCCCTACGGTGGCAGAAATTTCAGGCGCGACAATGGCTTCCATATCCAGCTCCCGACGGACCAGGTTCACTGAGCCTTTCATCGCAATGTCTGCCTCCAGACCATCCACCAGCGTGTCGTCGGTATGCATCACACCATCTTTGATCCACGCCGTACTGCGAATCGAGTCGAAATAGAAACCTTCACTGAAGGTATCGCTAAAATCAAAACGCAGTTTACGTAGCAACGCATCAAAGCTCAGCAGTCGCAATAGTTGCCCCGCATGTCCGGTGCTGAGTTCGGTTATCTCACCTTTGCCCAACCGGGTACGCAAAATCCCATTCAGCGAAGCTTCATCCGGATCCCATGGCGGGTTACGCCAGTGCAGGTCATACTCCACGTTGAACGAAGAGTTACGAATCGGGGTCGATACGCCAAAGAAACTGGCAGCGGAGTCAATTTTATTACCGCTCAGTTTACCCTTCAGTGACGTTCGCTCTTTGCCCGGCGTATTCACCCACACGCCATCGGTGGTCAGTCTGGCAAAGCCTGTATCCAACAGACCGTTGCTCAGCGTTAGCGTGTCGCCTTTAATCGCTACATCGGCATCAATGCGCCCATATTTCTGCCCCCACATCCAGCACTCAGCACAGCGTAACTGAAGATCCGGCCAGCCGCGGAAGCTGAAGTTGTCCACGGCGGAAAACGGCGAGGCTGGAGTACTATTCAGTGCAGCTTTCGTCGGTGAAGCTTTCGCCGTGCTGGGGTTGTAATAAAGATACTTAATATTGGCCAGCCATGGCGCATTATTGCGCATCGCCAGCGTGGCGTTAATTTCACGGCCCTGCGCCTGCACGATGGAGCCATTGCTCGCAGGCTCGGACACAATACTCAAATTATTCCACTGCTGACCACCTAGGGATAACGATGGCGTACGCACGGTGATGCGCTGTGGGAAGTTGGCATTAGTGCCAACGTTATCCGCCGCGCCTTTTTGGAACAACGCCAGCCATTGCGCGCCATCCATAGGGGGAAGATTAAGCTCAATGCCTTGCTGCTCGGGTAACGCGGGCACAGTACGGCTTTCCGACGTCCAGATTGCGCGGTCAAGCGTCAGTTTCTGATTCAGCAACCAGCGGCTGTTAAAGTGGTTCTTACTGCCAGCATTACCGGTCAGATCAAAGCTGCGCAGATTACCATTGGCCTTAACATTCACCGGCAACGCTTCACCGGCCGCCTTATTTAGCGGAGCAGGTAAGTGACTACTTACATTCTTCAGGTCGCCTTTTAGCTCAATGTCGTAGGTCGGTCCGGCATGATACGGAAGATCGATACCCACCTTGCCATTCCACGCCATGCTGCCGCTTAACGCATCGTTGACCTGCGCCGGTAAAATCCCCATGCGGGTTGGCTGCCAGTCGCCTTGCAGGTTCACGGCTACCTGATAGGCTTTCGCCCCTTCGGTGGTGGAGAAGTCAACGTTCAGCGGCTGATTAAACCAGTTCGCCGTCATCGGCTCGCTCTTCAGATCGCCGTTGATAAAGCTAAATTTACCATTCAAATTCTTCAGCGTGCTGTCGAGCGGTTTAATAAACAGGCTGTTATTACGCAGGTTGACGTCGCCTTTGGCGGTAACCAGCGAGCCGTCTAGCGGAATATCAAGATGTAAGCGAGCATTCACATCACCATCAATTTGCAACTGTTCCAGAGTGGCGCCGAGAGAATCCTTCAATGGAGTCTCATCAAAATAAGGTCCAACCGCCTTGCCTGGCCCGTTGATATCGGCATCAATCAGCAGCTTTTCTTTTGCATAGTCGGGAATATTGGCCGTCAGGTTACTGGCCTTCACGCCGCCTAAATTGACGCTATCCGTCTTCATCCACAGGCCATCGTTAATGAAGTTCAGTTCGATATTGAGATCGGTCAGCGCAGGCCAGTCGGGCTGGAAAGCAAATTTCGCATTGCGTAGCGGCACCAGAACCTGAAACTGCCCTTCATTGTGCAGATACGGGAACAGATGCGGGTTGCCGCCATACACCAGCGTGGCGTTATCCGCTTCCCCGCCCTGAATAGCGCCGCTGAGGTAGTCAACCAGCTCTTTGCCCATCAGGTTTTCCGGGAAATAGCGCCAGGCCTGAGAGCCATCGTCGGTGCTGATGCCTGCCAGAATGCCCAACCATGGCTCATCACCGGCGGGCTGCAGATAGCGAAAACCACCGCGCGCGCGTACCGCTTTCGCTTTAACATCGATGTTGCGCCCATCTAGCTGGAAGCCTTTATCATTCTTCAGCCAGCTTAGCGTCGCCACACCGTTCTCTATTTCTAGCGGCGCGCGAAAGACGGTTTCATACGGCATTTTGGCTTGCTTCATCGAGGCGGTGAGTGCCCCATTTTCAACGCTGCCAGCAAGCGTACCGGAGAAATGTTCTGCCCCCGGCAGCAGCTTCCACTGTTTCCAGGCCAAATCGGTCCACGAGGACAGGAAGCGGGTTTTTTCTGTCGCCTGTAACGGGATATCCAGTGCCAACACATCGATCTTGCCACTTGGTTGCGTGGCCCGCCAAATATCACCCAACGCAGGCGATAACCTGGACGCCATCGGACGTAGCCCTTCTAACCCGGCCAGTTCCAGATTGCTGGCGCGAATGCGTAGCTCGTCGCTGCGTTTGTTATTCTCGCCACCGACCTCCTGCTCAGGGATCCAGGCCAGCGTTAATGCACCGCTCGGCCAGGGTTTATCATCCATGGTGATACGGGTATCGGGAATAGAGAATTGCCAGCCCGGCCCTTCATGGCTGATGTGCGCCGTCAGATTATCGACGGAGAGCGTGTGCGTACGATTTTCACCCAGCCAACTTGCCCCGCCTTTTTTTAGCCAGACATCGCCACCAGAAACGACGCCTTTGCTGATCGTCATCCATGCTTCCAGGCTAAAACGCGCGGTTTGCAGCGCGACATTATCCTGCATCCATTTACCCAGCCACGGCTTGACGTCGATATCGTCGGCCTGCAGCCAGACCCGACCGTTATTCAACAGCCCGTTGTCGTCACGCAGATCCATACGCACCTGCATAACGCCATGCTGTCCGGTCAGGCTGGAGAGGCTGACCTGACCCTCAGCGCGATGCCGATTTTTACCGTTCAGCCAGGTTAGCTGTGGGATCGCCAGTTCAGCACGTTGACCTGAGAGGGTTATAAAGCTGATATGGCTGTCGCGTAGATCGAAATGATCAAACTGGCGCAGGAAGAGATCGCTGAGATGGTCAGTTTCAATTCCATCTCCGCCTTCGCTGCGCTGGATAGGAGTATTGGTGCGCAACTGCAGCTGCCAGAAGGTGAGATCGCGAAACTGCCAGCGCATGTGCAGCAAACTTTGCCAGACATCCAGCGCCAGCGTGACGCGTTTTACCGAAAATTCGCCCCCGTCTTTCAGCTGCGCATGGATATTGCGCGCTTCAAGCGTAGGGCCGAAATTTTGCCAGCTGGCAGAAAGCTGACTGGCGGAAACAGGTAGACCTGTGGCGGATTCAATCTTGCCAAGAATGGCCGGACGCCAGCTATCAAGATGAGGTAACGCAAGGCGCAGTCCACTGACCAGCAGCGCTGCGATGACAACGAATGCGGCTCCAGTGAGCAGTAATATCCCCGGCAATCGCCTCACGCGCCTCTCCTTGTCTACCAAAAAATATGACTCACACCCCTTGAGTGAATATTGCCGGATGACGGCGCTTGCGCCTTATCCGGCCTACATGCGCGGGTGCCACTACACGATTTACATCATGACGACGTCGAACTGCTCCTGGTTATACAGCGGTTCGACTTGTACTTTGACCTGTTTGCCGACAAAGATCTCAACTTCCGCCAGCGCATGTGACTCTTCACCTTTCAGGGTTTCAGCCACTGCCGGAGAGGCATAAACCAGGAAACGATCGGAGTCATATGCATGGTGTACCCGCACGATTTCGCGCATGATTTCATAGCATACGGTTTCCACCGTTTTCACCGTACCACGCCCATGGCAGGTCGGACACTCGTTGCACAGTACATGTTCCACGCTTTCACGTGTACGCTTGCGCGTCATCTCCACCAGGCCCAGCTGTGAAAAACCGTTAATGCTGGTTTTTACGCGATCCTTGCTCAGAGCCTGCTCCAGAGAGTGCAGCACCCGGCGGCGGTGATCTTCATTATTCATGTCGATAAAATCGATAATGATAATGCCGCCGAGGTTACGCAGACGCAGCTGACGAGCAATGGCCTGCGTTGCTTCAATATTAGTATTAAAGATAGTGTCGTCGAGATTACGATGCCCAACAAACGCGCCGGTATTGATATCGACGGTGGTCATCGCTTCGGTTTGATCGATGATCAGATAACCGCCGGACTTCAGCTCAACTTTGCGTTCCAGCGCGCGCTGAATTTCATTCTCTACGTCAAAGAGATCAAAAATAGGCTGGCGCCCGCTGTAATGTTCCAGCTTGCTGGTCATCTCGGGGATATATTCCGCCGTAAATTCCAGTAACGCCTCATAGGTCAGACGGGAGTCGACGCGGATGCGGTCAAGCTGCGCATCGGCAAAGTCACGCAACACGCGCTGTGCCAGTGCCAGTTCACCATACATCTGGTAGCGCGTTTGCGGGCGCTTTTTACGCTCCATGACTTTCGTCCAGACGCGCTTCAGGTAGGCAGCATCCGAAGCCAGATCCTCTTCGCATACGCCTTCCGCCGCCGTGCGAATGATGAAGCCCCCCTGCTCATCGCAGTAATCCGCTACCACTTTTTTCAGGCGTTCGCGTTCGGTTTCGCTTTCGATACGTTGGGATACGCCAACGTGCGAAGCACCCGGCATAAAGACGAGATAACGGGAAGGCAGCGTGATGTCCGTCGTCAGGCGTGCGCCTTTAGTTCCCAGCGGATCTTTTACCACCTGCACCATCAGATCCTGACCCTGGCGCACCAGTTCAGAAATGTCGCGTACTGTGAACTGTTTTTGTTCTTCACCCGCCACGCATTCGGTGTGCGGCATGATGTCAGAAGCGTGAAGAAATGCGGCTTTATCCAGTCCAATATCTACAAAAGCCGCCTGCATACCCGGAAGTACACGACTTACACGACCTTTGTAGATATTGCCTACGATTCCGCGTCGCGCCTCACGTTCAATATGAATTTCCTGCAGAATACCGCCATCAATGTAAGCCACCCGAGTTTCCGATGGCGTTACGTTTACCAACAATTCAGCCGTCATGTTTATCCCTTTTCTCACGCAGTGCGTTAAAATTGGTCAGCAACTCATACGTTTCTACCAGCGGTAAGCCGACTACGGCGTGATAGCTGCCATTTATCTTCCTGACAAAACAGCCACCCAACCCTTGAATACCGTATGCACCTGCTTTATCCATTGGTTCACCGCTGGCAACGTAGCCTGCGATGTCCTCATCGGTTAGTGCTCTGAATGTCACTTCCGTCACTACCAGGCAGTCCAGACTGTGCTGGCGATCGGCCAGTGCCACGGCCGTCATAACTTGATGCGTTTTGCCCGACAGTTTGCGCAGCATTGCTGCGGCATGGGCGGCGTCGTGCGGTTTTTCCAACACTTCGCCATTAAGGATAACGATGGTATCCGCACCCAATACCGGCAAATCGCGCTGTGCCAGCGCTACGCCTGCCTGCGCTTTTTCGCGCGCCAGACGGGAAACATACTGCTGCGCGCTTTCCTGCGGGTGTCGCTGTTCTTCAATCCCAGGGACCAGTCGTTCAAACGTAACACCAAGCTGAGCGAGCAACTCCTGACGACGTGGAGAACCTGAAGCAAGATACAGAGTATTCATATCAACCTTATTGCACCGCAAACTGCTGACGGACTTTACGCATCAGTAAGAATAGCCATGGCCAAAGCACACCATTCACTACACTACTCCAGAACACTTCAGGTCTGAAAGAGACGTTGATCACTAAAAACTCGGCCCAGAAAACAATAATATCCACGACCAGTGATAACAACATGACCACCAGCGCTTGTTGCCAGAGCGCGAGGTTTCGGAATAGCTGGAATTTCAGCGCGACCAGATAAGCAATGATACTCATCGACAATGCGCGCACGCCAAGCGTGGAGCCGCTGATGAGATCCAGTATGGCACCCACCACAAATCCCGTGCCCACATTTACGCGATGCGGCAGCGCCAGGATCCAATACAACAAGATGAGCAGCACCCAGTTTGGCCGGAAAACCAGAATGTCATCCGGCCAGGGCATGACTTGCAGCAACAGTGCAATAAGGAACGAGAGCCAAATCACCCAACGTCCCTGGCTACGATAGCTTGCCACTTACTGTCCTCCCGGCTTACGCGGAGCAGGTTGTGGCGGCATGGTATCCACAGGCGCAGGAGTCACACCTGTTGCGGGAGCTGGCACTGGCGCAGGCGGCCCCATGGCATCTGGCGCAGGCAGCACTTGCGGCATCATTTGCATCAGACGTTCATTAGCAACGCGGTGAACTTCTTCCGGCGTCATCGGGTTTGCGCCATTACGATCGGCACCCCACAACAGCAGCAGATAGCGCAGACGCTGCAGACCCGCGGTCGGGCGAGCCTGAATCACGGTATAAGCACGCTGAGTGTCCAGCTTAACGGAAGAAACAACAGCAACCGGATAACCTTCAGGGAAACGTCCGCCCAGACCCGAGGTGACCAGCACATCGCCAACACGAATGTCGGTATTGGCCGGCAGATGTTCGAGCTGAAGATCGTCTGTGCAGCCGTTACCGGCAGCGATCACGCGAATATCGTTACGCAGTACCTGAATGGGCAGCGCATGCGTCGCATCGCAAATCAGCAGCACGCGGCTGGTCAGTTTAGCCACCGCCACGACCTGGCCTACTACGCCTTTGTCGCTAATAACCGGCTGACCTTCGTAGACGCCGTTAACGCTCCCTTTGTCGATCACGACCTGATCGCTGTAAGGGTCATTAACCGTTGAGATAACCTGCGTCACCATCTTTTGTTCGTCCTGACGCAATGGCGATCCCAGCAGCTCACGCAAACGCGCGTTCTCCTGTTTGTATTGCCCCAGCATCAGCAATTCGCTGTTTTTCAGCAACAGCTCCTGACGCAACGCCCGGTTTTCAAGTTCGAGTTGATCACGCGAAGCCAGCGTTTGCGACACGCCGTCGAGTAATTCACGAGGACCATTTGAGATAAAGTAGAAAGGACTGACGGCGGTATCCATGTACGTTCGGATTTGACTAAACGTACCCAGGCGGCTGTCGGCAATAATAACGCCGAGCGCCACCAGCACCGCCAGAATAAGGCGAATCTGTAGCGACGGGCCACGGCTAAAAATTGGCTTCATAGTCTATGCGTATTCTCGTATCAGAGCGGAAGGGCAACCCGCGGGGGCTACCCAACCTGCATCCGATTACTCTTCGCTGAACAGGTCGCCGCCGTGCATGTCGATCATTTCCAGCGCCTTTCCGCCGCCGCGCGCCACGCAGGTCAGCGGATCTTCAGCAACAACAACTGGAATACCGGTTTCTTCCATTAACAGACGGTCAAGGTTACGCAGCAGCGCACCGCCACCGGTCAGCACCATACCGCGTTCGGAGATGTCAGACGCCAGTTCCGGCGGGCACTGTTCCAGTGCAACCATTACTGCGCTCACGATACCGGTCAGCGGTTCCTGCAGGGCTTCCAGAATCTCGTTAGAGTTCAGGGTAAAGCCGCGCGGAACGCCTTCAGCCAGGTTACGACCGCGAACTTCGATCTCGCGCACTTCGTCGCCCGGATAAGCGGAACCGATCTCGTGTTTAATACGTTCTGCGGTCGCTTCACCGATCAGAGAACCGTAGTTACGACGAACATAATTAATGATGGCTTCATCGAAGCGGTCGCCGCCAATACGGACAGAAGAGGAGTAAACCACGCCGTTCAGGGAGATAACGGCAACTTCAGTGGTACCACCACCGATATCCACAACCATTGAACCGGTTGCTTCAGAAACTGGCAGACCCGCACCGATCGCGGCCGCCATCGGCTCTTCGATCAGGAACACTTCACGAGCACCTGCGCCCTGAGCTGATTCACGGATCGCACGGCGTTCAACCTGAGTTGCTCCAACCGGTACACACACCAGTACGCGCGGGCTTGGGCGCATGAAGCTATTGCTGTGCACTTGCTTAATAAAGTGCTGGAGCATTTTTTCAGTCACGAAGAAGTCAGCGATAACGCCGTCTTTCATTGGGCGAATTGCAGCGATATTGCCCGGCGTACGACCCAGCATCTGCTTCGCATCATGACCTACTGCAGCCACGCTTTTCGGCGAACCGGCACGATCCTGACGAATGGCCACAACAGAAGGCTCATTCAATACGATGCCTTGTCCTTTTACATAAATAAGGGTATTCGCGGTACCCAGGTCAATGGACAGGTCATTGGAAAACATGCCACGAAATTTTTTCAACATACTAAGGGATAATCCTGAAAGCTGGGGCGGAAAACAAAATCCGCTTACTTTACCAACCACACGCAGCAGCGACAAGGCGCAAAAATCATCTGCTACGGTGAAAATTAGTGCAGTTCGTTTCCTTTGTTACAAAACCGGCCTGAGTCCATCAGGGCTGAATAAATCAGCAGCACTCCTCGCTTTTGTTTGCAACCTGTCAAAGGTCATTCACCTGCATGTTTGCTGTTACAACCTGGCGAGCAGGCAAGCACACCCCCAGAAGGCACAGCGCGCGTTATTCTACGTGAAAACAAATTAAACGGCAGGTTAAACCGAGTATCTTTGCGAATATTTTTTCACGTTAGTGTCAAGTGGTTGTGATGCGGCAAAAAAATCCCCTTGCCCACCCGCAACTCCGCGTTCTGTCAGCGTATGCCACTCACTACGCGAACGTACGCCCGTGGCGTAAACCTGCGTGGGTGTTCCCGAACAGGCTTCCACCAGGCTTTGAACCAGAAGCTGATTTTCCGTTCGCTTATCAATGTTCCTCACCAGACTTGGATGCAGCTTCAATAACTCAACGTTAATCTCTTTGATCCAACTGGTGCTCACCAGTGTTAACCCCGCCTGCGTAACGGCAATACGCACGCCCAGCGCATTCATCAATCTGATGACGGGCTGTAACCGGCTGATATGTTGACAGACATCTGCCTCAGCAAGTTCAATAATTATGCGTTTACGTAATGATTTTTCGCACTGCATCAGCGTATCACGCAGCCAGCGCTGAAAACGTGGGCGAATGAGCGATTCGACCGTTGTCTGCATCGCCAGATTTTCCTGCGGCCAGTAACCCAAAAGCAGGATCAGACGGCTTATCTGCAAACGGTCATACTCTTCAGCCAGGCCAAATTGCAGGACCATCGGCATATATTCCGCCGAAATGACCTCTTCGTTGCCATCAAAAATACGGCACATCAACTCCCGATGGTGCACCCGGCCTTCACGCGTTACCGCAGGCTTTTGATAAATTCTCGGCCCGCCCCGGCTGAGCATCTGTTCGATCAGCGTTCGCCAGCGTACGTTGCCCCGACCTTTTTCCGGCAGCGAGTCATCATAGACCGACCAGCTGTTTCCGCCCTGCAATACCGAATTCCGGGTGGCGGCTTCAGCATGATCCATCACTTGCTCTGGCGACTGACCACTACGGCAAACGCAAATGCCAATATGAACCATATCGGCACGATCGATCATTTTATTAGCCGGAAGCGCATCTACCGCTTTTAATAATTGCCCAGCGATGCTTTCCGCCTCTTTCAACGTGCGGTGTGGCAGCAGGATTGCAAAATCGCTACGGTGGTAGCGCGCCAGCAACGCGCCCGGATAGCGAGTCATAAAAGTCGACAACAAATTGATCAGCGTCGAGATTTGTTCTTCCGCGAGGGTGATTCCCCAGCTATCGCGCAGCAGCGTAAAGTCCGGCAGGCGCACCATCATCACGACGCCATGCGAGCCTACTTTTTCCTGATCTTCCAGCAGTGTGGCCAGTTGGTTATCAAAGAACAAGCGGTTGCTTAGCCCGGTTTTTGTATCCTGTGCGACATAGGAACGAATCAGCGTATCCAGGCGGCTGCGTTGCTCGCGGGCATTTTGAATTTCAGTCAGCAGCATATCGAGCGCACTGCTGGTGCGCGCAGGCCATTCATAGACCGTTCCCCGCACGTTCGGCCCACGTTCGCCGTTCAAAATACGTGTGGAACGAATCTCCAGCAGCTCCTGACCCGAAAGCTGGCGCTGAAGCCAGCGCACAGACAAAAAGAGCATCAGAATAATGAAAGCAATGGCTATCGTGAGCGGTGCGGTGGTCAGTAGCGAATGGAAATAGTTACCCATCGGATCCTGATAAACCAGACGCAATGACATGCCCGGATGCTTGACCAACGGTACGGTAATCTCGCGGTAAAGATTGTTCGTCCCTGCCGGTCGGTAGCTGCTGGTACGTGAGTGGTCATACACCACGTTTTCGCCCTGCAACAGTTCGATGCGCACGATATCAACAGAAACCATCAGTTCATCGATTTGCGGGGTTAACGCAACGACATCTCTGGAGACCAGATGCGTATCAATCGCCGTCGCGACCGCATGAACGCGCGTGGTGAACTTATATTGAATAGCGTTGTAGAAACTCAGCGAACAGCCGATCAGAGTCACGAAGATCGTTAACCCAGTAAGCAGCGTGACAAAAGCTGAAAATTTCGTCGTTAATCGCATCCTTGTGTTAACTCCGACAGTTATGAAACAGGCCTGAAAGTAATAAATCGACTCTAAAATGCAAAACTGAAGGCAAAATCCGTCAATTTATACAAACTGTGAGGGCATACTACCAAATCAGGTATATCTGGCAATTTATTGCGCAGAATCGGCATCATGTTTTGATTAGCGAGTATAGTCTTCATTATTAATTTTCCAATCCACTATACGAATTGAGGACAGGTTATGCAGGCTTTGATCTTAGAACAGCAGGACGGAAAAACCCTCGCATCCGTTCAACCCCTCGACGAAAATCAGCTACCGGAAGGCGATGTGACGGTGGATGTCCACTGGTCAAGCCTGAACTATAAAGACGCCCTGGCTATCACCGGCAAGGGAAAAATCATTCGTAACTTTCCGATGATTCCTGGTATCGATTTCGCCGGTACCGTGCACGCAAGCGAAGATCCCCGTTTTCATGCGGGTCAGGAAGTTTTACTGACCGGCTGGGGCGTAGGTGAAAATCATTGGGGTGGACTGGCAGAACGCGCACGCGTGAAAGGCGACTGGCTGGTTGCCTTGCCGCAAGGGCTGGACGGACGTAAAGCTATGGTCATCGGTACCGCTGGCTTTACCGCCATGCTTTGCGTCATGGCGCTTGAAGATGCAGGAATTCGTCCACAAGACGGTGAGATTGTTGTCACTGGCGCCAGCGGAGGCGTGGGCAGCACGGCCGTTGCGTTACTGCATAAGCTGGGTTATCAGGTTGCGGCGGTTTCGGGCCGTGAAAGTACCCACGACTATCTGAAGAGCCTGGGCGCTAACCGTATTCTTGGCCGGGATGAGTTTGCCGAGTCTCGCCCGCTGGAAAAACAGTTGTGGGCTGGCGCGGTGGATACCGTTGGCGACAAAGTTCTGGCGAAAGTCCTCGCGCAGATGAACTACGGCGGCTGTGTTGCCGCCTGCGGTCTGGCGGGCGGTTTCGCTCTGCCGACCACGGTGATGCCATTCATTTTGCGTAACGTTCGTTTGCAAGGGGTTGACTCGGTGATGACCCCGCCGGCACGCCGTGCAGAGGCTTGGGCGCGTCTGGTTAAGGATCTGCCAGAATCTTTCTATGCTCAGGCGGCAACAGAAATTACGCTAGCGGATGCGCCGAAGTTCGCCGATGCCATCATCAATAACCAGGTGCAAGGCCGTACGCTGGTGAAGGTGAAGTAACAGACACTGGTGCAGAAATTTACACTTAATTAACGAAATTTCGCGGCACATCTACAGACTCCCTGCCATATTAACTACGCGTCCCCTGTCAGTTATGACGCGTAAGCCGGGAGTCTGTTATGAAGAAATTACGTCCATTTACAGAAGCCGACGTCACTGACGAGTCGGCTTTTTTTATGCAGCGTCGCCAGGTGCTGAAAGCATTGGGGATCAGCGCTGCCGCGTTGTCTTTACCCCACTCTGCGCAGGCTGACCTTCTGAGTTGGTTTAAGGGCAATGACCGCCCGCCCGCGCCCGCGGGTAAGCCGCTTGATTTCAGCAAGCCCGCCGCCTGGCAAAATTCGCTTCCTTTAACCCCAGCGGATAAAGTTTCTGGCTACAACAACTTCTATGAATTCGGTCTCGACAAAGCGGATCCGGCAGCCAACGCGGGTAGCCTGAAAACCGATCCATGGACATTAAAAATCAGTGGTGAGGTCGCCAAACCACTCACTCTCGATCACGACACCTTGACCACCCGTTTCCCGCTGGAGCAACGGATTTACCGCATGCGCTGCGTGGAAGCCTGGTCAATGGTTGTCCCATGGATTGGCTTTCCGTTACATAAACTGTTGGCACAGGTGGAACCCACCAGCAATGCGAAATATGTCGCGTTCGAAACGCTGTACGCACCGGAGGAAATGCCAGGACAAAAAGATCGCTTTATTGGCGGCGGGCTGAAGTATCCCTATGTTGAAGGACTGCGTCTGGATGAAGCGATGCACCCACTCACACTGCTTACCGTGGGGGTTTATGGAAAAGCCCTTCCGCCACAAAATGGCGCGCCCATCCGCCTAATTGTGCCGTGGAAATATGGATTTAAAGGCATTAAGTCGATCGTGAGTATCAAACTCACGCGCGAACGCCCTCCGACAACCTGGAATCTGGCCGCGCCCAATGAATACGGATTTTATGCCAACGTGAATCCGCATGTCGATCATCCCCGCTGGTCCCAGGCCACTGAGCGTTTTATTGGCGCTGGCGGTATTCTGGACGTACAGCGTCAGCCCACGCTGATGTTTAACGGCTATGCCGAAGAGGTTGCGTCACTGTATCGCGGACTCAATTTGCAGGAGAATTTTTAAGTGCGTCTGACCGCAAAGCACATTACCGGGCTAAAAGTTTGCTTGCATCTTGCCGGTTTTTTGCCGTTTATCTGGCTATTTTGGGCGGTAAATCACGGCGGCCTGAGCGCCGATCCGGTCAAAGATATCCAGCACTTTACCGGTAGGACAGCTCTGAAATTCTTGCTGGCGACCTTGCTGGTCTCTCCACTCGCGCGCTACGCTAAACAGCCATTATTGATACGCACACGTCGCCTGTTAGGGCTATGGTGTTTCGCCTGGGCAACGCTGCATTTAACCAGCTACGCGTTACTGGAGCTGGGCATTAATAATCTGGCGTTGTTAGGGCGGGAATTAATTACGCGACCTTATTTAACATTGGGCATTGTCAGTTGGGTCATATTATTCGCCCTCACCTTAACGTCTACGCAGGCTGCACAGCGAAAGCTGGGTAAAAACTGGCAGTATTTGCACAACTTCGTCTATCTTGTGGCGATCCTGGCCCCCATACATTATCTGTGGTCGGTAAAAATTATCTCCCCTCAACCGATTATTTATGCAGCGCTCGCTGCGGTGCTGTTAGCGTGCCGTTACAAGAAGTTTCGCCAGTGGTGGCGGTAGTTTCACGATATGTGCAGTGCGTTGCAAAACACGGACGATCCGATTTTCTTTACATGTTAACGGTTGATTATCTTCCCTGATAAGACCAGTATTTAGCTGCCAATTGCTACGAAATAGTTATAATGTGCGACTTTGCTATCCCCGGTAGCGTTTTTACGGCGCTGAAAGGGTGACAATCGCATATTGAAGGTATATTTTGTCTTTTACCCGAAAATGGCAGAAGATAGCCGCACAATGACTAACAAGTCTGGCAATCTCACTTAATGGCAGCAGCACCCAGTGCAGCGCCTGAGATGCGTGGCATCTTGTCACTCACTGTTATAAAAATGCTATACAGACGGCGGTAAAACGCCTGTCACAATCTCACTAAACAAAGAGTACGGAACCCACTCATGGATATTCGTAAGATTAAAAAACTGATCGAGCTGGTTGAAGAATCAGGCATCTCCGAACTGGAAATTTCTGAAGGCGAAGAATCTGTACGCATCAGCCGTGCAGCGCCAGCTGCAAGTTTCCCGATGATGCAACAGGCTTATGCTGCACCAGTGATGCAGCAACCAGCTCTGTCTAACGCTGTCGCACAAACTGCCTCTCCAAGTATGGAAGCTCCGGCAGCAGCGGAAATCAGTGGTCACATCGTACGCTCCCCAATGGTTGGTACGTTCTACCGCACCCCGAGCCCGGATGCTAAAGCGTTCATCGAAATCGGACAGAAAGTGAATGCGGGCGATACCCTGTGCATCGTTGAAGCCATGAAAATGATGAACCAGATCGAAGCCGACAAATCCGGCGTAGTTAAAGCGATTCTGGTAGAAAGTGGTCAACCGGTAGAATTTGACGAGCCGCTGGTCGTCATCGAATAACGAGGCGAACATGTTGGATAAAATTGTTATCGCCAACCGCGGCGAGATTGCCCTGCGTATTCTTCGTGCCTGTAAAGAACTGGGCATCAAGACTGTCGCTGTGCATTCAAGTGCGGACCGCGATTTAAAACACGTATTGCTGGCGGATGAGACGGTCTGTATCGGCCCGGCTCCGTCCGTAAAAAGCTATCTGAACATCCCGGCTATCATCAGCGCCGCTGAAATCACCGGCGCGGTGGCAATTCACCCGGGCTATGGCTTCCTCTCTGAGAACGCCAACTTTGCTGAGCAGGTAGAGCGTTCTGGCTTTATCTTCATCGGCCCGAAAGCCGACACTATCCGCCTGATGGGTGACAAAGTGTCTGCAATCACCGCGATGAAGAAAGCGGGCGTACCAACCGTCCCAGGCTCTGACGGCCCACTGGGCGATGACATGGACGCTAACCGCGCCCATGCTAAACGCATCGGCTACCCGGTTATCATCAAAGCCTCCGGCGGCGGCGGCGGTCGCGGTATGCGCGTCGTGCGCAGCGATGCCGAACTGGCACAATCCATCTCCATGACCAAAGCGGAAGCGAAAGCCGCTTTCAATAACGACATGGTCTACATGGAGAAATACCTGGAAAACCCACGCCACATCGAAATTCAGGTGCTGGCAGACGGTCAGGGTAACGCGATTTATCTGGCAGAACGTGACTGCTCCATGCAGCGTCGTCACCAGAAAGTTGTCGAAGAAGCACCAGCGCCGGGCATTACCCCGGAACTGCGTCGCTACATCGGCGAGCGTTGCGCCAAAGCCTGTGTTGATATCGGCTATCGCGGGGCAGGTACTTTCGAGTTCCTGTTCGAAAACGGCGAGTTCTACTTCATTGAAATGAACACCCGTATTCAGGTTGAACACCCGGTAACCGAAATGATCACCGGCGTTGACCTGATCAAAGAGCAACTGCGCATCGCAGCGGGTCAACCGCTGTCCATCAAGCAGGACGAAGTTGTGGTTAAAGGCCATGCGGTAGAATGCCGTATCAACGCCGAAGACCCGAACACCTTCCTGCCAAGCCCGGGTAAAATCACGCGTTTCCACGCGCCGGGTGGTTTTGGTGTGCGTTGGGAGTCTCATATTTACGCAGGCTACACCGTACCTCCGTACTATGACTCAATGATCGGTAAGCTGATCTGCTATGGTGAAAACCGCGACGTCGCTATCGCCCGTATGAAAAACGCATTGCAGGAACTGATCATCGACGGTATCAAAACCAACGTTGACCTGCAGATCCGTATCATGAATGACGAGCACTTCCAGCACGGTGGAACCAATATCCACTACCTGGAGAAAAAACTCGGACTTCAGGAAAAGTAAGCGTGCGTTAACCGAAAGGCCGGAAATTCCGGCCTTTTGTTTTTCTCCCCTCCCGCACGTGCCATAAGGTACAATCCCCGCTTTCTTTATCCACAAGGGACAAAAAATGGACGCTCGTTTTGTTCAGGCCCATAAAGAGGCGCGCTGGGCGCTGTGGCTAACCCTTTTATATCTGGTCACATGGTTAGTGGCCGCTTACTTACCTGATTCAACGCTGGGTTTTACCGGCTTACCACACTGGTTCGAAATGGCCTGCCTGCTAACGCCGCTGGCTTTTATCGTGCTGTGCTGGGCGATGGTGAAGTTTATCTATCGCGACATTCCGTTGGAGGATGACGATGCAGCTTGAAGTTATTTTACCGCTGGTCGCCTATCTTCTGGTGGTCTTCGGTCTCTCAGTTTATGCCATGCGTAAGAGAGTTACCGGTACCTTCCTGAATGAATATTTCCTTGGCAGCCGCTCCATGGGCGGGGTCGTGTTAGCGATGACGCTAACGGCAACCTACATTAGCGCCAGCTCGTTTATAGGCGGTCCTGGCGCCGCTTACAAATACGGGCTGGGATGGGTTCTGTTGGCGATGATCCAGCTGCCTGCCGTCTGGCTGTCGCTGGGGATTCTCGGCAAGAAATTCGCGATTCTGGCGCGACGTTACAACGCCGTCACCCTCAACGATATGCTGTTTGCCCGCTATCAGAGCCGTTTGCTGGTCTGGCTGGCGAGCCTCAGTCTGTTAGTCGCCTTTGTCGGAGCAATGACCGTACAGTTTATTGGCGGCGCACGTTTGCTTGAAACCGCAGCGGGCATTCCTTACGAAACTGGACTGCTGATTTTTGGCGTCAGTATCGCATTGTATACGGCGTTCGGCGGATTTCGCGCCAGCGTACTGAACGACACCATGCAGGGCATGGTGATGCTGATTGGTACTATCGTTTTGCTGGTCGGCGTCGTTCATGCTGCCGGTGGCCTTAGCAATGCGGTGGTAACCCTGCAGACTATCGACCCAAAACTGGTCTCGCCGCAGGGCGCTGATGACATTTTGTCACCCACGTTTATGACCTCATTCTGGGTGCTGGTATGCTTTGGCGTGATTGGCCTGCCGCATACGGCGGTACGCTGCATCTCTTATAAAGACAGTAAAGCGGTACACCGCGGTATTATCATCGGTACCATCGTAGTGGCGATCCTGATGTTTGGTATGCATCTGGCGGGCGCCCTGGGACGGGCGGTAATCCCTGACCTGACGGTACCGGATCTGGTTATCCCTACGCTGATGGTCAAAGTCCTGCCGCCGGTCGCTGCCGGGATTTTCCTCGCCGCACCGATGGCTGCGATTATGTCGACGATCAATGCCCAATTGCTGCAAAGTTCCGCTACGATCATTAAGGATCTGTACCTGAACCTTCGCCCGGAACAGCTGGAAAACGAAACCCGACTCAAGCGCATGTCTGCAGTGATTACCCTGCTGCTGGGCGCGTTACTGCTGTTGGCCGCCTGGAAACCGCCAGAGATGATTATCTGGCTTAACCTGCTGGCGTTTGGCGGGCTGGAAGCGGTCTTCCTGTGGCCGCTGGTGCTGGGCCTGTACTGGGAGCGGGCGAACGCAGCAGGCGCGTTGAGCGCGATGATTGTCGGCGGCGTGTTGTATGCCGTACTCGCTACCTTTAACGTTCAGTACCTGGGCTTCCATCCGATTGTGCCTTCGTTACTGATAAGCTTGCTGGCTTTCCTGATCGGCAACCGTTTCGGTTCTGCCGTCCCGCAAGTCGCCATATTGACTACTGATAAATAAAGAGTTTTGCCATGCCATGGATCCAACTGAAACTGAACACAACCGGTGCCAACGCTGAAGAGTTGAGCGATGCGCTGATGGAAGCGGGCTCCGTTTCCATTACTTTCCAGGATACGCATGATACGCCGGTATTTGAACCTCTGCCGGGCGAGACTCGCCTGTGGGGTGATACCGACGTTATCGGCTTGTTCGATGCAGAAACCGACATGAAAGAAGTGGTTGCCACCCTGGAACAGCACCCGCTGCTGGGTGAAGGCTTCGCGCATAAAATCGAACAGCTCGAAGACAAAGACTGGGAACGCGAATGGATGGATAACTTCCACCCGATGCGCTTTGGTGAACGTCTGTGGATTTGCCCAAGCTGGCGCGATGTCCCGGATGAGAATGCTGTCAACGTGATGCTGGACCCAGGTCTGGCGTTTGGTACAGGCACGCACCCCACTACCTCTCTGTGCCTGCAATGGCTGGACGGTCTTGATCTTAACGGTAAAACGGTTATCGACTTTGGCTGCGGCTCCGGCATTCTTGCCATTGCGGCACTGAAGCTGGGTGCGGCGAAAGCCATTGGCGTGGATATCGATCCGCAAGCGATTCAGGCCAGCCGTGATAACGCCCAGCGTAATGGTGTTTCTGAGCGTCTGGAGCTTTATCTGCCGAAAGACCAGCCAGAGGCGATGAAAGCCGACGTGGTGGTCGCCAACATCCTTGCTGGCCCATTACGTGAACTGGCTCCGTTAATCAGCGTGCTGCCCGTTGAGGGCGGTTTGCTGGGGCTTTCTGGTATTCTTGCCAGCCAGGCAGAAAGCGTCTGTGAAGCCTATGCCGATCTCTTTACGCTCGATCCGGTTATCGAGAAAGAAGAGTGGTGTCGCATTACCGGCCAGAAAAAATAATCCCTTCTCGTGGCCTCTCTGTAGGCCACGTTTCCCCTTTTTTGTCTCTCCCAGCCAACGTCACAATGCTAAGATAAACGCTTAACTCATTGAAGTTAAAATATAAAAAAGAATTTATCATTCATTGGACGAATTACATGAAAGCAACTTTTGGTAAGGCAGGGCTACTGGCCCTAAGCATCATGCCCGTAACGGTATTTGCCTCTCACTGGGGCTATGAGGGGGAAGGCGCTCCTGAACACTGGGGCGCACTCAGCGAGGAGTATAAAACTTGCCAGACTGGGATGAACCAATCCCCCATTAACATCGACACTACGCTTAAAGCGCATCTCCCACCGCTGAACGTTCACTACATTGATGGACCCACTACATTCATCAACAATGGTCATACCCTCCAGGCGGGTCTGACGACCTCGACCAAAAACACCGTTACCCTCG
Source organism: Citrobacter sp. Cpo090 (assembly GCF_030332665.1). Lineage (NCBI taxonomy): Bacteria > Pseudomonadati > Pseudomonadota > Gammaproteobacteria > Enterobacterales > Enterobacteriaceae > Citrobacter > Citrobacter sp. Cpo090. The sequence continues at coordinate 15,240 of NZ_JAOWHK010000035.1, read as the reverse complement.
ATGGAACGCCATTCACCCTGCAGCAGTTCCACTTTCACGCACCGAGTGAAAATACCGTTCATGGCAAACATTACGCTATGGAAGCACATCTGGTACACAAAGATGCGAAAGGGGATGTAGCCGTCGTCGCGGTAATGTTCGATGTTGGAGGAGAAAATGCAGAACTGAATAAGCTATGGACAACAATGCCTGAAAAAGCGGATCAGGAGGTCAAAGTAACCACTCAGATGGATCTTAACGCACTGCTACCGACCAATAAAACCTACTGGCGCTTCAGCGGCTCCCTGACGACACCACCCTGCACCGAAGGCGTAACCTGGATTGTCCTGCAACACCCAATGACGCTTTCCGAAGCGCAGCTTAAAAAATTCACTCAGGCAATGCATCACAACAACAACAACCGGCCAACACAACAGCTTAATGGTCGCGCGATCGTGGAGTAACACCTTCCGGCGTGGTTACCTGACCACGCTATTTTCAGACAATTGACCAGCACAGCAACACACCCCATCGAGATATAATATTTAATTGATTTTGTTAATTTTATATTGCCTTTCGTTGAGTGTATGCATGCGTTTCAACCGTTTTACCACAACTTTACTGGCAACATGCCTGATGCCCCTGACCACGCTGGCCGCACCATGGGGCTATACCGGAGAAACCGGCCCTGCTCAGTGGGGAGAAATTAGCAACGAGTATGCAACGTGCCAGACAGGCATAAACCAATCCCCCATAGACATCCAGACCACCACTGCCAGTAAACTCGGTCTTCCCGCGCTCAACATACAGTACGTCGATGGCCCAACCAGATTTCGGAGCATTAACCATACGTTGCAGGCAACGATGAGTAGCTATGCTTCTAATTCTATTGAAATTGATGAAACGCTTTATTATTTAAAACAATTTGATTTTCATGCCCCGAGCGAACATACCCTCGATGGTAAAACCTACCCGCTGGAGCTGCAGCTGCTCCACAAAAATCAATCCGGAGACATCGCTATCGTAGCGGTTATGTTTGAGGTCGGCGAACCGAACCAGGCGATTCAAAATTTGTGGGAGTCCTTTCCAACCATGGAGGACAGCAGTATGCCCATCTTCTCACCAGTTAATATCAATCAGCTTTTACCCGACAATAAAACCTACTGGCGGTATCGTGGTTCGTTAACAACGCCTCCCTGCACCGAAGGCGTCACATGGGCTATCCTGAAAACGCCTGTTGCTCTTTCAGCCGAACAGTTGGATAAATTTCACTCCATTGTTGGGCCAGCGAACAATCGCCCGCTGCAGCCGTTGAATGAACGCGAGATCACGGACAGCCATTCAGTGGATACCGAGATCCTGTACTAAAATGAGGCAGTGATCACACAATGGCGAGGTAATTTGCTGATTAATTCAGCAGAATATCTTGCCAGTACCTTCTGCTGCTGAAGAAAAAATGAGAAGTTACGCAAAATTATATGTGTATATAAAATCGACGCATTTTTATAATGCGATGATTTATATGATTAAATATTTTTATGCGTTCACATTTACGGCAATTCATTGATCCACCTCAGTGGATTGGTCAAAGTTTGGCCTTTCATCTCGTGCGAAAAATGCGTAATATACGCCGCCTTGCAGTCACAGTATGGTCATTTCTTAACTCATGCGCATCGGACAATACCAGCTCAGAAATCGCCTGATCGCAGCACCTATGGCTGGCATCACTGACAGACCATTCAGGACGCTGTGCTATGAGATGGGAGCCGGATTGACGGTATCCGAGATGATGTCTTCTAACCCGCAGGTTTGGGAAAGTGACAAGTCTCGTTTACGGATGGTGCACGTTGATGAGCCAGGAATTCGCACGGTGCAAATTGCCGGTAGCGCCCCTGTTGAGATGGCCGATGCCGCACGTATTAACGTGGAAAGCGGCGCCCAGATTATTGATATCAATATGGGGTGTCCGGCTAAAAAAGTGAATCGTAAGCTCGCAGGTTCAGCCCTCTTGCAGTACCCGGATTTAGTGAAATCGATACTAACCGAGGTCGTCAATGCGGTGGACGTTCCTGTCACACTCAAGATTCGCACCGGCTGGGCTCCGGAACACCGTAACTGCGTAGAGATTGCCCAACTGGCTGAAGACTGTGGCATTCAGGCTCTGACCATTCATGGACGCACCCGCGCCTGTTTGTTCAATGGAGATGCTGAGTACGACAGTATTCGGGCAGTTAAGCAGAAAGTTTCCATTCCGATTATCGCGAATGGCGACATTACTGACCCGCATAAAGCCAGAGCTGTACTTGACTATACGGGGGCGGATGCCCTGATGATAGGACGTGCAGCTCAGGGAAGACCCTGGATCTTTCGGGAAATCCAGCATTATCTGGACACTGGGGAGCTGCTGCCCCCGCTGCCTCTGGCAGAGGTGAAGCGCTTGCTTTGTGCGCACATTCGGGAACTGCACGACTTTTATGGTCAGGCAAAAGGGTACCGAATTGCGCGTAAACACGTATCCTGGTATCTCCAGGAACACGCTCCGGATGACCAGTTTCGGCGCACATTCAACGCCATTGAAGATTCCAGCGAACAGCTGGCGGCGTTGGAGGCATACTTCGAAAATTTTGCGTAAACAGAAATAAAGAGCTGACAGAACTATGTTCGAACAACGCGTAAATTCTGACGTACTGACCGTTTCTACCGTTAACTCTCAGGACCAGGTAACTCAAAAGCCCCTGCGTGACTCGGTTAAACAGGCACTGAAGAACTATTTTGCTCAATTGAATGGTCAGGATGTTAATGATCTCTATGAGCTGGTACTGGCTGAAGTAGAACAGCCCCTGTTGGACATGGTGATGCAATACACCCGCGGTAACCAGACCCGTGCTGCCCTGATGATGGGCATCAACCGTGGTACGCTGCGTAAAAAACTGAAAAAATACGGCATGAACTGATACTAATCAGTTAAATGTTTGTTTTAAAAGGCGCTACTCGGCATGGGGAAGCGCCTTTTTTATTGACGTCACACGGGAGGCTTTGGCGATGAACGCGAGATGTGAACCTGTCTATTTTGGCGATGAATCTAAAAAGATAATCCTGGGTGATGCGCTAACTGAACTAAAAAAACTGCCGTCTGAAAGCGTCGAACTCATTTTTGCCGACCCTCCTTATAACATCGGGAAAGACTTTGATGGGATGGTGGAATCCTGGGACGAAGAGACCTTTCTCGCGTGGTTGTTTGAGTGCATCGACGAGTGCCATCGCATTCTCAAACCGCACGGCACCATGTACATCATGAACAGTACGGAGAACATGCCGTACATCGACCTCAAATGCCGCCCGCTTTTTACTATCAAGAGCCGCATCGTGTGGTCATACGATAGCTCAGGGGTACAGGCCAAAAATTACTTTGGTTCGATGTATGAACCGATCCTGATGATGGTAAAAGATCAGAAAAATTACACATTTAATCGTGACGATATTCTGGTTGAAGCCAAAACTGGCGCTAAACGCGCGCTAATAGACTACAGAAAAAACCCACCGCAGCCATACAATCAAAAAAAAGTGCCGGGCAATGTCTGGGAATTCCCACGCGTTCGCTATCTGATGGACGAATACGAAAACCACCCCACCCAGAAACCCAAAGCCCTCCTGGAGCGTATAATTCTGGCATCCTCGAACCCAGATGACTGGGTGTTGGATCCGTTTGCCGGCAGCTTCACCACCGGTGCCACCGCCGTGGAATTGGGTCGCAAGTTCATCGGGATTGAGATCAATACTGAATACGTAAAAATGGGGCTCAGAAGACTGAGTATCGGTTCTCATTTTTCAGAAATTGAGCTTGCCAAGGTGAAAAAACGTAAGACAAAAAACCTGTCTAAAAAGAGTCGATTGACGGCAAAGAGTGGCGATCTTTCAACAAAGTAAAGGCATTGTAAGTCTGCTTTTCAGCTAAAAAATTTCGTGTATATTCCCTGCACGCTTGGGCATGAATACACAGGGTTTAGGAATGATTCGCAAGTATTGGTGGCTGGTTGTTTTTGCGGTATTCGTTTTTCTTTTTGATGCGCTGCTCATCCAATGGATAGAGCTGATGACAACAGAGCACGACAAGTGCCGGAATATGAACTCAGTGAATCCCCTTAAGCTGGTCAACTGCGTCGACCTCGAATAGCACTGTAGGTAACGCTTCAACAGCCTTCAGCCTCTGGCTGTAAAAACTATCCGACCTGGTTCTCACTCTGCATTAATTGCATGACGCTACCGTCTGGGCTTAACATTTTTAATACATTATCAACTAATACTGGAGCTTGCCCATATAGATCATAACTCACTGGATTCATTAGCCAGTTTTTTATAATTCCGCTAAAGCTACCGTGCAAAATAATGATGATGACATCTAAATCAAGAGTGGTGGCAATCAGATTGTCATCTACACACTTTTGTAGGGAATCACGAATGCTTTGATGACTGATACCTATTTTATCGCGAATAGCCTGCTCAGATATCATCTCGTTATGAAATTCACACTTATGATATAAAATCTGCATTAATGCCTGCTGACGAGGGTTCTCTGCAATATATTGCAACCCCACCACAAACTTTTCTCGCAATCGCTGTAAAGGGTTATCACCCCAACGACAAATTAGCTTTTCCTGAATAAGATCGCGTAAAGGTGGTTGTTGTAACCATAGCTCATTAAACAATTGAGTTTTATTTTCGAAATGCCAATAGAGCGCGCCACGCGTCACGCTGGCGGCATCCGCAATGTCGTTTAGCGTCGTATTGCTTACGCCGCGTGCGGCGAACTGTACAATTGCCGTTTCTATCAGGTGCTGCCGCGTTTTGAGGGCATCAGCTTTCGTTTTTCTGGCCATGGTTCCGACTGTCTGAGGTAGAGTAGAGAATGATTAACTTTCTTATCTAATATTTGCGATACGGAACAAATGTATCACTTAGCATTTATTTAAACGAGTTCTAAAAAATATTATTACGGACTTTGCACACGAATAAACAAAACAAATATCAACAACCAATATATTCACAAACCAAATACTTATTTCAATTTGTGTTTATGCGCATCATAGTATTGCGATTAACACCACAATGAAACAGCTATCGATTAATCTTTTTTTTGCTTTTACGTGCCGTGCATCGCGCCCATAAATAAGTATTGCTTACATCGCAAGCTAATAATTTGTAGGATAGCCAACTATTATTTTTTTCTTGTGCGCGTTATCGCCCCTGCATTACCCGGTTAATAACGAGCGTTCGGTTTTTTAAGGAATAGAAATGACGAAAAATGCCAGGTTTTCACTCCTGCCCTCATTCATCATCGTCTCCGCTGCATTACTCGCCGGTTGTAACGATCAGGGAGAAACACAAGCTCATCCCGCAGAGCCGCAGGTGACTGTCCATGTCGTCGAAAAGGCTCCTTTAGCCGTAACGACCGAATTACCCGGGCGCACAACGGCATTCCGAATTGCAGAAGTCCGTCCCCAGGTCAGCGGGATAGTGCTTAAACGGAATTTCACTGAGGGAAGCGATATTGAAGCCGGACAGTCACTTTATCAGATCGATCCCGCGACTTATCAGGCTGACTATGACAGCGCCAAAGGTGAACTGGCGAAGAGTGAAGCGGCGGCTGCAATCGCGCATTTAACGGTAAAACGCTATGTGCCATTGGTTGGCACCAAGTACATCAGCCAGCAAGAGTACGATCAGGCAATTGCTGATGCTCGCCAGGCCGATGCCTCCGTGATCGCGGCAAAAGCGGCGGTCGAAAGCGCGCGTATCAATCTGGCCTACACCAAAGTGACATCGCCGATTAGCGGACGCATCGGTAAATCTTACGTCACCGAAGGTGCATTAGTCACGAATGGCCAGGCCACTGAGCTTGCTACCGTTCAACAGCTCGATCCCATTTACGTCGACGTAACACAGTCCAGTAACGACTTTATGCGCCTCAAACAGTCCGTTGAACAAGGGAGTCTGCATAAAGACAGCGCCAGCAGTACTGTCGAACTGGTGATGGAAAATGGTCAGTCATACCCGCTAAAAGGCTCTTTGCAGTTTTCCGATGTGACGGTTGATGAAAGCACTGGATCAATCACCCTAAGAGCCGTGTTCCCTAACCCGCAGCACACGCTGTTGCCAGGCATGTTTGTGCGCGCACGCATTGATGAAGGCGTCCAGCCGAATGCCATTCTTGTTCCGCAGCAGGGGGTAACGCGTACGCCTCGCGGCGATGCCACCGTAATGGTCGTCAATGACAAGAGTCAGGTTGAGTCTCGCGCAGTCGTTGCCGCACAAGCCATTGGCGACAAATGGCTCATCAGCGAAGGCCTGCAACCGGGTGACAAAGTTATCGTGAGCGGCTTACAGAAAGCACGTCCAGGCGTTCAGGTTAAAGCAACCGCCGATACCGAAACCCCTGCCACGAAAGCCCAATAAGGTAACCGGACATGGCTAACTTTTTTATCAGGCGTCCTATCTTTGCCTGGGTACTGGCCATCATTCTGATGATGGCGGGGGCTCTGGCAATCATGCAACTGCCCGTGGCGCAGTACCCGACCATTGCGCCTCCTGCGGTCGCCATTTCTGCCACCTACCCTGGTGCAGATGCGCAGACGGTTCAGGATACAGTCACACAGGTTATCGAACAGAATATGAATGGTATCGATAACCTGATGTATATGTCTTCCACCAGCGACTCGGCCGGAAGTGTGACTATTACGCTGACTTTCCAGTCCGGTACCGATCCCGATATCGCACAAGTGCAGGTACAAAATAAACTGCAGCTCGCCACTCCGTTACTGCCGCAAGAAGTTCAGCAGCAAGGGATCAGCGTCGAGAAATCGAGTAGCAGCTTTTTGATGGTCGCGGGTTTTGTTTCTGACAACCCACAAACCACGCAGGATGACATTTCCGACTACGTCGCTTCGAACGTTAAAGACTCAATCAGCCGTCTGAATGGCGTGGGTGACGTGCAGCTGTTTGGTGCACAGTACGCCATGCGCATCTGGCTGGATGCAAACTTATTGAACAAATATCAGCTCACGCCGGTTGATGTGATCAATCAGTTGAAGGTACAGAACGATCAGATTGCCGCAGGTCAGTTAGGGGGGACGCCTGCATTACCTAACCAGCAGCTTAACGCTTCTATCATTGCGCAAACGCGACTGAAAGACCCTGAAGAGTTCGGAAAAGTGACTTTACGCGTGAACAGCGATGGTTCGGTTGTTCACCTGAAAGACGTCGCGCGCATCGAGTTGGGTGGGGAAAACTACAACGTCGTGGCACGTATTAACGGTAAACCTGCATCCGGTCTTGGGATCAAGCTGGCAACCGGGGCAAACGCGCTGGATACCGCTAACGCTATTAAAGCCAAGCTGGTTGAACTGCAACCATTCTTCCCGCAGGGAATGAAGGTGGTCTACCCGTACGACACGACGCCATTTGTGACTATCTCCATTCATGAAGTGGTAAAAACGCTGTTTGAAGCGATCGTACTGGTGTTCCTGGTCATGTATTTGTTCCTGCAAAACATCCGGGCAACGCTCATTCCAACCATCGCCGTACCTGTCGTATTGTTGGGCACATTTGCCGTACTTGCCGCGTTTGGCTACTCGATAAACACCCTGACGATGTTCGGCATGGTGCTCGCCATCGGCCTATTGGTCGATGATGCGATAGTGGTGGTGGAAAACGTAGAACGCGTGATGATGGAAGATAATCTGCCGCCCAAAGAGGCGACGGAAAAATCCATGTCGCAAATACAGGGGGCGCTGGTTGGTATTGCCATGGTGCTGTCTGCGGTATTTATCCCGATGGCCTTCTTTGGCGGTTCAACCGGGGCTATCTATCGGCAGTTCTCCATCACCATCGTTTCCGCCATGGCGCTTTCTGTACTGGTCGCGCTGATCCTGACTCCTGCGCTTTGTGCAACGCTGCTGAAGCCGGTATCGGCTGAGCATCACGAGAAAAAAAGCGGTTTCTTTGGCTGGTTTAATGCCAAATTCGATCACAGCGTCAATCACTACACCAATAGCGTCAGCGGTATTGTGCGTAAAACCGGGCGTTATCTGGTCGTCTACCTGGTAATCGTCATCGGAATGGCAGTTCTGTTTATGCGCCTGCCGACCTCCTTCCTGCCTGAGGAGGATCAGGGTGTATTTATGACAATGATTCAACTTCCGGCAGGCGCTACGCAAGAACGCACCCAGAAAGTACTGGATCAGGTTACTCAGTACTACCTGACCAATGAGAAAGCTAACGTCGAAAGCGTCTTCACGGTTAACGGTTTTAGCTTCAGCGGCCAGGGGCAAAACTCAGGTCTGGCATTCGTTAGCCTCAAGCCCTGGGATGAACGCAGCGGCGAGGAAAATAGTGTTGAAGCGGTCATTGCACGCGCCACACGCGCGTTCAGCCAGATCCGCGATGGGTTGGTCTTCCCCTTCAATATGCCCGCTATTGTTGAATTGGGTACCGCAACCGGCTTCGATTTCGAGCTGATCGATCAGGGCGGTCTGGGACATACAGCGTTGACGCAAGCACGTAACCAACTGTTGGGGATGGTGGCTAAACACCCCGATCTGTTGGTTCGCGTTCGTCCTAACGGGCTGGAAGATACTCCGCAGTTTAAGCTGGATGTTGATCAGGAGAAAGCACAGGCACTGGGGGTATCGCTGTCGGATATCAACGAAACTATCTCCGCATCGCTGGGCGGTTACTACGTTAACGACTTTATTGACCGTGGCCGTGTGAAGAAAGTTTACGTCCAGGGGGATGCAAAATACCGCATGCTGCCAGCGGACATCAATAATCTGTATATCCGCAGTGCCAATGGCGAAATGGTTCCGTTCTCTGCGTTCAGTGCATCACATTGGATTTATGGTTCACCGCGTCTGGAACGTTACAACGGTATGCCATCCATGGAAATACTGGGCGAAGCGGCACCAGGGCGAAGCACCGGTGAAGCAATGGCGCTGATGGAAAGTCTGGCGGAAAAACTGCCAAACGGTATTGGTCATGACTGGACGGGGATGTCCTATCAGGAAAGGCTGTCGGGTAACCAGGCGCCTGCGCTGTATGCCATCTCGCTAATCGTTGTCTTCCTTTGCCTTGCCGCATTGTATGAAAGCTGGTCTATACCTTTCTCAGTGATGCTGGTTGTACCGCTCGGTGTTGTGGGCGCATTGTTAGCTGCATCACTGCGTGGGATGAATAACGATGTGTATTTCCAGGTTGGCTTACTAACCACTATCGGCCTCTCGGCTAAGAACGCCATCCTGATCGTCGAGTTTGCCAAAGACCTGATGGATAAAGAAGGCAAGGGGTTGATTGAAGCGACGCTGGAGGCATCGCGTATGCGTCTTCGTCCTATCCTGATGACATCCCTGGCCTTTATTCTGGGGGTTATGCCTCTGGTTATCAGTCACGGAGCAGGTAGTGGTGCGCAGAATGCGGTCGGTACAGGTGTTATGGGAGGAATGCTGACCGCAACATTGTTGGCTATCTTCTTCGTCCCCGTGTTCTTTGTTGTCGTAAGACGGCGTTTTAGTCGGCACAACGATTAATTTGTAAAATAAAGGCGTCTACGGACGCCTTTTTCACCTACGATGCTCCTCTTTATTTATTAGTAAGATAGCCATTTATTTCATTTAAACTATCCCTCTAAACTCACCTGCAACCTTTCTTTTTATCCATTATTTTTACAATCCACATGAATTGAGATTATTCCTCATGTCAGTCCTTTTTTAAGAAGTGGTAAAATAATCACCGAGTTCGCAGATGGCTTAGCGTTTGTCTTTGCTTAATTAGCGAAACGCTTATTTTGAGGTAACACCATGAAAAGATTAATATCAGTTGCATTGCTTACCGCATTCCTGGCTGGCTGTGCACACGATTCTCCTTGCGTACCTGTATACGACGATCAGGGGCGCCTGGTTCATACCAATACCTGTATGAAAGGCACCACCCAGGATAACTGGGAAACAGCCGGAGCCATCGCCGGAGGTGCTGCAGCCGTTGCCGGACTGACGCTTGGGATTGTCGCCCTGACCAAATAAATCATCTTAAAAGCGCGGTTATTACCGCGCTTTTAGCAATAAGCATAAAATCTACATATAAGACAAAACGTTGCTTAATAGCAGCAGGCATATAATAAAATTATTATAGAGTTCCCTCACACATCCACGATTTGAAATTAGCATTTTTTCTGTTTTTCGTAACACCATATTTTCTATTCATTATTCTCACGCCATTAATATTAACGCCAGAAATCGTTATCACGCGTCCTGTATGATTTTTAAATTTTTTGCGCCGAAATGTGGCTTACGTTTCAATTTTGCACCACTTCAGGGCGCTGCATTTATTTTTTCCTGTCTACACTCTGCATATTGCGTCGAATAATCAGGCGCAAAAAAACTGGCACTACCTTTGCTTAAAAGAGTATGGCCAAAGCCACAGACAGGTAAAAGACGTTTTCAGAACGTTTCCATAACAATAATTCCTCCACACAGGATGCTCTATGAAAAAGATGATAATCGCCAGCCTGGCTGCGGCCGGTGTACTGCTTGCTGTTGCAAATCAGGCACATGCCGGCGCAACACTTGATGCCGTAAAGAAAAAAGGGTTTGTGCAATGTGGGATCAGCGACGGCTTGCCTGGCTTTTCTTACGCCGATGCAAGCGGCAAGTTCTCGGGTATTGATGTTGATGTATGTCGTGGCGTGGCCTCCGCCGTATTTGGCGATGATAGCAAAGTAAAATATACCCCGCTCACCGCCAAGGAACGCTTTACCGCATTACAGTCTGGTGAAGTCGACATGCTCTCTCGTAATACCACGTGGACCTCTTCTCGTGATGCCGGTATGGGTATGTCCTTCACTGGCGTAACGTATTACGACGGTATTGGCTTTCTTACCCACAATAAAGCAGGTCTGAAGAGCGCTAAAGAACTGGATGGCGCGACAGTCTGTATTCAGGCGGGAACCGATACCGAACTGAACGTAGCCGACTACTTTAAAGCCAACAAGATGAAGTACACCCCCGTCACCTTTGACCGCTCGGATGAATCAGCCAAAGCTCTGGAATCTGGACGTTGCGATACGCTGGCTTCCGACCAGTCTCAGCTATATGCCCTACGCATCAAGCTGAGCAATCCTGCGGAGTGGATCGTCCTGCCAGAAGTTATTTCGAAAGAACCGCTGGGACCTGTCGTACGTCGTGGGGACGATGAGTGGTTCTCCATTGTTCGCTGGACGCTATTCGCCATGCTAAATGCGGAAGAAATGGGTGTTAACTCGAAAAACGTCGATGAAAAAGCGGCTAATCCAGCAACACCGGATATGGCACACCTGTTGGGTAAAGAAGGGGATTATGGCAAGGATCTGAAGCTTGATAACAAGTGGGCCTACAACATTATCAAGCAAGTTGGTAACTATTCGGAGATCTTTGAACGTAACGTTGGATCGGAAAGTCCGCTGAAGATCAAACGTGGACAGAACAACCTCTGGAATAACGGTGGCATTCAATATGCGCCACCGGTGCGCTAATGCGTAGTGATGTAACGGGCGCCGCAACTGCGGCGCTCAGCCCAGAGTCATAGTTACTGAGGTTTTCTTATGTTCCATCGCCGCTCAACCGTAAAAGGATCATTATCCTTTTCTAACCCTGCGGTCCGCGCCTGGTTATTTCAAATACTCGCCGTCATTGCGGTTATCAGCATTGCGGTCTATCTCATTCATAACACGATAAATAACCTGAACAATAGCGGTATTACCTCGGGGTTTTCTTTTCTCGATCGCAGCGCCGGATTTGGTATTGTCCAGCATTTGATCGATTACGAGCAAGGCGATACGTATGGTCGTGTCTTTGTGGTCGGTCTGCTCAATACGCTGTTAGTTTCTGCATTGTGTATTGTTTTCGCATCAATTCTCGGTTTCTTTCTCGGACTGGCACGCCTGTCAGATAACTGGTTATTGAGAAAACTCTCGACGATCTACATCGAAACGTTCCGCAATATACCGCCGCTGCTGCAGATCTTTTTCTGGTATTTCGCCGTATTACGTAACCTGCCCGGCCCACGCCAGGCTGTTAACGCGCTGGATTTGATGTTCCTGAGTAACCGGGGGCTCTATATTCCGGCCCCGCAAATGGGAGAAGGTTTTTTTGCCTTTTGCACCGCTGTCGTTATCGCTATCGTCGTCACCATCGGATTATTTCGCTTCAACAGAATGCATCAGACCAAAACCGGTCAGCTACGTCGGACCTGGCCCACGGCTCTGGTGTTGATCGTACTTTTACCGGTAATTTCACAGTGGATGTTTGGCGCTGCGCTTCACTGGGATATTCCCGCGCTTCGTGGTTTTAACTTCCGTGGCGGTATGGTGCTTATTCCCGAACTGGCAGCACTGACTCTGGCGCTTTCGGTATATACCTCGGCATTTATTGCAGAAATTATTCGGGCGGGCATTCAGGCCGTTCCTTATGGCCAACATGAAGCCGCACGCTCGCTGGGTCTGCCAAATCCGGTGACGCTACGCCAGGTAATCATCCCACAGGCGCTACGCGTCATCATTCCCCCACTGACCAGCCAGTACCTGAATATCGTCAAGAACTCTTCTCTTGCGGCCGCCATTGGCTACCCGGACATGGTTTCACTGTTTGCCGGTACGGTACTCAATCAAACAGGGCAAGCCATTGAAACGATCGCCATCACCATGTCGGTGTACCTGATCATCAGTCTGAGTATTTCTTTGCTGATGAATATTTATAACCGCCGTATTGCACTGATTGAGCGCTAAGGAGCCATGATGACAAAAGCACTGCTGTCTCACCCCTCGCGCCAGCGCAGTAACCCGGCAAGCCGCTGCCTACTCTGGGTGCGTAAAAACCTGTTCTCCAGTTGGTCAAATAGCCTGCTCACCCTGCTATGCGTATGGCTGATTTGGTCATTTCTCCCGCCACTGTTGAACTGGGTATTCTTTCAGGCCAACTGGGTCGGTTCTACCCGGGCAGACTGTACCAAAGCGGGAGCCTGCTGGGTGTTCATCCATGAACGCTTCGGGCAATTCATGTATGGGCTTTATCCACACGATCAGCGTTGGCGCGTAAATCTGGCCCTGATGATTGGTCTGGTTTCTATTGTTCCGATGTTCTGGAAAACCATTCCCCACCGTGGCCGTTATATCGCCATCTGGGCAGTCATTTATCCGATTGTTGTCTGGTGGCTGATGTACGGGGGTTTTTTCGGGCTTGAACGCGTAGAAACCCGGCAGTGGGGTGGATTAACACTGACGCTTATTATTGCATCCGTGGGGATTGCAGGCGCGCTTCCATGGGGCATTTTACTGGCGTTGGGACGTCGTTCCCATATGCCAGTCGTGCGGGTTTTATCCGTCATTTTCATTGAGTTCTGGCGCGGTGTACCGTTGATTACCGTTCTGTTTATGTCCTCGGTCATGCTTCCTCTGTTTATGTCCGAAGGAACCAGTATCGACAAGCTTATCCGGGCGCTGGTCGGCGTTATTCTTTTCCAGTCGGCCTATGTCGCAGAAGTGGTTCGTGGAGGGCTACAGGCCCTACCAAAAGGTCAGTATGAAGCCGCGGAATCACTGGCGCTAGGTTACTGGAAAACTCAGGGGCTGGTCATTCTTCCGCAAGCCCTCAAGCTGGTTATCCCTGGCCTGGTTAACACGATTATCGCCCTGTTCAAGGATACCAGCCTGGTCATCATCATCGGTCTGTTTGATCTCTTCAGTAGCGTACAGCAGGCAACTGTGGACCCTGCGTGGCTGGGTATGTCGACGGAAGGGTATGTTTTTGCCGCACTGATTTACTGGATCTTCTGTTTCAGCATGTCGCGTTACAGCCAGCATCTGGAAAAACGTTTTAACACCGGGCGTACACCGCACTGAGGAATTTATGAGCCAATTATTAATGCCGTCTACCGACTCGATGATTACGCTGGAAAACGTCAACAAATGGTACGGACAGTTTCATGTCCTGAAAAACATCAACCTGAAGGTAAAACCGGGAGAGCGCATCGTATTATGCGGACCTTCCGGTTCGGGTAAATCGACAACTATCCGCTGTATTAACCATCTGGAAGAACATCAGCAAGGACGCATTGTGGTGGATGGGATTGAACTCAATGAAGACATCCGCAATATTGAGCGCGTCCGACAAGAAGTCGGCATGGTCTTTCAGCACTTTAATCTCTTTCCTCATTTAACTGTCTTGCAAAACTGCACACTGGCGCCTATCTGGGTGCAAAAGATGCCGAAAAAAGAGGCTGAAGTACTGGCAATGCACTACCTTGAGCGGGTCCGCATTGCCGAACATGCGCATAAATATCCCGGGCAAATCTCTGGTGGACAACAACAGCGCGTGGCCATTGCACGCTCACTGTGTATGAAACCCAAAATCATGTTATTTGATGAACCCACATCAGCGTTGGATCCTGAAATGGTAAAAGAAGTGCTGGATACCATGATAGGTCTGGCACAATCGGGCATGACCATGCTATGTGTAACCCATGAAATGGGCTTTGCCCGCACAGTAGCTGACCGGGTGATCTTTATGGATCTTGGCGAGATTGTGGAACAGGCACCACCAGATGAGTTTTTTGCTCACCCCAAATCGGAACGCACTCGCGCGTTTTTATCGCAGGTTATTCATTAAAGCCATATGCCGGATACAGATCCGGCATTTTTTTCCGTATAAAAACGCAAAAAGGCCATCCTTTCGGATGGCCTTTTCACTTATTTGGTGTCTGGCAGTTTATGGCGGGCGTCCTGCCCGCCACCCTCCGGGCCGTTGCTGCGCAACGTTCAAATCCGCTCCCGGCGGATTTGTCCTACTCCGGAGAGCGCTCACCGATAAACAACAGATAAAACAAAAGGCCCAGTCTTTCGACTGAGCCTTTCGCTTTTATTTGATGTCTGGCAGTTCCCTACTCTCGCATGGGGAGACCCCACACTACCATCGGCGCTACGGCGTTTCACTTCTGAGTTCGGCATGGGGTCAGGTGGGACCACCGCGCTACAGCCGCCAGACAAATTCTTTTCTAAGTGCCGAACTTTAATCGAAAAACTGGTGCTGATACCCAGAGTCGAACTGGGGACCTCACCCTTACCAAGGGTGCGCTCTACCAACTGAGCCATATCAGCACACTAAATTTGATGCCTGGCAGTTCCCTACTCTCGCATGGGGAGACCCCACACTACCATCGGCGCTACGGCGTTTCACTTCTGAG